>NZ_JBEXPD010000002.1:0-1283759 GCF_040611875.1 Streptomyces sp. NPDC006516
GGGGGGACCCTGTGGGAGAGTAGGACGCCGCCGAACAATTATTCCGGGAAAGCCCCGTGCCCTTGTGGCACGGGGCTTTTCTGCGTTCCAGAGGCCTCTGGGGCCCACGGCGCGGGGCCCCACAGTGTTGCTATCTGTTGGGCTCACCTCCGCCGGCTTCGATCGTCGGGGTCAGTCCGTCGAGGAGAGCCTTGAGGCCGAGCTCGAAGAGGTTGTCGAGGCGGAGGTCGTAGCCGTCGCCGAAGGACGCGACCACGCGCGCGAAGGTCGGAAAGCGGCCGGAATCGGCAAGGCTCTGGAGCTCCGTGGCGCGACTGTCCATCCACTGGTCCTCGGACTGGCCGGTGGTCGCCGCCGCGTGCGCCTCCCGCTCCAGATGGACCGCCAGCCCCTGGACGTGGCTGTAGAGCAGGACGTGGATGTCGAACAGTGTGGTGGGGTCGAGGCCGTGGCCGTCGAGGGCGCTCAGTGACCATTCGCCGTGCACCATCAGGTTGGGCACGAGCAACGGGCGGGTGAGCGACTCCAGCTGGGCCAGCCACGGGTGGCGCCGGTGGAGGGTCCACAGCGTCCGGGCACCGAGTTCCGCTCGGGCACGCCAGCCCGTCGGCGCCGTGGCCGGGTAGAACTGCTCGCCGTAGGCCGCGTCCGCCATGAGCAGGATGAGTTCGTCCTTGCTGGTCACGTACCGGTACGGAGACATCGCGGCGACGCCGAGCCGGGAGGCGATGCCCCGCATCGAGAGGGCCGAGAGACCTTCGGAGTCCGCCATGTCGATGGCGGTGCGCACGATCCGGTCCAGGGTGAGTTCCTGCTCGGCGGGAGGCTGCGTGGGGGAGCCGGCGGACGGGCCCTGGGGCCGGCGCCCGCGGGTCCGTGCCGTCGTCGGTGCAGCTGCCACCACCGTGCCCGTACGCGGTTTCGTCTCGACGGCTCCCTCCATGCGGAGGGTGGTCAGGGCCTTGGTGGCGGTGGCGAGCGCCACGCCCCAGTCCCTGGCGATCTGCCGGGTGGAGGGCACGCGGTCCCCGGGGGCGAGTTCACCCGCGCTGATGCGTCGCCGGATCTCGGAGGCGATGCGCAGGTACGGCGGCTCGTCCCGCAGGGATGTGATGTCGGTCACGTGAAGTCTCTTTCTTCTGCTGTACTAGTGCAGCCCGGAGCCGCGCCGATGGTGGCTGCAGGGCCCCTGTCCTAGTGCAGGCGCGTGTATGGCCTCCTGGTGCGGGGCCGCGCGTACGCCGTACGTTCAGCTGAGTACAGCGTACGAGAGGAGCTTCTGATGCGCACTGTTCTCATCTCCGGCGGAGGAATCGCCGGGCCCGCTCTGGCCTACTGGCTGCACCGTCATGGGTTCGCGGTCACCGTCGTCGAGCGGGGGCCCGGGCTGCGGCCCGGCGGACAGGCCGTGGACGTGCGGGGAGTCGCGCTCGATGTGATCGAGCGGATGGGCCTGCTGGAGCCGGCGCGAAAGGTACGTACCCGTATGCGGGGCATGTCGGTGCTCGATCCCGAAGGGAAGGAGATCCACCGTTCCACCGAGTCCACCTACAGCAGCGGCCGACTGGACGGCGAGGACATCGAAGTGCTGCGTGAGGACCTGGTGCACCTGGTGTACGAGCGCACGCGGGGTGATGTGGAGTACGTCTTCGGGGACACCGTCACCGTGCTGGACGAGGACGAGAGCGGCGTGCGGGTGGAGTTCGCCCGCGGGGTGCCCCGCACCTTCGATGTCGTCGTGGGCGCCGACGGACTGCACTCGACGGTGCGAGGGCTGGTCTTCGGGCCCGAGGATCGCTTCGCGCACCACCTCGGCAGCTACCTGTCGGTGTTCAGCGCGGAGAACTTCCTCGGTCTGGAGGACTGGCAGGTCTGGCTTCGCGACGGCGATGCCGGCTTCGGCATCATGCCCGTACGCGACAACGCCGAGGTCAGGGTCGCGTTCGGTTTCGAGTCCGCCCCGCTCGCCCGTGACACGGATGCGCTCCGCCGTCTTGTCACGGAGCGGCTAGCGGCGCTGAGCTGGGAGGGGCGGCGGCTTGCCGAAGCCGCTGCTGCCGCGCCGGACTTCTACTGCGACGCCATGGCGCAGATCCGGATGGACCGCTGGTCGAAGGGCAGGGTGACCCTGCTCGGTGATGCCGGCTACTGCCCTTCGCCGCTTTCGGGTCAGGGCACCAGCCTGGCACTCGTAGGCGCTCATGTGCTGGCCGACTGCCTCGCGGGGGCGCCAGGAGACCACCGGGCCGCGTTCGTCCGCTACGAGGAGCGGATGCGCGCCTTCGTCAGGCTGAATCAGGCGCTGGCCACCGAGAACCCTGGCGGGCCTGCCCCCGAGGCCTCCGTCGACCGTGCCAAGAACGCTGTGTCGCTGGAGGACTGAGGCCCGGGTCGATTTCGTTTGCCGAGTCGGGGACGGCGGGGGCACGATCGGCGTATGGACTACGTCGTGCGTGCGGTGCGGGCAGAGGAGTGGGCGCGGGCCAGGGAGCTACGGCTGGAGGCGCTGCGGGATCCGGTGGCGCACCTCGCCTTCCTGGAGACCTACGAGCAGGCGCGAACCAGGCCGGACGAGTTCTGGCAGCAGCGGACGGCGCGTGCTGCCGAGGGGGTGCACAGCCGTCAGTTCATCGCCGAGGGGCCCGAAGGGCAGTGGGCGGGGACCGTGTCGGTCCTCGTCGAGCGGCCCGGGGGCGAGCCGGGATTCGGGGAGGCGGCGGAGGTGGACCAGACGCATGTGGTGGGGGTGTACGTCCGCCCCGGGCACCGGGGGCGAGGGGTGGTCGACGCGCTCTTCCGGGAGGCGATCGACTGGTCCTGGTCTCTGGTAGACCCGCCGGTGGAACGGATTCGGCTCCACGTCCACGAGGACAACGCGCGTGCCGCGGCGTCCTACCGGAGGATCGGCTTCGTCCCGTCCGGGCAGACGATGCCCATGGGTGATGATCCGGAGGCTCTGGAGTTGGAGTTCGAGATCCGCCGCTAGTGCTGTGACCGCGTTCGGTTCTCCCGGGGTGGCACCTGCGGGAAAAGCGATTGCCCTGAGGCCGGGGGTCACATTGGCTGGGTTGCATGGCTGAACTTCGTACCGATCGCCTCGTCCTCCGTCGATGGCGGGACTCCGACCTTGGACCGTGGGCGGCGATGAATGCCGATCCCGAAGTGCGGGAGCATTTGGGCGACCTGCTCGACCGCGAACAGAGCGATGCCTCCGTGGCACGGTTCCAGGCCGAGTTCGAGCAGCGGGGCTACGGGTGGTGGGCGGTAGAGGTGCAGGCCACGGGCGAGTTCATCGGCTTCGCGGGCTTGGACCAGGTCGATGACTACATGCCGTTCACCGGGGTCGAGATCGGCTGGCGGCTCGCCCGCCCGGCTTGGGGCCAGGGCTACGCCACCGAGGCCGCGCTGCGTGTTCTGGCTTACGGCTTCGACGCTCTTGAGCTCCCCGAGATCCTTGCCGTGACGACGGCTTCCAACCTCCGTTCCCAGGCGGTGATGCGCCGGATCGGCATGACCCGAGAGCCGGCCGAAGACTTCGACGACCCCACCGTGCCCGAGGGGCCACTGCGTCCGAACGTGGTGTACCGCATCGCGCGCGGTACGAGCATCTGACGTGCTGCGCCGGGCCGTTCGATCAGGCCCCGTGGGAGTGCCGGCGTTCGGCCCGGCCTGGTTGTGGCGGAGCGGGGGCGTCCCGCGAAGCCGTGCGGTCAGAAGCACCTGAGGGCCGGTTCACGGCGTCAGGGAGTCGGCAAGCGCTCCTGCCACCGGGCGCGGGCCTGTTCCTCGGAGCGGAGCAGGACCAGGGCGGGCATCCCCTGGTCCTGGCCGGCTGAGAGCAGCTCCGGAAGCTGGGGGAGTGGCGCCACGGCGGCGACGTCGTCCAGGACGAGCGTCATTGGTGGGTCGAGCCGACCGTCGGTTGACCGTGCGGCCATGCGGCGGCCGTGCTCGACCACGTGCGAGGCGAGTGCGGTGAGCAGGGGCATCGCACCGGGGTGGTGGCGGGGATCCTCGATGGGTTCACCGACCACATAGAGCGTTCCCCCCTCGCGGGCAAATGATTCCAGCACGAGCGCATCGGCTCGGTTGGGTGTGCAGGCCTCGCGGATGTGGACCGAGGAGAGAGCCGCGAAGGCCCGTACCGTCAGCTCCTGGGCGATCTCCCGGCGTTCGGGATAGGCGGTGAGCGCGGACTCCAGCAGGCCGGCGAGTCCGGAGGCGGCCTTGGGGTGGGTACGCAGCAGGCGCACCGGTTCGTGGGCGCCGGATCCGGAGGCCCAGCGGTGGACCTGCCGGAAGGGCCGGCCGTCAACGGCGGCGGCGTGCAGCCAGCACTGCAGGAGGGTCTGCGCGGTGTCGGCCACCGCCGCGTCAGCCCTGGCCGGGGGGCGTACGGGGGTGAGGAGTGCGGCGGACCGCGCCGCCGCCGTGGCGGGGTCCTCGCAACCGGCGGTCGGGGACCAGTGAAGGCGGTCCGGGGTGTCGCAGAGGTGCCCCGGGTCGTAGACGAGGACCGGCCCCAGCTTGCTGCGGGCGTCCTTCGTCTCGGCCCAGACGCTGGGGTCCGAGGTGACGACGAGTGCGGGGCCGTCAGCGTCCCGGATGGCCTGGACGACCGCGGGGCGGCGGGTGGCGGAAGCGCCGTACAGGACGTGGGGGCCGCGGGGCGTGGGGACGACGGCCGGGGCGGCGGGATCAGGCAGGTACGCGGCGACGGGGGCCCCTTCCGCGGGGGCTGCGGGCGTCACCTCGACGGCGGCGGGCTGCCTGGCGGCCGTAGGCCGAGTGCGTACGGGCTGCCGCTCCGGGGCGAAGCTCCGGTCTTCGTCGTACTGCCGGCCGCGACCGGTCACGCGGTCGTGATCGTCTGCTGGTTCCCGGCGGGGCCCCCGGTCGTACTCGTAGGCCCGTTCCCTGCCCGGTCTCCGTTCGCCGGCCGGTCCCCGGTCGTGCTCCTGGCCGAGCTCCTCGTGCGGTTCGTGCGAGGACGCGGCCTTGCGGTTCCGGACCAGTCGATACCGGGTCACGACGCCCGCCACGAAGACCGCCAGGACCAGCATCACCATCGTCTCGCCGATGAACAGGCCCCAGAACAGGCCGTATCCGGAGAGCTCACCCCGTGGGGTGTCCGGCCAGGCGCCCGGCAGGTCCGTCGGTTCGACGGCCAGGGCGCGGAGGGCCAGGGGCGTCCGTGCGAAGCTCACGCCGCCGGGCCAGGCCCCGTGGGCGAACAGCCCTGCCAGGCCGGTGGCCGTCCAGGCGAGGACCGTGAGCCCGAACAGGAAGACCAGGAGGCCGATCAGCAGGCCGTCCGGGATACCGCCCTCGCTGCGCCCCGTGCCGGGTGCTGCCTGGCGTGCCATCTCATGCCACCGTCGACTCGGACGACTCGTTCAGCCGTTGCTGGTGCTCGATCCGTGCCGCTCGCTGCTCCGCCTCCAGCTCCGCGGCTCGTACGTCCTCGGGGAGCAGGTCCGCCGTCGAGCCCTCGGTCATCGCGCGGTCGGTGAAGACCAGGGGGCGTTCGGCCTCGGTGATCAGGTGTTTGACGACCTGGACGTTGCCGTTGACGTCCCATACGGCGATGCCCGGAGTCAGCGTGGGGATGATCTCGACCGCCCATCGGGGCAGGCCGATGACCTTGCCCGTCGCTCTGGCCTCGTCGGCTTTCTGGGCGTAGATCGTGCGGGTCGAGGCCATCTTGAGGATGGCTGCCGCTTCCTTCGCCGCCGCTCCGTCGACGACGTCGCTGAGGTGGTGGACGACCGCCACGAAGGACAGACCGAGGCGGCGCCCGAACTTCAGCAGTCGCTGGAAGAGCTGAGCGACGAACGGGGAGTTGATGATGTGCCAGGCCTCCTCGACCAGGAAGATGCGCTTCTTCCGGTCGGGCCTGATCCAGGTGTGTTCCAGCCATACGCCGACGATCGCCATGAGGATCGGCATCGCGATGGAGTTGCGGTCGATGTGCGAGAGGTCGAAGACGATCAGCGGGGCGTCGAGGTCGATGCCGATGGTGGTCGGTCCGTCGAACATGCCGCGCAGGTCACCGTCGACGAGCCGGTCCAGGACGAGGGCGACGTCCAGGCCCCAGGCGCGTACGTCGTCTATGTCGACGTTCATCGCCTCCGCGGACTCGGGCTTCGGGTGCCGCAGTTGTTCCACGATGTCCATCAGGACCGGCTGGCGCTCGGTGATGATCTCGTTGACGTACGCGTGCGCGACCTTGAGGGCGAAGCCGGACCGCTCGTCGAGGCCATGGCCCATGGCGACCTCGATGATCGTGCGGAGCAGGGCCAGCTGGCCCGTCGTCGTGATCGAGGGGTCGAGGGGGTTGAGGCGGATCCCGTCGTTGAGCGCGGCGGTCGGGTCGAGCCGGATGGGCGTGATGCCCAGCTCCTGGGCGATGAGGTTCCACTCGCCGACACCGTCCTCGCCCTGGGCGTCGAGGACGACGACCTGACGGTCGCGGAAGCGGAGCTGGCGGAGTACGTACGTCTTCTCCAGCGCCGACTTGCCGTTGCCGGACTCGCCGAGTACCAGCCAGTGCGGGGCGGGGAGCTGCTGGCCGTACAGCTGGAAGGGGTCGTAGATGTAGCCCTTGCCCGAATACACCTCACGCCCGATGATCACGCCGGAGTCGCCGAGACCGGGGGCGGCGGTCGGCAGGTAGACGGCCTGGGCCTGGCCCGTCGACGTACGCACCGGCAGCCTGGTCGTCTCCACCTTCCCGAAGAGGAAGGCGGTGAAGGCATCCGACAACGCGGACAGCGGATCTCGCATGGCGTGACTGCCCTCTCGTTAGCGTCGGATGCCGGTGGCGAACGGCAAGGTGTTCACGAAGGCGCGGTGGTGCTCGCGGTCGCACCACTCGAGCTTCAGATACGACTTGCCGGCCGAGGCCCGGATCGTCCGCTTGTCGCGGGCGAGGGCTTCGGGGGACCGGGACGACACGGTGATGTACCCCACCAGGTTCACCCCGGCCGCGCCGCTCGCCAGATCTTCACCCCGCTGGTCGAGCCGGCCGTGGGCGGCGATGTCGCGCGGGTCGACCGTGCGGTTCATCTTGGCCTGGCGGCTCGCCTCGGCGTCGTCGTTGGTCTTCTCCGTCAGCATCCGCTCGATGGCCACCTCGGTGGGTTCGAGGTCCATGCAGACCGCGACCGTACGGATGACGTCGGGCGTGTGGACGAGGAGCGGGGCGAGGAAGTTGACGCCGACGGGGGTCATCGGCCATTCCTTCACCCAGGCCGTGGAGTGGCACCAGGGGGCGCGGGTCGTCGACTCACGGGTCTTGGCCTGGAGGAACGTCGGTTCGACCGCGTCCAGTTCGGCCGGCCAGGCGTTGCGCTTCGTCATCGCCTGGATGTGGTCGATGGGGTGGTCCGGGTCGTACATCGAGTGGACGAGCGAGGCCAGGCGGCTCTGGCCGAGCGGCTGGCGGACCCGGATGTCCGCCTCCGCGAGACGGGCGCAGATGTCGGTCAGCTCGCGCGCCATGACGACGGCGAGGCCAGCGTCACGGTCGATCTTCCGGCCGCCCTGGGGACGCATGGCACGGGCCATGGCGTTGGCCTCGGCGGCCAGCTCGCGGCTGTAGTGCATGCAGGCGACGAGATAGGCGCGGTGCTGCTCGCTGGAGGTGGAGACCATCGACTGGAGCTGGTCGTACGAATCCTGGAGCCAGCCGGGGGCGGACCGGTCGCCTCGCTGGGCGACGTCCTTGGCGTGTGCGTCGGGGTCGGCCGGGAGGGTGCGGGCCAGCATCTGCAGCCGGGTCACGAAGCCGTCGCCGTTGGCCACGTGCTTGAGGAGGGTGCCGAAGCGGTCGACCAGGGCTTCCTGGTCCTCGCTGTCTCGCAGGCCGACTCCGGGGCCCTCGATCTCGATGGCGGCGGTGACCGTGCGGCGGTCGGCGTGCAGCAGGACGGCGATCTCGTCGGGGCCGAACGGTGCGGCCAGCCAGCTGATCCGGCCGATGCCGGGCGGGGGGCCGATCTCCACCTCACGCCCGTCGCCGCGCACCCCTGCCTCCATGGCGGCGGAGCGGTAGGTGGTGCCCTGGCGCAGGGTGCGCTTGAAGCTGCGGTTGATCTCGAACCACTTGTAGAAGGTGCGGCCCTTGTAGGGGACGTACACGACGGCCAGGGCCAGCATGGGGAAGCCCATGAGCGCCACGATCCGCAGGGAGAGGACCGGGACGAGGAGGCCGCTCATCATGCCGAGGAACGCACCGGCGATGATCAGCGCGATCTCGCCCGTCTCACGGTTCTTGCCGACGATCGCGTTCGGCCGGGCGCGGCCGATGAGATACGTACGGCGGGGCGCGATCGTGTGGGACTGGGTCGTCAACGCCCTCCACCTCCTGTGCTCGTGTTACCTGTGCTGCCTGAACCGCCTGCTCGCGAGGAGCGGCTGCCGTGGGGGGTGCCGGAGGTGGGGCCGGACGCGCTGCGGGGCGAGGGTGCGCTCCCCCCGCCGGAGGTGCGGGAGCTGTGAGCGGCGACGCCACCGCTGGCCGGGTTGGCGGGCCGTGCGCCGCCGCCTCCGCCACCGCCCTCGCCGCCACGTCCGCTGTGGGTCTTGATGCCCTGGGAGACCAGAGCGGCGGGCGAGCTGATCAGGGCGGCGGCCTGGGAGCCGTCGGTGGCCTGCTTGCGATTGGTGCGGGCACCCTGGATCTCGTCGCCGAAGCCGGGCACGAAGCGGTAGATCATGGCGGAGGCGAAGATCGCCAGCAGGATGATGGCGAGGCCGGACACGACGGCCGAGAAGGCGTTGGGCCCGTCGTCGGCGGAGAGCGCCCCGGCGAGCCCGAGCACGATCACGATGACCGGCTTCACCATGATCACAGCGATCATGATGCCCGCCCAGCGGCGGACGTGGCCCCACATGTTCTTGTCGACGAGCCCGGAGTAGACGACGACCCCGAGCAGGGCTCCCACGTAGAGCAGGGCGGCCCGGATCACGAGCTCCAGCCAGAGGATGCCGGCGGCGAGGATCGACACGAGCGAGACGACGATCAGCATGATCGGCCCGCCGCCGATGTCGGTGCCCTTCTTGAGCGCCTCGGCGAACGACCCGAAGAAGACGTCGGTCTGCCCGCCGGTCGCCGCGGCGATGACCTCGGTGACCCCGTCGGTGGCCGAGACCACCACGTAGAGGATGAGCGGGGTGAAGGCCGAGGCCAGGACCGTGAGCCAGAGGAAACCGATGGCTTCGGAGATCGCGGTGGTGAACGGCACGCCCCTGATGGCGCGCTTGGCCACGGCGAAGAGCCACAGGACCAGGGTGAGGATGGTGGACGCGGCGAAGACGACGGCGTACTGCGTGCGGAAGGTGGAGTTGGTGAAGTCGACGGTCGCCGTGCTCTCCACGGCCTCGCTGAGCTTGCCGACGAGGTAGGCGGCGGCGTCGGCGCAGCCGCGGGCGAGGGAGGTGAGGGGGTCCAGGGCGTCGTCGGTGACGGTGGGGGTGGTGCGGGCGCTTCCACCGGCTTCGCCCTCGCAGTAGTCCTTGGCGGGACCGACGATGAGGTCACACTTGTCTTGATCAGAAGGGGTCGGGGTTGGAGAGGGGGCTGCTGCTGCGCGGGCCGCCAGGACGATCAGTGCTGCTGGGAGACTTGCCAGGACAGCGCCGACCTTGAGTGCCAAGCGTGAACTAACGGGCATATGTGAACCCTCCGTACTCCTCGACAGCCTTGGCGATCTCGTCGGCATCGGAAGCTGTGCGGTCGGTGTTCACAGGAGCTGGGCCGTCCTTCTGGGAAAAGCTGTCGACCTTCCAGTCCTCGCCTGTCCACCGGAGCGCCAGCGTCATGGTGAACCAGTCGTTGCTCACAGGGTTGGTCGAGCTGACTCCTGCCGTTCCGAAAACGCCGGTGCACCAGACTTCCACCGTGGCGGATGAGTCGGTGGAGGCGGTCGTCTTCGTCCCGACCGGGGCAGTCCTGGAGACGTAGGTCATGCCCGGGGCCGCAATGCCCTTCTCGTCCAAGCCCACCTTGTCGAGAAAGTTCTTGTCGTAGGCCTGATCGAACTTGGCTTCGAGTTCGGCCACCCTCTCGGGGATAAAAATCTGCCGCACGATCTCGCTGCGGCGATCAGGCTGGAGGATCTCGGCAGAGACCAACGCCACCGCGTAGTTCGCCGCCGCGCTCTGCGCGCCCTGTTCGTCGTGCGCGAAGCCGGCCGCGATCGTGCCGTTCTTGCCCTGGACCGGCTTCGTGCCAGTGGCGGCGGTGGGGCCTGCTCCGGCGGCTTCGGGCTTCTTCTCGTTGCCGCTGCCCGAGCCGTCGCTCCCGCCGCCCTGGTTCGCGAACGCGATGGCTGCGATCAGCAGCACCACCACGCCCACAGCCATGATCAGCGAGCGGGAGTTCCGCGCGGGCCGGCGGCCGTAGCCGTCGCCGTCGTCGCCGCCTCCGGGCAGCCGCGTGCGCGTCTGTCGTGTCCCGCCCAGGGTGCTGTACGCATCGTCCGTACGGCCCCCCGCGTCGTTGCCGCCGTAGCCGCGCTCATCGCCCTGGCTCATGCCGCGTACGCCCCCTCGGCCGTGTGCTGTTCCGCGTGGTACGACCGTAGTGGTGCTGGTTTCCGCGTGGATGCGGTGTGGTGACTCGACATCAGGGAACGCAACCTCTGCCGGTGGGCACGACGGATGGATGGTGTGGGTGGACGGGGACGGCCCGGTGTCCGTTACCGGGCGCAGGGCCGGCGGTGGGTCAGACAGCCATGCCGTACACGATGGTGAACAGCGTGCCCAGTGATCCGATGATGAAGACGCCGGTCAGGCCCGCGACGATCAGGCCCTTGCCCTGCTCGGCGCTGAAGGTGTCGCGCAGCGCCGTCGCGCCGATGCGCTGTTTCGCCGCACCCCAGATCGCGATGCCGAGGCAGAGCAGGATGGCGACCGCCATCACCACCTCGATCATGATGCGTGCCTCATTGCCCAGGGTCCCGAACGGCCCCCAGTTCGGGGCGATTCCGCCGATGATGGTGGTGATGTCGCCCTTTTCCGCTGCCAGGATCATGTAAGTCACCGCCCCTGTTGGGTAGTTCGCCGCCCGCGCCGTGCGACACGAGTCGGTCTCTATCTTCGCTGATGAAACCGGCATCGCACGACGCCTTCCCGGGTCTCTTTACCCGGATCTCGCACGTTTGACCGGAGAAGCCGCCCTGACCTGCGGCTCGTGTGGAGATCTGCCCGCATATGCATGGTTACTCTGTGTATCACGCTGGGTGACCGCTAGCAACGACGGTGGCCATGGGTTCCCGATGCGGTTGATGCGTTCACGGCCGGCGTGGCGTTCGTACGCGCTGTTCGAGAGCCGTGAGCGCGCCGGTGGCTTCCACTCGACGCGTCATCAGGTCGCGCGCGGGGAAGCCTCGTCGCGATGGGGGTCAGAGCACCGTGCGGGCAGGGGCGGCGGGGAGCGGTGGGGTCGCCCAGTGGGCGGGTGGCTTGAATTCGCGCCAGGAGCCGTCGAAGGGGAAGGCTTTCGCTTCGGCGAGCCGTGCCACTTGTTCGCCCTCGGCGCGTATCGCCGCCGCCTCGTGCGCCGACCAGTAGGCCGGGTGGCCCGTCTTCTCGGCGAACGACCGCTCGTCCTTCCATCGCCATCTGCGGTCCGGGGCGACGGTGATGTCCAGCTCGTGGTCGGTGACGTCGATGTCGTCGCCGTGGTGGGACCGGTGCTCGAGGTTCACGTACCAGCCGCGGAATTTCTGCTTCCGCCCGAAGAACCAGAACACCGCGTGCCCCGCGCTGAACGGCTGGTGGATGAGCGCGCTGCCCATGGGCCACCGGTCGGCCACCGCCGGATACCCCTGGGCCGGGCGGTTCTCGGGCGGGATGTCCCGGAGGTGGGCCCCGCGAGGCAGTTCCGTACGCCACATCGGGGTGCCGGTCTCCAGCCACACCAACTGGGCCGCGTCTGTGCGTTCGACCAGGCGCACGGGCACGGAGCTGCTCAGGTGGCCGCCGATGAAGAGGTTCCAGCGAAGAATCCGCCCCGCAACGGACCCGTCGCCGCCCCCGCCCTCCTTGCCGCTCCCGCCCTCTCCACTGTCCCCGCCCCCGTAGCCGCCCAGGGGCCCGGTCATGGCGTCAGGAGGGCCAGGTCGTCGGCGGTGAGCCGCAAGGCGCCTGCGGCCACGTTCTCGACGAGGTGGTCCGGGTTGCCGGTACCGGGGATGGCCAGCACATGGGCCCCTTGGTGAAGCGTCCAGGCCAGCCGGATCTGCGCGGGCGTCACGCCGTGGTGACGGGCGACGGTGAGGACCGCATCGGGTTCGGTGCCGGTGACCCCTTCCTCGCGCCCGGCCCCGACGATGGCGAAGAACGGCACGAAGGCGATGCCCTGTTCACCGCAGCTGCGCAGGAAGGCGTGCTCCTCGGCCGGGGCGGCTATGCCGTAGGCGTTCTGCACGCAGACCACGGGCGCGATGCTCCGTGCCTCGGCGAGCTGGTCCGGTGTGGTGTTGGAGATGCCCAGGTGGCGAATGAGGCCGGCTTCGCGGAGGTCGGCCAGGGCGCCGAAGAGTTCGGCGACGGACGTCGATGCCTGGCTCTGCGCGAGGCGCAGGTTCACCACGTCCAGATGGTCGCGGCCGAGCTGCCGCAGATTCTCCTCGACCTGGCCGCGGAGCTGGTCCGGAGTGGCCCAGACCCAGTTGCCGGAAGGGTCGCGGCCGGGACCGACCTTGGTGGTGATGACCAGATCGTCGGGGTACGGGGCGAGCGCGCTGTTGATGAGCTCGTTGGCGGACCGCAGCCGCGAGAAGTAGAAGGCCGCAGTGTCGATGTGGTTCACGCCCAGTTCGACGGCGCGGCGCAGGACCCGCAGGGCGCGGTCCCGGTCGCTGGGTGCGCTGTCGGCGAATGCCGTGCCGTTCTGGGGGAGGCGCATGGAGCCGAAGCCGAGGCGGTTGACCGTCAGGTCGCCGAGCTTCCAGGTGCCGGAGGCCGATGCGGTGACCGTTCCGGATGGTGTTCCGGATGGTGGTGCTGCGGATGGCTTTCGGGATGACGTTTCACGTGGCGGAGATGAAGGTGAGGACGAAGACATCGTCGGATTCTTTCACCGCCCCTGGGAATGGAGCAGGGCCTTTGCTGTCCGCGGTGACCCGTCAGCTGTGCCCCGTCAGCTGTGACCCTCCGTGGTGAGTGTTCAGGGCCTCTCCGTCAGAGTCACCGTGAAGCTGCGGCCGTAGGAGTGGTGGGTGGTGACATCGACGCGGGTGCCGCCGGGGCCACGGCGGACGCGGACCCCGGAGTCGGCCGAGACGGGCCGGAGGTGTCGTCCGTGGAGGGTCACGGACACGGTGTGCCGCATGGTCGTGGGGTCGGAGACGGCGAGGGAGTACGTGCCGCCCTCGCCCCGGCGCAGTACGACCGAGGCGGGGCCGTCGATGGCGAGCCGCCCCGCCCTGTGCTTCCCGGGAGTGAAGGCGTTGGCGGCGGTGATGCCCAGGTGCGCGTGTGCCGCTGCCTGGAGGCGGGCCGTGTTGGACAGCACGGAGAGAGGGCCGTGGGCGTAGGACGCCAGTTGTTCCGCGGAGGCGTTGGGGACCAGGGCGTGGGCCATGGACGCGGGTGGCGCTCCGGCGGCATGTTCGTAGGACAGTGTGAAGACCTGCTTGGTCACCGGGGTGTCCGCGTTCGCGAGACGCACGAGCCGCCGGCTGCGGGTGGCGGTGTCCAGCGCGACGACCGGCGGCGGCCCGGAGAGGAAGACATATCCGACCGTGGTCCGCTGCCCCTCGTCGGCGTATCTCAGCCAGGCGGGCGGGGCGGTTCCGGTCCGCTGCCAGGGCGTCCCGTCGCGGAGCCCGCCGGTGAGGGTGACCGTTGAGGAGGGGGCGGCGATGCGGCTGTCGACCGTGGTGGTCGCCGCGCGGCCCGCCAGACCGCTCACGCCGGCCGAGAGCACGAGGATCTCGTCGTCGAACATGAACCACGACCTGGTGGCGCTCGCGGCACGGTACGCGACGAAGTCCTCGGGGAGCGTTCCCGCCTGCTGTGCGGCGTACGCGGCGTCGTCGGACTGTACGAGGCCGGCCAGCCCGTACGTGCCGAGCCGGGCGCCGCCCGAGAACACGTGGGTGGCACGGGGGAAGTAGACGTAGGCGTTCTGGGACTCGGAGGACGACGTGAAGCCGCGCTCCGGGTTGTCGTACCAGAGGGTGCCGTAGAGCTCGGGGACGCTGCGCCGTGTCTCGACGGGGGCGGTGACCCCCGCGAGGCGGTGGGGCGGGACGGCGGTGAAGTAGTCGATGCCGAACGCCTGTCGCTGGTCGGCCCCGGAGAGGTAGAGGTAGTGGGTGCCGCTCCCTTGGAACCACGGCATCAGATTCTCGCCGTTCATGTATTCGTAGGCGCTGATGCGTGCGGAGCTGCGGGCCAGGGCGAAGGCGTATCCGGGCCGGCGGTGGACGGTCCGGTCCATCGCGTTGAACGCGGTGTGCGAGGAGGCTGGGCCGAGATCCTTCGCGGGTACGGGGGAGTTCAGGAGGTCGGCGTAGCGGGCGATGCTGAGCGGGGAGACGAAGGAGGCCGGATCGAGTCCGGCTTTCGAGGTCTGCCGGACGTACTTGACGTAGCCCGTGAGCGCCTCGGTGTCGGTTGCGGCCGTGTGCGCGGACAGGTCGACGACGGCTTCCACCACGGCGGTGACGTCCGCGTAGCCGGTGCCGGTGCGTGAGACCGCGCGTCCCTTGACGATCTCCATCATCCAGCCCTCGAAGATCAGAGGGGCGAAGCCGTCGGTGACCCAGCCCAGCACGACCTCGACGAGGCTGTTGTCGGGTACGTAGCCGGTGCCGTCGAGGATCTTGACCGTCTGGACGATGCGCGTGAGCAGCCCTTTGCCGTAGGAGCCGGTGTACGCGACGGAGGCGTGCTGGAGGAAGGAGCCGTCCTCGTAGAAGCCGTCGGTGACCCCGTGGCGCGGCCGGTAGGGGTCGACGGTCGAGAAGACGGTCAGCTGGTCGGCGATGGCCTTGGTGATGCGGGACTCGTCGCCGAGCAGGGCGCCTTGGAGGATGCGGTTGGTCGTGATGTCGGCGAGGTTGGCGCCGGTGTGGAAGCGCGAGTCGAGATCGACGTCGCCGTCCCTGCCGTTGCGGAGGTAGGCGTCCATGGAGGCGATGTACGTGGCGGTGAGGCCGGGCCGGCGGGCCGCGAGCTCGTCCCTGAGGAGCACCAGGGTCTTGGTCGCGTAGGCCGGGATCCCGATCTCCCAGTGGAACCAGTTGCCGTAATAACCCGTGGACTGGTCGCCGAACCAGCGGTCGTGGAGCCGGGCCAGCCCGTCGACGACGCGCCGCCGGACGGCCGTCACGTCCTCGGCGGGCACTGAGGGACCGGGCCCGGGGCCGGGGAGGCAGGTGGCGAGAGCGATCTCGTAGAGGTACTGGTACGAGGTGCTCAGGTTGGGGTCGCTCGTCCCGAGCGGTACGCCCGCGAAGAGCTCGTCCGGCCCGGCGCCGTCCATCGCGGTGAGCCGGGCGTGGGCCGTCGTCCGGAGGGAGGCGAGTTTGGGTGCGACCTCGGGGCGGGCGTTGGATTCGGCGGTGCCGGCGAAGACCGCGACGGTGTTACGGAGGAGGGCGGCCGCGTCGCCGTCAGGTGTCGCGGCGGCCGGATCGCGCTCGGGCACCGCCTCGGCCCGTGGCGTCCGCGCCAGGGCCCAGAGGGCGGCGGCGGGTATGACGGACAGTGCGGAACGACGCGAGAGCTCCATCAGCACGCTCCGGAGTCAGGATGCAGGCGCATGTACCCGTACTCGTGGTTCTTGCGGTTCTGGTGGTGCTCGTTGGTTCCCCAGCCAAGCAAGCGGCGCTCGCCGGTGTCAACGGTTGGGTAAGGCCTGTACGACCTGCTGGCCCGGTCCCGGTTGCTGCCCGCTGAGCTTCGTCACGGTGTCCGCTCGTCAGCCGGTCAGGCACCCGCCCGGTGTCCGTCGGCGGGGGCGCGGCCGACCGCGCCACGTCCCCGCGGGGAGGGGGTCAGCCGGTGTAGCGCGCCTCGAAGGCGCGGAAGGCCTGTTCCTGGCGCCATTCCAGGCGGGCCTTGGTGCTGTTCTCCAGCAGCCGGGCGCAGCGGGCCGACTGCGGTGCCTCGCATTCCTGGACGGGACGGAAGCCCTTGCGTACGGGGTCGGGACGCCACAGGCTGCGGCCCGGCAGGAAGGCGTACTCCAGGGACGCGCGGGCCAGGTCCTTCAGTTCGGGGTAGCCGAGTCCGTAGGTGCGGGCAGCGCGGTTGTACTCCTGGCCGATGTCACCGCGTGAGACACCCGGGTCGTCGGTGGACAGCACGACCGGGACGCCGTACTTCCGGTAGACCGGGAAGGGGTGCTCGGCACCCTCGACCTGGAGGATCTGCGCGTTGCTGGTGAGCGGCACCTCCACGGCGATCTGGCGGCGGGCCATGTCGCGTGCCAGGCGCCGCCAGTCGTCCTCGTGCACCAGGTCGACGCCGTGGCCGATGCGTTCGGCCTGGCCGGTGCGTACGGCGTCGTCGATGTGGAAGGTGAGGTCCTCGGGCTTGACCAGGCCGGGGACGAGTTCGCCGGCGTGCAGGGTGATGTGGGCGCGCGGATAGACGCCGTGCAGGTAGTTCAGCATGCGCATGTGCAGGCGGTAGTCCCGCAGGGAGATCTCGCCGTCCTCGGGCTGGACCAGGTTCACGGCCACGAAGCGCGGGTCCCGTTCGGCGAGCCTCAGGCCGAGCGCGATCTGCGTGAAGACGCGCTCCGGGGCGCTGTTACGGGAGACCTGGGAGATCCAGCGGTACGTGATCCGGCAGGCGGGCGCCGGCCGTGCACTCGCGCAGCGTGCGGTCTCGCGGAACTCCGTGCCCGCCGTGTCCGCCGAGCGGCCGGCCTCGGCGACCAGCTGGTCCAGCCTGCCGCCCGCGAGTAGCTTGCGGTGGAGGGCGGCCAGGTCCGCGTCCCAGCCGACGTCGTCCGCCAGCTTCTTGGCCCCGGTGGAGGCGGGGGTGACCATGGTTTCCAGGTACGACTGGTTCTGCGCCGCCGCGGTACCCGCCACATCGGCCAGCATCTTCCCGGTGTGCGAGGTCGCCGCCCCGAACTTCCCGAACGTGGCGAAGAAGTGGTCGTGCCCCGACTCGCCCTCCGGGAAGTCCTGCATCGACCACGCCCGGATGATCTCCTGCCGGAAGTCCGCGTCGGTGCGGGCGTCGGCGGCCGGCCGGGCGCCGCCGGCGCAGGGCGGCGCGACGGCGGTCATCGTGACGTCGATGCACAGCCCGTCATCGGCTGCGAGCTGGATGAGGTACTCGGTCCGTACCGCACCGGAGAGGTGATTGTGCAGGTCACCTCCCTTGGGCAGATCCCGGAAGAAGCGGGCCGTCGCGTCCGGATGGGCCTCCAGCCAGGCGGCGGTACGGGCCTCGGCGGCGGTCGTCGGCCGGGAGGCGGGCGGCGCGGCGGATGCGCCTCCCGCCGACGGGGTTCCCGCCGATGCGGCGGGCAGTGAGGTGGCGAGGGCGGTCGCGGCGAGTCCCGCGGCCGTCAGCAACCGGCGGGTACGCGATGAGCGGTGTACGGATTTCACGATCACGTCCTGCATGATCACGAGAACCGGGCCGGGTCACGCCGGGCCGCGTGGGTGGCGCCCCGTAAACCATCCGTCCGAGGGACAGTGACCGGCTCAGACGCGGAGTTCCGGCGGGAATCCGGTCCAGCGGAGCTCCGGGGGCAGGTGGCCCATGTCGTTGACCATGACCAGGGCCGCGGGTCTGCCAGGGGTGTACCGGATGACGGTGAGCGCGGCGTTCGCGTGGTTGAGACCGAGCCAGCGCCATGCGGGCGCGTCCAGGGCGTCCCGTACCAGCCACGCGGCCAGGAACGCGTGGGTGACGACAAGTTCGTGACGGGGCTCGTCGCCCTCCACGGGCCCGGTGAACCGCGCGAGGGCGGTGCGTGCCAGCTCCGGGCCGCGGGTGCGGTCTCCGTCCAGGGCCTGCTCGACGAAGGCGTTCAGCCGCTCGGCCGAGTCCTCCGGGAGCTCCTGCGGCCCAGGGACGTACGGGACGTAGTCACCGGCGGGCTCCTCGGCTCGCAGGGGTGTGCCCGGGCGCAGCCGCTCGTGGACCAGCCGGGCGGTCTGCGTGGCGCGGGGGAGCGGGCCGTGGTGGACGGCCGATATGGGCGTGTGCCGGAGCCGCTCGCCCAGCAGGGCCGCCTGGAGGCGTCCTCGCTCTGTCAGTTCGGTCTCGTCGGGCGAGGCCTCGGCGTGCCGGGCGACGTAGAGGTAGCGGGTGGCTGACGCGGTCATGGGACCTCTTTCTGCAGGTCGTACGGATGCCCGTGGGGACGGTGTGGCCCTGCGGCCGGTTCCGCGTCGCGCGTCGCGCGTTCGGGTGAAGTCCTGGCGCAGCGGTCCTTGCGGGGGCGGGGATCCCGCTGCCGGGGGCAGATGGGCCCGGCGTGTCGCGTACGCCTGGTTTGGCACAGTGCCGCTCCGTGATCGAGGAACGGGGTGAGCGGGGATGACCGTGGTGCGCAGGCTGAGTGATCTTGCGGGGCCATCGGATGGCGGTGACCGCGGGCAAGGGCTGAAGCACAGCGACGGCCCCTGGCTGCGGGCCGCCGGGGGCGCGGATGAGCTGGTGGTCCATCTGGCTCCGGTCCGCGGCGAGTTGGCTGCGGCGCACGAAGGCCTGCTGGCGGGCGCGGGCCGGCTGACGGCGCTCGCGGAGCTGGCGGCCGTACGGGAGTCCTGGGAGCGGCGCATCCAGGCCGCGCAGGGGGAGTGCGGGAGCCTCGCGGGCAAGCTGCGGGCCGTGGCGCGGGCCCAGGGCGCCACGAACGAGGCCGTGCGTTCGTCGTTCGCCCCGGCGGCGGCGCCCGCTCCGGACGGTGACGTGCGGTGAGGACCACCTTGAACTGGGCGCAGTTACGTGACCTGAAGTGCGCCGAACTGGAGGGCGCGGCGGACGGCTGGGGACGGTCGAGCAACCGGGCCGACGCCGCGCGGGACCGCATCGAGCAGCACCTGCTGACGGGCCTCCGCGATTCGCAGGAGGGCGAGGCGGCACAGGCGGCGGTCGCCCGGCTGCGGCAGCTGGGGCGGAACTTCCAGTACGTGTACACCGAGTGCGGGCTCGTCCGCACGACGCTGAACTCCCTGGCCCACGAGATGAAGGCCCAGCAGCGGGTGCTCACCGAGGCCCTGGAGGACGCGGCCACCCTGAAGTTCACCGTGCACCCGGACGGCTCGGTCACCTACCCGGCGGCGGGCGAAGGACTGGTCGACGGTTCGCCGCTGAAGGGCGGAACGGCATCGTCCGTGGCCGCCCGGATACTGGTGCCGCCCTCCGGCCTGACCGCGCCGAACCCCCACACCGCCAAGGCGCAGGACATCGCGGATCGGATCACCGGGGCGGTGCGCACGGCGGGCGAGATCGACTGGCGGTACGCGGGGATCCTGCGGCAGCTGAAGGCGGAGGAGGGCCTCAAGGTCCCCGATGCCACGTGGAAGGACGCCGCGGGCGATGCGGCTGCGGTCCGGGACGCGGCCCGCACGTACCTCAAGAACGCCATCCCGCACGACGCGACGCCTGCGGAGCGGCGCGACTGGTGGGCGGGGCTGACCCAGGAACAGCGCGAGGAGTACCTGGCGGTGTACCCGGACCAGATCGGAAACCTGGACGGAATCCCGGCACTGGTCCGGGACGCGGCCAACCGGGACAACCTGCAGCTGCTGATCGGCAAGCTGGAGGGGCGCGACGACGACAAGTCCATCACGCAGCTGGCGGGGTTGCGGGAGATCGACCGGCAGTTGGGGGCGGGGACGCAGCCGCCGATGTACCTGCTCGGCATCGGGGATGAGGGGAACGGGCGGGCCATCGTGTCGTACGGCAACCCTGACACTGCGAAGAATGTGGCGGCGTATGTGCCGGGGTTGGGGACGGCGCTTGACAGGGGGTTCGCCGAAGGCGATCTGAAGCGGGCGTGGGACACCGCCAAGGGCGCACATAAGTACGACCATTCCAGTGCTGCGATGGTATGGCTTGGATATGATGCGCCACAATTTCCAGACGGGCTCGACAGTGCTGACGTGATGGGCGACGAGCGGGCGGAAAATGGCGGTAGGGCCTTCACCTCATTCATGGGTGGGCTCGCAGCGACGAATTCTCATGATGACCCCCACATGACAGCCATTGGGCATTCCTACGGCTCGCGCACTGTCGGGGCTGCAACGCAACAGGGCGACGGAATCCCGGGGGTTGACGACATTATTCTCGTCGGTAGTCCGGGGGTGGGAGTCGATCGCGCGGACGAGCTAGGAGTGGGTAGAAGCCATGTCTTTGTAGGCGCAGCCGAGAATGATTTGGTGACAAAGTCACCTTCTAAATTGCAGGGAAACTTGACGGCAGTTGCCGGACCGGTTGGTTTTGTGGCTGGGAAACTACTCGATCGCGATGACGACGATGTGTGGTTCGGGAAAGACCCTGCGAGTGAGGCATTCGGTGCCCGGCGCTTCCACGCGCACGAGGGCCCCTCGTTGCTGGAAGGCGGCTTCGATGCGCACTCGCAGTACTTCGATGCTAGGCCGGAACGCGATAACGCGTCGGCAGACAACATTGCGATGGTTGTTGCGGGGCATGGAAATAGAGTTAGGACGGAGAATCCGCGATGAGGCTCAGGGGTTGGCGCGTAGCGGCTGTCTTCATGGCCTGTGGGGCGCTCATTGGCTGTATGGGCGACAGTGCATCGAACAAGGATGAACGAGAGGCTCGCGTGGACATGCAAGCTGCGGCAAACCGTGCAGACCAGATTCTCGATTCTGTGCTCGAGGAGGTTCGGCCTGCCATGGAATGGGCGCACGGGCCTACCAGTACAGGCGCCTGTGATGTTTCCCGTATGCGTGCAGTGATGACTATCATTGCGGCTGAGCGACGTGGAAACGTTCTTGGTCTGGTGGAACGATTTTGGCGGCAGAGTGACTATCGAATTAAGGCGGTTAACGCGGATTCCGAATTCCCGGCAATCTATGCTGAGACCAGGGATGGTTTCGGAGTAAGTCTGAGCTTCGGTGGCGAAGGGCAGGCCTTCTTCGAGGCTGACAGTCCCTGCGTGGACAAGTCCGAGGTCGCTGAGCCAACCACACAGCCAAACGGTCCGACGTACGAGGGCGTCTACCCCATCCCCCGCCCCAACATCCGCTCGCCCTTCTGGTCCGCCGGCGCCCCCTGACCCCCCCGCAGCCGCCCCTGACGCCCCCTCATGCCTCCATCCACCCGTACACACCAGCGAATCGCATCGTGAACCGCGCCCGAATGGGGGATGGTTGGGGTGTGCGGAAATACTGGGTGTTCGTCGGCGGTGGGATCGGGCTGGGCCTGTGCTTCATCGCCCTGCTCCTCGTCGGTACGTACTCCGCCGCCGCCGGGATCGCCGGGGCGAGTGGGGCCGTCGGGCTGGCCAAGGGGGCTGTGCCCGCGCGGTACCAGCCGTTGGTCGAGAAGTGGGGCAACCTGTGCCCGGCCATCAACCCGGCGCTCCTGGCCGCCCAGTTGTACCAGGAGAGCGGCTGGAACCCGCGCGCCCAGAGTCACGCGGCCGCGCAGGGCATCGCGCAGTTCATCCCCGGGACCTGGGCGTCGCACGGCATCGACGGGGACAACGACGGCGACCGGGACGTGTGGGATCCGGCCGACGCCATTCCGTCTGCCGCCTCGTACGACTGCGAACTCGCCGGGTACGTCAAGAAGGTGCCCGGCGACCCGACCGACAACATGCTCGCCGCGTACAACGCCGGTGCCTACCGGGTGATCCGGGCCGGTGGGGTGCCCGCGATCAGTGAGACGCAGAATTACGTCAAGATCATCCGTTCCCTGGAGAAGAGCTTCGCCAAGCCGGTCGGCCGGGTGCAGCCCTCGCAGCAGGCGGCCGGAGCCATCTACTTCGCGCAGAAGAAGCTCGGTACTCCGTACCTCTGGGGCGGGAACGGGACCGCCGCTCAGGGCGGGCGGTTCGACTGTTCCGGGCTGACGCAGGCCGCGTACCGGACGGTGGACATCGAGCTGCCCCGCGTGGCCAACGACCAGTACAACGCCGGTCCGCACCCCTCGCGGGACGAGCTGCTCCCCGGTGACCTGGTGTTCTTCTCGGACGACCTGAACAACTCGCGGGCCATCCGGCACGTGGGGCTCTACGTCGGCGGCGGGTACATGATCAACGCCCCCTACACCGGTGCGGTGATCCGCTTCGACAAGATCGACACCCCTGACTACTTCGGTGCGACCCGCGTCACCAAGGACGGTGCCGCAGCGCTTCCGACCGCGCTTCCGGAGAGCTGACGGTCAGTCGGCGATGGCCGGAACTCTCCGTGAAGCCTGGGCCCTGAGCTGCGACGATGAGTCACTCTTCGATAACGTCATGGTGATCATTCGGTGGAGACCGGAACGTACGCAGCGCGAAGGCCGTTCCCTGGACTGGGACAGCCTGCGCTGGTGACCGAGCGTGACTGCCCGGACCAGTCGGGCGTGACGGCATGATGGCGTCGCGCGGTACTGAATCCGCACCGACCACGGGGGTCAGACCAAGGCGACGTACGCCGTTGTGCGTCGCAGCAGAAGACAAGGCAAGGGGCCGCGGCAGATGGCTGGACTCGCACTCGATGGGTCGAACCCCGACGTCAGCCTGCTCTACGACATCAATGGGCTGGCGAAGGCCGCTCCGACCTGGTTCGACCGGGTCATGGAGTTCGTCGGGGAGTTCGGGATCATGCTCGGCCTGGTCCTGGTGTGCCTGTGGTGCTGGTGGAGCGTGCGCAGGCGTGGGACGCCGGAGGACTCGGTGACCGCCGTTGCCGGGCTCGTGTGGGCGCCACTGGCCGCCGGGATCGCGCTGCTCATCAACATCCCCATCCGGGGCTTCGTGGAGAGGCCGCGCCCGTTCTTCGACCACAAGGGACTGGAGGTCCTGGTCGCCGGGAAGACGGACTACTCCTTCGTGAGCGATCACGCCACGATGGCAATGGCCATCGCGGTCGGGCTCTTCGTGGCCGACAAGAAGTTCGGTCTGGCGGCGATCGCGCTGGCCCTCCTGGAGGGTCTCTGCCGTGTCTACATGGGTGTGCACTACCCGACCGACGTGATCGGCGGCTTCGCGCTCGGCACGGCCGTGGCGCTGCTGCTCGCCCCGCTCGCGATGATGATGCTGACGCCGCTGGTGGGGGCCGTGGCCCGCGCCGGTACCGTCGGCCGGCTCGTACGCTCGCGCCGGGCGGGTGCCGTCGCCGACGGACGTGACGAGACGCGAGGGATCCCCGAGCCGCGCCCGGGTGCCGGCCGTGGCGGTGCGCCGGGCGAGAAGGATCTGGCCGCGTAGGCGGCGGCCGGCAGGACGTGCGTGAGGGGGTGTCCCGTACGGGGCACCCCCTCACGCATGCGGGGGCAGCACCGTCTCCTGGCCGACTTGGATCGGGCCGTACCCGAAGCCCCGCTGACGGGGCATCATGGCCGCATCGTGGCGTGGCATCCGGGGGAGGCACATGTGGCTGGGCGGCGGCCGACACGGCAGGAAGTAAACCGGCGGCGGGAGCGTACGGGGTTCGTGGGGCGCCGCGGAGAGCTGGCGGTCTTCCGGGAGACGTTCGCCCGCGATCCGGAGGAACCCGACTTCCCGTTCCTCTTCCACGTACGGGGCAACGGCGGCGTGGGCAAGTCGACCCTCGTGCGCCAGTGGGAGAACATGGCCCGCGAACAGCCGTCCGTGGTCACGGCGTTCGTGGACGACGACGTGCACGACCCGATCGAGGCCATGGAGGCGGTCAGCGCAAGGCTCGCGCAGCAGGGCCACCCGCTGAAGAAGTTCGACAAGCAGCTCGCGGTCTACCGGCAGCGCCGGCATCAGGCCGAGAGCACGGCGCCCGCCCCGCAGCCCGGCCCCGGGGGCGAACAGCCGGCGCCGACGCCGGTGGCTTCGGCGTCGAGCACGGTGGCCGCGCAGGTGGGCCTGGCCGGCCTGGGCATGCTGCCCGGGGTCGGGGCGTTCGTCGGCGCGGTCGATCCGCAGCAGGTCGCGTTGGGCGCGGACCGGGTGCGCTCGGCTCTGAACATGCGGCTGCGCAGCCATGACGACGTGCAGCTGGTGATGAATCCGGTGGCCGCACTGGCTCCGTTCTTCCTGGACGACCTGGCCGATGCCGCGGAGCGGTGCGAACGGGTCGTGCTGTTCTTCGACGTGTACGAGCGGACCGGGCCCGTGCTCGACGTGTGGCTGCACGACATCACCTTCGGCGAGGAGCACGGGAACCTGCCGGTCAACGTGCAGGTGGTGCTCTCGGGGCAGCTGCGTCTGGACGCCCGGGCCTGGGGCGATCGGCTGGGCCAGGTCACCGAGGTGTGCCTCGAGGTGTTCACCGAGGAGGAGGCCCGCACGCTGCTCGCCACCCACGGGGTCACCGACGAGCCCAGCGTCGAGCTGGTCCTGCGGCTCTCGGGGCGCCTGCCGCTCCTGGTCGACATGCTGGCCCGTAGCGACGCGAGCGCCGCGGGCGGCATCGGGGATCCGTCGGAGACGGCCGTCGAGAGGTTCCTGAAGTGGGAACCGGATGCCGGGCGGCGTGAGGCGGCGCTGGCGTGCGCGCTTCCGTTGCAGCTCAACGAGGACGTCTACCGTGCCGCTGTGCCGGAGGAGGCCGCCGAGGGTTATCCCTGGCTGCGTGCGCTGGCGTTCGTCTCCACCCAGGCGGGAAGGTGCCGCTACCACGACGTGGTCCGGGCGGCGATGCTCCGCCTGCAGAGGACACAGTCGCCCACCCGCTGGCAGCGGGCGCACCTCGGCCTCGCCGAGCTGTTCCGGCAGTGGCGCGAGGGCGTCGAGGCCGGGATCGGGCCGGATGCGGACAGGCACTGGGAGGACGCGACCTGGCGGGAGCACCGGCTCAACGAGACGTACCACCGGCTGTGTGCCGATCCCCGTGCGGCGTTGCCCGAGGCGCTGTACGGGGCGGTTCACGCCATCGACCACGACGTCGCGACGCTGCGCCGCTGGGCCCAGATCCTGGGTCAGGCCGGGCAGGACACCGGGGCGCCGGCGCTCGGTTCCTGGGGCCACCGCCTGGAGGCCGCGGCGGAGCAGGACGGAACAGGCGCGGCGGTGCTGACCGTTCTGCTGACCGCCCCCGAACTCAGCTCGCCCGGGCGGGCCTTGGCCCATACGGTCAGGGCGAGGGAGTACCGGGTCGCGGGCGATCACGAACGCGCCCTCGCGGATTACGCGGTGGCCATCGGTATCGATCCGGACGCCTCACGCCCGTACGCGGGCCGGGGGGAGACGTACCGGGTCATGGGCCGCTTCGAGGACGCGGTCACCGCGTGCACCCGTGCGGTGGAGATCGACCCGCGCGACGAGTGGGCCTTCGGCAGTCGCGGGGACGCCTACCGCGGCCTCGGCCGCTACGACGAGGCCTTCGCGGACTTCGCCCGCGCCATCGAGCTCGACCCGCAGTACGCGTGGGCCTTCGGCAGCCGTGCCCAGGTGTACGAGGCCCTGGGCCGCCCCGATGACGCCGTGGCCGACTACACCCGGGCCATCGGCCTCGATCCGCAGTACGCGTGGGCCTTCGGGAGCCGGGCGTACGTCCACCAGACCTCGGGCCGCCTCACCGAGGCACTCGCCGACTACACCGCGGCGATCGACATCGATCCGCAGTACGAGTGGGCCGTCGCCAGCCGCGCGCGGGTCCACCACCTCATGGGGTGTCACGAGGACGCTCTCGCCGACTTCGCCCGTGCCCTCGAACTCGATCCGGACTACGCGTGGGCGGTGGCGAGCCGGGCGGACACGTACGTGGCGATGGGCAGGTACGAGGAGGCGCTGGCCGACTGTTCCCGGGCCATCGAGATCAACCCGCGGTACGAGTGGGCGCTCACCAGCCGTGGCGAGCTGTACCGGGCCCTGGGCAGGCACGAGGAGGCGCTGGCCGACTACTCCCGGGCCATCGAGCTCGACCCCGCGTACGACTGGGCCCTCACCTGTCGCGGCCTGTTGTACCGCCTGCTTGGCAGGGACGAGGAGGCGGTGGCGGACTGCACGCGGGTGGTCGAGATCTCCCCTCCCTCGCTGGAGCTCGTCGCCGTACGCGCGGAGATGAACCGGGGTCTGGGCAGGTACGAGGACGCGTTGGCCGACTACGGCCTGGCTCTGGACGACGACGAGCAGGCCGCGTGGCTGCTCGCCGGCCGTGCGCAGCTGTATCTGTGCCTGGGCCGTCACGAGGAGGCGGTCGCCGATTGCGTCAGGGCTGTCCGGATCCACCCCGAGGCGGGATGGTTCGCGGCGCTGTACGCCTTCTCCCTGCGCCTGGCCGGGGAGGAACAGGACGCGGAAGCGCACTTCCGGCGCGCGATCGGGCTGCTTTCGGCCGAGGCGGACGGTGGGACCACGGAGGAGATGTCCGAGCTCTACGGGGTCAGGAGCCCGCTGGACGACCTCGGGATCCTGCGTGACGTCCTGCGCTCCGCGGACCCGGGTGCCGAACCTCTGGTGCGCGAGCTGGAGGAGGCGCTGAGGGCCGTGGACGCCCAGGTGGACGCACAGGGGGCGTGAAACGGCCACCAGCTCTCCCAGGCCCCACTGGCCCCTGCCAACCCCATCGGCCCGCCAGGCCACCGTGCCCAGGCCGTGGCTCAGCGGTCCGGGGCCGCGCTGTGTTCCTCGGCGTCGGTGCGGGCGCGGTCGCGAGAGCGCCGGGCCGGGCCGGACCACCCGCAGGCGCAGCGCGCGATACAGAACGAGCCCCGCTCGACGGTCGTGGTGCTGTGTGCCGGAGACGGGCTGTGGACGGGGAGGTCCATGGGGTCCTGATACACGCCTACACGGTACTGGGCCCGTGCGCGGGCGGTCGGGTGTGGGCCGATCGGCTTCCCCTCAGCCCCCTGTGGCGTGACGGCGCGCGTCGGCCGTCGTTAGGCGAGACGGGCGGGAACTCGGTCAGGTGTACGTCGTAGGGGTTGGCAGGCGATGGTGGCGCGACAGCACAGGTGCGGACGCGGGGCACTGGCTGTGTGCGCCCTGGCCGTCGCCGGCGTGATGACGGCGGGTACGGGATGCTCCGGCGCGGGCGGCGGTGCCGGTGAGCGGGCGGTGGCCCGCGAGGGCCCGGCCGGCTCCCCGGCGTCCGTGGTGCGGGGAGCCGCCCAGGCGCTGGCCGGAGCGGGCAGCGCCGAGACGCGGACATCGATGGAGACGGCCTCCGGCGGGACCCGGGTCACGATCCGGGGCGAGGGGACGTACGACTTCCGCAGGCAGCTCGGCCGGATCAGGGTCGTCCTGCCCAAGGACGCGGCCGGGGCCGACGGGCACCGGCCGATTACGGAGCTGCTGGCGCCCGGGGCGCTGTACATGAAGAACCGCGGTGCCGGGGTGCCCGACGACAAGTGGGTGCGGATCGACACGACGACCCTGGAGGACGGCAATCTGGTCACCGGGGGTGTGACCGACCCGACGGCCGCCGCCGAGTTGCTGCGCGGCGCGGGCGAGGTGTCGTACGTGGGAAGGACGGAACTGGCCGGGGTGCCGGTCCGGCACTACCGGGGGACGGCGGACATCGGCCGGGCGGCGCGAGCCGCGTCACCGTCCTCGCGGGCGACGCTGACCGCTGCGGCGAAAGGGTTCAGCACGGACGCCGTGCCCTTCGAGGCGTATCTGGACGACGAGGGTCTGCTGCGCAAGGTCCGCCACCGTTTCACCTTCGCGACCGAGGGGCCCGGGGTGGCGGTGGTGTCGACGCTGCTGCTCTACGGCTTCGGGGTGCCGGTCTCCGTGGCGCTGCCGCCCGAGGGCGACCTCTACACGGGGCGGGTGCAGCAGGGGCGCGGTGGCCCGGAAACGCCGTAGGGGGGGAGGCCGAAATGGTCCGTCCGTGCCATGCGCGGTGCGTACCGCGCTCCCTACGCTAGGGAGTCGGTGCGCCAGGAGTCGGCGACAGCAGAGAGAGGTGACGCAGGTGGTGACGCTCAGCGCTCCGAACGTTCAGGACTGTGTGGCCCTCGCCGAGATCGAGCTGTGCGGCGAGCTCATGATCGCGGCAGCGGACGCGATCGAGGACCGGCTCAGTTCGGACCGTATCGATGAGGTGCTCAACGTCAGAGCCGACGCGCTCGATGCCACGGACGACCTGCTCGACGTCGGGACGGATGCGGCCGAGCCGGCGCCGACGATTCCGCGCCAGGCCCGACACCGGGGGTGATCCACTTCCGGCGATGCCCGGCCGCACCCGTCACCGGGAGCCGGAACCGGAGGCGAACCGGTGAGCTTCGTCTCTCCGACCCCCACCGCCCTCAGGTGCGCAGGAGGCGGGCGATCGCCTTCGTGGCCTCCTCGACCTTCGCGTCGATCTCGTCGCCGCCCTTGACGGCGGCGTCCGCGACGCAGTGGCGCAGATGCTCCTCCAGCAGCTGCAGCGCGAAGGACTGAAGGGCCTTCGTGGAGGCCGAGACCTGGGTGAGTATGTCGATGCAGTAGACGTCCTCGTCCACCATCCGCTGCAGGCCGCGGATCTGGCCCTCGATGCGGCGCAGGCGCTTGAGGTGCTCGTCCTTCTGGTGGTGGTAGCCGTGGATGCCGCGGTCGTGGTCGGTGACGACCGCATCCGTACCGGCCGGCTCGGTGGCCTCGGTGGTGGTCATGGAGTCCTCCCGTTGTCCTCTTGGCCTGCGGTGAGCGTGCCGTTCTGTGCCGCCTGTATACCCCTGCCGGGTATATCGTAACGAATCCAGCCGAAACGTGACCGGGGGTCCGTGCTGATCACTGTGCCTGATGCGCGACACTGAAGAATGCCGGTTAGCCGTGGCCGGATGATGCGCCTAGCATCAGCCTGACCGAATCCAAAGCACCCCGAGGACCCCACGTGCGCTTTCGTCTGACCCCCAGGGAGACGAGCTTCTACGACATGTTTTCCGCGTCCGCGGACAACATCGTCACGGGCTCGAAACTCCTGATGGAACTGCTCGGGGCGGATTCTGCCTCCCGAGTCGAGATCGCGGAGCGTATGCGGGCAGCGGAGCACGCGGGGGACGATGCCACCCACGCGATCTTCCACCAGCTGAACTCCTCCTTCATCACGCCGTTCGACCGCGAGGACATCTACAATCTCGCGTCGTCGCTCGACGACATCATGGACTTCATGGAGGAGGCCGTCGACCTGGTCGTGCTGTACCAGATCGACGAACTCCCGAAGGGTGTCGAGCAGCAGATCGAGGTGCTGGCCAGGGCGGCGGAACTGACCGCCGAAGCCATGCCGAGTCTGCGGACCATGGACAACCTCACCGAGTACTGGATCGAGGTCAACCGTCTGGAGAACCAGGCCGACCAGATCCACCGCAAGCTGCTGGCCCAGCTCTTCAACGGCAAGTACGACGCCATGGACGTGCTGAAGCTCAAGCAGATCGTGGATGTGCTGGAAGAGGCGGCTGACGCGTTCGAGCACGTCGCCAACACCGTGGAGACCATCGCGGTCAAGGAGTCCTGAACCTCGTGGACACCTTTGCGCTGGTCGTGACCATCGGGGTCGCGCTCGGCTTCACGTATACGAACGGCTTCCACGACTCGGCGAACGCCATCGCCACCTCGGTCTCCACCCGGGCGCTGACCCCGCGTGCGGCTCTGGCGATGGCTGCCGTGATGAACCTCGCGGGCGCCTTCCTGGGCCAGGGGGTCGCCAAGACCGTCAGCGAAGGCCTGATCGCCACGCCCGAGGGCCAGAAGGGGATGGGCATCCTCTTCGCGGCGCTGGTCGGCGCGATCATCTGGAACCTGGTCACCTGGTACTACGGCCTGCCGTCCTCCTCCTCGCACGCCCTGTTCGGCGGCATGGTCGGCGCGGCTCTGGCCGGCGGGACGATGGTGCACTGGGACGGCGTGCTCTCGAAGATCGTCATCCCGATGTTCCTGTCGCCGGTCATCGGCCTGGTCGTCGGCTATCTGGTGATGGTCGGGATCATGTGGATATTCCGGAAGACCAACCCTCACAAGGCCAAGCGCGGCTTCCGTATCGCGCAGACCGTCTCGGCGGCGGGTATGGCGCTGGGGCACGGTCTTCAGGACGCCCAGAAGACGATGGGCATTGTGGTGATGGCCCTGGTCATCGCCGATGTCGAGGGTCCGAACGACGAGATCCCGGTCTGGGTGAAGATCGCCTGCGCGACGATGCTGTCCCTCGGGACGTACGCGGGCGGGTGGCGCATCATGCGGACCCTCGGCCGCAAGATCATCGAGCTGGACCCGCCGCAGGGGTTCGCGGCCGAGACGACCGGCGCCTCGATCATGTTCGGCTCGGCGTTCCTCTTCCACGCCCCGATCTCCACGACTCACGTGATCACCTCGGCGATCATGGGTGTCGGCGCGACGAAGCGGGTGAACGCCGTGCGGTGGGGGGTCGCCAAGAACATCATCCTGGGGTGGTTCATCACGATGCCCGCGGCGGCCCTGGTGGCCGCGGCGAGCTATGGGATCGTCGTGCTGCTCTTCGGCTGACCGCCGGTCCGGGATGCCCGGTCCATGCGTCCGGATCCGATGGCGACAGTCCGGGAATGGGTCCGCCCCTGCTCTCCACCGGAGAGCGGGGGCGGACCCTTTGCCTTGTGGTGGCACCGCCATGCAGCACCCCAAGGCCGTCTGTGGTTATCCGAAGCGGCCCGAGATGTAGTCCTCGGTCGCCTGCACGGACGGGTTGGAGAAGATCCGCTCCGTCTCGTCGATCTCGATCAGCCGGCCGGGCTTGCCGACCGCCGCGAGGTTGAAGAACGCCGTACGGTCCGAGACACGTGCCGCCTGCTGCATGTTGTGCGTCACGATGACGATCGTGAAGCGCTCCTTGAGCTCGCCGATCAGGTCCTCGATGGCGAGGGTCGAGATCGGGTCGAGCGCCGAGCACGGCTCGTCCATCAGCAGGACCTCGGGCTCGACCGCGATGGCGCGGGCGATGCACAGGCGCTGCTGCTGGCCGCCGGAGAGACCGGAGCCGGGCTTGTTGAGGCGGTCCTTGACCTCGTTCCAGAGGTTGGCGCCGCGGAGGGACTTCTCGACGATGTCCGACAGCTGGTTCTTCCGGTACGAGCCGTTCAGGCGCAGTCCCGCCGCGACGTTGTCGAAGATCGACATCGTGGGGAAGGGGTTCGGACGCTGGAAGACCATGCCGACCGTGCGGCGCACGGTCACGGGGTCGACCCCGGTGCCGTAGAGGTTCTCGTCGTCCAGCAGCACCTTGCCCTCGACGCGGCCACCGGGGGTGACCTCGTGCATGCGGTTCAGGGTGCGCAGGAAGGTGGACTTGCCGCAGCCGGACGGGCCGATGAAGGCGGTCACCGAGCGGGGTTCGACGGTCATCGAGATGTCCTCGATGGCCTTGTGGGAGCCGTAGTAGGCGGTGAGCCCGCCGACGTCGATGCGCTTGGCCATGTGAATCACTGCTTCTTTCGGGAGGTCGCTGATGGCCGCGTCAGCGACCGGACTTCGGGGCCTTCCAGCGGGCGATGCCGCGGGCCACGAGATTGAGGATCATGACGAAGGCGATCAGGACCAGGGCGGCGGCCCAGGCACGGTCGTAGGAGGCTGCCTCACCGATCTTGTACTGCTCGTAGATGTAGAAGGGCAGCGACGACTGGGCGCCTTCGAAGGGGTTCGTGTTGATCAGCTGGCTGCCGAAGACCAGCAGGATGATCGGCGCGGTCTCACCGGCGATACGGGCGATGGCGAGCATGACGCCCGTCGTGATGCCGCCGATCGCGGTCGGCAGGACCACCTTCAGGATCGTGCGCCACTTGGGGATGCCCAGGGCGAGGGAGGCCTCGCGGAGCTCGTTGGGGACGAGCTTGAGCATCTCCTCGGTGGAGCGGACCACGACCGGGATCATCAGGATGGTCAGGGCCAGCGCGCCCATCAGGCCGGAGGGCTCGATCGACGCGATCAGCATGATCGACAGGATGAAGAGACCGGCCACGATGGACGGGATACCCGTCATCACGTCGACGAAGAAGGTGACGGCGCGGGCGAGCGCGCCCTTGCCGTACTCGACCAGGTAGACGGCGGTCAGCAGGCCGAGCGGGGCGGAGATCACCGTGGCGATCCCGACCTGCTCCAGGGTGCCGATCAGCGCGTGGTAGACGCCGCCGCTGGCCTCGGAGCCGAGGACTCCGGCCATCGAGTGGGTGAGGAAGTAGCCGTCCAGCCGCTCGGAGCCGCGGCTGATCGTCGTCCAGAGCAGCGAGGCGAGGGGGACGACGGCGACCAGGAAGCACACCCAGACGATGCTGGTGGCGAGGCGGTCCTTGGCCTGGCGCTGGTTCTCGACGACGGTGGTCGCGACGTACGAGATGATCACGAACAGGAGGGCCGAGATCAGGCCCCACTGGATGCGGCTCTGCCAGCCCGCGGCCAGGCTCGTGCCGACGCCGAGCGCGATCGCGACCGCGGCGAAGCCGAGGGGTGCCCAGCGCGGGAGCGACCGGCTGCTGAGGCTGGACTTCACGCCGGTGGGGACGGGCGTGGGCCGGTCCTGCACGGTGGTGGGTGCGTGACTCATGCGTTGGCCCCCGAGTACTCCTTGCGGCGGGCGATGATGAGCCGGGCCGCGCCGTTGACCAGCAGGGTGAGGACGAAGAGGACGAGGCCCGAGGCGATCAGGGCGTCACGTCCGAAGGCGTCCGCCTCGCCGAACTTCGCGGCGATGTTCTGGGCGAAGGTGCCTCCGCCCGGGTTGAGCACGTGCAGCGAGATGAGGAAGCTCGGCGACAGCACCGTGGCGACGGCCATCGTCTCGCCGAGCGCGCGGCCCAGGCCGAGCATCGAGGCGGAGATGATGCCGGAGCGGCCGAACGGCAGTACCGAGAGGCGGATGACCTCCCAGCGGGTGGCGCCGAGGGCGAGCGCCGCTTCCTCGTTCATCTTCGGGACCTGGAGGAAGACCTCGCGGCTGACACTGGTCACGATCGGGAGAATCATGATCGCGAGCAGGATGCCGACGGTGAAGAGCGAACGCGCGACACCGATCTCGGTCTTCTCGAAGATGTAGGTCCAGCCGAAGAACTGGTCGAGCCAGAGGTTCAGGCCCTCCAGGTACGGCACGAGGACGAGGGCGCCCCAGATGCCGTAGACGATGCTGGGTACGGCGGCGAGCAGGTCGATGACGTAGGCCAGCGGTGCGGCCAGCCTGCGCGGCGCGTAGTGCGAGATGAAGAGGGCGATGCCGACAGCGATCGGGACCGCGATGACCATCGCGATGATCGAGCTGACGACGGTGCCGAAGAGCAGGACCGCGATACCGAACACCGGCGGGTCGCCGGCCGGGTTCCAGTCGAAGGTGGTGAGGAAGTTGCCCTCGTCCTTCGAGATGGCCAGTGCGGCCCGGTAGCTGAGGAACACGGCGATCGACGCCATGAGCGCGAGCAGCAGAATGCCCGAACCCCGCGAGAGGCTCAGGAAGATCTTGTCGCCCGCGCGCCCGCTGGAGCCGGGGCGCTGTCGTTGGACCGGCGGGGCCGGTGGGATGTCAATGGGAGTGGTGGAAGCCATGATCTTTCCGGTCTGTGTGGGGGAGCCGCGGGCTCCCCTGGCGGCGGTGCACCGGATGGGGCTGGCGGCCGGGGCGGTCCGGAGGGGTGTTCCGGACCGCCCCCGCCCTGTGTGTCGTGCGATCAGTGGTTACGAGAGGCCGCTGATGGTCTCGCGGACCTTGGCGTTGATCTCGGCCGGGATCGGGGCGTAACCGGCGTCCGTCAGGACCTTCTGGCCCTCGTCGGAGGCGGTGTAGGTGAGGAAGGACTTGACCGTGCCGAGGGTCTCGGCCTTGTTGCCGGAGTCGCAGACGACCTCGTACGTCACCAGGACGATCGGGTAGGCACCCTCGGCCTTGGTGGTGTAGTCGAGGTCGAGCGCCAGGTCCTTGCCGGTGCCCTTGACCTTGGCGGCGGCGATGGCCTTGGAGGCGTTCTCCGAGGTGGCCTTCACCGGGGCGGCGCCACCGGTGTTGATGTCCACCGTGGTGATGTCCTGGGAGGCGGCGTAGGAGAGCTCGAAGTAACCGATCGAGCCGTCTACGGCCTTGACCTGGGAGGCGACACCGGAGGAGCCGGACGCGGCCTGGCCACCGGGGGCGGGCCACTTCTTCTCGGCCTCGTACTTCCAGTCGCTCGGCGCCGCGGCGTTCAGGTACTTGCCGAGGTTCTGCGTGGTGCCGGAGTCCTCGGAGCGGTGGAAGGCCTGGATGGCCTTGTCCGGGAGCTTGACGCCCTCGTTGAGCTTGGCGATCGCCGGGTCGTTCCACTTCTTGATCTTCGAGTCGAAGATCTTGGCGAGGGTGGGGGCGTCCAGGGTCAGGCTGTCGACACCCTCGACGTGGAAGCCGATCGCGATCGGGCCGCCGACCATCGGGAGGTTGATGCCCTGGCCGGTCTTGCAGATCTTCTTGGAGTCCGCGACCTCTTCGGGCTTCAGGGCCGAGTCGGAGCCGGCGAAGCCCACGGTGCCCTGGTTGAAGGCGACGATGCCCTCGCCGGAGGACGAGGAGTTGTAGTTGATCTCCACGCCGGAGCAGGCGGCCATGTAGTTCTTGACCCAGAGGTCCATCGCGTTCTTCTGGGCGCTGGACCCGGAGGCGCGAAGCTGGCCCTCGGCGCCGTCACACTTGACGTCCGACGCCGCGGCGCTCGTCTTGCCGCCCTCGGTCTCGGTGCCGGTGTTGTCGTCCGAACCGCACGCCGTGAGGACCAGGGCGCCGGAGACGGCGAGGGCACCGAGCGCGGTGGCACGAAGCCGGTTCTTGCGCTGAAGCTTCACTTTCGGGGTGTTCCTTCCAGGAGCCGCCGCGGTGGTTTGGTTCGTGGCGGCGTGCGATGAGGAAAGGTGCGATGGCTTGGCGCCGTGCACCGTGTACGTCCGAAATTAGGCAGAACAGGTGAAGCGGCCTACGGGGCAGAGTGAACGGCAGGTGAACCGTGCTGGGCGGGCTGGTTCCGCCGCGTGGCGCGGGTGAGCAGCGGGAAGATCTCGTGCGCGGGAGGCACGGATGCCCCGTCTGGCGCGGGCGGCACAGGCGAGACGTGCGGCACAGGGCGGCACGCGCGGCACGCGCGGCACGGGTGTCCCGGGCGGCGGCTCAGCGGCGCATGCCGCACGGCCCGGTGGGGCGGGGCGGCCCGGCCCCGTCGTCAGTCGCCGGCGGTGCCCCGCAGGAAGGCGTCCAGCTGTACACGGTCGCCCGGGCGCGTCAGCCGGTGGCGGGCGGTGTCGGGAGAGACCCACGCCAGCCGGTCGACCTCGTCATTGGGTACGAAGGTTCCCCCCGTCGCCTCCGCAGCCCAGTAGCTGACCTCCTTCGGGCGGCCGTTCGCCATGTACAGGGCCGTCGGCAGGGCGGCCCCCGGCGCGCAGTGGTGCCCCGTCTCCTCCAGCACCTCGCGCAGGGCGGCCTCCATGGCCGTCTCGCCGCGTTTCAGCTTGCCCTTCGGGAAGGACCAGTCGTCATAGCGCGGCCTGTGGACGAGGCAGATCTCCAGGCCGCCGCCCTCTGCCGCGCGGCGCCACAGCACGCAGCCCGCCGCGCGGACGGGGCCGCTCACGGTGCGGTCACGGCCGCCGCGTGCGGCCAGGTCTCCCGGAACACGCCGCGTGCCGCCTCCACCTCGTGCCGCTGGTCGGCGTGGAGCACGCCCAGGGCGTACGCCGTCGCAGGGGCGATGCGGGGGGTGCGGGCCGCTGCCGCCGCCGCTGCCGTGGCCTCCGCCGCGTCCCGGTGCAGGTCCAGCGCGTGGCCGGGACCGGCGAGGGCCGGGTCGGGGCCGCCCCGTACGACCTCGTGGGCGTAGCGGTGCAGCCGCAGCAGCAGGCGGGCCTGGTGCCAGAGGGCGTCGTGGGCCTCGTTGTACGGCTCGAACGCCTCGTCGGGCGGCAGCGCGGCCACCGCGTCCAGCATCCGCTGCTCGGCGAGCTCGGCGGGGCCGTGCAGCACCTCGGCGGCGGGCTCCGCGGCCGAGGCCGACAAGGGGACCTCGGAGGCGAGCAGGGCCACCCCGTCGGCGACGGCGTGGAAGCGGGAGGAACCCATCGCCTGGAGTGCGGCCGAGTGGGCCCGGGTCCGGGCGAGGGTCAGCCGGCGCTCCAGCAGGGCTCCGGCCCGGGCCGCGCCGACTCCGAGCGCCGCCCGCTCCTTGTCGCTCCCGTCCTGGACCTGCCCGGAAGGGGGGCGGGCGGCCGGGAGCGAGGCGCCCGAGAGCTGGTGCAGCGCCTCCAGCAGCCGGCCGAGCCGGGTGGCGTACGCGTGTTCGCGGGCCAGGGTGCCGGAGAGCCAGGCCAGCTCCGCGCGGAGCTGGTCGGCCCAGGCGGGTTCGAGCGCCGCGCGGAAGGTGTGCAGGGTGCCGCTGATCCGGCGGGCCGCCTGGCGCAGTGTGCGGGCCGCCTCGTCGGCACCCTGCGTACCGGCGTCGGCCGGGGCGATGTGCTCACTGTGCAGGCGCAGGCCCCGGAGGAAGGAGGCGGCCTGTTCGCGCAGGTAGGGCGCGAGGACCGCTTCCGCGGGGAGCGCCGTCGTCTGGTGGTCAGGGCGTCGCACGCCGGCGCCTCCGGGCTTCGATGAGCATCTCTTGTACGTGCCGCAGCGGCTGGCCGTCCGCGTCCGTGGAGTGCCGGGTCCAGTTTCCGTCGGGGCCCAGGTGCCAGGAGGAGGTGGCGTCGGACATGCCTGTTTCCAGGAGCCTGCTGAGGGCGGCGCGATGCGCGGGGTCGGTGACGCGGACCAGTGCTTCGATCCGGCGGTCGAGGTTACGGTGCATCATGTCGGCGCTGCCGAACCAGACTTCGGGCTCGCCGCCGTTGCCGAAGGCGAAGACCCGGGAGTGTTCGAGGAAGCGGCCCAGTATCGAGCGGACCCGGACGTTCTCGGAGAGACCGGTGACGCCGGGGCGGATCGCGCAGATGCCGCGCACCCAGATGTCGACCGGCACCCCTGCCTGGCCCGCCCGGTAACAGGCGTCGATGATCGCTTCGTCGACCATCGAGTTGACCTTGATGCGTACGTAGGCGGGGCGGCCGGCGCGCTGGTGGGTGATCTCCTTGTTGATGCGGGCGATCAGTCCGTCGCGCAGGGACTTCGGGGCGACCAGCAGCCGGCGGTAGGTCTCGCGGCGGGAGTAGCCGGAGAGCCGGTTGAAGAGGTCGGAGAGGTCGGCGCCGACCTGCGGGTCGGCGGTGAGCAGGCCGAGGTCCTCGTACAGCCGGGCCGTCTTGGGGTGGTAGTTGCCTGTGCCGACGTGGGAGTAGCGGCGCAGGGTGTCGCCCTCCTGGCGGACGACGAGCGACAGCTTGCAGTGGGTCTTCAGCCCGACGAGGCCGTAGACGACGTGGCAGCCGGCTTCCTCCAGCTTGCGGGCCCACTTGATGTTGGCCTGTTCGTCGAAGCGTGCCTTGATCTCGACGAGTACGAGGACCTGCTTGCCGGACTCGGCGGCGTCGATCAGGGCGTCGACTATGGGGGAGTCGCCCGAGGTCCGGTACAGGGTCTGCTTGATGGCGAGGACGTCGGGGTCGCCCGCCGCCTGCTCCAGGAAGGCCTGGACGGAGGTGGAGAAGGAGTCGTACGGGTGGTGCAGCAGCACGTCGCGTTCGCGCAGGGCGGCGAAGATGTCGGGCGCGGAGGCGGACTCGACCTCGGCGAGGTCCCGGTGGGTGCCGGCGATGAACTTGGGGTACTTCAGCTCGGGCCGGTCCAGCGAGGCGATGCCGAACAGCCCGGTGAGGTCGAGCGGGCCGGGGAGCGGGTAGAGCTCGGTCTCGGAGATCTTCAGCTCGCGCACGAGCAGGTCCAGGACGTACGGGTCGATGGACTCCTCGACCTCCAGGCGGACCGGCGGGCCGAAGCGGCGCCGCATGAGCTCCTTCTCCAGGGCCTGGAGGAGGTTCTCGGCGTCGTCCTCCTCGACCTCCAGGTCCTCGTTCCGGGTGACCCGGAACATGTGGTGGGCGAGGACCTCCATGCCGGGGAAGAGCTCTTCGAGGTGCGCCGCGATGATGTCCTCTATCGGGACGTACCGCTGCGGGGACGCCTCCAGGAAGCGGGTGAGCAGCGGGGGCACCTTGACCCGGGCGAAGTGGCGGTGGCCGCTGACGGGGTTGCGCACGACGACGGCGAGGTTGAGCGACAGCCCGGAGATGTACGGGAACGGGTGCGCGGGGTCGACGGCGAGGGGCGTCAGCACGGGGAAGACCCGCTGCCGGAAGAAGGTGAACAGGCGGGCCTGTTCCTTCTCGGTCAGTTCGGGCCAGCGGACCAGCTGGATGCCCTCGTCGGAGAGGGCGGGCGCGATGTCCTGCTGGTAGCAGGCGGCGTGCCGGGCCATGAGCTCGCGGGAGCGGGTCCAGATCAGGTCGAGGACCTCGCGGGGCTGGAGGCCGGACGCGGAGCGGGTGGCGACACCGGTCGCGATGCGGCGCTTGAGACCGGCGACCCGGACCATGAAGAACTCGTCCAGGTTCGAGGCGAAGATCGCCAGGAAATTAGCCCGTTCGAGTAGCGGTGTGGCGGGGTCCTCGGCGAGTTCCAGAACCCGTTCGTTGAACGCGAGCCAACTGCGCTCCCGGTCCAGGAAACGGCCGTGCGGGAGCTCGTCACCGTCGCTCTCGGGTTCGTACGTGTCCGCGTCGTTGTCCAGATCGGGATCGAGATCGGCGGCTGTGGACAGGCCTGCGGGCGCCGTGCCGGCCACGGCGTGGGGCCGGTGTGCGGCGAGGGAGCCCACCGACGGCTGGGCGGGCTGGACCGGGACCTCGGAGCTGGGCTGCTGGCTCATGGACCTATTCTTCCGCGCGTTCGGCTCCTCAGGCGCGTCGGAGCCGTCAAAGAGCGCGGAAGATCCGGGCGTGGTCCCCGGACCGGGGCCTCTCGCGTTGCGGGGGGTGGGCAGAGCTGGCTGCATCCCGTGAGGGTCGCAAGGCTGTCTGAATGGCCGGTAACGGTGACATGACGTACAGGAAGCGGTGTGACTGCGGTGCCGTCCCCGTCCGCGCCGTCCCCGTCCTCGCCGTCCTCGCCGTCCTCGCCGTTCACCGTAGGTGAATCCCCTGCCCGGACTCCCCGCGGGGCCCGGACAGGGGTGGCTCTCAGCCGGTGCGGCGGCGCAGCACCCGGAAGGCGACGGCGACGGCCACGGCGGCCAGGGCGAGCAGGATGCCGGTCTCGACGAGCTGGAGGGGCCAGAAATGGGAGGAGGGGTGGTAGTCGAGGTAGTGGCCGGTGATGTCGTGGTCGGCGAAGCACCGGGTCCGGTCGCCTTCGGACACGGCCTGGTCGCACAGGCCCTGTGACAGCCGCTCGCCGTCGCCGGTGAGGTGGCCCGTCTCCACCCACCAGATGTTCGAGCTCACGTCCAGGCTCTTGCCGGTCAGCGTGCTCCGGGGCCACAGCCCCGCGCGGAGGTAGGTGAAGGTCACGCCCGCGGCGCCGGTGACGAACGCGGAGACGGTCAGCGCCAGGAGGGTCCGGCGGATCAGCAGTCCGGCGAGTGCTCCGACGCAGATGCCGAAGATGAGGTGGGCTGCCGGCGCGAGTCCCGTGGTGGCGAAGACGTACGCGGTGTACCACTCGGACGCGTAGGGATTGTCGGAACCGGAGCGAGCCCAGTGGAGGCCCGCCGACAGCACGGCGGTGCCCGCGAGGAACAGCACGGCGGGCACGGCGAGCTTGGCGGTGAGCCAGCGCGCGGGTGACACCGACTGGGTCCAGGACAGCTTGTAGGTGCCGTTCTCCAGCTCCCTGGCGATCAGAGGGCCGGCGACGAAGCCGCTGACGATCGCGGGCAGGGCCATCAGGCCCAGGGCGAGGTCGTCGAAGACGCCGCGGTACTTGAACATGCTGTCCAGGTAGCTGCGGGCCGTCACATCACAGGCCCGGCCCGCGCCTCCGTTCACCGGGCAGTCGCTCGCCGCGAAGACCTCGGCGACGTGGGACGACCGGAGAGCGACGGCGATCATGCCGGCGACGGCCACGAGGGCGAGCCCGCCGGCGATCCACAGCGTCCACCGGTGCTGGCGTACGACGACGCGGGCGGGCCCGCGCAGCGCGGTGAGGGTGCTCATATCGCGGCCACCTCCTGTCCCGCGTGCGCGCTCGCGGTGAGCAGGACGGGTGCCTCCGGCGAGCGGAGGTGGGCGAGCAGCAGCTCCTCCAGCGAGGGTTCCGTGACGTCCCAGGCCGCAGTGTCCACCGGGCCCTCCCTCCGTACGAGCGCGGTGAGCTGACGGCCCGTCGTGCGCGACTCGACGACCGTGTGCGGGGCGAGGTCGCGGACCTGCCCGGTGACCACGGCGTGCGCGGCCACGATGTCCTCGCTCTCGCCGCCGAGGCGGACCCGCCCGCCGTCGACGAGCAGGAGGTAGTCGCAGGCGCCCTCCAGCTCGGTGAGGATGTGCGAGGACATGGCGATCGTGGTCCCGTGCTCGGCGGCCTCGGCCATCAGGACGCCCATCAGCTGGTGCCGGGCGAGCGGGTCGAGGTCGGCCATCGGCTCGTCCAGCAGCATCAGTTCGGGCCGCTTGCCCAGCGCGAGCGCGAGGGCGAGGCGGGTGCGCTGGCCGCCGGAGAGCGCCTTGACCTTGGCGTCCTGCGGGAGCGGTCCGGCGACCCGGGCGGCGGCCTCGCGGTCCCAGGTGGCGGGGTTGAGCCGGGCCCCCGCCCACAGGGTGCCGGCCACGGTGAGCTGCGGGTACAGCGGCTTGTCCTGGGAGACGTACGCGATGCGGGGCCGCGCCTCGGCAGGGGTGTGGCCGAGCACCCGCACCGAGCCCTCGGAGGGCCGGAGCAGGCCGGCGGCGAGGGCGAGCAGCGTGGACTTGCCTGCGCCGTTGGGCCCGACGAGGGCGCATATCCGCCCGGCGGGCAGCCGGAACGAGCAGTCGCGCAGCGCCCACCCGCTCTTGTGCCCGTAGGTCATACCGAGGCCGTTCGCCTCGATCGCGGCGCCTGTCATGAGTCCTGGTCCCCCTTGAATGTGCTGTCCAGTACGTCGTTGAAGAGCGCGCTCACGTCGTCCTTGTCCAGTCCGGCGGCGCGGGCCCTGCGGGTCCACGCGGTGAGTTCGGCGCGCAGGGGCGGATCGGTGGTGGCCGCCGCGCTGCCGAGGGTGCGGCGGACGAAGGTGCCGAGGCCACGGCGGGCCTCGACGAGGCCTTCGCGTTCCAGCTCGCGGTAGGCCTTGAGCACCGTGTTGGGATTGATGGCCGTGGCCTCGACGACCTCACGTGCCGTGGGCAGCCGGTCGCCCGGCTCCAGCACACCGAGGCGGAGCGCCTGCTTGGTCTGCTGCACGATCTGGAGGTAGGTGGCGACGCCGCTGCGCCGGTCGATGCGGAACTCGACCGCTGCGGACTCTGCCATGTTCACCACCCTTTCACTAATTGAGTAGTGAAAGGGTGGCGTAAGAGAGGGGCGGCGTCAAGTGACGCCGCCCCGGCAGGGGTTGGGGTGCTCAGGACTCCGTGCGGTACATCAGGTCGACCTCGTGCGTGGCGAAGCCCATCCGCTCGTACACCGAGAGGGCGGCCGGATTGTCGGCGTCCACGTAGAGCATCGCCGTCGGCAGGCCCTGGGAGGCCAGGTGGCGCAGCCCGATCGCGGTGAGCGCCTTGCCGAGGCCGGTGCCCTGCGCGTCGGGGCGGATGCCGACGACGTACACCTCGCCGAGCTCCTCCGCGGCGTGCACCTTCGTCCAGTGGAAGCCGATGATCTCGCCGTCGCGCTCGGCCAGGAAGAAGCCCTTCGGGTCGAACCAGGGTTCGGCCTTGCGGTCGTCGAGGTCCCGCTGGGTGAGGGAGCCCTGCTCGGGGTGGTGGGCGAAGGCGGCGCTGTTCACGGCGAGCCAGGCGGTGTCGTCCCGGCCCGGCACGAAGGTGCGGACCGTGACCCCCTCCGGGAGGACCGGCTCGGCGATGTCGAGGCCGGTCAACGGGCGCCGGAGTTGACGCAGTTCGCGGAAGAGCGAGAGCCCGAGAACCTGGGCCAGATGCCGGGCCGCCGACTTGCCGCCGTGCGCCCAGACCCGCAGCCGCTTCCCGGTCGCGGCGAGCAGGGCGGCGCCCAGCGCGCGGCCGTGCCCCCGGCCGCGGTGGGAGGGGTGCACGACCAGCTCGGCCGCCGGGGCCTCGACGGGGTCGGTGTCCTCCAGCTGCGCGTATCCGGCCAGTACCCCGTCGACGCGGAGCAGGAAGTGCCGGACGCCCTCGCGGTGCCCGCCCCGCAACTGCAGCCGCCCCTGCTCGGACACGGCCTGACGGCCGTCGGTCTCGGCCGCCTCACCGAGGAGCGCGAGAACGGCGTCGGCCTGCTCGGGGGTGAGCGCGTCGAGGGTCTCGATCTCGCGCCCGGGGGAGGGGAGGGGTGCGTCAGTCGTCATGAGTACGAGCGTACGGCGCCGGGCCGGCCGACCGGGGCCGGCAACGGCGCGGGTGCGCGTACGGGCGCGGTGACGTTTCTGCTCGGATATGTACGCCCGACGGGTGATCGACCCCTTTCTGATCGGGCGGCAACCAGTTCGTAACCACAAACATCTGTCGCGCTACGCGCGTTGACTCTAGGCTGCCGCAGCAGGATCCAGACACTTACAAGGGGACCGATGTCAGCGACTCCGCAGAAGAACCGTGTGCCCCGGCGGGTGCTCGCCGCCACGGCCGGAATTGTCACCGTCGGCGCGCTCGTCGCCGCGATGCCGGCGGGCGCCCAGGACAAGGGCCACGGCCATGGCCACCCCCAGCCCCGCACCGTCGATGTGCAGCTGCTCTCCTTCAACGACCTGCACGGCAACCTGGAGCCGCCGGCCGGTTCCGCCGGCACGGTCAGCGAGAAGCAGGCCGACGGCACGGTGAAGTCGATCCCGGCCGGTGGCGTCGAGTACCTCGCGACCTCGCTGCGCACCGCGCGCAAGGGGCACGCGTACTCCGTCACGGCGGCCGGCGGTGACATGGTGGGCGCGAGCCCGCTGCTGTCGGGGCTTTTCCACGACGAGCCCACCATCGAGGCGCTCAACGGGCTCGACCTCGACGTGACGGCCGTGGGCAACCACGAGTTCGACGAGGGGGCCACGGAGCTCGCCCGTCTGCAGAACGGCGGCTGCCACCCGGTCGAGGGCTGCTACGAGGAGGGCAAGGAGTTCGAGGGCGCGGACTTCCCGTACCTCGCGGCCAACGTGACGAACGAGAGGACCGGCAAGCCGGTCCTCAAGCCGTACACCGTGTGGAAGAAGAACGGTGTCAAGATCGGCTTCATCGGTGTGACCCTGGAGGGCACGCCGAACATCGTCACGGCCAACGGCGTCAAGGGCCTGAAGTTCCACGACGAGATCGAGACGGTCAACAAGTACGCCAAGGAACTGGACCGTCAGGGCGTCAAGTCCATCGTCGCGCTGATCCACGAGGGCGGGGCCCCGGCCTCCTCCGCGTACAACTACGACTGCGACAGCCCGGGCGCCGGTGACGGCATCTCCGGCCCGATCGTGGACATCGCCAAGGGCATCACGCCCAAGGTCGACGCCCTGGTCACCGGCCACACCCACCAGGCGTACGTCTGCACGGTCCCGGACCCCTCGGGTCAGCCGCGCATGGTCACCTCTGCGTCGTCGTTCGGCAAGGTCTACACGGACACGACCCTCACCTACGACCGCCGCACCAAGGACATCGTCCGTACGTCGGTGGAGTCGGCGAACCACATCGTCAGCCGTGACCAGGCCAAGGCCACGGACATGACGGCGCTGATCGCCCGCTGGAACACGCTGGCCGCCCCGATCGCGGGCCGCCCGCAGGGCTACATCTCGGCCGACATCAACGGCCGTGGCTCCACGGCCCCCGAGAAGCCGCTCGGCAACCTGATCGCCGACGCCCAGCTGGAGGGCCTGGCCCCCGCGGACAAGGGCGGCGCGGTCGTCGCGTTCATGAACCCCGGTGGTATCCGCTCCGACCTGGTGTACACGGCGTCCGGCAGCGAGGGCGACGGGGTGGTGACGTACGGCGAGGCGTTCACGGTCCAGCCGTTCACCAACATGATGAACGTCGTCGACCTCACCGGTGCGCAGCTGGTGGCAGCCCTCCAGCAGCAGGTCAGCGGCTCCAACGAGGCGTCACCGAAGATCCTCCAGATCTCGAAGGGCCTCACCTACACGCTGGACATGACGAAGTCGGGCGCCGACCGGGTGGTCGCCTCCTCGATCCTGCTGAACGGTGAGGCGATCGACCCGGCGAAGACCTACCGGGTCGCGATGAACGAGTTCCTCGCGGGTGGCGGCGACGGCTTCGCCGCCCTCGGCCAGGGCACGAACAAGCTGGTCGGCCCGTCCGACCTGGACCTGTTCAACGCCTACCTGGCGGCCCACTCCACGGCTTCGGCACCGCTGGCCCCGCCGGCCACGGGCCGGATCACGGTCGTGCAGTAGCTCCGTGCGCCGAGGCGTCATCGGGAGATCACGGACGGAGAAACAGCCCCTGGCGGGGGCCGGACCGTCCTCAGGTTCCCGATGACGCCGGACGGCCTTCCCGGCGTGACGTGTGCGCGTCATACTGCGGGGGCTGACCCCCCACGGCAGACGGAGGCGCTCCCGCATGTCCACACCCCTGACCACCCGCAGAGGCTTTCTGACCGGAGCGCTCGCGCTCTCCGCCACCGCGGTCGTCGGCGGCCATGCCCTCGCGGCCCCCGCGAGGGCCATCGGCACCCAGGACTGGATGAGCGCCGTTCCCGACGCCACCGCGCTGGGGCGCCTCACGATCCCGGGGACGCACAACGCGGGCGCGCGCTACGGGGGCCCCTGGACGGAGTGCCAGAACACGACGGTGGCCCAGCAACTCGACAGCGGCATCCGCTTCCTCGATGTCCGGTGCCGGATCACCGGCGACGCGTTCGCCATCCACCACGGAGCCTCGTACCAGAACCTGATGTTCGGCGACGTGCTGGTCGCCTGCCGGGACTTCCTCGCCGCGCACCCCTCGGAGACCGTGCTGATGCGTGTCAAGCAGGAGTACTCCCAGGAGAGCGACGCCGCGTTCCGGCGGATCTTCGACATCTACCTCGACGGCAAGGGCTGGCGCCCGCTCCTGCGCCTGGACTCCACGCTGCCGGACCTCGGGGGCGCGCGTGGCAAGGTCGTGCTGCTCGCCGACAACGGCGGCCTGCCCGGCGTCCGGTACGCAGATCCGGCGGTCTTCGACATCCAGGACGACTACATGGCGGAGCCCTTCGGGAAGTACCCGAAGATCGAGGCGCAGTTCCGCAAGGCCGCGCAGCAGCCCGGGAAGCTGTTCATGAACTACGTGAGCACCGCGGCCCTGATGCCGCCCCGCTGGAACTCCGACCGGCTCAACCCGCAGGTCCACGCGTTCCTCGACGGGCCGGAGGCCACGGGCTGGACCGGTCTCGGGATCGTCCCACTGGACTACCCGGCGACCCGCTCGGGCCTGGTCGAGTCACTGATCCGGCACAATCCGGCGGCCTGAGCGCCGCTCACCGCCCCGGCGGCGGCTGCGGTGCCCCCGGCAGCCGGATCGAGGCGACCGTGCCGCCGCCGTCCGCCGGGGTCAGGGCGATCTCGCCGCCCGCCTGCTGGACCGTGCGGGCCACGATGGACAGGCCGAGGCCCGAGCCCGGGAGCTGGCGGGCCGACGGGGAGCGCCAGAAGCGGTCGAAGACGTGCGGGAGCTCCTCGGCCGGGATGCCCGGGCCGTGGTCCCGCACGGTCAGCTCGCCCCGGTGCAGGGCCACATCGATCGTCCCGCGCTCCGGGCTGAACTTCACCGCGTTGTCCAGCACGTTGACGACCGCCCGCTCCAGCGCCGCGGGTTCGGCGCGGACGTACCAGGGGGCCAGCTCGGCGGTGATGGTCAGCTCCGGGCCGCGCAGCCGGGCGCGCCGCAGGGCGGTGCGCGTGATCTCGTGCAGCGCGACGACCTGGAGCGGGCCGGGCTGGGCGGCGTCGGGGCGGGAGAGCTCCTGGAGGTCGCCGATGAGGGCAGCCAGTTCCGTCATCTGGGCCTTGACCGAGGTCATCAGCGCCTTGCGGTCGTCGGGCGGGATGGCGCGGCCCGTCTCGTCGCTGCGGGCGAGCAGTTCGATGTTCGTGCGGAGCGAGGTGAGCGGGGTGCGCAGCTCGTGCCCGGCGTCCGCGATGAGCTGGGACTGGCGGTCGCGTGAGGTGGCCAGCGAGCTGGTCATGGAGTTGAAGGAGCGGGAGAGGCGCGCGATCTCGTCCTCGCCCTCCGCGGGGATCCGGATGGTCAGGTCCTCGGTCTCGGCCACGTGCGCGACGGCGTGCGCGAGGTCGTCGACCGGGCGCAGACCGGTACGGGCGATCCACAGGCCGGCCGCGCCCGCGCCGACGACGCCGACCCCGGCGACGAGGACCAGGACCCAGGCGAGCGTGGACAACGGGTCGGTGACCTCGCTCATGGGGCGGGCGGTGGAGACCGCGAGGCTCCCGGCCTGCGCCCCGGGGCCCCTGACTTCCAGCGGCGTGGTGTAGACCCGCATGTCCGCGCCGTTCTCGGCCGTCTCCGTGTGCAGGGCGTAGGGACGCTGCCGCTTGGCCACCTCAAGGTCTTCGGGGGTCACCGGAAGCCTCGAAGTCGCGGCCTCGGAGGCGATGCAGACCGTGCCCTGGGAGTCGATGAGCTGCACCGTCACGCCGGTGAAGGGCCGGGGCTCCTGGGAGGTCCCGCCCTGGCAGTACGTGTACAGCTGAGACAGGTAGAGCTGGTCGACCTTGGAACCGCGCAGCGTCCTGTCCAACTGCTGCTCCAGCTGCTGCTGCGTCACGAACCAGCACGCCGCGGCCACCGCGGCCACCGCGATGGCGACCGCCGCCGCGACCAGCAGGGCGAGCCGTGAGCGCAGCGGGAGGGCGCGCAGCCTGCGGGACAGCCCGGTCACCCGTCACCGCCGCCGGCGCGCAGGGCGTAGCCGACGCCGCGCACCGTGTGGACGAGGCGCGCCTCGCCGCCGGCCTCCGTCTTGCGGCGGAGGTACATCACGTACACGTCCAGGGAGTTGGAGCTGGGTTCGAAGTCGAAGCCCCAGACGGCCTTGAGGATCTGCTCGCGGGTCAGCACCTGACGGGGGTGGGACAGGAACATCTCCAGCAGGGTGAACTCGGTGCGGGTCAGCTCGACGCGGCGGGTGCCGCGGGTGACCTCGCGGGTGTTCAGGTCCATGCGCAGGTCGGCGAAGGACAGCACGTCGTCGTCGGGGGCGGTTCCCCCCGCCGCGACCGCGTACGAGCTACGGCGCAGCAGGGCCCGGATGCGGGCGAAGAGCTCGTCCAGCTCGAAGGGCTTGACGAGGTAGTCGTCGGCGCCGGCGTCGAGACCGGTGACCCGGTCGCCGACGGTGTCCCGGGCGGTGAGCATCAGGATGGGGGTGGTCGATCCGGTGGCCCGGATGCGCCGGGCCGCGGTGAGGCCGTCCATGCGGGGCATCTGGATGTCCAGGACGATCAGGTCGGGGGCGTACGCCTCGGCCTTGGCCAGGGCGTCGTAACCGTCCACGGCCACCTCGGTTCCGTAGCCCTCGAAGGCGAGGCTGCGTTGCAGTGCCTCGCGAACGGCGGGCTCGTCGTCGACGATCAGGACGCGCTGCGGATCGTCTTCGGCGGGGCTCATCGCTGCTTCGTCCTCTTCGTCTCGTGCTGGTTGCGGCGGGCTTGCGTCCTCAGCCTCGCACGGCCGGCGCACGGCGTCGCGCGGCGCGGCGCCCACGGCTCGTGCCGCTGCCGATCTCGGGCGGACGGGGAGCGTCCGCGGCGGGTGCGGACAGGGCGAGTTCGACGACCAGGGCGAGCGGCAGGGCCAGGTCGGACGGGCCCGCGCGTACGGGGCCGGGCGTGGGGTTCATGGGACCCTCCTCGTCAGGAGCCGTCGCCGGAGCGCAGGGTGTCCAGGTCGGCCTTGAGGGTGTCGACCGGGATGGCGAAGCCGAGGCCGACGCTTCCCGCGGACGTGCTGCCGGAGGCGGTGGACGAACTGGGGGAGTACATCGCGGAGTTGATGCCGATGATCTCGCCGTTCATGTTGATGAGGGCGCCGCCGGAGTTGCCGGGGTTGAGTGAGGCGTCGGTCTGGATGGCCTTGTACGTCGTGGTGGACGAGCCGGTGTCACCGTTGAACTGCCGGCCGCCGAACTCGAACGGCCACTGCTGCCCGCCCTGTTGCTGCTGCTGTCCCTGCTCGTCGTCCTTGGCGACCGTGACATCGCGGTCGAGCGCCGAGACGATGCCGCTGGTGACCGTGCCGGTGAGGCCCTCCGGGGATCCGATCGCCACCACCTGGTCGCCGACCTTCACCGAGGAGGAGTCGCCGAGCGAGGCCGTCTTCAGTCCGCTCGCGTTCTGGAGCTTGATGAGCGCGAGGTCCTTGTCGGGGTCGGTGCCGACGACGTCGGCCGTGTACGTCTTGCCGGTGCTGAGGGCCACCTTGATCTCGGAGGCACCGGAGATGACGTGGTTGTTCGTGACGATCTCGCCGTCCGTGGTGATGACGACGCCTGAACCGGTGGCGTCGCCCGCAGAGGACGTCGCGGTGATCTCGACGATCGCCGGCGACACGGCCGCGGCCACACCGGAGACGGTACCGGCGCTGCTCTGCGAGACGGTGGTGCCGCTGACGACGCTGCCGGAACCGGCTTTGGCGGAGTCGCCGCCCGCGAGTTCGCCGATGAGGGTGGCGGTACCGCCGCCGACCGCCGCCGCGGCGATGGCCACGGCCGCCAGCAGGGCGAACGGCCGCTTGACCCGCCGCCGGGGCTGCGCGTCGTCCGGGCCCTCCGCGACGGGGGCGGGCGCGGGCGCAGGCCAGGCGTAGGCGGGGGACCCGGCGGCCGGCCGTCCGGGCTCGTAGGCCGGGGGCGGCGGCCAGGCCGCCCCGCCACTGCCGTACTCGGCGCTGCCGTGCGAAGAGCTGTCGTACGAACCGTTGTCGTACGAACCGTTGTCGTTCGAGGGGGACATCGGGTACTCGCCGCTCGGGCGGTGGCTGTCGGTCATGTCTACGAGAGTGGACAGCGAACATGAGAACAGCCTGAGTGCCCCCTGAGAAGCCCGGCAGAACCGTGTATGCCCGATGTAAGGGGGCGCCCCGCTACGGCGTGGTGACCGTGGGTTCACCGCAGCCGCACGACCGTCGTACCACGAGCGCGGACGGGAACTGCTTCAGCCGCTCGCGCCGCGAGCCCGAGACGCGCAGGGAGTCGTCGAGCACGAGGTCCACGGCCGCCCGGGCCATCGCGGGCCGGTCGGAGAACACCGTCGTCAGCGGCGGATCGGTGAGGCCCGCCTCCTTGACGTCGTCGAAGCCGGCGACCGCGAGCTCTCCGGGCACGTCGATGCGGAGCTCGCGCGCGGCCCGCAGCACCCCGATGGCCTGGTCGTCCGTCGAGCAGAAGATGGCCGGGGGCCTGTCAGGACCGGAGAGCAGGTCCAGGGCGACCTTGTAGGCGTCGTAACGGTTGTAGGGGGCGTGGAAGAGCCGCCCCTCGGTCGGCCGTCCGGCCTCCTGCATCGCCCTGCGCCAGCCCTCGATGTGGTCGGCGACGGGGTCACCGACCACCGGGGTCGACTCCATGCCGCCGAGGCACGCCACATAGGCGTTCCCGTGCTCCAGCAGGTGCCGGGTGGCGAGCTGTGCGCCGCCGATGTCGTCGGTGACGACCGCGACGTCGTCGATCGCCTCGGGGCGTTCGTGCAGCAGGACGACGCGGGCGTCCCAGGCCTCTATCTCGGCCGCCGCCCGCTCGCTGGGTCCCTGGCTGACCAGGATCAGCCCGGAGACGCGCATGCCGAGGAAGGCCCGCAGGTAGTGGACCTCGCGCTCGTCGCGGTAGTCCGAGTTGCCGACGAGCACCATTTTTCCGCGCTCGGCGGCGGCTTGTTCGACCGCGTGGGCCATCTCCGCGAAGAAGGGCTGCCGGGCGTCCGGCACGATCATGCCTATGAGGTCGGTGCGCCGCGACGCCATCGCCTGGGCGACCCGGTCGGGCCGGTACCCCAGTTCCTTGATCGCGGCGAGCACCCGCTCGCGCGTGGCCGGGGCAACCGGCCTGGGTCCGTTGTTGATGACGTAGCTGACGACCGCTGTCGAGGTCCCCGCCAGTCTCGCCACATCGTCCCGCGTCACCTTGGCCACGCGCGGCAGTCTACGCGGATCGACCTGCCGCTAGGCAGGCCGGACCGGGGCTTCTTCGGTGATCTCGGCCTCCGCCGACTGCTCCGGACGGGTGACGTCCTCCGTCGCCGCCTTCGCTGCCGCCTTGGCCTTGGCGTCGTCGGAGTTCCGTTCGGCCTTCTCGGGGGTGACGAAGCGGTAGCCGACGTTACGGACGGTGCCGATCAGCGACTCGTGCTCGGGGCCGAGTTTGGCGCGCAGCCGCCGTACGTGGACGTCGACCGTCCGGGTGCCGCCGAAGTAGTCGTAGCCCCAGACCTCCTGGAGCAGCTGCGCACGGGTGAAGACCCGGCCCGGGTGCTGCGCGAGGTACTTGAGCAGTTCGAATTCCTTGAACGTCAGGTCGAGGACCCGGCCCTTGAGCTTGGCGCTGTACGTCGCCTCGTCGACCGACAGGTCGCCGTTGCGGATCTCCATGGGTGAGTCGTCCGCGGTGATCTGCTGGCGGCCGGTGGCCAGCCGCAGCCGGGCCTCGACCTCGGCGGGACCCGCGGTGTCCAGCAGGACGTCGTCGATGCCCCAGTCCGCGGTGACAGCCGCGAGGCCGCCCTCGGTCACCACGAGGATCAGCGGACAGCCGGGTCCGGTGGACCGCAGCAGCTGGCACAGCGAGCGCACCTGCGGGAGGTCGCGGCGGCCGTCGATGAGGATCACGTCGGCACCCGGGGTGTCGACGAGCGCGGGTCCTTCGGCGGGGGCGACCCGCACGCTGTGCAGCAGAAGGCCGAGGGCGGGGAGCACCTCCGTCGACGGTTGGAGGGCATTCGTCAGAAGCAGCAGTGAACTCATCGCCGCCCACCTGCCTGGGTCGTCGGTCGATCGTGCACGGTTGGCTCGCCCATTAATCGGTCCTCCTCGTTCCCTGCGAGAGGGGCACTCCCGGGTCGGACCCGGGGGAGTATGCGGCACTGCTTCGTACTGCCGTACGGCCATCACCTGCGAGGGCCGTCATACGGTTTTTACCGTGCGGTCCCGCGCCAGGGGACCGCTGAGCTTGTGGAAACGCTGCTGTAACAACGCTCGGAAAGCACAAAAGGACCCGGGGGCTGCTTTGCCCGGATCCTCTTCGCAGCAGAATAGCCCACATGAGTTCTGTGTCCGAGGGTCGTTTCCCGAGTTCTTCTGTTCCCTCGATCACGCCCACCCCCCGGCGCACCACGTTGCTGACCGGTGACGGGGTCCGTATCGAGGCGGTGTACACGCCGTGTACGGCAGGTGCCGAGGCCGATGGAGGCCCCGCTTCCGGAGGAACGGCCGTGGTCCTCGCACACGGGTTCACCGGGTCGGTCGACCGCCCGGCCGTGCTGCGGGCCGCGGAGGTGTTCGCCCAGCGTGCGGCTGTGATCACCTTCTCCTTCCGGGGGCATGGGAGGTCCGGGGGGCGGTCCACGGTGGGCGACCGGGAGGTACTGGATCTGGCGGCCGCGGTCTCGTGGGCGCGGTCGCTCGGACACCGGCGGATCGTTACGGTCGGGTTCTCCATGGGCGGCTCCGTCGTACTCCGGCACGCCGCTCTGTATACGGCGCCTGAAGCAGGCGAACCCGGCACGGAGAAAGTCGCGGAGAGGGCCACCGGGAAGGTGGCGGAGAAGTCCACGGAGAAGGAGGAGACGCCGGGGGCCGATCGGGTGGGGCGGCGCAGAGAGCGCATCGAGGCGCACGGGGAGCGCACAGGGGCGCACACGGACGCTGTCGTCGCTGTGAGTGCTCCGGCGCGCTGGTACTACCGGGGCACGGCTCCGATGCGCCGCCTGCACTGGGTGGTCACCCGCCCCACGGGCCGGCTCGTCGGCCGCCTCGGCTTCCGCACCCGGATCCACCGCGAGGACTGGGACCCCGTCCCGCTCTCCCCGGTCGAGGCGGTCCCCCTGATCACCGTGCCGCTGCTGATCGTGCACGGCGACCGTGACCCGTACTTCCCGGTCGACCACCCCCGCATGCTGGAAGCAGCCTCACGGGGGCACGCCGACTTCTGGCTGGAGCACGGCATGGGGCACGCCGAGAACGCGGCGGACGAGAAACTCCTGACCCGCATCGCCGACTGGACGGAGCCGGCGTGATTCATGATGGACAGCCGACGGACGAGGAAAGGGGTGCCGCCATGGCAGCGGGAACGATCCGCTACTGGGCCGCGGCCAAGGCCGCCGCGGGGACCGCGGAGGAGCCGTACGCGGCGGAGACGCTCGCCGAGGCGCTCGACGGGGTACGCGAGCGGCACCCGGGAGAACTCACCCGGGTGCTGCTGCGGTGCTCGTTCCTGATCGACGGGAATCCCGTCGGGACCCGGGGTCATGAGACCGTACGGCTTGCCGAGGGCGGCACGGTCGAGGTGCTCCCGCCGTTCGCAGGAGGGTGAACCGCAGACCATGAGCAACAGCGATCAGCAGTATCCGTACGACCCGGGCCACGAGCAGCAGCAGCCGTACGACCCGGCGTACGGGCAGCAGGCGAACGAGCCGGCGTACGGGCAGCAGCAGCCGTACGACCCGGCGTACGGACAGCCGCAGCAGTACGGGCAGCAGGTGAACGGACAGCAGGTGAACGACCCGGCGTACGGGCAGCACCAGCAGTACGGGCAGCCGGCGTACGGCGGGCAGCAGTACGGGCAGCAGCCGCAGCCGGTCGTGTATCCGGAGCACGGCGTCCCACAGGGTGGACAGGACGACCAGGGAGTGGCCCAGACCTGGCAGGGCCAGACCTGGGACACCCAGTACCAGCCGACGATCCGGCCCCAGCACGCCGCACCGGCACCCGCTCCCGCGCAGGCCGCCTGTCCGCTGCCGCCCGAGGCCCCGGCCGCTCCGGCAGCCCCGGCTGTTCCCGCCGCTCCCGAGGCACCGGCCGCCGCACCTGGCGAGTCCGGCACGTCCGGCTACGGTGCGCCCACCACCCTTGGCGGCAACAGGCTCACCGCGGCCCAGCGGGCCCGAGCCGAGGGGCGTTCGCCGATCATCGCGCCGGGCCTCCAGCCCGCCGCGATCACCGCCGCCCTCGGTCTGCTGCTCGCGCTCGGCGCCGCGATCGGGGCGTACGCCCTGCTCGTGCCCCTGATCCTGCTCCAGGCCGTGACCGCAGCCGGCTGGTTCCGGCTCAACGGCATGTGGCCGGCCAGGCAGGGCATCGCACTCGCCTTCGCCGGTGGCTTCGTGGCGGACGTCGTCCTGCTCGTGGCGGGCCGGAGCAACGCCCCTGCGGCCATCCTGGGCACGCTCGGCGTCTGGGTGCTGCTGACGCTCGTCCTCCAGCTGCGCAGCCATGCCGGGGCCGACGAGCGGATGTACGGCCTGACGGCCACCGTCGCCTCGGCCGCGCTGGCCGTCCTGGCCGCGGGGCATCTGGCGGCCGTCCCCGACGCGGTGACGGTGGGCGGGATCGCGGTCGCCGTGGGCGTGCTCGTGCGGGCCCTTCCGCTGCCCGGTCCCGTCTCGGTCGTCGTGGCGCTGCTCGCGTCGGCGGGTGCCGGTCTGGCCGCCGGAGCGTTCACGGACTTCGGCGCGCAGGCGGCGTTCCTCGGGTTCGCGGCCGGCGGCTGCGCGCTGATCGGGCTGCGGGTGGCGAGCTACGACTACCCGTCCCGCTTCGTGCACATGACGGCAGGGGTGGCGCTGCCGCTGACGGCCGCGGCTCCCGCCGTCTATCTGATCGGCCGTGCGATCGCCTGACCCCCGTGCTTCCCCTCCTTCCCGCTCGTCGGGAACCGGCCGGGCCTTCCGCTCGTCGATCACTCCGGGTGCGGCGCGTGGCGGCAGTAGGCTCACGGCACCAGAGGTCCGGCCGGTCCGAGTGGGGGAACAACAGGCATGCGCGCACTGCGAATACTGCTGATCATCGCTGTGGTGCTGGGCGGCGTCTTCGTCGCCGTGGACCGCGCCGCCGTGTATTTCGCCGAGTCGGAGGCCGAGGACCGGGTCGCCTTCGCCGGTGCCGACGCGGGCTCGACCGAGGTGTCCATCAAGGGCTTCCCCTTCCTGACGCAGGTGGCGGGTTCGGAGCTCGACCAGGTCGACGTCACGGTCAAGGACATCCGGGCCAGCGCGGCCGGCCGGGAGCTGCGGATCGGTGAGATCCGCGCCGAGCTGCACCAGGTCACCCTGGGCGCCGGCTACACCAGTGCGACGGCCTCCCGGGCCACCGGGACGGCCGTCGTCTCGTACGCGGCGCTCACCGCGGCGGCCGACGATGGGGTCACGGTCGCCTACGGCGGTGACGGCAAGGTCAAGGTCACCGGTTCGGTCCGTATCCCCCTGCTGAACCGCGAGCTCACGCGCAGCGTGCTGTCGACCGTCACCCTGGTCGACGGCGACACCGTCAAGGTCCACGCCGACGAGGTGCCGGGCGAGGGAATCCCCGGTCTCGAAGGTCTGGTCAGGCAGAAGACGGATTTCGAGCGGGGCATCAGCGGCCTCCCGGACGGTCTGAAGCTGGAGAAGATCGAGGTGGCGCCCGGCGGACTGGAGATATCGATGACGGGCGCCGACATCGACCTCGCCGGCTGAGGCCAGGCGCCACGGTCCTCGCGGACGGCCCCGGCCCGGCGGGTAGGGGCCGGACGGGCGGGGTAGGGGACCGCACGGGCGACCGGACAGTCGATCCGGATGATGAGACGGCCGGGTCCGATCCGTAGAAATCCGTCGCTACCCGCCGCCCCTCTCCGGGCCGGGGGTGGGGTTCAGGGTCAGCGCGTCTCGTATGGCGGACGATCGTGTCTCATCATGCGACACGACGGTGACATCTCCGCCCGTACCTCCCTACGATCGGACGCATGAAGCGACAGGCGGACCTCACGAAGCGGCGGGCAGTAGACCTGTGCCGCGTCGCCGCCATGCTCTGTCGCACCTTCTGAGCGGGACCTCTCCCGTCTTCCCCCCCGGTCCTTCGACTCTCTCAGGGCCGAGCCCGTGCCTTCCGTACGCGTTCCAGCACGCACCTGCGCGTACACCCCGCACCCGCACACCGCACCACCCCGCCGCAGACTGCCCCGGAGGAGAAACACATGAGCCGCGCAGACGTTCTGGTCGACGCCGACTGGGTCGAGGCCCACATCGACGACCCGCAGGTCGCCATCGTCGAGGTCGACGAGGACACCTCGGCGTACGAGAAGAACCACATCAAGAACGCGATCCGGATCGACTGGACCAAGGACCTCCAGGACCCGGTCCGCCGTGACTTCGTCGACCAGGCCGGCTTCGAGAAGCTCCTGTCCGAGAAGGGCATCGGCAACGACACGCTGGTCGTCCTCTACGGCGGCAACAACAACTGGTTCGCCTCGTACGCGTACTGGTACTTCAAGCTGTACGGCCACGAGAACGTCAAGCTGCTCGACGGCGGCCGCAAGAAGTGGGAGCTCGACTCCCGCGACCTGACCGACGCCGTCCCGACCCGCCCGGCCACCGAGTACAAGGCCAAGCCCCAGGACGAGTCGATCCGCGCCTACCGCGACGACGTCGTGAAGGCGATCGGCAACCAGAACCTCGTCGACGTGCGCTCGCCCGACGAGTTCAGCGGCAAGCTGCTCGCCCCGGCGCACCTCCCGCAGGAGCAGTCGCAGCGCCCCGGCCACGTGCCGAGCGCCCGCAACATCCCGTGGTCGAAGAACGCCAACGACGACGGCACCTTCAAGTCGGACGACGAGCTCAAGGCCCTCTACGAGGACGAGCAGGTCGACCTGTCGAAGGACACCATCGCCTACTGCCGCATCGGTGAGCGCTCCGCGCTCACGTGGTTCGTGCTGCACGAGCTGCTCGGCCAGGAGAACGTCAAGAACTACGACGGTTCGTGGACCGAGTACGGCTCCCTCGTGGGTGTGCCGATCGAGCTCGGCGCCAACAAGTAATTCCGCAGGATCCGATCAGCAGGACCCCGACCAGAAGGACAGAACACCATGTGTGGAGCACAGGCCGGCGGCCCCGACGCTTCGACGATCAAGCCGGGCGAGACCACGATCCAGGGCAGCGTGACCCGCGACGGCGAGCCGGTCACCGGCTACGTCCGTCTGCTGGACTCGACCGGTGAGTTCACGGCTGAGGTCCCGACCTCGGCGACCGGACAGTTCCGCTTCTACGCGGCCGAGGGCACCTGGACGCTGCGCGCCCTGGTTCCGGGCGGCACCGCCGACCGTACGGTCGTGGCGCAGACCGGTGGCCTCGCCGAGGTCGCCATCGCCGTGTAGTTCACGCGCACGAACGGCCGGAGGGCCGCACCCCAGGGGGTTGGACGCCACCTGTACCGGGGTGCGGCCCTTCGTGCCGTCCACGGGCATCCGGCCCCGGCCGCGCGGGCGGTCGGCGGGGTGCTGCTCGGGCGGCCGACGGGTGCCGCGCGGGTGCCGCGCGCAAGGAGAGTTCCGGGCCCGGGAGTTCTACGCTGGAGGTATGTACGCCCGGCGTAGGCGCCTCTACTTCCTGATGATGGGCGGATGCCTCTTCCTCTTCGTGTCCGCCTGGGCCTTCGTGCGCCTGTGGTCCGTCCCGGCGGCGGTGGCGATGTGCGTGGTCGCCATGGTCGTGCCGCCTGTCGCCGCCGTGATCGCCAACCGGCGGGGGCCGGACGACCGCTGGTGGGACGATCCCTCCGGCGACCCGCAGTCGGACGATTGGTGGGACGAACTCGACGGCAGGAAGCGCCGCTGAGGGCTGCCGGGACAGCCCCAGGGCGGGCTCAGTAGACGAGCGCCTGGGTGCCGTCCGTCATGGCCTCCTGTACGAAGACCTGGGCGCCCGCGATCCGTACACCCTCCAGGACGTCCTTCTCCGTGATGTCGCGCCGCGCCGCGCACTGGGTGCAGAGCGTGAGCCGTCCGCCCGCCAGGATCGAGTCCAGCAGGTCGGGCAGCGGTGCGGAGTGCGGCAGTTCGAACTCGGCGGCACGGCCCGGCAGGGCGAACCAGGCGGATTCACCGGTCAGCCACAGCGAGACCTCGACCCCGCTGGCGACGGCGACCGCTGCCACGGTGAAGGCCTGCGAGCAGCGCTCGGGGGCATCGGCTCCGGCGGTCACCTTGATCACGAGCTTCTTCGACATGTACCGAACTGTAATCCGCGGGCGGGCAACCTCCCCTGAGACCTGTGAGTCAGTTGTGTGCGCAGGTGATCGAACCTGGGCTTCAGGTCTCTTGGGGGGACCCTTTTGGAAGCGAACGACACCATTCCCGAGGTGCCGGCCGTCGCGCCTGCCGCCCCGGCGCGTCCTCGTCCACGCGGGCGAACGGCCCTGCTGATCGCGGCAGCCGCGCTGCTCGGCATCTCCGGCGGTACGGCGGTCGGATACGGCATCCAGGCCGAGCGGGCCCCGACGCCGCTGCCCGCACTGTCGCAGAAGGTGCTGGCCTACCCGGCGAAGGCGCTTCCCGCGGACAAGGTGCCGGCCCCGCTGCCCGCATCGCAGGACCGTCAGGTCAGGACGGACGGTGACCTGCGCAAGCTGCTCATCGACCGCCCGGCGGGCTGGAGCGAGAACAAGGACGCGGACTGGCTGGACGACGGCTGGGTGAGCGTGGGGGACCTCGCGCGCGAATTCACCAGCGACGACACCACGTACGAGTACTTCCTGGAGTCCGACATACGCCGCATCGCAGCGGCCGCCTGGAAGAAGGGCGCGCACGGCGAGGCGGAGATCCGTCTCGTCCAGTTCTCCTCCGGGGCGGACACCAGGGCCGCCGACTTCGCCGAGGGGCAGCGCTCGTACATGTCCGGGGCCGAACGGGGCGCTGGCAACGAAGGCGACGCGGTCAAGGGGAGTGGCGAGGGCCGCTACTACGTCTACGGAGTCGACCGGGAACCCGGTTATCTGCCCTTCTACCGGGCCAGGGCCGTCATGCACCGCGGCGACATCATGATCGAGGTCAATCTCTACGACACCCGGCCGATCAGCAAGAAGGACATCCGGACGCTGGCCGAGCGGCAGTTGGAGCGCGTGTGAACGACATGACCCCGCCCGAGCACTCCGGCACGGCACCGCTCGACACCCCGGACGCCGCCGGCACCCCGGTCGCACCCTCGCGGTCCCGCCGGGCCCGGCGGATCCTGCTCACGGCCCTGCCCTTCGTCCTGGTGCTGGGCGCAGTCGGAGGCGCCGCCGCGTACACGAAGGTCACGGTCGACGGCGCGGATCGCACCGTGGAGACCACGCTCTGGGAGGTGTCCGAGCGCAAGCCCGGCAAGGACCCCGCGGGCGCCATCGACCGGGGCCGTTCCGACACCGAACTCAGCAAGCTCCTGCTGCCGGTGCCCGAGGGCTACCGGCTCGGTCCGGACGACGCCGGGTACGGCAACGACGACGAGGTGGACGGCAGGCGAGCCGTCGCCACGATGAAGGAGTCCAGCCGAGGGCTGGCGGGCAAGAAGCGCCGGGAGTACGAGAAGCGGATCGACAAGCTCCGCGTGCAGGGCCTCGCTCTCCGGTCGTACGTCTCCGCGACCAACGACCTGGAGGTGCACGCCGAGATCGTGCGGATGAAGGACACGAACGCCGTCCGGAACTTCTACACCTTCCAGACAGAGCTGTTCGACTTCCTGGGGATCTTCCGCGACGGCCCGAAGGTCAAGGGTCACACCCGCAAGGCGACCTGTTACGTGCAGCCCAAAGACAGCAAGAGCGGCATCGAGGACATGGTGTGCGCGGCGTACGACGGCGAGCTGAGCATCACCTACCGGGCTACAGGCATCAAGCCCGTGGACAAGGCCGCCGTCGCCGCACTGCTGAAGGACCAGTTGGACCACATCACGTCCCCGGGGGAGTACGTATGACCGAGCAGACGGCCCCACCGGCCGACGTGGCCGTTCCCGCCACGACCACCCTCCCGCCGGTCCCGGAGGGCCCGCCGCCTCCTCCCGTGCAGGAGGAGCACCCCGCGCCCACCGCACCCCGTCCGCCGCGCCGCGTCCTGCGCGCCGTGGCCCGGTGGACGGCCGCCGTGCTCGTCATGGGCGGGCTGGGAGCCGGCACGGTCGCCGGCATCACGTCGATGAAGCGCACCGACGTACCGGGCCTCGCCACCCGCGACGACGGGCGGTGGGACTTCCCGGCACTGACCCTGCCCGCCCTGCCTGCCGACGCGCCCCGTCCGTTCAGCGATTCCAATATCGCGGAGGTCCACCACGCGGACCTGCGGCGCCTGCTGGTGCCGGCTCCTGCCGGTGCCACCGCGGTCAAGGGCCTCGACGGCGGGTGGGTGGACACCGCCCGGTACGTCACCGAGTACGGCAAGGGCGACCGGGCCGCTCTCACCCAGCACCTGAAGGACTCCGCCCTGCGGCACATAGCCGCGCGCGGCTGGACCATGCCGGACGGCACGTCGTCCCGCGTCTATCTGCTCCAGTTCAACTCGGTCGCGTACTCCACGGCCTTCCACGACGAGATCTACGAGCACGAGTCGCTCGACTCGCTGCCGCTCCCTCTCGCCGGGACCACCGAGCCCGTGTTCGACGAGGACTGGACCGCCACGGCCGGGGCGGAATTCACCACGGCGCATGTCTACTCGGAGCCCGAGCCGTACGGCGCCGAGCAGGTCCGCTTCGCCTACGTACTGGCGGGGGACACCGTCGCCCTGATCGTCCACAGCCGCAAGGGCGAGGCCGGAACGGAGGCCGTTCCCTTCCACCAGACGCTGATCCTCCAGAACCAGCTGCTCGGCTGACCGCGCCCGGGAAACCCCGGGCCGCCGTGCCGGGCCCCCACCCATTAGGCTGGGGGCCCGGCCGTCCGCTGCCGTCATGTCGTTCGTCCCGAGGAGCTCCCGTGCTTGAGGCTTTCTTCTCCGCCCTGCTGGTCCTGGTGTGTGTCGGCGTGCTCGCCTTCGCAGCGGTGACCGTGAAGAAGCTGTACCAGGGCCAGCGCTGACCCTCGCCGAACACCTTCCGTACACCCTCACAGATCGTCTGAGCCGCTCATGATCGAGATTCCGTCCGACCTCCACCCGGACCTCGTGCCGCTGGCCTTCCTCCTCGGTAACTGGGCGGGTGCGGGAGTCTCCGACTTCCCCGGTGCCGAGAAGTGCAACTTCGGCCAGGAAGTGACCTTCAGCCACGACGGCCGTGACTTCCTGGAGTACGTCTCGCACTCCTGGGTCCTGGACTCCGAGGGCAAGCAGGTCAAGCCGCTGGAGTCCGAGTCCGGTTACTGGCGCATCGACAAGGACCGCAAGGTCGAGATCGTCATGGTCCGCGACCAGGGCATCGTCGAGGTCTGGTACGGCGAGCTGGCGAAGCAGAAGCCGCAGATCGACCTGGTCACGGACGCGGTGGCCCGCACGGCGGCCTCCGGCCCGTACAGCGGCGGCAAGCGGCTCTACGGCTACGTGAACAGCGACCTGATGTGGGTCGGCGAGAAGGCCACCCCCGACGTGGAGCTGCGGCCGTACATGTCCGCGCACCTCAAGAAGGTCGTCACCCCCGAAGAGGTCGCCGCGATGGCGAAGAGCCTCGGGGACATGCCGGACGACGGCATCGCCTTCTTCAAGTAGGCCGTCCCGGCCGCTCCGGCCGGATCCGGCGGACCGGTGCTCGCCCCGCCCTACACTGGGGCTGTGGTGAGCACCGACTGGAAGACAGATCTTCGGCAGCGTGGCTACCGGCTGACGCCTCAGCGTCAGCTCGTCCTGGAGGCCGTGGACGCCCTCGAGCACGCGACCCCCGACGACATCCTCTGCGAGGTGCGCAAGACGGCGTCGGGGGTGAACATCTCCACCGTCTACCGGACCCTGGAGCTCCTGGAGGAGCTCGGGCTCGTCAGCCACGCCCACCTCGGGCACGGCGCCCCGACGTACCACCTGGCCGACCGCCACCACCACATCCACCTCGTCTGCCGTGACTGCACGGACGTCATCGAGGCCGATGTCGACGTGGTCGCCGACTTCACCGAGAAGCTGCGGAACACCTTCGGTTTCGAGACCGACATGAAGCACTTCGCGATCTTCGGGCGTTGCGCCGACTGCGCTGCGAAGGCGGCGGAGGCGGGTCCAGCAGCGCCGGGGGAGACCGCCGGCGAGCGGTAGGCCCGGACGGCCCGGTCCGTACGCCGGTCCGGGTCGTACGCTGGTCGCATGAAGAGCCCCTTGCTGTCCCTGCCCGGCGCCGTCCCCGCCGAGGGGCGCGACGAAGGCGTCGCCGCGCACTACGGCGACCTGTTCCGCGAGCAGCGCGCACTCGCCGACGGCGGTGGCCTGGTCGACCTCTCGCACCGCGGTGTCGTCACGGTCACCGGCGACGACCGGCTGACCTGGCTGCACCTGCTGCTCACCCAGCACGTCAGCGACCTTGCGCCGAACGAGGCGACCGAGGCGCTGATCCTCTCGGCCAACGGGCACATCGAGCACGCCCTCTACCTGGTCGACGACGGCGCGACGGTGTGGATGCACACCGAGCCGGAGACCCAGGGCGAGCTGATCGCGTATCTGGAGTCGATGAAGTTCTTCTACCGGGTGGAGGTCGCCGACCGCACGGAGGACTTCGCCGTCGTGCACCTCCCCGCCGGTTCCATCGCCGAGGTGCCGGACGGCATCGCCGTACGGGAGACGGCGCACGGCCGTGATCTCTTCCTGCCCCGGGGAGACCTGGAGGCCTACGCGGCGGCGCACGGCCCCGTGGCCGGGATCCTGGCCTACGAGGCGCTGCGCATCGAGGCACACCGCCCGCGTGTGGGCTTCGAGACCGACCACCGGACGATCCCGCACGAGCTCGGCTGGATCGGCACCGCCGTCCACCTCCAGAAGGGCTGCTACCGGGGGCAGGAGACCGTCGCCCGCGTCCACAACCTGGGGAAGCCGCCGCGCCGCCTCGTCTTCCTGCACCTGGACGGCAGCGAGGTCCACCTGCCCGGCCACGGCACGCCGATCCGGCTCGCGGCCGACGGTGAGGAGGGCCGCCAGCTCGGGTTCGTCACCACGTCCGCCCGTCACCACGAGCTGGGCCCGATCGCCCTGGCGCTGGTGAAGCGGAACGTCGCCGTGGACGCGGAACTCATCGCCGGTGACACGGCTGCGGCCCAGGAGACGGTCGTCGAGCCGTAGGAGTCCTACGCACCGCCGTCCAGCCGGACCGCTCGCGGTGCTAGACCTCGACCAGCACGGTGAACGGGCCGTGGTTCGTGAGCGAGACCCTCATGTCCGCTCCGAACCGGCCCGTCTCCACCTGGGCGCCGAGCGCACGCAGCTGGGTCACGACCTCGTCGACCAGCGGCTCCGCGATCTCGCCCGGCGCGGCGGCGTTCCACGTGGGCCTGCGGCCCTTCCTGGCGTCCCCGTAGAGAGTGAACTGCGAAATGACCAAAAGCGGTGCATTCACGTCCGAGCAGGACTTCTCGCCCTCCAGGATCCGCAGGGTCCACAGCTTGCGGGCGAGCTGCGCCGCCTTCTCCGCCGTGTCGCCGTGAGTGACCCCCACCAGCACACACAGCCCCTCGCCGACGATTTCGCCGACCGTCCCGGTCCCCGGGGAATCGTCCGCGGCGCCCGCGACGGTGACGCTCGCGCCGTCCACTCTCTGTATCACTGCACGCATACAGACCAACCTATCTTGGGCTGAACGGGTACAGAGCACCTGCGTGAACACCCTGCGTAGTGGCACCATGCACGATGTCGGTGTGCCGACGCACCGGTCGAGGGGACGGAACATCATGACGACACGTGGAACCGGGCCATCGCCCGGTGCCGTACCAGTGACACGTACATCCGGCAGTCCGCGGCCCCCGGTGCAGCGGACCGTCGAGGCTCCCGGCCAGCTCTCCGCGCCGCCCGTACAGCTGCCGGGCGCGGTGTCCGTGCCGGGGCAGACCGGTGGCGGAGCGGGGGAGGGCCTGGCCTCCCTGCGCGCGCAGCCGGAGTTCGGCGGGCTGGGCCTGCCGGACCTGCGCACCCGGCGGCGTGAGGCGCAGCGTGACGAGGCGGACCTCAGCTATGTCCGCCGGCTGGTCCAGGGCCGGATCGACATCCTGCGGGCCGAGCTGGCGCGCCGAGGGGGTCCCCAGTCGCCCGTGGTGGACCGGCTCTCGGAGATCCTCGCCGACACCCCGTCGGTGCACCGTTCCTCGGTGCGGCACGTCACCCTCACCACACCGCGCAGCGACGAGTACCGGCAGCTGGCGGAGGACACGCTGGCGGAGGTCGGGCTCTCCGACCTCGACGCCCGTACGGACGAAGAGCTGCTCACCGCCATGGGGCGGCTCGTCCGCTACGAGCAGCAGGTCTCCCGGCGCCGTCACCGGCTCCAGCGGACCGTCGACGATTGCAGCGCGGAGATCGCCCGCAGGTACCGTGACGGAGAAGCACAAGTAGAGGACCTGCTCGCCTGAAGTGACCCTTCCGGGGGCGGGTCACGCCCGTCCCCGGAAGGCCGCCACCCCATGACCTCCTCCATAGCGTCGTCCGCCCCCCGCCCGCCCTCGTCGCCAGTGCTCCCGGTGCTCGCCGAGGTGGTGCGGTCCGGATTCACCGAGGGCCACCATCGGGGCTCTCTGGTGGTACTGGCCGCGGACGGGAGCGTCGAACTCGCGCTCGGCGATCCGGCGGCGCCGGTCTTCCCCCGCTCGTCCAACAAGCCGATGCAGGCCGCCGCGATCCTGCGCGCCGGGCTGGAGCTCTCGGGGGAGCGGCTGGCGCTGGCGGCCGCGAGCCACTCGGGCGAGGCCTTCCACCTGGAGCTGGTGCGCACGATGCTCGCCGAGCACGGTCTGAAGCCGGACGACCTGCGGACGCCGCCCGATCTGCCGCTGGACCCCGTCGAGGCGGAGGCGTACCTCGCGGCAGGGGGAGTGCGGGAGCCGCTCACGATGAACTGCTCGGGCAAGCACGCGGCGATGCTCGCCGTCTGCGTACGCAACGGCTGGGACACGGAGGGCTATCTCGACCCGGCGCACCCCTTGCAGCGGCTGGTGGGCGAGGTGGTCGCGGAGGCGGCCGGCGAGCCGGTCGCGGCGGTCGGCACGGACGGTTGCGGGGCGCCGCTGATGGCGATCGGACTGGTGGGCCTGGCCCGGGCGTTCCGCTCGTTCGTGCTGGCCGAGCCGGGCACGGCGGAGCGCCGGGTCGCGGACGCGATGCGGGCGCACCCGGAATACGTCGCGGGTACCCGGAGGCCGGACACCTGGCTGATGCGGGAGGTGCCGGGCGCGCTCTCCAAGATGGGTGCGGAGGCGGTCCAGGCGCTGGCACTTCCGGACGGCAGGGCGCTCGCCTTCAAGATCGACGACGGTGCGACGCGCGCCCTGGGGCCGGTGCTGGCCCGTTCGCTCGGGCTGCTGGGCATCGAGGGCCCGGTGGTCTCCCGCATCGGAAGCGCGCCGCTGCTGGGCGGCGCGGCTGAGGTCGGCGAGGTCCGGGCGGCGTTCTGAGGGACGGCCCCGGCAAGGGCGGCGGCCGGAAAAGCGCGCGACATCCCGGGCCGCCTGTGCCTAGCGTGGGCCGTATGAGCCTTGATCCGCGTACCGTCTCCGCCGCCGAGTTCCCCGACTGGACGCGTGCTGTGGGCACCGGGTTCCTGAGGTCGGATCCGGTGCCGGAGGAGGAGATCGCGGTGCGGATGGCCCACGTCGATCTGTCCCGCGTGCAGGGGGTGTTCGATGCCGGGCGGTGCGTGGCCACCTTCCGGTCGTTCGCGCAGGAGCTGACCGTGGTCGGCGGCGCCACGGTGCCGGCCGACGCGATCACCGGCGTGACGGTGACCCCCACGCACCGCCGCCGCGGGCTGCTCGGCCGGATGATGGCCGCGGACCTGGCGGCGGCGAAGGAGCGCGGCGACGTGGTCGCCTCGCTGATCGCGGCGGAGTACCCGATCTACGGACGGTACGGCTTCGGCCCGGCCTCCTGGACCACCGAGTGGGAGATCGACGTGCCGCGCGCGGGTCTGGACCCGCGCGCGAGGGTCCCCTCCGAGGCGGACGGCGGGCGGATCGAACTGGTCGACGGAGCTGACGTACGCAAGCTGGGGCCCGAGCTCCACGGGCGGCTGGCGGCCCGGCAGCACGGCGTCGTCTCCCGCGACGAGCGCTGGTGGCAGCGCGGTACCGGGGTGGATGTCCCGGCGGCCGACGGGTGGAAGGAACCCTTCCACGCGGTGTACCGGTCGGCGGACGGAGAGACGGACGGCCTGATCACCTATCGCGCCGACGACCACTGGGGCGACCGGAAGCAGCCGCTGAACACGGCGAGGGTCGCCAACATGATCGCCGCAAGTCCGGAGGCGGAGCGCGCCCTGTGGCGGTTCGTCTGCTCCATCGACTGGATAACGACGGTCCGTACCGGCTACCGGGCCCCCGACGACCTGCTCCCGCTGTTCCTCCCCGACCCGCGCGCCGCCCGTCCCGTGACCCAGGCGGACTGGCTGTGGCTGCGTGTCCTGGACGTCTGCCGGGCCCTGGAAGCACGTACGTACGCGAGCGAGGCCGCCCTGGTCCTGGACGTGCGGGACGCGTCGGGCCTGTCGGGCGGCCGTTTCCTGCTGGAGGCGACCCCGTCCGGGGCTTCCTGCACGCCCACGACCCGGGGAGCGGATCTCGCCCTGGACGTCGCGGAACTGGGCGCACTGCTCCTGGGTGACGAGTCGCCGGTGCGGCTGGCGGCGCTGGGACGGCTCGACGAGCACCGGCCGGGTGCGGCTGTGCTGGCGGACACGCTGTTCCGCGCGCCGCGGCGGGCGTGGTGTCCGGACATCTTCTGAGACGTACGAAGGTGCCCGCGCCGGTGACGGGGGCACCTGACACCTGACCGCGTCAGCTCCTGAGGAAGTCCAGCAGGTCCTTGTTGAACCTCTCCTTGTCGCCCGGGACGAGCGCGATGCCGTGGGAGCCGCCCTCGTACACCTTGAGCTTCGCGTCCGGCACCAGCTTCGCGGTCTTGCGGCCGGTCGCGTCGATGGGCACGATCTGGTCGTCGTCACCGTGGACGACGAGCGTGGGGATGTCGAACTTCTTCAGGTCCTCGTGGAAGTCCGTCGAGGCGAAGGCGTCCACGCAGTCGACGCCGCCCTCGATGGTCTGGGCCATGGCCATGTACCAGAAGGCGTCGAGGTTGCCCTGGGTGACCTTGTTGCCGGCCCGGTTCGAGCCGAAGAAGCCGACGGCGGTGTCCTTCCAGAACTGCGAACGCTCGGTCAGGATGCCCTTCTTGATGTCGTCGAAGACCTGCTGGGGCACCCCCTCCGGGTTGTCCGGGCCCTGGAGCATCAGCGGCGGGACCGCGGAGAGCAGGACGGCCGACCGGACGCGGTCGGTGCCGTGCCGGCCGACGTAGCGGGCCAGCTCGCCGCCGCCCATGGAGTGGGCCACCAGGGTGACGTCCCGGAGGTCGAGCCGGGTGACGAGGTCGTTCAGGTCGTCGGCGAAGGTGTCGAAGTCGTAGCCGTCGTAGACCGGCGTGGAGCGCCCGTGGCCGCGGCGGTCGTGGGCGATGCCCCGGAAGCCGGCGTCGGCCACCGCCTTGAGCTGGTCCTGCCAGGCGTCGCCGTTCAGCGGCCAGCCGTGGATGAAGATTACGGGGCGGCCGTTGCCCCAGTCCTTGTAGAAGATGTCGACACCGTCGCGGGTCGTGCAGATCGGCATGGCGTACCTTTCGGCTCTGTGGCAGCCCGGTCACCGGGCGGCGGCCCCTGTCGGACGGGCGCACCCGACGGACCGAGGCCGCCGGGCAGGGTGTGGCGCGCGTTCACGGGTCCCCGTCCCATCTTCCACATCGCGACACAGGGTGCATTTCGGGCGCGCGGCGGGCCTTCGGCCCTTCCGCCGCCGGGACCTGTTTCGCCGGCGTGGACCGCCGGCGAAACAGGTCTCAGTCGCCAGGCGCGAACAGCAGGGCCAGGACGAGTGCTCCGGCGCAGGCGAGGTTCGCGTTGCCGACCTTGAGGCCGAAGCTCAGCAGGGTGACACCGACGGTGCCCATGACGCCGTACTTCCACTGAATGATCTGCTCGAGGCCCAGGGTGAACAGGGGCATGGTGGTCACTCCTTCCCAGGTGCGGGACAGGCGCGGACGCGCCTCTGGGTGGGGGAGACCGGCGACTTCGCGCGACGCTGCGCAAGAACCGAACAACTGCCGTACAAGTCCCCCGTTTTGACTTGTCGTACTTATGCCTCTGAGGGACGCGCCGCAAACTTGTCTGGTTATTTGGTTAGTTGTAGGTTCTGTGGATGTCGGGCGTCATGGTTGTGCGTGGCATCTGACCTTGTCGGTAGGGAAGTTGTAGGGTTGCGGTGTGACAAGTCATGGTTCCGCCCCGCGTGATGCCAAGTTCCAGTACCTCTGGGTCGCAGACGAGCTGCGCAAGGAGATCAACAGCGAGGCGCACAGGCCCGGCGAGCGCCTTCCGACGCAGGAGGAGCTGGCCACGCGCTTCGGCGTGTCACGCGCGACGGTCAATCAGGCGCTCTCCGTCCTGCGCAAGGAGGAGCTGATCGTCACCCGGCAGGGGAGCGGGTCCTTCGTGGCGTCCGAGCCCGGGGAGCCCGCCCATGTGCCGGGGCCCTCCAGGAGCCCGGAGAACAAGGTGTGGGCCGTCGTCTCGGAGCGCGTGCCGCCCGTGCTGCTCAAGCCGTATCTGGTGGAGGCGTTCGAGGCCAACGTGGTCAAGCTCGACGTCTTCTCGATGACCACCGAGTCGCTCGCCGCCCGGGTCGTCGACCAGAAGGACCGCATCGTCGCCGGTGAGATCAGTCCGCCCCGCAGCATCACGGCGCGGCTGCTGCTCCCCGACACCGACTCGTCCGCCCTGGCGATCCCCCGGCAGGTCTCGGGGGAGGACGATCCGCGGGTGCGTCAGCGGCTCGGCGGCATCCTGCGGAGCCATGTGACGATGCTGCGCTCGGCCCTCTACGAACTCCGCCGGCTCAAGCTGGTGGAGGAGGTGGCGGTGCAGGTGCGGATGGTCCCCTTCGCACCCCAGATGAAGCTGTACATCCTGAACAACCGCGTGGTGCTCCAGGGCTTCTACATCCCCGAGGAGGGCACGGCGACCCTGGAGGACGGCGAGGAGGTGGCGACGTACGACGCGTACGGCACCGGCGCCACGCTGTATCCCTTCCGGGCCTCGGCCGACTCCACGCCCGAGCAGGCCGGGGTGGTGCGGGCGGCACGGAAGTTCTTCGACGCCAACTGGGACAACCTCGCCACGAAGGTGACGTTCTGACCGTGCACGGTACGACGATCCCGCCGACGGGCGCCGCGAAGAGGACCGACGACATGACTGCCGAGCCCGGAGCCATGCCCGCAGAGGCGCCCGGGGCCGCCGCGCTCCTCTCGGCGGCGGAATGCGTCCTCTTCGACTTCGACGGCCCCCTGTGCCGTCTGTTCGCCGCCCGCCCGGCCGCCGGCGTGGCGGCCCGGCTGGCCGAGGAGCTGCGCGCGTCCGGATGCGACCCCGAGGTGCTGGCCTCGAGGACGGACGACCCGCTGGCTCTGCTCCAGGAGGTCGCCAAGCACCACGGCGACGGCCCGGTGACGGCCCACGCCGAGCAGCTCCTGACGGCGGAGGAGGCCGAGGCGGCCGCCGGGGCCACACCGACGGAGCACGCGCTGGAGCTGATCGGGGCCCTCGGCTCCGGAGGCTGGAAGCAGGCCGTCACGACCAACAACTCTCCCGTGGCGGTGGCCCGTTTCCTCCGGCGGCACGAATCCTCCGTCCTGGTGGCCGAGCACATCCACGGGCGTACGTCCGACCCCGCGCTCCTCAAACCCGATCCCCACTGCCTGGTCCGCGCCCTGGAGTCGACCGGCACGGTCGCCGCGGCGGCCGTGATGATCGGGGATTCCCCCGCGGACTGCCTGGCCGCCACAGCGGTCGGTGTACCGTTCATTGGCTATGCGGTGAATGAGCGCAAGCGCCGGGCACTCGAGGACGTCGGTGCCCGGTGCTCGGTGCGCTCGCTGCGGGGTCTGCTGGAGACGGCCCGGCAGCGTGTGCGGTCGAGGGAGCCGGGAGAGGGGCCGCTGACGGCCGGGGTCCACGGGTAGAGGCAGCTTCTGCCCGTGCGGGAACCGGCCAGGTGGCCGCTCGCGGCCCCCGTTCACGGTCGAGGGAGCAGGCGGTGACAGTCGCCACCACGGTGGACATGCGCGGGAGTCCGAGGGGCCGCCCCGGCCCGGTCTCCGACGGAACGGCCATCGAGGGCCCGTACAGAGGGCACTACCGCGAGACGTACGTCCTCGCCCTGCCGGGCGGCCCGTTGCGGTGCAAGGTGCACGAACCGCGTTCGGAGCTCTTCCGGTTCGACCGTACGAGCTTCGTCTCCGAGGACCGGCTGCTCCTGGACCTGCGGGGCCGGGTGAGCCGGATACCCGAGATCACGGTCCTCGACGAGCACGTCCTGCTCCAGGGGTTCATCGAGGGGCGCACGCTCGGCAGAAGCCTGGCCGGGACGCTCTCCGCCCGTCATGCCGCTCAGCTCGGGCAGCTCTTCGGCGAGCTGGTGGCCCTCGACACCGGTTCGATCGGTGCGAGACGGCTCCACGACCCGGCGGACCCGCCGGCCGACGGGGACACCGGCGCCTTCCTCGACAGCCTGATCACCTTCACGGAACAGCGGGTCTACCGCCTCCACCAGGAACGCTTCGGCTCGCTCTTCCGTGAACTCGGTGTCCGTGAAGAGGCGTTGGACGCACTCAGGGGCCGGGCGCGTGCTCTCACCGGCCGGCCGTTCACGCTCGTCCACGGAGATCTGCACCGGCTGAACTTCGTCGTGGACGCGGCGGACGATCTCTGGACCATCGACTGGGAGCTCGCCGTGATCGGTGATCCGCTGTACGACCTCGCCACGCATCTGCACCTGATGCGGTACTCCCCCCAGGAGGCCGCCCGGACCGCCCGCCTCTGGGCCGGTGCGGTGGAGAGCGTACGGCCGGAGTGCGCGAGGGGCTGGCGGGAGGATCTGGCGACGCTCCTGGCGTACAAGCGCGTCCAGTCCGTCTACACCGATGTGATCCGCGGAGCCATCGCGCTGGAGCAGCCGGGAGCCGGGCCCGTCCTGGGCCGGCTCCCGGTGACCGCGCACCGGGTCCGCGAGGTGCTGTCGCGGGCCCGGGTGCCGCTCGGCCTGGACGCGGTCCCCTCGCTCCGCCGGGTCATGGGCGCGTACGCCCGCTGGATCCAGGGCCCGTCCTCCGGCGTCAGCGGGTCCGCGTCCTGAAGAGCACCCGCGACAGGGCCACCGCCACCACGAGGGTCCCGGCCGCCCATGTCAGAGCGAGCCAGGGGGTGTTGCCCACCGGCTGGTCCAGCAGCAGGCCGCGCAGCGACTCGATGGCCGGGGTGACCGGCTGGTGCTCGGCGAAGCCGTGGAGCCAGCCCGGCATGGTGTCGACGGGGACGAACGCGCTGCTCGGGTAGGGCAGGAACGACATGAAGAAGGTGAACCCGCCGGCGGCCTCCGGAGTGCGGGCGAGCAGGCCGATGGCGGCCGAGAGCCAGGACAGGGCCACGATGCACGCGAGCAGCACCGCGGCGACGGCGAGCCAGCCGGCCGGTGTGGCGGCGGGGCGGAAGCCGATGAGCACGGCGACGCCGAACACCAGCGTGGTGGAGACCAGGTTGCGTACGGTGCTCGCCACGACGTGCCCGGCCAGGATGGACGTGCCGTCGATGTCCAGGGAGCGGAAGCGGTCGATGATGCCGCCCTTCATGTCCTCGCTCACCGCGACGGCGGTGGTGGCCGAGCCGAAGCCGGCGCAGAGGAACAGGACGCCGGGGACGACGTACATGACGTACGAGTCGTATGCGCCGCCGGTGTCGATCGCCCCGCCGAAGAAGTAGACGAAGATCAGCATCAGCAGGACCGGCAGCATCATCGAGGTGATGACGGCGTCGACGTTGCGACGGCTGACGAGGAGGCTGCGGCCGGTCAGGACCGTGGCGTGCGTGAGGATTCCGGGCGCGTCAGACATGGGCCGGTGCCTCCGTGGTGCCGGTGGTGAGAGCGAGGAACACGTCGTCGAGGGTCGCGCTGTGCAGGGAGAAGCGCTCCACGTCGGTGCGGTGCGGGTCGATGTCGTCGAGCAGGGCGCGCGCGTGGGCGGCCGTCCCGTCCGTGGGGATGCCGAGCGTGAGGGTCTCGGGGGAGTGGTGGACCGCGCGGGTGGCGAGCCGGAGGTAGGCCTCGCGGCTGCCGAGGACAAGGTCCAGGCGGTGTCCGGCGACCCGCGCCTTCAGAGTGTCCGGGGTGCCCTCGGCGACGATCCGGCCCTTGTCCAGGACGGCGATGCGGTCGGCGAGCTGGTCGGCCTCCTCCAGGTACTGGGTGGTGAGCAGAACCGTCGCGCCTCGGCCCGCGAGCTCGCGGACCACCTGCCACAGCTCGCGGCGGCTGCGCGGATCGAGGCCGGTGGTGGGTTCGTCGAGGAAGAAGACACCGGGTTCCGGTGAGCCGACCAGGCCCGCCGCGAGGTCCAGACGGCGCCGCATCCCACCGGAGTACGTACGCACCAGGCGCCGGGCGGCGTCGACGAGGCCGAAGCGGGTGAGCAGCTCGTCGGCCCGCTGCCGGGCCCGGGGGCGGCTCAGCCCGGTCAGCCGGGCCATCATCCGGAGGTTCTCCTCGCCCGTCAGCGTCTCGTCGACGGCGGCGAACTGCCCGGTCAGGCTGATGACCCGGCGCACCCGGCGCCGGTCCGCGACGACGTCGTGGCCGGCGATGCGCGCCGACCCGGAGTCGGGGGTCGTGAGGGTGGAGAGGATGCGCACCGTCGTCGTCTTGCCGGCGCCGTTGGGGCCGAGCAGGGCGTGGATCCCGGCGCGGGCGACGCGCAGGCCGACACCGTCCAGGACGCGGACCCGGGCGCCGGGTTTTCCGTAGGACTTGGTGAGGCCGTGTGCCTCGATCATGACGTCGTCGTTCACGATGATCCCCCTTGTGCGTATGGCATACGCGTTACTGCGTAAGCATTACGCAAATCTAGGATGGTGGCAAGCCAGTACTGCGGAAGGCGGCTTCGGGTGTCGGAGAACAACAGCGGGTCGGGCGGTACGGGCCTGCCGGCCAGCATCGAGGCCGCGTGGGGGCTGCGGGAGCGCCCGGTCAAGGGGCCGAAGCCCGGCCTCACGCTGGACCGGATCGTCGACGCGGCCGTGACGGTCGCCGCCTCGGAGGGTCTCCAGGCCGTCTCGATGGGCCGGGTCGCCAAGGAACTCGGCGCCTCCACGATGGCGCTCTACCGCTATGTCTCCGCCAAGGAGGAGCTGTTCGTCCTCATGCAGGAGGCCGCCATGGGCGCCCCCTCGCCGCTGCCCGCGCTGGAGGACGGAGCGGGCTGGCGAGAGGCGCTGAGCCAGTGGGCCTGGGCGCAGCGCCGGATGTTCCAGCGGAACCTGTGGTCCCTGCGCATCCCGATCGGTGGTCCGCCCGCCAGCCCTCGCATGGTGCTGTGGTGGGAACAGGGGCTCCAGGCCCTGTCGGGCAGCGGCCTGTCCCCGGGCGACAAGATCTCGGTCATCCTCCTCGTCTCGGGTTACGTACGGAACGAGGCGACGCTGATGAGTGACATCGCCACCACCGTCGAGGAAAAGGGAGTGTCTGCCGAGGAGTTCATGGCGCGGTGGGAGCGGACGGTGCGCAGGCTCGTCGACCCGGCACGGCATCCGGAGCTGGCGGCGCTGCTGGACACGGGGATCATGAGCGAACCGGACGAGCCCGACTACGAGTTCGTGTTCGGTCTCGAACGGATCCTCGACGGGGTCGAGGCGCTCATCGAGAAGGGATCACCGTCATGAGCGACAGGAGGACCGGCCTGCGTGAGCGCAAGAAGCAGCTGACCTACCAGGCGGTGTCCGAGGCGGCGATCTCGATGTTCCTGGAACGGGGCTTCGACCAGGTCTCGGTGGCCGAGGTGGCGGCGGCGGCCGACATCTCCAAGCCGACCCTGTTCCGCTACTTCCCGGCCAAGGAGGACCTGGTCCTGCACCGGTTCGCCGACCACGAGGACGAGGCGGCGCGCGTCGTCTCGGGCCGGGCGGACGGCCTCTCTCCGCTGGAGGCCCTGCGTGACCACTTCCTGGACGGCCTGGACCGCCGCGACCCGGTGACCGGTCTCTGTGACAACCCGCAGGTACTGGCCTTCCATCGGCTGCTCTACGGGACGCCGTCGCTCGTCGCCCGCATGTACGCCTACCAGGGCCGGTCGGAGGCCGCACTCGCCCGGGCCCTGGACCCCGGCAGCCGGGTAACGGCACAGCTCGCGGCGGGTCAGATCATCGCCGTACTGCGGATCCTGGCGATGGAGAACTGGCGGCGGATCGACGCGGGCGAGACCGCCGGCCAGGTGCACGACGACGCCGTGGCGGCGGCCCGCATCGCCTTCCGGCAGCTGGCGGACGGCCTGCGCGGCGCGGCTCCCGGGGGAGGGGCCTGAGCCGGCGGTGGAGCACGGCGCCGCGAGGTGGGGCAGGCCGCTCGACGGTGCCCGTCCCGGCCGCGCGGGCCCGCTTCGTCGCCGCCGCTCATGCCGATCCCGGGGTGCCGGGGTCGGGCCCGCTGGGCCGGTCACTCCTCGGCCGGCACGTCCAGGGCCGTGCCGTACAGCCTCGACACCCGGATCCGGAGCACCACGCGTTCCTCGGCCACCGCCTGCGCGAGAAAGGCCTGTTCGTCCGCCGGGTCATCGAACCCGGGTGTCAGTGACAGTAGTTCACGGCCCACCGCGTCACCGGCGCGGACGGACTTCTCCGAGACCTCGGCCTCGCCCTCGGCCACGGCGAACGACCAGACGTCACCGCCGTGCACGTGCAGCGAGGCATGGGGGTCGCGGCGCAGCATCCGGGTCTTGAGGCGTCCGGCGGTGGTGGAGACGCGTACGACCCTTTCCTCGGCGTCCCAGCGGTACAGCACGGTCGACAGGTGCGGATGGCCGGTGCCGCGTACGGCGGCGAGTACCCCGAACTGCTGCGTGGCGAGGATCTGTGACGCCTCCTGCTCGGTGAGGGCGCGGGGCGCGGGCCTGCTCTTCGGCTCGGCCGTCCCCTGTGCTCCGGTGGTGTTCACGTGGTGCTCCTTCAGGAGTTGGTGCGGGAAGGGGAGGGGCGCAGGACCAGGAACGCGACGGCGAAGGCGGCGACGAGCAGGCCGGTGCCGACCGTGAAGGCGAGCTGGTAGCCGCCGGCCAGCGATTCGGCGCGGCTGTGGCCGGTCGTGAGCATCCGCTCGGTGCGGGATGCCGCGAGGGTGGTCAGTACGGCGACGCCGATGGCCATGCCGATCTGCTGGGTGGTGTTGAAGAGCCCCGAGGCGAGTCCGGCGTCGTCCTCGCCCGCGCCGGACATGCCGAGTGACGTCAGCGCGGGCAGCGCGAGCCCGAAACCGGCCGCCAGCAGCATCACGGGGAGCACGTCGGTGACGTACCGGGCGTCCACGGGGAGCCTGGTGAGGAACCCGAGGGCTCCGATCAGCAGGACGATCCCCGTCAGAAGGACGGTGCGTTCGCCGAACCGGGCGTTCAGGCGGGCCGAGACACCCAGGGAGACGCCTCCGATGACGGCGGCGGCCGGGAGCAGGGCGAGCCCGGTCGCGGCGGCGCCGTAGCCGAGGACGTTCTGCAGGTGCAGGGCGACGATGATCTGGAACGAGAACATGGCGGCCACCATGAGGGCCTGCACCAGATTGGCTCCGGCGACGCTGCGGGACCGCAGGATGCGCAGGGGCATGAGCGGGGTCCGGGCGGTTGCCTGACGGACGGCGAAGGCGGCGAGGAGCGCGAGGGAGACCGCTCCCAGACCGAGCGTGTGCGGGGAGACCCAGTCGTGCTCCTCCACCTTGACCACCGTGTAGATGCCCAGCATCAGGCCGGCCGTGACGAGGGCGGCGCCGACCGCGTCGGCGCCCGCGGCGAGCCCGATGCCCCGGTCGGAGGGCAGGGCCCTGCGGGCGACCAGCAGTGTCACCACACCGATCGGCAGATTGATGAAGAAGATCCAGTGCCAGCTGAGGGCATCGGTCAGCACCCCGCCGAGCACCTGCCCGATCGACGCGCCCGCCGCCCCCGTGAACGAGAACACGGCGATGGCCCTGGCCCGTTCGCGTGGCTCGCTGAACAGCGTGACCAGGATGCCGAGGGCGACGGCGGAGGCCATCGCGCTGCCGACGCCCTGGAGGAAGCGGGCTGCGATGAGCACCGCGGGGGTAGTGGCGGCGCCTGCCAGCAGGGAGGCGACCGTGAACACGGTGGTCCCGGCCAGGAACATACGCGTGCGGCCGATCAGGTCGCCGAGTCGGCCGGCAAGCAGGAGCAGGCTGCCGAAGGCGATCAGGTAGGCGTTGACCACCCAGCTGAGACCTGCGGACGTGAACCCCAGATCGCGCTGGATGGCGGGCATCGCCACCGTGACGATGGAGCCGTCGAGGGTGAGCGTCAGCACCCCTGCGGCGATCACCCCGAGGGCGAGGGCGCGGTTACGGGCGGTCGGCTCGGGTGCGGTGGGTGGGCCGGCTGTGCCGGGCGTGCCGGGCGGGCTGGAGATCTCGCAGGGGGCGTCGACGGTCATCGGTCTTCTCCTGTCGGAAGGTCCACAGGAGTGACCGTAGCAGATGGTTTTGTTGCAGACTATATTTTACGGATCTTCTCGCGGCGCTTGCTCCAGCCCCTTGTTCACCCGTGCCTCCCGGGTCACCTCTGTCCCTGTCGTGCGCGCCGTACCGGGCGCGGGTTCTCGACGGGTGTGGCCAGGTGGCCCTTGGCCAGCAGGCCGAGGATGCGCACCAGGGCCTCGCGGTCGCCTTCGGGGAGTGCTCCCAGCGTCTCCTTGTGCACCCGGTCGACGATCTCCTGGCTCCGTACGGCGACCTCGGCCCCCTTCTCGGTGACGGCGATGATCCTGGCGCGCCGGTCGCGGCTGGAGGGCCGGCGTTCGGCGAGCCCCGCACTCTCCAGGGCGTCCACCGTCACGACCATCGTGGTCTTGTCCATGTCGCCGATCTCCGCCAGCTGGATCTGTGTGCGCTCCTCCTCCAGGGCGTGGACCAGGACGCAGTGCATGCGCGCCGTCAGCTCGATCTCGGCGAGGGCGGCGGCCATCCGGGTCCGCAGGACATGGCTGGTGTGGTCGAGGAGGAAGGACAGGTCAGGCGCGGTGTTCGCGGGAGTCAGGGCGGTCATGCCCGCCAGGGTAACAATTAGTACCGTGGCAGATCGTCCGGAAGGGGACGTTAATTCGGCAGCTCCCACCGGACCAGCGCCCGTGCGAACGGCTCCCCGGAGGTCTCCGCGTACGCCATCCGCTCCTTCACCTCGCGCAGGGTGCGCGGGCGGTAGCCCGGGCCGCCGCAGCAGCTCTTGTGGAAGCGGACGCCCGCGTTCAGTACGACCGCGAGGGCACGCCATGCGGAGGTGTCCCGCCGCCGCGGAGGAGCGAACGCGGACCCGGCGTGGATCAGCGTGCCGGTGCACCGGGGGCAGACGCGGTGCTGCCGCTCCGTGTCGTAGGGCTGCTTGTACGAGGCCCTGCACGGAAGGCAGACGTACGAGGTCTTGGCGGGGGGCATGCGGCCAGGGTAGGCGGCGGCGGGGTGACGGATCGACCGGTTTTCGCGGGCGGCACGGGGTGGTTCGGTCCTGTGTTCCCGCCGCCGACGGCGCCCGACATGCGCAGTCGCGTCCGTGGTGCCTCGCCCGCCCGGTCCGGCTTCGAGCGGCCCGTCTTCTTCGCGCGGCGGCCCGTCTTCGAGCGGCCCGTCTTCTTCGCGCGGCCCGTCTTCGAGCGGTCCGGCTTCGGGCGGACCGTCTTCGCGCGGTTCGCGCGGGCCCGTCCCTGCGGACAGGCTCGCGCCGCATCATCCGGCAGCGGTGCGCCGCCTGCGCCACATGCGCACCGTCCGGCTCCGCAGTCCCGGCCTCCGCCGCCGGGCGGGGCCGGCCCATGAAGCCGCCGCGCCGCGGCCGGTCTCCCACGGCCGGCCGGGCGAGAGCAGCGGGGCCTTGCGCTCGGCCTGCGCCCTGATCTCGTGGTGGGCGTCGTGCGCGGTCACCCTGAAGGCCTCGTCGTACGCCGCCATCGCGGCGGTGACGGCCGCGCCGGCGGTGCCGCGCCGCCGGACTCGGTTCATCACCCACCGGAGGAATCCCAGCACGAGGGCGAGAGCTCCGGCGAGCACCAGGAGCGGCAGGAGGTCGTTCATGAGTCCGACGCTACGGGGCCGAGGGCTTCCTGTTGAGAGGGCCGCGTCCCTCCGTCGATCCGCTTCTCGAACCAGTGATGGGCGTACGGCTCGTCGTTGAAGGCGGGTACCTCCTGGAATCCCGCGGAGTGGTAGAGCCCGATCGCCGCGTCGAGCGCCCTGTTGGTGTCCAGGCGCAGCACGTCGCGTCCGTGGGCGAGCGCCCGTGTCTCCAGTTCGCGCAGGAAGCGGCGGGCGAGACCGAGATTTCTGGCACGGGGGGCGACCCACATGCGTTTGACCTCGGCCGGGGACCCGGCCGGCACCTTCAGTCCGGCGCAGCCGGCCGGCTCGCCGTGCAGCCGTGCGACGAGGAACACGCCGTGCGGGGAGCGCAGTTCGCCCGCGTCGGGCAGCAGGCTGCGGGCCGGGTCGAAGCCCGGGTCGAAGCGCTCCTGGAGCTCGGTGAAGTAGGCGTGCGGGCAGTGCTGTGCGTCGGGGTGGTCGGGGTCGACGGCGTCCAGCGTGACCGTCGAGGCCGTCAGCGGGCGGGTGACCTCGGTCATGGAGGTGAGCAGCCGTGCGCGCGTCATCCTTGACAGGCCTGGCTACTGGCATTAGCTTTTAGCTAATTACATTAGCCAGTTGGAGGACGTCATGACCGAGCACCTTGCCGTCGACGGCGGCACCATCGCCTACGAGGTGACGGGCTCCGGCCCGCTGATCGTCCTCGCACACGGCATGGGTGACAGCCGTGCCGCGTACCGGGCGATGGTCCCGCAGCTGGTGGCGGCGGGGTACAAGGTCGCCGCGGTCGACATGCGTGGCTGCGGCGAGTCCAGCACCGGCTGGCCCGAGTGGAGCCGTACCGCCGTCGCGCGTGATCTGCTCGCCGTGGTCCGCCACCTCGGCGGCCCGGCCGTGCTCGTCGGCCACTCGTTCTCCGGGGGCGCTGCCACCATCGCCGCGGCGATGGAGCCCTCGCTGGTCACCGCGGTCGTGGAGTTGGCGCCGTTCACCCGCAAGCAGTCGATCGCCCTCGGCGATCTGCGGGTGAAGCGGTTCCGGCGCGGCATGCTGCGACTGCTCGGGGCGGGCCTGTTCGGCAGCGTCCCGCTCTGGCGCTCGTACGTGGACGTGGCCTACCCCGGCGTGAAACCGGCCGACTGGGCCGGACGTCTCGGCCGCATCGAGTCCCTGCTCCGCGAGCCGGGCCGGATGAAGGCCCTGCAGGGCATGGGCCGGAGCGCCCCGGCCGACGCGGGCGCCCAGCTCGTCAACGTCCGCTGCCCGGTTCTGGTCGTGATGGGCACGCTCGACCCCGACTGGGCCGACCCCCATGCCGAGGGCTCGGCGATCGTCGGGGCGCTGCCGTCCGGGCTCGGTCACCTGGAGATGGTCGAGGGCGCCGGTCACTACCCCCACGACCAGTTCCCCGACCAGGTGGTCGCGCTCGTGCTGGCCTTCCTCCGCCCGGACGCCGCTCGTGCCTAGGGCGGGCCTGGACACGGCCGCCGTGGTCGCGGCCGGTGCAGCCCTCGCCGACGAGGTGGGCATCGCCCGTCTGACGATGGGTCTGCTGGCGGAACGGGTGGGAGTGCGTACCCCGTCGCTGTACAAGCACGTACGCGGCCAGGAGGACCTCAACCGGCGTATCGCGGCCCTGGCGTTGAGCGAGGCCGCCGACGCCGTCGGCGGCGCGGTCCAGGGACGTGCGGGCCGCGACGCGCTGGCGGGTGCGGCCCGCGCCTTCCGCGCCTTCGTCCTGGAGCACCCCGGCCGGTACGCCGCGACGGTCGGCATGGAACCCACCGGCCCTGACGATCCGCTGGCCGTCGCGGGGGAGAGGCTGCTCGGCGCGTTCACGGCGGTCCTGCGCGGCTACGAGATCGCGGAGCCCGACGTGGACCACGCCCTGCGTATGCTCCGCAGCCTCTGCCACGGCTTCGCCACCTTGCAGGCGGCCGGCGGCTTCCGGTGGAGCGCGGACGTCGACGAGAGCTTCGAGTGGCTGATCGCCTTCGCCGACAGGGGCCTGCGCGCCCTGTGAGGTGCGGGTGGTGGAGGCCGGACCTGCGAGGTGCGGGTGGGGAGGGGCCTGCGTAGGGGCGGCCGGCATGCCTGGCACCTCTGTGAGGCGTCATCGATGGCGGAGGGCTGCGCCGGCACTGCTGTCCCGGCACGGGCGCCGCTGCCATCGGGATGTCCTTCCCCTACTGCGTCACGCCTCCCGGCCGGCATCCCGGGCCGCGCGCTCCACCCGGCTCCGGTGGGCCTCCCACCACGCCGCGTCGCCCGGCGGGACGCTGTCGTTGCCCTTGTTCATCCCCACGGCGCCGTCGATGAGTTCGCGCACGATGTCGGCGTGCCCCGCGTGCCGGTGGGTGTCCCCGATCACGCGGACCACCGCGTGGTGCAGGGTCACCCCGGCCCTCTCGGCCGGCCACCAGGGAACCCTGCCGACGGTGTCCAGCGGCAGGGCTTCGATCGTCGCGTCCGCGTGCCTCCAGGCCCGGCGGTACAGCCCCACTGTCTGCTCACGCGACTCGTCGGCGGTGGCCCACATGTCCGCGTTGTCCTCGGCCCCCTCCTCGATCCAGGGGAGCGCTTCGCCGGACGGCCGACCGAAGGTGTCGCCGAGGTAGCCCAGCTCCACACTGGCGACGTGCTTCACCAGGCCCAGGAGGTTGGTGCCGGTCGGGGTCAGCGGGCGTCGGGCGTCGTACTCCGAGAGCCCTTCGAGCTTCCACAGCAGGGCTTCGCGTGCCGACTGCAGGTAGAAGAGCAGGTCGGCCTTGGGGTCCGTGGTCGTCATGGGGGCAAGTCTGCCGTCCGGGCGGTTCTCGGCGACGGCTTTTCCACGGCGTGCGGAACGCCCCGCCTCCCGGTGGTCACGCGGCAGGCCGCGGTGCTGTCCGACGAGCCACGCGTGTGGGCAACTCCGCCCGGGCAGCGGGGTGAAGGGCGGCAGCCGCTCAGCCGTCGACCGCCTCCGCGATCCGCCGGGCGGCCTGGGCGGGTGTGAGGTGCGTGGTGTCCACGACCTCGGCCGCGTCGTGCAGCCACGTGCGAGCTGCCTCGGCGTAGGGCTCCAGATACCGGAGCCGGAACGGCGAGTCGGGACCGAGGACGGTGTCGCCCGCGATGCGCCGGCGGAGGGTGTCCTGGTCGGCGTGCAGGACGAAGTGCCGCACCGGGACGGAGTGATGGGCGAGACCCGCGCTGATCTCGCGCCAGTACTCCTCGACCAGGACCGTCATGGGCATCACCAGGATGCCGCCGGTGTAGTCGAGTACACGCCGGGCCGTCTCGACGACCAGCGGCCGCCACGGCGGCCAGTGCTGGAAGTTGTCCGTCCCCGGCAGCCCGGGGGTGATGTCCATGAGCGTCTCGCCGACCTTCTCGGCGTCGAGCACCCGGGCGTCGCGGAGGAGCGGCTGTACGAGCGCACCGGTCGTCGTCTTGCCCGCGCCGTGGGTGCCGTTGAGCCATACGATCATGGGTCCGACGCTAACGCCGCGCGAGCCGGGGCCCTGCGCCGGCGACGTCACAAGACGTGTACAGCGGCCCGTTGTCCGGCGGACGAGTCGTACGGCAGCGGACCGGTACCGCTCCGGCCGGGGGCGGGGCTCCCCCAAGGGGGTACAACAGCTCCTCGCAGCCTCGACGAAGGCGGACCCCCGCAGCGCCCACGTGATCCGCCTGAACAACCGGTGCCCGCCATCCCTGAGGAGTCTGCTCCCGCACGGTCCGGCCAGGGCCCGCATCTGAACCTCACGCGGATGGGCCGGAGGCGCTGAGCAACTCCCCGACGGCGGCGCGGATGTTCTCGTCCTGGACGAAGCCTCGCCAGCCGCCGTTGGTACGCAGCCGCCGGTCACGGTCGGGTATGTCGCGCAAGAGGTGTGCGACAGGTTGGGCTGCCTGCCCGAGCTCGGCCAGGTGGCCCAGTGCGGGAAGCATGACGGGCAGGTAAGTGCCCTTGGTCAGATCCAGCACGGCCGCCGTGAGCACCGGGACAGCGGTCTCGGTGTCGCTGGTTGCAGCCCACAGGGCGTGCGCTGCCTCGACGCGAGTCCAGGGGTCGGTGTCGGCCGTCAGCGCCCTGAGCCGGTCCGCGTAGGGGGCGGCATGCGATCCGAGGCCGGCGAGCTTGCGCAGGGCGGGATGGCGGAACCTTCGTTCCTCAACGCTGCGTCCGAGTACTTCCAGGACCGGCCCAGGTTCGCCGCCGACTCTCCAGTACGCCCAAGCCGCGAGTTCCGTGTGCGGCCCGGCGGCACGCAATCGGGACAAGAGCAGGTCCCGTGCTCCGTTCCCCGCCAAGCCGATCCCTGCCAGGGCCTTCGCCGCCGCCATCCAGGTCCGGTCGTCCTCCAGCAGGCCGAGCAGCTGTGGAACCGCTGCCTTTGCCACGGGCCCCCAGTCCGCGAGTACGTCACAGAGCCGGTTGAGCAGGCGCTCATCCGTAGCGGTGTCGAGCCGGCCGCAGATCGCCGGAAGGAGCAGCTCGGCGTGGTCCGGGACATGACCCAGTACCTCATGGAGTGCGGGGAGGACGACATGGTGGAGGTCTGTGGCGGGGTAGTGGGCGGAAGTCGATGCGAAGCCGGAGCATGTGCCGGCGATCAGTTCGATCAGGCCCGGCAGGCAGCGCGGATCGTTCATCCGGGCCAGGGCCCACAGGGCGGCCTCGCCGACGGTCTGCCGTTTACGTGTGGTGCGGGCGGCGGTGTCGGAGAGGAGCGTGGCGACCTCGTCGGCGTGGGCGGCGGCGGCCGGGCCGACGCAGGCCAGCAGCTCGGCCGCCCGGAAGCGGGCTTCGGAGGCGGGATCGTCCAATCGTGCGAGGAGGTGTGGCAGAAGGGCGGCGGTCGGGGAGCGCCACTGAGCCAGCAGCCTGCCCGCCTGGGCCAAGGCCCCGATCCGCTGTTCGGCGTCGTGATGGTCTGCCAGCAGGCCGAGCGTGAACGTGGGGGCGGGGCCGGTTATCAGCCCCGCAGCCCAGCGGTGGATACCCAGCACTCCAGTTCGTACCGAGCTGGTGTGGCGCCACAGCTCGATGGTCGGGTCCCGGACCGCTTCGAGCATGAGGTCGAGCCGTCGGGCAGGCAGGTCCGGGTCGCTCGGGGCGAGCGCGTGCACTGCTGCCAGGCGTATCTGAGCCTGTGGAGAGTCGAGCAGACCACGGAGCAGGTCGAAGACCTCGACGCCATGCCCACCGACTGGCGCGCGCATGGCCGCCTGGCCCAGGGAGAGGACCAGCTCAAGGCGGGTTGCCAGATCATCCTCCGCCTCCCAGCACCGCAGCAGCGCAGGCAGAACCAACTCACCGGGGCTGTCGCAGACAGCGAGCACGTCGGCTGCGGCCCGCCGGATCTCCGGCTCGGGATCGTCCAGCAGGCTCAGCAACTCGGGCAGGGCCTGTTTCCAAGCCAGGGCCCAGCCGGGATCGAGGAACCGGGCTTCGATCCGACCGGCTTCCGCTGCCAGCATCGCCACCAGTTCCAGCATCGCGCAGCGGCTCGGCACCTGCGGTGTCGCAGCCAGGCGGAGCACGAAGGGCAGTGCGGCCGAGGCGGCGGAACAGACCCAGCCGCCTTGATGGAACAGCAGGTTGAGCAGCTCGGACGAGGCGTCGCCCGCATCGTCCGGATCCGGACCCCCGCATCGGCGGAGCAGGCCGGGTACGTCCTCGGCAGACCCGTAGTTGTGCTTCAGCCGAGCCCAGTCGACCGCATCCAACCCCACCCACATGCACGAGACCCTACCGGCCGGGTGTCGCACGCTCAGCCGAGTTCGTGACTGGCTGAACGCTGGTCAGCCCCACAGGCCAAGCAGCGCGCTCAGGGTTCTGCGCCGCTCGTCGCAAGCTTCAGAACAGGGTTCAGAGATCCGATGGAGACGGCAGCGTCGGACGCTCGGTCTGCTCCAGCCAGTCGGTGTACCAGCGGGCGAAGGTCACCGGCTTCCCGTCATCGTCGAGGCGCGGCACCAGGTCGACGTCGTCCGCCCGGCCATCCGACCAGATCGTGCCACGGTGAATGCCGCTGCTGATCAACCACCCCCGCAGAGCACAGCCCAGATGAGAGATCACGATGGCGCCGACGGTGCAGGGCCCACCGATGACCGAGTGCCCCGAAGGCCTCACGGCACGCCGACTGAGTGCCCGACGCCGCGACGCGTTCCGCTGCCGAAGAGACGAGCGAGGCCGTCATGGGCGTTGCCCCTGTTGAGCAGAAACAGGTCGATGGCTGCTTCCCACGTCGCTGGAGGTCACCGCTCCGTCACACCATGGTGCGAACACTTTTGCAAGCGATCGCTTGCAAAAGTTAGCAAGGATGGGGCACCATCGAGGCATGGCATCACTCAACGTCGGCAATCTTGGCGAGTACCTGCGTGAGCAGCGGCGTACCGCGCAGCTCTCCCTGCGGCAGCTCGCCGACGCCGCCGGAGTGTCGAATCCGTATCTCAGCCAGATCGAGCGCGGTCTGCGCAAGCCGAGTGCCGAGGTGCTGCAGCAGGTCGCCAAGGCCCTGCGCATCTCCGCCGAGACGCTGTACGTGCGGGCCGGGATCCTCGACGAGCGGGAGCGGGAGGAGCTGGAGACGCGGGCGGTCATATTGGCCGATCCGTCGATCAACGAGCGGCAGAAGAGCGTGCTGCTGCAGATCTACGACTCCTTCCGCCGGGAGAACGGTTTCGATGTCGCGCCCGACACCGGCTCCGAGTCCCACGGTGCCGTGGACGCGGAGAGCAGAATCGATGCCGACGCGGAAAGCGGTGCCGCAGAAGCGAACGGTGCCGGTCCGGGTGCTCGCGGCCCCCGCACGGCCGACGGCAGTGATGCAGACCCACCCCTGAACTGAAACCGATGATCCGGGAGGACCCCAGTCATGGCCATCACCGATGACCTGCGTAAGACCCTCACCGACCCCACCCCCCTCTATTTCGCCGCCGGCACGGCCGACCTCGCCGTGGAGCAGGCGCGCAAGGTGCCGGCGCTGATCGAGCAGCTGCGGGCCGAGGCGCCCGAGCGGATCGAGGCCGTGCGCAACACCGACCCCAAGGCCGTGCAGGAGCGTGTCACCACGCAGGCCAAGGAGGCGCAGGCCAGCGTGCAGGCGAAGGTCAGCGAGGTCTTCGGTGCGCTGGACACCGACCTCAAGAAGCTGGGCGAGACCGCCCAGGACCTGGCGCTGCGGGGCGTGGGTGTGGCCGCAGAGTACGCGGTCAGGGCCCGGGAGACGTACGAGAAGGTCGCCGAGCGGGGCGAGAACACCGTGCGGACCTGGCGCGGCGAGACCGCCGACGAGATCGTGGAGATCGCCGCGGTCGTCGAGGCGGAGCCGAAGTCCGTGCCGAAGCAGAAGTCCGACGTCGCCGCGAAGCCGGTCACTCCCGTGAAGCCGGTGACCACCCCGAAGCCGGCCACCCCGGTGGCGAAGAAGAGCGCGCCGAAGCCCGTGGAGTCCAAGGCCGCGCCCGCCGCGAAGAAGACCGCTCCCGCGCGCAAGCCGGCTGCCAAGAAGACCACCCCGCCCTCCGCGAAGTAGGCGGAAGCGGTCCGGGGACTACCGGAAGAACGGGCCGGGCACCTTTGAGGGTGCCCGGGTCGTTGTCCCGGTACCTTGGCCGCGAGGCGCTCATCCACTGACTAGGCGGTGCTCACCGTGTTGCTCGAAGCTTTCGGCTCGTTCCTCCAGCTGCTGTATCTGGCCATGCTCGTGCTGGCGGTGGTCGCGCTGGTCTTCGCCGTGACAGCGCGCGAGGACGCCTACCGGGCCGCCGACAAGCAGAAGAAGTCGTTCTGGTTGATCATTCTCGGGATCACCGTCTTCGTGAACCTCGTCATCCCGATCCTGTTCCTGCAGATCGCGGGCGTGATCGCGTCCATCGTCTTCATGGTGGACGTGCGGCCGGCGATCAAGGCCGTGTCGGGCGGGGGCGGCCGTCGGGGCGGCTCCAGCAGCGACGGGCCGTACGGCCCCTACAACGGCGGGCGCTGAGCGCCCGCCGCCGAGGCGGCACCGGGGCGGGAGCGCGATGCGTTCCTGCCCCTTCGGCGTATCCGGGCCTCGTCACGTTCCAGCAGGAGGACCGCCACGTCGTCGGTCAGCTCGCCGCCGTTCAGCTCGCGCACCTGGGCGACCGCGGCCTCCAGCAGGGCCTCGCCGCCGAGCCCCTGGTCCAGCCGGCCGTTGATCATCGCGACCATCCCGTCCTGGCCCAGCCGCTGGGTGCCCTCGGGGCCGACGCGGCCTTCGATCAGCCCGTCGGTGTACATCATGAGGCTCCACGAGCCGCCCAGCTCGACCTGGCGTCGCGGCCACCGGGCGTGCGGCAGCAGCCCGAGCGCCGGGCCGCCGTCCTCGTACGGGAGCAGGTGCGCCGCGCGGCCCTGGCGGGCGATGAGCGGCGCGGGGTGGCCCGCGATGCACAGTCCCGCGCGGCGGCCGTCGGGGGCGATGTCGACGGTGCAGAGCGTCGCGAAGATCTCCTCGCTCTGCCGTTCGTGCTCCAGGACCTGCTGCAGCGTGGAGAGCAGGGCGTCGCCGCAGAGTCCGGCCAGGGTCAGTGCCCGCCAGGCGATACGCAGCTCGACGCCGAGTGCCGCCTCGTCGGGCCCGTGACCGCAGACGTCGCCGATCATCGCGTGGACCGTGCCGTCGGGGGTGCGGACCGTGTCGTAGAAGTCGCCGCCGAGCAGGGCGCGGCTGCGGCCCGGCCGGTAGCGGGCGGCGAAGGCGAGGTCCGAGCCTTCGAGAAGGGGCGTGGGGAGCAGTCCGCGTTCCAGCCGCGCGTTCTCCTGGGCCCGCAGCCGGGACTCGGTCAGCTGGTGCTGGGCGATGTCCGCGCGCTTGCGCTCAACGGCGTACCGGATGGCACGACTGAGGAGGCGTCCGTCCAGCTCGTCGCGGAAGAGGTAGTCCTGGGCTCCTACCCGTACGGCCTCCGCGGCCCGCTCGGCGTCGTCCTCGGCGGTGAGCGCGAGGACGGCATGCCGCGGGGCGATGCGCAGGACGTGCTTGAGGGTGGCGAGCTCGTCCGGCTGCGCCGTCCCCTCGTCGCGGCCTTCGGCGCGTGCGGCGGTGGACGGCGGGGCCAGTTCGAGGTCGAGGTCCAGCAGGATGCAGTCGACGTCGTCGGTGAGCAGGCGTCCCGCTTCGGTGAGGTTGCGGGCGGTGCGGACACGGACCCGCGCGCCGGTGGTGGACGACAGCTCGGGAACGGTGAAGGTGCCCGAAGGGTCGCCCTCGATCACCAGGAGCGTGAGGCCGGCGCCATGAGTGGTCTCCGCAGCGGGAACGGCACGTTGCTGCGGTACGGGTACGGGCATCGGTTCGGGTTTCCTTCCCTCCCCCCGAGGGCGCGGCGGGACGACGATCGACGACCCGCCGACGGGGACGATAGCGGTCCGCGGCGGGGGAACGGAATGGCGCCCGGTGATCATCCTGTGTCGTATGCGCGGCCATAAGCCGCGTCCCACCACGGATCCGACGTGCCGCGTGCGCACGAAACGGACAAGGGGTCATGACAAACATCACGCGCCGGACACGCCCCGCACACATTCTCCGCGCGGTCCGTCGTGGCCCACGTCACCCGGTCCCGGCCGGCCCGTCCGGCCGGGCCTCCGCCCCTACTTGTCGGGGCGGACCACTCCGAGGATCCGCATCGAACCCGCTCCCGCCAGCGTGACATGGCGGCCCGGCCGCGGGGCGTGGACGATCGATCCGTCGCCGACGTACATGCCGACGTGGCTGGCGTCGCTGTGGTAGATGATCAGGTCGCCGGGGCGCATGTCCTGGATGGGGATGCGCGGCAGCAGGCGCCACTGTTCCTGGGAGGTCCGGGGGATCGGCCGCTTCGCCGCGGCCCACGCCTGGGACGTCAGTCCGGAACAGTCGTAGGAACCAGGGCCCTCGGCCCCCCATACGTACGGTTTGCCGATCTGGGCGGTCGCGAAGGCCACTGCCTGCTTCCCGGCGGCGCTCGCCTCGCGGTTGATGTCCTGGAGCGCGCCGGAGGAGAGCCAGGCGGCCTGGGCTGTGGACGCCGCGTCCTGCTCCAGCTTCAGGAGCCTGGCCCGCTCCTCCTTCTCCAGCTGCGATTCGAGCTTCTTCGCCGCCGCTATCTGGGCATTGATGCTCTTCTTGGCCTTGGCCTGCTTGACCCGGTTGGCTTCGAGCTTCTCCCAGTTGAGGCTCGCGTCCTGGGTGTACGTCTCCAAGTCGTCCTGGGCCTGCTCGAGTTCCGTGAGCATCCCCTTGGTGGCCTGCTGGCTCTGCCGGGCCTGGTTGACGCCGTCCAGGAAGAGTTCAGGGTCGCCGCTCAGCATCAGCTGGGCGCCCGGGGGCAGTCCACCGGAGCGGTACTGCTCGCGAGCCTGCGCGCCCGCGGAATCCTTCAGCTCGGCGATGCGGGCCTGGCCGTCGGCGATCGCCTTGGTCAGCCTGACGATCTCTCCGGACTGCTTCTCGGCCTGCTCCTGGGCGAGGTTGTACGCGTCGGTGGCCGCACCCGCCTTGCGGTAGAGGGTGTCGATCTCCTCGCGCACCTCTTCGAGGCTCTTCTTCCCGGCGGTGGGCACGGCGGGTGCGGTGGCCGCCGGAGTGGGCTCGGGGACCGGGGCGGCCATTGCCTGGACCGGCGCGGTCAGCAGGGCCAGTGCGCAGACCAGAGTGATCGCGGCAGTGGCACAGTGGCGTCGGTTCACAAGCTCCCCCTCCGGGCGAAAGGCGATGAAAGCCAGATCGCGGACATGTGACTTACCGTCAGTAACGTTAGGTCGACGACGCGATCGTGCCATGTTGTCCCCTAAAGCAACAGAGGCGCACGTCACCCGTCTTGTCACACAGGGGGACGAACGGTGATCCGTTTGTGTTCCCGGATCCGCCACTTTTCGGCACCGGGTCCGGAGCGCGGTTGTCCGAGCGCCCGGGTCCACGCTCTGTACCCCCTGTTCCGGGCCACGCCCCCCGGGACCCGTCCCCCCCCCGGACCTACGCCCCCGGCCGCAGGGCGGACCACCGCACCGTGATCTCGCCCTGCCGCCACCGTCGTACGCCGTCCGTCAGCGGCCAGTCGGCGGAGACCGCGCGTACGGCGGCGATCCAGCGTTGCCGTGCCCCGAGGGAGGCGTAGGGGGAGGCGGAGGCCCAGGCCCGGTCGAGGTCCCGCAGGAAGGCGTGTACCGGCTCGCCCGGCACATTGCGGTGGATCAGTGCCTTCGGGAGGCGTTCGGCGAGGTCCGAAGGGCGCTCCAGCGAGCCGAGCCGGGTCGCGAACGTGACCGTGCGCGGCCCCTCCGGGCCGAGGGCGACCCACACGTGCCTGCGGCCGATCTCGTCGCAGGTGCCCTCGACCAGCAGCCCCTCCGGGGCCAGACGGGCGCACAGCCGCTGCCAGACCGCTGCGACCTCACCCTCGTCGTACTGGCGCAGCACGTTCGCCGCCCGGATGAGCGCCGGCCGGACGGCCAGGGGGATCTCGAAGCCGCCGTGCTTGAAGGTGAGCCCCTCACGCTCGTACGGACGCGCCGCAGCGACCCGCTCGGGGTCGATCTCGACACCCACCACGGCCGCGCGGGGCTCGACGGCGCGCAGTCGCTCCAGCAGTTCCACGGCGGTCCAGGGCGCGGCGCCGTAGCCGAGGTCCACCGCCACCGGGGAGTCGCTGCGGCGCAGAGCGGGGCCGTGGGTCGCGGCGATCCAGCGGTCCATCCGGCGCAGCCTGTTGGGGTTGGTGGTCCCGCGGGTCGCGGTGCCGATGGGGCGCTGGTGCATGACGAAAAGCGTATGCGAAGCCCTGGAGGGCACTCGTGCGAGCAGGAGAGGGCGGTCGTGCGGGCGGCCGGAAGGCACTCGGAGGGGCGGCGAAGGGCACTCATAGGGGCGCACTCGTACGGGCGGCGGAGGCCGTGAGAACGACGGTGCGTGCGGGAGGGCCGTCGACGCGCCGAAGGCAACGTAATGGTTTGGCAAAACGGAAATGAAAGGCAGTGTTCCGCTGTTCCCGCCCTTCGAAGGGTCTCTGTGCCCGGTGCGTGTCATGCCCTGAGCGAAGAGGAGGAGCGGACTCGTGAGCCAGTACGTCTCCCGGCTCGGCAGCGGCCGTGCGACACCCCGTCTCCGCTTCCCGGGCGGTTTCGCGGGACACCGCAAGCCGCGTCGCGTCGCGATGCTCTCCGTGCACACCTCTCCGCTGCACCAGCCGGGCACCGGCGACGCGGGCGGCATGAACGTCTACATCGTCGAGCTCGCCACGCGCCTCGCCGCGATCGGCATCGAGGTCGAGATCTTCACCCGGGCCACCACGGGCGGGCTGCGCCCGACGGTCGAGCTGGCCCCCGGGGTCCTGGTCCGCCACGTCGACGCCGGGCCGTACGAGGGCCTCGCCAAGGAGGAGCTGCCCGCGCAGCTCTGCGCCTTCACGCACGGCGTGATGCAGGCATGGGCCGGGCAGCGCCCCGGCTACTACGACCTGGTCCACTCGCACTACTGGCTCTCCGGCCAGGTGGGGTGGCTCGCCGCCCAGCGCTGGGGAGTGCCTCTCGTGCACGCCATGCACACCATGGCGAAGGTCAAGAACGCCGCGCTCGCCGAGGGCGACACCCCCGAGCCTGCCGCGCGTGTCATCGGTGAGACGCAGATCGTGCACGCCGCCGACCGGCTCATCGCGAACACCTCGGGCGAGGCCGACGAACTCATCCGTTTCTACGACGCCGACCCCGCCTCGGTCGCCGTCGTGCACCCCGGAGTCAACCTCGAGCGCTTCTGCCCCGCCGACGGCCGTGCGGCGGCGAGGGCGCGCCTGGGCCTGCCTCAGGACGCCCTGATCCCGCTGTTCGCCGGCCGCATCCAGCCGCTGAAGGCCCCGGACGTGCTGCTGCGCGCCGTGGCCGTGCTCCTGGACCGCGATCCCTCGTTGCGCTCGCGCATGCTCGTTCCCGTCGTGGGCGGCCCCAGCGGCAGCGGGCTCGCCAAGCCGGAAGGGCTGCAGAAGCTGGCCGCCCGGCTCGGCATCGCCGACGTCGTGCGCTTCCACCCGCCGGTCGGGCAGGACCAGCTGGCGGACTGGTTCCGGGCGGCGTCCGTGCTGGTCATGCCCTCGTACAGCGAGTCCTTCGGCCTCGTCGCCATCGAGGCCCAGGCGGCCGGTACGCCCGTGGTCGCGGCGGCGGTGGGCGGCCTGCCCGTGGCGGTGCGGGACGGGATCAGCGGTTTCCTGATCCCGGGGCACGACCCGGAGGCGTACGCGCAGGCCCTGGGCCGCTTCGCGGACAGCGCGGAGCTGGCCGGCCGGATGGGCGCGGCCGCCGCCGCGCATGCGCAGTCGTTCGGCTGGGGCGCGGCGGCGTCGGCGACCGCCGACGTGTACACGGCGGCGATGAACGACCACCGCCGCCGCGCCCGCTCGCACCACGGCTGAGGGCCTGGGGGCGTAGTCGTACTGAGGTGCCGGGCGAGCTGTCGTACGCTCGGACCATGGCTGACGTATCCGACGAAGCAGCAGCTGCACAGGTCATCGAGACGACGCTGAACGACGCGGAGCTCGAATGGGAGAGCCCCGAGCCCGGCAACTACGTCGTGAAGCTGCCAGGCACCCGGAAGCTGTCCACGACCTGTTCCCTGCTCGTCGGACAGCACTCCCTCTCCCTCAACGCGTTCGTCATCCGTCACCCGGACGAGAACGACGCGGCCGTGCACCGCTGGCTCCTGGAGCACAACCTCCGGCTGTTCGGAGTGAGTTACGCGATCGACCAGCTCGGCGACATCTATCTCGTCGGCAGGCTCCCGCTCTCGGTCGTCACGCCCGAGGAGCTCGACCGGTTGCTGGGCGTTGTCCTGGAGGCGGCGGACGGCGCTTTCAACCCGCTGCTGGAACTGGGCTTCGCGAGTGCGATCCGCAAGGAGTACGCCTGGCGGGTGGAGCGCGGCGAATCCACCCGCAACCTGGACGCCTTCGCGCATCTGACGCAGCGCCCCTCCTGAGGGCCACGGTCACCGCGGCCGGGTCACCTCTTCCAGCGCCGCCACGAGCCGCGGCGCTACCTCCTTCCACGCCCAGGCCCGCGCGTCCGGTCCGGCGCCGCGGGGCACCGTCTCGGTGAGCATGATGAGGTAGAGGTAGCTGCGGTAGAGGTTGAGCCGGCGGCGTACGGACGGGGTGAAGTCGAGTGGTCCGCGGGCCGAGGAGGCGTATCCGGCGAGGAAGTCCAGGTCCGTCTCCGGCTCGCCGAACAGGGTGGTGGAGACGAGGTCGGCGACCGGGTCGCCCCAGAACATCCGCTCGCCGTCGATGATCCCGCCGATGCGGCGGGCGCCCGGCTCCCCGGTCACCAGCAGATTTCCCTGCCACAGGTCGAAGTGGACGAGCGCGGGCCGGGTCACCTCGTCCAGCTCGCCCGATGCCGAGTGGAGCATCTCGCGGATGCGTTCCACGGGGTGCGGCAGGCGCGCCCCGTACCTCTCGGCATCGGCGAGCACGGCGTCCGTCATCGCGGTGAAGGCCTCACGCCAGGTGCGCGTGAGCGGGCCCAGGGGCTCGGCGGGACAGCCGAAGCCGGCCTTGCCCGTCACGTCGTGCAACGAGCCGACGATCTGCCCGAACTCATGGCGCAGAGCGGCGGTCTCACCGGCCGTCAGCTCGCCTGCGATCTCGTGCCAGGGACGCCCGGGGCGCGCGGTCATGACGACGTACGCCCCGGCCGGCGCCCCGGGGTCGAGCTCGCTGTGGACGACCGAGGGGACCGCCTCGACGCCGTGCGCCGAGGCGGCCTCGTAGAAGGTCACCTCGTTGGTCAACAGCCGCCGTTCGTAGCTCATGCCGGTGCTGTGGCCGGGCGGGACCTTCACCACCCAGTCGCTGCCGTCCTGGAGGGTCACGCGCGTGACGGTGTTGTAGGTGCCCCCGGCGAGTGATGTACGGGAGGTGATCTCGTGGCCCTCGATCCCCACCGCTTCGAGCACCGCTGCTGTCGTGTCGACGGGCACGGCGTCGACTCCTCTCCTGCTCACGGCCGGTGGGCACCTGGACCCACAGCGGCTTCACAAGGTGATCACAGCGAAGTCACGATCACATGCCGTGACCGTCCGGGCCGATCATCGGACAGGTGTCCGATCGTAGAGTGTCACGCACTGCGGCAGTTCTTGCGTGCCGGCGCCGAAATCCGCGCCCGGAGCGGGCTGTTGCCCCTTCAGACGGAGAGATGAACAACCATGCGCGCCACTGCCGTACGCCGTACCGCCCTCGCCGCCACCGTGGCGTCCCTGACGCTGCTCGCCACCGCATGCAGCGGTTCGGACTCCGGTGGCAAGGGTGACGGCGGCACCTCGGGAGGCAAGGACGACGCCGCATCCAAGCCCGCGGCGGTCAAGGCGCTGACCTCGGCCGAGCTGGAGAAGGTGTCGCTGGAGCAGGGCGACCTCGCGGGCCACAAGATCACGAAGACCGGCCCGGAGGACATCGGCAAGGCCACGGACCTCACCGTGGACAAGAAGGAGTGCGAGCCCATGGGGTACGCCTTCTACGGTGTGAAGCGCGGCGAGCCGGTCGGCAACGCAGGGCGCAAGGTCGTCCAGGAGCCCAAGAAGGACGAGGCAGCGGACCCCGAGGACGCGCTCGCCGGCATGCTCGACGTCACGTCCTCGCTGGTCACGCTCGCCTCGTACGAGGGGGAGGGTGCGGCCGACAGCCTTGCCGAGCTGCGCGAGTCGGCTGCCGCGTGCGCCGAGGGCGGGTTCACCCTCACGATGAAGGGCTCGAAGCAGAAGGTCACCAAGCTGACCGAGGAGAAGGTGACCGGCGGCGAGGAGGCCCTCGCGTGGACGGTGCTGATGGGCGAGGAGGGCGAGCAGGTCCCCTTCAAGCTCGTGAGCCTCCGTCAGGGCGGCACGGTCGCCACCTTCTTCTCCTTCAACCTCGGTGTGTCCGGCGGCACGTCCCCGGACTTCGAGATGCCGACCGAGCTCGTCGCGGCGCAGGTCAAGAAGCTCGGCTGATCATCCGCACACGGCGAGGGGCCGGGGGCGGGCCGGACGGGCCTGCGCCCGGCCCCTCGCTCGTCGCCCGGGGCCGGACGAGCACGACGGCGCAGACCACCAGGAGCGAGCCCGCGAGCTGCGCCGGGGACAGGGTCTCGCCCAGTACGAGATAGCCGAGGGCCGTCGCGGCGAGCGGCGAGGCGAAGCCGAGCACGGAGACGACCAGGGCGGGCAGTCGCTCCACGCCGCGGAACCACATCGTGTAGGCGAACAGCGCCCCGACGATCCCGAGATAGGCGAAACCGGCGGCGTTCCGTCCGTCCACGGCTCCGGGAAGCCCTTCGGCGATCAGGGTGGCCGGCAGCAGGAAGAGGCCTCCGAAGGTCAGTTGCCACCCGGTGAACGTCAGCAGTCCCACGCCGGGCGGACGCCCCCAGCGCTTGGTGAGCACGATCCCGCTCGCCATGCTCACGGCGCCCAGAAGCCCCGCGCCGACTCCCACGGCGTCGAGGGACGCGTGGGAGGTCAGCGCCAGCAGGCCGACACCGAGGATGCCCAGTGCGCAGGCGACGGCGTGCGCTGTCGTGATCCGTGTCTTCAGCAGCAGCGAGGACAGGGCGAGGACGATCGTCGGCTGGACCGCCATCACCAGCGCTGCCACCCCGCCGGGCAGATGGTAGGCGGCGAGGAAGAGCAGGTAGAAGAACGCGCCGATGTTGAGCAGCCCGAGGGCGGCGGCACGCCACCACCAGCTGCCCCGGGGCAGTTTCCGGCCCCACGCGAGCAGGATCAGGCCCGCCGGCAGGGCGCGGACCGTGGCGGCCAGCAAGGGCCGGTCCGGGGGCAGCAGTTCCGTGGTGACCAAATAGGTGGAGCCCCAGATCAGCGGAGCGAGCACGGTGAGGGCGGCGTCGGAGGCGACCCGGTGGTCACTCACCTGGCACCGCCGACGGAGCGGGGGTGGAAGCCGCAGCGCGTACATATCGCCTGCGGCGCGGTCGAGGAAGCAGCAGCCTGCGTCATGGGCAAGAACGTACAGCGTTTGCTTAGCGCTAAGCAAGTAGGTATCTCAACGCTAAGTCATAGGTAGACTGAAGCAATGAGTGACCATGTGGACCGCGTGCTGGCCCAGTGGGCGGAGCAGTACCCCGAGCTGGACGCCTCCTCGATGGGGGTGTTCGGGCGCATCAAGCGGCTGGCACAGATCGTCGAGGCGGAGCAGCGTGCCGTCTTCGGCGCACACGGCCTCGACGCGGCGGCCTTCGACGTCCTGGCCACCCTGCGCCGCAGCCCGGCCCCCCACCGCCTGACCCCCGCGGATCTGATGCGGTCCGCCATGGTCACGTCCGGCGCGATCACCCAGCGGCTCGACCGTCTGGAGGCCCGCGGCCTCGTCGTCCGTATCCGCAGACAGGAGGACGCCCGGAGCGTGCACGTCGCCCTCACCGACGCGGGGCGCGAGCTGATCGACAGGGTCCTGGTCGATCATGTGGACAACCAGGAGCGGATGCTTTCCGGGCTGACGGGCGAGGAGCGCGGGCGTATCGCGGGCGAGCTGCGCGGTCTGCTGGAGTCCCTGGGCGACACGGGGCGTACGGCGACGCGCGGTTGAGAGCCGGACGCACGGTGCGGCGTGGTGGACGGGTTCGTACGGTGATGCGCTGGGTGTGGGGCGGCCGTACGGTCAGGCCCGGGCGGCGGTCAGGCGCGTTCGAGGGCCGGGCTCACGGCAGGGGTACGAGCCTGACGACGGTGACCGTCAGCACGGTCCTGGAGACGTAGTAGAGGACGATGGCCCCGGCCACGGTCGCCTCACGCCGGTCGCGTTCGAGCTTGACGGCGGTGGAGGCGTGTCCGTAGGGGTCCAGGCCGAGGGTGCGCGCCATCTCGGCCCGGAACGAGTCGCCGTCGCGCATCTTGGCCAGGGTGTCATCGGCGGGCGGTGCGTAGGAGATGCGGAAACTCAAGCGACGTTCCGCCTCTCGGCCTCGTCCTGCGCCAGCCGGTCCAGAATCTGTTCGGCCTCGGGATCGGGTACGGATTCGAGCATCCAGTGCCGCATGACGGCCTGGATCTCGTGGACGCCGGCCTCGTTGATCGCGTGGTCGAACTCCTCGCGTCTCTCCTCGGGAAGCGCGGCGCGGATCGCCGGAATGCTGTTGGGCACCTCGACTTCGGCGCCGCCGACGAAGGTCTTCAGAGACTCGCCCATGATCGCTCTCCCCGATCCCCTTGCTCTCCGCGCCCTGCCCGCCCCTCACGGCGGGGGTGCGTCCCTGGGTGACGGACTGTTGTGCAGGTCACGTTAGCGGGTGCCCCGGGCCCCGGTGGCATGCGCACGGCTCAACCGGGCGAGGTGGACGTCCAGCTGCGCGACGTGCCCATCCGGTGGAGTACGCAGATCCCACCAACAGACGGCGGAGATCTCCTCGTTGGGCTCAAAGGCGGTGACACGCAGCGTGTGGCCCGTGAACATTGCGCCGTACTCGCGCTTCCGGCCGGGCATCAGCAGGAACTCCGCGTGCCCGACGAACTCCAGGGCGCCGTCCGGCTCGTGCCCGCTCTCCTCCAGCAGCTCGCGTACAGCGGCCTGCCGCGGGCTCTCGCCGTGTTCGATCCTGCCCCCGGGAAGCTCCCACGTGTCCCGGTGACGGTCGTGGACCAGGAGGACTCTGCCCCGGCACCAGAGGGCGGTCAGGGACAGGGGCACGAGCGCATCCTGCGGGGGCGTGTCCTCGCCACCCCGTACGAACGAGACCAGGCGATTGCCCCGGCTGTCGACGGCGAGCGGCTCCGCAGCGTTTCCCGGCATGCCAGGGTTCTTCCCCGGTCCGCGGCAACCGGAACGCTGCCGCGAGGCGCCGTGCCCACGGGGGCGCAGGTCCCGTGAGGCGCCGTGCCCACCGGTGCGCGGGACGAACGGGACGGCACCTAACTGACGGCCTGGCCGATGCCCAGCATGTTCCCCTCGCTGTCCCGGAACCAGGCGCCGCGTTCACCGCTTGCACCCTTGCTCGGGTAGTTGCCCTCGATCTCGGCGATGCCACCTTCGGTGCGGAGCCCTGGCAGATCGACCTCCTCGAACTCGACACCGCGCCGCCCGAGTTCCGCCACGACGGCTCCGATGTCGTCCACCTGCCAGCCCATCTGGGTGAAGGTGCCGGGCGAGGCGCCCGCCGACCGGAACAGGGCGAACTCCGAGCCCCCGCACCGGTACAACAGCCCACCGGGCCGCTCGTCGACGGGCTCCAGTCCGAGCTTCTCGGCATAGAAGCGCCGCGCCCGCTCCAGGTCCTGCGCGGGCAGCCGGGTCGCCACGCCGAGCGCCCGGGCGCCCAGAAGATCTGCGTCGTGTTGTGCGTCCATCCCTCCACTGTGACGCGAACGCCGTCCGACCGCAGGCGGGAGGCGCGGGCTTCGCGGGACGGCGGTCCGCCACGGGAGTTCCGGGCCCTGCCGGGCAGCTGCTACTTCGCCGTCGCGAAGGCGTCGACGCCTGTGAGCTCGGCGGCCAGGCCCACAGGCGCGCGGCCTGCTCGGGGTCGGTCGCGTGCGCGTGCACGCCGCCTTCCGAGCCCTCCTCGGCCGGCTCGGCGATGTCGCAGTCCTCGCAGTACACCCCGCCCATGCCCGCCAGCCGCGGGGAGGTCGCCGCCCACACCTGCGTTGCCGCGCCCGGAAATCCAGCCGTCAACTGTCCAGTCCCAGCGGAGTCTGACCAGCATTGGACGCTAGTCCGCGGTACAGCCCCAGTAGGCGACCTCGGCTGGTTCGCCATCCCGATACAGCACTGTGCACCGGCCTGTTCCACGGCCGATCGGGTCGAGCAGTCGACGTGTCGCGGCATCCCACTGGTCACGCGTGGGTCGACCGTCGGGAGCCCAGCTGCGGATCTCGTCCTCGGTCAAGGGGCGCATCATGGCGAACTCGTCACCTGCATCGGCGTCGATCAGCTCGTAGAAGTCGAGCACCGTGCAGGTGCCTCCGGTCAGGATGTACTCCTGCCAGCCCTCGTCCTCCCACAGCTCGACGATGCCCCGCCCCGGAAAACCGTGATCATCCTTCGCCAACTCCTGGCCCTGAGCCTGCCGGAACGCAGCCGCCAGATCCTCCTGGTAGGGCCCGGTCGCCGTCCACTCGTTGCCACCCACAGCACAACCCTCCCTGGTCGCCGACCCTCGGCTTTGCCGCAGGCTAACCTCCACCCCTGACAGGACCGGCCGCTCGACGCCCGCGCCTGATCAGGATTGACCGGTCATCTTCGGTGAAAATCGTCAAACTCCACGGAGACGGGGCACCCAACGCCGTCCCTGGGGCCGTCAAAGCACAACCGCCGACCGCCGTTCCCGGGCAAGGGAGGCCACCGGCCCGCCCACGCAGCCGTGGCCTCTTCCCTGAACACCGATGCCGCGCCCGGGACGAGATCTGAGAGCCCGGGTGCCTACCGTGCTGCCACGGCGAGCGTTCGGCAGGGCCCTGAGGCCGGACGACTCTCCGTGCTGAGGGCCCAGCGGGGGCCCGGAGAAGGAAAATGCCCCCGATCTGCGCCGTGAGCGCAGGTCAGGGGCATGATCATTATTCTTACTTCTTCTTGCCCTGGTTCTTCACGGCCTCGATCGCGGCCTTCGCGGCGTCCGGGTCGAGGTACGTGCCGCCCGGGTTCAGGGGGCGGAAGTCGGCGTCCAGCTCGTAGGAGAGCGGGATGCCGGTCGGGATGTTGAGGCCCGAGATGGCGTCGTCGGAGATGCCGTCCAGGTGCTTCACCAGGCCGCGCAGGCTGTTGCCGTGGGCGGCGACCAGGACGGTCTTGCCGTCGAGGAGGTCCGGGACGATGCCGTCGTACCAGTAGGGAAGCATGCGGATGACGACGTCCTTGAGGCACTCCGTGCGCGGGCGCAGCTCCGTCGGGATCGTCGCGTAGCGCGGGTCGGCGCTCTGCGAGAACTCGGTGCCGTCCTCGAGGGCGGGCGGCGGGGTGTCGTACGAGCGGCGCCAGAGCATGAACTGCTCCTCGCCGAACTCGGCGAGCGTCTGGGCCTTGTCCTTGCCCTGGAGGGCGCCGTAGTGGCGCTCGTTCAGGCGCCAGGAGCGGTGCACGGGGATCCAGTGGCGGTCCGCGGCCTCCAGCCCGAGCTGGGCGGTGCGGATCGCGCGCTTCTGGAGGGAGGTGTGCACGACGTCGGGGAGCAGGCCGGCGTCCTTGAGCAGCTCACCGCCGCGGACCGCCTCCTTCTCGCCCTTGTCGGTGAGGTCTACGTCCACCCATCCGGTGAACAGGTTCTTCGCGTTCCATTCGCTCTCGCCGTGGCGGAGGAGGATCAGCTTGTACGGTGCGTCGGCCATGGGTCCGAGCGTAATCGAACCCGCGCGAGCTCCGCGCGCTCGGTCACAGGGCGGACACGGGGCGGGACGGTGAAGCCACGATTGACGGTCGGCGTCAATCCAGTGGCGGCCGGGGAACCCGCTTTCGTAATGTTCGGACAGCTGTTGGGCCGCTTACAGAGTCCGCCCGCACCCATCCGTACACGCACGTCCCCGGGGGGAAGCCCTATGTCTGTCGCCGGTCTCAGAAAGGCGGCACACGAGACGGTCGCCGGCCTCCCCAGGGAGTTCTGGTGGCTGTGGACCAGCACTCTGGTCAACCGCCTCGGGGCGTTCGTCGCCACCTTCATGGCCCTCTACCTGACCCTGGACCGGGGCTACTCCGCCTCGTACGCCGGTCTCGTCGCCTCGCTGCACGGGCTCGGCGGGGTCGTCTCGTCGCTCGGTGCCGGGGTGATGACCGACCGGCTGGGGCGTCGGCCCACCATGCTGATCGCGCAGCTCTCGACCGCCGTGTCGGTGGCCGTGCTCGGCTTCATGGTGCACCCGGTCGCGATCGCGGGCGTCGCCTTCGTCGTGGGAATGGCGAGCAACGCCTCGCGGCCGGCCGTGCAGGCGATGATGGCCGACATCGTGCGGCCCGAGGACCGGGTGCGGGCCTTCTCGCTCAACTACTGGGCGGTGAACCTCGGGTTCGCGGTCTCCTCGGCCGGAGCCGGCTTCATCGCGGAGTACAGCTACATGGCCGGCTTCCTGGGAGAGGCCCTCCTGACGCTGCTGTGCGCCGTCGTCGTCTTCCTCAAGGTGCCGGAATCCCGGCCGGAGGAGGAGCCCCGGAAGGCCGGGGAGGCCGCGCCGGACGATGTGCGGCTGAGCACCGTCCTGCGTGACGGGCGCTACATGGGAGTCGTCGGCCTGTCCTTCCTGGTGGCGCTGATCTTCCAGCAGGGATACGTGGGTCTGCCGGTGGCCATGGGTACGGACGGGCTGTCCAGTTCCGACTTCGGCACGGCCATCGCCGTCAACGGCGTGCTGATCGTGGCGCTGCAGATCCCGGTCACCCGCTTCATCCAGCACCGCGATCCGCGACGGCTGCTGATCATCTCGTCCGCCCTCGCGGGCTACGGCTTCGGGCTGACCGCCTTCGCGGGATCGGTGGGGGTGTACGCGCTGACGGTGTGCGTCTGGACCCTCGCCGAGATCGTCAACGCGCCGACGCAGACGGGGCTCGTCGTACAGCTGGCCCCGGCGCACGGCAGGGGCCGTTACCAGGGCATGTACACGATGTCCTGGTCGGTCGCGGCGCTCATCGCGCCCCTGATGTCGGGCTTCGTGATCGACCACTACGGTGCGGCCTGGCTCTGGGGGACCTGCGCGGTGCTCGGCACGGTGACCGCGGCGGGTTACTGGCTGCTGATGCGGAACCTGGAACTGCCCGAGCCGGTGGTCGCGGCGTCGACGGCGTCCGAGGACCGCACGGCGTCCGAGGATCAGGCGGCGCCCGAGGATCAGGCGGCGCCCGAGGACCGCACGGCGCCCGAGCCCGCGGTCTGAGGGCCCGAGCCCGCGGTCCCAGATGTCGCGCCCGCGGTCCGAGCAGCGCGCCGCGGCGGGGCCCCGCGACGGACACGCGTCCGTGACGGGGCCCCGCCGCAGGATTCGGCCGGGCTCAGCCGCCGCACTGGCACGGCGCGCCGGACTGGCAGCCGCACCCGCAGCCCGAGCCGCAACCGCAGGCTCCCAGCACGGGCAGGTGCACCACTTCGGTCGGGGTCTCCTGCTGGGGTTCGGTCACGGGGGAATCGGCCATGGTCCCTCCTCAGGGCGTACGACTCGACGGCGTACGGCACATGCGTGGGCCACACATGCCGACGACGGGGGCCGCAGGCATGCCGCGCCGCCCCCGCACCCATTGCATGCCCAGCCCTGAGGGCGCTTCAACGGCGCACGAGGGTGGGGACAGAGGTACGACCACCCTGGCGCTCGCGCCCCCCTACGCCCCCTCCACCGGCGTGGCCGCCTGGATCTCGTCCGCGTGTTCGCCGGTGACCAGGTAGACGACGCGCTTCGCGACCGAGACCGCGTGGTCGGCGAAGCGCTCGTAGTAGCGGCCCAGCAGCGTCACGTCCACGGCGGTCTCGATGCCGTGCTTCCAGCGGTCGTCCATCAGGTGCTGGAACAGCGTGCGGTGCAGCAGGTCCATCTCGTCGTCGTCCTGCTCCAGCTGGAGCGCCAGATCGACGTCCTTCGTGATGATGACCTCGGCGGCCTTGGCCATCAGCCGCTGCGCGAGCTGACCCATCTCCAGGATGGTGGCGTGCAGGTCGTGCGGCACCGCGGACGCGGGGAAGCGCAGCCGTGCCAGCTTGGCGACGTGCTGGGCGAGGTCGCCCGAGCGCTCCAGGTCGGCGCTCATGCGCAGCGAGGTGACCACGATCCGCAGATCGGTGGCGACGGGCTGCTGGCGGGCGAGGAGCGCGATGGCGCGTGCCTCCAGGTCGTGCTGGAGGTCGTCGACCTTCTGGTCCGCGGCGATCACGCTCTCCGCGAGCTTGAGATCGGCGTCCAGCATGGAGGTCGTGGCCCGTCCGATCGCCGAGCCGACGAGCCGGGCCATCTCGACCAGGCCTTCGCCGATCGAATCGAGTTCCTCGTGGTAAGCGTCGCGCATGGAAGTCCCTCTCCAGATCCTTGCTGAGGCCGGGGTCTAGGGCCGACCCCCACGGTGCCACGGTGCGGGGCCTACGCGTCGGGATCCGACCACCCAAGTGAACCGGCACTATCCCCTTGGTGAACTCTGGGCGACGAGTGTTCGAGAAGGCACCCGGATGGCTGGGAGAGTGTCGGCGAGCCCGCATAACCTTGAAGCATGGACGTGAACGCGGCGGTCGCCGCAGCTGCCGCGATCGCCGGGCTCTGCACCGGTGTGATCGCCATGCTGGCGTTCCGATGGAGCGAACGCGAGCAGAAGCGCCCCACGCGTACGTCCCTGCGGCCCGACGGCAACGCCGCCCTGCCCCCGGGGGTGGACACGGTCCTGTCCGTGCTCAGCTCCTCGGCCGTCGTGCTCGACGAGAGCGACAGCGTGGTCAAGGCCAGCTCGGCCGCCTACGCGCTCGGCCTGGTCAGGGGCGGACGCCTCGCGGTCGAGCCGATGCTCCACATGGCCAGGGACACCCGGCGTGACGGTGAGATACGACAGGTGGAACTGGACCTCCCGCGCCGCGGCACGGGCCGGGGCGAGGCGCTCGCCGTCTCGGCGAGGGTCGCCCCGCTGGGCTCACGCCTGGTTCTGCTGCTGGTCGAGGACCTCACCGAGGCCCGGCGCATAGAGGCGGTACGGCGCGACTTCGTCGCCAACGTCAGCCATGAGCTCAAGACCCCGGTCGGCGCGCTCTCCCTGCTCTCCGAAGCGGTCATGGACGCGTCCGACGACCCGGAGGCGGTGCAGCGGTTCGCCGGCCGTATGGAGATCGAGGCGACCCGGCTGACCAACCTCGTCCAGGAGCTGATCGACCTCTCCCGGGTGCAGAACGACGACCCGCTGGAGGACGCCGAACCCGTACGGGTGGAACAGCTGGTCGCCGAGGCCGTCGACCGGTGCCGCCAGCAGGCCGGTTCCAAGCAGATCACCATGGCATCGGGCGGCGCGGCGGACCTCACGGTCTGGGGGAACCGCAGTCAGCTGGCCGCTGCCCTCGGCAATCTCGTGGAGAATGCCGTCAACTACAGCCCCGCACGCACGCGCGTCGGAATCGCGGCGCGGAAACTGTCCGCGCCCGGCGGGGATCTGATCGAGATAGCCGTGACCGACCAGGGCATCGGCATCTCCGAGAAGGACCGCGAGCGCGTGTTCGAGCGGTTCTACCGAGTCGACCCGGCCCGCTCACGGGCCACCGGTGGCACCGGTCTCGGCCTCGCCATCGTCAAGCATGTGGCCGCCTCGCACGGCGGGGAGGTCACCGTATGGAGCTCGGAAGGCCAGGGCTCCACCTTCACCCTGCGACTGCCCGAGTCGGGCGTCGTACGGGGACGTACCACCGGCGGAGCGCTCGTCGTCAACGGTGCAGTTGACGACGAGGGACCGTACGAGACCGATTCTTACGAACCATTTCCTGCCCCGGAGGCTCTTCCGTGACCCGAGTGCTTGTCGTCGAGGATGAGGAATCCTTCAGCGACGCCCTTTCCTACATGCTGCGCAAGGAAGGCTTCGAGGTGGCCATCGCGGCCACCGGCCCGGACGGCCTCGACGAGTTCGAGCGCAACGGCGCCGACCTCGTCCTGCTCGACCTGATGCTTCCCGGCCTGCCGGGTACGGAGGTCTGCCGGCAGCTGCGTGTCCGGTCCAACGTCCCGGTGATCATGGTCACCGCGAAGGACAGCGAGATCGACAAGGTCGTCGGCCTGGAGATAGGAGCCGATGACTACGTCACCAAGCCCTTCTCCTCGCGGGAACTGGTCGCCCGCATCCGCGCGGTCCTGCGCCGCCGCGGCGAGCCGGAGGAGGTCACTCCGGCAGCGCTGGAGGCCGGACCGGTCCGGATGGACGTGGACCGCCACGTCGTCACGGTCTCCGGCGGCAAGGTCGACCTCCCGCTGAAGGAGTTCGACCTGCTGGAGATGCTCCTGCGCAACGCGGGGCGCGTGCTGACGCGTATGCAGCTGATCGACCGGGTCTGGGGCGCGGACTACGTGGGTGACACCAAGACCCTGGACGTCCACGTCAAGCGGCTCCGCGCCAAGATCGAGCCCGACCCCGGCGCGCCTAGGTACCTGGTGACGGTGCGTGGCCTGGGCTACAAGTTCGAGCCGTAAACCGGCCCGGTGCCGGAGAGCGGCGAGACAGCGGAACTGAGCGCGCTGGGCGGCGGGTGCGCGGGCTGAGTTGGGGGGTGTCTCCGCCGGAGACACCCCCCAACCGCGTGATCAGTGGGTGTCGGCGGCGGCGCTGTCGCCCTCCGGCGAGGCCGAGCCGGTCTCCGAGGGACTCTCGGAGGTCCCGTCGGTCGGCTCACCCGTGGCGCCGGACTCGGACTCCGAGGGAGTGGGCGTGGGCTTCGGGGTGGGCAGCGTGCCCGGGCCGAAGTCCTCGAAGAAGCTGGTCGCCGGCACGACGGCGGCACCGAGCTCGACGTCCCCGGTCTCGCTGAACGTGAAGACGACGGTCTGCACACTGCCGTCGGCCCCGACCTGGCGGCCGTTCTCGATGACGGCGGAGGCGTTGTTCGCGCCGCCGAGGATGACCCGTCCGCCGGCCGGGACCACGAGCGGCCCCTTGCCCTTGGCGGCGTTCAGCTTCACCGTGGCGTTGCTGCCGGGCAGCGTGATCTTCTCCAGGACCTCACGCTTCGCGCTGTCGTTGAACAGCGTGCCGGCGATGACGGCCGGGCCCTCGGCTTCGTGCCCGGGCTGCGTGATGACGTTCAGGTTCTGGATCTTGAGGGAGCCGACGGCGGTGGCCGCGTTGTCCGGCCTGACCTGAAGCGTCTGCGCGTTGTTGCCGGCGGCGCAGGCCGACAGCGTGGCGATCGAGAACACGAGGGCAGTGGCGGCGAGGGCGCCGTGTCGAAGGCTGCGGCTCACGGCGGCGGCAACTCCTTGAACGATCGGACTGCGGACTTCGGACTCTGCGGACAGGAAGGCCCGAGCGGCCGTAAAGCCGCCCTAAGTGTGTGTCAGCGGGCTCAGGTTACCGAGCCGCCCTCCCGGGTCCGCACCCGACCCGCCCCTGTGGGCGGCCGAGCTGTGGACCGAAAGCTCCCGCCACGCCCGGGCGGGCCGCCGGCCGCGCTCCGTCCGTCTCCCGTACGGGGACGCGACGCTTCTCGTAGGCGCGCCGTACCCCTCCTGGCCATGCTGTTTCGCACGCCGTTCACAAAACGCGGGTGACCGGCATCTTGATCGGCGGGTGATCGATTTACCGGCCGTGGCGCATTTCCCGCGCATAATCCACCCGGGGTCCGGGCGGTGATCAATTTCAATGGCCACGGACGCTAAGGTCCGTACGGGTGATCGATGTCCGAACGGGGTACGGAAAGTTCACCATCCGGAATCCGACAAAACGGGACGTTCGGCCCCTTCTGGAGGCCTTCCGGCGTGTGTGACGCAGGTGTTTCCGCTCGGCCGTACGCCCGCTCCGACCTGCGAATATCGCCTTCGGGAAGCCTCGCGCAGCACGTTCGTGGCGCAGTTGTCAAGCCCCGAGATATGCCCTGACCTGCGAAAACGCCATTCAGGAGAAGCCGTTCTCGTGTTACTCTGGATAGCCACGGAAGGGGTACCTGTCACATGACGTTCAAGGTTGGCGACACCGTGGTCTATCCCCATCACGGGGCCGCGCTGATCGAGGCTATCGAAACTCGCCAGATCAAAGGCGTGGACAAGACCTACTTGGTGCTCAAGGTCGCCCAGGGCGACTTGACGGTTCGTGTACCGGCGGACAATGCGGAGTTCGTCGGCGTGCGCGATGTCGTCGGGCAGGAAGGGCTGGACCGGGTCTTCGAGGTGCTGCGCGCGCCGTACGCCGAAGAGCCGACGAACTGGTCCCGACGTTACAAGGCAAATCTCGAGAAGCTCGCCTCGGGCGACGTCATCAAGGTCGCGGAAGTCGTGCGTGACCTGTGGCGCCGTGAGCGCGAGCGCGGACTCTCCGCAGGTGAGAAGCGCATGCTTGCCAAGGCCCGCCAGATCCTGGTGAGCGAGCTCGCTCTCGCGGAGAACACGAACGAGGACAAGGCCGAGGCCCTGCTCGACGAGGTTCTCGCGTCCTGACCCGGACGACGCCGGCGACCGGTGCCACCGGCTGACGAATCCGGTCGTAACACATTGTGCCGCGGTGCCCGCTGACCAGCCGTTTCTACGGTAAGTCGTCGGGCGCCGCGGCATGTTCGGAGCCGGTCCGGGACATGTTTCGGACCCGGGTCCGGACGCCGGATTCGAAGGAATCCACCGGGATGCGCGGGTCGCCTTCGGCGCCGTCCCCCTCAGCAAGCCCCACCGAGCCCTGCGCGGCTCGGCCGACCGGGGGTCACGGAAGGGTTCCCGGTCAGGTCAAGGCGTCGCGCCAGGCCCTCCCCCCAACCTACGGTCGGGGGCACGCCCAGGCCATACCCATGTCGGCCGTGGAAACAAACCTGCCGAAGCTTCGGAGTGCAACCGATGTCATCGATGTCACCGACGCCTGCTGAACCGAGCCGCTCCCGCACCGCCGCGGTGATCCCGGCGGCCGGCCGCGGCGTCCGGCTCGGCCCCGGTACCCCCAAGGCGCTCCGCGCGCTCGGCGGTACCCCCATGCTGATCCACGCCGTACGGGCGATGGCCGCGTCCCGCGCCGTGAGTCTCGTCGTCGTGGTCGCTCCGCCGGACGGCGCGCAGGAGGTCAAGAACCTCATCGACGGGCACGCCCTGCCCGAGCGCACCGACTACGTCGTCGTCCCCGGTGGCGCGACCCGCCAGGAGTCCGTGAAGCTCGGCCTCGACGTCCTGCCCGACGACGTCTCCGTCGTGCTCGTCCACGACGCCGCCCGGCCCCTCGTGCCGGTCGACACCGTGGACGCCGTCATCGAGGCCGTGCGGGACGGGGCTCCGGCCGTCGTCCCCGCGCTTCCGCTCGCCGACACCGTCAAGGAGGTCGAGCCGGGGGAGCCGGGCCGTCCGGAACCGGTGCTCTCGACTCCCGTACGGGCGAGGCTCCGGGCCGTGCAGACTCCTCAGGGTTTCGCCCGGGACGCGCTGGTCCTGGCGCACGAGAGCGTGGCCGTGGACGGCGAGGGCGCGACCGACGACGCGGGCATGGTCGAGCGGACGGGTTCGCCCGTCGTCGTCGTGCCCGGCCACGAGGAGGCGTTCAAGGTGACCCGGCCGCTCGACCTGGTGCTGGCCGAGGCCGTTCTCGCACGCCGGAGGGCGAACGATGGATTCTGAGACCGTGCGGCGGCAGCCCGCCCCCGTGATCCCGCGTGTCGGCATCGGGACCGACATCCACGCCTTCGAGGAAGGCCGCGAGCTCTGGTGTGCCGGGCTGCTGTGGGAGGGCGAGGGCCCCGGACTGGCTGGGCACTCCGACGCCGACGTCGTGGCGCACGCCGCCTGCAACGCCCTGTTCTCGGCCGCCGGACTCGGTGACCTGGGACAGCACTTCGGCACCGGCCGGCCCGAGTGGTCAGGTGCGTCGGGCGTCACCCTGCTCACCGAGGCCGCGCGGATCGTGCGTGCCGAGGGCTTCGAGATCGGCAACGTGGCCGTGCAGGTCGTCGGACTCCGCCCCAAGATCGGCAAGCGGCGCGAAGAGGCCCAGAAGGTGCTGTCCGAGGCGGTGGGAGCCCCGGTCTCGCTCTCCGCGGCGACGTCGGACGGCCTCGGGTTCACGGGCCGGGGCGAGGGCATCGCGGGCATCGCAACCGCCCTGGTCCACCGCACCGAGGGCTGACGCGGGGGCCCTTGCGCGGTGTGCCCGGGCCGCCTCTCCGGCCCGGACACACGGATGACTCCCCGGTGCGCACCCCGCCGCCTTATTGCACATCACTTGCACGTACGCTGATGCGGCAAGTGATGTGCCGTACGGGCCGGGAGCGAGGGTGGCGTCAGTGTTGAGTGCGATCGCCGGTGCGAGGACCGAACCGAACGCGTCGGCGGACGGATACGTCCTGCGGACCGCCACCGCGCAGGACATCGGCGGCGCAAGGGCCGTGATGCTCGACACCGTGTACCACGACCTGCGGTCGGGCTACGTGCCGCGCTGGCACGCCGACATCATCGACCTCGAGGGCGCCTACCTGCTGCCCCGGCGCTGCACGCTCCTCGTCGCGCTGCACGGCGACGAGGTCGTCGCGACAGGTGCGGTGCGGGACCGCGGTCCGCAGGCGCCGCCCAACCCCCAGTGGGTCGCGGACCGCTTCCCCTCCGGTACGACGGCCCAGCTGTGCCGGATCTACGTACGTCCCGAGCACCGCAGGCACGGCCTGGCCCGCACGCTGGTGCGGGAGCTCGGCGACTTCGCCGCGCGGGTGGGCGGCTACACCTCGCTCTACCTGCACACCGACCCGGCGGTGCCGGGCGCCGAGCCGTTCTGGCGGTCCCTGGCCCACGAGGTCTGTGACGAACGCCGGTTGCCGGGAGGCGGACAGGGCATCGTCCACTTCGAGCTGCCGATGCCCGATGCCGGCGATGGTCACGCCACCTCGAACATCTGATGATAATCGTTTCCATATAGGGTCTCCGTCATGCCTCTGCCCCGAAACCGCCGCGCCACGCTGCCGGTGATCGCCGCCGCTCTGCTGCTCCCGCTCGCCGCCTGTTCCTCGTCCAGCGGCTCCGGAGCCTCCGGTGACGCGCAGCGGCTCCGGGTCGTCATGGCCTTCCCGCCCGCCCAGGCCATGTCCCCGTACGGGGACGACGCGGTCACCCTCAGCCGGCTCGCCGTCATCGAGGGACTCACCACACTGGACAAGAACGGCGCGGCACAGCCCGCGATCGCCACGTCCTGGAAGCGGAACAACCCCACCACCTGGACGTTCACCCTCCGCGACGCCGTCTTCCAGGACGGCGCGAAGGTCGACGCCGACGCCGTCGTCCGCTCACTCTCCGCGGCGGGCAAGGCGTCCCCGCTGCCCCGGGTGCTGTCCGACACCAGCCTGGTCGCGACGGCCACGGCCCCCGACACCGTACGGATCGTCACCGAGGACGCGGACCCGCTGCTCCCGCAGCGGCTCGCCAACCCCTCCCTCACGATCCTGTCCGCCGGCGCCTACAAGAACGGCAAGGTGAACCCGGCCGGGCACGCGACCGGACCGTTCACCCTGACCGAGGTCAAGGGCGCGGTCGCCGCCACCCTCGAGCGCAACGCCGACTACTGGGGCGACAAGGCCGAGTCCCCGGGCGTCGACGTCACCTTCGTCGCCGACGGCACAGCCCGTGCGAACGCGCTCCGGACGAAGAGCGTCGACGTGGCCGAATACGTGCCGATATCGCAGGCGGCGCTGCTCGGCGACGCATACGTCCACGAATTCCCCTCCGCCCGGACCAACGGCCTCTCGCTCAACACCGAGCACGGTGTCTTCGCCGACCCGGCCATGCGCGCCGCCGCCCGCGAGGCCATCGACTCGAAGGCCCTGGTCGACGGGGTGTACGAGGGACGGGCCGACACCGCGCAAGGGCTCCTCGGCCCCGGCGTCCCCTGGGCCGCGGAGCAGCGCACCGCCCCGACGGACCGGGCGAAGGCGGCAGGCCGGGACGAGGTGGCCGGGACGCAGGAGATCGTCCTCGCCACCTACACCAACCGCCCCGAACTCCCCGAGGTCGCGACGCTCGTCCAGCAGCAGCTGGAGAAGCGCGGCTTCACCGTCAAGCAGGTCGTCCGTGACTACGCGCAGCTGGAGGCCGACGCGCTCGCAGGGAAGTACGACGCCTTCATCCAGGCCCGCAACACCCTGCTGGACACCGCCGACCCCCTCTCCTACCTGGCCTCCGACTTCACGTGTGACGGCAGCTTCAACATCTCCCAGCTCTGCGACGAGCGCGTCGACGCCGCCGTCGGCAAGGCCGCGGCGCAGACCGGAACCGACGCCCGCCACCGCGCCGAGATGACCGCCGAGGCCGCTGTCCTGGGCAGCGACGCACTCGTACCGCTCGTCCACGAGCGCTTCGTGCAGGGGTACGACGACGCCCGCGTCGAAGGCGTCGCACTCGACCCGATGGAACGCACGCTCATCACCGCCGACACCCGCCTCGGCTGACCCGCGTGAGGTACCTGGCCGGACGGCTCGGTGCGCTCCTGGCCGTCGTCGCCGTGATCGGGCTGCTGCCCCGGCTCACCCGTACCGACCCGGCGCTGACGATCCTGCACGCCCGGTACGCGGACCGGCCGCCGACACCCGAGGTGCTCGACGCGATCCGCGCCGAGACCGGACTCGACGGCGGCCCGCTGCACGTACTCGGCGGCTGGGCCGCCGGGCTTCTCCGCGGCGACCTGGGTGAGTCCTGGGTCTCCGGGCAGCCGGTCGGCCCCGACGTGACCTCCGCGTTCGGAGTCTCCCTCACCCTCATGGGCGTCTCGCTCGGCGTCGCCGTCCTCCTCGCGCTCGCCCTCGCCGGCGGAACCCTCCGTCGCGGGGCCCGCCGCGGGCTCGTCACCACCCGGGCCGGAGCCGGCGCCGCCGTGCTCGCCGCACTGCCGGAGTTCCTCCTGGCCGCGGTCCTGGCGACCGTCCTCGCCGTGCAGCTGGGCTGGTTCCCGGCCCTCGGCTGGGGCGGCCCCCAGCAGATCGTCCTGCCCGCCCTCGCCATGGGCGTCCCCGCCGGAGCGCTGCTCGGGCGGCTGCTGGACGACGCGCTGCCCGCGGCGTTCGCCGAACCCTGGGCGCGCGCGGCCACCGCGCACGGGCTGCCCGGCCGCCGGATCGCCGTCCAGGCACTGCGCCGCGTACTGCCCGTCCTGCTGCCCCAACTCGGCCTGGTCACCGTCGGGCTCACCGGAGGCGCGGTCGCCGTCGAGACGCTCTACGCCATTCCCGGGCTCGGCGGGACGGCCCTGTCCGCCGCCCTGGCCCAGGACCTGCCCGTCCTCCAGGCCTGCGTGCTGCTGCTGCTCCTGCTCGGCGTCGGCGCCGGACTCGCGGCCCGGATCGGCTCCCGGGCGCTGCTCGGGCCGGCCCGTACCGACGGCGCCCTGCCTCCACTGGCCGCACCGGCCCTCCCCGCGCGCCGCGCGGTGACCGTCGCCGCGATGGTCCTGGCGGCGCTGTTCGTCGCCGTCGTCCTCGCGGGCCTCGCGCGCGACCCCCTCTACGCCGACGCCGCGGCCCGGCTCGCCTCACCCTCGACGGCCCATCCGCTGGGCACCGACTCCCTGGGCCGCGACGTCCTCGCCCGCCTCGCCCACGGCGCCGCCAGGACCGTGCTCACCGCCGTCGCCGTCAGCGCCGTCACCCTGCTCCTGGGACTGCTCGCCGGAGCCGTCCGCGCCGGCGCCCTCACCGAGACGGCCAACGCGCTGCCCGCCGTTCTGGCCGGTCTCGTCGTCGCGGGCGTCGTGGGCCCCGGACCCTGGGGCGCGGCAGGCGCCGTCGCGGCCGTCTCCTGGGCACCGCTCGCCGCGCACACCGCCGCGCTCGCCGCGCAGGAGCGGGCCGCCCCCCACGTCGCCGTGGCCCGGTCCCTCGGGGCCGGGCGGTGGCACCGGCTGCGCCGCCACATCCTGCCGGGCGTCGTCCCGCCGGTCGTACGCCACGCGGTGCTGCGGATCCCGGCCATGGCACTGGCGCTCGCCTCCCTCGGCTTCCTCGGGCTCGGGACGGCGGCCCCCGCCCCGGAGTGGGGCCGCATGCTCTCGGAGAACACGGCCTACGCCGAACGCGCCCCCTGGGCCGTCCTCGCCCCCGCCGCAGCACTCGCCGCCCTCGGCGCGCTCGCGGTGCTGACCTCGGCGTCCGTACGGGGCAGGGGCCGCGGATGACGACGGCCACCAAGGACACCGGCGCCCCGGCGCTCAAGCCCTACATCCGGCTCCTGACCACCACCCAGTTCGCCTTCAACATCGGCTTCTACGCCGTTCTGCCCTACCTCGCCGCCCACCTCGGCGACGGGCTCGGCATGGCGGGGTGGCTCGTCGGGCTCGTGCTGGGCCTGCGCACCTTCAGCCAGCAGGGCCTCTTCGTCGTCGGCGGAGCCCTCACCGACCGCTACGGCCCACGGCCCGTCGTGCTCACCGGCTGTGTCCTGCGCATCGCCGGCTTCTGCTGGCTCGCCCAGGCGGGCTCCACCCCCACCGTGACCGGCGCGGTCCTGCTCATCGGCTTCGCCGCGGCCCTCTTCTCGCCCGCCGTCGAATCCGAGACCGCCAGGGCCGCCGTCGCCCACGAACACGCCTCCGGCACCCCGCGCGCCCAGGTCCTGGCGGTGTTCTCCGCCGCCGGACAGGCCGGAGCCTTCATCGGACCGCTCCTCGGCAGTCTGCTGCTGCTCCTGGGCGGCGGATTCCGTTCCGCCTGTCTCGCCGGGGCCGTGGTCTTCGTCGGCGTACTCGCGGGACACGCCCGCCTCATGCCGCGCAGGCCCCGACGCGTCCCGGCCGCCGCAGCGGGTCCCCGTCCGCCTCTCGGCATCCTGTCCGACCGGCCGTTCCTCGTCCTGTGCCTCGCCTACAGCTGTTACCTCGTCTCCTACAACCAGCTGTACCTCGCCCTGCCCGTCGAGGTGGAGCGCGCCACCGGCTCGCAGGGGGCGCTCGGCGGGCTGTTCGCGCTCTCCTCGCTGCTCGTCGTGGTGGCGCAGCTGCCCCTGACCCGCTGGTCCGTGCGCCGCATCGCGCCGCGTACCGCACTCGTCGCCGGTCTCGCGGTCGTGGCCGCCGGATTCGCCGCGGTGCCGCTCGCCCCCGGCGGGCCCGCCGGGCTGCTCCCCGGGGCCGCGCTCGTCGTCCTGCTCACGCTCGGCCAGATGCTGCTGGTCCCGGCCGCGCGGGGACTGGTGCCCGACCTGGTCGACGACCGTCGGCTCGGGCTCGCCACGGGTGCCCTCTCCTCGGTCTCGGGCCTCGCCGTCCTCGTGGGCAGCGCGGCCACCGGAACGCTCCTCGACACGCCAGGACCCGTCCTGTGGGCGGTCCTCGCCGCCGTCCCCCTGGCCGGCGCGGGACTGGCCCTCACCCTGCCCTCCGGCCGGGGCGCGCCCGGACCCGCCGGGGCCGACACCGATCAGTTGTGACACGTTTTCCACAGGGGGCGCTGGGCACTGGTGCGGGCCCACTACCCTTGAGGAGTGACTATTCGCCTGCATGACACCAACGCCCGGCAGATCCGTGACTTCGTCCCGCTCACCGCGGGCTGTGTCTCGATCTACCTCTGTGGCGCGACTGTCCAGGCCGCTCCGCACATCGGGCACATCAGGTCCGGACTGAACTTCGACATCATGCGCCGCTGGTTCGAATACCGCGGTTACGACGTGACGTTCATCCGGAATGTCACCGACATCGACGACAAGATCATCAAGAAGTCCGCCGAGCAGAACCGCCCCTGGTGGTCCATCGGCTACGAGAACGAGCGCGCGTTCAACGACGGCTACGACGCCCTGGGCTGCCTCCCGCCCACGTACGAACCGCGCGCCACAGGGCACGTCCCCGAGATGATCGAGATGATGCGCGGTCTCATCGAGCGCGGCCACGCCTACGAGGCCGACGGCAACGTCTACTTCGACGTCCGCTCGTACGAGGGATACCTCGAGCTGTCCAACCAGGATCTCGACGACCTGCGCCAGCCCTCCGGGGACAACGAGACCGGCAAGCGGGACAAGCGCGACTTCGCCATGTGGAAGGCCACCAAGCCGGGCGAGCCCAGCTGGGAGACCCCGTGGGGCCGCGGCCGTCCCGGCTGGCACCTCGAGTGCTCCGCGATGGCGCACAAATACCTCGGCTCCGCCTTCGACATCCACGGCGGCGGCATCGACCTGATCTTCCCGCACCACGAGAACGAGATCGCTCAGGCCAAGGCCTTCGGCGACGACTTCGCGAAGTACTGGGTGCACAACGGCTGGGTCACCCTGGCGGGCGAGAAGATGTCGAAGTCCCTCGGCAACTCCGTGCTGGTCAGCGAGATGGTCAAGCAGTGGCGGCCCATCGTCCTGCGCTACTACCTCGGCACCCCGCACTACCGCTCCATGATCGAGTACAGCGAGGAAGCCCTGCGGGAGGCCGAGTCCGCGTTCGCGCGGATCGAGGGCTTCGTCCAGCGCGTGGTGGAGAAGGCCGGGGGGCCGGTCGAGGCCGCCGCCGAGGTGCCGCCCGCGTTCGCCGAGGCCATGGACGACGACCTCGGCGTCCCGCAGGCGCTCGCGATCGTCCACACCACCGTCCGGCAGGGCAATTCCGCCCTCGCAGCCGACGACAAGGAAGCCGCCGTCGCCCGCCTCGCCGAGGTGCGCGCCATGCTCGGCGTCCTGGGTCTTGACCCGCTCGATCCCCACTGGGCGGGCGAGAGCGACCGCGGAGAGGACCTGCACGGCGTCGTCGACACCCTCGTACGGCTCGTCCTCGACCAGCGCCAGTCGGCACGCGAGCGCAAGGACTGGCCCGCCGCCGACGCCATCCGCGACCAGCTCAACCAGTCCGGCCTCGTCATCGAGGACAGCCCCAGCGGACCCCGGTGGACCCTCGGGCCGCGCTGAGCGGACCAGCACCATGCGTGAGCAGCGCAAATGTGCCGCCCGGCCGTCCGGGCGGCACACTTTCACTTGACGACGTATTTCTGAAGCAACGAAACAGGTAGGTCATGGCCGGGAACAGCCAGCGCAGGAACCGCCGCACGTCCAACAAGAAGGGCATGCAGGTCGGCAGCGGTGGCCAGCGACGCCGTGGTCTCGAAGGCAAGGGACCGACGCCGCCCGCCTCCGCCCGTAAGGGACACAAGAAGAACCGGGTGGCGAACGCCCAGGCCAAGCAGGCAGCGGCCCGCCGCCCCGCCCCGCGTCGTGGCGGCGCCAAGGGCACGTCGGAGATGGTCGTCGGCCGCAACCCGGTCTTCGAGGCGCTGCGCGACGGCGTCCCCGCGACCACCCTGTACGTCCAGCAGTACATCGACAACGACGAGCGGGTCCGCGAGGCGCTGCAGCTCGCCGGTGAGCGCGGCAACATCCACCTGATGGAGGCCCCGCGCCCCGAGCTGGACCGCATGACGAACGGCCTGAACCACCAGGGCCTCGTCCTCCAGGTCCCGCCGTACGAGTACGCACACCCCGAGGACCTCACGGCCGCGGCGTACGACAACAACGAGGACCCGCTGATCGTCGCCCTCGACGGTGTCACCGACCCCCGCAACCTCGGCGCGATCGTCCGCTCCGTGTCCGCGTTCGGCGGCCACGGCGTCGTCGTCCCCGAGCGCCGGGCGGCCGGGATGACGGCCGGGGCCTGGAAGTCCTCGGCCGGCACCGCGGCCCGGACCCCCGTCTCCCGGGTCACCAACCTCACGCGTGCCCTGGAGGGCTACCAGAAGGCCGGCCTCACGGTCGTCGGTCTCGCCGCCGACGGCGAGCACACCGTCGAGGACCTGGAGGAGCTGGCGGGTCCGGTCGTCATCGTGATCGGCAGCGAGGGCAAGGGCCTGGGCCGCCTGGTCGGCGAGACCTGCGACTACCGGGTCCGGATCTCCATGCCGGGCGGCGCGGAGTCCCTGAACGCCGGTGTCGCCGCGGGCATCGTGCTCTACGAGGTGGCACGCCGCAGGGCGTGACCCCCTGGACGCCGTGGGGGCCGGAGCCGTTCGGCCCCACGGCGGTGCTCCACGGCCATGCACGGGTGACGCCAACCGGCCTGAGTCGAGGGTTTCGGGGGAGAGCGGGGCCGTCGTGGTGTGAGCGGCGCGGAATTGGCCCCGCACCCGAGTCCTTCAGGGCGCGCGGTACTCGTCGTCAAGGGCGGGAAAACTCCTCGCCGCCCTCGTTGCGGCGGCCCAGGACGGCCGTGCGGGCTCAGCACCACACCCGCGCGAGGCCGACCGCAACGGAGCAGACCCATGGTCTCCCGGCGCGGGGTGCTACGCGGAATCCACTACGCCCAAGTGCCGCCCGACCAGGCGAAGTACGTCAGCTGTCTGCGGGGCGCCGTACTCGAAGTGGCAGTCGGTCTCCGCACCGGATCATCCACGTACGGGCGCTGGGCAGCGCCGACTGCGCGCGGCCGACCGGAACTCCCTGTACCTGGCAGAGGGTTCGGGTCACGCTTTCCTGGCGCCCGAGGACGACATCACCGTCAGGTACCTCTGCTCCGAGGGCTGTGCGCCGGACCGGGAACGCGGTGTCCACCCCCTGGATCCCGACCTCGCCATCGACCGGCCGGGTCGCGTCCCCCCTGCTGCTGTCCGAGAAGGACTCCGCGGCCCCGGCCCCGCGCGAGGCGGCCGAGGCGGGCACGGTCCCTTTTGTTTTGCGTGCGCCGCGTACACGGACTCCGTCCGCACGGAGACGTATTGACGGGTCTCGGACACTTCGGACGCGTCAAGGCAGTGTCCTAATCACACATCACTCGGTTAGATGAGTGTGGACACCAGAACGCCTCGGTTCGACGACCAACCCGCCCTGAGCATGACAAAGGTGGACAGCGACCCCGCGCAGGTCATCGTCAGCCACGCCAGCTTCCGGGTACAGCTCGCCCCGGGTCAGCGCACCCGGCTGCGCCCGGTGGGCGGCCCCGCCGGACCGGTCAGGATCCCCGCCATGAGTGGTGCGGGCGGACGGAGGCGGGCCCCCGTCGTCTGGAGCGGCAGGTCCGAGCCGGGCGACCCCGGAGCGACCGGACTCCTGCAGGCCGTACGGAACTCCACCGCCGGCCACCTCGACACCCGCCCCGGCGCCGGCTACGGCACGGGCTACGACGAAGCGGGCGGCGGCACGCAGGTCATCCCGCGCCTCGACGAGACCCAGCCCAACCCCGTCATCCGGGCGCCCCACCAGGCCGGAGGCGGCCGCAACGGACCGCTGCTGCCGCCCATGCGACAGGCCGTCGGCGCCTACGACGTCGACACCCCGGGCGACGACGCCTACGACGTCACCTACGAAGGCCCCGGCGACGAGGCGAGGAGCGGCGCCACCGCCGGCGAGCGACGCCAGGCCGACACCGTCCGGCACGCGTACTACCCGGGCCGCCGGATGAACCTCGGCGTCGTCCTCCTCCCGCTGCGCGTCATCCTCGGATTCCTCGCCGTCTACGCCGGGATGGGCAAGCTCTGCGACCCCGCCTACTTCGACGGCGGCGACCGCGGCTCCATGGTCAAGTGGCTGACCTCGCTGCACCCCTGGGCCCTCGCCGAACCTCTGCGTGACTTCGCGCTGTCCCACCCCGTCGGCGCCGGTCTCTCGGTCGCCTTCCTCCAGGTCATCGTCGGCGTCCTGACCGTCCTCGGCCTCTGGCAGCGAGTCGCGGCGGCCTTCGGGGCCCTGCTCTCCGCCGCCCTCCTGGTCACGGTCAGCTGGCGCACAGCCGCCGCGTACAACACGCCCGACATCATCCTGCTGGCCGCCTGGAGCCCTCTCGTCATCGCAGGCGCCCCTGTCTACTCCCTGGACGGACGCCTCGCCGGAGAGGCCTGGCGCACCCTCGGCCCGCGCTCGGAGATCTGGGACCTCCGCCGGCGGGTGCTCCGGCGCGGCGCCGTGGTCGCCACGGTCGTCGTCGGCCTGACCCTGCTGGTCGGCTCCATGCTCGGCGGCGCCGTCCGCTCCACCGAGGTCGTCACCGTGCCGGGCCCCGACAGCTACCCGACCAACCAGCTGCCCGGCTCGCCGCTCCCCGACGAGACCAAGGGCAAGAAGCGCGAGCCCTCCCGGACCCCGGAAGGCGGCACCCCGGAGACGGCCCCCTCCAGCGCCCCCGGCACCCCCTCGGCCGAGGAGTCCACACCGGGTTCCGGCCCGGCGAGTGAGTCCGCCCCCACGGCCGGCGCGAGCGCGGGGCCCAGCCAGACCCAGGGCACCGGCCAGGAGCCTCCGCAGGAGCCGGCCCCGCAGGAGCCCCCGACCGGTGACGCCGGTCCCAGCTCCTCCGGGTCCACCGGTTCCGGTGGCACCACCGGTGGTTCGGACGGCGGCGAGTCCGACGGCGGTTCCTCCTCCGGAGGCGCCGGCCAGAACCCCATCGGCGGCCTGCTCGGCTGACGGACGCACCGCACCCCACGAGGGCGGCCACCGGACATCCGGTGGCCGCCCTCGGCTACGTCGGCGGGCGCTCGGGCCGCCGCATACGGGTGTTCCGAGCGCCCCCCGGGCGTTCGGGCAGCCCCACGGGTGTTCCGGCCGCCGAGCGCGCTCAGGTGCCCGCGTGCGCGCCGAGCTCCTTCGCCGCTTCCGTGAGGTCCTTCGCGGTGTCGATCGCCCGCCAGTACGCCCCGTTGGGAAGCGGGTATCCGGCCAGTCGGCGTTCCCGGGCCAGCCGGGGGAACGTCGTCCGCTCGTGGTCGCCGCGGTCCGGCAGCATCGACGTGAAGGCGGGCGCGAAGACGTACACCCCCGCGTTGATCAGATACGGCGAGGGCGGCGACTCGATGAAGTCCGTGATGTGCCCGAAGGCGTCCGTCTCCACGGCGCCCCACGGGATCCGCGGGCGAGCGAGCGCGAGCGTCGCTGTGGCGTCCCGCTCCGCGTGGAAGGCGGCCATCTCCCGCAGCGAGAAGCGGGTCCAGATGTCGCCGTTGGTCGCGTACCACGGCTGTGAAGGGTCGGGCAGCCGCGTCGCGGCATGCTTCAGACCGCCGCCCCGGCCCAAGGGCTCGGTCTCGACGACGGTCGTGACACGCAACGGAAGATCGGCGGAGGCCAGCCAGTCCTGCAGCACATCGGCGAGATGGCCGCACGAGACCACAGCGTCGGTGACGCCCTCGGCGGCCAGCCAGGACAGCTGATGGCCGATGATCGGGGTCCCGGTCCCCGGGATCTCGACCATCGGCTTGGGGCGGTCATCGGTGTACGGGCGAAGCCGCGAGCCCTGACCACCCGCCAGGATCACGGCCTGCGTCGGATACGTATGCATGCCAGGCACGATATGCCGTGCCCGGACGCACCCGGCTCAGCTGAACTGTGCGACGCCCGAGGCGAACGAGGTGTCGCAGACCGGGCGGGAGAAGCGGTGCGCGCGCGTCGGGCCGTACTGGTCGACGGCGGCCTTGCCCAGCGCCTTGGCGATCGACATGCAGTGCTTGGCGAGCGAGGGGCGGCCCTCGACGGTGCGCTGCAGGCTCGTCAGCGCGGCACCCGGGTCCTTCTCGCGGAGCTCCAGGAGGAGCTTGTCGCGCAGGACGTCCTGCGGGGCACGGGCCTTCGCCTGCTTCGACACGGTCTCCGAGGCGGCGGTCAGCAACTGGGTCTCGGTGTCCTGCCCCGACCACTGCACGCGGGTGACCGCGAGGGTCCCGGACAGGACCATGACGACGGGCAGTACGAGAGCGAGGGTTCGGCCGATTCGGCGCGCGGTGTGGGTCACGCAGGCGAGCGTAGCGGGCAGTGATGACTCGGCGACATTTCGTCACCCCTGCGGGGGATGGTTCGAGAGGTCTTTTCGAATCGCGCGTTGACGCGCCGGGTCGAATTGACCGGTGTGTCGGGGTATTTGGTGCCGCGCCGGTCCAAAACCCGATTCCGCCCGCACCACGCAGACGGCCCCGCGCCCTGGAGAGGACGCGGGGCCGTAGCAGCATGATCAGGAAGTCGAGCGATCAAGCGGTGGAGCGGTGGGCCGTGGAGCGGCCGGCCAGTCGAGAGGTCAGGCCGTCAGGCGCTCACCGGTCGACGTCGCGAAGACGTGCAGCTCCTCCGGGCGGGGCACGACGTGCAGCTCGGTGCCCTTCTCCGGGACGGCGCGGCCGCCGACGCGGACGACCAGGTCCTTGTGCTCGCCACCGACCTGCGCGCCACCGTAGACGAAGCCGTCGGCGCCGAGCTCCTCGACGACGTTGACGGAGACCGCCAGGCCGGCCGGGGCGTCGGAGGAGGCCTTGGAGAGGCCGGTCGCGGCGGCGCCACCGTGCTCGACGATGTCGAAGTGCTCCGGGCGGATGCCGACGGTGACGGTGGTGTCACCGCGGTTCGCGGCGGCGGTGAGCGCCTCGCGGGAGACCGGGACGACGCTGTTGCCGAACTTCACGCCGCCGTCGGTGATCGGGACCTCGACGAGGTTCATCGCCGGGGAGCCGATGAAGCCGGCCACGAAGAGGTTCGCCGGGCGGTCGTACATGTTGCGCGGCGAGTCGACCTGCTGGAGCAGACCGTCCTTGAGGACCGCGACGCGGTCACCCATGGTGAGGGCCTCGACCTGGTCGTGGGTGACGTACACGGTGGTGATGCCGAGGCGGCGCTGCAGCGAGGCGATCTGCGTACGGGTCGACACACGGAGCTTGGCGTCGAGGTTCGACAGCGGCTCGTCCATGAGGAAGACCTGCGGCTCACGCACGATGGCGCGGCCCATCGCCACACGCTGACGCTGACCACCGGAGAGCGCCTTCGGCTTGCGGTCCAGGTAGTCGGTGAGGTCCAGCATCTTGGCGGCCTCTTCGACCTTCGCGCGGATCTCGGTCTTGTTCACACCGGCGATCTTGAGCGCGAAGCCCATGTTGTCCGCGACGGACATGTGCGGGTAGAGCGCGTAGTTCTGGAACACCATGGCGATGTCCCGGTCCTTCGGGGGCAGGTGCGTGACGTCGCGGTCACCGATGCGGATCGCACCGCCGTTGACGTCCTCGAGACCCGCGAGCATGCGCAGGGAGGTCGACTTGCCACAACCGGAAGGACCGACGAGGACGAGGAACTCGCCGTCCTCGATGTCGATCTCGAGCTGGTCCACAGCCGGCTTCGTGGAGCCGGGGTAGACGCGGGACGCCTTGTCGAACGTGACACTGGCCATGACGATGCTTCTCCTCAACCGGCAGGAACGTGCCGGACGATCCGAGTAAGGGAGTGGTGTGGTCCACTGGAGTGAACCTGAGGTGACGCTACCTGGCGTTTTGGGATCTGTCAGTAGGCCTGAGGTCTCGAATATGGCGCGGCTTCCGGCCGCGGTGTTGGTTACACTGCTCCCGCACGCCTCCTTAGCTCAGTCCGGCCAGAGCAACGCACTTGTAATGCGTAGGTCGTCGGTTCGAATCCGACAGGGGGCTCCGAGAAACCCCAGGTCACTCCGGTGTGACCTGGGGTTTTCTGCTTTTCGTACACCCACGCCCATGCGCCGGCCCGGCAGCCGGACGTGCCCGTGAAAGCCCGACGGTCTCAGTGGCGTCCCGCGATGCGGTCCGCCGTTCTTGCCAGGGGGTCCGTGGTGGGGCGGGACGAAGTGGTCTCGCGGCGGTCGGCGGTGCGGTAGGCGGCGTAGAGGGTGTGGACCCCGAGCCAGCGGAAGGGTTCGGGTTCCCAGCGGCGGACCTTGTGGTTGACCCAGGGCAGTGTGGTCAGCTCGGTGGGGCCCGCCTGGCCGGAGTCCTGCTGGATCAGGTCGCGCAGGGTGCGGGCCGCGAGGTTGGCGGTGGCGACGCCTGAGCCGACGTAACCTCCGGCCCAGCCGAGGCCCGTGCTGCGGTCCAGGGTGACGGTGGCGCACCAGTCGCGGGGGACGCCGAGTACGCCGGACCAGGCGTGGTCGATGCGGGTGCCCGCCGTGGTGGGGAAGAAGCGGACGAGCAGGTCGCGGAGGGCCTCGATGGTGGCGGGCTGGGTGCGGGCCGTTCCGTGGACGTTGGCGGCCACCGAGCCGTAGCGGTACGGGACGCCCCGGCCGCCGAGGGCGATGCGGTCGTCTGCGGTGCGCTGGGCGTACATGTAGGCGTGGGCCATGTCGCCGAGGGTTTCGCGGCCGTCCCAGCCGATGGTGTCCCAGAGCGCCTTGGGCAGGGGCTCGGTGACGATCATCGAGGAGTTCATGGGGAGCCAGGTGCGTCTGTGGCCCTTGAGGCCCGCGGTGAAGCCCTCGGTGCAGCGCAGGACGTAGGGAGCGCGGACCGTGCCGTACGGGGTCACGGCGTGCTTGGGCTTGATCTCGGTGACGGGCGTCGACTCGTGGATGGTGACGCCGAGGGCCTCCACGGCGTCGGCGAGGCCCTTGACCAGCTTGGCGGGGTGCAGGCGCGCGCCGTGCGGGGTCCAGCTGGAGCCGACGGCACCGGAGACGCGGATGCGCTCGGCGGTCTCGCGGGCGCCGCGCAGGACGCGGCCGGTCTCGCCGAAGGCGATCTCGACGGAGTGGAAGTCCTTCAGGCGGGCCAGCTGGGCCGGGGTGTGGGCGACTTCGAGCACGCCGCCGTGGTGGATGTCGGCGTCGATGTTCTCCTCGCCGGCGACCCGGATCACCTCGCCCACGGTGTCGTTCATGGCCTGCTGGAGGCGGACGGCGGCGTCGTGGCCGTGCAGCTTGGCGTAGCGGTCGCGTCCCGCGATGCCGTTGTAGAGCCAGCCGCCGTTGCGGCCGGAGGCGCCGTAGCCGCAGAACTTGGCTTCCAGGACGGTGATGTTGAGGAACGGGACGGCCTTCTTGAGGTAGTACGCCGTCCAGAGCCCGGTGTAGCCGCCGCCGACGATGCAGACGTCGGCGGTGCTGTCGCCGGGGAGGGGTTCGCGGGGGGCTGGGGTGCCCTCGCTCGCGTACCAGAACGATATGCCGCCGTTGACGGTACTGACGGTGCTCATGTGTCCCCTGCTTGTCCGTGTGCAGCCGTGTGCAGCCGTGTCGCTGGAGGGACGTTACCTCTACGCTCGGGCTGTGATCGAGGTTCCGGACGAGCTGGTCGTGAGCCTGTGCACCCATGGTGGTGCGGAGGGCCGGGTGTTCGCCGACGCGTTGCCAGGGACGGCTGCCGCGTACCTCGACGCATGGGGTCTGCGGCTGGACGGTCCGGCGATGTACGGGCTCTGCGCGCTGGTGCTTCCGGTGGTGCGGGAGGACGGCAGCGGGGCGGCGCTGAAGCTGCAACGGGTGAACGAGGAGACGGCGGGGGAACCGGTCGCGCTACGGGTCTGGGGTGAGGCCGGCGCGGGCGCGGTGGGTCTGCTCGACCATGATCCGGCTACGGGCGTGATGCTGCTGGAACGGCTGGACGAGCGGCGCCCGTTGACCGGGGTGGATGACGCGCGGGCTGCGGTGAGGGTGCTCGCGGAGTCCTTGTCGCGGCTGGTCCGTGTCCCTGCCCCGCCGGGGATGCGACGGCTCGGGGACGCGGCCGCGCGGATGCTGGAGGCGGCGCCCGGGGCGGCTGCGCGGCTGGCCGACGTGGACCAGCGGCGGTTGCTCCTGGACTGTGCGGCGGCGGTGCGGGAGGTGGCGGGGGAGCCGGGGGACCGGTTGCTGCACTGGGACCTGCACTACGACAACATCCTGGCCGGGCGCGCGGAGGAGGGCCGGGCCGGGGAGTGGGTCGCGCTGGACCCCAAGCCGCTGAGCGGGGATCCGGGTTTCGAGCTGTTCCCGGCGCTGGACAACCGGTTCGACGCGTCCGAGGTGCTGTGGAGGTTCGATCTGCTGACGGGGGTGCTGGGGCTGGACCGGCAGCGCGCGCGGGCGTGGACGCTGGGGCGGGTGCTGCAGAACGGGCTCTGGGGGATCCGGGGCGGGGCGCGGCGGCTGCCGGCGGACCACGCGGAGATCGCCCGGCGGTTGCTGGGACGGAACTGAAGGGCGCGGGGCGGGCCTGTCTGTCTAGGCTGCGCCCATGATTCGTACAGCCACTGCTGAAGACGTCCCTGCCATCCATGCCATGGTCCGTGAACTCGCCGAGTACGAGAAGGCCCTCGACGAGGCCAACGCCACCGAGGAGCAGCTCCACGAGGCGCTGTTCGGTGAGCGGCCTGCCGCGTACGCGCACATGGCGGTGTCGGACGAGGACGGCGAGGTGGTCGGGTTCGCGCTGTGGTTCCTCAACTTCTCGACGTGGCGCGGGGTGCACGGGGTGTATCTGGAGGACCTGTACGTACGCCCGGAGCGGCGCGGCGGCGGTCACGGGAAGGCGTTGCTGACGGAGCTGGCGCGGATCTGTGTGGAGCGCGGGTACGGGCGGCTGGAGTGGTCGGTGCTGGACTGGAACGCCCCGTCCATCGCGTTCTACGAGTCGCTCGGTGCGCGTCCGCAGGACGAGTGGACGGTGTACCGGCTGACGGACGGGGCGCTGGCGGAGCTCGGGGCGGTCTGAGCGGGTTCCTGGCGGAAGCGGCCTCTGGGGCGGGTTTCCTGAAGGGAGCGGTCAGCGGCAGCGGTTTTGGACGGGAGCGGTTCCTACGGGACGAGGACGACCTTGCCCACCGTCCCGCGTGTCTCCAGTGCGCGGTGGGCGGCAGCCGCTTCGGCGAGCGGGAAGCGGGTGACGGCAGGGCGGAGGCGGCCCGCGGCGGCCTCGGCCAGGGCCCGGGTCTCCAGGGCCCTCATGCCGCCGCCCTTCTCGATCATGGCGGGGCCGAGGACGTTCCGGGACGTGATGCCGCGTGCGGCAAGTTCCTCCTCGCTGAAGGAGAGAGCCTGTCCGCCCGAACTGCCGTAGACGATGTGCAGGCCGCCCTCGCCGAGCAGGTCGACGGCGGCGCGCGCGGTGATCGAGCCGACCGAGTCGTAGACCACGGTGGCCCGGCGGCCGAGGGCGTCGAGGTGGGCACGGACGCGGCGTGGCCAGTCGGAGAGGGTGTAGTCGACGGCGAGGTCTGCTCCGTTCGCCGTGACGCGGGCGGTCTTGGCGGGCCCGCCGGCGAGGCCGATGACCGTGGCTCCGGCGTTCCTGGCGTACTGGACGAGGAGCGTGCCCATGCCCCGGCGGCGGCGGTGACGAGGACGACGGATTCGGGGCCGAGTTCGGTGTACTGGAGGATGCCCAGCGTGGTGCGGCCGGTGCCGATCATGGCCACGGCCTCGGCCGGGGTGAGGCCTTCGGGGAGTGGGTGGAGTCGTTCGGCGTCGACGACGGTCAGTTCGGCGTAGCCGCCGGGGGCCTGGCCGATGTGGGCGACGACTGCGCGGCCGAGCCAGGCCGGGTCGGTCCCTTCGCCGAGGGCTTCGACGGTTCCCGCGATCTCGCGGCCCGGGATCGTGGGGAGTTCGTCGGCGGTGGACCGGTAGGGGCCGGGTCTGCCTTCGCGCAGGTGGGTGTCCAGAAGGTGCACGCCGGCCGCGGCGACGGCGATCCGCACCTGGCCGGGAGCGGGGACGGGGTCTTCGGTCCACTCGTGGACGAGATTCTCCGCAGGGCCGAAGGCGTGGAGGCGGATGGCGTACATGGCGGGGCTCCCCGGGGCTGGTTTCGCGGCTGGTGCCACCAGCTTTCGACCTCGAGCACGGTTGAGGTCAAGCTGTTCATGCGGTTCGCGGCCCGGGTACGGGGCTGCCGTGCCGTGCCGAGGTGCTCACGTGGTGCGGGCTCCGGTTCGTGCTGTGCCGAGGAGTTTCATGGCCAGGACCGCCGCCGCGATGCCGCTGTTGAACGAGACCTCGCTCAGGAGCCCCGGCGCGGCGACCTGGTCCCCCGCCAGGAGGATTCCGTCCCCCCGGTCGACGGCGGGCCGGTCGCGCCAGGTGGTGCCGGGCTTGTCGACGGCGCCCGTGCGGCCGGAGGCGAGGGCTTCGCGGCGCCAGGTGGTGCGGTCGCGCCAGCCGGGGAAGCCGAGGTCGAGCATGTCCTCGGCCCGGCGGACCGCGTCGGCGCGCGCCGCGTCCGGGGCGAGGGGGATCTGGGCCTGGATGAGCTGTTCGCCGGGCGGGGCGAGCGTCGGGTCCTGGGCGGTGAACCGTTCGATCCAGCCGGGGGCGTCGAGGTCGGAGACGATGAACGGGTCTCCGCGCCGGGTCCGCAGGGCCAGGTCGAGCAGGGCGGTCCGGCCGCTGTCCCAGGCCAGGGTGGTGTCCTCCAGCAGGGCGCGGGCGGAGTCGAGGTGGGTGGCGACGATGACCGGCCCGCCGCGCCGGAGCCCGGCGAGTTCGCGGGGGCCGACGCGTGTGCCGGTCTTGATGTGTACGCCGAGATCCCACGCCCGGGCGGCCATCCGGTCGATGAGCTGCGCCCAGCCGCCGACGGGGTAGCGGGCCTCGGGCGGGAGGGCCGTGGCGCGGCGGAGCCGTTCCTGGACGAACGCCGCGGAGAGTGATCCGGGGTCGTGGTGGAAGAGCGCCACGCCCATGTAGTGGGCCGCCGCGCGGGCCCCCGCTCCGCCGACCTGGCCGGTGGCCCAGCTGAGGAAGTCGCTGTCCACGGGTGCGGTGCCGCGGCGGGCGAGGCGCAGCATGCCCACGGGCGGGGTCCTGCGCAGTGTGCCGCCGCGGTGGAAGAGGAAGCGTGCGCCTTCGAGGGGCGGTACGGAGGCCAGCGGGCCCAGGAGCCCTCGCTGATGGAGCCAGGTCCGGTGCGGGCCGCGCCGGTAGAGGGCGTGCGGTCCTTCGTTGGTGAGGTAGGGGCCGTCCGAGGTCCTGGCCCGCCCGCCGAGGGTGTGGTGCGCCTCGTGGAGGGTGACCTGGACGCGGGATTCGGCGGCGGTGATGGCGGCGGTGAGCCCGGCGAGACCGCCGCCGACGATGTGGATGCGCTGCATGACTGGTCTCCTCGCGGTGGGCGCTTCTGCACAGGGGACGGTCGGGTGGGGCGGTCTGTGACATCGGGCCGGGAGGCGATGTCAGTGCTGTGCGTCACGATGGTGGGCATGGCACGCACAGGCAACAGGAGCAGCGGGGGCGCGGGCGCGAAGGACGGGGTGGCGGCCGCACGTCGGCCGGAGGTCCGGCTGCCCCCGCTCACGGAGTTCGACGGGACGGAGCTGGAGCCGGACGGGGACTACGACGGTCTGCGGTTCGAGGGCACGGATCTCGCCGACGCGTCGGGTCCGGGCGCGCGTTTCATGGACTGTGAGCTGAGCGGCTGCGTCCTGGACCGTACGGAGCTGGGGCGGGCCAGGTTCATGGACTCGGTGCTGACGGGCGTGCGGGGCGTGGGCACGGATCTCGCGGGGGCATCGCTGCGGGACGTGGAAGTCGTGGACGCCCGGCTGGGCGGTGTACAGCTGCACGGGGCGGTGCTGGAGCGGGTGCTCGTGCGGGGCGGGAAGATCGATTACCTGAATCTGCGCAAGGCGCGGCTGAAGGACGTGGTGTTCGAGGGCTGTGTGCTCTCGGAGCCGGATTTCGGGGAGGCGCAGCTGGTCCGGGTGGAGTTCCGGGACTGTGTGCTGAAGCGGGCCGACTTCAGCTCCACGCGGATGGATTCCGTGGATCTGCGGACGGTGGCCGAGCTCGACATCGCGCGGGGTGTGGAGCGGCTTGCGGGCGCGGTGATCAGTCCGCTCCAGCTGATGGAGCTGGCTCCGGCGTTCGCGGCGCAGATCGGGGTGCGCGTGGAGGCGTGAGGAGCGGGCGGCCGGCGTCCGTCGTCTGCGGGGAGGTGGGCGGCCGGTGCTCAGATGCGGGGGACCACGTGCCCGGTGCGCAGAGGCGGGCGACCAGGTGCCCGGGTGCTCAGATGCGGGGGAAGCGGGCCTGGAGATCCCAGATGACGGGGTTGTCGGCGAGGCCCTCGTGCATGTCGGCCAGGTCGGCGATGAGGTCGTGCAGGAAGTCGCGGGCCTCGCGGCGCAGCAGCGAGTGGCTGAAGGTCAGCGGGGGTTCGTCGCCGGGCATCCAGTCGGCCTCGACGTCCACCCAGCCGAAGCGCCGCTCGAAGAGCATGCGGTCGGACGATTCGGTGAAGTCGAGCTCGGCGTACTGCTGGCGGTGCGAGCGGTTCCCGCGGGGGTCGCGGTCGATCTGCTCGACGATGTCGCAGAGGGCCCAGGCGAAGTCGAGCACGGGGACCCATCCCCAGGCTGTGGACACTTCGCGGTCGGCCTTGGTGTCGGCGAGGTAGACGTCCCCGGAGAACAGGTCGTGCCGCAGGGCGTGGACGTCCGCGCGGCGGTAGTCGGTCTGCGGGGGGTCCGGGAAGCGCCGGGAGAGGGAGTAGCCGATGTCGAGCACGGTTCGATGGTGTCATGCCACGCGAAGTGCCTGCGCCCTGCGGGAGCCGCCGCCCTACGGCAGCAGTCGCTGCTCCTTGGCGACGGCGACCGCTCCCGCCCGGGTGTCCACGCCGAGCTTCTCGTAGATCCTGCCCAGGTGGGTCTTGACGGTGGCCTCGCTGATGAAGAGGGCGCGCGCGATGTCACGGTTGCCGAGCCCTTGGGACAGCTGGCCCAGGATGTCGCGTTCGCGGTCGGTCAGGGTCGGGCGGGGGCTGCGCATCCGGGCCATGACGCGGCTGGCCACCGGAGCGGAGAGCGTGGTGCGTCCCTGGGCCGCCGCGCGGATCGCGGCGAACAACTCCTCCGGGCGCTCGGCCTTCAGCAGGTAACCGGTGGCCCCGGCCTCGATGGCGCGGGTGATGTCGGCGTCGGTGTCGTACGTGGTGAGGACGAGGACGTGCACGCTTCCGGCGGCGGCGATGCGGCGGGTGGCTTCGACGCCGTCGATACCAGGGCCCAGCTGGAGGTCCATCAGGACGACGTCAGGGGCGAGCCGGGAGGCGAGGGCGACGGCCTCCTCGCCGCTGCCCGCCTCGCCGACGACCTCGATGTCCGGCTCGCCGCCGAGAAGGGCGAGCAGTCCGGCCCGTACGACGGCGTGGTCGTCGCAGAGCAGGGTCCGTACGGTCGGATTCATGCGCGTTCCTCCGTGGCGGCGGGGGTGGGGGTGTGGGGGAGGGGAACGGCGGCGGACAGGACCGTGCCTTCGCCGGGCGCCGATTCGATGGTCAGGGTGCCGCCCAGCTGCTGGACCCGGGCCCGCATCGCCGGCAGCCCGTGGCCGCGTACGCCTTCGGACGGGTGGGCCGCCTGGTGGGCGGGGCTGAAGCCCCGGCCGTTGTCGGCGATGTCGAGGACGACCCGGTCGTCCAGGTGGGTCAGGGTGAGCGCGGCGATGGTGGCCTCGGCGTGCTCGGCGATGTTCGCGAGGGCGCCCTGCGCGATCCGGAGCAGTGCCGACTGCACGCGGTCGGGAAGGGGCGCGGCCGGCACGCCCTCGACGTGGCAGCGCACGGTGAGGTGTGCGGCCCCCTGCGCGGTCTCGCGGGCGGCGAGCGCGTGCAGCGCCGCCTCCAGACCACCGCCCTCCGCCAGGTCGGCCGGGGCGAGGTCGTGCACGAAGCGGCGGGCCTCGGCGAGATTGTGTTCGGCGATGCCGGTCGCGGTCAGGACGTGGCGCCGGGCGGTCGCGGGATCGGTGTCCCAGGAGCGGTCGGCGGCCTGGAGCAGCATCTGCTGGCTGGAGAGGCCCTGGGCCAGGGTGTCGTGGATCTCCATGGAGAGCCGCTGTCGTTCGGCGAGGGTGCCCTCCCTGCGTTCCGTCGCCGCGAGTTCCCGCCGGGTGCGCAGCAGGTCGTCGATGAGCTCGCGTTGGCGCGCGGCCAGGTCGCGCTGGCGTACGGCCTGGCGCTGCATGTGGACGAAGACGGCGCTGGCGACCGCCGCGACGGCGGGCGGGGCCAGGACGAGATTCGGGTCGAAGCCCGTGGCGAGCCGCAGCTGGGCCGCGACGACGAACACGGTGAGCAGGGCGACCAGCCCCAGGGCGGCGCGGGGCGGCAGGATCCGCAGCCCTGTGTAGAAGAGCGGGACGGCACACCACGCGAAGCTCGGGGCGAGGACGACCAGGATCATCCATACGACGACGAGGACGCCGAGCCACGCCAGCCGCCGGGGCGTGCGGCGGGAGCCGAACACCGGGCCGAGGAGATAGAGCACGGCGAGCACGGCTGAGAGCGCGATGATCCACGGGGTACGGGTCTCACCGGGGTGGCGCATCAGGAAACGGGCGAGTGAGGCGCCCAGGAGCAGGAAGAACGCGGCGTGCATGAGGAGGGCCAGCCAGCGGGCGTCGGGGTCACCCGCTGTCGTCGCCGCCCGTGAGCCGGTGGAGGCCGGCTCCTCCGGGGCCGGGTCGTGCTCAGGGTCCCCGACCGGTCCCGCCGCCGTGTTGGCCGCCGTCGTCCGGTCCGTGTCGGGACCGGTTCCGTTCCGCCGCACCTCGTGACCCCGCGTTCCCTCGACCGTGCCGTGTCCTGCTGTGCCCTGCTCTGCCACCCTGCCGTGCAGTCCCGCCCTGCCGCGCGCGGCGGGCCGGAGCGCCCACCTCCGCGCGTCCGGAGCGCCCGCCCCTGCGCCACCCGAGCGCATGCCCGCGCCGGAGCACTCACCCCGCCCCGCCGGAGCACAAGCCCCGCCGACGAGTCGCCTCGCGTCACCGCTGACCTGCGCGGACATCCCATCGTCACCCCTCGGGCCCCCCTCCGCATCAACCGATCGGCTGACAGGGCCGTCCGCCGACCCGGGGGCGGCTTCGAGCCGGAACGCCGACCGTGCGGGACCGGATCCGGCCGGAGGATCGATACCGGAAGCAGAACGGTTCGAGGCCGAAGTCATTCGAGTCCGGGCCCGAAGTCACTCGAGGAGTCCCCATGAAGAAGATGTCGCTGCGCACCCGTGTCCTGACCGGTGCTGTCGCCGCCGCTGCCCTGGGCGCCGGGACCTTCGGCGCGATGTCGGCGAGCGCGTCCACTCCGGCCGCCGCTCCTGCCGCTGCCGTGAAGGCCGACACCGCCGACCGGAACCTCCAGCAGTCCACGCATCTGACCGTCGCCGCCGCCACCAAGGCCGCGCAGGCCGCTCTGGACGCCGCGAAGAAGGAGAACCAGCGCATCTCGGTGGCCGTCGTGGACCGCAACGGCAACACCGTCGTCACCCTGCGCGGCGACGGCGCGGGCCCGCAGTCCCCCGAGTCCGCCGTGAAGAAGGCGTTCACCGCCGTCTCCTGGAACGCGCCCACCTCCGAGCTGGTCAAGCGCCTGGAGCAGGCTCCGAACCTGAAGGACATCCCCGGCACCCTGTTCCTCGCCGGCGGCGCGCCCGTGCAGGTCAAGGGCGCTCCGGTGGCCGGTATCGGTGTGGCGGGCGCGCCGAGCGGTGACCTCGACGAGAAGTTCGCCTCGGCGGGCGTCGCGGCCCTCGGCAAGTAGGTCCACGCGAGGCAAGCAGGGTCCCCCCGGCACCGACCGCGCGGCCCGCGCCTCGGCGCGTATCTAGGATCGGCGGGGTGGACCCACGATCGGCGGCTCGCCGCTCCGCGCCCTGCGCCGCCCTGCTGCTGGCCCTGATCACCCTCGCCGCCGGCTGCACGCCCGGCCGGGGCGGGGTCGTGGGAACTCCGGGCGCGGCGGGAGTGCGTGATCCGTACTTCCCGCGCCTCGGCAACGGCGGTTACGACGTCTCGCACTACGACCTGGACCTCCGCGTCGACGGCGCGTCAGGGCATCCGGGTGCGGGGCATTCGAGTGCGGGGCATCCGCGCGCAGGGCGTCTGAGCGGCACCGCCGTGATCACCGCGCGCGCCACACAGGACCTCAGCGCGTTCAATCTGGACCTCTCCGGGATGGAGGTTCGTTCGGTGACGGTCGAGGGGCGGCCGGCCGCAGTGAACCGGGCGGGTTCGGAGCTGACGCTGCGTCCCGACGCCCCGGTCGCGGACCGGCTCCGTGCGGGACGGACCTTCCGCACGGTGGTCCGCTACGACGGCGTGCCCCGTACCGTCACCGATGCGGACGGCTCCGAGGAGGGCTGGCTGAGGACCGCGCACGGCACGGTCGCGCTCGGGCAACCCGCCGGGTCGATGGTCTGGTTCCCCGGCAACCACCACCCGAGCGACAAGGCCTCCTACGACGTGCGGATCACGGTGCCCGAGGGGCGGAGTGCCGTGTCCAACGGTGAGCTGACGTCCCGTCGTACGGCAGAGGGCCGTACCACCTTCCACTGGCGGGTGCGCGAACCGATGGCGAGCTCGTTCGCGACCGTCGCGGTCGGGCCGTACGGCGTGCGGCGCACCGCCACCGCCGACGGCCTGCCGGTGGTCACAGCGGCCGACCCGGAGGTGGCCGGGGCGACAGCGGCGCTTCCGGCCCGGATCTCCGAGGTCGTCGCCTGGGGGGTGAGGCACTTCGGCCCGTACCCCTTCTCGTCGGCCGGGGCGATCGTGGGCGTGCCGGGCGACGCGGGATATGCGCTGGAGACCCAGAACAGGCCGTTCTTCCCCGGCCCGCCGGACAGCGCGCTGCTCGTCCATGAGCTGGCCCACCAGTGGTTCGGCGATTCCGTCACGCCCCGGACCTGGCGGGACATGTGGCTCAGCGAGGGCTTCGCCACGTACGCGGAGTGGCTCTGGAGCGCGGAGCACGACGGGGTGCCCGTCGCGGAGAGCTTCGCGGAGGCGTACGCGGACGAGGCGAACTGGGACTTTCCCGCAGCGCGCCCGCCCGGCCCCGCCGACCTGTCCCGGCCTCCGGTGTACGGCAGGGGTGCGATGGTGGTCCACCGGATCCGGCAGGAGATGGGCGACGACGAGGCGTTCTTCGCCCTCGTCAGGGGCTGGCTGCGGGCGCACCGGCACGGCAACGCCTCGACCGACGACTTCACCGCCTTCGTGGAGGAGGAGTCCGGTCTGGATCTGACGGAGCTGTGGGACACCTGGCTGAACGGCGGGAGCCGGCCCGCCCGAGGCTGACCGGCTCCCCCGTCGGGGTTACTTGACGTTGACGCCCGTCCAGGCGGCGCCGACCGCCGCGAGTTCGGTGCTGCCGGCGCCGAACAGGTCGGTGGCCGCCTTCTCGGTCGCGACGCGTGCTCCGGTGTAGTCGGTGCTCGACGTCATGTAGACCGACAGGGCCTTGTACCAGATCTGCCAGGCCTTCTGGCGGCCTGACCAGTTCTTGTCCGGCTGTGGTTCATCCGTGTCCGCTATGTGGTGCGGACGTGCGGGAGCCCCCGGCCGACCGAGGTCGGACAGGGGCTCCCGGAGGACGAGCCGTTACGTCAGAGGTTGACGCCGAAGTCCTGGGCGATGCCGCGCAGGCCCGAGGCGTAACCCTGGCCGACCGCGCGGAACTTCCACTCGGCGCCGTTGCGGTAGAGCTCGCCGAAGACCATGGCGGTCTCGGTGGCGGCGTCCTCGCTGAGGTCGTAGCGGGCGATCTCGGTGCCGCCGGCCTGGTTGATGATGCGGATGAAGGCGTTCCGCACCTGGCCGAAGTTCTGGCTGCGCGCCTCGGCGTCGTAGATCGAGACCGGGAAGACGATCTTGTCGATGTCCGCCGGGAGACCCGCCAGGTTGACGTTGATCTGCTCGTCGTCGCCCTCGCCCTGGCCCGTGACGTTGTCACCGGTGTGGACGATGGTCTGGTCCGGGGTCGCCTTGTTGTTGAAGAAGACGAAGTGTCCGTCGGAGTAGACCTTGCCGGCGTTGTTGACCGCGATCGCCGAGGCGTCGAGGTCGAAGTCGGTGCCGGTGGTGGTGCGGACGTCCCAGCCGAGGCCGACCGTGACGGCGGTCAGGCCCGGGGCCTCCTTGGTGAGCGAGACGTTGCCGCCCTTGGACAGGCTTACAGCCATGGGAAGTCCCTTTCCTCGTCATGTGCGGGCTTCGTGCCATCACGAAAGCTACCGTCACCCGTCCTAACGCAGACAAGAGACCACGAGGTTCCTGCTCGCTTTACTTTCTTTGCCGAACTTCTGGCCGAACGCTCGCAAAACAAGGTGACGAACCGGCTGGGGGCCGGGGAACATGGGTGTCATGTCCGGGCCCTATGTCATCCGCGGTTCGGTCTCCCTGCCGGAGGCCGAGCTCATGTGGCGTTTCTCGCGGTCCTCGGGGCCCGGCGGGCAGCACGTCAACACCAGCGACTCGCAGGTGGAGCTCCGGTTCGACCTCGCGGCGACCGAAGCCCTCCCCGAGGTGTGGAAGGCACGGGCGCTGGAGCGGCTGGCGGGCCGGCTGGTCGGCGGGGTGGTGTCCGTACGGGCGTCCGAGCACCGCTCGCAGTGGCGCAACCGGGAGACGGCCGCCGTTCGGCTGGCCGCACTCCTGGCCGAGGCGACTGCGCCGCCGCCCAAGCCGCGGCTCAAGAAGAAGATCCCGCGCGGGATCAACGAGCGGCGGCTGCGCGAGAAGAAGCAGCGCGGCGACACCAAGCGGGGACGCTCCGGCCGCGACTGGTAGCCGGCGAGGACTCCCCGTCGGCGGGCGGCCCGCGGACCGCGCGGGAGTGGCTCAGCCCAGCTGCCGGTAGCGCCCCTTGAAGTACGTCAGCGGCTCCCCGTCCGCGCTCGGCAGGGACGCCGTAAGCACCCGGCCGATCACCAGCGTGTGGTCACCGGCCAGGACGCGCTGTTCGGTACGGCACTCCAGGGTGGCCAGCGCTCCGCCCATCAGGGGCGCTCCCGTGACCTCGCCCCGTATGCAGGGGAGGTCCTGGAACAGCAGCCGGTCGCTGATCCGGCCCTTCATGGCGAACCGTCCGGCGACCTGCCGCTGGTTCTCCGCCAGCACCGACACCGCCCACAAGGGCTGTTCGGACAGCAGGTCGTCCATCCGTGAGTCGTTGCGCAGGCTCACCATGACCAGGGGCGGATCGAGGGAGACCGACACGAAGGCGGTGGCCGTCATCCCGACGTCCTCGCCGCGGCCGTGCTCGTCGAGTGGTGGCTCCTCCGCGGTGACCAGCACCACACCCGCGGCCAGGCGTGACAGGGCGGCACGGAATTCGTCGTTGCTCACCCCTTCAGGATGGGGGACGGCTTCGGGGCGCGGGGAGGGAGGAGTCTTCTGCAGCACATGGGCACGCTAGTGCCGCCGGTCGCGCCGACGCATCGGGCAGAGGGACCAGCCGGGTCCTAGGACTCCGGAACGACTGTGCCGATTTGCGTTCGGTAAATAACAGGAGTTGCGGGACAGGGCTCGTGAAGCCTTCACCATCTGTTGTGACATGAGTCACAGAGAGCAATATTTGTTGACCCTGTGTACCGGGTGCACAGCTCACTGTGATTCAGTGGCCGGGACAGTGCAACAAGTACGTCGATATGAAACCTGGAGTTGCTGTCGAGGTCTCAGGGAGTGCGAGCAATGGAGGCCGAGTCGGAGCCGTACGTCCGCCTTGCGACGATGCGGCAGCTGCACAAGGCTGTCGCTGATCTCAACACGGCGCGGAGCCTGGCGGACACGCTTCAGTCCGTGGCCGACGGCATCGTCACCGGTCTCGGATACGAACTGGGCTGCGTCAATCTCGTGCGCCCCGACGGCGATCTCGTCGTCGCCGCTTTCGCCGGCAACCCCGCCGCGGAATCCCTGATCACCGGCCGTGTCGGCTCGCGTGAGTCCTGGGAGCGCAGGCTCTCGATGGGGGAGGCCTGGGACGAGCTCCGGTTCATACCCCACACCGAGGGCTGGGTCCTCCTCGACGACGACGTACCGCAGTGGCACACCGACGGGCCGGAGCCCCGCTTCGAGGACGAGTGGCACCCGCTGGACCGCCTCTACGCCCCGATGTACGCCTCCGGCGGAGGTCTGGACCTCCTGGGTGTCATCTCGGTCGACCGGCCCCGCAACGGCCGCCGCCCCGGCGCCTGGGGCCGTGAGGCCCTCCAGATGTACGCCTCCCAGGCTGCGATTGCGATCAGTAACGCCCGGCTCCGAGCAAACATGCAGCGCGCGCTGGTCCGGCTGGAGCGCGAACAGCAGGCGCTGAGGGCCAGCGAGGAATCCTTCCGCCAGGCCTTCGAGTACGCCCCCAGCGGCATGGCCATCGCCGAAATGGGCGGTGACCAGCACGGCAGGCTGCTGCGCACCAACGACGCCCTCTGCCGGCTCCTGGGCCGCCCCGCCTCCGTCCTGCGCCGCTACTCCTTCGCCGATCTCGTGCACCCGGAGGACATCGGCACCCTGCTGCGCACCTCGGCCGAGGGCGGCCGGGCCGAGCTGCGGCTCGCGCGCAGGGACGGAACGTATCTCTGGGTCTCGCTGCGCAACTCCGTCGTCGCCGACACCACCGACGGCCCGCGTTTCCTGCTCACCCACGTCGAGGACATCGAGGAGCGCAAGCGCAACGAGCTCCATCTCGCGCACCGCGCCTCGCACGACGCGCTCACCGGTCTGCCCAACAGCGCGGAGCTCCGTTCCCGGCTCGGCGCACGGCTCTGTGAGAGGCCTCACTCCGTCACGTCCAGTGCGATCGAGGCACTGGATGCCGCCTATGGAGACGTGGACACCGTGCACGGCTACCGGGCGGACGGCTACGAGGGCGAAGCGGTGCCGGGCGTCGGTCCGTACGACCACCACGTGCACGTCGTGGCGCCCGACGCGGAGCGGGACGACGGCACCAAGGGGCTGGCGGTGCTGTTCTGCGACCTGGACGGCTTCAAGTCCATCAACGACCGCTTCGGGCACCACGCGGGTGACGCGGTTCTCATCGAGGTCGCGCGCCGGCTGACGACCTGCGTACGGGACGGGGACACCGTCGCGCGGCTCGGGGGTGACGAATTCGTCGTCCTCGCGGACGGCCTCGGGGCGGCAGATGCCGCAGATCTGGCCGTACGCTTGCGTAACGCCATCATTCCGCCCATCCGGGTGGACGGCCGGGCGGTCAGGGTCGGGGCGAGTTTCGGTATCGGCTGGGCCGAGTGCGGCATGACCGAGGAAGAGGTCCTGCACTCCGCCGACCAGCGGATGTACGTGGAAAAGCGGTCCCGGTCGAAGGTTCACCGCCGAGCCGGCTGACGTTCACGCCCCGGCTGTTCCCGTATCCCGCCGGGTTTCCCGGGGGGCCGAGTGCAATTCGACGCGTGCTCCGTTCGGGGTAGGCTCGGCCGGTCGGCGACGGCTGGCGACATGGTGAGGAGTGACCCAGGGATGACGGCCGGGAACAACGGCGCGAGCAAGCCCGAGGACGACGATCCGTTCGGCTATCTGTACGCGGACGGGCAGGCGGCGGGCGCACAGCCCCCCGGGCAGGGCGGCTACGGCTACCCGGGTCCGGCAGCTCAGCCCGGCGTGCCCAGAACGTCGTACAACCAGGTGCGGACGGTCGGCGAGCGCCAGTACGGACAGGTCCCGCCGCAGCAGGCGTACGGCCAGCAGGCTCCGCCGCAGTACGGTCAGCAGCCCCAGCAGTACGGTCGGCCGAACCCGCAGTACGCGGCCCCGGAGACCTATCCGGGCGGTGCGCCGACCGCGCAGTCCGGCTCCGTGGGATACGGCGGCGGCAGGGGCTCCGGTTCCGGCCGTGGTGGTCCCAACACCAAGGCGCTGCTGATCGCGGCCGTCGCCGTGGTCGCGGTGGTGCTCATCGGTATCGGCGCCGCGCTGATGACGGGCGACGACAGCGAGGGCAAGAAGGACGAGGCCGGCTCGTCGGCGGGTCCCGCCGACGAGGTCGAGGAGTCCCCGAAGCCGGAGAAGTCCGCCGACGCGTCCCAGGAGCCCGTGGACCTGCCCGAGCAGGACGCCGCGACGCTGACGCTCGGGGGCACGGCCTCGCTGGACAACACCGTCAAGGGTGCCAAGAGCGCCAACGGTCAGTACATCAGCCTCAACGAGGTCGGCCGGTCGGCCACCTGGACGGTCGATGTGCCCAAGGACGGCGCGTACACGCTGTTCGTGACGTACGGCGTGCCGGGCAAGGACGCGAAGACGTCGCTGACGGTCAACGACCAGGACCCCCGCTCCATCAACATGAAGAACTTCGCGCAGGCCGCGGAGGGCGACCTGGAGAAGGGCTGGACGCGGACGTACGCCTGGGTCGAGCTGAAGAAGGGGTCGAACTCGCTGATGCTGTCGTGCAACGAGGGCGACTCGTGTGACGCCAATCTCGACCAGCTGTCGCTGAAGTCGGGCCACGTCAAGGACTGACCCACCACCGCTGAATCCAGCACCGCCGTCGTCCCGGCCTCGCCCAGCGAGCCGGGACGCGGTGTTTCCCGGGTCGTTCAGGCGGCCGGGGTGTGCTCTTCGACGGCGACCCGGTTCAGCAGGTCCTCGTAGGCGGCACGGTCGAACTCCCCGGCCGCCGGGGCCAGTACGGTCGCCGTCGACAGGGCCACCGCACGGACCAGCCGGTCCCGCCAGCCCAGTCCCTCGGTGAGGGCGGAGAGCAGTCCGGCCACGGCGGAGTCCCCCGCTCCCGTCGGGTTGCCCCGCACGGCGGAGGGCGGTGCCGCGCGCCAGATGCCCTCCGGGGTGACGGCGAGGAGCCCTTCCGCTCCCAGCGAGGCCACGACGCTGTGCGCGCCGCGGCGACGGGCGTCACGGGTGGCGCGCAGGGGCTCGCGGGCGCCGGTGAGTGCGGCGAGTTCCTCGGCGTTCGGCTTGACGAGGTCGGGGCGGGCGGCGATGCCGCGGCGCAGGGGTTCGCCACCGGTGTCCAGGAGCACGGGCACACCGGCGGAGCGGGCGAGCCGGATCAGTTCCGCGTACGCGCCGACGTGGATGCCGGGCGGCAGGCTGCCGCACAGGGCTACGGCCTCGGCCCCGGGGAGGAGTTCCCCGTACGTCCGCAGGAAGGCCGCCCACTCGTCGGCGGTTATGTGCGGGCCGGGCTCGTTGAGCTGCGTCGTGTCGCCGGTGGACCGGTCGACGACGGCGAGGGTGCGGCGGGTGTTTCCGGCGACGGGGACGAGGGCGTCGGCGGGGCCGTGGGGGAGCGCGCCGAGCAGCTGGCGCAGGAGGGCTCCGGTGGCGCCACCCGCGAAGCCGGTGACGACGGTGTCGTGGCCGAGCGCGGCGAGCACCCGGGCCACGTTGACGCCCTTGCCGCCGGGGCGTTCGGTCACCGCGGTGACGCGGTGACCGGTGTGCGGGACGAGGGCGGGGACGGCGTAGGTCAGGTCGAGTGCCGTGTTCAGCGTGACGGTCAGTATCACCTGTACCGGCCCCCGGTTCCTTGGTAGTCCGCTCCCGCGCGCCGTCTCCCTGCGGCACTGCCTTGGTGATCATGCCAAAGAGGCGGCGGCCCTCCCAGGGGTCCGGGACAACCGCCGTCTCTTCGTTACGTGTTCAACAGCCGGCCGGGCGCGCGTGGCGGGCCGTCAGCCGAGGTGGGGTTCCACGACCCACTCGCCGCGGCGCATGACGCCCTTGAGCGTGAAGTCCGCGTCCAGGACGACGAGGTCGGCGTCCTTGCCCGGGTCCAGCGAGCCGACCCTGTCGTACAGGCCGAGGAGCCGGGCCGGGTTCGCGGAGATGGAGCGTACGACGTCCTCGACGGGGATCTTGTCGATCGTCACGGCCCGGCGGAAAGCGGTGTCCAGGGTGAGGGTGGAGCCTGCGATCGACCCGCCCTCGACGAGGCGTGCGACGCCCTCCTTGACCTCGACGGCCAGGGGTCCGAGCTCGTAGTGGCCGTCACCCGCTCCGGCCGCGTCCATGGCGTCCGTGATCAGCGCGACCCGGTCGGCGCCCGCGTGGTGGTAGGCGAGCTCCAGGGCGGCGGGGTGCAGGTGGGTGCCGTCGTTGATCAGCTCGACGGTGACCCGCTCGTCCTCCAGGAGGGCCGCGATCGGTCCGGGGGCGCGGTGGCCGAGGGCGGGCATCGCGTTGAAGAGGTGTGTGGCGACGGTCGCGCCCGCCTCGATCGCCTCGACGGTCTGCTCGTACGTCGCGTCCGTGTGGCCGACGGCGGCGATCACCCCGTGCTCGGCGAGCAGCCGTACCGACTCGATGCCGCCGGGGAGTTCGGTGGCGAGGGTGACCATCTTCGCGGTGCCGCGTGCCGCGTCGAGGAGCTTGCGGACCTCGGCGGGGTCGGGGTCGCGGAGCAGCCCCTCGCTGTGGGCCCCCTTGCGGCACGGGGAGATGAAGGGGCCCTCGAAGTGGATCCCGGCGAGCTCGCCCTGCTCGACCAGCTCGGAGAGCAGGCCGGCCTGGCGGGCCAGGAAGTCCATGTCGCCGGTGACGGTGGAGGCGACGACGGTCGTCGTGCCGTGCTCGCGGTGGGCCCGCGCGCCGGTGAGGACGTCGTCGGCGGTGCCGGTGGCGAAGGAGGCGCCGCCGCCTCCGTGGTTGTGGATGTCCACGAAGCCGGGGACCACCCAGTGGCCCGTCAGGTCGAGCGTCCGGGCGCCGTCCGTCGTGCTGCCGGCGATCCGGTCGCCCTCGACGATCACCCGGCCGTTCTCGACGGTCCCGGTCGGAAGCACCACCCGGGCACCTGCGAGAACTGTGCTGTCTGCGCGTCCGGCCATCAGGCGGATACCTCCGTGGAGAGTAGATCCCAGGCGAGCAGCCCTGCGCCCAGGCATCCGGCGGTGTCCCCGAGGGCCGCCGGGACGATGTGAGGCAGCTTCTGGAACGTGACCCGTTCCTCTACGGCCGCACGCAGTGGTGTGAACAAGGTTTCCCCTGCCTCGGCGAGACCGCCACCGATGATGAGCGTGCGGGGGTCCAGCAGGGTGAGCGCGGTGACCAGCCCTGCGGCCAGTGCCCCGACGGCGTCCTGCCACACGCGCAGTGCGGCGGGGTCGCCCGAGACCACGGCCTTCGCACAGTCCGCGGCGTCCGCCTCGGGGTCGCCCGACGCGGCGGCCCAGGCCCGGGACACGGCGGCGGCCGAGGCGAGCGTCTCCAGACAGCCGCGCTGTCCGCACCCGCAGTCCGGGCCGTCCGGCCTGACCACGATGTGGCCGATCTCGCCGGCGTAACCGTGAGCACCCGCCTCGATGGTGCCCGCGATGCCGATGGCGCCTGCGATCCCTGTGCCCAGCGGCACGAAGAGGAAGCGGTCCGCGCCCTTGCCCGCGCCGATCCGTCCCTCGGCGAGCCCGCCCGTGCGGACGTCGTGGCCGAGCGCGACGGGTATGCCGCCGAGCCGTTCGCCGATCAGCTCGCGCAGCGGGACGTCGCTCCAGCCCAGGTTGGCGGCGTAGACGGCGATTCCGCGTTCCGCGTCGACGATGCCGGGCACGGCGACTCCGGCGGCTGCCGCGCCTTCTCCCAGGTGCTCCGTGCCGTATGCGTGCAGGTCGGCGGCGAAGTCGAGGATCGTCTCCACGACGGCAGCCGCCCCGCGCTCCCTGCCGGTGGCCCGGCGCGCCTCGTGGAGCAGCGTTCCGTCGGCCCCGACCAGTGCGGCCTTCATCCCTGTGCCGCCCACATCGAGGGCGATGACGTGTCTCACGGGAGACAGTTTCGCCCGCCGACCCCTAAAAGGTCTAGTCCACTATCGCGGTTTGTTGACCACCCATACAAAACGGCCCTGCTAGATTGCCGGACGGATGCACCGGTGGTGTAGACCTCCGTGGGTGAACGCGGGGCGGAACGTGGCTCCGTCGCCCGGCGACGGCAGTCGGCAGATGTAGGGATGGACGGGCTGTGCAGCGGCGCTTTGTGGGACTGACCGCGGTGGTGGCCGCACTCGGATTGACGGCAACGTTGTCAGGGTGCGGGACGGACACCGGAGGTGGGGACGTCACTCTGAAGCTGGTCGCGGCGGACTACGGAAGCGACGCCGAGAGCAGCTCCGAGAAGTACTGGGACGACGTCGCCGGGAAGTTCGAGAAGGAGAACCCCGGCATCAAGGTGGACGTGAGCGTCTACTCCTGGAAGGACGTCGACCGCGAGGTCGCCGAGATGGTGAAGGCGGGCAACGCTCCCGACATCGCTCAGATCGGGGCGTACGCCGACTACGCGGCGGCAGGCAAGCTCTACACCTCCGACGAGATGATCGCCATCCGGACGGGGTCCAACTTCCTGCCTTCCCTGACCGCCGCGGGTGAGGTCGACGGCAACCTCTACGGCCTGCCGTTCGTGGCCAGCACCCGGCTGCTCTTCTACAACAAGGGGCTCTTCGCCAAGGCGGGCCTCGGGGCGCCGCAGACCTGGGACGACATCGAGAGCGACGCAGCCGCGCTGGACCGGAAGGGCGTGACCTACCCCTTCGCCCTGCCGCTCGGCCAGGAGGAGTCCCAGGCCGAGACCCTGATGTGGATGCTCAGCGGGGGCGGCAACTACACCGACGAGGTCGGCAACTACGACATCGACTCGGCGGCCAACATCGCCACGTTCCAGTGGCTGAAGGACCACCTCGTCGGCAAGGGGCTCACCGGCCCCGTCGCACCGGGGAAGCTCGACCGGGCGAAGGCGTTCGAGGCGTTCACCGACGGAGAGGTCGGCATGCTGAACGGCCACCCGACGCTCATGCAGGAGGCCGAGAAGAAGGGCGTCCAGGTGGGCATGGTCCCGCTGCCCGGGATCGACGGGCCGACCAAGGGCTCGATGGGTGTGGCCGACTGGATGATGGGCTTCAAGCAGAACGGCCACCGGACCGAGATAGGCAAGTTCCTCGACTTCACCTACAAGGACGAGAACGTGCTGGCCTTCGCCGACCGGTACGACCTCCTGCCGGTGACCAGCAGCGCGTCCGCCGCGATGGAGGCCGACAGCAAGCACGCCTCGCTGCACGAGTTCCTTTCGGCACTGCCGAACTCCCAGCTCTACCCGTTCGGAAAGACGTCGTGGGCGCAGGCCAGCGAGACGATCAAGGAGAAGATCGGCTCCGCGGTCGAGCCCGGGGGCAGTCCCGAGGGCGTGCTCACGGAGATCGCGGCAGAGGCCCGGCAGGCGGACAGCACGAAGTAGGTAGGTTGGTTGATATGACCGCCCACCCCGACGACCCCGAAGAGCCCGGCCCCGCCGGGACCGATGCCGAGGTCCCCGATGCGCCTGCCCCGCTCTCCGGGCAGGAGCGCGCGGTGCTGGCGCTGGAGCGGCGCTCCTGGCCGGGCCCCGGCGCGAAGGAGCGGGCGGTCAGGGAGCAGCTGGGGATCTCGCCGGTGCGCTACTACCAGCTGCTCAACGCGCTCCTGGACGACCGCCGCGCGCTGGAGGAGGACCCGGTGACGGTGAACCGCCTCCGCCGCGTGCGGGACGCGCGACGCGGGCGCCGCTGAGCGGGGGCGGACGGCGCCGTAGCCCGGGGGGAAGCCGCGCGGCGCCGTGGACCGGCCGCTACGCTCACCCGCATGGGCAATCCGGCACATCCCCTCCCGACCCCGTCCACCCAGGCCGGCCGCGAAGGCCTCGCCGCACTCCTCGCCCGTCCCTCCCGCGCGGTGGTCGCGCTGGACTTCGACGGCACGCTCGCCGACATCGTCCCGGACCCGGAGCAGTCCCGTGCCCACCCGGACGTCGTCCCGGCTCTCTCCGCGCTCGCACCGCAGGTCGCCGGCGTCGCCGTGATCACCGGCCGTCCGGCCGGCACCGCCGTGCGGTTCGGCGGCTTCGCGGGTGCGCCGGGCCTGGATCACCTCGTCGTCCTCGGGCACTACGGTGCCGAACGCTGGGACGCCGTCACCGGGGCCGTCAGCGCCCCTGCTCCGCACCCCGGCGTCGAGGCCGTCCGGGCCGAGCTCCCCGCGGTGCTGGACGAGCGGGGCGCCGGGACGGACAGCGGCACCTGGGTCGAGGAGAAGGGCGGCAGGGCGGTGGCCGTGCACACCCGCCGCGCCGCCGACCCCCAGGCCGCCTTCGAATCCCTGCGCACCCCGCTGGCCGACCTGGCCGCCCGTCACGGCCTGATCGTCGAACCGGGCCGCCTGGTCCTGGAGCTGCGCCCCCCGGGCGTGGACAAGGGCGTGGCGTTGGAGGAGTACGTGAGGGCGGTGGGCGCCGAGACCGTGCTGTACGCAGGCGACGACCTCGGCGACCTCGCCGCCTACACCGCTGTGGAGAGGCTCCGCACCCAGGGCCTGGCCGGACTTCTCGTGTGCAGCGGCACCGAGGTACCCGAACTCGGCGACCGGGCCGACCTGTTGCTGTCCGGTCCCGCGGCGGTGGCGGATCTCCTGGGGAGCCTGGCCCGGCATCTCCGGCCGGATTCCGACTGATGTCCTGAACAGCGGGACGAGCCGACGCGGCGCGACGACGGGACGGGGTCGTCCCGTACGTCCGCCCGGCCCACGGGGAGCGGGGGCCGGGGAGGGCCGGCGGACGGGAAGCCGTTCGGGAGGCCCTATCCGCGCAGCGCGTCCAGCTGCTCCAGGAACCACCGCTGCGGAGGCAGCGCGGTCGAGGCGGCGGCGAGGCGCTTCGTGCGGGCGCTGCGCTCGTCGTGGTCCATCGTCAGCGCCTCGTGCAGGGCGGCGGCCGTCGCCGACACGTCGTACGGGTTGACGACGATCGCGTCGTCGCCGAGCTCCTCGTAGGCCCCCGCCTCACGGGACAGCACCAGTGCGCAGCCGTTGTCGGAGACGACGGGCACCTCCTTGGCGACGAGGTTCATGCCGTCTCGGATCGGGTTGACCAGGGCGACGTCCGCCAGCCGGTAGGCGGCCAGGGAGCGGGCGAAGTCGTCGTCGACGTGGAGCAGGACCGGGGTCCAGTCGGGCGTGCCGTACTCCGCGTTCACGGCGTCGGCGACCCGCTGCACCTCCGCCGTGTAGTCGCGGTAGACCGCGAGGTCCTGTCGGGAGGGGTAGGCGAAGGCGACGTGGACCACGCGTCCGCGCCATTCGGGCCGCTCCTCCAGCAGCGCCCGGTAGGCGTGCAGCCCCCGGACGATGTTCTTGGAGAGCTCGGTGCGGTCCACCCGCACGATCGTGCGCCGGTCCGCGCCCACCTGCTCCCGGAGGAGCTCCATGCGCTCGTCCACGTCAGCCTCGTGGGAGCGGCGGCGCAGGAAGTCGGCGTCGGCGCCGAGCCCGTGCGCCCCGATCCGGGTGCGGCCCGTGCCGCCGAGGATCTCCGTGCAGCAGCTGATGAAGGCGTCCGCCCAGCGCCGGGTCAGGAAGGCGGCCCGGTCGGCGCCCAGGATGCCCTTCAGCAACTGCTCGCCGATGTCGTCGGGCAGCAGCCGGAAGTAGTCGACGGGGGCCCAGGGGGTGTGCGAGAAGTGCCCGATCCGCAGGTCGGGGCGCAGCTCGCGCAGTATGCCGGGGACCAGCGAGAGGTGGTAGTCCTGCACCAGGACTGCGGCGCCCTCGGCCGCCTCGTCGGCGAGCGCCTCGGCGAAGGCCCGGTTGTACGTCTCGTAGGAGGCCCACTGCCGCCGGAACTCCGCGTCGAAGACGGGCTCCACAGGCGTCTGGTAGATCATGTGATGGACGAACCAGAGCACGGAGTTCGCGATGCCGTTGTACGCGTCGGCGTGGACCCCCGCGTCGATGTCGAGCATCCGGACGCCGGGTTCGGACACGCCGCGCCGGACGGCCTCGCGGTCACCGTCGCTGAGGGCGGCGCACACCCACAGCTTGTCGTCGACGGCGCTGAGGCCGGAGACGAGCCCGCCGCCGCCCCGCTTCGATTCGAGCGTGCCGTCCTCCCGCAGTGCGTACGACACGGGGCCGCGGTTGGACGCGACGAGTACCTGGGCAGCGTGCTCGGAGACCATGTACCCGAACCTAGCCCGTTCGGGAACCCTCCAAACGTGATGTGTGTGCGGAGTGGCTCACGAAGAACCGTTACGCCGCGTTGCGTGAGGCGTACTCCGCGATCTCCCGCATCGGCGGCCTCTCCTGCGTGTCCACCGCATGGGTGTGCGCGACGAATCCGCCGGGCCCCCGCTCGAACTGGGTGATCTCGGGCCGTACGAGGGGTCCACGGGAGAGCCGCTGCTGCGCCGTGCGGTAGATCGTGGCGGCCATCCTGCCGAGGGCCTGGCCGTCCTGGTGGCGGTGTTTGCGTACGCCGACGTCGACCTGGGCCAGTGCGTCCAGGCCCACCGTGTGCAGCGCGTCCACGAGCAGGCCCAGCTCCACTCCGTAACCGACCGGGAAGGGGAGCTGCTCCAGCAGTGAGCGCCGCACGGCGTATTCGCCGCCCAGCGGCTGGACGAAGCCGGACAGGCTCGGCCAGTGCAGGTTGAGCAGGGGGCGTGCCACCAGTTCAGTGACCCGGCCGCCCTGGCCTGCGGCTTCGCCGAGCGGGCGGTCGTACATCGCCTTGACGAAGTGCACCGTGGGGTCGGTCAGCAGGGGGCCGACGGTGCCGGAGACGAAGTCCGCCGAGAAGTCCTTGAGGTCGGCGTCGACGAAGCAGACGATCTCCCCGCTGGTCACCAGCAGTGACCGCCACAGCACTTCGCCCTTGCCGGGGACGGCGGGTATCCGGGGGAGTACGGAGTCCCGGTGCACGACCCGGGCGCCGGCCCGGCGGGCGGCATCGGCGGTGCCGTCGGTGGAACCGGAGTCGATCACCACCAGCTCGTCGACCAGCCGGACCTTCTCCATCAGCTCGCGCCGGATCTCCTCGACGATCGCGCCGACCGTCGCCTCCTCGTTCAGCGCGGGCAGGACGACGCTGACGCGGGAGCGGTGCGGATTGCTCGCCCGCGCCGCCGTGAGACGGTCGAGCGGGCGGTCGGCGGCGGACCAGGAACGCCTGGTCAGCCAACATTCCACCTCTTCCAGCACGGTCGGTACTCCCTGTATGTGATCCATCTCGCGGTTCGGACGACTACCTCGATCGTCCGGTGCTTCGGTTACAGTCTTGAACAACGCGGAGGACCCTCGCATCTCGGGGTCGGTCCGCGGATAAACGCCCGGACCCACTGGTCCGGTGCCATAGCGCTCATCCAGAGGGACTGAGGGAACGGCCCGTTGAAGTCCCGGCAACCCTCCTGCCGACCGCGAGGTCACGGTGGGGAAGGTGCCAATTCCGTCTTGTGGCGAAATACGCCGCGAGGAAGATGAGGAGAAAGGGCCTCCGCCATCATGGCCGTGCAGACAGTTGCAGCCGACATCAATTCTTCCGCCGTGGACCTCGGTCCCGCCGCCGCGCTTTCCTGCCGCGAATGCGGCGAGCGTTTCGAGCTCGGTCCGATTTTCGCCTGCGCGTCCTGTTTCGGGCCGCTCGAAGTGGCGTACGACCTGCCGAGCGGCTCCCCCGAAGAGCTGAAGAAGCGCATTGCCGAGGGTCCGAACAACATCTGGCGCTACGCGCCGCTGCTGCCCGTCCCCTCCGATGTCGCGGACAAGCCCAACATCAACCCCGGCTTCACGAAGCTGGTCAAGGCCGACAACCTCGCCCGCGAGCTGGGCGTGACCGGCGGTCTGTACGTCAAGGACGACTCCGGCAACCCGACGCACTCCTTCAAGGACCGTGTCGTCGCGATCGCCGTCGAGGCCGCCCGCGCCTTCGGTTTCACCACGCTCTCCTGCTCCTCCACCGGCAACCTCGCCGGTGCGGTGGGTGCCGCCGCGGCCCGCGCCGGCTTCCGCTCCTGCGTGTTCATCCCGCACGACCTGGAGCAGGGCAAGGTCGTCATGGCCGCGGTGTACGGCGGCGAACTGGTCGGCATCGAGGGCAATTACGACGACGTCAACCGCTTCTGCTCGGAACTCATCGGGGACCCCCTCGGCGAGGGCTGGGGCTTCGTCAACGTCAACCTGCGGCCGTACTACGGCGAGGGCTCCAAGACCCTGGCGTACGAGATCTGCGAGCAGCTCGGCTGGCAGCTGCCCGACCAGCTCGTCATCCCGATCGCGTCCGGCTCCCAGCTCACGAAGATCGACAAGGGTCTCCAGGAGCTGATCAAGCTCGGCCTCGTCGAGGACAAGCCGTACAAGATCTTCGGTGCCCAGGCCGAGGGCTGCTCCCCGGTCTCCACCGCCTTCAAGGCGGGCCACGACGTCGTCCGGCCCCAGAAGCCGAACACCATCGCCAAGTCGCTGGCGATCGGCAACCCGGCCGACGGCCCGTACGTCCTGGACATCGCCCGGCGCACCGGCGGCGCCGTGGAGGACGTGAACGACGAGCAGGTCGTGGACGCGATCAAGCTGCTGGCCCGCACCGAGGGCATCTTCGCGGAGACCGCGGGCGGGGTGACGGTCGGTGTGACGAAGAAGCTGATCGACGCCGGCCTGCTCGACCCGTCCCTCACCACCGTCGTCCTCAACACCGGTGACGGCCTGAAGACGCTCGACGCGGTCGCTCCCACGACCGGCCTGTCGGCGACGATCCGGCCCAGCCTGGACGCGTTCCGGGACGCCGGCCTCGCCGCCGCCAACTGACCACCCGAGACCGAAGGAAGGCACCCACATGAGCGTCAAGGTCCGTATCCCCACCATCCTCCGCACCTACACGGGCGGTCAGGCCGAGGTCCCGGCGGAGGGGGCGACCCTCTCCGAGGTCATCGCGTCCCTGGAGCAGAACCACCCGGGGATCGGTGCCCGTGTCCTGGACGACCAGGGCAAGCTGCGCCGCTTCGTCAACGTCTACGTCAACGACGACGACGTGCGCTTCGAGGGCGGTCTGGACGCGGCCACGCCGGACGGCGCCGGCGTCTCGATCATCCCGGCCGTCGCCGGAGGCTGACGGACCGGGGCCGGGGGTCCCGACTGCGATGTGTGACCGGGGTGGCCCCCTCCGCGAGAGAAGCGGAGGGGGCCATTCTGCATGGTTGAGCACGGTACAGTTGGGGAAGCCCCCGCTGCCGCCCGTGCCACCCGCATATGAGAATGCGCCCGGCCGCGTCAAGAAGCAGCCAAAGTACGTGAGCTCCTTGCGCCATAAGTGGCCTTTGTCAGGCCCGAGTTGCCCAGGATCCTCACGAAATCCCCCCTTCCGGGCGTTCACGTGTGCCCAGAATTCTCGTCCGATTGACCTGTTGCAGAGGGCAGTTGGGCAGATACATTCGGCCGCGGTCGACGCGTTCCGGCGCACGCCACCCTCTCCTGTCGGAGGGTGAGTTCTGACCCGGGCCCGCGAAGTGCGGCGCTCGTGCAAGGGCCAGTAATAGGGGAGTTAGGCATGGCTCAGGGCACCGTCAAGTGGTTCAACGCGGAGAAGGGGTACGGCTTCATCGCGGTCGACGGTGGTGCGGATGTTTTCGTCCACTACAGCGCGATCCAGATGGACGGGTACCGCACCCTCGAAGAGGGTCAGCGAGTTGAATTCGAGATCTCGCAGGGCCAGAAGGGGCCGCAGGCGGACATGGTCAAGCTCGCCGTCGGCTGAGCTCGGCGCGGTCGGCCAACGACGCTACTCACACACGCGGGGCCCGTACTCCCACCGGGGTACGGGCCCCGCGTGCGTCCCCGTGCACCGCTCAGGGTCCCCGCGGTTGTCCACAACGGGAGAGACACGCTTGCACTCGCAGGGGTCGAGTGCTAATCATTGGCGTTAGCACTCTCCAGGTGAGAGTGACAGAACTTAGGACCGGGCCGGTGAGGCCCGCACGCTTGCCGGGGCAAGGAACCGGTGAGCACGCTGGCCGTCCGTCGCGGGCGCCTCTCGGTCCGGAGAAATCCACCCCTGTCCGGGAGGACCACTTCACATGGCCAAGATCATCGCGTTCGACGAGGAGGCACGGCGCGGTCTCGAGCGCGGGATGAACCAGCTCGCCGACGCCGTCAAGGTCACCCTCGGCCCCAAGGGCCGTAACGTCGTCCTCGAGAAGAAGTGGGGCGCGCCCACGATCACCAACGATGGTGTTTCCATCGCCAAGGAGATCGAGCTCGAGGACCCGTACGAGAAGATCGGTGCGGAGCTGGTCAAGGAGGTCGCCAAGAAGACGGACGACGTCGCCGGCGACGGTACGACCACCGCAACCGTTCTCGCCCAGGCGCTCGTCCGCGAGGGCCTGCGCAACGTCGCCGCCGGTGCCAACCCGATGGCCCTCAAGCGGGGCATCGAGAAGGCCGTCGAGGCCGTCTCCGCCGCTCTGCTGGAGCAGGCGAAGGACGTGGAGACCAAGGAGCAGATCGCTTCGACCGCCTCCATCTCCGCTGCCGACACCGAGATCGGCGCCAAGATCGCCGAGGCGATGGACAAGGTCGGCAAGGAAGGCGTCATCACCGTCGAGGAGTCCCAGACCTTCGGTCTGGAGCTGGAGCTCACCGAGGGTATGCGCTTCGACAAGGGCTACATCTCGGCGTACTTCGCCACCGACATGGAGCGCATGGAGTCGTCCTTCGACGACCCGTACATCCTGATCGTCAACTCCAAGATCAGCAACGTGAAGGACCTCCTTCCGCTGCTGGAGAAGGTCATGCAGTCGGGCAAGCCCCTGCTGATCATCGCGGAGGACGTCGAGGGCGAGGCTCTGTCGACGCTGGTCGTCAACAAGATCCGTGGCACCTTCAAGTCCGTCGCCGTCAAGGCTCCGGGCTTCGGTGACCGCCGCAAGGCCATGCTCGGCGACATCGCCATCCTCACCGGTGGCACCGTCATCTCCGAGGAGGTCGGTCTCAAGCTGGAGAACGCCGGCCTGGACCTGCTCGGCACCGCCCGCAAGGTCGTCATCACCAAGGACGAGACGACCATCGTCGACGGTGGCGGCGACAGCGACCAGGTTCAGGGTCGCGTCAAGCAGATCCGTGCCGAGATCGAGAACTCCGACTCGGACTACGACCGCGAGAAGCTCCAGGAGCGCCTCGCGAAGCTGGCCGGCGGCGTGGCCGTCATCAAGGCCGGCGCCGCCACCGAGGTGGAGCTCAAGGAGCGCAAGCACCGCATCGAGGACGCGGTGCGCAACGCCAAGGCCGCCGTCGAGGAGGGCATCGTCGCCGGTGGTGGCGTGGCTCTGCTCCAGGCCTCGGCCGTCTTCGAGAAGCTCGACCTGACCGGTGACGAGGCCACGGGCGCCAACGCCGTGAAGCTCGCGCTGGAGGCCCCGCTCAAGCAGATCGCCGTCAACGGTGGTCTCGAGGGTGGAGTCGTCGTCGAGAAGGTGCGCAACCTGCCGATCGGTCACGGCCTCAACGCCGCGACCGGCGAGTACGTCGACATGATCGCCGAGGGCATCATCGACCCGGCGAAGGTCACGCGCTCCGCCCTGCAGAACGCCGCGTCCATCGCCGCGCTCTTCCTCACCACCGAGGCCGTCATCGCCGACAAGCCGGAGAAGGCCTCCGCGGCCGCTCCGGGCGGCATGCCGGGCGGTGACATGGACTTCTGATCCTCGGATCGGAGCTCCACGCAGCCTCGGCTGCACCCGTAGTACGCGTACGACGCCGGCCCCCGGGAGAAATCCCGGGGGCCGGCGTCGTACGTCCGTGTCCTTGTCCAGGCGTGGGTGTTCCAGGTCGAAGTGGACCCGGGGGATGTTGCGCTTGGGGGACTTGGAGAAGTCGACGCCGCCCATGACGCAGGTCTTGTTCTCGCCCGCGATGTTGCGGGGCAGCTGTAGTCGCCCTGCGTGTAGGACTCCATGTAGGCGTCCCCATCTGCTTCGGCGTCCAGCTCGCGTGCTCCGTGCTCAGCGGCCACCGCGCGATGTCGTCGCTGCTGACGAGGGGCCGGAAGTCGATCTGCGCCTGGGCCGGCGTGCAGGCTCCGTTGGGCGAAGGGTGCTCGACCGACTGCGGTTCCGAGTTGACCTTCAGCGGGGCGTCGAGGATGTAGATCCCGTCGTCCTCCACGATCCGTACGCCGATGACGACGCCGATGATGAGGGTGAGGGCGGGGAGGGCTGAGGGTTTCCTCCCGGCTGGGCTCAGCGACGGCCCCGGGCCCACGCCGTCCTGTCCGAGCGGGGCACCAGGCCCGCCCGAACCGAGGCCATCCGCTCCTGCACCCCGTCGGTGGGTACGGCGCCGTGCGGACCTGTGGGCTCATGGGCGGCTTCGCCCCGGCACCCCGCGCAGAGTCCGCCCGCCAGGGCCTCGGGGCTGCCTGGCGCGCGGCACTCCCCGCATTCCAGCGTGAGCAGCGCCGTCCGCCTCTCCGGGGCCGGGCGGTGCGGCGGCAGCTTGTCGGCCAGCCGCCTGCGGATCAGTGAGGCCGCGTGATGCACGGGCACGGGGAGCCCGTCGGTCAGGGCGTGCAGCAGCTCGGCGTCCGTCGCGCCCCGCTCGAACCACTCGGCGACCTGCGGCTCCAGGCTCGCGCACTCCGCCGCCGACAGGCTCAGGGCGGCTGCGGTACGCCCCAGGGCGGCCAGCAGCACGAACGCCCGGGAGCGTGAGGGCCGGCGGGGCGTCTCCGGGGGCACGTCACCCCGGGCGAACGCGGCCCACCACTCGTCGTCCCGCGCGGTCCGTGAGAAGAACGTGCGGGTCACCCAGAGCATCACCTCGTCGGTGGCGACGCACTCGCTGCCCCGGCGCAGATGCCCGGCTGCCTGGAGCCTGTTGAGCGCGGTCCGCAGGGCGCACTGCCCGTACGGGAGGATCTTCGCCAGCGTCTTCACGGAGATGTCGGACCCGTCCGGCAGTCGGTCGATGTACGACGCGATGGCGGCCTCGCGCGGTGGCAGATGCCCGAAATCGTCAGCGGCTCGGGGGCGCTGGTCCGGGGCGGATCGCTTGCCGTAGCCCGGGTTGGCCATGGGGTGCGTGCGTCCGTGCTGGGGCGAGGGGGCGGCACTAAGCTGGGTGACAGTCATTTAGGTCGGGGCTTTCGATCTAGGTGGTCAGACCCCTGTCCGGTGTTGGCGCACCGGCGGGGGTCGTTCTGTGTCATTGCGCACGCTAGAGCGTCGTCACGATCCGTGGCAAGTCGGTCACGAAACGTCAGTCGTTCGTGGTGAGGAGGGGAGGGCGGGCGGGAAAAGGCCCTCCCAACCGATCCTCTGAAAGAGCGCTCGGACTCCAGGACTTGAGCTCCGGGGGTCAGCCTCCTCGCCCACGACGCCTTCTTTCGCTGCTGCTTCCTGATGACGGCCACGAGACGCAGGCTCGCCTTGGAACTGCGCCACGGGGCCCGCGCCGCATCGTGCGGCGGCGCGGATCCTACGAGGACATCCGGTCGAGTCCGAGCGGTGCGGGGGGCGGCAGAGGGGCTGCCGCCTCGGCGCGGAAGGACTGGAGGAGATAGCCGACGAGCCTCCGGGACGCGGCGGGTGCGTCGTCGCCGGCCCCCGCGATGGCCCCGCTGTTGGCCAGGATCAGCAGCGTGAAGTCCCGCAGGTCGAAGTCCGGGCGCAGTCGCCCGCTCTCCTTGGCCCGCCGGATCAGCAGGGCCAGGCCCTCCTCGGCGCGGTCACGCTCCACGGCGTACTCGGCGTGGTCCGGGAACTGGGAGAGGAACGCCTGGGTGAAGCCCCGCTCCGTCGCCTGCATCATGCAGACGTCCTCGACGACGGAGCAGAACCCGCGCCACGGGTCCGGATCGGCCAGCCCTTCGTGCAGGACACCCACGCAGTGGGCGAGCTGTTCGGCGAAGGCCTCGGACACCAGCGCGGCGCGTGTCGGGAAGCGCCGGTAGAGCGTGGCCACCCCGACCTTCGCACGCCGGGCGATCGCCGCCATGGGCACGTCGATCCCATGGAGGGCGTACGCCTCGCGGGCCGCGACGAGGATGCGCTCGCGGTTCTCCCGGGCATCGGAGCGCAGTGTCCCGGAGGCTTTCCGAGAGGTCTGATCAGGCATGTTTCTCACTTCGCTTCAAATGGACGGTGCCATCCACTTACCCGTTTAGCGTGGGACGTATGGACGACATGCGCGCAGCGCTCCACGACAGCTACGGCCCTCCCGAGGTGCTGTACGAAGCCCGGGTCCCCGTCCCGGAACTCCGACCGGGCGAGGTGTTGGTCCGTGTCCACGCGCTGAGCGTCAACGGCGGTGAGCTGTACGGCCGGGCCGGACGCGCCCGCCTGGTGACGGGCAGCCGTTTCCCCCTGCGTACGGGAATGGACTTCGCGGGGGAGATCGCCCGCGTGGACGGCGGGGTGAAGGGGCTGCACGAGGGGGATCGGGTGTGGGGCCTCCTGGGGCGCAGGTTCGGCAGCGCCGCGGAGTACGTCGCGGTCCGGCCCCGTCAGCTCTCCTACGCACCGGCGAACGTCTCGCTCGTCGAGGCCGCGTCGCTGCCCGCCGGGACGACAGCCATCACCGCGCTGGAGACCAAGGCCCGTCTGAAGGCGGGCGAGCGCCTGCTCGTGCGCGGCGCCGCCGGAGGGGTGGGCAGTGTCGCCGTACAGCTCGGCAAGGCGCTGGGGGCCCAGGTGACCGGGCTGGCCGGCGGGAAGAACCTCGACTTCGTACGGGAGCTGGGAGCCGACGCGGCATTCGACTACAGGACCACGGTCCCTGACGACCTGGGCCCCTTCGACGTCGTCCTGGACACGGTCGGCACCGAACACCGGGCCTTCCGGCGGCTCCTGGCTCCCGGCGGACGCATGGTCTCGATCGCCTTCGACATCGACCATCCGGCCGCGAGCCTCTCCTGTCTGCTCGCCTCCACCGTCCACGGACCGCGCCGGGTCCGCTTCTTCAGCGGGAACCCGAAGCACGACCTCTTCGCGAAGCTGGCCACCTACGTGGAGAGCGGCGCCATCCGCCCCGTCGTGGACACCGTCCACGAACTCTCCGACATCGCCGCCGCCCACCGGGCGCTGGAGGCGGGGGGTGTGCGGGGGAAGCATGTGGTGCGGGTGGTGTGACGTGCCCAGCCGGGCAGCCTCAAGCCGACTCCAGTGGCCCCGCCAGGTCGGCCAGGCCGTGCGCGTGCAGGTCGAACCGGTCCGTCGCGGTGGGTGGGTCCCCGCGGGGTGGGCGACGTAGGCGGTGCCGAGGCCGACCGCCTGTGCGCCGCGCAGGTCCCAGGCGTGCGCGGCGACCATCAGGAGCCGCTCGGCAGGCCCGCCGTACGCGGCCACGGCCGGCGGGTCGACCGCGGAGTCCCTCCAGCTCTGCCACGGAAACGCCTCCTCGGCGGGACGCGGGGCGGCTACGGCCGCTTGAGGCCGGCGACGAACGCGGACCAGGCTGCCGCCCGGAACACGAGCGCCGGGCCGTCCGTCATCTTGGAGTCGCGGACGGGGACGATGTGGGGGAGGCCGTCGGCGACTTCGAGGCAGTCGCCGCCACTGCCACCGCTGTAGGTGGACTTGCGCCAGGTGGCGACCTCGAGGCAGTTGCCGCCGCTTGCGTCGCTGTACGACGACTTGCGCCACGTGGCAGCGGAGAGGTCGTAGTCAGAGCTGCTGATCTTCATGAGCCTCATCCTCCGCCACGGACTGGACCAGAGCCAGGGACGCACCTGGGGATAGCGCGCTGGCCACCAACAGATCGTAGTTCAGTTCATGTGCGTGGACCGTCAGTGGTTCGTCCAGGAGCTGCCCTGACCCGAGGCTGTCCAGGTAGGCGAGCGGCGGAGCGTCCGCGAACGCCATCAGCTTGAGACCTCCACCCATTGCGGCATGCCCGCCCGCAGAGAATGGCAGGACCTGAAGGATGATCCTGTGCTGTCGCGCGAGGTTGCAGACGTGGCGCAGTGCCTCAGCCATCACGAGCTGTCCGCCAACGACTCGGCGGAGTACAGCTTCGTCGAGCACCACCCACAACATGGGCTCGGTTGGATTGGTGAGGAGCTGCGCTCGCTCCAGCCGTGCCGCCACCAATTCATCGATGAGTTCTTCGGTGGCTGTCGGGCGACCCGCCCGGAACACCGCCCGCGCGTACGCCTCGGTCTGCAACAGCCCGGGGATCAGCAGAGGTGCGTACTCCCGGATCGCGATCGCCAGGCGTTCCGCCTCCGCCGCCTCCGCGAAGTGGTCCGGGTACTTCGACTTCTTCAGGGCCGCGCAGTTCCGTACGAAGAAGCCGTCCGCGCCCAGTACCTCGTCCAGCTTCTGGGCCTGGTCCAACTGCATGCGCCGGGTGCCGGATTCGAGTTGGCCGACGAAGGAGCCGCTGACGAAGAGCGGGGTGCCCAGATCCTCCTGCGAGAGGCCCGCCGCCTCCCTGCGGTGGCGGAGTTCGGCGCCCAGGAGGGCGCGGGGCGAGGAGGAGGGATCGAGCTTCTTGGGTCCGGGCAAGGCGTCTCCCAGTGGCACACGTGCGGATGTTGGAACTGCACCTCTTCCACGGTAGCGACGAATTGGCCACGCTGAGTAGGCATAGTCACTACTCAGCGTGGAAATGGGGAAGATCATGATGACGGCTACGGAACGGCGCAAAGAGGCGGCGGGCAGAGTGCGGGCGGCGGAGGATGCGGTGGCGCGGCTGCGGGCGGGTCTCGCGGGGGTCGGTGTGAAGCTGCCGTCGCTGCGCATCGACCCGGTGTCCTGCGCGGGGAACGAGCCCAGCCCGCTCGTCGATCTCGGCCGGTGCTCGATCGAGACGGCACTGCGGCTGAGCGCACAGCTGGAAGCGGCGGCGGCACATGACAGTTGAAGGCCTGGAGCCGTGTAGGCCGGAGCCCGGGACGTTCGCCATGGACGGACGTGACGGCAGGGTGGGCCGGGTGATGGGCCGCGTCGGCCCGTACGTGCAGCTGCGTCCGCCGGGTGGCGGCCCGGAGTGGGACTGCCCGCCGGAGGCCGTCAGGCCCGCCCCGCCGGGACTCGTCCTCCGGGCGCGGGTGACGGAGATCAACCGCGAGGGGCGGCTGCCCTGACGGGGCCGTGCCGGCGGAGTCAGGACCGGGAGGCCGCCGTGACCGCCGTCCGCCGCTCCCGGTCCGCGACGAGCCGCTGGTGGAGTGCCGCGAAGGTGGTGTGCGCCGGTGGCAGCGTCAGGGCACCTGTGAGCAGCAGGGCGACGGCGATCGGGACGAGGAGCCCGGCGACGTACGCGGCGTAGGTGTTGTCCGGGCCCCGGTCCAGGAAGAGCGAGACCGTGCCGGCGCGCAGGGGCCGGGCGGCCTGATGGAGCAACAGACAGACGGCGACGGTGATCCCACCCAGGGGGAGCGCGACGGCCACGGTGCGGAACCAGGCGGCTGCCCCGCCCCACACCAGGGACCAGGAGCGTCGCAGCGCGGCCACGGGGGCGAGCCCCTCCGTCGCCGCGACTGCCGGGGCCAGGGTCCAGCTGAGCCGGAGCACCAGCGCGGTCAGTACGCCCAGCAGAGGCGGACCGTAGCGCAGGAGGACGAACAGGTCGGGGTGCTCCCACTTCGGCACGATCACCGTGTGTTCCCTGAACAGGGTGGTGGTGAACGTCTCCTCCACCAGGACACCGAGCACCACCGGCACCCACACGCACACTCCGCGCAGGGCGTACACGCCCAGGACCGCGCGGAAGCGGCCGTGCGCCCGGACGGCGGCGGTCTGGATCGCGGCGCATCCGAGGTGGAGCAGGAGGATGAGGAACGGGAGGCAGGCGAGGAGGATGAGCCACAGGGTGTTCACGCGGCTGCCGTCGGGGGCGTAGGAATCCTCGTCGATACGGGCCTGTATCGCGCCCTGGCGCATCGCGGTGAACTCGGGCCAGGCGACGACGAATCCCACGACGGCCAGCAGCAGTCCGCCCAGGGTGACCAGGCCGGCGACGCGGGCCGCCCGGCCGTGGAGTCGGCCGCCGTCGCGGCGCATGACGGCGAGCGCCGTGCGGACGACACCGCGTCGCGGCCCGCACGCCTCTTCGGCCGGCCGCTCCTCGCCCGGGGCCGCTGAGTGTGGGCCGTCGGCACCCGCCCGGCCGTTCGTCATGTCTGCCCGCCTGTCGCTGCCCGGGGTCCTGCCCACCGGTCGAAGATCAACGTCTGGGGTGTGAGATGCGGGGGAGCCGGGGGCCGGTTCCTCGGCCGGCCTGGCGCCGAGCCCGCAGGGACACCTGCGGAGAGGTCCCTGCGAGCGTCACACGATCGTGGGACGCTGAGGTGAAGCGGCGGACTGCCGTGAAGAAGTCGATCTACGCTCCCACGCACGGCCACAGGAGGAGGAACCTGCGATGACCGCCGCGATGGTCGAAAGCGATCAGGGCTCTGAAGGCCGCCCGTGGGACTACCTGCTGCGCACCTGGCAGGAACTGGACGTGCCCGAGGGGTGGCGCGCCGAGATCGACGAAGGGCAGATCGTCTTGGTACCGCCGCCTCACGCGCACCACAACGGCATCGCCGAGATGGTGCAGCGTGTTCTGTACCGGGGCCTCCCTGATGAGCTGGGGATCTACCAGACGCTCGGTGTGCACGTCGCGCCTCTCGACAAGCTGTACGTCCCGGACCTGGTGGTGATGCCGAGAGAGCTGATCGCGGCCGCCGACCCGGAGACCAGCGACCCACTGGACGCGTCCGAGGGACTTCTGATCGTCGAGATCACCTCCAAGGGGAACGCCCGGGAGGACAGGACGAAGAAGTACCACGCGTATGCGCGGGCCGGGGTCCCGATGTATCTGCTGCTGGACAGGTTCGACACACGCGGTGCGATGGCGACGCTGTTCACCGAGCCGAACGAGGACGGGACGTACAAGCGCTCCGACCCCGTGCCCTTCGGAAAGCCGCTCGTGCTGCCGGAGCCCTTCGACGTCACCCTGCCCACGGCGGATTTCCCGGCCTGAGCGCACCGGGCACACACAGCGCACACATGGCGGCGGGGCCGGCTCCTTGATGGAAGCCGACCCCGCCTCTGTGCGCGTGCGTCGCGTACTCAGATGCGGTAGCTGTCGTAATAGGTGCCGACCTGGGCGTGATAGCCCGGGTCACCCGCATGCTTGTGCTTGTCGAACTCCGGGGAGTCCTTGATCTGGTCCTTGGTCAGGTCGACGAATATCGTCCGGTGCTCCGTGTCGATCCCCTTGACCGTGCCTGCCGGGAGCAGGACGCTCTTTCCGAAGATCCAGACACCGGTGTCGACGACGATGTAGGCGGAGCCCACCTCGTCGGAGTGCTTGTCGACCTTGCCGATGCTTCCGTCCGTCGCCTCGACCGAGAATCCGGTCAGGTCGGCGCCCGCGGTGTGCCCGCTCGTAGGCTGGTAGCCCCACAGGTTGTCACTCATATCTGGCTCCTTCCTCGACGGTTCATTCGGCGCGGCAAATCCCCCTTGTGAGGGGGCTTTTCGCCGCTCACTCATCGGTTGCCCCGGCTTTTTCGGTCCACACATGGGACTTTCGGAGAAATGCGGAAAACGCGGGTGGCGCAGGGCTCGAAAGCCCTGCGCCACCCGCGTTTATTGCTGGTCGTCAAGTTGTTTACCAGCGGTACCACCGGCCGCGCTTACCACCGCTGGCCGCCGGGCGGACGAAGAACCCGATAAGCCAGACCACAAGTACGATCACGGCGATCCACCAGAGTGCCTTGAGTGCGAAACCGGCACCGAAAAGGATCAGGGCGAGCAGAAGAACGAGAAGCAGGGGAACCATTGTTATCAACCTCCGAGACCTCTGGTGCCCGGCGATCCTTTTCCTACACACACGTGTTCGTGAGGAAAATTTCTAGGACTTTCCGTGACCGCACGAACACGAACAGGCGTTCGCTCAGACCCCTGCGGGTTCCTTCGCCGAGGTGCCGCCCGACGCGGCGGCCGGTCCGGTGGCGGCCACCGTGGAGGGGACGGGTTCCTGGGAGACGTTGAACTCCGTCAGCAGCGCCTTGCTGAAGCCGAAGAAGTACGTGGCGACGAAGCCGGCCACATAGCCGACGAGCAGGCCGCCCGCGTAGACGGCGATCGTGGAGCCGAGGCCGTGGTTGCCGTCCAGGAGCGGGAACAGCGCCCAGCCGGACGGGCCGATGGCGGTCGAGCCGACCGAGTCGCCGAGCTGGTTGAACAGGCCCACGAAGCCGCCGCCGAACGCGCCGCCCACACAGGCCGTGACGAACGGGCGGCCCAGCGGGAGTGAGACGCCGTAGATCAGGGGTTCGCCGACGCCAAGGAGGCCTGCGGGCATGGCGGACCTGATGGTCTTGCGGATCGACTCGTTGCGCGGGAGGCGGAGGTAGACCGCGGCCGCCGCGCCGACCTGGCCGGCACCGGCCATGGCGAGGATCGGGAGCAGGACCGTGAAGCCCTGCTGTTCGATCAGGGTCGTGTGGATCGGGATCAGGGCCTGGTGCAGGCCCAGCATCACCAGGGGCAGGAAGAAGCCGCCGAGCAGGAAGCCCGCGCCCGCGCCACCCGTGGAGAGCAGCCAGTCGGCGAAGGTACCGATGGCGGAGGAGACCTCACCGGCCACGTACATCAGGCCGAAGATCGTGACGAGGCCGGAGATCAGCACCGTGAGCGTCGGGGTGACGAGGACGTCCAGCGCCTCGGGCACCCAGCGGCGGCACCACTTCTCGACGTACACCGCGAGGACCGCCGCACCGAGCGCGCCGAGGACGCCGCCCTGGCCGGGAGAGAGGGTCTGGCCGAAGGCGTCGATGTTCGCGACGCCGGGGAAGACGATGATCGCCGCGACCGCACCGCCGAGGATCGGTGTGCCGCCGAACTCCTTCGCGGTGTTGTAGCCCACGAAGACCGCGATCAGGGCCATGAAGCCGGAGGCCATCGCCGCCAGGGCGGGGGTGACGGAGGTGAGCCAGCCGAGGTTCACCAGCAGGCCGTTGAGGCCGGCGATGATGCCGCAGCCGATCAGGGCGGGGATCAGCGGGACGAAGATGTTCGCGATCTTGCGCAGGAAGAGCTTGAAGGGGGTGGCGTTCTTCGCCTTCTGCTGTGCCTTCAGCGCCGCGCCCTTGCCGGCCAGCTCCTCGGCGGTGTGGACGGCGGGGGCCTCGGACGCGCGGCCCTCCTCGACCAGCTGCTCGAACTCCGGGGTGACCCGGGCGACGGTGCCCGGGCCGAGGACGATCTGGTAGGTGTCGTCCTCGACCACGCCCATGACGGCGGGGACCGCCTTCAGGGCCTCGTCGTCGACGAGGGAGCGGTCGTGCAGGCCCAGGCGGAGCCGGGTCATGCAGTGGGCGATCGAGCTGACGTTCGCGGCGCCACCGACAAGCGGCAGGATCGCGGCGGCGGTGGCGCGGTTCTTGTCTTCAGTAGCCATGGTGCGTGGTGCCTTGCTGTGCGGGGAGTGGTGCGTCAGGTGGTGCGGACGGCCGCGAGGGCGGCGCGGAGGTGGCCGTGGGAATCGGCCAGGAGCGTGGCGGCGGTGGGGCCGTCGACCCCGCCGAGGATGGTGAGGATGGCGTTCTTCACCTCACCGTCGGTGGCGGCGAGCGCCACCTCGATCTCCTCGTCGGAGGCGCCGGTGGCGAGGGAGACGATCCGGCGGGAGCGGGCACGCAGCTTCTCGTTGGACGCGCGTACGTCGACCATGAGGTTCCCGTACGTCTTGCCGAGCCGGATCATCGTGATCGTCGAGAGCATGTTCAGGACGAGCTTCTGCGCCGTGCCCGCCTTGAGGCGGGTGGAACCGGTGAGCAGCTCGGGGCCCACCACGATCTCCAGGCCGTGTTCGGCGGCGGCGGCGAGCGCGGAGTCGGCGTTGCAGGAGAGGCCGATGGTGAGCGCGCCCTGCGCGCGGGCGTGCTCGACGGCCCCGATGGCATACGGAGTGCGGCCGGAGGCGGAGATCCCGACCACGGTGTCCTCGGCGGTGAGGCCCAGTTCGTCCAGATCGGCCGCGGCCAGCTCCTTGCTGTCCTCGGCGCCCTCGACGGCCTTGACCATGGCGGACGGGCCGCCCGCGATCAGGCCGACGACCTCGGACGGGTCCGTGTTGAAGGTGGGAGGGCACTCGCTGGCGTCGAGCACGCCGAGGCGGCCCGCCGTGCCCGCGCCCGCGTAGATCAGCCGGCCGCCGCGCGCCATGCGCTCGGCGGTGGCGTCGATCGCGGCGGAGATCTGGGGCAGCTTCTCCGCGACGGCGGCGGGGACGGTGGTGTCCTCGCCGTTCATGATGCGGGCTATCTCCTGGGTGGGCAGCTGGTCGATCTCGGCGAGCTCCGGCCGGAACGCCTCGGTGGTGAGGGTGGCGAGCTCGGCGCGCAGTTCGCCGTAGCCGCCGGGGGTGGCGGCGTCGGCGTCGGTGGTGGAGGACATGGACAGCGGCTCTGCTTTCTCGTGCTCGTACGGCTCTGCGGGTGCGGGGCTGTGGGTGCGGGGCTGTGGGTGCGGGCCGGGTCAGCGGCTGCGCGGGGTGTGGCGGTGGGCGAGCGCCTCGTACGACGCGGAGAGGGCCGGTGCGGCCGTCTCGTACGTGCGCTGGGCGACGCCTATGAACAGGCAGTCCACGACGAGGAGCTGGCTCGTGCGGCTCGACATGGCGGCGGGCCGCAGCTCGCTCTCCCGGGCGGTGGAGGTGGTCAGCAGGTGGTCGGCGTACTGCGAGACCGGTCCGTCGGGGCGGCCCGTGATCGCGATCGTGGTCGCGCCGCGGTCGAAGGCGACGCGGAGGGGCTCGATGACATCGCCCGTGGAGCCGGAGTGGGTGATCGCGATGGCCACATCACCGGAGCGGAGCTGCACCGCGTTGGTCACGGCGAGGTGCGGATCCATGTGGGCGTGGGCTATCAGACCGATGCGGAGCAGCTTCTGCGCCAGGTCCTGACCGACGAGCGAGGACGCCCCGACGCCGTAGATGTCGATGCGGCGGGCGGTCGATGCGGCGGCGACCGCGGCCCCGAGCTGCACCGTGTCGAGACCTGCGGCGGTGTCGGCGAGGGTCTGCTGCTCGTCGTAGGCCAGCTTCGCGACGACGTCCGCGATCGGGTCGTCGACCGCGATGTCGGCGGTGACGGCGGGCGCCCGGCCGGACTGCTGGTGCGCGGCGAGCCCGGCGAGCGCGAGGCGCAGATCCCGGTAGCCGGGATAGCCGAGGAGGCGGGCGGTGCGGACGACGGTCGCCTCGCTGGTGCCGGTGAGCTCGGCGAGACCGGTGACGGTGAGGGCGGCGCACCCGGCGGGGTCACCCGCGACCGCCTCGGCGACCAGCTGCATCGAGCGGGTCATGGAGGGCGCAAGGGTCCGCACCTTGGCGGCCAGGGCGGCGGGTGCGGGCGGCGAGTCCGCGCTGAAACTTTCCTTCACGTCATTGGTCACACATGAAAGATATTTTCACGACGAAACCTCGTCAACCCCCCTTTGGTCCCTACCTCTGAAGGATCACGTCAGGAGCCGCCGAAGGCGGGAGACAATGGGGGCATGGAGTTGAACCGCCTGGAACAGGCACTGCACACCGCGCGTGCGCTGGTGATGGCCGACCTCGTCGCGGGTGACGTCGCCGAGGCCACGATCGTCTCGATGGTCGAGGACGCGGTGACCCACCGGCGGTGGTGGGTCGAGCAGTGGCCCGAGGGCGTGTCCTTCGTCACGGGACTGGTGGCACAGGACGTCCAGGACGCCCTGCTGGAGCCGTACGGCCGCTGGCCCCTGTGCCCCGTGTGTACGGAGGAGGGGCCGCACGCGCTGGACGTCGAGCCGGAGCTCGGTCCCGATCCGCACTGGGTCTGTACGAAGGCGACGGTGTCCGTCGCACCGGTGGGCTCGCTGGCACGGGTGCTCGGCCGGTGACCGTCTATATCGACCCGCCGACCTGGCCGGGGCACGGGCGCATGTGGTCCCACCTGGTCAGCGACGTGTCCTTCGAGGAACTGCACGCCTTCGCCGCCATGATCGGCTGCCCGCCCCGGGCCTTCGAGCGCGACCACTACGACGTGCCCGAGGTGCGATACGCGGACGCGGTGCGCGCCGGTGCGCGTGAGGTCGGGTCGAAGGAGATCGTGCGCCTGCTCACTGAGGCGGGGCTGCGGAGGCCGAAGGGGCGGCCTGCTCCGCGCTGACGGGCGCCTGCGCGCTCGCGGCGATCCGCCGGGAGGGCGTGCCGTCGCCGCGCAGCCGCAGGGAGACCGTCACGGCCGCCAGTCCGACCACCAGCATCGCGGCGCCCGCCCAGGCGGTGGCCTGGAAGCCGAAGTCCGCGTCGATCACCGTGCCGCCCAGCCACGGGCCGCTCGTGTTGCCCAGGTTGAACGCGGCCGTGGTCGTCGCCCCGGCCAGCGTGGGGGCCGCGCCCGCCACGTTGAACATCCGGGCGTTGAGCGCCGGAGCCGTGTAGAACGCGGACAGCCCGAGCAGGAACGCCAGGCCCACCACCGCGACCTGGTTCGACGCGAACAGGGCCAGCGCCACCAGGAAGACGGTCGAGGCGGCGATGCCGCTCAGCAGCACCCCGAAGAGGTGCGCGTCCGCGACCCGGCCGCCGATCGTCGTACCGATCAGCGCGCCCGCACCGAAGAGCGCGAGCACCCACGGCACCCAGCCCGAGCTCAGCCCCGCCACGTCCGTCAGCAGCGGCGCGAGATAGCTGAACGCGCAGAACACCCCGCCCGCGGCAAGCGCGGTGATCACGATCGACAGCCACACCTGGCGGTCCTTGTAGATCGCCAGCTCCCGCTTGAGCTGCGGCTTCTCGTCCGGCAGCGGGATACGCGGGATGCGGGTGACGACACCTACCAGGGCCACGGCGGACGCCGCGCCGACCGCCCAGAACGCCGAGCGCCAGCCGAAGCTCTCGCCGAGGAACGCGCCGAGCGGCACGCCCAGCACGTTGGCGATCGACAGTCCGCCGATCATCACGGCCATCGCCCTGGCACGCGCGTTCACCGGCACCATCGCGATGGCCACGGCCGCGCCGACCGCCCAGAAACCGGCGCACGCCAGCGCACTCACCACCCGGGAGACGAACAGCACCTCGTACGTCGGCGCCAGCGCGCCCGCGATCTGCCCCAGCCCGAAGACCGAGATCAGCGCGATGAGGGTCGTGCGGCGTGGCAGCCGCAGGGTCGCGACGGCGAGCAGGGGGGCGCCGATCACCATGCCGATCGCGAAGGCGGATATCAGCAGTCCGGCCTTCGGGATCGACACGTCCATGTCGGCAGCGATGGGCGGCAGCAGCCCGGACAGCATGAACTCACTGGTACCGAGGGCGAAGACCGAGAGGCCGAGGATGTAGACGGCCAGCGGCATGCGGCGGCTGGAGGCAGAGTCGGGCATGACAGTGCCCAACAGTGGCCGTTGTCCGGTCATTCCCGCGTCTCACTGGGTGAGAGGGGCGGTGGGGCAGTGGTTCAGTGGGTGCGCGAGCCGATCCGGCAGCGATTCGGTGGTGGCGTTCAGCGCGGGGTCGCGCTCAGTGGCTGAGGAGGTCCAGCTCGGTCGTCAGGTTCTGCCGGGCCCTCGGCTCCCACTCCGCCGCGCCGTAGGGCGTACGGAACAGCCTCGGCAGTTCCAGCAGCTGCCGCAGCACCGCAGACCGTCCCTCGCGGAAGGCGTCGTCGGGGACGAAGCCGTACTCCTCCCGGACCTGCGCCGCGTAGGCCGCGTACTCCTTCGGGGCCGCGGCGAGGATGGCGAGGTCCGCGTCGCACAGCACCTCGCCGTTGGTGTCACCGTCCGCGGGGTCGTGGGTGACGGTGAGCCGGACCAGCCGGGCGACCTCGGCCGTCGCCGTGTCGGGGAGACCCGCCTCGGGCAGGGCCCGCTCGGCGAGTGCGGCGCTGCGCTCCTCGTTCTCGGTGCGGTCGGGGCGGTAGACCGCGTCGTGGAACCAGACGGCAAGGCGCACCAGGTCCGGGTCGGCGGCATGGCCGGCCAGGGTGTCGACCCGGTCCAGGACCTGCGCCAGATGGGCGGTGGTGTGGTACCGCCGCTGGGGCTCGGCCCAGCGGTCCAGGAGATTGTCGGCGTACGGCAGGGGGTCGGGGCCCGGTGCGCCGCCCCTGGCGGCGACGAGGGCGTCCTGCCAGCGGACACGGAGCGCGGTGGCATCGGTCATGCAGCGACTGTAGAGCCGGTCGCGCCTTGTCGGGCGGGGTGGCCAGTCGTTAGCGTGCGGCCGTGACGGAACCGGCTGAATCCACGTACCTCATCGATCTCAACGCGGACCTGGGTGAAGGGTTCGGACGCTGGACCCTCACCGAGGACGAGGCGCTGCTGACCTGTGTCACCAGCGCCAACGTGGCCTGCGGTTTCCACGCGGGCGACGCCTCCGTGATGCGCAGGGTCTGCGACACGGCGGCGGAGCGGGGTGTGCGCATCGGGGCGCAGGTGTCCTACCGCGACCTCGCCGGCTTCGGGCGCCGCGCCATGGACGTACCGGCGTCCGAGCTCACGGCCGAGATCGCCTACCAGATCGGGGCCCTGCGGGTCTTCGCCGAGGCGGCCGGCGCGTCCGTCTCGTATGTGAAACCGCACGGCGCCCTCTACAACCGCGTCGTCCGGGACGAGGAGCAGGCCGCCGCCGTCGTCGAGGGGGTGCTGCTCGCGGGAGGCCGCCCGGCTGTGCTCGGGCTGCCCGGGTCGCGGCTGCTGGCCCAGGCGGAGGCGGCGGGCCTGACCGCCGTCGAGGAGGCCTTCGCCGACCGTGCGTACACCCCGCAGGGCACGCTCGTCCCGCGCGGTGAACCGGGCGCGGTGGTGCACGACGCGGACGAAGTCGTACGCCGCAGCGTCGGGATGGCGGTCGACGGCGCCGTGACCGGGGTGGACGGGAGCCGGATAGACGTCAGGGCGCGTTCCCTCTGTGTCCACGGCGACACCCCCGGTGCCGCGGCGCTCGCCCTGAGGGTCCGCACGGCGCTGGAGGAAGCCGGCGTCCGCGTACGGGCGTTCGCGTGAGCGGCGCCGGGGCCTCGGACCGCGAGAGCGGCATACGCGTGCTGAAGGCCGGACCCCGCGCCCTCCTGGTCGAACTTGCCTCGGGCGAGGACGCCGAGGCCCTCCACGCGGAGCTGCTGCGCCGCCGGGCCGCCGGCGAGCTCCCTGCCGTGGCCGAGATCGTCCCCGGCGCCCGGACGGTGCTCCTGGACGGGGTCGAGGACCGCACGCTCGCGGCGCGGCTGAAGTCGTGGACCGTACCGCCGCTGAGCCGTGGGGCGGGCGAGGCCGTCGAGATACCCGTCGTCTACGACGGCCCGGACCTCACCGACGTGGCCGAGGCGTGGGGCGTCGCCGTCGAGGAGGTGCCGCGCATCCACGCGCGTACGGAGTTCCGGGTGGCCTTCTGCGGTTTCGCCCCCGGGTTCGGATACCTCACCGGCCTGCCCGGTCATCTGAGCGTGCCGCGCCGTGCCACGCCCAGGACCCGGGTGCCGGCCGGGGCGCTGGCTCTGGCCGGGCCGTACACCGGGGTCTATCCACGGCCGTCGCCCGGCGGCTGGCAGCTCATCGGGCGGATGCCCGCGCCCGACACCCTGTGGGACCCGGCACGCGAACCGGCCGCACTGCTCGGCCCCGGGGCCCGGGTGCGCTTCGTGGCGGCGGAGGTGCGTGGGTGAGCGCGGGGATCGAAGTGGTCCGGGCGGGCGCCCTGACCACCGTGCAGGACGAGGGACGCAGCGGCTGGGCGCACCTCGGCGTACCCCGGGCGGGGGCCCTGGACGGGCCCGCCCGGCGGCTGGCCAACCGGCTCGTCGGCAACGCGCGTGACGCCGCGGTCCTGGAGACCATGCTCACCGGGTGCGCGGTCCGGGTCACGGGCGACCGGGCCGTGCTCGCCGTCGTCGGGGGCGCGGGGTGCCGGGTGACCGTGGACGGCCGCCCGGTCGCCTGGGGCGCGCCCGTGCGCGTACCGCCCGGGGCGGTCCTGGAGGCGGGGCCCGCGGTGCACGGGCTGCGCGGCTATCTGGCGTTCGCGGGCGGCCTGGTGCCCGAGCCGGTGCTCGGCAGCAGGTCCGCCGATCTGCTCTCCGGACTCGGCCCGCCGGTGCTGCGCGAGGGCGACCTGCTCCCGCTGGGTCCCGCGCGCGGGGCGCCGGCCGCTGACACCGTGCCCTGGCCGGGCGCGCCCGCCGAACTGGTGCTGCCCCTGCATCAGGGGCCGCGTGACGGCTGGTTCACGGAAGGCGCCCTGCGCACGCTGACGAGCGCCGCCTACCGGGTGTCGGAGCGGAGCAACCGCATCGGGCTGCGTACGGAAGGTCCCGCCCTGGCGCGCGCCAGGGACGGTGAACTGCCCAGCGAGGGAATGGTGCTGGGCGCCGTACAGGTGCCGCCTGACGGGCTGCCCGTGGTGTTCCTCAACGACCATCCGACGACGGGGGGTTATCCGGTGGTCGGCGTGGTCGCGGAATCCGCGCTGGCCGGGGCGGCTCAGGCGGTTCCGGGGACACCGGTGAGATTCGTGCGGGCGTGACGGGAACGGCCGACGACCTGATGGCCGAGACGAGATCGGGCGGCGGCCGCGGTGAAGGGCTGGAGGGCGGGCGCGTGCGGGGGGCCGGGCCGCCCTCCCATTTCACGTTACCGAAGCGTAACTTACCGATGAGTTACCTCGGGTAACTCCTCGGTGCTAGCTTGCGCTCACCTTCATCGGAGCAGAACGAGGAGTGAGCCGTGAGTCCGCGCAAGACCACCCGTTCGAGCTCGACCGAGAACACCCCCCACGTTCCGGAACCCCTTCGGCGGGGACGCCGTGCGGGGCGTCTCGTCGCCGCTTCCGTGGCTGCGGCGGCCTGTCTGGCCTCAACGGCCCTCCCCGCCTCGGCTGCCGCGTCCTCGGCTGCCGCGTCCTCGTCCTCCGGGTCGGAGTCCGTGGTGTCCCGGGGTGTGACCATCCCCGCCTTCTACAACCCGCCCGCGCAGCTGCCCGCGACCGACGGAACCCTCGTCCGCACGGAGCCGCTGCCCCTCGGGCTGAGCCTGCCCGGGCTGGACGGCCGTCGGCTGCCCGGTACCGCTACGCGCCTGATGTACAAGTCCACCGACGCGGGCGGCGGCCCGGTCGCCGTCACCGGTGCGTACATCGAGCCGTCCGCCGCCTGGAAGGGCGGCGGCCCGCGCCCGCTGGTCGCGCTGGCCTCGGGGACGATGGGGCAGGGCGACCAGTGCGCCCCCTCGCTCTCGCTCCAGCACCCTTTGATCATCGGCGCGGGCACGGTGTCCATCGGCTACGACAACCTCGCGGTCTACCGCTTCCTGGCCGCAGGTGCCGCCGTCGTCGTCACCGACTACGCCGGCCTCGGTGCCACCGACCGGCTCCACACCTACGTCAACCGGGTTGACGAGGGCCACGCCCTCCTGGACGCGGCCCGCGCCGCCCGTTCGGTCGCCGGCACCTCGCTCACCCCCGAATCCCGGGTCGGCCTCTACGGCTACAGCCAGGGCGGTGGCGCCAGCGCGTCGGCGGCCGAACTCCAGCCCTCGTACGCCCCCGACGTCAACCTGGTGGGCACCTACGCGGGGGCGCCGCCCGCCGACCTCACCGAGGTCATGAAGGGCATCGACGGCAGCGCCCTGGCCGGGGCGCTGGGCTGGTCCATCAACGGCTTCGCCCAGACCGACCCCTCGCTCCGGCCGGTGATCGACGCGCACACCAACGACGTCGGCAAGGCGGCCCTGAAGGACATCTCGACCATGTGCGTGGGCGACGCGATCCTCGGCTACGCGTTCACGAACTCCAGGAAGTGGACGGCCGACGGCGCGTCCCTCGCCGAGATCATCGCGGCCGAGCCGAAGCTGCAGGCGGTCCTGGACCGGCAGCGCATCGGCAATCTGAAGCCGACGACCCCGGTCCGGCTGGCGACCGGCGTCCAGGACGACATCGTGGGCCACAAGCAGGCGAGGCAGCTCGCGGTGGACTGGTGCCGCAAGGGCGCGAGCGTGACGTACGAGGCTGTGCACCTGCCCGACCTGGGCGACAAGATCCTCACCAACCACCTCGCCCCCTACCTCACCGACCAGGGCAGCGCCGTGTCCTGGATGACCGACCGGCTCTCCGGCGAGAAGGCCTCCTCCAACTGCTGGTCGATGCCGATCCAGCCCTGACGTCCCACCCCCGTGACCCATGAGGCCGCGGCGTGTCCGTTCCGCGGATGCCGCCGCGGCCTCGCGTATGTTCACGCATGCGTTCCCCCGGGAAGCTGCGCGCCGGGGGGCAGGCCCGTAGTCTGGTTATTGGACTAGACCTGTAGTCCGTAGCCGCTCCGAGGGAATGGAACACCATGAGCAACCGTGCAGTCCTGGAGGTGATCGCCCTCGACGCGGAGGACGCGGTCGCGGCGCAGGCGGGTGGTGCGGACCGCCTCGAACTGGTCACCGACATGGCGGCCGACGGCCTGACCCCGTCGGTGGCGACCTTCTTGGAGATCAGGGCCGCCGTCGACATCCCGCTGCGGGTCATGCTCAGGGTCACGGACGGCTTCGCCGCCGGTGACATCGGCGTCCTGGTGGAGAAGGCCCACGCCATGCGCGCCGCGGGCGCCGAGGAGTTCGTCCTCGGGTTCCTCGACGAGGACGGCCACGCGGACCTGGTGGCCGTCGAACGGCTCGTGGCCGAGGTGAACGGCTGCCACTGGACCTTCCACCGCGCCATCGACCGCGCGGCCGACCGCGACGTGCTGCGCAAGCACCTCGCGGACCTGCCGGGGCTGGACACCTACCTCACCGCGGGCTCGCCCGACGGTGTCGACGCGGGGATGGACACCCTGCTGGCCGAGGCGGAACGCTCGGACCTGCCTGGTTACGAGCCGCAGATCATGGTCGGCGGCGGCCTGCGCCTGGACCACCTGCCGCGCCTGCGCGCCGCGGGCATCGAGGCCTTCCACATCGGGGGCGCGGCGCGGCCGGGCGGCTGGGACGGCCCGGTGGACGAGGCGGCCGTACGGGAGTGGCGTGTGGCGCTCGGGGGCTGAGATGGCCGTACGGGAGTGGCGTGTGGCGCTCGTCTCTGGACGACGAGTCCGGAGCGGCGAGGGACAGGCAGGCGGCGGGCCGGGCGGTCGCGGGCGGAAGTGGGCGGAAGTGGGCGGGCGAAGACGTGCGTACGGCGATCCGCACCATGCAGGCCGTGGTGGTGGCGGTCACCGTCGCCACCACCACGGCGGTGACCGCCTGACCTGACCTGACCTGACCTGGCGTGACCAGTCCGGATCTCCGGTTCGCTTCGGAGGCGGGCGCGCCCGCTAGCCGAGTTGCTCCGGCAGCGGCGCGGCGTGAAGGACCACGAGGCCCGAGACCGCGCGGGTCAGCGCCACGTACAGCCGGCGCAGACCGGTGCGCTCGTCGGGCTCGCCGTCGACCACGGCCGCCGGTTCGTCCAGGACCACGTAGTCGTACTCCAGGCCCTTCGCCAGCGAGGCCGGGACGAGAGTCAGCCGGGAGTCGGCGGTCGTCTCCTCACCCGGGGAGAGGACCGTGTGGCCCGCCGCGGCGAGAGCCGCAGCCAGGGCGGGGATACGGGCGTCGGCGGCGATCAGGCCGGTCGAGCCCTCGTGGCGCAGCGACTCCTCGCACGCCGCGACCACGGCCGCGTCCAGCGCGGCCGCCTCGGTCACCTGCCGTACCGAGAGCGAGCCGGGCGTCTCACGCACCGACTCCACCGGGGCGAGACCGGGGGAGATGGCAGGGAGCAGCCGGGAGGCGTAGGCGATCACCTCGCGCGGCACGCGGAAGCCCGCCGTCAGCTCCTCCACCACCGCGTCCGCCTTGCCGAGATGGAACAACGCCTGCTCCCAGCTCTGTGTCGACCACGGCGTCGTCCCCTGCGCCAGGTCGCCCAGCACCGTCGCCGAGCCGGTCGAGCAGCGGCGCCCCACCGCGCGGTACTGCATGGGGGACAGATCCTGGGCCTCGTCGACGACCACATGGCCCAGCGAGTGGGTCCGGGCCACGAGGTCGGCCGCCTCGTCGATCAGGACCGCGTCCGCCGCCGTCCACTTCGCCGACTTCACGCTGCGGGCGGGCTTGGCCATCAGCACGTGCTTCTGCTCCTCGTCGGTGAGGAGTCCCTCCGCGTGCGTGGCGAGGAAGTCCGCGTCCGTCAGGAGCCGCAGCACGAGCTTCGCCGGGTCCACGGCCGGCCAGATCGCCTTAACGGCCGCCTTCACCGCGGGATTGCGCGCCACCGAGTTCTGCACCCGGTCGTCCGGGGCCTCGCCCGCCTCCTCCATCCGTACGAGGACGGCGTGAGCGATGCGCTGCGGAAGGGCCTCGTGGGCGGCGCCGTACCGCATGTCGCGGGCCAGCAGCTCGTTCACCATCTCCTCGACCTCGTACGCCGGTACCCGCCAGCGACGGGAGCCACGCACCACCACGACCGGCTCCGTGGGGGGTGTGACGTGGGAGCGGATCGCCCGCCGCAGGACCTCCGCCATGCGGGCGTCGCCCTTGACCACGGCGGAGGCCGACTCGTCCGTGCCGCGCACCTCTACGCGTGCGGCCACCAGGTCCTCGACGGTGGCCTGCTTGACCTCCAGCTCGCCGAGGGCGGGCAGCACCTGCTCGATGTAGTGGAGGAACGAACGGTTCGGGCCGATGACGAGAGTGCCCGTACGGGCCAGCCGCTCGCGGTGCGCGTACAGGAGGAAGGCCACACGGTGCAGGCCCACGGCCGTCTTCCCGGTGCCGGGGCCGCCCTGCACGCAGACCGTCCCGCCGAGGTCGCCGCGGACGATCTCGTCCTGCTCCGGCTGGATCGTCGCCACGATGTCGCGCATCGGTCCGACACGGGGCCGTTCGATCTCCGCCTGGAGGAGCTTGCTGGTCTGCTCCTCCTCCGCCGGGTCGGTGAGGCGCTCGTCCTCGTACGCGGTCAGCTCGCCGCCCGTGTAACCGAAGCGGCGCCGGCGGTCGACGTCCAGGGGGTTGGTGCGGGAGGCCTGGTAGAACGGCTGGGAGACGGGGGCGCGCCAGTCGATGACCATGGGATCGCCGTGGGCGTCGTGGACATGTCGGCGCCCGATGTAGAACTGCTCTCCCTCCGAGCCCTCCGCCTTCTCGGCGCCGACCACGTGCGAATAGTCGAGGCGGCCGAAGAACAGCGGGGTGTGGGAGAGGTCGGCCAGCGCCTTGATGCGGTCGTCCATCTGGGCTTGCAGGACGGCGGCGTTGACCCAGTTCGCCGTGACGTCACGGATGTCGAGCGCCTGCACGTCCTCGCGCATGGCGCGCAGCGCGGCACGGGACGCGGCGAGGTGCGCCCGCTCCCTGACCAGTGGGTTGCTTGATTCTTCGTGCGCGGGCACGGTGTTGCCTCCGGCTTTTCGACGCAGGACGGCGGACAGGGCGCACCGCCCGGTCCGCTCGGGGACGTTCACACACGGATGCGCACGCGGGTGGGCGCGTGCGGTTCCTGTCGGCCGGTTTCCGTCCGGTCGGCGGCGCTCCCCCGGCTGCCGGCCGCTCAGAGAGGCGGGCCGGTACCACGGTGCGGGAGGCGGGCAGACCGGCGATTGTATAGGCCCCCGCCGCGGGGGGCGACCGAATAGATCGTGGTCCCCGCCGTCCTGCGCCGTTGCGGGCTACCGGTCTTCGGACCCGTCCCGGTAGGCGCCGCTGCCGGTTACCGGCCTTCGGGCCCGTCCGCTACGACCCACCGTCGACCGGGTGTTCGGCCTCGACGACATCGTGGCCGCGCACGAGTACCTGGAGCAGGGCCATCAGGTCGGGAAGATCGTCGTCACCGTCTGAGCAGGGGAGCCGCGGCCCGGACGCGGCATCGGTCCCGTAGGGGACGGCGTCAGCCCTGCGGGATACCCGCGTGTGCACGCGCTTCCGCCCGCAGGCCGATGCCGGGGTACGGGCGGGCGGAGCACCATGGAGTGCATGAGCACCCTCTATCTGGACCCCCGCAGGACCGGGCCCGCGCACGGCGCGACCGCGGCCTCCGGTCACCCGCACAGCCACCGCACAGGGGACGCGGTGCGCGCCGTGTCGGTCTTCGTGCGCACCGCGTTCGGTGTGGCCGTCCTCGGTGAGTACGCGGAGGAGGCGGGCCTCGTCCGCCGCCGCCGCTGAACCCGGACCGGCCGGCTCCGTGCCCGGCCCGGCGCGTCCTCCGCCGGACCCCGGAGCGGTCAGCTCTCCGTCAGGAGTTCGTCCGCGTCGACGATCCGGTAGGCGTACCCCTGCTCGGCCAGGAACCGCTGGCGGTGCGCCGCGAAGTCCTGGTCGATCGTGTCGCGCGCGACCACCGAGTAGAACCGGGCCTCGTGCCCGTCCGCCTTCGGCCGCAGCACCCGGCCGAGCCGCTGCGCCTCCTCCTGGCGCGAACCGAACGTCCCGGACACCTGGATGGCGACCGTCGCCTCCGGCAGGTCGATCGAGAAGTTCGCGACCTTGGACACCACCAGCACGCTGATCTCACCCTGGCGGAACGCCTCGAACAGCTTCTCGCGCTGCGCGTTGCTCGTCTCGCCCTTGATCACCGGGGCGTCCAGGTGCTCACCCAGCTCGTCGAGCTGGTCGATGTACTGCCCGATGACGAGGGTCTGCTCGCCCTGGTGCTTGCGTACGAGCGCCTCGGTGACCTTCCGCTTCGTCGCCGTCGTCGCGCAGAACCGGTACTTCTCCTCGGCCTCGGCCGTCGCGTACGCGAGGCGTTCGGTGTCCGTGAGATTCACCCGGACCTCGACGCAGTCGGCGGGCGCGATGTAGCCCTGCGCCTCGATCTCCTTCCACGGGGCGTCGAAGCGCTTGGGCCCGATGAGCGAGAAGACGTCCGACTCCCGGCCGTCCTCGCGCACGAGCGTCGCGGTGAGCCCGAGGCGGCGGCGGGCCTGGAGATCGGCGGTGAACTTGAAGACGGGCGCGGGCAGCAGATGCACCTCGTCGTAGATCACGAGCCCCCAGTCGCGGGAGTCGAACAGCTCCAGGTGCGGGTAGATCCCCTTACGGCGGGTGGTCAGCACCTGGTACGTGGCGATCGTGACCGGCCGGATCTCCTTGCGCGTACCGCTGTACTCGCCGATCTCGTCCTCGGTCAGCGAGGTCCGCTTCACCAGCTCGTGCTTCCACTGCCGCGCCGAGACCGTGTTGGTGACCAGGATCAGCGTGGTCGCCTTGGCCTCGGCCATCGCACCGGCCCCGACGAGGGTCTTGCCGGCGCCGCAGGGGAGCACGACGACACCCGAGCCGCCGTGCCAGAAGCCGTCGACGGCCTGCCGCTGGTACGGGCGCAGCGCCCAGCCGTCCTGGTCGAGATCGATCGGGTGCGCCTCGCCGTCGACGTATCCGGCGAGGTCCTCGGCCGGCCAGCCCAGCTTCAGCAGCGTCTGCTTGATCTGCCCGCGTTCGGAGGGGTGCACGGCCACGGTGTCCGGGTCGATGCGGGCCCCGACCAGCGGCTGGACCTTCTTCGAGCGGAGGATCTCCTCCAGCACCGGACGGTCGTTGGAGGTCAGGACGAGTCCGTGCACCGGGTGCTTGGACAGGGTGAGGCGGCCGTACCGCGCCATCGTCTCGGCGATGTCGACGAGGAGCGCGTGCGGCACGGGGTAACGGGAGTACTCCACGAGGGCGTCGACGACCTGCTCGGCGTCGTGCCCGGCCGCGCGGGCGTTCCACAGGCCCAGCGGGGTGACCCGGTAGGTGTGGATGTGCTCGGGCGCACGCTCCAGCTCGGCGAAGGGCGCGATGGCACGACGGCAGGCCTCCGCCTGGTCGTGGTCGACTTCGAGGAGCAGCGTCTTGTCACTCTGGACGATGAGGGGTCCGGGCACGCGCGTCAGCCCTTTCTGTTCTGCTTCTGCCCTGCTGCTGGGATCCGCCGCCGGGGACGGCCGTGAACGGCCAAACGTCCAGTGTGCCGCATCGGGGCCCGGACCGGGCGGCTACGTCGGCGGCATGAGCCGGAACCACCGGCGGGCACCGCGCGCGCAGGCCGCCGAAGGCCGCACACGTCGGCGCCGGACCGGCGGATCCGGGGCCGGGCCGTAGCGTGGAGGCATGGACGCGACGACGGCGGCAGGTCAGGTGCCGGGGCCCGGAGACCCGGGCTTCCCGGCCCACCACGCTCCCCGGTGCGCCGGGCTCGCCGAGCTGGACGCGCGGCTCACGGGGTGCCGGGCCTGCCCCCGGCTGGTCGCCTGGCGGGAGGAGGTCGCCCAGGTGAAGCGCGCGGCCTTCCAGGACCAGGAGTACTGGGGGCGTCCCGTCCCCGGCTTCGGGCCCCCGGACGCAGCCGTCGCGGTCGTCGGCCTCGCGCCCGCGGCGCACGGCGGGAACAGGACCGGCCGGATGTTCACGGGCGACGCGGCGGGCGACTTCCTCTTCACGGCCCTGCACACCGTGGGCCTCGCCTCGCGGCCCACCTCCGTCCACGCGGGGGACGGGCTGAGCCTGCGTGGCGTACGGCTCACGTCTCCCGTGCACTGCGCGCCCCCGGCCAACAGGCCCACTCCCGGCGAACGCGACACCTGCCGGGCCTGGCTGGCGGCCGAACTGGACCTCCTGAGCCCGGGTTTGCGTGCCGTGGTGGCCCTCGGCGGCTTCGGCTGGCAGGCGCTGCTGCCGGTGCTCGCCGACGCCGGATGGCAACTGCCCCGGCCACGCCCCGTCTTCGGCCACGGCGCGCACGTCGTCCTGCCCGCCACCGCGCGCAGGCCGGAGCTGCACCTGCTGGGCGCCTACCACCCGAGCCAGCGGAACACCTTCACGGGCCGGCTGACGATGCCGATGCTCGCGGGCGTGCTCCGCGAGGCCGCGACCGTGGCCGGGCTCCCCGCTTCCTGAACGCCCGGCCCTCGGCCGCCGGGTGGTCAGGACCGGCTGGTAGAACAGGAGGCCGCGCCGGCAGGTCGCCGGTCCGGGGGAGGACCTCCATGTCACAGCCGCCGCCCTGGCCGCCGCAGCAGCCGTACGGCGCCCAGCCGCCTGCCCAGCCGCCGTACGGTCAGCCGGGGACAGGGCTCGGGAATCCGTACGGTGGGCAGCCCGTGGAGGACAACCCCTACACCGCCCGGCAGCCCCCGCCCCCGCCGTACGGCACCTACCCGGCACCGCAGGCCCCGGGAACGCATCGGCAGGGCCCGGGAGCACATCCGCAGGCCCCGGGAACGCCTCCGCAGGCCCCGAAGCGGCGTACCGGGCTGATCGTGGGCGCCGCCGCTGCCGTGGTGCTCGTGGTGATCGGCGGCGGGGTGTGGTTCGCGGCCGGCAGCGGTGACGGTGAGGACGGCAAGGGACCGGTGGCGCAGGTGAGTCCGAGCGCGGTCTCACCCGAGCCGAGCGGGACGGACGAGACCGGGGAGAGCGGGGAGACGCCCGACGGGTCCCCCTCGGTCTCCGCCGCGCCCTCGGCCACCGGGACCGGCCTCCAGGCCGTGTGGCGGGCCGACGACTCCGCGATGATGCTCGCGCTGGGCGAGGAGTACCTCGACGAGCCGGCGCGGATCAACGCGATCCTCAGCGACGGCAAGGGCCTGGAGTGCGAGGGCCGGTGGCAGAAGGACGCGAGCGGCGACTTCCTGGAGGTGGCGCTGCTCTGCGAGCAGGACGGGGTGCGGGCCGAGGACAAGGACCGCGTCGGAAACCTCGAACAGACCGGGAACACCCTGGCCGTCGAGTGGAACAAGGGCGCGACCGGTACGGAGACCTACGAGCGCTTCCGGGACATGGAACCCGCCTGACCCCTCGATGCCGGACGCGCCCGACGCCCCTGAGCGTTGCGCGCCTGACTCCCCGTGGCCGGCCGCGCCCGACGCCCCGGAGCCGGCCGCGTCAGGCCGGCTCCTCGTCGGCGAGCTCCGCGACGCCCGTGATCCGGTGCAGCGGATACGTGCGGACCTCGTCGGCCGTGTGGTCGTACGCCGTGACGAAGCCGCCCTCGACCTTGACCGGGGCGATCACACGCTGGCTGGCCGCGCCGTCGGCGTTGACGTAACCGATCCAGACCGCCGATCCGGTCATCGCGGCGGCCTGCACCGTGGCCAGGGTCTCGGCGGGGGTGGTGCGGGGCAGGGAGCCCCCCGCGGTGGTGCCCGCCGGGGCGTCCTTGTGGACCACCGTGGCGGCCGTGTCGCCGGCCCTGATGGCCCGTACAGCGGCGGAGAGCAGGGTCGCGTCCGGGACCGGCGGGCCCTCGGGTACGGGGGCCGGAGGTGTCCGGGGCGGGGTGCGGTGCGCTCCCGCACGGGTGATCAGGACATCGCCCTCGGCCGACTCGGCGGCCGGGGCGTAACCCATCTCGCGCAGCCCTTCGAGCAGCGACCCAGGGTCGCTCTGGGCGGCCAGGACGGTCGGCGCGAGCCGGCGCAGCCGCAGGGTGGCCGAGCGCTTGTCGGCCAGGATCTCGTTGAGCACGGCTTCGTCGTCGCAGCGTACGTAGGCCGAGGCGGCGCCGATCCGCAGATGGCCGTGGCGTCTGGCGACGTCGTCGATGAGGTAGCTCAGCGGCTGCGGAACCGGTGTGCGGCTGTGCGTGGCGAGGAAGGCGTGCAGGTCGGACGCGGCCCGCCCGGCGTCGAGCGCGCGGCGCACGGAGCCGGGGGTGAAGCGGTAGACCGTCGCGCCGCCCTTGGACTCGATGTCGGCGAGCACGGAGAGCGTGTCGGCGAGCGGGCGTTCCAGCGGGCCGGGCGCGACCGCCGTCAGGTCTGCCTGGAGCAGCACGTGGTCCAGCGGCTCGGGGATGAGCGGGGCGAGCCGGGCGGCAGCCTCCCCGGGGTCCTCGTCGAGCAGCGCGCGGGCCTGGGAGGACAGGGCGCCGCGGCCGGTGACGCCGAGGAGTTCCGCCTCGTTGACCGTCCACAGCGCGAGCCGCGAGCGCAGGTCCGAGGCCTCGCCCGGCGGCGGAGCCTCACCGGGCCGGGACGTGCGCAGCGGCCTCTCCCAGCGGAGCCGGGCCAGCAGGGTCTGCGGATCGGGTGCCGTACCGGGCGGGAGCGAGGCGAACAGGGCCAGTACCCGGTGGCGCACCTCGGGCGCGGCCGAACGGTCCAGGTCCGGGCCCAGCGCCGACAGCGCCCGGCCCTTGGAGTCCTGCCCGCCGATCAGTCCCGCGGTACGGGTGGCGGCGAGCCAGGCGGTGGCCAGGTGGGTCCAGCGGTCCTGGGCGGGGAGGTCGAGCCACTCGTCGGACGCGGGCGTCGGCGCATAGCGCTCGTCGGTCTCGCCGTCGGACGCCAGCAGGCCCGCCGCGTAGGCGAGTTCGATCCAGAAGGCGGCGACGGGCTCGGACACGTCGAGTGAACTCGCGGCCCGCTTCAGCTCGCGCACGCTCAGGCCGCCCGCCCTGAGGATGGTCGGCCCGCCGTTGTTCCAGAGCTTCAGGAGTTCCTCGACGGTGGACAACGCCGTGAACGCCTGGCCCGCCGCGGCCCTGTCCACAGCCTGGGGATCGCGCTCGGCCGCCGCCACGAGCTCCGGCGGGACGGGCTCCGGCACCCGGTGGGCGCGGCCGGCCCGCAGATGCAGCGCGGCCTCGCGCGGCAGGACGACCGTGCGCGTCGACACGGGCAGCAACAGCCCGCGGTCGCGCAGCCATTGCACCGGCGGGGTGGGATTGGGGGTGACCTCGCCGTACGGAGGACCCCACACGAGCCGGTCGAGCACGGACAGCGCCTCCACCGGCGCGGTGTCCAGCAGCTCGGCCATCCGGGTCCGGTCGGTGAAGAGCCCGGCCAGCGCGGCGACGGCGGACACCGGGTCGTGGGTGGCGTGCAGCCCCGCCGCGGCCAGGATCTCCTGGAGCCGGCCCGGGGACATGCCGGCCGTGGCCTCGGCGACGGTCGGGCCGAGGCCGGTGGGGGAGGGGTGCTGCGGCGAGGGGGCCAGCAGCTCGCGCGCGGTGCGCACGAGGTGCAGCCGGGCGTCCTCGCCCCAGACGAGGGCCTGTTCGCGCAGGGTCGTCAGGGCGCCGGGCAGCGCGGCGGTGACGGCGGCACCCGCGTCGTCGCGCGCGTCGCCGTCGTCCTGTCCGTCACCGGTGAGGAGCGCGAGCAGCGTGTCGTACGGAGCCGGGTCCGGCGCCACGGCCAGCGCCTCCGCGGTCTGCAGGGCGAAGCGGTCGAGGTGCTCCAGCGCGCGCACCACGGAGGCGCGCGTACCGGCGCGCGTCGCCAGTTGCGTGATGTCGTTCGGTACGGGGCTGAGCAGGTCGGGGCGGGCACGCAGGAGCCCCGCCAGCGATTCGTCGCCCCGGGCGCGCAGAGCTTCGGCGAGCGTGCGCGGTGGTGTGGTCGTCCCCATCCGTCCCACGGTAGCCCCTGGAGCGCTACCGTCGGAGCAGGGCGGGTAGAGGGAGAACCATCGCGTGGGGATCGAGAGCGACCAGCTTGTCTTCGACTATCTCAGCCGGGTCGGTGACCTGGCGCAGCAGCAACAGCTGTCATCGGGCGCCCGGATGAGGCTCGTGGCGACCGTACGGGGCGAGATCGACCGGCAGCGCGGCACGGACGGTTCGGACTCTCCCGCGGCGGTCCGGCGCATCCTCGGCAGACTCGGCGCCCCGGACGAACTCGTCGCCGCGGCAGCCGAGTCGGGCGACGGCACGGTCCCGCTGCCGTCGCCGAGGGCAGGGGCCGGAAAGGCAGGGGCCGAAGGTCCGGCCACGGGCTCCGTTCCCCGGGCGCGGCGGGGACTGCTCCGCAAGGACGCGCCACGCAAGGACGCGCCACGCAAGGACGCGCCACGCAAGGACGCGTCTTCGGAGGCCGCCGGCGTGAAGCCGGAGGCGCCGGGTGAGGAGCGGGCCGCCGACTGGCCGTCCGCGTCGGCGCCGCACATGGCAGGGCTGGACCAGGCGCCGTCCGGAGGTGAGCCCGAGTGGTGGCGGATCGAGCCGGGGCCCTTCGGCGGCGAGGCCGGACAGGGCGTGGCGGGCCCAGGCACAGCCGTGCCGGGGTTCGTGGGCGGGCTGGAGAGCCCGGAGCTGTTCGGGATGCCGACCACGCCCAGGCCCCCTGGGCCGCGCGTCCCGGTGGAAGAGGACGGCGACGGGCCCGGAGCCACCGAGGCGAAGGAGGCGGCGCCCGAGCGGCCGGAGGGCGAGGACGGCGCGAAGGCGCGGCCCCGGTACAAGCTCCGGCTGCGGCGTCCCGGGCCCGCGGCGGCCGAGGGCGCCGGGAGGGTGCGGCTGTCGAACCCGCTGCTGCTGCTGGCCGCCGCGCTGCTGGTGGCCGGTGCGGTGCTCGGATCGTGGCTGGCGCTCGCGGGCGGCTGGCTGCTCGCCTACAGCTCGCGCAGGTTCTCGCGCGCGGAGGCGAAGTGGGTGGCCATGGGCCTGCCGGGCGTCGTGGTGGCCGGGGCCTTCGTCTGGCTGTGGGGCCGCATGGAGGGCCGCTGGGGCGCGCCCCTGGCCGCGGACGCGATGGGCGACGCGATGACGGAGGTCTGGCCGGTGGTGGTGCGGGTGGCCGCGGTGGCCTCGGCGCTCTACCTGGTGTGGCGGTCGCGGCGGCTGGCCGGGTGAGCGCAGGAGTGTACGTTCGTACATTCCAGGTGTACGATCGTACGCATGACGACGGACTACTTCGCTCAGGATCCGCGTACCAACCTGGAGCGCATGCGCGCGGGTGACCTCTACATCGCCGACGACCCGGAGATCGCCCGGCAGCAGCAGCGGGCGATGAAGCTCGCGGCGCGCTACCAGGCCACGTACACCGAGGACGCAGACCAGGCCCGGACGATTCTGGCCGAGCTGCTCGACTCGGTCGGCGAGGGCGTCGACCTGCGCCCGCCGCTGTTCGTCGACTACGGCAGCAACATCGCCATCGGCGCCCGTACCTTCGTCAACTACCACCTGACCGCGCTGGACGTCGCCCGGATCACGATCGGCGAGGACTGCCAGATCGGCCCCAACGTCCAGCTCCTCACGCCCACCCACCCGGTGGAGCCCGGCCCCCGGCGGGACAAGCTGGAGGCCGCCCTCCCCATCACCATCGGCGACAACGTCTGGCTCGGCGGCGGCGTCATCGTCTGCCCCGGAGTGACCATCGGTGACAACTCCGTGATCGGAGCCGGTGCCGTGGTCACCAAGGACATCCCGGCCGATGTCGTCGCCGTGGGCAGTCCCGCCCGCGTCGTGCGCGAGATCTGACCGCGTCATGGCCACCGGGCGCACGGATCCACAGCGTCGCGAGCGCATCATCGCCGCCACCCTGGACCACATCGCGGACGAGGGAGTCGCCGGCGTCTCCCACCGCAAGATCGCGCTGCGCGCGGATGTGCCGCTGGGGTCGATGACGTACCACTTCGGCGGCATGGACGATCTGCTGCGCGAGGCCTTCACCCGGTTCGCCGACCAGATCGTGGCCGTGTTCGAGCTGCACCTGGGCCGCGCGGGCACGCCCGACGAGGCCCGGGAGGCGGTCGTCGAGCTCATCCACCTGCTCTCCGAGGGGCCGCGCCGCGAGCTGGTCCTCACGCAGGAGCTCTACACGCTGGCCGCGCGACGCGACGAGTACCGCGAGCTCACCCACGCCTGGATGAACCGCAGCCGCCGCCTGCTGGAGCAGCACTTCGACCCGGACACCGCCCGTCAGCTGGACGCGCTGATCGAAGGGCTCGCCCTGCACCGGTCACTCGACACCGAGCCGCAGGACCGCGAGCTGACGCGGCTTGCGGTACGAAGGATGACCACGGTGGCCGAGCCCAGCGCCTGACGCACCCGATCCGGCGCCCGGCGCCTGACGCCCCCGACCCGGCGCCCGGCGCCACCCCCGACTGCCCGTGGGGTCCGGACCTGACCCCGGACCCCACGGGTTCTGCCTTCCCGCGCCGCCGGCGAGCCACCCGGTGGGCCGGTCACGGCACGCGGGCCGTTCACCTGCCGCCCGTGCCGCGTCCCCGGGCGCGCTCCTCGCGCCACGCCACCTGCTGGGCCGTCACGGGCGCCTCGATCCGGCAGACGTCGCCGACCCGCAGTTCTCCCGGGGTGCGGTGAGGGTCCTGGGCCCCGATGAAGGTGACGGCCGTCAGCGAACCGGGCTGCCAGAACGTCCGGAACCGCGGTGCGTTCGCCGCGGGCTCCGGGATCTCCACCAGCGGCACCCCGCGCCTGTCGAGAAGGCGCCGCAGCTTGTCGAAGGGCAGCCGGGGCGCGAACCTCCCGTACCGGGCCCGGAGCACCTCGCCCGGTGCGGTGCGGTCGCCGTGGACGAGCCGGTGCACCTGGAGGCTGAAGTGGTGCCCGGACCAGGGGTCACCGCCGGCGGCCCGGTGCCAGTGGAACTCCGCCAGCCCGTAGTCGCGGAACATCGCCCGCTTCCCGGCCCGGTTCTCGGCGAAGTCCGTCCCCATCACCTCGGCGACCCGGTCGGGGGAGTCGGCAGGGCGCAGGCCGAGCACGGTGCCGGTGCGCACGGCATCGACGTAGAACGCCAGGGAGTACGGGGTCAAGGCGCGGTCCTCGGTCGGGGCGGCGGAGCCGTCCGCCGGGGCGGAGGACGGTGAGCCCGCCCTGCGGGGGCGGCCCGGTCGGCCCCGCAGGGGCAGTCGGCACAATGGTTCCATGCCTTCACACACCCTGACGGTCGGCTTCGACCTGGACATGACGCTCATCGACTCCCGGCCCGGCATCAAAGCCGCCTACGAGACGCTGGCCTCCGAGACGGGTGTGTACATCGACACCGACCTGGTCGTCAGCCGGCTCGGGCCGCCGCTGGAGGAGGAGATGGCCAACTGGTTCCCCGCCGACGCGGTCGCGGAGGCCTGCGACCGGTACCGCGCGCTCTACCCGGACGAGGCCATCGCGCCGACGACCGCGCTCCCCGGCGCCCGGGAGGCGGTCGAGGCCGTCCAGGCGCTCGGCGGCCGGGCGATGGTCGTCACCGCGAAGTACGAGCCGAACGCCAAGCTCCACCTGGCACACCTCGGCATCGGGGCGGACGTGCTGATCGGCGGACTCTGGGCCGAGGGCAAGGCGGAGGCGCTCCTCGAATACGGCGCGGGAATCTACGTCGGCGACCACACCGGGGACGTGCGGGGCGCGCACGCCGCGAACGCCATGTCGGTCGGCGTCGTCACCGGCCCGTGCGGCGAGGAGGAGCTGCGGGCGGCCGGAGCCGAGGTGATCCTGCCGGACCTCACCGCCTTCCCCGCCTGGCTGCGGAGCCACACGGGAGCCTGACAGGGTGCAGTGCCGCCCGCCCTCGGGGCCTGGGCGGCGCGGACCGCTTCCGAGCAGCGGATTCGCGCCATTGTCGGGCCCCTGCCCGACCACTCGACGGCGGCGGTCGGCATGGGCGCCCCGGCGCAGCCGTGGCCGGGGCGGGCGGCTACCGCGCGGCGGCGCGCTTCGGGGAGTTCTTCCACACCGAGCGGACCACCCCCGCGGCGGCGATCAGGAAGCCCACGCCCATCAGCATGCACACCGCGTAGGCGACGGACGGGAACGGTTCGGTGCCCAGGAACAGTGGGGCCACGGTGACCAGAGTGGCCACCGCGCCGACGAAGAAGACGATCGCGCCGACCTGTACGAGCCGGTCGCCTGCGCCTGAAGGAGTAGTACTCACCCGGCCAGGGTAGTTCCCAGCTCGGCGGAACCGTCCGGCGACGTCTTGTGTCCGGCCTCCGGGCCATTAGCCTGGGACCTGGCGGGTCGGTGACCCGCTGTACTGCTATCCGGAGCCGTATGGCGGCTCTCCCGCGCACCGACGAGTACGAGGACGAGGACAGACGTGCCCACGGGTAAGGTCAAATGGTTCAATCCGGAAAAAGGCTTCGGCTTTCTTTCGCGCGACGACGGCGCCGACGTCTTCGTCCACTCCTCGGTGCTCCCGGCAGGCGTCGACGCCCTCAAGCCCGGTCAGCGCGTCGAGTTCGGTGTGGTCGCCGGCCAGCGCGGTGACCAGGCGCTCTCCGTGGTGATCCTCGACCCCACCCCGTCCGTCGCCGCCGCGCAGCGGCGCAGGCCGGACGAGCTGGCCTCGATCGTGCAGGACCTGACGACGGTGCTGGAGAACATCACGCCGATGCTGGAGCGTGGCCGCTACCCCGACAAGGCCGCGGGCGCGAAGATCGCGGGCCTGCTCAGGGCCGTCGCCGACCAGCTCGACGTCTGAGCCACGCCGCCGGGCCCGCCCCACCGGGCGGGCCCGAAGGGTCAGCCGGCGGTGAACGACAGCGCGTCGGGGGCCAGCGGGGGGACGAGCCCCTCGGCCGCCGCGCGGGTCAGCAGGCCGCGGATCGCCGCGTAACCGTGCTCACCGAGGTCCGCGGTGAATTCGTTGACGTACAGCCCGATGTGCTGGTCGGCCACGGCCGGATCCATCTCCTGCGCGTGCTCCAGGACGTACGGCCGGGAGCGCTCCGGGTCGTCCCAGGCCATCCGCACCGACGTACGGACCGACTCCGCGAGCAGCTTCAGCGTCTCCTCGCCCAGCGAGCGCTTGGCGATGATCGCGCCCAGCGGGATCGGCAGGCCGGTGGTCGTCTCCCAGTGCTCGCCCATGTCCGCGAGGCTGTGCAGTCCGTAGTTCCGGTACGTGAAGCGGGCCTCGTGGATCACGAGCCCCGCGTCCACCCGGCCGTCACGCACCGCGGGCATGATCTCGTCGAAGGGCATCACGACGATCTCGCCGACGCCGCCCGGGACGGTCTCGGCCGCCCAGAGCCGGAACAGCAGATACGCGGTGGAGCGCTCGCTCGGTACCGCGACGGTCTTCCCCGTCAGGTCCGTGCCCGGCTCCCTGGTGAGGACGAGGGGCCCGCAGCCGCGCCCCAGCGCGCCGCCGCACGGCAGCAGCGCGTACTCCTCCAGCACCCACGGCAGGACGGCGTACGACACCTTCAGCACGTCGAACTCGCCGCGCTCGGCCATGCCGTTGGTGAGGTCGATGTCGGCGAAGGTGACGTCGAGGGCCGGTGCGCCGGGGACCCTTCCGTGCGCCCAGGCGTCGAAGACGAAGGTGTCGTTCGGGCACGGCGAGAAGGCGATCCGCAGGGCCGGGTGGGCCGCGTCGGCGGATCCGGCCGCGGTGTCAGTCAGGGTGTCGGTCGTGTCGGTCATGCCGGTTCCAACTTTCCACTACAGGTGCGATCTTCCCGAACGCCTCGGTGAGCGCTGCCAGGGCGTCCCCGATCCGCCACGCCGCGCGGTCGCGCGGCCCCACGGTGTTCGAGACGGCCCGGAGCTCCAGGGCCGGCACTCCGAGCCCGGCGGCGGCCTCCGCCACGCCGAAGCCCTCCATGGCCTCGGCCGCGGCGCCGGGGTGGGCGGCCAGCAGCTCGGCGGTGCGCGCGGCACTGCCCGTCGCGGTGGAGACGGTGAGCACGGGGCCCGGCACGGCGCCGGTGGCCGCCGCCACGTCCTGTACGAGGGATCCGGGCGGCAGGAAGGTGTCCCTGCCGAAGCCGAGACCGGTGACGGGCACGAAGCCGTCCGGGGTCTCGGCGCCCAGGTCCGCGGCGACGATGTCCGTCGCCACGACGAGGGAGCCGACGGGTGAGGCGGGCGCGAAACCGCCGCCGATCCCGGCCGAGACGACGAGTGCGTACGGCTCGGAGGCGGCGGCGAGGGCGAAGGCGGTCACGGCCGCCGCAGCGGCCGGGCCGGCGCCACCCGCGACGACGTCGAACGGCCCGGCGCCGTGCAGCTGCGCGCCGGGCACCTCACGGACCTCCGGCTCACCGCCGAACGCACGCGTGACCGCGTCCCGTTCGGCCGGGACAGCGGTCACGACAAGCACCCGCACAGCGGTGGTCCTCGCGGTCAGGGGGTCAGGAGGTCTTCTTGAGCTGGAAGTGCCAGATGCCCGTGAGCTTCTGGCCCTTGGTCTCGACGATGCTGACCTGCGTCTTGTCCGCCGTGGTCTCGCCGGTCTGGCTCGCGAAGAAGGCGCTGCCCTGGATCGAGCGGTAGGTCTTCTTGTACGGCTCCTGCTCGGCCTGCTGGCCGTTGATGAAGAGCGTCCAGCCCTTCTCCGCGACCTCCGGGTCGACGCCGAAGCGGACCTTGTCGTCCATCGCGACCTTGACGGACTTCTCCGCCTTCTTGTTGAGGCAGCCCTGGATCTCGGACTCCTTGAGGGCCTTGCCGTCGTTGTAGCAGGCGGCCTCGGTGCTCACCGAGGTGTCGCCGACCGTCACGGTGGCGAGCGGCGTCGGCTTGTCGCAGGCGGACAGGACAAGGAGTCCCGCGGACACGGCACCGAGAGCGACGCCGATTCGACGGCCCTTACCGGAGAAGAACGCAACGGTCATGCGCCGAAGGTTATCGGTCGGTGCCGCTCACGCCACGCGGGGGTGCGGTGTGCCGCGCCGTGCGGCCCCCAGGAGGCCCCGTACGGAGGCCCCGGCGCCGAGGGCGAGGATGCCGGCGGCGACGGCCATGCCGAGTACGCCGTTGAGGGGGAGCGCGATGCCGATCGCGCCGCCGGCCACCCAGGACATCTGGAGCAGCGTCTCCGACCGGGCGAAGGCCGAGGTGCGCACCTCCTCCGGCACGTCCCGCTGGATCATCGCGTCCAGCGACAGCTTCGACAGGGCCTGGGTGAAGCCGGCGACCCCGGCCAGGGCGGCGACCATCACCGTGCTGAAGAACACCGCCGCGAGCACGGCCGCCGCCAGGGCGAGGCCCAGCACCGTCGCGACGATCACCTCGGGGCCGCGCGCCCTGAGCCATGAGCCCACCGCCGTCCCGCAGGCGTTCCCGGTGCCCGCCGCGACGCCCACGATGCCGAGGGAGACGGCGGCGCTCTGGCCCGCGAGCGGGTGCTCCCGCAGCAGGAAGGCCAGGAAGAAGATCAGGAACCCGGAGAGAGCGCGGTGCGAGGCGTTGGCCTGGAGGCCGTGCAGGACGGAGGGGCCGACGGAACGCAGTCCGGGAGGCTTCTCCCGTCCGTTCTTGCTGGTGGTCCGGGTGCTGCCGCTCCGGCCCCCATTGCGGACGGCGGGGGCGGGCGGGCGGATCGCCTCCTCGTGCGGCAGGACCAGGCGCGCCTTGCGCTCACCCTTCGCGGAGTCGACCTTGTGCGGCAGCGTGAAGGCGAGGACGGTCCCGCCGAGGAAGATCGCGCAGGCGCCGTAGAGCGGCCACGGGGAGCCGACGGTCTGGAGCCCCGCGCCGATCGGCGCCGCGATGCCGGTCGCCAGCAGCCCTGCCAGGGTGACCCGGGAATTGGCCTTCACCAGGGAGAAGCGGGGTGGCAGAAGACGGGGCACGACGGCGCTGCGCACGACCCCGTACGCCTTCGAGCAGACCAGGACCGCGAGGGCGGCCGGATAGAGCTCCAGGCCGCCCGTGGCCACCGCGGACGACATCGTGATCGCGAGCACCGCACGGGCGAACATCGCACCCGCCATCGCGGCCCGCCGCCCGTGCGGCAGCCGGTCCAGGAGTGGGCCCACCACCGGGGCGAGCAGGGTGAAGGGGGCCATCGTGATGGCCAGGTAGAGGGCGACGCGCCCGCGCGCCTCGTCGGTGGGTACGGAGAAGAAGACCGTGGAGGCGAGCGCCACGGTGATCATGACGTCACCGGCGCCGTTCACCGCGTGCAGCTCGATGAGCTTGCCGAGACCGGACTCGCCCGCGCCATGGGCGTGGGTCGCCTTGCGGATCCCCCGGGCGGTACCCGTGAACGGAGCGCGCAGGGCACGGCCCATCGCCCGGCCCGCCCTGCGGAGCGGGCCGGATCCGTCGGACGACCTGGCGGTGGCCACGGGGTCATAGTGCCCCACCCCCTGGCGTCACGAACCCAAGATCGGGCGGGACGCGGCGGCCGACGCTCCGTCGGGTGAGTCAGCATCGGTCCGGAAATGGCTTGGATCCGACAGGGATCCGTCGTGAATCCGAGCCGCTCCGGCCATGGATCCGACCCTTTCCGAACCCGTTACGGTCCTGTTTGGGACGGGCAGGTGGGCGCCGGGCGGCGGAGAGGGTAGCGTGCACTCACGCGCCACCGGCGGTTGTTCTTGGCCGCGCGCCTCTCCGCGATCCCGCAGAATGGGTGGCAGAAGGCGCGCCCGAGGCAGGCACTACGGGTGTGGACGTCGACGCGGCCCCCAGGTCCGCTCCGCTCACATCCGTCTTGGCCGAAATCGGACATCGATGGAGCCGCTGGCGCGCTCGTGAGACGGCGTATGGAGAGAAGCGAGACCTGTGAGTGCTGCGACGACGCGAAGCCGTACGGCCCGTACCCCCGCCCCCGACCGTCTGTGCGCCGAGGCGGTAGACCTCGCCCGCGCGGCGGCGGAGGAAGCTGCCGCGCCCGGGGTGGTCGGTGAACACGTGGCCCTGGTCTCCGAAGGGGACCGGGTCGTCACGCACTACTTCGAGTCCAAGGAGCCCGGCTACCGGGGCTGGCGCTGGGCGGTGACGGTCGCCAGGGCGTCCCGCGCCAAGAACGTCACCCTTGACGAAACGGTGCTGCTCCCCGGGCCCGACGCGCTCCTCGCCCCGGAGTGGGTGCCCTGGAGCGAGCGGCTGAGGCCCGGCGACATGGGCCCCGGCGACCTCCTGCCCACCGAGGCGGAGGACCCGCGTCTGGAGCCGGGCTGGACCGGCGAGGACGAGCCCCTGCCGAACTCCGCCGTCTCCGAGGTGTCGCAGGAGCTGGCCGCCCTCGCCGACGCGGAGGACGCGGAGCTGACCACGCTGCCCGCGACGAGCCGCGGCTCGATCGCCTCGGTCGCCGAGGAGCTCGGCACGCGCCGTGCCCGGGTGCTGTCCCGGTACGGGCTGCGGGTGGCCGCGGACCGCTGGGACGAGGAGTTCGGCGCGAAGACCCCCATGGCGCAGGCGGCCCCAGCCTCGTGCGTGACCTGTGCGTTCCTCGTCCCGATGGCCGGCTCGCTGAAACAGGCCTTCGGGGTCTGCGCGAACGAGTTCGCCCCGGCGGACGGCCGTGTGGTCTCCCTCTCCTACGGATGCGGGGGGCACTCCGAGGCCGCGGTCATGCCGAAGCCGCCGAAGCCGCTGCCGCACGCGCTGGACACCATGCAGGTGGACGACTACCCGCTGCGCCCCTCGGACGACTCCGGTTCGGTCCCGTCCCAGCCGGACGGTCTGACGGAGGACCTGGGCCACTCCTGACGCTCCCGCCCGGCCGCCCGGAGGGGCGGGGGCCGCTTCCCGGGCTGACCAGGGGCGGCAAACGGCGGCTTTCCGCTCGCGGTACCTTCGGGCGCACACTGGGCGTCACGGGTCACCGGAAGAGCGGAGTACGAGCGTGGGCATGAATGCGACCGAGGGGGCCGATCCGTTCGGGACGGCGCGACTGCGGCGCGGCGTGCTCGACGCCTGGGGCGCGGGTCCCGCACGCTTCCGCGAGGACGCCAACGCCGAGGAGGACCTGGTCCTGGGCGGCTACCGTGACCGCCTCGTCGTCGAGCTGGCGCAGAACGCGGCCGACGCCGCCGCGCGGGCCGGTGTCCCGGGACGCCTCCGCCTCACCCTGCACGCGGACTCCGGCGGCCCGGCGGTGCTCGCCGCCGCCAACACCGGGGCCCCGCTCGACGCGACGGGTGTCGAATCGCTGAGCACGCTGCGGGCCTCCGCCAAGCGTGAGGGCCACGAGTCGTCCGTCGGCCGCTTCGGCGTCGGCTTCGCCGCCGTGCTGGCCGTCAGCGACGAGCCCGCCGTCATCGGCCGTCACGGAGGAGTCCGCTGGTCCCTCGCCGAGGCCCGTGACCTCGCGCGGCAGGCGGCCGTCGGCAGCCCCGGTCTCGGTGACGAGCTGCGCCGCCGCGACGGTCACGTACCGCTGCTGAGGCTTCCGCTGCCGGCCGAGGGCACCGCACCCGACGGCTACGACACGGTCGTCGTCCTGCCTCTCCGCGACGGCGTCGCCGAGGATCTCGTCGGCAGGCTGCTCGACGGGGTGGACGACGCGCTGCTGCTCACGCTGTCCGGGCTCGACGAGGTCGTGATCGAAACCCCGGGCGGCGTAAGGACGTTGACCCGCTCGCAGCACGGTCCGTACACGCACATCGACGACTCGGCGCACGGCCTCCACCGCTGGCGCACCGCCGCGGCCGACGGCCCCGTCGAGCCCGGACTCCTGGCGGACAGGCCCGTGGAGGAGCGGCTGCGTCCCCACTGGTCGGTCACCTGGGCCGTGCCGGTGGACGAGGCCGGAGCGCCCCAGCAGCCGCGTACGGCACCCGTCGTGCACGCGCCGACCCCCACCGACGAGCCGCTGGGCGTCCCCGCGCTGCTGATCGCCTCGCTGCCGCTGGACACCACCCGCCGGCACCCCGCACCGGGTCCGCTGACCGACTTCCTGGTGGAGCGGGCGGCCGAGGCGTACGCCGGACTGCTCGCGGAGTGGGAGCCCGTCTCCGTGGCCACGATCGGCCTGGTGCCCGGCGTGCTGGGCAAGGGACGGCTCGACGGCGCGCTGCGCGCCGCGATCCTGGAGCGGCTGCCACGGGTGGCGTTCCTGGAGCCCGCCGCCCCCAGGGACCCCGCCGAGACCACGGGTGAGTGGGACGAGTGGGACGACCCCGCCACCTCCGGGCACGGCACGACCGCGCTGCGTCCCGTCGAGGCCGAGGTGGTCGAGGGCGCGGGCGCGGAAACCGTGCGGGTCCTCGCCGAGGTCCTGCCCTGTCTGCTGCCCGCGGGACTGGAGCGCCGTGCCGAACTGCGCACGCTCGGCGTCGCCCGTGTCCCGCTGACCGAGGCCATCGACCGGCTGGCCGGCCTGGAGCGCGACCCGGACTGGTGGCACCGGCTGTACGACAGCCTGGCCGGCGTCGACCCCGACCGGCTCTCCGGCCTGCCCGTGCCCCTCGCGGGGCCGGCGGACGCGCCGCCCCGCACCACCATCGGCCCCCGCCAGGTCCTCCTGCCGATGCCGGACGCGCTGACGGCTCCGGTGCTCGCGCGCCTGGCCCGGCTGGGACTGAAGGTCGCCCACCCCGACGCCGCCCATCCGCTGCTGGAGAAGCTGGGCGCCCTGCCCGCGACTCCGCGCGCGGTCCTGACGACCCCGCAGGTGCGGGCCGCCGTCGCCGGTTCGCTGGACGCGGGCGAGATCTGGGACGAGGACGGGCTGGACGGTGACGAGCTCGCCGACACCGTCCTGACGCTCGTGCGGGACGCGGACCTGGAGCCGGGCGACGAGCCCTGGCTGGGTGCCCTCGCCCTGCCCGACGAGGACGGCGAGGCCGCGCCCGCCGGCGAACTCGTGCTGCCGGGAAGCCCGTTCGCCCAGGTGATGCGCGAGGGTGAACTCGCCCTGTGCGACGCGGAACTGGCCGAGCGCTGGGGCGAACAGCCCCTGACGGCCTGCGGGGTGCTGGCTACCTTCGCCCTCGTGCGCGCCACGGACGTCGTCCTGGATCCCGACGAACTGGAGCCGCAGGACAGCGACTTCGCCGAACCGGACGACGCCGGGCTGCTCGACGCCGTCGACGTGTGGTGCGAGGACATCCTCGACCAGCTCCCCGACACCCCGGTGCCGCCGGTCGCCACGGAGCTCGTCGCCGTACGCGATCTGGACCTCGTCGACGACGAGGCGTGGCCGCAGGCCCTCGCGATGCTCGCCCGCCCCCCGCTGCGCGACGCGCTGACCCAGCCGGTGCGGGTGCTGCTGCCGGACGGCACCACGCAGTCGGTGCGCCCGTACACCGCCTGGTGGCTGCGCGACCACCCCGTCCTGGACGGCCGCCGCCCGGCCGGTCTGCGCGCGGCGGGCGGCGACCCGCGCCTGGCGGGGCTGTACGACCCGGCCGACGCGACGGGCTTCGACGACGCGCAGGTGCTGCGCGCGCTCGGCGTGCGGACCTCGGTGGCGGCACTCCTGGACGAGCCGGGCGGCGCGGCCGAGCTGCTGGCCCGGCTCGCGGACGAGGAGCGTCCCGTCGGGCCCGTACAGCTGCACTCCCTCTACACGGCGCTCGCCGAGCTCGACCCCGAACAGGTCACGCTGCCGGACGAGTTGCGGGCCGTCGTGGACGACGAGGTGCGGGTGGTCGACGCGGCCGACGCCGTGATCGCCGACGCCCCCGACCTGCTGCCGCTGACCGGCGGGCTCCCGCTGCTTCCGGTGGCCCCGGCGCGCGCGGCCGAGCTGGCGGAGCTGTTCCAGGTGCGGCGGCTCGGCGAGAGCGTCGAGGCCGGGGTGACGACGGCGGGCGAGGAGCACGAGGTGCCGGAGTCCGTGCGCATCCTGCTCGGGGTCGGGACGCCCGACAGCTATGTCGAGCACGAGGAGCTGCGCGCGGGAGGTGTCGAGCTGGACTGGCGCCGCACCCCGGATGGTGTGGTCCACGCGTCCACCGTGGAGGGCGTCGCGGCCGGTCTCGCCTGGGCGGCCGGTCAGTGGCCGCGCCGCTTCGAGGTGGCGGCCCTCCTGGAGGACCCGTCCCGCACCGAGGAACTGGCCCGGGACCGCTGGTTCGACTGAGTCGTGTGATCTTCACAGAAAGATCGCCCCAGGGGCACAACCATTCACATGCGAACACCGTCTGAACGTGCGAGTCATCAGACTCGACGACCAGACGGGACCTGCCGGGAGGAACACACCCCGGCAGGTCCCCTGCTCCACAGGGGACCTCATGCGTATTCGTGCCACAGTCGCCGCTGTTTCCGGCGCCCTGGCCCTGTCCGCCCTTGCCGTACCGGCAGCGCAGGCGGGTGACCAGGTGGTTCCGAACCTGGACAAGCCCACCGCCGCCGAGGCCTTCGGCACCGGGGTCAAGGCCCCCCGCCCGTCCGCGCGCGCGGCGGCGACGACCCCCGTGATCTCCAAGGTCGTCATCAACGGCGGCAAGGACATCGTGGTCGGCACCACCGCCGCGAAGAAGATCACCGTCTCCGTCACGGCCTCGCACCCGTCCGGCATCGCCGACGGCTACATCGACCTGTGGCACGGCACGGCATCCGAGCTCGACGGGGTGCTGATCCCGAACGAGGAGGCGGCCACCTGCACGGACTCCAGCGCCACGACCGCGACCTGCAAGATGACGATCACGATCCTCCCCGGCTACGACCTGTACAAGAACGCGCTGGCCGGCACCTGGCACGTCACCGCGGGCGCGCTCGCCGGCGACGGGAGCGACTTCGCGTGGAACGACTACCAGACCACCGCTCGCGTCCAGCGCCTCTCCAAGCTGACCGTCAACGCCGCCCCGGAGCCCGTCAAGAAGGGCGGGACCATCACGGCCACCGGCAAGCTGTCGCGGGCCAACTGGGAGACCGGCACCTACAAGGGCTACACCGTGCAGCCCGTCAAGCTGCAGTTCCGCAAGAAGACCAGCAGCACCTACACCACCGCCAAGACCATCAACTCGAACAGCACCGGTGCGCTGAAGACCACGGTCAAGGCCTCGGTGGACGGCTACTGGCGCTACAGCTTCGCCGGTACGTCGACCACCCCGGCCGTCACGACCGCGGGTGACTTCGTCGACGTGAAGTAGCCGTTCCGGCACGGGGGATTCACGAACGGAAGCGGCGGCCGACCGCACGCCAGGTCAGTTCCAGGACGGCCGCCGCGACCACCGCGATCCCCACCGCCGCCCACGGCATCACCGAGCCCACCAGCTTCAGCGCGAAGAAGTCCTGGAGCCAGGGCACCGCGAGGACGACCAGGAAGCACAGGCCCATCGCCGCCACCAGGGCGATCCGCCACCACGTGTACGGCCGGGCGATGATCGCCAGGACCCACATGGAGACCAGGAAAAGCGTGAGGGTCGCCGCGCTGGTCTCCGCGTCCAGGGCCCCCGTACCGGCGTAGTGGTGGCGGGCCACCAGATACGTCGTGAAGGTGGCCGCCGCCGCGATGACCCCGGACGGGATCGCGTAGCGCATGACACGGCGTACGAAGTGCGGCTGGGCCCGCTCCTTGTTGGGGGCGAGCGCCAGGAAGAACGCCGGGACACCGATCGTCAGCGTGGACAGCAGCGTGAGGTGGCGCGGCAGGAACGGGTACTCCACCTGGAAGCACACCACCAGGATCGCCAGCAGCACCGAGTAGACGGTCTTGGTCAGGAACAGGGTGGCGACCCGGGTGATGTTGCCGATGACCCGGCGGCCCTCGGCGACGACCGAGGGCAGTGTCGCGAAGCTGTTGTCCAGCAGCACGATCTGCGCCACCGCGCGGGTCGCCTCCGAGCCCGAGCCCATCGACACCCCGATGTCGGCGTCCTTCAGCGCGAGCACGTCGTTGACGCCGTCGCCGGTCATCGCGACCGTGTGCCCTCGTGACTGGAGTGCCGCGACCATGTCCCGCTTCTGCTGCGGGGTGACCCGGCCGAACACCGCGTTCCGCTCGATCTGCGAAGCCATGTCGTCGCGGTCCGAGGGCAGCCGGCGGGCGTCCAGCGCGTGTTCCGCGCCCGGCATCCCCAGCTTCTGGGCCACCGCGCCGACCGAGACGGCGTTGTCGCCCGAGATGACCTTCGCGGCGACGTTCTGGTCGCCGAAGTAGGCCAGCGTCTCCCCGGCATCCGGCCGCAGCCGCTGCTCCAGGACCACGAGCGCGGTGGGCTCGGCGCCGGAGGCGGCGTCCGGGGCGTCCAGCGCGTCCCTCGCCCGGGCCAGGAGCAGCACCCGCAGCCCCTGCTCGTTGAGCTGACCGGTCTCGGCGAGGGCCGGGTGGTCGGAGGCCAGCAGCACGTCGGGGGCGCCCAGCAGCCACGCGGAGGAGCGGCCGTCGCCCTCGGTGAAGGCGGCGCCGCTGTACTTGCGGGCAGAGGAGAACGGCAGCGTCTGCGTGACGGTCCAGCCCTCGCCGTCCGGGTGGGCGTCGATGATGGCCTGGAGGCTGGCGTTGGGCCGTGGGTCGGAGGCGCCGAGCGCACCCAGGACACGCCGGACGTAACCCTCGTCGGAGCCGTTCAGCGGGCGGACCTCGGTGACGTCCATCCCGCCCTCGGTGAGGGTGCCCGTCTTGTCCAGGCAGACGACGTCCACCCGGGCCAGGCCCTCGATGGCGGGCAGCTCCTGTACCAGGCACTGCTTGCGGCCGAGCCGGATGACGCCGATCGCGAAGGCGACCGAGGTGAGCAGCACCAGGCCCTCGGGGATCATCGGGACGATGCCCCCGACGGTCCGGGCGACCGAGTCCTTGAAGTTGTTGTCCTTCACGACCAGCTGGCTGATGATGAGCCCGATCGCCGTCGGCACCATCATCCAGGTCACGTACTTCAGGATCGTGCTGATGCCGCTGCGCAGCTCGGACTGGACGAGGGTGAAGCGGGACGCCTCCTCTGCGAGCTGGGCGGCGTACGCCTCGCGCCCGACCTTGGTGGCGGTGAAGGCGCCGCCGCCGGCGACGACGAAGCTGCCGGACATCACGGGGTCGCCGGGCCGCTTGACGACGGGATCTGCCTCGCCGGTCAGGAGCGACTCGTCGATCTCCAGGTTGTCGGCCTCGGAGACCGTGCCGTCGACGACCGCCTTGTCCCCGGGGCCCAGCTCGATCAGGTCACCGAGGACGATCTCGGAGACGGATACCTCGGCGGAGACCCCGTCGCGCCGCACCGTGGGTTTCGCCTCGCCGATCACCGCGAGGCTGTCCAGGGTCTTCTTCGCGCGCCACTCCTGGACGATGCCGATCCCGGTGTTGGCGACGATCACGAAGCCGAACAGGCTGTCCTGGATCGGCGCGACGAACAGCATGATCGCCCAGAGCACGCCGATGATCAGGTTGAACCGGGTGAGGACGTTCGCCCGGATGATCTCGGTGACGGAGCGGGACGAGCGGACCGGTACGTCGTTGATCTCCCCCCGCGCGACCCGTTCGGCCACCTCGGAGGTGCTCAGCCCGCCCGGTGGCGCGGGCGGGGGAGGGGGCCGGAGGGGGTCCGGCTGCTCGCCGAAGGAGTCGAGTGCCCGCTGCGTCATGGTTCCGACCGTACGGGCGGAAGGGACGATTCACCCGCCGGAGGCCGGAAGTTCCGACCGGGGGAGGACGGGGACGGTACCGGAGTCGTACGTCAGGAACGCGCGCCCGGAGCCGCCGCGCCCGCGTCCTCGGCGGCGGCCTGTGCCGCGGCCCGCTTGATCGCGGCGTCGCGCCCCCGGACGTACCAGATGCCGATCAGGCCCAGTCCGGCTCCGGCCAGGCAGGCCCAGATCCACCAGGCGTGGCCGCGGTCGTCGAACCAGCCGTAGAAGGGCACCTGCACGAGGAAGAGGACGAACCAGAGGATCGTGCCGCCGGTGATGGTGGCGACGACGGGACCCTCCAGGGGCTCGGGTGCCTCGTGCTTCGGTGTCCACTTCTCCATGCGGCCAGTCTAGCCGGGGGTGGTGCGGGCCAGTCGGCGCAAGGGTCTACGCGCGGAGATAGCGATCTTCCACTTATGTATTCATACTGAATCTGCTTATGGGTGACTCGATTTATTCGTGTGAACATCCAAAGTCTGTCTGGTTTCATCCCCCGATGCACGACTGAAGGTCATACATGTCCTCCTCGGCCACCGCCACGGTCGATCAGCCTCCGATGCCGCAGCCGCCGCACGGATTCCTCGATCGCTACTTCAAGATCTCCGAGCGGGGGTCGACGGTCGCCCGGGAGGTCCGCGGCGGGTTCGCCACGTTCTTCGCGATGGCGTACATCATCGTGCTGAATCCGATCATCCTCGGCAGCGCCAAGGACATGTACGGGCACCAGCTCGACGGCGGGCAGCTCGTCACGGCCACGGTGCTCACGGCGGCGTTCTCCACGCTCCTGATGGGCGTCATCGGCAACGTGCCGATCGCGCTCGCCGCCGGTCTCGGCGTCAACACCGTCGTCGCCCTCCAGCTCGCCCCCCGGATGAGCTGGGCGGACGCGATGGGCATGGTGGTCCTCGCGGGCATCGTCGTCATGCTGCTGGTCGCGACCGGGCTGCGTGAGCGCGTGATGAACGCCGTGCCGCGCTCGCTCCGCAAGGGCATCGCGATGGGCATCGGTCTCTTCGTGCTGCTGGTCGGCCTGGTCGACTCCGGCTTCGTCTCGCGCATCCCCGACGCCGCGCACACCACCGTGCCGCTCCAGCTCGGCAGCGACGGCCACCTCAACGGCTGGCCCGTCCTGGTCTTCATCCTGGGCACGCTGCTGACCCTCGGGCTGATCGTCCGCAAGGTGCCGGGTGCGATCCTGCTCTCCATCGTCGCCATGACGATCGTCGCGGTGGCCATCGACGCGATCGCGGACCTGCCCGCCGGTGCCTGGGGCCTGACCGTCCCGGAGTGGCCGGGCAACCCCGTCTCCTCGCCCGACTTCGGGCTGATCGGTGAGGTCAGCCTCTTCGGCGGCTTCGGCAAGGTCGGCTACCTGACCGGCATCCTCTTCGTGTTCACCGTGCTGCTGTCCTGCTTCTTCGACGCGATGGGCACCATCCTCGGCGTCGGCGACGAGGCCAAGCTGATGGACAAGGACGGCAACTTCCCGGGCATCAACAAGGTCCTGCTCATCGACGGTGTCGCCGTCGCCGCGGGTGGCGCCAGCTCCTCATCCGCCTCGACCTGCTTCGTGGAGTCCACCGCGGGCGTCGGTGAGGGCGCCCGTACGGGGCTTGCGAGCGTGGTGAGCGGGCTGCTCTTCACGGTGGCGCTGTTCCTGACGCCGCTGGCGACCATGGTCCCCTCGCAGGCGGCCACCCCGGCCCTGATCGCGGTCGGTTTCCTGATCCTCGCGGGCAACGTGCGGGACGTGGACTGGAGCGACTACACGCTCGCCGTCCCGGCCTTCCTCGCGATGCTGATGATGCCGCTCACGTACTCGATCACCAACGGCATCGGCATCGGCTGCATCGCCTTCAGCCTGATGCGCCTGGTGGCCGGCCGGGGCAAGGAGGTCCCCGTGGCCATGTACGTGGTGTCCGCGGTCTTCGTCTTCTACTACGCGATGCCGGCGCTCGGCCTCACGTAAGCGCGTACGCGTACGCGCGGAGCCCGCACCCCTACGGGGCGGATCCCCGTCATGTGACCCGGTCGGCCGGGTCCGCGTGACGGGGGTCCGCCCCGTAGAACTTTTCCGTCTCGTCGACGGCGGCGTGGAAACGCTCGTCGAAATCGTCGCGGACGAGCGTCCGGACCACGTAGTCCTGGACGGTCATGCCGCGTCTGGCGGCGTGCCGGCGGAGCCGGTCGAGCAGCTCACCGTCTATGCGCAGGCTGAGCACTGTCGATCCCATGCCAAGCAGGGTCGCGGCACACACGGCCTTCCTGTGGCTCTTTCCGCCCCATACTCACTCGTTCGGGTGATCAGTTTCTCGCGCGTGTACCATCGAGTGGTATTTAGCATAGCTAATGAGTTACGCTAAGGAACATGCCTGACCTGATCCACGACGGTGACAGTGCCGCCGCCGTGAGCTCCCTCCGCTCCGCCGTGATGCTCCTGGGCCGGCGGCTGAAGCACCAGCGCGTCGACGAGTCGCTGAGCCCCACCGAGATGTCGGTGCTCGGGACTCTCGCCCGTTGCGGCTCGGCCACTCCCGGTGAGCTGGCCCGCAAGGAGCACGTGCAGCCTCCGTCGATGACCCGCATCGTCGCGCTGCTGGAAGCGAAGGGGCTGGTCAGACTGGAACCGCACCCCGATGACCGTCGGCAGAAGAGGGTCAGCCGGACCGAGCAGGCGGAAGCCATGCTCGCCGAGTCCCGCTCCAAGCGGAACGCCTGGCTGGCCAACCTCGCCGAGGGCCTGGACGAGGACGAGTGGGAGAAGCTGCGGGCCGCCGCGCCCGTGCTGGAGAAGCTCGCCCACCTCTGACCCCGCGGGCGCCCGCCGAACCACGGTTCGCGGCGCCCGTAGTCACGTCCCCGTCAGTCCGAACGTCGTGTACGCCAGAGGAGGCGAACCCTTTTGAGTACGGGATCCGGAGCAGACTCCGCCCCCGCACCGACTTCCACCCACGAGAGCAAGACCGGCGGGACCTTCTCGTCGCTGAAGATCCGTAACTACCGCCTGTTCGCCACGGGCGCCGTGATCTCCAACACCGGTACCTGGATGTCCCGCATCACGCAGGACTGGCTCGTCCTGAGCCTCACCGGGTCCGCCGCCGCCGTCGGTATCACCACGGCCCTCCAGTTCCTCCCCATGCTGCTCTTCGGCCTGTACGGCGGCGTCATCGCCGACCGGCTTCCGAAGCGGCGTCTGCTGCTCATCAGCCAGGCAGCGCTCGGCCTGTGCGGCATCGCGCTCGCCGCCCTGACCCTCTCCGGCGTCGTCGAGGTCTGGCACGTCTACCTGATCGCGTTCCTGCTCGGCATGGTCACCGTCGTCGACAACCCGGCGCGCCAGTCGTTCGTCTCCGAGATGGTCGGCCCCGCGCAGCTGCGTAACGCGGTCAGCCTGAACTCCGCCAACTTCCAGTCCGCCCGGCTCATCGGCCCCGCCGTCGCGGGTGTCCTGATCACGACGGTCGGCAGCGGCTGGGCCTTCATGCTCAACGGGCTGTCGTTCATCGCCCCGCTGGTGGGCCTGCTCATGATGCGTACGGACGAGCTCCACGCGTCCGTCACCGTGAAGCGCGCCAAGGGCCAGTTGCGCGAAGGGCTGCGGTACGTGTCGGGCAGACCCGAGCTGATCTGGCCGATCGTCCTGGTCGGCTTCGTCGGCACCTTCGGATTCAACTTCCCGATCTGGCTGACCGCCTTCGCGGACGAGATCTACCACGGCGGCGCCGGGATGTACTCGTTCTTCAACATCCTCATGGCGGCCGGCTCCCTGGCCGGAGCCCTGCTCGCCGCCCGCCGCCGTTCCTCACGGCTGCGGATGCTGGTGGCCGCGGGCACGCTGTTCGGTGTCCTGGAGATCGCCGCGTCGCTGTCCCCGTCCGTCTGGCTCTTCTCGCTGCTGCTCGTCCCGATCGGCATGATCGGCCTGACGACCAACATCAGCGCCAACACGAGTGTCCAGATGGCCTCGGACCCGGAGATGCGGGGCCGGGTGATGAGCCTCTACATGATGGTCTTCGCCGGGGGTACGCCGGTGGGCGCACCGATCGTCGGCTGGATCAGCGACGTCTACGGTGCCAGGACCGGCATGGCGGCCGGCGGTGCCATCTCGATGGTGGCCGCGCTCGGTGTCGGCTTCATGCTGACCCGCGTCGGCGGCCTGCGCCTGAAGGTCGACCTGCGGCCGGGTCGCCCGCACGTGCGAATAGTTCCGCGCGAGCAGCTGGCGACGGCGGCCTGAGCGCCGGTGAACATGCGGCTGCCCTCCTCCCCGGCCGGGGAGGAGGGCAGCCGCATGTTCAGTCCCGGGGGAAGTCGGAGGTCTCCAGGGTGAGGCCGACCACGGTCCCGGTGAGGTCGACCGGAGTGCCGAAGTCCAGGCTGAGCACGCTGCGGTACTCGTCGTCCTTGGGGATCGTGTGCAGGTGCCACGTCCCCGTGTACGGATCGACGATGAGGTACGCCGGTACGCCCGCGGTGGCGTAGGTGGACTTCTTGGAGCCGTAGTCGTTGGCGGCGGTGTCCTTGGAGATGACCTCGGCGACGAACTCGATGTCCTGGTAGCGCCAGTGGCCCTTGGCGTCCGGCGCGGCGCCGTCGGCGAGAGCCACCACATCCGAGGCGAAGCCGTTGAGCCGGCCCGGGAAGTCGATCCTGACGTCCGACATCAGCCGCTTGCGGGGGTACCCGGCGCGCAACTGCTCGACGAGGTCGAGAATGATCTGCCAGTGAGTGCCCCGTTGCGGCGACATGTAGACGTTCCCCTCGACGATCTCGACCTTGAATCCCTCGGGGGTGGGCTCAAGCCACTCGAACATCATGTCCAAGGTGCGCTCGTCGCTGGTGTCGGCCATCTCGATCCTGTCGTCGACGACGGTCATCGTGCCGCTCCTCCCCGCTGCCGCACGGGCGCGGGCAGCCGCGTAGTACAACGATAGGCCCGGCCCCCCGGACACGCGGGGACGCTGGGACACTCGCCGCATGAGCAGCCAGAGACTCTTCGCCGCCGTCCTGCCGCCGGAGCCCGCCGCCGACGAGCTGGCCCGGGCGGTCGCTCCGCTGCACCGGCTGCCGGGGGCCGTGAACCTCCGCTGGACCGCGCGGGCCGGCTGGCACTACACGCTGGCCTTCCTCGGGAGCGTCGACGAGGAGCTGCTGCCGGAGCTGTACTCCCGGCTGGAGCGCGCCGCGCACCGGACCGAACCCTTCCCGCTGCGCGTCCACGGCGGCGGCAGGTTCGACGGGCGGGCGCTCTGGGCGGGGGCGGCGGGGGGCCTCGACACGCTGCGGCTGCTCGCGGAACGCGCGCACGCCGCCGCCCGCAGGTCCGGGGTGGCGATGGAGGAACACCGCCGCTACACCCCGCACCTCACCCTCGCCCGCAGCCGGGTCCCGACCGACCTGACCCCGTACGCGGCGGCGCTGGAGGGCTTCGAGGGCCGTCACTGGGAAGCCGGGGAGCTCAGTCTCGTACGCAGCGACCTGCCCGTGGACGGGGTGCCGGGGCAGCAGCCGGGATACGAGGTGGTGCGGGCCTGGCCGCTGGGGAGATGAGCGGGGCGGTTACGCTCGTCGGGTGGACCCGAAGACCAGAAACCGCATCATGGCGGCCGTGCTCGTGTTGATGTTCGTCGTCGTGGCGGCGGCTTCCGCCCTCGGAGGCTGAGCCCCGAGAGCGGAAGCCGTACGCCCGGCCGTCACCAGGCGAAGTTCTCCGGCGACGGGCCGGGGCCCGGGAAGATCTCGTCCAGTGCCGACAGCACCTCGTCCGACAGCTCCAGCTCCACCGCGCGCAGAGCCGAGTCGAGCTGCTCGCGCGTGCGCGGACCGGAGATCGGGCCGGTGACGCCGGGCCGGGTCAGCAGCCAGGCGAGACCTGCCTCGCCGGGCTCCAGGCCGTGCTTCTCCAGCAGGTCCTCGTACGCCTGGATCTGCGCCCGCACCTTCGGGTCGGCCAGTGCGTCGCCGGAGCGGCCGGAGGTGGACCGGGCGCCGCTGCCCTCACGCTCCTTGCGGATCGCGCCGCCGAGCAGCCCACCGTGCAGGGGCGACCACGGGATGACACCGAGGCCGTACTCCTGGGCCGCCGGGATCACCTCCATCTCGGCGCCGCGCTCCATCAGGTTGTAGATGCACTGCTCGCTGACGAGCCCGTAGCTGCCGCGCCGGGCGGCCCGCTCGTTGGCCTGGGCGATCTTGTAGCCCGAGAAGTTGGACGATCCCGCGTAAAGGATCTTGCCCTGCTGGATCAGTACGTCGATGGCCTGCCAGATCTCGTCGATCGGGGTGTCCCGGTCGACGTGGTGGAACTGGTACAGGTCGATGTGGTCCGTCTGGAGCCGCTTGAGGCTGGCGTCGACGGCCCGGCGGATGTTGAGGGCGGACAGCTTGTCGTGGTTGGGCCAGGCCTCGCCGTCGGCGCCCATGTTGCCGTAGACCTTGGTGGCGAGAACGACCTTGTCACGACGGTCTCCGCCCTGCGCGAACCAGGTGCCGAGGATCTCCTCGGTACGGCCCTTGTTCTCGCCCCAGCCGTAGACGTTCGCCGTGTCGAAGAAGTTGACGCCCGCGTCCAGGGCGGCGTCCATGAGTGCGTGGCTGTCGCTCTCGTTGGTCTGGGGGCCGAAGTTCATCGTCCCCAGTACGAGGCGGCTGACCTTGAGTCCTGTGCGTCCGAGCTGCGTGTACTTCATGGAGCCCAAGCCAACTCCTTCGAGCGGGCTCGAAGCAAGCATGATCTCGGACGCGCGCCGCGCAAGCGGCTCTCGGACGCACCGAGCGAACCGCTCTCAGACGTGCCACGCGAACCGGTCCAGCGCCGACAGCACCGCCCGGGAGGTCGCCGGCCCGCCGAGGTGCCCCGCACCGTCGATCACCGTCAGTTCGGCGTCCGGCCAGGCCTTCGCCAGCTCCCAGGCGGTGATCAGCGGGCCTCCCAGGTCGAAGCGGCCGTGCACCAGGACGCCGGGGATGCCCGCGAGGCGTCCGGCGTCGCGGATCAGCTGCCCTTCCTCCAGCCAGGCGGCGTGCGCGAAGTAGTGCGCGCAGATCCGCACGAAGGCCAGCTGGTCGCGGCCGGGCCTGCCGCTGTACGGGGAGGGTCCGGTGTACTGCTCCATGGAGAGCACCGCGTCCTCCCAGGCGCACCAGTCGGCGGTGGCCCTCGCCCGTACCTCCGGGTCGGGGCTCTCCGTCCGGCGCGCGTACGCGGCGACGAGGTCCTCCGGGCCCTCGGCCTCGGGCGCACCCGCCCGGAACAGGTCCCAGGCCTCGGGGAAGATCTGCCCGGCGCCCCGGTACAGCCAGTCGATCTCGCTGCGCCGGGTCGTCGTCACGGCGGAGATCACGATCTCCGAGACCCGCTCCGGGTGCTGTTCGGCATACGCGAGGATCAGCGTGGAGCCCCAGGAGCCCCCGTACAGCAGCCACCGCCCGATGCCGAGGTGCTCGCGCAGGAGCTCCATGTCGGCGACCAGGTGCGCCGTCGTGTTGTGGCGCATGTCGGTGGAGGGGTCGCTCGCGTGCGGGGTGGAGCGTCCGCAGTTGCGCTGGTCGAAGAGCACGACGCGGTACAGCTCAGGGTCGAAGTACTGCCGGGCCCGGGTCCCGCAGCCCGAACCCGGGCCGCCGTGGACGACGAGGGCGGGCTTCCCGTCGGGGTTGCCGCAGACCTCCCAGTACACGCGGTTGCCGTCGCCGACGTCCAGCATCCCCTGGCCGTACGGCTCGATCGGCGGATACGTCTCGTCCGGCAGCCTGTCCACTGCGTCGATTCCTTCCTGTGGATGGCGCGTGAAGCTACTCGGTGTACGTGAACGGGGTGTCGGCGGTGTTCTCCCTGCGGGTTCGTCCAGGCGGGTTCGTCCAGGCGGGTTCGTCGAGGCGGGTTCGTGGAGGCGGGTGAAAAGCCGCTCACGCTACCGAAGCCGCTCACGCTACCGACCGGGACATGGCGCGCGCCGGCCGATTCCCCCCGGTGCGAGGGGAATCGGCCGGCCGTCGCGGGCCCCCGCGCGTCACGGGGCGAGGGGCAGCCGGCGCTTGTGGTCGGTGAGGCGGTAGCGGCCGACGATCGTGTCGAAGGCCTTCTCGTCCACCGGCTTCCCCTCCAGGAAGTCGTCGATGGTGTCGTAGGTGACGCCGAGGGCCTGCTCGTCCGCCTTGCCCGGGTCGAGTGTCTCCAGGTCGGCCGTCGGCACCTTCCACACCAGCTCCGCCGGGGCGCCCAGGGCGTCGGCCACGGCACGCACCCGGCGCTTGGTCAGGCCGGTCAGGGGAACGAGGTCGGCGGCGCCGTCCCCGAACTTGGTGAAGAAGCCGGAGACCGCCTCGGCGGCGTGGTCCGTGCCGACGACGAGACCGTTGTGCGCGCCGGCCACTGCGTACTGGGCGATCATGCGCTGCCGCGCCTTGACGTTGCCGAGCACGAAGTCCTGGTGGTGGGGGTCGCGGAAGGCCACGTCACCGGTGAGCAGGGAGCTCTGCATGGCGTCGGTCGCGGGCTTGATGTCGACGGTCAGCACCTGGTCGGGCCGGATGAAGGAGATCGCGAGCTGCGCGTCGTGCTCGTCGGCCTGCACCCCGTAGGGGAGCCGCATCGCGTAGAACCGCGCCTCGTGGCCCGCGTCCCGGGCACGCTCGACGGCGAGCTGGCACAGCCGCCCCGCCGCGGTGGAGTCGACGCCGCCGCTGATGCCGAGCACCAGGGAGCGCAGTCCCGTGGAGGTCAGCCGTTCGGCGAGGAAGGCCACACGCCGCTCGATCTCCTGCTGGGCGTCGAAGGTCTCCGCGACCTCCAGTTCCCGGGCGATCTCCTGTTGCAGGGCGATGTTCGCCGACTCGCTCACGTCTGCTCCTCGGTCCGGTTCACGACGGTCTGTCTCGTCCACCCTACCGAGGGACCGCAGGCCGGGCGGGCCGGCGGAGCCACGGCACCAGCTGAGCCAGCCCGAAGGCGACCTCGACGACGAGGAACAGCCACAGCAGCCGCGCACCGTGGTGACGACGAGGTCGTAGCAGGCGCTCGCGCGCACGACGGACAGGTAGGGGACGGGGGCGAGGGGCATGCGGAACGGCCGTCAGCCCCTGACGGCCACGTGGTACGCGGAGGCCCACAGCGTCACCGCAGAGCCCAGCCCCACCACGACGCGCACGCTCTCATCCGGCAGTCCGGCCGCGACGAGCGCGAAGCCGAGGACCGCGACGGCGCTCATCAGCGCGGCCGTCCCCTTGTACTGCCACTGGTCGTAGAGCCGCGCGAGCGGGACGAAGTGCAGGCCGACCACCAGCGCGATGCCCGGAGGGATCAGCCCGGGGTGGCCCGAGGCGTTGGACGCCGCGATCACCCCGAAGACGGCCGCGAGCTCGACGACGTTGACGACCCCCACCGAACGCGCCCAGTTCGCGGGCAGGTCGACCAGGCGGGGCGAAGGCGCGGCGCCCTTGCGGTACGCCAGGACGATCGCCACCGCGGTGACCGGTACCGCGATGATCTCGGCGGCCAGGGCGGCGCCCGAGGACGCCAGGCCGGACGCCCCGGCGAAGACCCAGACGAGCGCGAACACCGACAGCACGACGGTGCCCCTGCGCCGCAGGCTCCGGGTGAGTGCGGCGCACAGGGCGTCGTCGGATGCCGCCCGGGGCGACGAGGGCGTGGAGGGCGTCGAAGGCGTCGGGTGGGTCACGGGGGCGACCGTACAACGATCACCGTGCCCGTCCGGCGGTTTCCGGGCGGACGGAGCGAGCCTCCACTTGCGGAGGCTCGCCGTCCGGCCCGTACCGCCCTGACCTGCCCGTTTCACGGTACGAGGACGAGCCGCCCCCGTACCCCGCCCTCCGCGAGACGGCTGTGCGCCTCGGCGGCCCGCTCCAGCGGGAAGGTGTCCGCCACCCGGGGCGAGAGGACGCCCTGGTCGACCAGCTTCACCAGCTCCGCGAGCCGGTTGCCGTCGGCGGCCACCTCCACCACCTGGACCCGGATGCCCCGCACGCTCGGCGGGCCCGCGTGCGGGATGACGCCGATGTAGTCCCCGCCGTCCTTCACATGGGCCAGCGCGTCCGCGCCGATCACGGCGGCGTCCAGCACGGCGTCGAACCCGCCCGCCGTCGCGCCGCGCTCCACGAACCGGTCCGCCCCGAAGGACCGCACGAGATCCTCGTCGCCCGCGCCGGCCACCCCGGTGACCGTGATCCCTGCCCGGTGGGCGAGCTGCACCGCGTATCCGCCGACCGCACCCGCCGCGCCGGTGACCAGCAGCGTGGAGCCGGGTGCCAGGTCCAGCAGGTCCAGCGCCTGCGCGGCGGTCAGGGTGTTCAGCGGCACGGTCGCCGCGTGGACGGCGTCCACCGAGGAGGGGGCGGCGGCGACCGCCGAACCGTCCACCACCACGTGGTCCGCATGCGCCTTCACCGGCGCGGGGCCGTACGCCAGCGCGACGACCTCGGTTCCCACGGCGTACTGCGCCCCCGCACCCACCGCGTCCACGGTCCCCGCCACGTCCCAGCCGAGCCCCAGCGCGCCGCCCTCGGGCAGCGGGACGAGGATTCCCGCGCGGTACGCCGCGTCCACCGGGTTCAGGGCAGCCGCCGCCACCTTGATCCGCACCTGGCCGGGGCCGGGCTCGGGGACCGCGGTCTCCACGAGCTCCACTGCCTCGGGACCACCGAACGCCTTGACCACAACAGCACGCATGTCGACAACTCCTCGGTATGGGGGGCGGGTTTCTCCCGCCTCCACAAACCTAGGAAGAGTTACTCTCTTTCCGTAAGTACGTACCTCCAGGTGCGTAGGCCACCCCCAGGTAGGACCGGAGGCAGGACCCCATGGCGACCCGCACCGCGGCCCAGCGCCGCGAGGAAGCCCGATTCGCGTACGACGCGTTCCTCCGGGAGTGCCCGACCAACCAACTGCTGGGACGGCTCGGCGACAAGTGGGTCAGCCTGATCGTGAGCGCCCTGCGCGACGGCCCCATGCGGTACAGCGATCTCGGCCGCAAGATCGCCGGGGTGAGCCAGAAGATGCTGACCCAGTCGCTGCGGACCCTGGAGCGGGACGGCCTCGTCACGCGCACCGTGACTCCGTCCGTGCCCGTGCGCGTCGACTACGAACTGACCGAGCTCGGCCACAGCCTGAGCGGCCTGCTGTTCGCCGTGAAAACCTGGGCGGAGACGCATTTCGACCAGGTCCACGAGGCCCGGGAGCGCTATGACGAGGAGGCCGTGGCGTGAACGCGACCCCGCAGGTACTGGCGGTGCTGGACGAACTGCTCGCCTCCGTGGCTCCCGATCGCCGCGGTGCGCTGTGGCATCTCGCCGAGCAGGGGCGCGAGCTGGATGCCAACGTCGTCCACCTGCCGCCGGACGCCGGGGTGGGCGAGCACCAGGAGGACGTCCTGGACGTGCTGTTCGTCGTCCTCGCGGGTGACGGCACCTTGCGTACGGGCGCCGGTGACACGCTGCGCCTCGCACCGACCACGGTCCTGTGGCTCCCGCGCACCTCGCGCCGCTCCCTCCTCGCGGGGCCGGAGGGGCTGACCTACCTCACGGTCCACCGCCGCCGTCCCGGACTGACCGTCAAGCCGGCCGTACGGGCTCCCGCGTACGAGGGCGGCGAGGCTCCTTGCATGCTGGACCTGGTGTGCCCGGAGTGCGGCAGGCTGTCGGCGGACCGGGCACCCACGTTCTGCAGCGCGTGCGGGGAGGCTTTCCCGGAGCGGTAGTTCCGGGTTCGCGGTCCGTCGGACCGGGCCCGGGTCGGAGCAACTCGCCGTACCGGCCCGCTTGCCGGGCCACCCCCGGCGGGCCGGACTCGCCGGGCCGCCTCGTCGGCTGAGTTCGTCAGCCCGGTTCGTCAGCCCGGTCAGCCCAGTTCGTCAGCCCACTCGGGCCGGAGCGTCAGGCCAGGGAGAGGAACAGCTTCTCCAGGCGGGCACGCATCCGGTCCTTGTCGGCGGGTGTCCGTGCCTCGTCGGCAAGACACTGCTCGAGCCCCGTCACGATGATGGAGAAGCCCGCCCGGTCCAGGGCCCGGGAGGCGGCGGCGAGCTGGGTCACCACGTCCTCGCAGTCCTTGCCCTCCTCGATCATCCTGATCACCCCGGCGATCTGCCCCTGTGCGCGGCGCAGCCGGTTGAGTACGGACTTCAGCTCGTCGGCCGCGATGTCGAGTTGCACGGTTCCTCCGGTGTCGTCTGCGGGTCGGCGTGTACCACCCGGGTGGCTCATACCCCAGGGGGTATGTTAGCCCCGGCGTACCCCCCCGGCCGAGGGTGGCCTCAGCCCCACCCCGTACTCGGGTGTGCACGCCACTGTGCTCGTCCTCCCGTGTCCGTAGCGTCGTCTACGTGACGCAGAGTGCGTCCGACGAGCAAAGGGTGATGGCCATGTTCGATCGCAAGAGGCAGCCCCCGAGCCGGACAGCCGAGGCGCTCCGGCTGGAATCGGTGACCAAGGTGTACGGGGCGGGGGACGGCGCGGTGACCGCGCTGGACGGAGTGACCCTGAGCCTGCCGACCGGCAGCTTCACCGCGGTCATGGGCCCCTCCGGTTCGGGCAAGTCGACGCTGCTCCAGTGCGCTGCCGGTCTGGACCGCGCCGACCAGGGGCGCATCCTCGTGGACGGTGAGGAGATGGGCGGCGGCAGCGAGGCGGCGCTGACGAAGTTCCGGCGGCAGCGGATCGGCTTCATCTTCCAGCAGTACAACCTGCTGCCCACCCTGACCGTCGAGGAGAACACCTCGCTGCCGCTGCGGCTCGCCGGCCGCCGGGCCGACCCGGAGCGGGTCCGCGCGATCCTCACGCAGGTGGGGCTCGGACGCCGGCTCGGTCACCTCCCCGACCAGCTCTCCGGCGGTCAGCGTCAGCGCGTCGCCATCGCCCGCGCCCTGGTCACCCGGCCGAGCGTGGTCTTCGCCGACGAGCCGACCGGCGCTCTGGACACCCGCAGCGCGCGCGATGTCCTCGGCCTGCTGAGGGAGACCGTCCGGGTCCACGGAAGCACCGTCGTGCTCGTCACCCACGACCCGGTGGCCGCCTCCTACGCCGACACGGTGCTCTTCCTCGCGGACGGGCGGCTGGCGGGGAGCCTGCCGGCCCCCACCGCCGAGGCCGTCGCCGAACGGATGACCCACCTCGGGGACCGCGTCGCCGCACGGCACGTGGGCGACAGCCCGTTGATGGAGGTGTGAGCCATGCTGTTCCTCGCCCTGCGCTCGGTCCGCAAGCGTCCCGGACGCTTCCTCGCCACCCTCCTGTCCGCGTTCCTGGGCGCGGTCGTCATCATGACGTTCAGCTCCCTGCACGACACGGCTGCGGCCCCCGGGGTCGACGCGGTGAGCTCGGAGTCCATGACCATCTCCGCCGGCGTCGTGGGCGGCTACGGCTCCCTCCTCGTCTTCTTCGCCATCGCCTCGACCCTGACCGTCTCCGTCCGCCAGCGTGCCGAGGAGATCCATCTCCTGCGCTGTACCGGAGCGACCCCCGCCCAGATCACGCGCATGGTCGTCGGCGAGTCCGCCGTGGTGGCTCTGGTCGGCACACTGCTCGCCATCGGGCCCGCCGTGCTCGGCGGCCGGCTCCTGCTCGACCTGTTCAAGGACAGCGGTCAGGTCGCCGACAGGATCGATCCCGTCTTCGGCGCGATGGCGCTCGGATCCGGTTTCGGCATCGCGCTCCTCGCCTCGGTCGGCGCCGCTTTCCTCGCCGTACGCCGTGCGACCAGGGCTCCCTCCGGGGCCCGTAAGCCGTCGCGCGGCCGTGGCCGCACCCTGGCGGGGTGCGCGGCGCTGGTGGCGGGGGCCGGCGGGGTCCTGACCACGTACGCCGTCGACAGCACCGAGGAGATGCTGATGGCGTTCCCCGCCTACGGGGCCATCCTGCTCTCCGTCGGCTTCGCCGTCCTCGCCCCGTCCCTGCTCGGCCGGATGCTGCAACTCCTGAGCCGGCCGCTGGCCGCGGTGGGCGGCGCGGGCGGCTATCTCGGCTCCCGTAACCTGCGCCGGCGCGGTGCGGAGCTGGCCGGAATCCTCATGCCGATGATCATCTTCACCGGTATGGCCACCGCCACCCTCTACATGCAGGGCGTCGAGAGCGACTGGGTGACGTCGTCAGGCCTGGACAAGACCGTCGAGGACAAGAACCTGGAGACCCTCAACCTGGTCGTCGTCGGCATCATCGTGGTCTTCTCCTGCATCATGCTCGTCAACAGCCTGTACGCGGCGACCTCCTACCGCCGGCGGGAGTTCGGGCAGCAGCGCCTCGCCGGGGCGACGCCCGGCCAGGTCCTCGGGGTGGTCGGCCTGGAGGCGGTGATCCTCACGCTGACGGGGCTGTTCCTGGGCACCGTGGCGGGCATCGCGGGCATCATCCCCTTCACGACCGTGCGCACCGACCAGGTCGTCCCCGACCAGGGGCCGGCGACCTGGCTGGCCATCATGGCCGTCGCCACGGTGGTGACCCTCGGCACCAGCCTGGGCACCGCGCGCAGGACACTGCGTACGCCGGCCGTCGACGCCGTCACCGTGGCCGCGTGAACCGTCCTGACGGGCCGTGGTCCCGCTCTCGCCCCCGGTAGAGCCCGGTGGCGAGAGCGATGGCGCTGTGCGTGGCCGGGTGGACGTCGTGAGGTGCACGGGGACGGGGTCCCGCGCCGCGCAGAGGACGGTGGACGACGCCGTCGCACCGGTGAGCCGCCTCCACCGCGCCGCGCCGGTAAACCGCGCCGCGTCGGGGAGTCGCGTCCCCACCGCGCCTCCTCAAGGACCGGGTGCCGCGAGGCGATGATTTCGTGGTGGCGCGGGAGTCTGTTCCAGCAGGCCCGACGGACGCTCCCGCCATGGCGCGGGGGTGCGACGCGTGCCTCTGACAGGAGACCGTCCCGTGACAGGAGACCCGATCCACATGAGCAACCCCGAGACGCCTGCGGCCCCCGGTCGACGGGACCGGGCCGGGAACTGGCCCGCGATCCACGCCGAGCGGGCGGCGCTCGCTGCCGACCTCGCGGCGTTGGACGACGACCGGTGGGAGATCCCCTCGCTCTGCGCCGGACTGACGGTGCGTGAGGTGCTCGCCCACATCACGGCGGGGGCGAGTCTCAACTCCGTACGCTGGATGGCGGGGGTGATCCGCTGCCGGTTCGACTTCGACAAGCAGGTCGCCATGCGGCTGGCTGAGCAACTGGGCGGATCCCCTGCCGAGACGCTCGAACGGTTCCGGCGTGCGGTCCCGAGCAGGACCAAGCCGCCTCTGCCGGTGGTGGCCATGCTGGGCGAGGTGATCGTGCACGGGGAGGACATCCGGCGTCCGCTGGGCATCCACCACAGGTTTTCAATAGAGGTGCTCACGCAGGTGGCCGAGTACTACCAGGGCTCGGACATGGTGGTCCTCGCCCGGGGGCGCGTGGACGGACTGCGCCTGGTCGCGGACGACGGTCCCTTCGCTGCGGGTTCCGGGCCGCTCGTGACGGGCCCCACCCTGGCCCTGGTGATGGCCATGACGGGACGCGCGGGGCACTGCGACGCACTCGGAGGTGACGGGGTGGAAGTCCTCCGCGAGCGCTGCCGGCCCGGATTCACGGGGGCGTAGAGCAGGGCACCCGGTACGGGGCACGCCACGCTGTTCCGTACGGGGTGACGCCGTCAGGCCCAGGGGTCCTGGCGTTCCCACGGCGGTCCTCGGTCCGGCCGCAGTGGCAGCTCGGTTCCTGGCAGGGGCGCCGCGGTGGAAGTGGCGTGCGTGCGGGCACAGGGAGCAGGGGCCGGACGCCAGGTCGGTCACCCGCTCCGGCCGGAACACGGTGCACGGGCAGCCCGTCCTGGACTCCCATGTGCAACGGCCCGAAGCGTGCGCGTGACGGAAGCGGGGGTGGCCGCACTCCCGGCAGTTCTCCAGCTCCTGTGCGCCGTCCGTCATCCGCCCTCCCCGTTCTTGTCTTCCGGACCGGTCGGCCATTCCGCAGCCGGTACGCGGAGTCCGGCGGAACGGTGCGTGCTGTTGCTGTGAACGTCGGTGCGGAGGAACCGACTTCGCGGCGAGGCCGCCTGCCCGTCCGCGCCGGCACGCGGCCGGGCCGCCCGTCCCCGGTGGTGGTGACGCCGCGTCACTCAGGGAGCCGCGCGATGATCCCGGGAGGCCCGTGCCGTCACCCGCTCCGTCGGCCACCGCGATCTTCAGCGGGATCCGCGGCCGGCCGCCCGTCCGGGGGCCGAACCCGCCTCTTTCGCACGCTCCTTGGGCGCCCGGCCCGGGCGTCGGCCGGTGATCGGGAAGCCGGGGCATATGCGAAACGGCACCCCGTGCGGTGCGGTACCGTAATCGCGTCATCACGTTCCGTGCGCACGCAGCGCGCGGGCGGCCCCCGGAGGTGCTACCAACACCAGCCCGAGGGCCTTCACCCACGAGTGGATGGACCTCCACCGAGATGCTTCGGCATGCTATCGCGCCCTCCCGGCGCTTCACGAAGGCTTCGCACGACGTGGTCCGCCATGTGCGGCTGACCAGCGACGCGAAGATTCTGCTCCTCGTCGTGCAGGGGCTCCCCGACGAACAGGCCGGACGGCCGCTCAGCGAGCATGCGCGGAAGCTCGGGATCACCGGGCGGGCGTACCAGAAGGCGAAGGAACTGCTGGTGGCGCACGGTTACGTCCATGAGTGGCGTGCGCAGGGGGAGCGCGGGCGCTGGGTGACGGAGCAGTTGCTGTCCAACGTGCCCCTCACCCGTGAGGAGGCCGCAGCCCTGCGCCCGGGGTGTGCCCCGGCGTCTCCGAGTGTGCCGAAACCGACGGTCGGTGAACCAGCCGTTCGGATGGCCGGTCATCAACTACCGGTGGAGGAAGAACGGGAGAAGAACTCTCCCCACCCACCCTCCGAAGCCGAGCGCGAACGTGTGGCGGCGACCGGGCCCGCGTGCCCGGCAGGGCCTGCGGGCGCGACGGGACCCGAGTGTGCGACCGGCACCGGGTGGGCGGCCGGGCCCGGGCCCGGCCCCGAGGTCGGCATCGAGCTCGCGCCGGAAGTCGCGGACGGAGAGCGCGTGTTGCTGTCGTTGCGGCATGTGCGGCGGGAGCTGTACCTCGGGGTGAAGGAGGCACGGAGCCTCGCCGAACTCGCCTCCCGGTGGCTGCTGCGCGGGGTGTCGGAGGGCGAGCTGCGACGCGTACTGACCAGCGAACTACCGGGCGATGGAGTCCGGTCGGCGGTCGGGTTCCTGCGGTTCAGGCTGCTGCACAAGATGCCGCCGGAGCTCCCCGTGAGCCCTTCTCCGCAGCCCACCGCCCCGTCGCCTGTCGCGGAGCTGACGGTCTGCACGGCTCCGGGGGAGGAGGAGCACGTCTTCCGGCCGCTCTCGGACGAGACCGAGTGCGGCCCGTGCCGCCGGCAGGCCGCACGGGAGCTCTGGGAGCGGCAGCGGGCTCTGGCCGAAGCCGAGCCCGACCCCCTGCCGTGGCGGGAACGCTTCGCACGCATCGGTGCGTCCGCCTCCGGTGGCGAGGCGGCGCCCTGCACACCGTGACCGTCGTGCGCACAGGCCCGGCGCAGGCTCCTCCGGTCGGCGTCCGGCGTCCGCCCCGTCCCACCGGCTGCGGCCGTACCCGGCGAGGGAGTGCAGGGTGGCTTCGGGCACCACGAGGACTCCTGTGGCACCTGCGGACGGTGCACACCCGTTCGTGTGTCCCGGCGGTGTGGCGTCGGCGCCGCTCCCGCTTCGTCGCGTGCCATGGGGAGCGTGACGAGGAAGCTTGGCAGCGGACGGCTGCGCCGGACCGCGGAGCGGCGTCGGGAGCACGGAAACACGCGCCGGAGCGGGAAGGAAGGGCCGCCGGCCCGCAGCCGGGCGGAGTGGATCGGGCTGGCGGTGGTCAGTCTGCCGGGACTGGCGGCGCTGGCCGCACTGCTGTTCACCTGGATGCAGGTGGATCAGGCGAACAAGGAACTGCGCATCAGTGAGCAGGGGCAGATCACCAACCGGTTCAACGCGGCGGTCACCAACCTGGGATCGGACTCCCTGGATGTGCGCATGGGGGGTATCTACGCCCTGGAGCGCATCATGCAGGACTCGGTCCGTGACCGTGCCACGGTCGTCTCCGTCCTCACCGCGTACGTACGCCGGCACGCCCCCTTTCCCGCGAAGGGCGAGGAGGAGGAGCGGTCCGCCTCGCCGGACGGGAAGCCGCCGACCGACATCGAAGCGGTGATGCACGTCCTGGGCGAACGGCCGCTCGGTGCCGGTGGGATGCCTGTGCTCGACCTGGCCCGGACCGATCTGAGCGGTCTGACGGCAGGGCAGGGGAGGAGCCACTTCGCCGACGCGGTCTTCCGTCAGGCGGACCTGAGCCGGGCGGAGCTGGCGCGCGCGAACCTGTCCGGCGCCATCCTGGAAGGCGCGATCCTGCGCCGTGCGAATCTGGCCCACGCGTCCCTGCCCAGCGCCGCGATGACGAAGGCGATCCTGTCCGGTGCGCGGCTGACCGCCGCGGACCTCACCTCCGCGTCTCTGGGCGCCGCACGTCTGGACGGGGCGGAGCTGAGCGGTGCCACGCTGAGCCAGGCGGTGATGAAGAGGGCAATCCTCCGCGACGCGAATCTGTCCGGCGCCTACCTGACCAATGCCGGCCTCCAGAAGGCGGACCTGTCGGGGGCGGATCTACGGTCCGCGGAGATGACGGTCGCCGATCTGAGCGACGCGGACCTGAGAGGTGCGGATCTGTCCCGCGCCGAACTGAACGGCACGAACCTGACGCGCGCGGACCTCTCGGGCGCCGATCTGACCGGCGCGAATCTGTCCGGAGCGACCCTGCTCGACGCGCGCCTCACGGGAGCGAAGCTGAAGGGCGCCCGCGGGCTGCCGCCGTCGTGACGTCGTGAGGCCGGGGTCCGCAGGTGGGCTCCCGGTGTGGTCCCGGTGCGGTGGCCGCGCGCTCAGTCCTTGGGCACCTCACTCGCGCAGGTGGAGAAGGGGTCCCGCAGCACGCAGGCCATGAGGGCGTGCCACTGCGAGTTCTCCTGGCGGGCACCCTCGGCCACCGACGCGGCGCAGGCGGGGTCGGAGAGACCCCAGAGGGACCCATCGGCCCAGCCTGCCTGGCGCGTCCGGTTCTCCACCGTGTCCACGCAGGCCGCCCGGGCCTTGTAGCGCTTGATCTCCTTCATGAGATCCAGGTACTGGGCGTTCTTGAAGACCGCGGCCCGGCTGGCCAGTACCTTCTTCGCCTCCTCCTTCTCCTCCTCCGAGGCCTCCGGATCAGCGATCGTCTTCGATGCCTCGCAGGCCTCCGCCACGATCTGCTGGATCCTCTTCCTGTCCTTCGGATCCGTCGGGGCCGTGCCCGGGTCCTGGAGAGCTCCCAGCGCCTCACCGGACGAGGCCAGCAGTCCCAGCGCGACCGGGGCGCGGGCCGGCCTGGATTCCTGGGTGCCTGCGGCCGGAGGGTGCTCCTGGCTCAGGGTCACCGCCTCGGACATCGTTTTCATGATCTTCGTGTACGCGGCCCGTTCCTCGGGTGGCGTGTCGGGATCCGCGATGGCTTTCAGCGTTTCGGTCATGCCTGTGACGATCTGCGCGTACGCCTTCCGTTCCGCGGGTGTCGTGTCCGGGTCGTCGATGAGGTCGAGCATCTGCGTCAGTGCCTTCTCGACCTGCTTCTTCACCTCCTTCGGCGCGTTCGCCACCGCCTCTTGGACCTCCTTCTTCAGTTCGGCGGGCTTCTCCGGCTCCTGGGTCTTCCCCGGGTCGGAGGGCGGGTCCGAGTCAGGTGGGTCCGTCCGGTCCGAGGGTGGGGGCGTCCCCGGTGACTCCGTGCCCTGGTCCGTGTTCTCCTCCTGCGGAGGCGACGGTTGTTCCGGGGGTTCTGGCGTGCCCGGCGGTTCCGGGCTCGGTGGAGGGTCCGTGCCGTGCGCGGCGCCCACTGCGGCGCGGTCCGCAGTGGGCGCCGCGCAGGCGGAGCCCACGCCCGGCAGGGCGATCGCGGCGGCCAGGCAGGACGTGCCGACAGTGCGGGAGATCCATCGTCGGGACAACGTGGCCATGCTTGGCTCCAGGTGCACTCGCGACGCGTAGCTCTGCCCTCGTGGGCCTGGCTCTCTCGTGACGCCCCACGACCACGACCACCGGAGATCCACAGCTCAACAGCGCACGGGCGTCATTTCCACTCTGGCGCCCTCGTCCCATCCCGCAACTCGGGCCGTCCCCGAGCCGGAAACCCGGGCCTCCGGACCCAACCGGCCATGGCTCGCCGTTCGTTCATCCTTCTACCAGCTGGGCCCGGGCGTGACGGTGGTGCGCCGCCCTTCCGCGCCGGGAGGGGCCGCGTATGAAGGGGCCGCGCACGGAAGGGCTGTCCGACCCTGCCGGTATACATGCGGCATGACAGTCTTCCGTGATTTCAACTTCAAGCTCCTTGTCGTCGAGAAGCTCATGTACTGGGACGAGACGCTCACTCCGGCCTTCGATCTGAGGGAGCACATGCGGGAGCGCGGCGTCGAGGACCTCGACGCGCACGTCCAGGACAACGAGCTGGAGTACACCGTCCTCGACGAGGCGCGCGCGTACTTCGAGGCGCTGGAGATACCGGCCGAACTCCTCGCCACCGTGGAGGAGCTGACGTTCGACGGAGGGCACCAGGTCTACCAGGAGTGCGCTCCCGTCTGGGACGGCGAGGACGACCTCTTCGACGTGCGCAGCCTCGACGACCTGGACCTCGTACCGAATCTCAAACTCTTCACGGGGGAGTGGGAGCTGAAGCACATGATCCCGGACGCGCTGGAGATCCTGGCGGCCAGGGGCATCGCCGTCCGCTAGAGGGGCGACGGCGATCCGGCGGTCCCGGGACCGGGCCCGCCGACCGTCAGCAGCACGGCGCCTGCCGGGTCACCACGGTGCGCTCACCGGCTGCCGCACGCGCAGCCCGCGGCAGCGGGTTCCCCGTCGGCTGCGCCCGCCGGTGAGTTCCCGCCGGCCGGAGCGAGGGCGTCCAGGGCGGGGCTCTTCCCCATCCGCTCGGCGTCGGCCTTGACGACGTACACCTCCCAGGGCTCCTTGCCGGGGCCGTGCACCCACACCTTGTCCTGGAGTGCGTAGCAGCACGACGTGTCGTTCTCCTCGAACGTCGCGAGGCCCGCGTCCTTGAGCCGGGCGGTCGCGGCTTCGACCTCCTCGGTCGTGCCGACCTCGACGCCCAGGTGGTCCAGGCGGGTCTCCTGGCCCGGGTCGCCCTCGATGAGGACGAGTTTGAGGGGCGGGGTGGTGAGGGCGAAGTTGGCGTAGCCGGGGCGGCGCTTGGCGGGTTCCACGCCGAAGAGCTTGGAATAGAAGGTCACCGAGGCTTCGAGGTCGGCGACGTTGAGCGCGAGCTGGGCACGGGACATGACCGTCTCCTCGATCAGGCTGTATCGATCTCTTTCGATACAAGCTTGCGCCTTGGATCGAAAAACGTCAACATAGAGGAATGTCGAAACAAGAGCTGGTAGTGCTCGGCCAGGACGGCCGCGACGGCTGCTGCCCGGGCCTGCTGACCGCCCCGCTGGGCGAGGATGACGCCGAGACGCTGGCCAAGGTGTTCAAGGCCCTGGGCGACCCCGTGCGGCTGCGGCTGCTCTCGATGATCGCCTCACGGGCGGGCGGGGAGGTCTGCGTCTGCGACCTCACCCCGGCCTTCGACCTGTCCCAGCCGACGATCTCCCACCACCTCAAGCTGCTCAAGCAGGCCGGGCTCATCGACTCGGAGCGCAGGGGGACCTGGGTGTACTACCGGTTGTTGCCCGAGACGACCGACCGCCTCGCCGCGGTGCTCACCCGTCCCGCAGGCACCGGGACCGGGATCGCCCTGTGAGTGCCGATGCCGCCGTGCGCCCGGCTCCCGGGCGGCTTTCCTTCCTGGACCGGTTCCTCGCGGTGTGGATCCTGATCGCGATGGCTGCGGGACTGGGACTCGGCCGACTCGTCCCGGGCCTCGGCGACACGCTGGCGAAGGTCACCGTCACCGGGATCTCGCTGCCCATCGCGCTGGGCCTGCTCGTGATGATGTACCCGGTCCTCGCGAAGGTCCGCTACGACCGTCTGACCACCGTGACCCGCGACCGGCGCCTGTTGATTCCGTCCCTCGCCCTGAACTGGATCGCCGGTCCGGCGCTGATGTTCGCGCTCGCCTGGCTCTTCCTGCCCGACCTGCCCGAATACCGGACCGGGCTGATCATCGTCGGCCTCGCCCGCTGCATCGCCATGGTCGTCATCTGGAACGACCTCGCGTGCGGCGACCGTGAGGCAGCCGCCGTCCTCGTGGCGATCAACTCGGTCTTCCAGGTGCTCGCCTTCGGCCTGCTCGGCTGGTTCTACCTGTCCGTGCTGCCCGGTTGGCTCGGACTGGAGCAGACGGTCCTCGACGTCTCGGCCTGGGAGATCGCCCGATCCGTGCTGATCTTCCTCGGCATCCCGCTGCTGGCCGGTTTCCTGACCCGGCGGCTCGGCGAGAGGGCCAGGGGCCGCACATGGTACGAGACGCAACTCATCCCCAGGATCGGTCCGTTCGCCCTGTACGGGCTGCTGTTCACGATCGTCCTGCTCTTCGCCCTCCAGGGTGAGGCCATCGCCTCGAAGCCCTTCGACGTCGCCCGGATCGCCCTGCCGCTGCTGGTGTACTTCGCGGTGATGTGGGCGGGATCCATGGCGGTCGGCCGCGCGGTCGGGCTGGGCCATCCGAAGGCCACGACGCTGGCGTTCACCGCGGCGGGCAACAACTTCGAACTGGCCATCGCGGTCGCCATCGCCACGTTCGGCGCGACCTCGGGGCAGGCGCTCGCCGGAGTCGTCGGCCCTCTCATCGAGGTGCCCGTCCTGATCGGCCTGGTCCATGTCGCCCTGGCCGCACGCCGCTTCTTCCCTCGTCCTCCTGTCGCGGCGGGCGAATCCGCCGTCCTCCCGGAAGGGTCCGCGCGTGTCTGAGTCCGTGCCGTCCGTACTGTTCGTCTGCGTCCACAACGCGGGCCGTTCGCAGATGGCCGCCGCCTTCCTCGGCCATCTCGGCGGGGACGCGGTGGAGGTCCGCTCGGCGGGCTCCGCCCCTGCGGACGCCGTGAATCCGGCCGCCGTGTCGGCCATGGCGGAGGTCGGCATCGACATGTCCGCCGAGACGCCGAAGGTCCTGACCGCCGAGGCCGTCCAGGCGTCCGACGTGGTGATCACCATGGGCTGCGGCGACACCTGCCCCGTCTTCCCCGGCAAGCGGTACCTCGACTGGCAGCTCGACGATCCGGCCGGGCGTGGGACCGACGCGGTCCGGCCGATCCGCGACGAGATCGAGCGCAGGGTCCGGGTGCTCCTCGCCGAACTGGGCGTGCGTACGCCGTGACAGCCGTGCTCCGGGACGTCCGACCGGGGAAGTGACCGCATCGCTGTGCGAGCAGCCACCGGGGCGGGCCCCGGGAAGTGACCGCACGGCTGTGCGAGCAGTCACCGGAGCGGGCGGTCTGTGCCGGCGACGGCGCGGCGCGGGACGCGTGCGGCAGGACGAAACGGGAGAATGGCGCATGCGCCATCCAGACGCGACCAAGCCCTCTTCGGCCCTCGCGACTCGCTCACCTGCCGTCGCACGCACCGGAGATGTGGCCGACGAAGGAGGACCCGTGGTGGATGTCCCGGTGGACCAGCTGATCGATACGGTCGACGGTGCGCGTACGCGGGCCCGCGCGAAACTCCTCGACGCGGCCCTGGAGCTCTTCGGCGTGTACGGCTACGCCCAGACCTCGGAGCAAGCCGTGTGCGTGATGGCCGGAGTGCCCGAGGAGGTGCTCTGGGAGGAGTTCGGCTCCCGCGAGGGGCTGCTGATGGCCCTGCACAACCAGATCACGACCAGCGGTCTGCGGGCGGCCGAACAGGCCCTGCTCTCCGAGGGGATGGACGACTGTCCGCTGGAGCAGCGCTTCCGGCGGCTCTTCGACGTGTACGTCGCCGCGGTGACGCGGGACCTGCGCGAGGCGCGGGTGACGTTCGTCGAGGTGCTGGGTGTGAGCCCGGCCGTGGACGCCCACTGCAAGCGGTGGCGTGACCTGTGGGCCGACTTCCTGAACGGCGAGGCCGAACGGGCCGCGGTGCGCGGCGAGGTGGAGGAGCGCGACCACCGCGTGGTGGTGATGGTGATGGTCGGTACGGTCCACGAGCTCATGGCCCATCACGCCCGCCGCCCGCGCAGGGCCCGGCCCGACGAGGTGTCGGAGGAGCTGACCAAGCTGGGACTCGCGATGCTGGGTGTGGAGAAGGTTGCCTGAAGGCCTGGCACTCAGAGCCTGATGTCAGCGGCCACGGGCAGGTGGTCGCTCCCGGTGGCGGGCAGCGACCGGACCCGGGTGACCGTCGCCGAGCGGGCCAGGACCTGGTCGATCCGGGCCACCGGCAGCCTCGCGGGCCAGCTGAAGGCGAAGCCCGGTCCCGGCTCTTCCATCAGCGAGGTGACAGGCTCCAGACCCCGGTCGTCCAGCGTGCTGTTCAGGTCCCCCAGGAGGATCACCCGGTCCAGCGGCTCGGCGGCCAGTGCCTCGGCGAGCAGCCCGGCACTTTCGTCGCGCGGCCCGGACGAGAGCCCGGTGGCCGGACCGATCCGTACGGAGGGCAGGTGGGCGACGTACACGGCGACATCCCCGTACGGGGTGCGGGCGGTCGCCCGGAGGCCGCGGTTCCAGCCCTCACCGACACCCTTCGGCCTGATGTCCACCAGCCGTACGCCGCTGAGAGGGTACTTCGACCAGAGGCCGACCGTGCCCCTCGTCGCGTGGTGGGGACGGCCCGCCGCCATGGCCGCTTCGAAGGCGGGCAGGGCCGGGGCCGTCAGCTCCTCCACGGCGATCAGGTCGGCGTCCGTGCCGGCCAGCGCCCGTGCGGTGGCCGCCGGGTCCGGGTTCACGTCGCTGATGTTGTGCTGGATCACCGTGAGTTCGCCGGCCGCCCCGCCGGACAGCAGCAGGCCGCCGAAGAGGCCCCACCATGCGGTGGCGGGCAGCAGCACCGCGCACGTCGCGAGCGGCGAGCGGCGCAGGAGTGCGAGGACGAGCAGGACGGGTACGGCCAGTCCGAGCCAGGGGAGGAAGGTCTCCAGCAGACTGCCCACCCGGCCGGGGGTGTTGGGGACCAGGCCGGGGAACACGAGCAGGACGGCCACCAGGAGGCAGAACGCGGCGGTCACGCGGCCCCGCTTCCGACTCCAGCCGGCCGGCCGTCTCTCCGTCTTCCTCGTCACTCGCTCCCGCTCCGTTCCGGGCACCTCTCCCTGAGGTCACTCGTCTCGTGACGAGGACGCGGAGGCCGCCGATCCGGTTGCGGTGGGCGCGGGGGTCAGACCGCCGCCAGCGCTCCCGCGTACGGGCCGCCCACGCCCCAGGCCTCGTACATCGCGTCCGCGAAGGCGCCGGCCAGCTTGTGTTCACCGGTGGGGCCGGGGTGGGTGCCGTCGTAGGTGTCCGTGTGGATGTCGTAGCCCGCCGGAGGCGAGGTCAGCAGGACCGGGGACGCTGGAGTGTCCAGCTCGGCCACCGCCTGTTCCAGGAGCGCGTTGAATCCGGCGCACTCGGCGGCGAAGGGGAGATCGGACTCCGCCCGTATGTTCGGGATGACCGGGAGGAGGACCATCCTGATCCGAGGATTCGCGGTGCGGGCGGCGGCGATGAACGTCCGGACGTTGGCGGCCGTCTGCGCGCTGTCCGTGTAGAAGCCGAGGTCTATCAGGCCGAGTGACACCAGCAGGACGTCCGCGCGCGTCGCCGTGACCGTGTCCGCGATGACGGGGGCCATGTGCAGCCAGCCCTCGCCCCAGCCGGACAGGTGCCGGCGCGCGGGTGCGGGGAACGACGGATCGCCGTAGGCGTGGGAGAGCGGGGCGTTCGCCTCGGCGTCGTACAACTCGGTGCGGGGGCCCGTGATCACGTAGCCGCCCTCGCCGAGGGTCGCTTCCAGGTGCTGCCACATGCGGTAGCGCCAGGTGAAGTCGCCGGCCCTGCCCACGGTCATGCTGTCGCCGACGAAGAGAAAACGCATGGCGACATCATGGCCGATCACCACTCCGGCCTGCGACGTGACGGTGGACACTTGTGCCATGAGATCGCTGCTGACCCTTTCCGCCGCCGCCCTGCTGCTCGTGACCGGGACGGTCCCGGCCCTCGCGGACGACGGTGAGGGCGCCGACCGGACCTTCACCGTCGAGGACTCCCGGATCACCGAGTCCAGCGGTCTCGCCGCCAGCAAGCTCCACCCGGGGATCTACTGGACGCACAACGACAGCGAGGACGGCCCTTACGTCTACGCCGTCGACTCCCGGACCGGGAAGACCGTCGCGACCCTCACCATGAAGGGGGTCGGGGAGCCCCGTGACGTGGAGGCGATCTCGCTCGGCCCCGACGGCGCTCTGTACGTGGGGGACATCGGCGACAACCTCGACGGTTCCTGGGACCACGTGTGGATCTACCGTTTCCCGGAGCCGAAGAGGCTCGCCGACGCCACCGTACGGGCGACACAGTTCGACGTGACGTACGCGGACGGGGCGCGCAACGCCGAGGCCATGATGGTCCACCCGAAGACGGGCCGGGTCTACATCGCCTCCAAGAACGAGGACGGCGGCGGACTCTACGAGGGCCCGGAGAAGCTGACGGCCGGCGGGGCCAACGTGTTCCGGCGGGTCGGAGAGGTGCCGTGGGTGACCGACGGGGCGTTCTCGCCGGACGGCGAGGAACTGGTTCTGCGCTCCTACTTCAGTGCCCGGCGCTACGCCTTCGAGAACGGCAGGCTCGGGGAGGACCACGCGGTGAGCGTGCCGCTCCAGGGGCAGTCCGAGTCGGTGACCTACACAGCGGACGGCTCGGCGATGATGTTCGGCTCCGAGGGCGAGCACAGCGAAGTGGTGCGCGTGGAGGTGGAGGGCGGCGGCAGGAAGGCGCCCTCGCCGAACGGAGGGGGTGGCGGGACGGCACCCGGGGAAGAGGGCGGTGACGGCGATTCGAAGACGGGCACCGCGACGGGTGGTGCGGTGGCCGTGGTGGTCATCGTGCTGGCCCTGATCGCTGCGAGACGACGGCGCGGGTGAGCAGGGGGCGGTCCGGCTCCGGGCAGTAGCGGTCGGGTCCGGCTCAGCAGCAGCGGTCCGGCCCCGGGCGGTAGCGGTCCGGTCCGGCCCGGGGGAGCAGCGGTCCGGTCGTGGTGGCACAGTGGGAGGCCCGCCTCCTCCCTCGGAGAAAGATCTGCTGATGCGGCTCCTGCTCATTCGCCACGGCCAGACCCCGTCCAACGTCAAGCGTCTGCTGGACACGGCCGAACCCGGCCCCGCGCTGACCCCGCTGGGACAGGAGCAGGCGGCTGCCCTTCCGGGCGCCCTGGCGGACGAGAGCATCGACGCCCTCTACGCGTCCACCCTCCTGCGCACCCAGCTCACCGCGGCGCCCCTGGCGTCCCAAACGGGTCTGGAGGTCCGCGTACGGGAGGGGATCCGGGAGCTGATCGCCGGCGATCTGGAGATGCGCGGGGACGACGAGGCCGTCGAGACGTACATGACCACCGCCTTCGCCTGGTCGGCGGGGAACACCGGGCTCCGCATGCCGGGCGGCGAGAGCGGGGCGGAGGCCCTGCGGCGGTACGACGGGGTCGTCGAGGAAGCCGCGGCCACCGGCGCCGGGACCGTGGCCATGGTCAGCCACGGCGCCGCCATCCGTATGTGGGCGGCGGCCCGGGCCGAGAACATCGACGTCCACTTCGCGTCCGCCCGCCCGCTGCTGAACACCGGTGTCGTCATCCTCTCCGGAGCCCCCGACGAAGGCTGGCGGGTCCTCCACTGGGAGGGCCGGGCGGTCGGTGCCGAGGACAGCGGGGTCGAGGCGAGCGGCCCTGCGGGCGAGGCGGTCGAGGACCCAGGGACTCCGTAGCTCCCTCGTGTGATCCGGCCGGGCGCGCCGCTCATCGCCACGGCGGGCCGTTCGACCTGGTCAGATGTCGTCGGTGACCGGCCGCAGTTCGTAGTGCAGTGTGCGGTCGCGCTTCACGCGGTGGGTGAGCGGGACCACCACACCCTGGAGCGCCGGGTACTTCCTGGACATCGTCCGGGAGGCGTGGGTGTCCTCCTTCGACCCTTCCTGGAGGAGCCGCGCCCAGGCCTTCACGGGTGGCCCTGTCGGCGCGCCCCGGACGGTGCACGGGGCGATCTCCACGATGGGGTGGTTGTGCATCCGGTCCACCTTCCACGCCGAGGAGAACGTACGGATGTAGGCGTGATCGCCCTCTACGGCGATGCTGACAGGAGTACGGGCAGCCGATCCGTCCGGCCTGCGGCTGCTGAGCAGGACGGTGTACTGCTTCACGAAAGGCTCCAGTTCACGGATCGTCTCCATGTATTCCATGGTGCAGCAAAAAGGCATGAAGCGGGCCTTTCGGATCACTGTTCCGCGTGACGCCGCCCGGCGGCCACCGGGAGTTCCTGCCGCCCGGCACGTTCGTGATGAACATGGCCGAAGGGTCATGAACACCGGTGCGCAGGTTCCGGCGGCTCAGCCGCTGACGCCGCGTAGTCTCCTGCCCATGCAGGCCGACAGCCTCCCCGAGCCCTTCTCCACCTCCCGCCTCGAGGCGCTGCCTCTCGACGTCGCGTACGCCGAGGAGATGGCGGCCGTCCTCTTCGACCCCGCCCTGCACGCGTACACGGGAGGCGCCCCGGAGGACGCCGCCGCCCTGCGTGCCCGCTACGAGCGGCAGGGCGCAGGTTCGCCGGACCCGGCCGAGCTCTGGTGGAACTGGGTCCTGCGCGAACGCGCCGCCGGGTGCCTGACCGGTTACGTACAGGCCACCGTGCGCGGCTCGCGGGCGGAGGTTGCCTGGGTGGTCGGGACCCGGTGGCAGGGCAGGGGGTACGCGAAGGAGGCGGCCGCGGGCCTGGTCCGGCACCTGCTCGACCGGGGGAGCGTCCGTACCGTCGTCGCCCACATCCATCCGGACCACGCGGCCTCCGCCGCCGTGGCCTCGGCGGCGGGGCTGCTGCCGACCCCGGAGTGCGAGGACGGCGAGGTGCGCTGGCGGTACGAGGCGCCGGGAGGAGCCGCCGCGCAAGGAGGTGTCTGAATCCCGGCGACGCTCCTCCCCCGCTCGGCTACAGTGCCCGACCGTGACCGAAGCCGACTTCCTGAAGACCACCCGGGCGTCGTACGACGCCATCGCCGACGAGTACGCCGCCCGCTTCCAGGACGAACTCGCCGTCAAGCCCGTCGAGCGGGCCCTGCTGGCGTGCTTCGCCGAGTCCGTGCTGGCGGACGGCGGAGGCCCGGTTGCCGACGTCGGCTGCGGCACGGGGCGGGTGACGGGCCATCTGCGGGATCTCGGGCTGGACGCGTTCGGCGTCGACCTGTCCCCGCGGATGCTGGCGGAGGCCCGGCGCCACCATCCGGAACTGCGGTTCGTGGAAGGTTCGATGCTGGCGCTGGACCTGCCGGACGGGGAGCTGGGCGGGCTGCTGGCGTGGTACTCCACGATCCACGTGCCCGATGAGCAACTTCCGCTCGCCTTCGCCGAGTTCTTCCGCGTCCTCGCGCCCGGTGGACACCTTCTGCTGGGATTCCAGGCCGGTGACTCCGTCCTGCGGATGGAGGAGGCCTTCGGCCGGGACATCGAGCTCGATTTCCGCCGCCGGCAGCCCGAGCGGGTGGCCGAGCTGCTGACCGGCGCGGGGCTGACGATGCGGGCCCGGACGGTGCGCGAGATCGACACCGAGAGCGCCTTCCCGGAGAGGACGCCCCAGGCCTTCCTCATGGCGCGGAAGCCGATTGTCAGTGGTGGGCGGCAGGATGGGGACACCGACTGAGGAGGGGACCTTGTGGGGACCTGGGGGATGGGGCATTTCGACAGCGACACCGCCGCTGACTTCGCGGGCGGTCTCGACGACGCCCCGCCCGGCAGACGCGGGGAGATGATCCGGGAGGCCCTCGCCTTCGCCGCCCGCACGGGACCCGAGGAGTATCTCGACGCCGACGACGGGGTGGTGGCGGTCGCGGCCGCCGCACTGCTCGCCGCCCGGAGACCGGGCGGCACCCCCGTGGACACCGTCTACGGCCCGGACGAACCTCTGCCCCCGCTGCTCACCCCGGACCTGTGCGAACTGGCCGTGCGGGCACTGGAGCGGGTGATCGCGAAGGAGTCCGAACTGCTGGATCTGTGGGACGACGCGGGGGAGGGCGAGGAGTGGAGCGCGGGAGTCCGCGAACTCCGCGCGAGCCTGGCCGGGGGCCAGGGGGCGGGGTGAGGGCCGGGGCGGCGGTCCGGCGGCCCGCCGCCCTGCTCGGTGAAGCTGCGAGCTGAAGCGCTCGCCGCCCTGCTCGGTGAAGCTGCCCGCTGTCCTGACCGGTGAAGCGGGAACGGCCCCGCACACCAGGGGTGTGCGGGGCCGTTCCGGACGCGTGGGCGTCAGAGCTTGTCGATCACGTAGTCGATGCACGCGGTCAGGGCCTGCACGTCCGCCGGGTCGATCGCCGGGAACATCGCCACACGCAGCTGGTTGCGGCCCAGCTTGCGGTACGGCTCCGTGTCCACGATCCCGTTGGCGCGGAGCACCTTGGCGACGGCCGCGGCGTCGATGCCGTCCTCGAAGTCGATGGTGCCGATGACCTGCGAGCGCTTCGCCGGGTCGGTGACGAACGGCGTGGCGTACTTGGACTCGTCGGCCCAGCCGTAGAGATTCTGCGCGGACGCGGCCGTGCGGCCGGTCGTGAACTCCAGACCGCCCTGGGTATTCATCCACTTCAGCTGCTCGTTCAGCAGGAAGAGGGTGGCCAGCGCCGGGGTGTTGTACGTCTGGTTCTTCAGGGAGTTGTCGATCGCCGTGGGCAGCGAGAAGAACTCCGGGACGTGCCGGCCCGAGGCGTGGACGCGCGCGGCGCGGTCCAGGGCCGCCGGGGAGAAGACACCGATCCACAGACCGCCGTCGGAGGCGAAGCTCTTCTGCGGGGCGAAGTAGTAGACGTCCGTCTCGGTGATGTCGACCGGCAGGCCGCCCGCACCGGAGGTGGCGTCCACCAGGACCAGGGAGCCCTCGTCGGCGCCCGCGACCCGCTTGACGGGGGCCGCGACACCCGTCGAGGTCTCGTTGTGGGTGAAGGCGTAGACGTCGACGCCCGCCTCGGCCCGCGGGTCCGGGTGGGTGCCGGGGTCCGAGGCGATGACGGTCGGGTCGGCCAGCCACGGGGCGAGCTTGGCCGCCTTCGCGAACTTCGACGAGAACTCGCCGAAGTTGAGGTGCTGGGACTTCGACTCGATGAGGCCGTGCGTCGCGACGTCCCAGAAGGCGGTGGACCCGCCGTTGCCCAGGACGACCTCGTAACCCTCGGGGAGGGAGAAGAGGCTGCGCACGCCGTCGCGTACCTCGCCGACCAGGTTCTTGACCGGGGCCTGGCGGTGGGACGTACCGAGAAGAGAGGTGCCGGTCGCGGCCAGCGCGTCGACCGCCTCCGTCCGCACCTTGGAGGGCCCGGCGCCGAAACGTCCGTCGGCGGGCTTGAGGTCTGCGGGAATCTGGATATCAGCCACGAACCGGAGCGTAGTCCCTCCCGGAAGCGGTCGAGGACCATGTCCGTCCGGTGAGACGGCCACTCCGGATCGTGGACCCGTGCGCGGCGGGGTCTCTGCCGCGTCCGCGCGGTGCCGGCCGGCGGGCCGCCCCCGGGGCGATCCGCCGCCCGCACCGCACGGACCGGAGCCGCCCGCACCGCACTCGTACGCGCGGTGCGGGCGGGGGGTCAGCCCAGGTCGACCGGGAGCTCGTACAGGTCGTTCTGGGTCACGATCGGCTTGTTCCGCAGTTCGGAGGCCGGAACCGCCAGGTCCAGGTCGGGGAAGCGCTCGTACAGCGCGGGCAGGGCCACCCCGGCCTCCAGCCGGGACAGCGCGGCCCCCGGGCAGACGTGCGGGCCGTGACCGAAGGCGATGTGGCGGTTCGGGGAGCGGGTGATGTCGAACTCACCGGCGGTGGGTCCGTACTGCGCCTCGTCACGGCCCAGCGCGCCGAAGGAGACGATCAGGGCCTCGCCCTTCGGCAGGACCTTGTCGCCGACCTCCACGTCCTCCGTCGCGAAACGGATCAGGACGTGCGAGGTCGGGGTGTTCCAGCGCAGGGTCTCCTCGATCACGTTCTCCCAGGGCACCTCACCGCTCAGCACGCGCTTGCGCTGCTCGGGGTGGGTCTGGAGCGCCTCCACGACGTTGACGACCAGGCTGATCGTGGTCTCGTGACCGGCCGCGATGATCAGTTGCAGCGTGTTGACGATCTCCTCGTTGGTGAGGTGGTCGCCGTCCTCGGAGGCCGCGATCAGGGCGCTGGTCAGGTCGTCGCCCGGGTTCGCCCGCTTGTCGTCCACGATCTTCGTGAAGAGGGCGCCGAGGTCCGCCATCATCTGCGGGACCTCCTCCGGGGGCGTCTGCGTCGAGAAGAACTTCTCGAACAGCTCCTTGAGGCGCGGGTGGTCGGCCGCGTCCACCCCCATCAGCTCGCTGATGACGTTCATCGGCAGCGGATAGGCGAACTCCGCCTTCAGATCGACCGTCTCGCCCTTGGGGAGGGCCGCCAGCCGGTCCAGGGAGGCGTTCGTCAGCGCCTCGATCCCGGCCCGCAGGCGCTCCACCCGCTTCACGGTCAGCGCCTGCGCGACCATGCCGCGCAGCCTGCGGTGCTCGGCCCCGTCCACCGTCAGCATCGAACGGCCCGGGTTGGCCAGGCCGATCAGCGGCCAGTCCAAGGGGATCTCGCCGCGCTGCCAGGCGTTCCAGACGTTGATGTCCTTGACCACCCGGCTGTCGGTGAGCAGCTGGCGGGCCTCGGCGTGGTGCGTCACCGCGTAGCAGTGCACCCCGCCGGGGAGCTCCACCTCGGCCAGCGGGCCGGCGGCGCGCAGCGCGGCGCTCTCGCCGTCGAGGTCGGCGACGAGGGGATCGAGGGCGATCCGGGTCATTTCTGGCCTCCAAGTGCAGGGGTGGGCGTGAAGTGCACCGGCAGGTCCGTCAGCCCGCGCAGCCAGGGGGACGGGCGCCGGGTCAGCTGGTCCGCGGGGACGGCGAGGTCGACGTCCGGGAGCCGGTCCAGGAGCACCTCGATCCCCGTACGGGCGATGACCTCCGCGGTCTCCTGGGCCGGGAACGGGCAGCGGTGCTCGCCGTGGCCGAAGGAGAGGAACGCGTTGTTGCCGCCGGTCAGGGCGGAGCCGTCGGTGCGGACCTGCGGGTCGCCGTTGGCCGCGGCGATCCCGAGGAGCAGCAGGTCACCGGCACGGATGTGGCGCCCGCCGAGGTGGGTGTCGCGCGATGCCCAGCGGCCGGCCACGTTCTGGGTCGGGGTGTCCTCCCAGAGCACCTCGTTCATGGCCTCGCCCACGCTGTGCCGGCCGCCGGACAGCGACGCGGCGAAGCGGTCGTCGGTGAGCATCAGCCGCAGCGAGTTGCCGATCCAGTCGGCGGTCGGCTGGTGGCCGGCGGCCAGCATCACCATGAGGTCCTGGGCGACCTCCTCGTCGGTGAATCCGCCCGGGTCCTGGAGCATCCGGGTGGCGACGTCGTCGCCGGGCTCGGCGTGCTTGTCGACGAGGAGCTGGACCATGGACGAGCCGAGGTGCTGCTGTCCGGCCAGCGCCCGCTCGCCGCCGTCGATCATGTCGTTGATCGACCCGACGAGGGCGGCCCCGACCTCGTTGCTGAAGCCGTACAGCTTGGCGAGGACGAGGACGGGGAGCAGCATCGCGTAGTCGGCGATGATGTCGGTCCTGCCGCTGGAGCAGAAGCGGTCGATGAGGCCGTCGGCGAACTCCTCGGCGTAACGCTTCAGCTCGAAGGGGTCGACGCCCTCCAGCGCGTTGCTGATCATGGCGGCGCGGACGGTGTGCCGTTCACCGACCGTGTAGAGGATCGAGGGCTGCTTGCGCCCGATCATCGGGAGCAGCGGCCAGTTGTCCGGGATGTGTTCCCACTGGTTCCACAGCTCCGAGTCCCGGCTGAAGAGCACCGGGTCGTTGGTGACCTGGTGCAGTTCGCGGTAGCCGAGGATCAGCCACGCGGGTACGTCGCCGTCGAGCACGACGGGGGCGACCGAGCCGTGGTCGCGGCGCATGTCCCGGTACAGCTGCACGGGGTCCGTCTGGAAACGCGGCCCGGACAGCGGGGCGAAGCTCCGGGACATGGGGCACTTGGTCACAGCTCGCGCTCCGGGGTCGGCAGGGGGCACTTGGTCACGGCGTGGGCTCCGGGGTCATCGCCGCGGCGGTCCTGGCACCCGGGAGCGCCGCATCGGCGCCCTTCTCACGGGCGAGGGAGAGCGTGTAGAGGTGCTCGACCAGGGTGATGAGGACGTACTTGCTGGAGGACCGGTCCCGGGCGTCGCACTCCACGAGCGGGACCTCGGGCGAGAGGTCCAGCGCCTCGCGGATCTGCTGCTCGGTGTGGAGCGGTCCGCCGAAGTCGTTGCACGCGACGATGAACGGGGTGCCGTGGTGCTCCAGCCGGTCGATCGCGTACCAGGAGTCGGCGAGCCGCCGGGTGTCGACGAGGACGACGGCGCCCAGGGTGCCGGAGAAGAGGCGGTCCCACAGGAACCAGAAGCGCTCCTGCCCGGGTGCGCCGAAGAGGTAGAGGACCGATCGCGCGTCGAGCGTGATGCGGCCGAAGTCGAAGGCGACCGTGGTGGACGTCTTGGACTGCACACCGTCGAGGTCGTCCACGGCCTCGCCCGCGCGGGTCATGGTCTCTTCCGTGTTGAGCGGACGGATCTCGCTCACGGATCGGACCATGGTGGTCTTGCCGACACCGAAGCCGCCGACGATGACGATCTTCAGTCCGTTGTCGGCCGTCGCCTGCAGGGCGGCACGGTCAGAGGTTGCGGAGTCCAACGAGCACCTGTTCCAGGGTGTCGGTGTCGGGGAGCCGGTCCTCGACACGGGCAGTACGGGGGTGGCGGGCGCTGATCCGGCCGGTGTCGAGCAGGTCGCACAGCATGATGCGGACGATGCTGACGGGCAGATTCAGGGTGGCCGAGATCTCGACGACCGCGGTGGGGCTGTCGCACATCCGCAGGATCGCGACGTGCTCCGACTGCATCCCGGGGCTCGGTTCGCACTCGGCGACGACGAGCGTCACCAGGTCGAACGCGGCCGAGTCGGACCGGCTGCGGCCACCCGTCAGGGTGTACAGCCGGTCCGGATCGTCGTCGCGTCCGGGGCGGGGGCGCGGTAGCGGCGTCGTCATACGTCCGCGGTCTCCGCGGCCGGGGCCGCTGCGTCACGTGGCGGGGCGACCAGGTACTCGCCGAGCTGCTCGACGAGCTCGCTCATGTTGTGGCCGACGAGGCCGACGTCGGAGTCCTCCGCCGCCACCACCGCCAGGTGGGCGCCCGCACCCGCCTCGACGATGAACAGCACACCGCCGTAGAACTCGGTCATCGCCGACCGCACGCCACCGGTGCCGTCACCGAACTCGATGGACGCGCCGTGCGACAGGCTCTGGATTCCGGCGGAGATCGCGGCCAGCTGGTCGGCCTGGTCGACCGAGAGCTCGGGGGTGCGGCAGAGCTTGAGCCCGTCCCGGGACAGGACCAGGGCGTGCCGGGCGCCGGGCGTGCGGTCGAGCAGCCCCTCCAGCAGCCAGTTGAGCTTCTCGTCGGTCGTCGCGCTCATCGGGTGTTGCCTTCCGGGTGCGGGGAATTGGCACGTACCGCCTGGCTGAAGGTGCTGAAGCGGGCAGCCTGCACCTTCGGGTCGGTGGTACGCGGCCTGGGGGAGTCGGCGCCGCCGGGGGTGGCATTGCCGGTACGGGCTTCGGCGGCGGCCAGGGTGCGGCCGCGGCGGCGCTTGGGCAGGCCGCTCTCGCCGAACTGGGGGACGGCGCCGGTGGATTCGGACGCGGACTCAGGCGTGCCGGAAGCGGACCCCGGCGTGCCGGACGGAGTCCGGGTCCCGGCAGCCGCGGAGTCCGCCGCGGGCCTGGCAGCGGACGGGTCCTCGGTGCTCGGCGTCGAGTGGTCCGGCTCCGGCTCGGCGCGCCCGGAGGGCTCCGGGAGGGAGGCGGGCGCGGGCGTACGGGAGATGAGCTCCTGCGGCAGCATCATCAGCGCGCCCGTACCGCCGCGCGCCGACGGCCGGAAGGACACGGTGAGACCGTGCTTGCGCGCCAGCCGTCCGACGACGGCGAGACCCAGCCGGGTGCCGGAGATGGCGGTGAGGTCCTGGTTGTCCGCGGAGACGGCCCGCTCGGCGCGGCGCAGCTGCACATCGCTCATCACCAGGCCGCTGTCCTCGACGGTGACGACGATGCCCGCCGGCACCTCCTCGACGTACACGTGCACCTCGGCGGTGGGCGGCGAGAAGTTGGCAGCGTTGTCGAGGATCTCGGCGAGGGCGTGCATGACGCCCTCGGCGGCGTGACCCGCGATCGCCACGTCACTGGTGGAGTGGAGGCGGACGCGCTGGTAGCTGCCGATCCGGCCCATCGCGCCACGCAGGATCGACTCCATGACGATCGGCTTCGCCCAGCGGCGCCCGGAGCGCGCACCGGTCAGCACGGCGATGGAGTCGGCGAGGCGGCCCGCCTGGGCCGTGCGGTGGTCCAGGTGCAGCAGATCCTCGAGCACGTCCTCCGCGGTGTGCCGGTGCTCCATCTCGCGGAGGTCGGCCAGCATGCTGGTGGCCAGGGCCTGCATCCGGCCCGCGGCGTTGGCGCAGGCGGCGATCGCCGCGGAGCGCTCGGTCTCGCTGCGGCGGGCGCGTGCGGTGAGCCGGGCCGCCTCGGCGGTGAGCCGCTCGTGCTGCTCGGTGGCCTCGGCTGTGATCCGTGCCACCCGCTCGTCCGCCTCGGCGGTGACCCGGGCCGTCTCGGAGGAGGCCGCCGCCCTGATCCGCGCGGTCTCGGCGGTGAAGCGCTGGGCCTCGGCCGCGGAGGTCGACACGAGCCGGGAGGTCTCGGCGGTGAAGCGCTGGGCGTCCGCCGCGCGCAGGGCGCGCAGGTTGCGGGCGGTGGCGAGTGCGTGGACCGTGACGGTCACCGCGGCGCACAGCAGCGCGGCGGCGGCTCCCGCCCCCCACGACAGCGGGGCCCGTACCGAGTCAGGGGCGGCGGAGACCGCCCACAGGCACAGGGAACCGGTAACGGCTGCCGAGATCAGCAGGGCGAGCGCGGTCTGCCGGAGTTGAGGGCGCAATCGGAGTCCTTGGGGCGGACGGTGCGAGGGATAGGGGCAGGTGCGACGGAACGGGGCAATCGGGACGTTCCGGTGTTGTGGTGGTGAAAGAACCACAACTGGAGCTGATTGTTCCTGATCAAGTCACGGCAACTATAGGAGAATTGGCGACTTGTTTGGGGATTCCTTGTGGCCACTTCTGTTTGAAATCTGGCTGGAATGGGTTCCCTCGCTACCGCGAGGTCGCTCGACGCCGGATCGAACTCTCACGTGGGCGGGTATGTAGAGGCATATGTTGCGCTATGTCCCCTGTGTCAGGCTTGAATTGTCACGATCGTCGCTCCTGGGCCGGTGGCCAGCTAGTGTGAGCGCTCCGGTGCAGTCGGCCTGCCAGGTCGGGCACTGCCGTAAGACACACCGCGCGCCTTGAAGGGGGAGGCGCCGCGTGGCCCCGACGGAGGACGCAGCAACCGTGGACGCGCAAGGCCGTGGGCGGGACGAGGGCATCGACCCCGCAGACCAGTGGGTACTCAACCCGGACACCGGTGATTACGAACTGCGACTGACCCCTTCCTCAGGGCGATCGTCCACGTCGTCCGGCTCCCCGGGTACGTCCGACGCCAGGACGTCCGGCTCGCGGCGCAGGCCGGGGCCCGCGGCGCCTCCGCCGGGCGAGCGGGCCTCCGTCCCCGGACAGCGCGGCGGGCGCAGGGGCGCCGAAGGCGGGCGCGGGGGCCGGGACGAGTCCGGGCGCGGGGGCCGGGACGAACCCCGGAAGGCGGGCGGCCGTGCGGCCCCGCCGGCCCAGGGACGCCGCAAGGCGAAGCCGAAGAAGTCGGGCAAGAAGAAGGCGCTGGTGTGGACCGGCGGGGTGGTCGCCTTCCTGCTGTTGGGCACCGGCACCGCGGGCTACCTCGTGTACCAGCACTTCAACGGCAACATCACCTCCGTCTCCACCGACGGCGCCGGCACCGGCGGCTTCAGCAAGGACCGGGCGATCAACGTCCTGGTGATCGGCACCGACAAGCGCACCGGCAAGGGCAACGAGGGCTACGGGGACGCGGGCAGTGTCGGCCACGCCGACACCAACATCCTCTTCCACGTCTCCAAGGACCGTACGAACGCGACCGCGCTCAGCATCCCGCGTGACCTGATAACGGACATCCCGAACTGTCCGACCCAGCTGGCCGACGGCACCGAGAAGGACATCCCGGGCACCGCCGGCGGGCGCTTCAACACCAGCCTCGGCCAGTCCGAGCGCACCCCCAGCTGCACCATGCGCACCGTCACCGAGCTCACCGGCATCGAGGTAGACCACTTCATGGTGGCCGACTTCAACGCGGTCAAGTCGCTGACGACGGCCGTCGACGGCGTGGACGTCTGTCTCGCCAAGGACATCGACGACAAGGACTCGCACCTCAAGCTGTCGAAGGGCGAGCACACCCTCCAGGGCGAGCAGGCCCTCGCCTTCCTGCGCACCCGGCACTCCGTCGGCTTCGGCAGCGACCTGAGCCGCATCGAGATCCAGCAGCAGTTCCTGGGCTCGCTGATGCGCAAGCTGAAGTCCAACGACACTCTGACCAGCCCCACCAAGATGTGGTCGCTGGCCGAGGCGGCCACCAAGGCGCTCACCGTCGACGACAAGATCGCCGACATCAACCAGCTGCGCAAGCTCGGCATGGAACTGGCCTCGGTCGACCCCAAGAACATCACGTTCACCACGGTCCCGGTGCTGGACAACCCGAACGACAAGGCGACCGTCATCCTCGACAAGTCCAAGGCGCCCCAGGTCTTCTCGATGATGCGCGAGGACGTCTCGTTCACCGCCGTGGAGAAGCAGGAGAAGGCGGCGGCCAAGGCCGCGGCGGACGCCAAGCTCAAGGGCGAGATGGCCGACCCGGCTGACGTACGGGTCGACGTCTACAACGGCGGCGCCCCGGCGGGCTCCGCGCAGAACGCCCTGGACTGGCTCCAGAACGAGGAAGGCGTGCTGAAGTCCACCAACAAGGCGAACGCGCCGGAGAACGTGAAGAAGACGCAGCTCGTCTACGCCCCCAACCAGGCGGACCAGGCGCGCCGGCTCGCCGACCTGATGGGCCTGTCGGCCTCGGCACTCAAGCCCACGAAGACCGACGCCGGTGACATGGACCCGATGGTGCTGACGCTGGGCCCGGACTTCAAGACGGCGGGCAGCCCGCTCACCGCCCCGCAGAAGGCGCCGGAGGACATCCAGCGCGTGGAGGCGGACAAGGCGGTCTGCGCCAAGTAGCCATCAGGCCCGGGGCCGCCCTGGTCGGCGGCCCCGGGACCGGCCACTTCCGCGAGTCCGCGCCGGTCGGCGGCCGGGACCGGTCACGTTCGCGGGGCCACCCGCAGCGGAGCCCCTCGGAGGGGCCCCGCGCCCGGTCACTTCCGCCAGAACAGGTGGTGCGTCACCCCGCTCGGGCTGGGGACGACATCCAGGTGGAACCGGTCGAGCAGATCGTCCGGGGAATCCCAGAGCCGTACCCCCGACCCGAACTCCACCGGTGAGACCGCCACGTGCAAGGTGTCCACGAGGTCGGCGTCGAGGAACTCCCTGATGGTGGTGGCCCCGCCGCCGAGCCGTACGTCCTTGCCCCCGGCCGCCTCCCGCGCCTGTTCGAGGACCGCCGCGGGCTCGCCGCCCACGAAGTGGAACGTGGTGTCGGAGAGCGTGAACGACGGACGCTCGTGGTGGGTCATGACGAACACCGGGGTGTGGAACGGGGGCTCGTCACCCCACCACCCCTTCCACTCCTCGTCCTGCCACGGCCCGCGCACGGGACCGAACTTGTTGCGGCCCATGATCTCGGCGCCGATGTTCCGGGGGTAGTCCCGCGTGAGGTAGTCGTCCAGGCCCCGGCTCCCCCCGGGTGCGGTGCGCATGGGCCAGCTCGCCGTGGCACCCGCCCAGGCGAACAGATTCCCCGGATCGACATGACCGAACGGCCTCTCCAGGGTCTGGTCCTCACCGGCGCCGATCCCGTCACTCGACACGTTGAAGTTCTGGACCCTCAGCAGTTGAGCCACGTGCTCCTCCTTCGATCGCGACAGACAACGGGGGTGAGACTCTCCGGGCCGGGCGAACTCATCGGCGCGGCCCCGGCCGGCCGGTGGTCCATGCTGGGGCCATGGCCACCCAGCCCAGCGACCTCGCCCACCATCTCACCGCGGCCGTCCGCGGCGAGGTGGACACCACCAGGACCGCCCGCGCGCTGACGACCATGGACGCGTCCAACTACCGCCGCGTCCCCGTCGCGGTCGTGTCCCCCCGCGACGCGGCGGACGTCGCCGAGACCCTGCGCGTCTGCCGGGAGCACGCCACGCCGGTCGTCCCCCGGGGTGGAGGCACCTCCATCGCCGGCCAGGCCACCGGGACCGGCGTCGTCCTGGACTTCACCCGCCACATGCGGCGGATCACCGAGCTGGACCCCGGCTCCCGAACCGCCGTCGTCCAGCCGGGAGTCGTGCTGGACGACCTGCGGGCCGCCGCCGCCCCGCACGGGCTGACCTTCGGCCCCGACCCCTCCACCCACAGCCGCTGCACGCTCGGCGGCATGATCGGCAACAACTCCTGCGGCTCCCACTCCGTCGCGTGGGGCACCACCGCCGACAACGTCCGGAGCCTGCGCGTCCTGCGGTACGGCGGCGAGAGCCTGCACGTCGGCCGGGACCTGCCCGGCGCACCGCCCGGCCTCCACGAGTTCGCCGCCGCCCACCTCGCCCCGCTGCGCACCGGCTTCCCCGCCCTCCCGCGCCGCATCTCCGGCTACGCCCTCGACGCCCTGCTCCCCGAGAACGGCCCCGACCCCGCCCGCGCCCTCTGCGGCAGCGAGGGCACCCTGGCCGTCGTCACGGAGGCGACCGTCCGCCTCGTCGAGACGCCGCGCGCCCGCGCCCTCGCCGTCCTCGGCTACGCCGACGAGCCGGCTGCCGCCGAAGCCGCCCCCGGCCTCCTCCCCTACGGCCCGCTCACCGTCGAGGGCATGGCCGAGGACCTCGTACGCGAACCGGCCGGGCTGCCCCGTGGCGCCGCCTGGCTGTTCGTGGAGACGGGCGGAGGCACCCCCGCCGAGGCCCGCGCCCGCGCCACGGAGATCCTGCGCGCCGCCGACGCCCTGGACGGCACCGTCGTCACCGATCCCGCCGCCATGCGGACCCTGTGGCGCATCCGCGAGGACGCCGCCGGGACCGCGACCCGGATGCCCGACGGCACCGAGGCCTGGCCCGGCTGGGAGGACTGCGCCGTGCCACCCGGCCGACTCGGCCCGTATCTGCGCGACTTCCGCGCCCTGCTCGCCGAACACGGCCTGCGTGGCACCCCGTACGGCCACTTCGGTGACGGCTGCATCCACGTACGCGTCGACTTCGACCTCCTCACCGAGCAGGGCGTGGCCCGGTTCCGCCGCTTCTCCGAGGACCAGGCCGGCCTCGTCGTCGCGCACGGCGGATCGCTGAGCGGCGAACACGGCGACGGACAGGCCCGGGCGGAACTGCTCCCCCGGATGTACGGGGACGAGATGGTGGGCCTGTTCACCCGGTTCAAGGACCTCTGGGATCCCGACGGCGGCCTGAACCCCGGCATCCTCGCCCGTCCCGCACGCCTCGACGAGAACCTCCGCTTCGCCGTCCTCCCGAGGCGGCCCGTGGACGTGGCCTTCGGCTACCCGCACGACGGCGGCGACTTCACGGCCGCCGTGCGCCGCTGCGTCGGCGTCGCCAAGTGCCGTACGGAGAAACCGGGGCAGGACCTCATGTGCCCGTCCTTCAGGGCCACCGGCGAGGAGGAGCACTCCACCCGGGGACGCGCGCGGCTGCTGCACGAGATGCTCGCGGGCGAGGTGGTCACGGACGGCTGGCGGTCCACGGAGGTACGCGACGCACTCGACCTGTGCCTGTCCTGCAAGGGCTGCCGCAGCGACTGTCCGGTCGGCGTCGACATGGCCACGTACAAGGCGGAGTTCCTCCACCAGCACTACAAGGGACGGCTGCGCCCCGCCGCGCACTACGCGCTGGGCGGGCTCCCGCGATGGCTGCGGATGGCGGCCCCCTTCGCCCGTCCGCTCAACGCCCTGGCCCGGATCGGTCCGCTCGCCGCCCTCGCCAAGCGGCTCGGCGGCATCGAACGGCGGCGCGGGCTCCCCGTCCTGGCGCGGCGGACGTTCCGCGCGTGGTTCGCCGGCCGACGGTCACGGGCGGCCGGCCCTGCCGTGCTGCTCTGGCCGGACACCTTCACCGACCACTTCTCGCCCCAGGCGGGCCGGGCGGCCGTACGGGTGCTGGAGTCGGCGGGCCGGGTGCCCGTGCTGCCCCGCCGTGGGGTGTGCTGCGGCCTCACCCAGGTCTCGACGGGCCGGCTGGACGCGGCCCGCGCCGTCATGCGCCGGACCCTGGACCTGATGGGCGGGGCGCTCGGGGAGCCACTCGTCGTGCTGGAGCCGAGCTGCGCCGCCAGCCTCCGCACGGACCTGCCCGAGCTCCTCCCCGACGACCCGCGCGCCGCCGTCCTCGCCGCCTCCGTGCGCACCCTCGCCCAGTACCTGGAGGAGTACACCCCGGACTGGACACCGCCCCGGCTGGAGCGCCGCGTCGCCGGCCAGACCCACTGCCACCAGCACGCGGTGCTCGGCGACGCCGCCGAGCGCAGGCTGCGCGAGAAGGCCGGCCTGACCGGCGAACTGAGCGGCGGATGCTGCGGGCTGGCCGGCAACTTCGGCTTCGAGCGCGGGCACTGGGACGTCTCCGTGGCCTGCGCCGAGGAGCGGCTCCTGCCCTCCGTGCGGGCGGCGGAACCCGGCACGGAGCTGCTGGCCGACGGCTTCTCCTGCCGTACGCAGCTGGACCAGCTGGCGGGGCGCCGGGCCCGGCACCTCGCCGAGGTCCTGGCGGAGGGGCTGCCGCCGGAGCGGCCGGATCAGCCGGATCAACCCGGCCGGCCGGATCAGCCGGACAGGCCGGGCCCGTGAGCCCGGCACGATCCGGACGGGGTGCCACGCCGGTGAGGGCTCAGAGCTCGGCGACGGCCTTGCTCACCGCCGCGGAGAGCCGCGCGTTCTCCGGTGCGGCGCCGCCGGGCAGGGCGAAGCGGCGCCGGGTGTATCCGTAGGCCACGCCGTTGACGGGATCGGCGTACGCCTGCGAGCCCGCCGCGCCGGAGTGCCCGAACGCGCCTTCGCCCAGGGCCGGGTAGGCCGCGCGCACCGCTTCGAAGCCGAGCGCGAAGTGGTCGGCCTCTTCGGTCACCAGGTCGGTGCCCTTCCAGTGCACCCGGCCCACCTCGGCGATCGTCTCCGGGGTGAGCAGCGGTGCCCGGCCGTCCACCTCGGAGACGGCCGCGGCGTACATTCCGGCGAGCCCGCGCGCGGAGCCGACGCCGCCGACCGAGGCCGGGCCGAGAGCGCGTACGGCCCGGGTGTTGGGGAGGGCGATGAGATCGAGCGGCGGGTCCTGTGCGAAGCCGAACGCGAGCGCCCGCAGGCTGTCCAGGTCGAGCGGGCCGCCCGTCGCCGGGCCGGGCGCGGGGATGCCGGGGCGGATGCTGACGTAGCGGGGTTCGAGCGCCTCGGGCAGGCCGAGGTGGAAGTCCAGTCCGTAGGGAGCGCGCACCCGCTCCTCGAAGATCTCCTGGATCGAACGCCCGGTGGCCCGCCGCACCACCTCACCGGTGAGGGCGCCGATGGTCAGCGCGTGGTAGCCGTACTCCGTGCCCGGCGTCCAGTAGGGACGCTGGCCCGCCAGGCGTGCGGCGATGACGCGGTCGTCGGCCAGCCCTTCGATGCTGAACCCGCCGTCCGCCCAGACCAGCCCGCCGCGGTGCGACAGCAGTTCCCGCACGGTCAGTTCACCCTTGCCCTCGGCGGCGAACTCCGGCCAGTACGAGGCCACCGCGCGGTCGAGGTCGACGGTGCCGTCCTGGACGAGCAGGGCGACCACGAGGTGGGCTGCGCCCTTGGTGGAGGAGTACACGGCGGGCAGCGAGTCCCCAGCGATGCCCTCCCCGGCCCACAGATCCACCACGCGGCGGCCGTGGTGGTGGACGGCGAGCTGACTGCCCGGCTCGGTGTGGTCGGCGGCGAGTACGGCGGCGAACTCCTCCCGTACGCCCTCGAAGCCCGCCGCTACCGTGCCGTGCACGGTGATGGTGTCGCCGGTGTCCGTCATGTCGCGCCCCCTGGAGTGATCGAGCCGATCGGTACACGGCTCCCAACTCTCCTACGTCCGCGGTTCATTCCCCGATGGGCGGGGGAAGGCCCCCGGCGGCCCAGGCTGTTCCCCCGCGACGATCTCCCGGGCGAGCGCCGCGAGCCGGGGCAGCGCTGGATGCCCCGGCCCCTCCCGGCGGGCGAGGAGCACGGGCAGCGGCGGGGCGTCGTCCAGCGGTACGTAGGAGACCCCGGCGTGCGGGTGCATCTGGGCGGTGGACGCCCCCGAGACCCCGTTGCCCCGCCCGGCCGCGATGGCGGTGAGCCAGTCGTCGGTGTTGGCGACGGCGAGGGTGGCGGCCGGGGCCGCGTGCGGGGGCCACAGGGCGAGCGTGGTGGCGCCCGAGACCGTGTTCAGGACGACCGCGTCGGCGGTCAGGTCGGCCAGGGAGAGCGAGGCGCGGCCGGCGAGCGGGCCGTCGGCGGCCACGGCGGCCACCCTGGTCTCGGTGAAGAGCACCTCGGTGACCAGGCCCGGAGTGTCCACGGGCCCGCGGAGTACGGCCGCGTCCACCTCGCCCCGGGTGAGCCCGGCCGTGCGATCGTCGATGCGGAGCAGTTCGAGCGGGGTTCCTGGGTGGCGCTGCTGCCAGGTCCGCAGGAGCGGGGTGGTGTACGGGCCGAGGGCGGACCAGGCGTGCCCGAGCCGCAGCGGCCAGTGGCGCAGCCGTCCGGGGTCGAGGGCCTCCTCGAAGGCGCCGACCGCTGTGGCGGCCTTGTCCCGGAAGGCCACCCCCTCGGGGGTGAGGACGAGGTGATGGGTCGACCGGTCGACGAGGCGGACGCCCAGATGCCGTTCGAGGGCGGCGAGGGTGCGGGAGACGACGGGCTGTGTGACCCCGAGCCGGGCGGCGCCGCGAGTGACGCTGCCCTCGTCGGAGACGGCGAGGAAGGCCCGCAGATGGCGGATCTCGATACCCCGCCCGCTGGTGCCGGCGCCCTGTCCAGTGCTCATGCGTCCGGAGCATAACGAGAGCGCAAACGGTATTTCACCGGGGGCGCGCGGGTGTCTACCGTGAGGAGGTGAGCGGCTCGCGTACGGTGCCGTATCGTGGATGCATCAGTGCATTATCTTGTACTGCCCGACCGGACTGGATGAGAGGTTCCTGGTGAACGACCCGCGCGGTGCCGCAGAGCCGGCCGCAGCCGTCGCCGTACCCGAGGCGGTGTCCGCGCTCGGCTCCGGGACCGGCCTCGCCGCCGGCTCCGCGCAGGACGGGCCACGCAGCCCCGGCGCCCGCAGGGCCGCGCTCGGCCCGGTGGTGCTGGTGGTGGCGGGCGGGCTCTCCGTCCAGTTCGGGGCGGCGGTCGCGGTGCTGCTGATGCCGAGGGCGGGAGCGCTCGGTGTCGTCACGCTGCGTCTCGCCGCCGCCGCCCTCGTGCTGCTGGTCGTCTGCCGGCCGAAGCTGCGCGGGTACTCGCGCGCCGACTGGGGCACCGTGGTGGCCTTCGGTATCGCGATGGGCGGGATGAACACGCTCTTCTACCAGGCCGCCGAACGCATCCCGCTGGGCGCGGCGGTGACCCTGGAGGTCCTCGGCCCCCTGGTCCTGTCGGTCGTGGCCTCCCGGCGGCTGGTCAACCTCGTCTGGGCGGCTCTGGCGCTCGGCGGTGTCGTCCTCCTCAGCGGCGGGGGCTTCGACCGCCTGGATCCGGCCGGGGCGGCGTACGCCCTGGGCGCGGGCGCGATGTGGGCGGCGTACATCGTCTTCAGCGCCCGCACGGGCCGCCGCTTCCCGCAGGCCGACGGCCTGGCCCTGGCCATGGTCGTCGCGGCGGTCCTGTCGCTGCCCCTCGGCATCATGGAGGCGGGCTCGAAGCTCCTGGTCCCCTCCATCCTGGGACTCGGCGTGGCCGTGGCGCTGCTGAGCTCGGTCCTTCCGTACACCCTCGAACTCATGGCCCTGCGCAGGCTGCCCGCCCCCACCTTCGCGATCCTGATGAGCCTCGAACCGGCCATCGCGGCCACGGCGGGCTTCCTCATCCTCGACCAGGCCCTCTCCACGACGGACGCCCTGGCCATCGCCCTGGTCATCGGGGCGAGCATGGGCGCGGTGCGCAGTCAGGCGCGAGGCCTCGGCAAGCGGTGAGTCCGCTCCGCCAAGGGGACCGGTCCGTTCCGGCTGCGCGGGCAGGCGTCCGATCCTAGGGTGGTCGCGAAGGCCGACCTGGAGGAACACATGCCCGAACGCGACGATCTCCTGGCGCTCGTGACCGATCAGCGCACCAACTTTCTCTACACCGTCGCGGAGCTCGACGACGCCGGAGCCCGCGCCCGGACGACGGTCAGTGAGCTGACTCTCGGCGGCCTCCTGAAGCACCTCGGAAGTGTGCAGCGCAGCTGGCTCGACGTCGTCCAGGGCACGGCCCCCGCCAAGATCGACTGGGCGGACCTCGACCCCGACGGCAACCGGATGACCGAGGCCGAGACGGTGGCCGGGCTGCTGGAGGCCTTCCACGCGGCGGCGGCCGCCTTCGACCGTACGGTGCGCGAGGAGGCCGACCTCGACCGCGAGGTCACGCTGCCGTCGTACCCCTGGTCGCCCCCGGAGCCGGTCGTCTGGACCGTCCGGCGCGTGCTGTGGCACGTCTTCCGCGAGATCGCCCACCACAGCGGTCATGCCGACATCGTCCGCGAGGCGCTGGACGGTGCCAGCACCACGGCGAAGATGGCGGAGGCGGCGTCGAAGGGTCAGTAAGCGGGCGCGGGCCGGGCGCGATGCGCGGCCGGACGGTTCGCGCGGCGTCGTCACCGTGCCGGGACCGGGCGCGCGAGAGACGATGGAAGGGAGCCGAGGAAGGAGGCCCGCGCATGGGATCCGCCAAGGAAACCGATGAGTACGCAGGGCTGTACTCGCACACGCCGTCGCAGGCCGAGGGTGAACGCGACGAGCCGACCGCACGCGGCAGCGCCTCCGAGGTCCATCCCGACGTCCCCCGGACCGAACCCTCGCAGGCGGAGGGCGACCGCGCGGAGTGAAGCCGGCCGGCCGCTCAGCAGTCCACGGGCAGGATGCGGAATGCGGCGAAACCGGGCGTCAGTGGTGTGATGGCCCTGAGATCCCGCTGGTCGAGAGTGAAAATGCGGTCCGTCCGGTACCGGTCGGCAAGGACGACACCGACCGCGTCCGCCAGGTCCAGCCGGAGTCCTTCGTAGGTGCGGCGCACCTCGTGCGCCGCACCCAAGTCCGCGGGTTTCAGGTCGGCGAGCCTGTACTGGCCGTCCGCCATACGCGAGTTGAGCGCCTCCATCACCTGCATGGCGGCCGGAAACCCGAGATCCCGGTGCACGAGATGGTCCAGTTCCGTGACGACCAGCGGGGAGATGGCCAGCCTTTCGTCGGCCAGGATCTTCGCGGCGCCGGGGTGTTCCGGCTGTGCGGAGTCGAAGGCCGCGTAGAGGGCGGAGGTGTCGGCGACGATGATCAACGGCGGGCAGCTCGATCCTTGATGTGCGCGTACACCGCGTCATCCATGGCCTCGGGAGTGAGCGGGCGCCCGCTGTCGAAGACCGGGAGCTCACGTCGGCGCTTGGGGCGTTCCGCCTCGTCGAGGATCATGGCGATGCCCCGCCTGATGAGTTCCGTTTGCTCACGGGCAGGGTGGTAAACGGCTCGGCTGTTACGTTCCGGGTCATGAGTGGCGACGGCGCGCACGTGGGGCACGCGGCGAACGATGCCGCGGTGGATCATGGGTGGCTGCTCGGCCATTTCAGCGAGCGGCCGACCCGCGCCACAGTGAGGCGCTGGAGATCAAGTGGGGGGTCGACCCGCAGGGTGAAGAACGGGCGCAGTGGGTGCGGGGCGAGGGGCGCACCGCCCTGCTCGTGCTCATCGGTGGCCGCTTCCTGATGCGAATAAATCATGCAAGCATGCTTGCTTGTTTTATGGGCCGCTGGCATGCTCCGGGGCACACCGCCACGCCCCGAGGGGAGCGCACCGTGTCCGACGCTTCGGCCGTGACCGCCGCCGTGCTCGACGATCTTCGTCTGGAGGGCGACGAACTCGACCTGCTGGTAGCGGGGTTGAACGCCCCCGAGTGGACCGTGCCCACACCCGCCGAGGGGTGGACCGTCGCCCACCAGATCGCCCACCTCCACTGGACGGACGAGGTCGCCCTGGTCTCCGCGACCGAGCCCGACGCCTTCGCCGTCGAGGTCGAACGGGCACTGGCCGCCCCCGCCACCTTCGTCGACGAGGCGGCCGGGGAGACGGTGGCCGCCCTGCCGCCCGAAACCCTGCTCGTTGAGTGGCGTGAGGGCCGGGCCCGGCTCCAGGCGGCACTCCGCGCCGCACCCGCGGGGGCCAGACTCCCCTGGTACGGGCCGCCCATGAGCGTCGCGTCGATGGCATCCGCGCGGCTCATGGAGACCTGGGCGCACGGCCAGGACGTCGCCGACGCGCTGGGCGTGACCCGGAAGCCGACCGCCCGTCTGCGGCACGTCGCCAGGATCGGCGTACGGGCCCGGGACTACGCCTACTTCGTACGCGGTCTGCAACCGCCGGCCGAGCAGTTCCGGGTGGAACTGGTGGCCGAGGACGGTGAGCTGTTCGCCTACGGACCGGAGGGCGCCGCCCAGCGGGTCACCGGGCCGCTCCTCGACTTCTGCCTGCTCGTCACCCAGCGCGCCCACCGCGACGACCTGGCCGTCGAGGCGGTGGGCGCGGACGCCGGGCAGTGGCTGGACATCGCGCAGGCCTTCGCCGGACCCGCCGGACCCGGACGCCCGCCCAGGGCGGGCCGATGACCCGGCCCCTGCGCATCGGCAACGCCTCCGGCTTCTACGGCGACCGCTTCGACGCCGTGCGCGACATGCTCACCGGCGGCCCGCTCGACGTCCTGACCGGCGACTACCTCGCCGAACTCACCATGCTGATCCTGGGCCGGAGCCGCATCGAGGACCCGAAGCGCGGCTACGCCTCGACCTTCCTGCGCCAGCTGGAGGAGAGCCTCGGGCTCGCCCACGAGCGCGGGGTGAAGATCGTCACCAACGCCGGAGGGCTGAACCCCGCCGGGCTCGCCGACGCCGTGCGGGAACTGGCCGACCGGACCGGTGTCCCCGTGCGTGTCGCGCACGTCGAGGGCGACGCGCGGCCCGTGCCGGACGGCTGCCTCACCGCCAACGCCTACCTCGGCGGCGCCGGCATCGCCGCCTGCCTGCGCGCCGGGGCCGACATCGTCGTGACCGGCCGGGTCACGGACGCGGCGCTCGTCACCGGGCCCGCCGCAGCCCACTTCGGCTGGGCGCCGGACGCCCACGACGCGCTCGCCGGGGCCGTGGTCGCCGGGCACGTCCTGGAGTGCGGGACACAGGCCACCGGCGGGAACTACGCCTTCTTCGGCGAGCACGACGTCCGCCGCCCCGGTTTCCCGCTCGCCGAGATCCACGAGGACGGCAGCAGCGTCATCACCAAACACGAGGGCACGGGCGGGGTCGTCGACCTCGGCACCGTCACCGCCCAACTGCTGTACGAGACGGGCGGCGCCCGCTACGCCGGACCCGACGTCACCGCCCGGCTCGACACCGTGACGCTGGAGCGTGAGGGCCCCGACCGGGTGAGGATCAGCGGCGTACGCGGGGAGGCCCCGCCGCCCACGCTCAAGGTCGGGCTGAACCGGCTCGGCGGGTGGCGCAACGAGGTCGTCTTCGTTCTGACCGGGCTCGACATCGAGGCCAAGGCGCGGCTCGTACGGGACCAGTTCGCCGACGCCCTCGACCGGGCCGGTACGAAACCCGCCGAGGTGCGGTGGGAACTCGCCCGCACCGACCGGGCCGACGCCCCGAGCGAGGAGACCGCGAGCGCCCTGCTCCGGCTCGTCGTGCGCGACCCCGACGCGGAGGCGGTCGGCCGGGCGGTCTCCGGGGCGGCCGTCGAGCTGGCGCTCGGCAGCTACCCGGGCTTCCATGTGACCGCACCTCCCGGAAAGGGCGCGCCCTACGGGGTGTTCGAGGCCGCGTACGTACCGGCGGACGAGGTCGAGCACGTCGCCGTCCTGCCGGACGGGTCGCGCGAGGCGGTCCCCGCCGCCGGTCCGTACCTAGAGCTCCACGAGGTGCCCGAACCGGCCCTGCCGGAGCCGCTGCCCGCCGGGCCGGTCCGCACCGCCCCCCTCGGGCTGGTCGCGGGCGCCCGCAGCGGCGACAAGGGCGGCGACGCCAACGTCGGCGTGTGGGTCCGCACCGACGACGCCTGGCGGTGGCTGGCCCACGAGCTGACCGTCGACCGCTTCCGGGAACTGCTGCCGGAGACCGCGGGACTCACCGTCGTACGCCATGTTCTGCCCAGGCTGCGGGCACTCAACTTCGTCGTCCACGGCCTCCTCGGCGAGGGCGTCGCCGCGCAGGCCCGCTTCGATCCGCAGGCCAAGGCGGTGGGGGAGTGGCTGCGGTCCCGGCACCTGCCCGTCCCCGTACAGCTGCTCCCCGAACCGGAGGCGACCGCATGAGCGTCCTGCCCACCGCACTCGACACCGCGGGGCCCGACTACGCCGCCCACCGCGAGGCCATGCTCGCGAAGCTCGCCGAGCTGGAGACCGAGCACGCAAAGGCCCTCGCGGGCGGCGGCGAGAAGTACGTGGCCCGCCACCGCAAGCGTGGCAAGCTGCTCGCCCGGGAGCGGATCGAGCTGCTGGTCGACCCGGACACGCCGTTCCTGGAGCTGTCCCCGCTGGCCGCCTGGGGCAGCGACTACGCGACCGGCGCCTCGCTCGTCACCGGCATCGGGATCGTCTCCGGCGTGGAGTGCCTGATCACCGCCAACGACCCGACCGTACGCGGCGGCGCCTCCAACCCCTGGACCCTGAAGAAGGCGCTGCGCGCCAACGAGATCGCCTTCGCCAACCGGCTGCCGTGCGTCTCGCTCGTGGAGTCCGGCGGCGCGGACCTGCCCTCGCAGAAGGAGATCTTCATCCCCGGCGGGGCGCTCTTCCGCGACCTCACCCGGCTCTCGGCCGCCGGGATCCCCACGGTGGCCGTCGTGTTCGGGAACTCCACGGCGGGCGGGGCGTACGTCCCCGGGATGTCCGACCACACGGTGATGATCAAGGAACAGTCCAAGGTCTTCCTCGGCGGCCCGCCCCTGGTGAAGATGGCAACCGGCGAGGAGAGCGACGACGAGTCGCTCGGCGGCGCCGAGATGCACGCCCGCGCGTCCGGTCTCGCCGACCACTTCGCCGTCGACGAGCACGACGCGCTGCGCCAGGCCCGCCGGATCGTCGCCCGCCTCAACTGGCGCAAGGCGTACCCCGATCCGGGGCCCGCCGAGCCGCCGAAGTACGACGAGGACGAGCTGATCGGGATCGTGCCCGGCGATCTGAAGGTTCCCTTCGATCCGCGCGAGGTCATCGCCCGGCTGGTCGACGGCTCGGACTTCGACGCCTTCAAGCCGCTCTACGGGACGAGCCTGGTCACCGGATGGGCGCGCCTGCACGGCTATCCCGTCGGCATCCTCGCCAACGCCCAGGGCGTGCTGTTCAGCGAGGAGTCGCAGAAGGCCGCGCAGTTCATCCAGCTCGCCAACCAGCGCGACATCCCGCTCCTCTTCCTGCACAACACCACCGGCTACATGGTCGGCAAGGAGTACGAACAGGGCGGCATCATCAAGCACGGCGCGATGATGATCAACGCGGTGTCGAACTCCAGGGTCCCGCACCTGTCCCTGCTGATGGGCGCCTCCTACGGCGCCGGCCACTACGGCATGTGCGGCCGGGCCTACGACCCGCGCTTCCTCTTCGCCTGGCCCAGCAGCAAGTCGGCCGTCATGGGACCCCAGCAGCTCGCGGGCGTCCTGTCGATCGTGGCCCGCGCCTCCTCCGCCGCGAAGGGGCTGCCCTACGACGACGAGGCCGACGCGGGGCTGCGGGCGATGGTGGAGCAGCAGATCGAGTCCGAGTCGCTGCCGATGTTCCTCTCCGGGCGGCTGTACGACGACGGGGTCATCGACCCGCGCGACACCAGGACCGTCCTCGGGATGTGCCTGTCAGCGATCCATACGGCACCGGTCGAAGGCGCGCGCGGCTTCGGCGTCTTCCGGATGTGAGGCATCGGATGATCACCGCACTGCTTGTCGCCAACCGGGGCGAGATCGCCTGCCGGATCTTCCGCACCTGCCGGGAGCTGGGCGTCGCCACCGTCGCCGTGTACTCGGACGCCGACGCAGGTGCCCTGCACGTGAGGGAGGCCGACACCGCCGTCCGGCTGCCCGGCACCGCGGCGGCGGACACGTATCTGCGCGGCGACCTCGTCGTCGCGGCGGCGCTCGCCGCGGGAGCCGACGCCGTGCACCCCGGCTACGGCTTCCTCTCGGAGAACGCCGGTTTCGCCCGGGCCGTGCAGGACGCCGGGCTCGTCTGGGTCGGCCCCCCGCCGAAGGCCATCGAGCTGATGGCGTCCAAGACCCGGGCCAAGGAACTGATGGCCGCCGCCGACGTGCCGCTCCTCGCCCCCGTGGACCCCGGTGCCGCCACCGCCGGGGACCTCCCCCTGCTGCTGAAGGCGGCGGCGGGCGGTGGCGGACGCGGGATGCGGGTCGTACGGGAACTGGACGCGCTGACCGCTGAGTTGACGGCGGCCTCCGCCGAGGCCGCCTCCGCCTTCGGTGACGGCGAGGTCTTCGCCGAGCCGTACGTCGAGCGCGGCCGGCACGTCGAGGTCCAGGTCATGGCGGACGGCCGGGGGACGGTGTGGGCGCTCGGCACCCGCGACTGCTCGCTCCAGCGGCGCCACCAGAAGGTCATCGAGGAGGCCCCCGCGCCGGACCTCGACGACTCGCTGCGCGCACGGCTCCACGACGCGGCCGTCACCGCCGCCCAGGCGGTGGGCTACCGGGGCGCGGGGACCGTCGAGTTCCTCGTGTCGGCCGAAGGCCGCCCGTACTTCCTGGAGATGAACACCCGGCTCCAGGTCGAGCACCCCGTCACGGAGGCCGTGTCCGGCCTCGACCTCGTCGCACTGCAACTGCGCGTCGCGGAGGGCGAACCGCTGCCCGCCGTCCCGCCCCCCGGGCCCGGCGGGCACGCCGTCGAGGCCAGGCTGTACGCCGAGGACCCGGCCCGCGACTGGCAGCCGCAGACCGGAGCGCTGCACACGCTCGACGTGCCGGACGAGCCCGGCCTCCGCCTCGACACCGGCTACACGGGCGGCGACACGATCGGGGTGCACTACGACCCGATGCTCGCCAAGATCATCGCCCACGCCCCCACCCGCACCGAGGCGGTACGCCTGCTCGCCCGCACCCTCGAACGCGCGCGCATCCACGGACCGGTCACCAACCGGGAGTTGCTCGTACGATCCCTGCGCCACCCGGACTTCCTCGCGGGCCGCCTCGACACCGGGTTCTACGACCGGAACCTGGCCGCCCTGACCGCGACCGCCGCCCCCGGTGACGAGGAGGCCCGCCGCCTCGCCGCCACCGCCGCCGCACTCGCCTCGGCCGCCGGGACGGGCAGCGGCCCAGGCCCCGCCCGCTTCGGCGCCTGGCGCAACCTCGCCTCGCAGCCGCAGGTCAGGTGCTACCGCGCCGAACCCGACGGCACGGCGTACGAGATCGCCTACCGCACGGGCCGGGACGGCACCCCCGTCCCCGAAACAGGGGAACGGCCCCTCGCGGTGGGGCCCGGCGCCGTCACCCTCGAAACCGGCGGTGTGACCCGGCACTTCACGGTCGCCGTGCACGGCGACCGGGTGTACGTGGACACCGCGTCCGGCTCGTACGCCTTCACCGTTCTGCCCCGCTTCACCGACCCCGCCGAGCGCACCGCACCCGGCTCCCTGCTCGCTCCCATGCCGGGCACCGTCGTCCGTCTGGCCGACGGACTCGCGCCGGGTGCGGCCGTCGAGGCCGGGCAGCCGCTGATCTGGCTGGAGGCGATGAAGATGGAGCACCGCATCCTCGCGCCCGCCACCGGCACCCTCACCGCGCTCCACGCCGCCCCCGGACTCCAGGTCGAGGTCGGCGCACTGCTCGCCGTCGTACAGGACGCATCCGCGCAGGCGCCCGCGCCCGCATCCGCGCACCAGGAGGAGACGACCCCTTGAGCACCGTCCTCGAAACAGAAGAGCACCAGGCCCTGCGCGCCGCCGTCGCCGCCCTCGGCAAGCGCTTCGGCCGTGACTACAGCACCGATCTGGCCCGTAAGGGCGAGCACCCGCGCGAACTGTGGAGCGAGGCGGGCAAGCTCGGCTACCTCGGCGTCAACCTCCCCGAGGAGTACGGCGGCGGGGGCGGCGGCATGGCCGAGCTCTCCATCGTCCTGGAGGAGCTCGGGGCGGCCGGCAGCCCTCTCCTCATGCTGGTCGTCTCCCCGGCGATCTGCGGCACCGTCATCGCCCGCTTCGGCACCGAGGAGCAGAAGCGGGCCTGGCTCCCCGGGCTCTCCGACGGTTCCCTGACCATGTCGTTCGGCATCACCGAACCCGACGCGGGCTCCAACTCGCACCGCATCACCACCACGGCCCGCCGCGACGGCGAGGGAGGCTGGATCCTCAGCGGCCGCAAGGTCTTCATCTCCGGCGTCGACATCTCCGACGCCACGCTGATCGTCGGCCGCACCGAGGACGCGAAGTCCGGCCGGCTCAAGCCCTGCCTCTTCATCGTCCCCCGCGACGCGCCCGGCTTCACCCGTACCCGGATCGACATGGAACTGCACGCGGCCGAGAAGCAGTTCGAGCTGGTCCTCGACGACGTACGGCTGCCCGCCGGGGCGCTCGTCGGCGAGGACAGCGAGGACGCCGGCCTGCTCCAGCTCTTCGCGGGGCTGAACCCCGAGCGCATCATGGGTGCCGCCTTCTCCATCGGCATGGGCCGCTACGCCCTGGAACGAGCCGTGGACTACGCGAAGACCCGCACCGTCTGGAAGGGCGCCCCCATCGGCGCCCACCAGGCCATCGCCCACCCCCTCGCCCAGGCACACATCGAGCTCGAACTCGCCCGTCTGATGATGCAGAAGGCCGCCAGGCTCTACGACGAGGGCGACGACATCGGCGCGGGAGAGGCCGCCAACATGGCGAAGTACGCCGCCGCCGAAGCCTGCGTCAGGGCCGTCGACCAGGCCGTCCACACCCTCGGCGGCAACGGCCTCACCCGCGAGTACGGCCTCGCCTCCCTCGTGACGGCCGCGCGCGTCTCCCGCATCGCACCCGTGAGCCGGGAAATGATCCTGAACTACGTCTCCCACCAGACCCTGGGCCTGCCGAAGTCGTACTGACGTACCCGGCCCCGTCCCAGGTCTCCCCATCCGCCCCCGCAGGGGCGATTCTGGCTCTTCACCCGCGTCGAAGGGGACCGCCATGGTGTTCCACAGCGAGTACGCAGATGTCCCGGCCGTCGACACACCCATCCACGAAGCCGTCCTCGGGAACGCCGCGGACTTCGGTGACATCCCCGCCCTGATCGACGGGACCAACGGGATGACCGTCACCTACAGCCAGCTCGACACCTTCCACCGCCGCATCGCAGCCCACCTCGCCGAGGCCGGCCTGCGCAAGGGCGACGTCCTCGCCCTGCACAGCCCCAACACCGTCGCCTACCCGCCGGTCTTCTACGGGGCGACCCGTGCCGGAGCCACCGTCACCACCATCCACCCCCTGGCCACCCCCGAGGAGTTCGCCAAACAGCTCCAGGACTCGTCCGCCCGCTGGATCGTCACCGTCTCCCCGCTCCTGGACGTCGCCCGCCGCGCCGCCGAACTCGCGGGCGGCATCCAGGAGATCTACGTCTGCGACCAGGCGGAGGGCCACACCTCCGTACTCGACATGCTGGGCTCCACCGCCCCCGAACCCGAGATCACCTTCGACCCGGCCGAGGACATCGCCGTCCTCCCGTACTCCTCTGGGACCACCGGCACTCCCAAGGGCGTCATGCTCACCCACCGCAACATCGCCACCAACCTGGAGCAGCTGCGCCCCTTCGTCCCCCTGGGCGAGCGCGACCGCATCCTGGCGGTGCTGCCCTTCTTCCACATCTACGGGCTGACCGCTCTCATGAACGGGCCGTTGCGTTACGGCGCCACCGTCGTCGTCCTGCCCCGCTTCGATCTCGCCCAGTTCCTCGAAACGATCCAGGACCGGCGCATCGCGGGCCTGTACGTCGCCCCGCCCATCGTCCTGGCCCTCGCCAAGCACCCGCTCGTCGGCGAGTACGACCTGTCCTCGCTGGAGTACGTCCTCAGCGCCGCCGCCCCCCTGGACGCCGCACTCGCCGCCGCCTGCTCCGACCGGCTCGACGTGCCCGCGGTGCGGCAGGGCTACGGCATGACGGAACTCTCGCCCGGCTGCCACGTCGTACCCCTGGACGCGGAGAACCCGCCGCCCGGAACGGTCGGCAAGCTGCTGCCCGGCACCCAGATGCGGATCGTCTCGCTCACCGACCCCGGTATCGACGTCGGCACCGACACCCCCGGCGAGATCCTCATCCGCGGACCGCAGGTGATGAAGGGTTACCTCGGCCGGCCCGAGGCCACCGCCGCCATGATCGACGAGGACGGCTGGCTGCACACGGGGGACGTGGGCCGGGTCGACGAGGACGGCTGGCTGTACGTCGTCGACCGGGTCAAGGAGCTCATCAAGTACAAGGGCTACCAGGTCGCGCCCGCCGACCTGGAGGCGCTGCTGCTGACCCACCCGTCGATCGACGACGCCGCCGTCATCGGGGTGTACGACGCCGACGGCAACGAGGTGCCCAAGGCCTACCTGGTGCGCCGGCCCGGCGCGGAGGACCTCACGGAGGACGACGTCCTCACCTACGTCGCCGACCGGGTCTCCCCGTACAAGAAGGTCAGACAGGCCGAGTTCATCGAGGCCGTGCCCCGCGCGGTGTCCGGCAAGATCCTCCGACGCGAGCTGCGGGGCCGGGAGAAGCGGCCATGACCCTGGCACCCCCGACGAACGACCGGGGCATCACCACGCTCACCCTTGACTCCCCGGCCAACCGCAACGCGCTCTCCGCCCGGCTCGTGGGAGAGCTGACCGAGGCGCTGGCCGGCTGCGCGGACGACGACACCGTACGAGCCGTCGTCCTCACCCACACCGGGAACACCTTCTGCGCCGGTGCCGACCTCGGCGCACCACCCGAACCGGCGGCTTTCGTCGCCCTGATGCGCGCGATCGTCGCCCTGCCCAAGCCCGTCGTCGCCCAGGTGACCGGGCACGTCAGGGCCGGCGGGCTCGGGCTCCTGGCGGCCTGCGACATCTCCGTCGCGGGCCCCCGGTCCTCCTTCGCCCTCACCGAATCGCGCCTGGGCCTCGCCCCCGCCGTCATCTCCATGCCCCTGTTGCCGCGTCTCGACCCGCGCGCCGCCGCCCGCTACTACCTCACGGGGGAACGCTTCGACGCGGCGGAGGCCGCGCGGATCGGCCTGGTGAGCGTCGCCGCCGAGGAGGCGGACAAGGCGCTCGTGCCGATCCTGGACGGACTGCGCAGGGCCTCCCCTCAGGGGCTGGCGGCGTCGAAGGAGCTGGTCACGGCTACTGTGCTGGATAGTTTCAACCAGCACGCAGAAGACCTCATCGCCCGCTCAGCGGCGCTCTTCGCCTCCGACGACGCGCGGGAGGGGATGACGGCCTTCCTCGAACGACGGGAGCCCTCATGGGCGCTGTGACGTCCCCGAAGCAGGACAGGAGCCGCGCCACTCGGCAACGGCTCCTGGAATCCGCGGTGGCCTGCCTCGCCGTACACGGCTGGGCAGGCTCCACGGTCTCCGTCGTCGCCGAACACGCCGGGGTCTCACGCGGCGCCGCCCAGCACCACTTCCCCACCAGGGAGGACCTGTTCACCGGCGCCGTCGAATACGTCGCCGAGGAGCGCTCCGCCGCCCTGCGCGCCCTGCCCGTGCAGGGCCGCGCGGAGGTGATCGCGGCCCTGGTCGACCTCTACACGGGCCCGCTCTTCCGGGCCGCCCTCCAGCTCTGGGTCGCCGCATCGAACGAGGAGCAGCTCCGTCCCCGTGTCACCGAACTCGAAGCGCGCGTCGGCCGGGAGACCCACCGCATAGCCGTCGGACTCCTCGGCGCCGACGAATCCCGGCCAGGGGTCCGGGAGACGGTCCAGGGCCTCCTCGACATGGCCCGCGGCCTGGGCCTGGCCAACGTGCTGACCGACGACAGGGCGCGGCGGGAGAGGGTCGTCGCACAGTGGGCGGCCCTGCTGGACGAGGCCCTGGGCTGAGGCGTCCCACGGCTCACTGTGACGTCACGGACAGCGGATGGCCCGGTACGCCCGGTCCGGGTGTCCGTGACGTCACAGCGACCGGTCGCCGTTCCGTCAGTTGCCCAGGTCTGCCAGTTGGTCGTAGCCGGGGATCGAGCGGGGATCGCGCGTGCCCGGGCCGACGTACGTCGCCGAGGGGCGGACCAGGCGGCCCGTGCGCTTCTGCTCCAGGATGTGCGCCGACCAGCCCGCCGTACGGGCGCAGCTGAACATGGACGTGAACATGTGCGCCGGGACCTCCGCGAAGTCCAGGACGATCGCCGCCCAGAACTCGACGTTCGTCGCCAGGACCCGGTCGGGGCGCCGGGCGTGGAGCTCCTCCAGGGCGGCCTTCTCCAGGGCCTCCGCCACCTCGAAGCGCGGTGCGGCGAGCTCACGGGCCGTACGGCGCAGGACGCGGGCGCGGGGGTCCTCCGCGCGGTAGACGCGGTGGCCGAATCCCATCAGGCGCTCGCCCTTGTCCAGGGCCTGCTTGACGTACGCCGAGGCGTCGCCGGTCCGCTCGATCTCCTCGATCATGCCGAGGACCCGGGAGGGCGCCCCGCCGTGCAGGGGCCCCGACATCGCGCCGACCGCGCCGGAGAGGGCGGCCGAGACGTCGGCACCCGTGGACGCGATGACACGAGCGGTGAACGTCGAGGCGTTCATGCCGTGTTCGGCGGCCGAGGTCCAGTAGGCGTCCACCGCCTTGACGTGCTTCGGGTCCGGTTCACCGCGCCAGCGGATCATGAAGCGCTCGACGACGGACTCCGCCTTGTCGATCTCGCTCTGCGGCACCATCGGCAGGCCCTGGCCACGAGCCGACTGCGCGACGTACGACAGCGCCATCACGGCCGCCCGCGCCAGGTCGTTGCGCGCGGTCTCCTCGTCGATGTCCAGCAGTGGTTTCAGGCCCCACACGGGCGCGAGCATGGCGAGCGCGGACTGCACGTCCACACGGATGTCGCCAGAGTGAACCGGGATCGGGAACGGCTCGGCGGGCGGCAGACCGGGGTTGAACGCCCCGTCCACCAGCAGCCCCCAGACGTTTCCGAACGACACATGGCCGACGAGATCCTCGATGTCGACGCCGCGGTAACGGAGCGAGCCGCCTTCCTTGTCGGGCTCGGCGATCTCCGTCTCGAACGCGACGACTCCTTCAAGTCCGGGTACGAAGTCGGACATCGGGCGGCTCCCTCGACTCGGCGGCTGTGAGACGGCCACAAAGGCCTGTGCACGATACTGGCGGGTTACCACGACGCGGGGAAGGGTGACGTCCGGCACAGCCCGCACGGCTCGCGGACCGGCGATCGGGACCTCACCGCGGGGATTCCGGCCCGCTGCGGCAGGATGGCCCCGTGCCCACAGCCGATGCCACTCCGTCCTCCGCTTCCGCCTCCTCTCGCGTCCCGTCATCCGATTGCACCACCGATCCGGCCGCGATGCGCGAGCAGTACCGTTCCGAGGACTTCACCGAGAAGGATCTCGCCGCCGATCCCATGGACCAGTTCGCCCACTGGTTCCGCCAGGTCGCGGGGGGAGGCGCACTCCACGAGCCCAACGCGATGGTGGTCTCCACGGTCGACGCCGAGGGCCGCCCCTCCTCGCGCACGGTGCTGCTGAAGCACTACGACGACCGCGGATTCGTGTTCTTCACCAATTACGGCTCCCGCAAGGGCCGCGAGCTGGCCGGGAACCCGCACGTCTCGCTGCTCTTCCCCTGGCATCCCCTGGCCCGCCAGGTCATCGTCACCGGTACCGCGTCCCGCGTGGGCCGCGAGGAGACGGTCGCGTACTTCCGCACCCGTCCGCACGGCTCCCAGCTGGGTGCCTGGGCGAGCGACCAGTCGGCCGTCGTCGGCTCCCGGCAGGAACTGGTCGACCGCTACGAGGAGCTCGCGGCCCGCTACCCGGAGGGCGAGAAGGTCCCGGCGCCCCCGCAGTGGGGCGGTTTCCGCGTCGTACCGGACGCGATCGAGTTCTGGCAGGGCCGCGAGAACCGCCTGCACGACCGGTTGCGCTACGTCCGCGACAACCCGGCCGCCGACTGGCGGGTGGAGCGGCTCTGCCCGTGACCCGTCGGTCGGCGTGGGGTCCAGGGCGCCCCGGGTGGTGCGGGCACTGCGCCGGCCGGGGCGCGCATCGGCTGGAAGACGCAGAAACCCGCAGGCTCTGGTCCCTCCTTGCGGAGGAGCCGGCCGGACTTACCGGCGAGCCTGCGGGTCGGTGACTGCTTGGGTTTCGGCAGACAGCCTGCCGAGGTGCACGGTGTGCGACGACGGGCTGTCAGCCCGCAGCCACCTCACGAATCCGATAAGACTGCACTTTTCGGATCACCTCCTTTCAGCGTGTGCCCACAGCCTAGGAACGTCCCCACGGCCACACAAGCGAATTAACGGGACCCCCGGTGGACGCCGGATTTCCGGGAAGTGGCTGTGTGGTGGCTCACGTTCGAGTTCAATGGTCTGACGTGCGGCAATGCGGAACGCGAAGCGGAACACGCCCTGCGGGAGGTACGGAGTGAGTGCTTCCAGGAGCACCGGGACCACCGACGCGATCGGGCCCGACGAGGACCCGGAGCGGGAGCCCTCGGCGGCTGCGATTCCGGGCTCACGGCTGCTGGCCGCGTTGCTCGACGGGATGGACGCCGCGCTCTGTGCTTTCGACGCGCACGGCACCATCACCCACTGGAACCGTGAGGCCGAGCGGATCCTCGGCTGGACCGCCGCCGAGGCCGTGGGGCGGCGGGGCTTCGCCGGATGGGCCGTGCGCAGCGCGGACGCCGGCGACGTGCAGGAGCGGCTGCTCGCCGTCATGGACGCCCCCGGACGCCAGGTCCACGAGTTCGCGCTGCTGCGCAAGGACGGCGGGCGCGTCCTCGTGCGGACCCAGTCCTCGGGGGTCCGCGGCGAGGACGGGAAGGCCGCCGGGGTGTACTGCGCGTTCAGCGAGGTGCACGCCCAGATCGACCTGGAGCGGTCCATCGCGCTCAGCGAGGCCCTGTTCGAGGAGGCCTCCTGGGGTGTCGTCGCCGTCGACGTGGACCTGCGGCCGACCGTGGTCAACGGCTACGCGGCCCGCGCGCTCGGCGGCGGGCGCACCACGCTGCTGGGGCGCCCCCTGGGCGAGCTGATCGTGCAGGGGGTCGAGGAACTGGAGGGCGCGCTGCAGCACGTCCTCGCCGAGGGCGCGCCGCCCGCGCCCGCCGAGCTCTGGGTGACGCTGCGGACCGCCGAGGGCGACAAGCGGCGCTGCTGGCGCAGCGGGTTCCTGCGGCTGGCGTCGCCGCTGGCGGAGGAGCCCGTGCCGCTGGGGGTCGGCTGGCTGTTCCGTGACGTCACGGCGGCCAAGCTCGCGGAGCAGGACGCGGACCGGGTGCGCTTCCGCTCCAACCAGCTGCACCGGGCCTCTCGCCAGGCCGCGGAGTGCGAGGACCCGATGGAGGCGGCGACGACGTCGCTGGACTACGCGCTCGCGGGGTTCGCCGACCACGTGGTGGTGGACCTGCTGGTGGACCTGGCTTCCGGGGAGCGGCTCGTACGGGCGGCCGCGACGCCGTCCGACGCTCCTGGCCCGTGCCTGCCGGTCTCCGGCGGGTCGATCCCGGTGCGCTACGGCCCCGGCCACCCGGCCCTCCAGGCGGTGGAGCGCACGGGCTCCGTGCGTGCCGCCGCACCGGCGGGCGCGGGTGAGGCGTGGGCTGCGGAGCACCGGTGGCCGGGCGATTCGGTGCACGCGCTGTGCGTGGTGCTGCGGAGCCGGGGGCGGACGCTGGGCGTGGTGACGTTCCTGCGCGCGGCGAACCGCAGCGCGTTCGAACGGCCGGACGTGATGTACGCGGAGAGCGTGGCGGTCCGGGTCGCCTCGGCCGTCGACCTGGCCCGGCTGACAGCGGCCCCGGGGGTCTGACGATCCGGGAGCCCTGAGCGTCGTCCGGGAGCCGAGTGCCCCGTGGCCCGAGGGGCCTCAGTGCCGGTAGAAGACGCGGTCGCCGTACTCCCGCATCACACGGCCGTTCCACTCGTGGCCGCCGTCGACGTTGCCCGAGCGCAGCAGCGGCGGCTCGATGCCGCGCGCGACGAGCTCCTCGGCCGCGGCGGCCATCATGGCCTGCATCAGCGCGCTGGTGACGACCGTCGAAGCGGGCGCGAACGGCGCCGGGACCCCCTCCGCCGTCAGCTCCGCGTCCCCGATGGAGATCTTGCTGTCGAGCACGATGTCGCAGTGGTCCCGGAGAAAACCGCCCGAGGCGTGCCGGGACTTGGTGCCCTCCGTGTACGCGACCGAGGTGACCCCGACGACCGTCAGGCCGAGCGCCCGCGCGTTCTGCGCCATCTCCACGGGCAGCGCGTTGCGTCCGGACAGGGAGATGATCACGAGGAGGTCGCCCGCACGGGCGGGGCTGGAGTCGAGGACGGCACTCGCCAGGCCGTCCACCCGCTCCAGCGCGGAGCCGAGCGTCGCCGGCATGACGTCGACACCGACGGTGCCGGGCACGGCGAGCAGGTTCATCAGAGCGAGTCCGCCGGCCCGGTAGACGACGTCCTGGGCGGCGAGCGAGGAGTGCCCCGCCCCGAAGGCGAAGAGCCGGCCGCCCGCCGCGACGGTCTCGGCGATCGCGGCACCGGCTGCCGCGACGGAGCCGGACTCCTCGTCGCGCACCCGCTCCAGCAGGCCGATCGCTGCGTCGAAGAACTGACCGGCGAGCTTGCTGTCGCTCATCGAGGAGGCCTTTCCCGCGGAAGTGGGGGCCGTGCGGCGCCCGTGTCGCGGATCACGTTGCGGTCTGGACCAGTGGGCTGTCAATAGGCCCCGGAACCGGCCGGCAGCACAGGCATGCGACGGCGGGGCACGGTTGTCGGCGTGATGCGTCAGAATTGGTGCAGGGCCATCGCACGACGACTTCATGTCACAGCATCGAGGGGCACGTATGTCCGGACTGATCGATACGACGGAGATGTATCTCCGCACCATCCTCGAGCTCGAAGAGGAAGGCGTGGTCCCGATGCGCGCCCGGATCGCCGAACGGCTGGACCAGAGCGGTCCGACGGTCAGCCAGACGGTGGCGCGCATGGAGCGGGACGGGCTCGTCCAGGTGGCGGGGGACCGGCACCTGGAGCTCACGGACGAGGGGCGGCGCCTCGCGACGCGGGTGATGCGCAAGCACCGGCTCGCCGAGTGTCTGCTCGTCGACGTCATCGGCCTGGAGTGGGAGCAGGTCCACGCCGAGGCGTGTCGCTGGGAGCACGTGATGAGCGAGGCCGTGGAGCGGCGGGTGCTGGAGCTCCTGCGGCACCCGACGGAGTCTCCGTACGGCAACCCCATCCCGGGCCTGGAGGAGCTGGGCGAGCAGGCGGAGGCCGATCCGTTCCTGGACGAGGGCATGGTGAGCCTGGCCGAGCTGGACCCGGGCGCGGACGGCAAGACCGTGGTGGTGCGCCGGATCGGTGAGCCCATCCAGACCGACGCCCAGCTGATGTACACACTGCGGCGGGCGGGCGTGCAGCCCGGCTCGGTGGTCAGTGTGACCGAGTCGGCCGGTGGCGTGCTGGTCGGGTCCAGCGGCGAGGCGGCGGAGCTGGACTCCGACGTCGCGTCGCACGTCTTCGTCGCGAAGCGCTGACCTCGGCGCCGGGCGGCTCGGCGGCTCCCGCCGAGCGCTCGGCCGCCCCGCGCAGGCGCTGGAACAGCGCCGATGCGTACCCCGGTGCGCCGGGCGCATGTGCATGCGCCGGTGCGGATGCACGTGCAGTTCTGGGCAGGTAAGCCCGCTTTCTGTTTTCCGCCCGGAATCGCAGCGCCCGGGCGAAACGCGTGCCAGGCTGTGGCCAGGCATTGACCTGAGGGCGCCGGCACGTCGTGCCGCGCGGTCGGGGAGGGAGCAGGAAATGCGCCCGTCGCACTGGAATGTGCGCTGTGAGGGGGCTTCCGGGCTGTGTGACGCCCTGATGGCGACCCCGCGGGCCCGCCGGGCCGTCCCGGCGGCCGACCGGCCCGTCCTGCCGTTCCCGGGCGCTCCCGAGGTGGGCGGACCCGCACGTTCCGGAACAGGGGGCGGCCCCGGCGCCCGAAGGCGCCGGGGCCGGTCCTCCCCAGTGCTGACCCGGAGCCCCGAGCTCTCGAGGTCAGTCCCCGCGGACCCCTTGTCCCCGAGTGGTCCGCTTCCCGGAGAAGGTCTCCCCTGGGCTGCGGGCGTCAATCCTGAACCGCTGTCACTCAAACGTGGGATGTTGCGAGCCCGACGCCGGTTTTCGAATGAAGGTTCGATAGTCTGGCGCGCACGCAGCACACGGTGATCGAGGACCAGAAGGGGGTGCCAGACCTATGGTGCGGCGCGTTGATGTGACCGGGTCCGACGGCGTACGCCTCGCGGCCTGGGAGTTCGCCGATCAGCCCAAAGGGCGGCCGGATGCCGGGCAGGCCCCCGGGATCTTACTGCTGCACGGGCTGATGGGACGGTCCGCGCACTGGGCCTCCACCGCCCGCTGGCTGTCCGAACGCCACCGGCCGGTCGGCCTCGACCAACGGGGCCACGGCCGCAGCGAGAAGCCGGCCGACGGGCCGTACACCCGTGACGCCTACGTCGGTGACGCCGAGGCGGCGATCGAACAGCTCGGCCTCGCGCCCGTCACCCTCATCGGACACTCCATGGGCGCCCTCACCGCGTGGCAGCTCGCCGCGAAGCGGCCTGACCTCGTCAAGGCGCTGATCATCTGCGACATGCGGGCCTCCGCACTGGGCGGAGCCTCCCAGCGTGAGTGGGAGGACTGGTTCGACGCCTGGCCGCTGCCCTTCGCGACGCTCGCCGACGTGCGGAAGTGGTTCGGCGAGGACGACCCCTGGGTGGAGCGGCCCAACCCCTCGCGCGGGGAGTTCTTCGCCGAGGTGATGACCGAGACCCCCGACGGCTGGCGGCCCGTCTTCTCCCGGCAGCAGATGCTCACCTCCCGGGCCACCTGGGTCCACGACGCCCACTGGGAGGAGCTGGCGCAGGTGCGCTGCCCCACGCTGGTGCTGCGCGGCATCGAAGGCGAGCTGGGCAGGGCCGAGGCCCAGGAGATGGTCAGGGTCCTGCCGCGCGGGCAGTACGCGGAGGTGGCGGACGCCGGGCACCTCGTCCACTACGACCAGCCCGAGGGCTGGCGCGCGGCGGTGGAGCCGTTCCTGGAACAGCTCGCCGAGGACGTCAAGGACGACCGGGAACCCGTCAGCCCCTGACCCGGCCGTCCTGCTCGCGCCGCCCGGCCTCGTGCGCCGCGAGCCGGACCGTCAGCCCTTGCTCACCGCCGTGAGGATCTCCGGGAGGCGATCCGCCGTGCGGGGCGCGGCGAGCCGTACCCCCAGCCGGCCGATCAACGCCCCGTACACCGCACCCACCGGCAGCAGCACCCACAGCCAGTCCTGACGGTCCGTCACGTGCAGCCAGACCGTCGACGCGATCACGGGGGCACTGAGCACCGCCGCCGCGACCATCCCGCCGAAGAGGGAGATCCAGGCGAGTCCGGCCTGCCCCGGCACGACGTTCTTGAACGCTCCGTCCTGCGGGATCGAGTACGGGAACAGCGCCGAGGCCAGGGCGCCCGTCGCCAGCATCGCGCCGAGCAGTGCGAAGGACAGCCCCATGACGGCGGGCAACGCCTCCCACTCGCCGAGCAGCCCCGCCGTCAGCACCGTCACCAGGACCGTGTACGGCAGGGTGATCAGCAGCAACGCCAGCGCTCGTGCCCGCAGTTCGACGTAGGCGTCCCGGGCCGACGAGATTGACAGTGCCACCATCCAGAAAGCGGAGGTGTCCTGCCCGAACTGGTTGTACATCTGCATGCCGAGCATGCCGGCCGCGAAGCACGCGAAGTAGACCGACCCCGCGCCCTGCACCGCGTTGAGCACCGGCACGATCAGACCGATCGCGAGCGCCGTCACCCAGGACGCCTTGGTCTTCGGGTCGCGTACGACATAGCGCAGGCTGCGCCGCATCACCGTCCCCGTGCGCCCCTCGGGCAGCAGTCCGTACAGACCGGTACGGTCCGTGCCCGACCGCTCCCGGGACGGTTCCGCGGCGGCGATCGTCGAACCGTCGGGCGCCGTCATCAGCTTCACCAGGCTCCGCTGCCACAGCCACATCAGGACCCCCAGGGCGAGCAGGGAGATCAGCACCTGCCCCACGGCCGTCCCGTAGGCACCCTCGGACGCGGATCCCACCGCCCCGAGTGCCGATGCCGGCGGCAGCCAGCGCACCACGTCCGCGAACGGTTCCAGCGAGGACAGGCCGCCCGCACGGCTCAGGCTCTGCGCCCCGAGGTTGACGAACTGGATGCCCACCGCGATCACCAGCCCGCTGAGCACCGCGAGGTCGCGGCCCTTGCGCGAGGTCAGCAGCCGGATGTTCGCCGTGGCGACGGACCGCGCCAGCGCCACACAGACCAGCAGCGTCAGGGGTACGGCGACCACTCCGAACGCCGTCGCCACCGCGCCGTGCGCCACCGCGATCACCGAGCCCAGGGACAGGGCGAGGGTGAAGAGCGGCCCGATGCCGATCAGCGAGGCCACCAGCAGCGCCCCGATCAGCGGCCGTGGCCGCAGCGGCAGCATCACCAGCCGGCTCGGGTCCAGCGTCTCGTCGCCGCTCGGGAAGAACAGCGGCATCACCGCCCAGCCCAGCGCCAGCACCGCGCTCAGCAGCACCACCAGGGTGCCGGCCTGCGCATGGCCGCGCAGCGCCACCAGGCCGATCACCTGGCCGGCGGCGAGCAGGAGCGTGACCACGAGGGAGGCGACGTAGGCGGCCCGCCGCCCCGACGACTGGCGCAGACCGTTGCGCAGCAGCGTCAACTTGAGCCTTACGAAGACGGGGACGAGGCCCTGACCGCGTACGGCGGGGACCGCGGACCCGGCGGGGGCGGCGTCCAGGACGGTCATCGGGCACCGCCCAGCCAGTCGAGGGAGTCGCCGGCGGTGTCCCGGCCGCCCGCGCCGACCAGTTCGAGGAAGGCGTCCTGAAGGGAGGCGGCTTCGCCGCGTACCTCGGCGAGTGTGCCGTGGGCGCGGATCCGGCCCCCCGCCATGACGGCCACCCAGTCACAGAGGGACTCGACGAGCTCCATCACATGGCTGGAGAAGACCACCGTCGCGCCCGAGCGGGTGTAGCGCTCCAGCACCCCGCGGATGGTCTGGGCCGACACCGGGTCCACGCCCTCGAACGGTTCGTCGAGGAAGAGGACTTCGGGATTGTGCAGCAGTGCCGTCGCCAGACCGATCTTCTTGCGCATCCCCGTCGAGTAGTCGACGACCAGCTTGTGCTGCGCGCCGGCCAGATCGAGGACGTCGAGCAGCTGGGTGGCCCGCTTGTCCACCTCCGCGCCCGGCAGGCCGCGCAGCCGGCCGTTGTACGCCAGGAGTTCACGGCCGGAGAGCCGCTCGAAGAGCCGCAGGCCCTCCGGGAGCACCCCGATACGGGACTTCACCTCGACCGGATCGCGCCACACGTCGTGGCCGCCGATCTCGATCCGCCCCATGTCCGGCCTGAGCAGCCCGGTCACCATGGAGAGCGTGGTGGTCTTCCCCGCGCCGTTGGGGCCCACGAGACCGACGAACTTGCCCGCCGGCAGCTCCAGATCGATCCCGGCGACCGCGACCTGTTCCCCGAACCGCTTCCACAGCCCTTCCACCCGCACGGCCGCCGGTGAAGCCGGAGTCCCGCCCGCCGGGGGAGCCGTGACCCCGCCCGCCGGCGTTGCCGCTTCCGCCGACGGCACCGTGCCCGCCCCGTCCGTCCCGCCTGAGCTCTGCGCCTGGTCCGGCATGGCACTGCCTTTCGGTATCCCCACGTGTGGGGACCAGCCTACGAAAGGCGTGCGCGGGCGTCGGCCGCCTCCCTGGCACAGGCGTACGCGAGCGGGTTGATCAGCTCCTCCGCGTCCGGCAGCCACAGATTCACGCGGGAGGGGCGGCGGGCCCACTGCACGGCACCGCGCCCGCCCACCCGGGTCGGCGGGCCCGCGACGTAATGCCCCTCACCGCGCCCGACCAGGCCGACGGCCCTGGCGTCCCAGCCCAGTTGCTGGACGAGGGCCGGTGCCTTGGCGGCCGCACCCGGCAGGACGAAGAAGAGCGTCCGGCGGGCCGGGGTGCGGATCACCGGGCCCAGTGTGATGCCCATCCGCTCCATCCTGGCCATGGCCAGGAAGCCCGCGGACTCCGGCACGTCCAGGACGTCGAAGGTGCGGCCGGCCGGCAGGATGACGGAGGAACCCGGCTGCTGGGACCACATGCGGCGGGCCGTGGCCGCGTTGCCGGTCGCCTGGCCCGCCCAGTCCGGGCGGGTGGGGTGCGCCCCCGGTTCCGCGCAGCCGGCGTCGCCGCACGAGCAGCGTTCCGCACCGGCCACGGCTTCGAGCCAGGTGCCGGGAACCACGTCCCAGTGCCGTTCCTGGGCGTACCACGCAGCCGCTTCGAGCAGCTGTTCGCTCCGCTGCTGGGGGATCCGTGCGGCTTCCGTCACTCCGATGGGCTCTTCCACGCACCACACAACTCCGGTCACCACCAGGGGTTACGGGCGCGCGTGCGCTCATCCCGGCGGATCGATCCTGCATATGGGGCGCACGGATGCACGAGCGGGGGCGCGCGCGGGCAAGCGCACCGATGTGGGGGTAACCGTTCGCAGAACTGTGCCAACTCGCCACCGTCCGTACCCGATGCAGATGAATATGCGCATTTCTCGTGTCGTGCCGGGCAGTGATGCCTGACCGACATCACTGCGGTCCCAGGGGGAAATATGGCAGCCAGGCCTCTCGTCGCCCGTCAGCCGAACGAACGGCTCCAGACGCTCATCCAGGAGGCGGCGTGTTCCAACGCCGGTCTCGCACGCCGGGTCAACATGGTCGGCGCGGAACGGGGGCTGGACCTCCGCTACGACAAGACCTCCGTGGCCCGTTGGCTCCGTGGCCAGCAACCGCGCGGAAGGGCACCGGGAATCATCGCCGAGGCGATCGGACGCAAACTCGGGCGTACGGTCACGATCGACGAGATCGGCATGGCCAACGGCAAGAGCCTCGCCTCGGGCGTCGGCCTGCAGTTCGCGCCGACCGTCCTCGGGGCGATCGAGCAGGTCTGCGAGCTGTGGCGCAGCGACGTGGGCCGCCGCGACCTGCTGTCCGGGTCCGCGGTGGCCGCGTCCGCGCTGGTCGAGCCCAGCCGTGACTGGCTGATCACCGGTGCCGACCCGCAGGTGGCGCGGGCGGCCGGGAGCCGGGTCGGCATGCCGGACGTGGAGGCGGTGCGGGCGATGACGGCCGCGCTCGTCGACCTGGACCACCGCTTCGGCAGCGGGCACGTGCGGCCCGTGCTGGTGCACTACCTCAACAGCGTGGTGTCCGGGCTCCTTTCGGGGGCGTACCGCGAATCCGTCGGCCGTGAACTGTTCGGCGCGGTGGCCCGCCTCACCGAACTCGCCGGATACATGGCCGTCGACACCGGGCAGCCGGGACTGGCGCAGCGGTACTACATCCAGGCGCTGCGGCTGGCCCAGGCCGCCGGTGACCGGGCGTACGGCGGCTATGTGCTCGCCGCTTCGATGAGCCACCTCGCCGCGCAGCTCGGCAACCCCCGGGAGATCGCCCAGCTGGCGCGGGCGGCCCAGGAGGGCGCCCGGGGCCGGGTCACTCCACGCGCGGAGGCGATGTTCCACGCCGCCGAGGCGCGGGGTCACGCGCTGATGGGGGACGCCCGTACCTGCCAGGTGGCCGCGAGCCGGGCGCTGGCCGCCCTGGACCAGGCCGACCCGGACACCGGCGACGACCCGGCCTGGATCGCCCACTTCGACGCCGGCTACCTCGCGGACGAACTGGCGCACTGTCACCGTGACCTGGGCCAGGGCGAACCCGCCGCCCGGCGCGCGAAGGAGGCCCTGGCCGCGCTCCCGGAGTCCCGTACCCGGCGCCGGGGAATCGGCCTGGTACTGCTGGCCTCGGCCCAGGTGCAGCAGCGCGAGGTGGAGCAGGCCTGCCACACGGGGCTTCGGGCGATGGAACTCCTGGGCACGGTGCGCTCCAGCCGGGGCGCGGAGTATCTGGACGACCTCCAGCAGCGGCTGGAGCCGTACGGGAACGAGCCCGCGGTACGGGAGTTCGGCGCCAGGCTGGAGCTCCAGGCCGCCTGACCGGGGGCTTCGGCGGGGCGACCGTCGTCGTCGCCGTGGGAGTGCCGGCGTCACCGCTGTGTGGAGGGGTGGTGAGGGGCCTTGGGCGCTTGGCACCGCGCGCGGGCCACCCGGTAGCGTGAGCCGACGATTCCATAGGTTGACACGTAGGAGTCCCGGTGACGCAGAGCGGACAGGGTGACGAGCGGCAGCTTCCCGCCGTACGGCCCGCGCACGAAGGTGTCGTGCTGCCCGCGGAGGGCGGCGCCCCCTGGCCCGTGGGCGGGCAGCCGGACCAGGCCGTGCCCGCGGGCGGGCAGCCGTGGGGCCAGCCGTGGGGGCCGCAGGCCACGCAGGACGGCCAGGCGCCGGGGCAGCTGCCACCGGAGCAGCACCAGCCGGGCGCCTACGCCCCGCAGCACGGGCAGTACCAGCCCCCCCAGCAGCCGTACGCCCCGCCGCAGGAGCCGTACCAGCGGGACGCGTACCAGCAGGACCCGTATCAGCAGCAGCCCTACGCCCAGCCCCTGCCGCCCGAGGCCGCCCCCGGCACCGGCCACGCCGCGGGCCATGGCGGGGACGCGGACGCCACGCAGTACATCGCGCCGGTGTCCGGCGGCCCCCTGCCCGGAGGGCTGCCGCCCGAGCGCCAGGCCGATTCCACTCAGTACCTGGGGCAGTCCGCCGCACCCGGGCAGCCCTCCGACGGTGACGCGACCCAGTACATACCCCCGGTGCCCGGTGGCGCTCCGTACGGCATCCGGCCGGGGGCCCCGGGCGACCGGCAGCCGCCCGCGGAGTTCGACAGTCTCTTCCGCAGCGAGGAGCCCGCGGGCGCCACGCAGCAGATGCCCCACTTCACCCAGGGCCACCAGCAGCCTCAGCGGCCCCACCAGGCGCAGCAGCAGCCGCAGGGCGCCCCGCCGTACCAGTCCGGTCCGCAGAACCTCGCCGGCGCGCACGGCGGCGGCGAGCCGGACCAGGACCGCGGCGCCCCGCGCAGACGGTCCCCGCACATCCCGCTGATCGCGGCGGTGGTCATCGGCTGCGCCGTCATCGGTCTCGGCGCGGGCGCGCTGATGAGCGGCGGCGAGGACAGCCCTTCGGACGACAAGCAGCCTGTGGCCTCGCAGAGTTCCTCGGCGCCGGGTTCCGCCGAACCGGCGGCGGACCCGGCGAAGCCGCAGGCGGAGGCTCTGGACAAGCTCCTCGCCGACAGCAACAACAGCCGTGCGGCCGTGATCAGCGCCGTCGAGAAGATCAAGGACTGCCGGGCGCTCGACCAGGCGGCGACCGATCTGACGGGTGCGGCCACGCAGCGCCGCAGCCTCGTCACCCGGCTGGAGACGCTGAGCCTCGACCAGCTCCCCGCCCACGCCGAGCTGAAGGACTCGCTCACGAAGGCCTGGCAGGCATCCGCGGAGGCCGACGAGCACTACGCCGCGTGGGCCGGGCAGGCCAAGAACGACAAGAAGGTCTGCAAGGGCGGCACCGCCCGGTCGACGGGCGAGACGGCCAAGGCCGAGAAGTCCAGCAGCGATGCCACCATCGAGAAGCGCAAGGCCTCGGGGCTGTGGAACACCCTCGCGCGGAAGTACGAGCTGACGGAGCGGGCGCCCACGCAGCTCTGACGCGACCGGGCGGGCCCTCGCGCAGCTCGACGCGACGGCCTCCGGCCCCCCGTGTCCGGGGAGACCGGAGGCCGTCGTGGGGCCTCGGGGCGTCAGCTGTGCGGATCGGCGCCCACGAGGGTCTGCGTGACGTCCACGAAACCCTTCTTCGCGGAGGTGAGACGGCCCTCGCGGACCACCTGGAACGTCACCCGCGCATTGACGATCCGCCCGTAGGGCGACGTGCCGACCATGTCCTGGAAGCGCCACCGCAGGACGGGCGTGAGACCGCCGGTGTCCACCTCGGTGCCCCGGTTGAGGCTGACCGAGATGCCGCCCGCCGTGATCGAGGACTCGTCCATCGCCTCGACGACCGCCTTGAGGACGGTGTAGGCGATCCACGTCGTCTGCACGCCCGGGTCCTCGGGATCGATCCGGTTGTCCCCGAAGGCGTACTTGTCGATCACCTGTCGCATCTCGTCCCAGCCGGCGTCCCCCGAGTCCGGGTACCAGCCGGTCACCAGGGCCCCCTCGAAGGGGCTGTTCGGGCCGCCGGAGCGGTTGATGAGGCTCTGGCCGACACTGCCCAGCACCGACGAGATCCGCACCTCGCTGCCCTGCGGCTCCAGCCGGCGGAAGGAGTCGAAGAACGTCCCCGTGCCCTCCCCGAGCACCGCGGTCACGCAGCCGTCACCCGCCTGATCGAGGGCCTTGGCCGCCTGGGAGTCGTACGACGTGGCCTCCTCGGGCGCGCTGATGTCGTAGGCCCCCGGGCGGTCTCTCCGGCTGAGGCTCGTGTCGAGCAGCCCGGGCATGGTGTCGCCGACCAGGGTGTCGGGCCGCACGAGCGACACCTGCTCGCAACTGGCCGCCAGTTGCTCCCCGTTGCCCGCGACGAGCGCGGGCTGCCCGCCGTTGACGGGGTAGGACAGATAACTGGTGAACTCGTCGGCGGAGGCGCCGTACCCGCCGATGTAGGGGATGCCCGCGGCCTCCAGCGGGGCCAGGAACGCCCGGCCGTGCCTGCTGTACGAGCCGATGACCGCCGCCACGTCCTTGTCGGCCGCCCGGCGTGCGCACTTCGAGGCCCCGGCGGCGGTGTCCTGCTCGTTGCAGGTGAGCACCCGCAGTTCGTGGCCGTCGATCCCGCCCTGCTCGTTGATCCAGCGGGCGTACGTCCGCGCCATGGCCGGCATGCCCGCCATGTTCACCGCGTCGGCTCCGGCGGTGTCCGGGGCCCAGGTCATCACGGTGACGGGATGCCTGGAGCCCCCCGACGCCCCGGGGAGGACACCACAGCCGGATACGAGCAGTGCGCCGGCCGCCGCAGTTGTGAGGAGTCTGTGGGGGCGGGAGGAGGTGAGGCGTCGCCATCCGGTCATGGTCATGAACTTTTGCGTCCCACGGGTAACGCAGCAGTGTGCCGTGGTCAACGCTCGGTGACGTGAAGGTGAATTACGGGGGGCTGCTCGCGGCCTCCGGAGGGGAACGTACGATCGACAACCGTGCAGCAAGGTTCGGAGAACACTTCCCGTCGCGGCCGTCGCTCCTCCACCATGGGCGGCATGCCGCTCAACGACATGCCGTGGTGGCGCTGGCGCAGCAACGTGCGCTCGGCGCTGCACATGCTCTCCGACCCCGTCTTCCACCACGAGTGCTGGCTCGCCGGCCTGGAGGGGTACGGCGACGTCACCGACGCCGTGTACCGCCTGGTCGAGGACACCTGGCTCGACAACTGGTCCGCCGAGAAGTACGTGGGCACGATCTTCCGTGACTCCGCGGAGGCCGCCCTCGTGGACGTCGCCGCCCTGCGGGTGCTGCGCATCATGCACCAGATAGGCGCGGACGCCCCGGTCTCCGCGTATCTGGAGCACCCGGGCTGGAACGAGGCGGTCATGGCCGCCCGCGAGGCCCATGTGATGCTCGCCACCAACGACGGTGAGGACCCCGACACCCCGCCCCGGTCTCTGGACGTGCTCCGCATCATGACCAGATCGGCGTGACCGGCGGGCGGTGTGGCACCCTACGGGAATGACCGCGCCGCAGCCTGCCGAATCCGTACCCGCTGCCTCGGACGCCCCCGCCGAGCAGTACGTCCTCACGCTCTCGTGCCCCGACAAGCAGGGCATCGTGCACGCCGTGTCGAGCTACCTCTTCATGACCGGCTGCAACATCGAGGACAGTCAGCAGTTCGGCGACCACGACACCGGTCTCTTCTTCATGCGCGTCCACTTCTCGGCGGACGCCACGGTGACCGTGGACAAGCTGCGGGCGAGCTTCGCCGCGATCGGCGAGGCGTTCCGGATGGAGTGGCAGATCCACCGCGCGAGCGAGCGGATGCGGATCGTGCTGATGGTGAGCAAGTTCGGCCACTGCCTCAACGACCTCCTGTTCCGCTCGCGCACCGGCGCGCTGCCCGTCGAGATCGTGGCGGTCGTCTCCAACCACACGGACTTCGCGGAGCTCGTCGCCTCGTACGGCGTCCCCTTCCGCCACATCCCTGTGACCAGGGAGAACAAGCCGGAGGCCGAGGCGCAGCTGCTGGAGCTCGTGCGCGGGGAGAACGTCGAGCTGGTGGTGCTGGCCCGCTACATGCAGGTCCTCTCGGACGATCTCTGCAAGCAGCTGAGCGGCCGGATCATCAACATCCACCACTCGTTCCTGCCGAGCTTCAAGGGCGCGAAGCCCTACCACCAGGCCCACGCCCGCGGTGTGAAGCTGATCGGTGCGACGGCGCACTACGTCACCGCCGACCTCGACGAGGGACCGATCATCGAGCAGGAGGTCGAGCGCGTCGGGCACGGCGTCACGCCGGACCAGCTCGTCGCCGTCGGACGCGATGTGGAGTGCCAGGCGCTGGCCCGCGCGGTCCAGTGGCACGCCGAGCGGCGCATCCTGCTCAACGGCCGCCGTACGGTCGTCTTCGCCTGACCCGCCTGACCCGCCTGACCCGCCTGACCCGCCTGACCCGCCTGGCCGGGCGGCTCGCAGCGGGGGCGTCCTCGCCCCGAGCCGTCCGGCTCACAGCCACGGCCGTCCGGCTCACAGCCACGGCCGTCCGGCTCACAGCCGGCTGAGGGAGGCCGCGGCGCACAGGACGTCGCGGATCGCCTCGCGGTCGCCCTCCTGGCCCGCCGCCGCCTCGACCGGCGACACGTGCCCGGCCACCAGCCGGCAGAACTCCACGCCGTCGAGGGCGACCTGCGCGACCGTGTGCGCAGGGGAGCCGAGAGCGGCCGGCGAGTCGAGCGCGATGTACCAGTCACCGCCGCCCCGGCCCTCGACCTCCAGGTGCAGCGAGCGGCCCGGCCTGCCCGCCGTGACCAGGTGCCGGGCCGGACCGGCGAGACCTGCGCGGCGGCGTTCGGCGAGGGTGGCGGGCAGCAGCCGGGCCGCGAGGTCGATCATGTCGTGGAGATGGGCGGCGGCGGGGGGCTCGTACGGGTAGTCCACGGCGTCCGCGATGTCGCCGCCGTGCACCCAGCACTCGAAGGCGCGCTCCAGGAGCGAGTCGTGCAGCGGTAGGGCGAAGCCGCCGTAGGGGACGGAGACGTCCGGGACGCCGGCGAACGACACCGTGCGTACGAGGGTGTGGCTCTGGTCACGCCACGGCGCACGGACCGCCCGGGTGGGCGGCCGGTGCGCGGACGCCCAGAACGACTCGGTGCGTTCGGTCGGGGACACCGGCCTGTCGCCCTCGCCGAGCGGATCGTCCAGACCGAGCGCCGTGGACACCAGGCCGTCGACGGCCATCAGGTGGCCGATCACCCCCGCGACCGTCGTCTTGCGGTTCACCTGCCGCTCGCCTTCGAACCACTTCAGCCGCACCGGAGCGTGCCACTCCGAGTCGCCTATGTCCCGCAGCAGGGCGTCGAGCCTGGCGGTCTCCGCGTCGTACGGAGCGGCCCAGGCCGGGACCGGGATGCGGGCCGGGCGGCGCCCCAGACAACCCTCCAGGACCCGGGACCTGAGCATCGGGTCCAGGTCCAGGGTGCCGTCGGTGTGCAGCAGCCCCACGGCGTCGCGCAGTCGCAGCGCCTCGTCGGCGCAGGGGGCGCACGAGGTGAGGTGCTCCTCGACCGCCGCGGTCTCCTCGGCGGAACAGGCGGCCAGGGCCCAGGCGCCGAGCAGTGACGTGAGCACCCGGTGGGAGAACGGCGGGCCGGGCGTGCCCGGTGGCTCCGAGCCGCCGGGTGCCGCGGCGGGGAGGTGCTCCCAGTCGTCGGCGGCTGCCCGGGGGCCGGGTATGCGCCGTTCCACCGGATGCTCGCCGTTGCGGGCGCCGTCGCCCTGGTCCTGGTTCATGGCGTCGGCCCGTAACCGGGAGGCGCGGAATCCGCGGACGGCCGGGTGTCGGCCGTGGAGAGCAGCTGCAGCCCGAGCCGCAGCCGGCGCCTGGCCTCGTCCCCTGTGACACCGAGATCGGAGGCGGCCTGGCGGTAGTCCCGGCGCTGGACGTACGCCAGCTCCAGGGCGGCGCGCAGCGGGGCGGGCATCGAGGCGACGATGTAGTCGGCGCGGGCCGCCGCGGTGGCCTTGAGCACCCGGTGCTCCAGCTCCTCGGACCAGGCCTCGGCGTCCGTGCCCTCGGCCTCGCCGTGCGCGCTGCGGAGCCGGCGTACGGACTGGCGGTGGGTGAGGCGCGCCACCCAGGAGCGCATCGAGCCGTGCTTGGGGTCGTACGCCTCGGGGTTCTCCCAGACGTAGCCGAAGACCTCGCGGGTCACCTGGTCCGCGGCGTCCTCGTCGTCGAGCATCCGGTGGGCCTGGTTGTGCACCAGGGCGGCGAACCGGTCGTAGAGCTCGCCGAGGGCCGCCGCCTCGCCCCGCGCCAGCCGCTGCTGCATGCGGCGGTCCCAGCGCGGTGGTGCGTCCTTCGCCATCGAGCCCCCAGCCCTGTTCCCCTCGTCACGTCGAATGTAGTCGGCGGTATCGGGCGTGCACGCACCTTTGTGGCAAGTACGTCCCCCGAGCGGCCCCGAATGATAAGGAATGCACGACGCATTGCCGTTTCCTGACCGGGTAAACGATCCTTGAGCGATCATTTCTGGATGAATCGCTCGCCGGCGATGCGCGGAACGGTGTTTCGCGGGAGCTCACGGGGGCAGGCGCGAGGGGGAACGGTAACTTCCGGATCCTCCGGACCCCCGGACGAGAGGCCGAGACGCGTGACGCTGAAGGTGGACGAGACCCAGCAGGACGCGTGGACGGTGCTGCGCATCCACGGCGAGCTCGACCTCGTCAGTTCGCCCGTCGTGCGCCAGTCGGTCCACCGCGCGGTGGCCGCGGGCCGGCACGAGGTGGTCCTCGATCTCTCCGGTGTCTTCTTCTGCGACTCCAGCGGTGTGAACGTCCTGATCGCGTCCCGCCGTCTCATGAAGTCCTGCGGGGGCAGGCTGCGGCTGATCCTCCCGGCCCGCGGGGCGGTGGACGGCTCGCACGTCAACAAGGTGCTCGGCGCCCTGGGGGTACGCCGCCTCTTCGAGGTCTACCCCGACGCGGACACGGCGACCGACGAGGAGTCCACCCCACTGACGGCCTGACGCGCCGGGGCGGAGCGAGGTTGTGACAGCCCCGGTGGGAGTTGGTGACACGTGACCCCGGCCGGCGACGTACGCTCCCCGCATGGACAGCGCAGAGTACGAGCGCAAGATCGCTCACCGCTTCGCCGCCTTCGACCAGGACGGCAACGGCTACATCGACCGCGCCGACTTCAACGCCGCCGCGGCCCGTCTGCTCACCGAGTTCGGTACGACGGCCCGCTGCGACAGAGGCCAGGCGCTCTACACGGGTGCCGAGGCGTTCTGGCAGGGAATGGCGGGCATCGCCGACGTGGACGGGGACCAGCGTGTCACCCGGGAGGAGTTCGTCGGCGGGGCGGTGAAGCGGCTACGGGACAACCCCGATCGCTTCGCGGAGATCGCGCGGCCCTTCCTGCGGGCGGCGCTCGCCGTCGCAGCGGGATCGGACCCCGAAGGCGCGGCGCCCGCCTCGGCCCCCGTCGCCGCGGTGGAGCGCGCCCTGCGGGTGCTGGGAGCCGCGGACGACATCGCCGGCCTGGCGGCCAGGAGCCTGGACACCGATCAGGACGGCCGGATCGCGGAGCCGGACGCCGTCGCGGCCTTCTCCGCCTACTTCACGGTGCTCGGACCGGACGCGTAGGCCACAACACGCCCGACGGAGTGCCCAGTTCAGCTCCTTCCGTGGCCCGGCCCCCGGCGTGCGCGCGCCGGGGACCGGTTCCGGGTCGTGGGAGGTCGAAGGCCTCCGGGGGCGTACGGAAGGTGGACCCCGGGTGACGCAGCGCATCCGGTGACCCGATGCGCCCCGGGGGCGGTCTGTCACCGGGCGGAGTCACGCCGCCCGCCTCGGGTACGCTCCGTGGGATGCGAGCGGTACTGGAACGGGAGGATCCGGGTGTGGCCCGAGCGGGCGCCCCGGTCGGCGAACGGTGCCCTGCTCGCGGCCCACGGAGCTGCGCCGGGCCTGCCGGAGGCTTGGCCCCCGCGCCGTCGACGCGCTCCTGTTCGACTCTCCGCAGCACGCGTCGCACAGTATGGACCACGCGTACTCCTTCGCGCTGGAATATGCCCGAAGCGCTTGTTGCGGTGACTGTACGTCAACCATGCTGTCTTGCAGGGGAGTCACGTTCCGTGACCCTGAGGAGGCGCTAGGCGATGTGTCCGCCGGTTCGGATGGTGTGAGCGGTGCAGGTGCTTCAGGTTCAGCTGGAGGTCGGGCCGGATCCCGCAGAGGTGGGGCGGGCCCGCAGATGGGCGCGGTCGCGACTGATCGGGTCCGGGTTGGAGGATGACGAGCCGCTCGCGGAGACACTGATCCTGCTGATCTCGGAGCTCGTCACCAACGCGGTGGTCCACACGGGCTGTCCGGCCGTGCTGCGGATGCTGTTCGGTGCGCAGGGCTCCGCGGGGACCGTCCGGGTCGAGGTGGCCGACAGGAGCACCCGCCCGCCCCAGCCGCGTCACGCGGAGGGCGAGGACACCGGCGGCCGTGGGCTGGAGCTCGTGGACGGCCTGGCGGACCGCTGGGGCTGGCAGCCGGAGGGCGCCGGGAAGAGGATCTGGTGCGAGGTGGACCGCTGCGGCCCGGTGATGGTGCCGGTGATCCAGGAGCAGCCCGGTGACCGGGCCTGCCTCTGAGGGGCCTGCCCTTCGGCCGCCTGCTCGGCGCCTGCTCAGCGCCCCGCGACTTCTGACCGGAACGTCCGCCGGTAGACCGTGGGCGACACCCCCAGCGCGGCCTGTACGTGCTGCCGCAGGGAGGTGGCCGTGCCGAAGCCGGCGTCGCGTGCCACCTGGTCGATCGACAGGTCCGAGGACTCCAGGAGCTGCCGCGCCCGCTCCACCCGCTGCTGGGTGAGCCACTGCCCCGGGCTGACGCCGACCTCCTCGCGGAAGCGCCGGGTGAAGGTGCGCACGCTCATGGACTCCCGCTGTGCCAGGTCGCGCAGCAGGATCGGCTGCTCCAGCCGCCCCAGCGCCCAGGCCCGCGCGCCCGTCGTGGTGGCGGACCGCGGTTCGGGCAGGGGCCTTTGGATGTACTGCGCCTGGCCGCCGTCCCGGTGCGGGGGCACGACCGTGCGGCGGGCGACGTCGTTGGCGACGGCGGTGCCGTGGTCACGCCGCACGATGTGCAGGCAGAGGTCGATCCCGGCGGCCACCCCGGCCGAGGTCAGGACGTCCCCGTCGTCGATGAACAGGACGTCCGGGTCGACGCGGACCTGCGGGAAGAGCCGCTGGAAGTGGTCTGCGGAGGCCCAGTGCGTGGTGGCGGGGCGCCCGTCGAGGTATCCGCCGGCGGCGAGGGCGTAGCCGCCCGTGCAGATGGCGACCATCCGGGTCCCGGGCCTGATGAACGCGAAGGCGGCGGCCAGTTCGTCGGTGAGCCGTCCCTCCTCGTACACGGGCCCCAGTTCGTAGGAGGCCGGCACGACGACGGTGTCGGCGGCGGCCAGCGCCTCGGGGCCGTGCTCGACCATGATGCTGAAGTCGGCGTCGGTGCGGACCGGGCCGGGCGGGCGCACGGAGCAGGTCACGATGTCGTACACCGGTTCGTCCTCGCCGGGCGGCCCCGGCTTCCGGGCGCGGCCGAAGATCCGCTGGGGGATGCCCAGTTCGAAGGGGATCACCCCGTCGAGGGCGAGTACGGCGACGCGATGGCGCATCTGGGCCCCTGCTCTCCCACGCGTTGGATGTGTCGGCTGCGGACTGATAAACGTACCGGTCATGCAGGAAATGCCGAGTGCTCGTCCAGCCATTCCCCGCGAGGCCGTGGTCCGTGCGACGGCGGGGGCGGCGGCGGTCGTGACCGTGGCGGCCGGCCTCGGTGTCCGCGCGACGGCGGGCGGGGACGTGGCGAAGTACGCGGGCGACGCCCTGTACACGACACTGATCCACATCCTCGTCACGCTCCTCGCGCCGAGGGTCCGGCCCTCGGTGGCGGCGGGCATCGCCTTGGCCGTCAGCTGGGCGGTGGAGCTGGCCCAGCTGACGGGGGTACCGGCCGAGTTGGCGCTCCGCAGTACGGCCGCGCGGCTGGTGCTCGGCTCGACGTTCAACGCGCCGGACCTGTTCTGGTACGCGGTGGGGGCCGGTGCGGCCTGGGCCGGCCACAGCCGTCTCATGGCCCGGAGTGCAGCGAGGCGGGTCCGGTCCTGATGGCCCGATCCCTGCGAAGGGTGTCCGCTCAGCCACTCGTGCGGGGACGGCCGCCGACCGGATGCTGAGCGGCGTGAACCGCACACCCGAAAGCGCGAACGCCGAGACCGCGAACGCCGAGAGCGCGACCACCGAGAGCGCACCGCCCCTCTCCCCCCGGCCGCGTATCCACCGCGCCTGGATCGTCGCCGCCGTCACCTTCGTGACGATCATCGGCGGCGCCGCCTTCAACTCGCTCCCCGGCCTCCTCATCGACCCCCTCCACACGGAGTTCGGCTGGTCACGCGGTGAGATCGGGCTCGCCGTCTCCATCGACATGGCGCTGTACGGGCTCACCGCGCCGTTCGCCGCCGCGCTGATGGACCGCTTCGGCATCCGCCGGGTCGTGGTCGTCGCGCTCAGCGCGGTGGCCGCAGGTGCGCTGGCGAGCGTCTGGATGACGGCGTCCTGGCAGCTGATGCTCTACTGGGGCCTGCTCGTCGGTCTGGGCACCGGCTCGATGGCGATGGCCTTCTCGGCGACCGTCACCAACCGCTGGTTCGTGGCCCGGCGCGGTCTGGTGACCGGCATCCTGACCGCGGCCGGTGCCTCCGGGCAGCTGGTCTTCCTCCCGCTGTGCGCCTGGATCGTGGACGAGCACGGCTGGCGCCCCGCCTCCGTGACGGTCGCCCTGGCCGCGCTCGTGGTCGTCCCCTTCGTATGGCTCCTGATGCGCGACCACCCGGCCGACGTCGGCCTCGCCCCCTACGGAGGTGCGTACGCGGAGAAGCCGCCGCCCGCGACGGGCGCCGCGACCCGCGCCGTACGCGTCCTGGTCGACGCGGCCCGCACCGGCCCGTTCTGGCTGCTGGCGGGTTCGTTCGCCATCTGCGGCGCGTCCACCAACGGCCTGATCCGCACCCACTTCGTCCCCTCGGCGCACGACCACGGCATGGAGATCACCGCGGCGGCCTCGCTGTTCGCCGTCATCGGGATCTTCGACGTCATCGGCACGATCTTCAGCGGCTGGCTCACCGACCGCTTCGACGCCCGCCGGCTGCTCGCCGTCTACTACGCGCTGCGCGGCATCTCGCTGCTGTTCCTGCCGATGCTGATGGCGCCGGCGGTGCACCCGCCGATGGTCTTCTTCATCGTCTTCTACGGCCTGGACTGGGTCGCCACCGTGCCGCCGACCCTCGCCCTCTGCCGTGAGCAGTACGGCGAGGACAGCGCCATCGTCTTCGGCTGGGTCCTGGCCTCGCACCAGGTGGGGGCGGCCGTGGTCGCCTTCCTCGGCGGCGTGGCACGAGACGTGACGGGCTCGTACGACCTCGTCTGGTACGCCTCCGGGGCCCTGTGCGCGACGGCGGCTCTCATGGCTCTGGTGATCCGCCGCAAGCGAGAGCCGGTGCAGGACGCGGTGGGAGCGGCGGCCCGCTGACGCCGGCCCGGGACGGCCCGCTACGGTGACGTCCCGTCATTGGGCGGGCGTTGGGGGAGGGCTTCGATGGGACCGGGGAAGAGGAACGGCAGATCCGGGGCCGTGCGGCCGGACGGCACGGTGGCCATGGTGGTCTGCGCCTCTCAGCTGGGCGCGCTGCTCATCGGTACCACGGTGATCCAGCTGGGCCGCACGGACGAGTACGGAAGACCGGCCGGCTCCGCGCTCGGCCTGCTGTTCGTGGTGGTCCTCGCCCCTCCGCTGCTCCTCGTGCTGGGGGTGGCCCACACAGTCCTCGTGACGATGCCGGCCGACCTCCTGGCCGGTGCGGCGGCCCGGCGGGCGCCCGGCGGACAGGGGGAGTGGCAGGCGGTGTCCGCCCTCGTCCTGGGGGTGCTCTACGCGATACCGGTGGCGGCGGCGGGCGCCCCGTACCTCCATGCCGCGGGCTGGATCGCGGGAAGTGCCGTGCTGCCGCTGCTGGGGGTGGCCCTCCTCCGCCGGGCCGAGCGGAGGCGAGGACGGCCGCCCGGCCGAGGCGCCGTGTGGCTGGCCTCCCTGGCCGCCGGGCTGCTGCTCGTGGTGCTCTCCGTGGTGGCCTGTGCGCTCACGCTCGCCACGGGGCTCGTGGGGGACTACACGGCACCGCAGCTCGGTGAGGGACAGATGCACGGTGTCTGGCGGAGTGAGGAGGACGGGCTGACCGAGATCAGGCTGGCCGGGGACGGCCGGGCCGAACTGACCGGTGTGCCGTACGAGTCCGGGTTCGAGGAGATGTCCTGCGACGGCGGGAGCTCGTGGACGTACCGGCCCGGGGACGGTTCGGCCGGCGGTGCGGTCGAGCTCGCGCCCGTGGACCCGGCCTGCCCGGCGATGAGCTGGACGGTCGGCGGCACGGAGAAACGGCCCGAGCTGTACGTGCTGTTCGGGGCCCCGGACGCCGGTGACGTCCGCGTCCTCGTCAAGGAAGCGCCCTGATGCCCCGCCGGTGGCCCATCTCCGTCAGTGCCTGCCCAGGCGCGAGGCGATCTTCCGGGCGTCCAGGGCGATCTCACGGAGCATGCCGCTGATGGGGTTGGTGAAGCCGGTGAAGTAGAGGCCCGGGGCGTTGTCGGGTGTGCGGGCGCCGTGCACCACGGGGCGGCCCCCGGGGCCCAGTACGCCGAGGTGGCCCACCAGCGGTTCCAGCGAGCGTTCGTAGCCGGTCGCCGCGATCACCACCTCCGGGGTGAGCCGGGTGCCGTCGGCCAGCACCACCGCGTCCCCGTCGAAGGACTCGACGGCGGCCACGGGGACCACCCGGCCGCTCTTCACCGCGTCGATCAGGCCCACGTCCTGGATCGGGACGGCACCCTCCTTCACCCGGCTGTACAGGCCGGTGTCGGGCCTGGGCAGGCCGTGTCCGGAGAGGTCGGGCACGGCGACACGGCTCAGCAGGCGCGCGGCGGCGTCGACCAGGCGCACCGGCAGCCTGCGGACCAGGACGGCGGTCCCCTGCGCGGGCCAGCCCGCCGTCGAGCGGCGCACGATGTGCGGGGCCGTGCGGACCGCGATCCGTACCCGGGAGGCGCCTCCCTCGGCCAGGTCGACGGCGATCTCCGCCCCGGTGTTGCCGATGCCGACCACGAGGACGTCCTTGCCCGCGTACGGGGCCGGGGTGCGGTAGTCCGCGGCGTGCAGCAGCTCCCCGGTGAAGCCCTCGCGGCCGGGCCACGTGGGTATCCGCGGGGTGTGGTTGAAGCCGGTGGCCACGACGACCGCGCGTCCGGTGAGCATGCGCCCGCCGGTCGCGCTCAACTGCCAGCCGCCGCCGTCCGGCGCCGGGTCGATCCGGGACACCTCGACGCCCGTCACGACCTCCAGCTCGTGGTGGACGGCGTACTTCTCCAGGTAGCGGACCATGTCCTCGCGCGAGACCCAGCGGCCGAAACGGCGCGGCATGCGCAGTCCCGGCAGTGCGGACCACCGCCGGGTGGTGTGCAGGTGCAGCCGCTCGTAGTGACGGCGCCAGGACGCCCCCACGTGCTCGGACTTCTCCAGCACCACCGCCCGGACACCCTGCTCCCGCAGGGCCGCCGCGGCGGCGAGACCGCCCGGCCCGCCGCCGATCACGTAGACCGGCCGGCCGTCGGTCCGGTCGATGGAGGCGGGCAGGGGGGTACCGGAGGTGGAGGTGCGTTCGGGCATGCTTCGGAGCGTAATAGGACATGGACATGATGGGTCCCGGTTCGGGTGGGAATCGGTTGCGAAATGATCACGGATGCCCGGTCGCGGAGGGTGAACTCAGAGGCCGGGCGCGCCCCATACCGGAAACCAGCGCGAGAGATCGCCCTCCAGCCGCAGATCGTCACCGAGGGCGGCGCGGACCTGGAGCTCCAGCTGGTTGTCGCGCTTCTCGCCGCCGCCCGGCGCCGGGGCGAACGGGTAGAAGGTGCCCCGCTTGTAGAGGTAGACCAGGGCCAGCGAACGCCCCTCCGGGTTCCGGAAACCGATCATCGAGCAGAGCAGATGGGGGCCGAACCCGCCGTCCCGCAGCAGGGTGTTGACCGCGTGCAGGTCGTTGACCAGCGCGGCCGTGTCATCGGGCTCCTGACGGGCGAGCAGCCAGGTGTAGCCGTAGGTGTCCCTGCTGAACTCCACCGGGATCCCGCCCCGCGCCGTGTCAGCGTCGAGCAACTCCCGCACGTCCTGCCGGACACGGGCGAACGCGCCGCCCTCCACCCCGGCGAAGCACACCGAGCCGAGCCCTGTCGGGGCGAAACTTGTCCCCGCCCGGAGGGTCAGCGCGGCGGACGGCACGGCGAACAGCTGGTCGAGGTCGGGGCGTACGGGTCCGGCGCGCCCCAGGATGCTGTCGAGCAGGCCCACGGAAGGCTCCTCACGGACGGGACAGGCCGGCGGAGATGCGTGCCAGCTGGTCCAGACGCTGTTCGAGGGTCGGGTGCGAGGAGAGCAGCCGGCCGAGGCTCTCCCGGGCGGCGAAGGCGGGCACGAAGTAGAAGGCGTTGTACGGCTCGGCCTTCCGCAGGTCCTCCGTCGGGATCCTGGCCATCTGCCCGCTCACCTTGGTCAGGGCCGACGCGAGCGCTGACGGCCGGCCGGTGAGCAGGGCGGCCGTACGGTCGGCCGAGAGCTCGCGGTAGCGGGAGAGCAGCCGGGTCAGCAGGAAGCTCAGTGCGTACACGACCGCGCTGATCAGCGGGATCAGCATGAGGATGACGCCCGCCGGGTCGTTGCCCCTGCTGTTGCGGGCGAAGCCGCCCCACAGGGCGATCCGGGTGACGATCCCGGCGAGGACCCCGAGGAACGACGCGATCGTCATCACGGCGACGTCGCGGTGCGCCACGTGCGACATCTCGTGGGCCAGGACGCCTTCGAGCTCCTCCGGCTCCAGCCTGCGCAGCAGCCCGGTCGTGGCGCACACCAGCGCGGTCTTCTCGCTGCGCCCGGTCGCGAAGGCGTTCGGCACGTCGCTCCGCGCGACGGCCACCCGGGGCTTGGACATGTCGGCGAGGGCGCAGATGCGGTCGATCGCGCCGTGCAGCTCGGGCGCCTCCTGCGGCGTGACCTCGCGGGCGCCCATCCCGTACGCGGCGATGCGGTCGCTGAACCAGAACTGCGCGACGAACAGTCCGCCCGTTAGGGCCAGGATCACCGGCCACGCGCCGCGCAGGACGGCGAGGAGCACGCCCACCAGGACCACGTACAGCAGACCTATGAAGAACATGGTGCTCACCATGCGGGTGGTCAGGCCGCGGTCCGGGGCGTAGCGGGAACGGGATCGTGCCATGGGGGGCCTCCAGCGTTCATCTGCCTCCCATGATGCTCCTCCGCCGAGAAAACGGGATGAAAGGTGCTTTCACGGCCAGAGGAGCTCGTGCGCCCAGTCCGCCCCCTCGCGCCGGTAGCGCAGCCGCACGTGCCGACGCCGTGCGTCCCCCTGGAAGAACTCGACCTCCCGCGGCTCGACCACGTAGAGCGTCCAGGTCTCCGCCTCCGCGTCCGGCTCGGCCCGCGCCCGCTCCCAGGCGGCCTCGGAGGCGCGTACGAGATCGTCGTACGCGGGCAGCACCTCGCTCTGCGAACCCGTCAGTGCGGAAGCGAGGGCGCCCGTCGACCTGGCCCGCAGATCCGCCCGGCTCTCCTCGCGGCTCGCGGGGGTGACGGGCCCGCGCACCCGCACCTGGCGGCCCTGGGCGGGCCAGTAGAAGCCGAGGGCGGCGTACGGCCGGGCGGCGAGCTGCCGGCCCTTCGCGCTGGTCGCGTGGGTGGCGAAGTGCCAGCCGCACCCGTCCGCGTCGTGCAGCATCAGCGTCCGCACATCGGGCAGACCCTCCGGGTCCACCGTCGCGAGGGTCATGGTGTGCGGCTCGGTCTGGCCCGCCGCCACCGCCTCGGCGAACCAGGTGTGGAAGAGGGTGAGGGGATCGGCGGGGGCGGAGGCCGGGTCGAGGCGGGGGAGGGGCGCGTCCCAGACACGCTGGGTGTGGAGCAGGTCCCTGAAGGCCTTCTGCGCATCGTTCATGGTCCCCATTCCACAGCCTCGCGCAGGGTGCGGAAAGCGCCGACGGCGGACCACAGGGGTGGTCCGCCGTCGGTGAGACAGGACGCGGGGAAGCGCGGAAGCCCGCGGTGCCCGGCTGGATGCGGTGGGGTCGGGGCTGCCGGGGCCTACCTGACCGGCTTCTTGCCGGTGATGCCCAGGTGGACCAGCAGCGCGAGGTTCGGGCGGAGTTCGGCCTGCTTGACGCCCCAGGTGGTGAAGCCCTTCTGGTGCGAGGCGACCCCGGCCATCATGACGACCAGGGAGCCGGCCACCGCCGCGGGGCTGACGTCCTTGTCCACCTTGCCCTTGGCCTGGAGCTCCTTGACGGACTCGGTCAGGGAGCCGGTGACGGAGTTCAGGACCTTCATGCGGATCTTGTAGAACCGCTTGTCGCCCTCGGCCGCGCCGAGGTCGACGACGCGGAGGATCGCGTCGTGACGCCGCCAGAAGTCGAGGAATCCCTCGACGAGTTCTTCGGAGCTCTGCCAGCCGGCCTTGCCGACCCAGGAACGGCCGCTGACCAGTTCGGTCAGTCCGGCTCCCTCCTTGGCCATTTCCTCCGCGAGTTCGAGAACAGCGCCCTCGACATCGGGGAAATACTGGTAGAAAGTCGCGGGTGAAGTCCCCGCCTTCCGGGCGACGTCGATGACTTTGACGTCCCGGTACGGCGAGGAGCTGAGCATCTCGCTGAGGCAGTCGAGCAGCTTCTGCCGCGTCGCCTGACCTCGCCGACCAGCCACGCGGCCGTCGACGGTGCGTACTTGTCCTGTCATGCCGTCAGCTTACCGAGGGGTGATCCGAGCGCGATTTGGCCGACTGCAAATGGGGAACGGCCCAGGGCGTGCGCAGCGGACAGCGCATTTCCCGGTGTTGTGGAAGCCGGATATCCGCGGGCGTAAAGCGCTATTCAATTGCGCTACCGGACTGCGCCGGAGGTGCCCCGGAGTGATCGTGTTATCAACAGCCTGTGGATAACTTCGGTGGACAACCCTCGTCCACCAGGCCGGGATGCCTTCACGATTCGGGCAAAAGTTCTATTCGGCCTCCCCGGGGCGCGCCGCGCGGCGCCCGACGCTACGTTGAGTGTGACGGGCGTCACCGTCGACCTCGCCGTGGTCCGCAGCGATCCACAGCCCCCCGTGGCGAGGGCAGCGCGGCAGCGGCGTCCCCTCCCCGCGACGGAAGGACCCGGGTCATGGCCGTATTCGCGCAGTCGGCGCCGTGCTGGGTGGATGTCCAGCTCTCCGACCTGGAGGCGGGCAAGCGCTTCTACGGCGGACTGTTCGGCTGGACCTTCCACGCGGGCGACGGCATGCCCTTCGCGGACGCGTACAGCGACGGCGCGCTCGTGGCCGCGCTCGCCGCGAAGCAGGACGGCCGGATGCCCACGACCTGGGGCGTCTACTTCTCCACCGACGACATCCTCGCCACCGTCGCCCTGATCCGTGAGGCGGGCGGCCAGGTGATCACCGACCCGGTGCGGGCCGAGCGGGCCGGTGTCCTCGCCCAGGCCGCCGACCCGGGCGGCGCGGTCTTCGGACTCTGGCAGGCGGGTGACCGCCCCGGCTTCGAGAAGCAGAACGCGCCGGGTGCCTTCTGCTGGACCGAGGTCTACACCCGGCAGCCCGAACGTGTGGACGCCTTCTACGAGCAGGTCTTCGGCTTCCAGGGGACCGACATCGAGCTGCCGGGTTCCCCGGACGGGGCGCGGGAGGCGGAGGCCTTCCGCGTGTGGTCTCCCGCCGGGACCGAGCCCGGGGAGGACACCGCGATCGGGGGACGGGCCCTCATCACGGACGCCTTCCCCGAGATGATGCCCAGTCACTTCCTCACCTACTTCGCGGTCGCCGACTGCGTCCGCACCGCCGAGACCGCCGTGCGCCTCGGTGGCCGGATCACGGCCCCGCCCATGGACATCCCGTACGGGCGGACGGCCGTCCTCCAGGACGACCAGGGTGCGGCTTTCGCCGTGCTCCAGCCGACCGAGCTGCTGCCCTAGCCGGCAGGCCGCTCCGTGACCGGCCGAGCCGCACCGTGGCCGTCCGTGCTTCCGCAGGTGGCCGGAAGGTGTCCTGAAAGGGGTGGACTGCCACAAGACACCCGGATCTGCCCCCGGGTTCGCAACCGGGCCCCGAGCCAGGAAGAATCAGGGTGCGCACCGCCAGGTGGTGCCCAGTGGTGAGACGCTGCACAGGGCGGGATTTCGCGGGCTTCTGTTCCTGAGGTCCGTACGGGGAGGTGGCAGGCAAGTGGAGCAGCTGACGCAGCATGACCCGAGGCGGATCGGCCCGTTCGAGGTGCTGGGACGGCTCGGGGCCGGCGGCATGGGGCTGGTCTATCTCGCCCGGTCGGCGTCGGGCCGGCGGGTGGCGATCAAGACCGTTCGTACGGAACTGGCCGAGGACCAGCTGTTCCGGGTCCGCTTCACGCGTGAGGTGGAGGCCGCACGCGCGGTCAGCGGCTTCTACACGGCCGCCGTGGTCGACGCGGACCCCCGGGCGGCCGTGCCCTGGCTGGCCACCGCCTACGTCCCTGCCCCCTCGCTCGAGGAGATAGTGAGTGAGTGCGGGCCGATGCCGACGCAGGCCGTGCGCTGGCTGGCCGCCGGGATCGCCGAGGCCTTGCAGTCGATCCACGGGGCCGGTCTCGTCCACCGCGACCTGAAGCCGTCCAACGTCCTCGTCGTCGAGGACGGGCCGCGGGTGATCGACTTCGGCATCGCGTCCGGCGTCTCCAACACCCGTCTGACGATGACGAACGTCGCGGTGGGCACGCCCGCGTACATGTCTCCGGAGCAGGCCCGCGACTCCCGCAGCGTGACGGGCGCGAGCGATGTCTTCTCGCTCGGCTCGACCCTGGTCTTCGCGGCCACCGGCCACGCGCCCTTCCACGGCGCGAACCCGGTCGAGACCGTGTTCATGCTGCTGCGCGAGGGCCCCGACACCGAGGGGCTCCCCGACGACCTGCGCCCGCTCATCGAGTCCTGCATGCAGATGGACGCGGCCCGGCGGCCCAGCCCGGCGGACCTCCAGGCCCAGCTGGCTCCGCACCTGTTCGCCTCCGGCAGCGACGACAGCGGCACGGCGTCGGCCTGGCTGCCGACCGCCGCGACCGCGATGATCGAGCAGCGCCGCGGCGGCGGCCGTACCGTCGCCGTCGCGCCGGCCCCGGTCGTCGTGCCGCCGCCTCCCTCCCGGCCGCCGCGGGGTGCCGACCAGGACGGCTCGTGGCTCGGCGGCGACCTGCGGACAGCGCCGGCCCCCGCCCCCGACGGCGGGCCCGTGCGGCTGGCGGGTGCCAAGGTGCCGATCGGCCCCGGGCCGCGCCCCGTGGATGTCAGAGGGCCCGCCGCCGCGCACGCCGACCCGGCGACCGGCTGGGTCCGCCCGCCCGGAGGCCGGACCGGAGCCGTGGCGCCCACCGCTCCGGTGCCCGCCCCCGCGCAGGCCCCGGACGCGGCACCCGCCGCCCCCGAGCGCTGGCGGCCCTGGCGTTTCCGCATGTCGAACGACGTCTGGGGCACGCCCGTCGTCGTCGGTGACCTGCTCTACGTGACGTCCTTCGAGGTCCACGCGCTGGACGTGAGCAACGGCAGGCGGCAGTTCAAGACCCGCGACGTCGCCTGGTCGATGACCGTCGACGGCGGCCGGATCCACGCCTCCGACGGCCCGTCGCTGTACGCGCTGGACGCGGCGACCGGCGCCGAGCGGTGGCGGCTCGGCACCGACGCATGGGTGTACGCCCTCAAGGCCGACCGGGGCACCGTCCTGACGGCGACGCGGGGCGGCGGCGTACAGGCGTGGGAGGCGTCCAGCGGCGAGAAGCTGTGGGAGACCAGCGGTGTCCAGACGGACTTCGAGACCTCGGAGGCCGGGCCCGTCATCCACCAGGGCACGGTGTTCCTGTGGCAGGACGCCCGGCTGCGGGCCGTCGACGCCCGCACCGGTGCGGAGCGGTGGTCGTACCCCGTCGGCGACGCGGCCTCCTGCGGAGGTGTCCCGGTCCGGGTGACCCCTGCGCCCGACGGCTTCGTGTACGTCGCCGCGGGCACCCGGGTGCTGGCCGTGGACACGGTCTCGGGCCGGGTGCGCTGGCACTTCGAGTCACCGGCGGTCTTCCTCTCCCCGCCCGCCTTCGCCCCGGGGCCGGCGGTCACGGGCGGCGGGGTCTACCTCGCGGACTACCTCGGCACCGTGTACGCCCTGGACGCCTCGACCGGCAAGGACCGCTGGCGCATCGCGACGGAGGCCAGGCAGTCCGTCGAGCCCGTGCTGGTCACGGGGGGCAACGTGCACGTCGGCAGCGGCAGCGCGCTGTACACCCTGGACGCGGTGACCGGCACGCCCAAGTGGCGTTTCGCGGCCGGCGGCGACGTGATCGGCACACCGGTGGTCGCGGACGGCCGGGTCCACTTCGGCTCCGCGGACCATGTGCTGTACACCCTGGACGCGGCAGGCGGCCAGCTCCGCTGGAAGCTGGCCACCGGCGGCGAGATCACCGGCTCCCCTGTGGCGCAGGCGGGTGTCGTGTACGCGTGCAGCAAGGACCGCTGCGTGTACGCCCTGGACGCGCTGAAGGGTACGGGGACGGGCAACAGGGCCAGGACCTGACCGACCCGCTCTCAGGGGTGAGGCGGGTGGTACCGGTCCCGGTCCTGCCCCTCGTCCCGCGGGTCGTCCTGGACCGGGTACCGGGCGGTGTCCTCGTCCTCGGGGGACGCACGGTGGCGACCAGGCCCGGTGTACGGACGCGCCTCGGGTTCCGGGCCGGGGGACGTCTGCGCGGCCGGACCCGGCTCCTGCGTCGGAGGCCAGGTGTCCGGACGGTCGTCCGGCGGTACGGGATACGGCTCGGCGGTGCGGTCCGCACGGGCCGCCCGCTGTCGCCCGGACATCAGCAGCGCGCCCAGCAGAAGCAGGATCCCGCCCGCCAGCGCCTGCGCCACGCCCCAGCGGAGCCCGGATTCGCCGCCGTCGACCGTCAGGCTCCCCACGGCCTGCCCCACGCGGACCATCCACAGCACGGTGAAGGCGAGCACGATCAGGCCGGCCAGTGCCACCACCCAGCGGCTGCGGAGCACGACCCCGACCAGCGTCACCAGGGCGGCGAACAGGAAGGGCAGCAGGATCGAGCCCATCACGGACGACGAGACCTCGGTGATGCCGGCGAACGGGTCCTGGACGCGGTAGTCCCGGCCCAGGCGGCTGTTGTACCAGCTGTGGAAGGGGCTCTGCACGGCGGCCGCGGCTCCTACGAGAGCGACGACGGAGCCGAGGACATTGCGAATCATCGACAGCCTCCCGGGCCATGGCGCACGGCTGTGCGCACCGCTCCCCGAATCGACGCTACGCCTGGCCGATCAGCCCTGCCATCGGAGGCCGGAGGAAGGCCGCGGAGGAAGGCCGGAGGAAGGCCGGACGCGGACACAGGAGGCGCGGGTGGGAGCAACTGCCGACCGGGCGGAGGCCATGACGAGACCGTGACAGGGCCATGACGGAACCATGGGCATGCGTCCGGAATGCTGTGCGTTACGTTGTCGCGCGGCCGTGCGACGGCCGGAGGAAGCCGATCACGACGAGGGGGGCTGCAACGATGGTGCGGCGACAGATGAGGTTCGCGGCGGTACTGGTCGTGGTGGTGCTCGCACTCACCGGATTCTCGACGTCCAGCCATGGCGGCAAGAGCGGGAAGAGCCGCAGCAGTGGCTCCAGCGGTGGCGGCGGGTGCTCGAACTCGAAGAAGAGCAACGGCAGTTACCACGACTACGACGACGACTACGACGACTACGACAGCTCGTCCGGCTCGTCCGGCGGCTCGTCGAACGCGACCCCCAGCCCCACCGCCTCGGACGCCCCGGAGATCCGCGTCATCCGCTGCGCCCAGCCCAAGAAGGGCAAGCGCAAGGCGGTGACCACGTCCACGATCGAGATCCGCTCGACCGTGTACGGCACACAGACGTACGACGTGGACGTGACGTTCGTGGACGCCAAGGGCCTGACGGTCGACACGGGCGAGGCCACGGTCGAACTCGACTACGACGAGACGCGGACCCTGAGCGTCAAGATGGACAGCCCGCGCCTGGTCTCCCGCGTCAAGCGCTGCCTGGTCACGGCCGAACCCATGTGACCGAGCGGGGCCGCCACGGTGCACGGCACCCGCCGCCCGGCGTGATGCCGGGCAGCGGGCGCGGACGTGCAGTGGCCGCGGCGGCTCCCCCTCCGCGCCGCCGCGGCCACCCCCCGTGCGGGTGAGGTCTACTTGGCAGGCTCGGACGTGGCGTGCTGGTCGAGGGTGGTGATCTCCTCGCCCGTCGCGTGCTGGTCCTGCGTCGTGATCGGCGTCTCCGCCTCGCCGGTGGCGTGCTGGTCGGCCGGCTTGAAGATCGGGTCCTGCTTGCTGGCGTCGGCCATGATGGTCAACTCCCTCTCTGCACTGCACGATGGGTTTGCGAGGCCCGTCCGGCTGTTCCCCCGTGGACTGCCGGACGGGCCTCTTGGGGCCGTTCACCCTAGTGGCACGGCCGCTGTCGCCCCCGTCTGCCCCCCGACGCGACGGATCGACAGGCATGAGCATGCAGGGCAGCGATAAACGAACGATGAACGCCCCGTTTTCAGGCGGCTGCCGCAGGTGACAGGAGTGACCGGACCTCGGCCGCCTCCGGTGAGGCGAGCTCCTCGTAGATCGCGAGCGCTTCGGCCCAGCAGACCTGGGCGCGGCCGGTCTGGCCGATTCCGGAGAGCGCCCGGCCCAGGACGGTGAGCACGTTGCCCCGGCGCCACTCCCCGCCGATGCCGCGAAGGACCGTGAGGGCCAACTCGGCGTACTGGGCGGCCTGGGCAGGCCGGCCCGAAGCGAGGTCGACCTCGGCGAGCCTGAACAGCGCCATGCCCTCCCACAGCCGCTGCCGGCTGTCACGGAATATGGCCAGGGCCTCGTTCAGCTGCTCCGCCGCCGCCGCGGGCTTTCCGCTCTGGGTGAGCGCCATGCCGAGGGCGTAGCGGCCGTTGGCGCCCCTCAGCGCGTGGCCGAGGGAGTCGTAGATCTCGATGCCCGCCGTAGCCAGGGTGATGGCACTGTTCGTCCGCCCGGTGGCGAGGTGGATGCGCGAGAGATTGCACAGGGCGCTGGCCTCGCCGGGGCGGTTGTCGTCGCTCCGGAACGCCTCGATCGCCTGGTTCAGGAACGTCTCGCCGTCCGCGTGACGGTTCTGGTACAGCGCGATGATCCCCCGGGCGTTGGACGCCCAGCACGCGGGCAGCCGGTCGTCGACCGTTCCGGCGAGCCGCAGGGCTTCCTGGGCCTCACGGTCCGCGTGGTCGAACCGCCCGGCCAGCTGGTGCACGTTGGCCAGCGACATGACGGCGCGCCCCTCCGCCCGGGGGTCGCCGCACGCCCTGGAGGCCTCCCTGACGGTCATCGCGACCGCCTCGTACTGCTTCGAGTTGGCGCCCGACTCGCCCAGGTCCAGGGCGGCGTAGAGAAGGTCGACGGCGCGCGCCAGGGTGGCCGGGCGAACCGACTGGCGCACGCACGCCAGCAGGTTGGTCGCCTCGGCGTACAGCCAGTCCAGCGCCGAGTGCCGGTCCGCGAAGGTGAGCCCGGCGTGTTCCGTCGGCTCCAGGTGGTCCACCAGACGGTCGCCCGGCCGCTCCAGCGCGTACACGCCCGCGGCCGTCGCCAGGTAGAAGTCCAGCAGCCGCGACAGCGCCAGTTCCGTCTCCACCGGGGGCTGTTCGTCGCGCTCCGCGCACGCACGCGCGTAGAGCCGCACCAGGTCGTGGTAGCGGTAGCGGCCCGGGGCCGCCGACTCCAGGAGGCTGGTGTCGACCAGGGACTCCAGGAGGTCCTCCGCCGTGTGGAGGTCCAGGTCGAGGAGCGCGGCCGCGGCAGCGAGGGAGATGTCCGGGCCGTCCGCCAGGCCCAGGAGGCGGAAGGCGCGGGCCTGGGGCGGCTCCAGCTGGCCGTAGCCGAGCTCGAAGGTGGCCTTCACCGCGAGGTCACCGGCCTGGAGTTCGTCGAGCCGGCGGCGTTCGTCCGCGAGCTTCGCGGCCAGCACCGAGACCGTCCAGGTGCGGCGGGCGGCCAGCCTGGAGGCGGCGATGCGGATGGCCAGCGGGAGGAAGCCGCACGCGGCCACCACGTCCAGGGCGGCCTCGCGCTCGGAGCGGACGCGCTCGTCGCCGACGATGCGCGTGAAGAGCTGGAGTGCCTCCTCGGGCGACATCACGTCCAGGTCCACGAGATGCGCCCCGGCCAGGTCGACCATGCGGACCCGGCTGGTGACCAGCGCCGCACAGCCCGCCGTGCCCGGGAGCAGCGGCCGGATCTGGGCCGCGTCATGGGCGTTGTCGAGCAGGACCAGGACACGGCGGCCGTCGAGGGTGGAGCGGTAGAGGGCGGCCCGCTCGTCCAGGGAGTCCGGGATGGCGGAGTCCGGCGTGCCCAGGGCGCGCAGGAACGAGCCGAGTACGGTCTCGGGTTCGGCGGCCCGGCCGCCCGCCCCCTGGAGGTCCACGTACAGCTGACCGTCCGGGAAGTGCGGACGTGCCTGGTGGCCGACGTGTACGGCGAGGGTGGTCTTGCCGACTCCGCCGATGCCGGCCAGCGCCGAGACGGCCATGACGGAGCCCTCGGCGGTGGCGAGCCGGGCGCCCAGTTCGCGTACGAAGGACGCGCGGCCCGTGAAGTCCGGGACGGTGGCCGGGAGCTGGGCGGGGCGGAGCGGCGCGGAGGCGGGCTCGTCCGCGGGGCGGGCCAGTTCCTCGTCCGCCTGGAGTATCCGCTGCTGGAGCTGGGCGAGTTCGGGGCGCGGGTCGACGCCGAGCTCGTCCGCCAGCAGCCGCCGGGTGTCGGCGTACACCGCGAGGGCCTCGGCCTGCCGGCCGCTGCGGTACAGGGCGACCATGAGGAGTTCACGCAGCCGTTCGCGCAGCGGATGCGCCGCGGTGAGGGCGGTCAGTTCGGAGACGGCCTCCGCGTGGCAGCCGACCTCGAGGTCCAGGTCGAGACGGGTCTCGGTGAGCTGGAGGCGCCATTCCTCCAGGCTGGTGCGCTGGTTCTCCGCGTACGGGCCGGGGAGCGAGGCGAGCGCCTCGCCGTCCCAGAGGCCGAGCAGCTTGCTGATCAGCGTGCGCGCCTGACCGCGATCGCCCCTGCCGCGGGCCTTCTCCGCCTGGACGGCCATGTCCTGAGCGACGGTCAGGTCGAGGGCCGAACGGGGGATCCGGACGGCGTAGCCCCCGGACTCGCTGACCAAGGTGTCCTGGCCCAGGGTCTTGCGGAGCCGGGACGCGTAGGTCCGTACGGTGGCCAGTGCCTGGGACGGGGGGTCGTCGCCCCAGAGGGCGTCGATGAGTTCGGCCGCCGTGGCCGTACGGCCGTCGCGCAGGAGGAGGGCGGCCAGCAGGGCCCGTTGCTGCGGTGACCCTGACGGCAGAAGTTCGTTGTCACGCCATGCGCGGACCGGGCCCAGCACGGTGAAGCGCAGGCCGGCGCCGGCCGCCCGTTCCCGTGGAGCGCGTGGCTCCGGTACGCGCACGCCGGGCCCGTCGTCGCGGTCCATGTTGCCCCCTGTCCTGCTTGCCCCGCCGGTCCTGCTGACCCCGCCCTGCTCCGTACCGCTGGTATCGCGGTCAACAGTCTGCCTTGTTATGGGCGGGCTCGTCAGTATCGGGTGACGCTCTGCACAGGCCCTCGACAATGATCGGAGGCGGGGGACACGTCCGGGACGGCGGCGTGTGGCCGGTGGGGTGCGTGGGAAAGGGCAGGAGCCCCGCTCCTCCGCCGAAGCGGAGGAGCGGGGCTCCTTGGGTAATGCTCACTCGGCCGCGATCGGCCGACCCGGGCAACTAGGCCGGGGTGACGTTCTCAGCCTGCGGACCCTTGGGTCCCTGAGTGACGTCGAAGTTCACGACCTGGTTCTCCTCGAGGGAGCGGAACCCGGACGCGTTGATCGCGGAGTAGTGGACGAAGACATCCGGGCCGCCGCCGTCCTGGGCGATGAAGCCGAAGCCCTTTTCAGCGTTGAACCACTTGACGGTTCCGGTAGCCATAAGCCCTCCTTGGGCCAAAGGGTTGCCCTGCTCCAGAACCTGCAAACAAGTCTGAAAACTACAAAAGCCTGCGGGTTACATGCTCCGCAGGCTCTGTACTGCAAGGGAAACCAAACTGCAACTTGCGAAAGAGCCTAGCACGCAGTCCACAGGGAGCGGTAGAGGGAAAGATCACTTCACCCGGATGTTTGATTGAGCCGCCGGAGAGGTGACGTACAGGGCCCCCGGAAGGCGGTCGGGGCGCCCCGATGACACCCGTCGGCGGGCACGGGTCTAGCCTCGCGATGTGGACAATTCAACCGTCTCTCCCGCAGAAGGCGACGACCGTCGCAGCAGGCCGCGCGTCGGCCACATCCAGTTCCTGAACTGCCTCCCCCTCTACTGGGGCCTGGCACGGACCGGAACCCTGCTCGACCTGGAGCTCTCGAAGGACACCCCGGAAAGACTCAGTGAGCAGCTGGTCAGGGGGGATCTGGACATCGGTCCCGTCACCCTGGTCGAGTTCCTTCGCAACGCCGACGACCTGGTCGCCCTGCCCGACATCGCCGTGGGCTGTGACGGCGACGTCATGTCCTGCGTGATCGTGTCCCAGCTCCCCCTGGAGCAGCTGGACGGGGCCCGGGTCGCCCTCGGCTCGACCTCGCGGACCTCCGTGCGGCTGGCTCAGCTGCTGCTCGCCGAGCGGTTCGGGGTCACCCCCGACTACTACACCTGCCCGCCGGACCTCGGCCTGATGATGCAGGAGGCCGACGCGGCCGTCCTCATCGGTGACGCCGCGCTGCGCGCCAATCTGCACGACGCCCCCAGGCTCGGGCTGCAGGTCCACGACCTGGGCCGGATGTGGAAGGAGTGGACGGGGCTGCCCTTCGTCTTCGCCGTTTGGGCGGCCCGCAAGGACTACCTGGCGTCACACCCCCACTACGTCGAGAAGGTGCACGAGGCGTTCCTCGCCTCCCGTGACCTCTCGCTGGAGGAGGTCACCAAGGTGGCCGAGCAGGCCGCGCGCTGGGAGGCCTTCGACGCCGAGGTGCTGGAGCGTTACTTCACCACCCTGGACTTCCGCTTCGGTCCGGACCAGCTGGCGGGTGTGCGCGAGTTCGCCCGGCGTACGGGGCCGACGACCGGGTTCCCCGCCGACGTGAAGGTCGAGCTGCTCGGCGGCTGACATGTCCGCGCTCGGGAATGGTGCGGCAAAGAAGATGAATGTTGCACCTTCCCGGGCCCTTCCCCGGTCCTTCTCCGGCCCTTCCCTGGTCCCTCTCCGGAGGCGGCCCTTTAGTGGGGACGCGCAGCTCGGGCATTCCGTTCCGGGGAAAGGGTGTGAATGTCCGGAGTTCTGTCGAGGAGTCCCGTCCGTGGCGCGCGGACGAATAGGGGATGTCTCCCGGAACGCCTTCCGGTATCCCGGTGGTGAACGCCCGATAGGCGCGGTTGACCGGCGTATTCGCGCCTTTCGGTGTGGCGAAATCCCTGCTTCGTGCCCATAGGGGCGAAATCGGTGGAAGGGGTGTCGGTGACCATGAGGGCCCGGCGCCCTAGGCTGCGGTCCGAGTCCCGGGGTCCACAGGGGGAGACCGTATGCAGCCGCTGGAAGCCGGCGAACCGCACACCATCGGTGCCTACCGGTTGCTCGGCAGGCTCGGCGCCGGCGGTATGGGCCGGGTCTATCTCGGCCGCAGCGCGGGCGGCCGTACCGTCGCGGTCAAGGTCGTCCACCCCCACTTCGCCCTCGACGAGCAGTTCCGCGCGCGGTTCCGGCGCGAGGTGGAAGCCGCGCGCCGCCTCGGCGCGCAGTGGACGGCCCCGGTCCTGGACGCCGACCCCGACGCGGCAGTGCCCTGGGTGGCGACCGGTTACGTGGCCGGGCCGCCGCTGTCCGACGCGGTCACCCGCCACGGGCCGCTGCCCGAGTACGCCGTACGGACCCTGGGGGCCGGGCTCGGCGAGGCGCTCGACGCCGTCCACGCGCACGGCCTCATCCACCGCGACGTGAAGCCCTCCAACGTCCTGCTCGCCCTGGACGGCCCCCGGCTGATCGACTTCGGCATCGCCCGGGCCCTCGGCGCCACGATCTCCCTCACCTCCACCGGGGTCTCCGTCGGCTCGCCCGGCTACATGGCACCTGAACAGATCCGGGGCCTGGACATCTCCGGCGCCGCCGATGTCTTCTCGCTGGGCGCGGTCCTCGCGTACGCGGCGACCGGTACGGCGCCCTTCCCGGGCGACTCGTCCGCCGTACTCCTCTACAAGGTGGTGCACGAGGAACCCGAACTCGGCGAGCTGGAGGGCGAACTGCGGGAGCTCGTGGCCGGGTGCCTCGCCAAGGACCCCGCGGCACGGCCCGCCCCCGCCGAACTCGCCCGCAGGCTCGCCCCCGGAGGGGCGGCCACCCTGGTGGCCCCGGGCTGGCTGCCGGGCCCCCTCGTGCGCGAGGTCAGCCGGTCGGCGGTCGCCCTGCTGGACCTGGAACCGCAGGACGCGCCGGTGCAGTCGGGTCCCGTGCCCTTCAGCAACGCCTCGATGGGGAGCGCGCCGCCCGGCACCTTCGGGCCGCCCCTGCCGCCCCCTCCGTCCGAGCCGCCGGAGAAGCATGGCTCCGGCGCCCGGGTCGCCGTCACCATGGACTCCGGCCCGGGGTCCGGCACACGCCGGGGGCGGCGCGTCAGCTGCACCGTCGCGCTGGCCGTCGCCGGCGCCCTCGCCGTGGTGACCTTCGGCGCCGTGACGATGGGGGATCTCTTCGGCAGCGACAGCGGCGGCGGGAACGGCCACGGCAACGACGCCGCGCAGCCGCCGGCGTCCAGCGGGCCGAAGGACCCCGCCGGCACCACGCCGCCGGGGACCCCCGCGGCGTCCGCACCCGTGAGCGCGCTGCCCAAGGCCTTCGCCGGTACCTGGAAGGGCCCCGCGACCGAACGCGGCGGAGCCCCGCACGGCACGGTCACCGCGGTGTTCACCGAAGGGAGGAAGGGCGAGGACGTGGTCCGGCTCTCGTACCGCTTCGACGCGCTCGGGACCAGCGTCGTCTGCAAGGGGATCGGCAAGCTCGTCACCGGCACGGCCACCGAGCTCAGGATCCGGGAGCGGGTCGACCCGGACGCCCGCGGCGGCGCCCTGTGCACCGGCGGCGAAGCCGACCTCGACTTCACCCTCACCTCGGGAGGCACCCTGCTCTACGAGTCCCACGAGGAGGCGGCGGGCACGCCGAAGGGCACGCTCACCCGGTCCGGAGACTGACCCCGGCAGGGGCTGGCGTAGGCTGGATCGGTCCGTGGAACAGCAGAAGAACCGCCGAAAGGTGACAGCCCGGTGACCGAGAAGGCCGACCTTCAGCCCGTCCTCGACCGCGCCGCCGAAGGTGGGCGGATCACTCCGGAGGAGGCGCTCGACCTCTACAGGTCGGCCCCGCTGCACGCGCTGGGCGCCGCGGCCGACGCCGTGCGCCGCCGCCGCTACGCGGGTACGGAGCACATCGCGACGTACATCATCGAGCGCAACATCAACTACACCAACGTGTGCGTCACCGCCTGCAAGTTCTGCGCGTTCTACGCACCGCCCAAGGACACCGGCAAGGGCTGGTCCCGCGACCTTGACGACATCCTGCGCCGCTGCGCGGAGACCGTCGAGCTGGGCGGCACGCAGATCATGTTCCAGGGCGGCCACCACCCGGACTACGGCGTCGAGTACTACGAGGAGCACTTCTCCGCCATCAAGAAGGCGTTCCCCGAGCTGGTCATCCACTCGCTCGGCGCCTCCGAGATCGAGCACATGGCCCGCATCTCGGGCGTCTCCGCCAAGGAGGCCATCGAGCGGATCCACGCCGCCGGCCTCGACTCCTTCGCCGGCGCCGGTGCCGAACTGCTGCCCGCCCGGCCGCGCACGGCGATCGCCCCGCTCAAGGAGTCCGGCGAGCGCTGGCTGGAGATCATGGAGATCGCGCACGGCCTCGGTGTCGAGTCCACCTCCACCATGCTGATGGGCACCGGCGAGACCAACGCCGAACGCATCGAGCACCTGCGGATGATCCGCGACGTCCAGGACCGCACGGGCGGCTTCCGCGCCTTCATCCCGTACACCTACCAGCCGGAGAACAACAAGCTGAAGGGGCAGACGCAGGCCACCCTCTTCGAGTACCTCCGGATGATCGCCATCGCCCGGCTCTTCCTCGACAACGTGGCGCACATCCAGGGCTCCTGGCTGACCACCGGCAAGGAGGTCGGCCAGCTGTCCCTGCACTACGGCGCGGACGACCTCGGCTCGATCATGCTGGAGGAGAACGTCGTCTCCTCGGCGGGTGCCAAGCACCGCTCCAACCGGCTGGAGATCATCGATCTCATCCGCAAGGCGGGCCGCGTCCCCGCCCAGCGCGCCACGACCTACGAGCACCTGGTCGTCCACGACGACCCGGCGAACGACCCGGTCGACGAGCGTGTCGTCTCGCACATCTCGTCCACGGCGATCGCCGGCGGCACCGCGCACCCGGAGCTGAAGCTCCTCGACGCCAACTGACCGACCCGTGCTCACCGTTCATGCCGCGCCGCTGCTCCTTCCGCTCGGCGCGGCAGCCGTAGCCGGGGGTGCGGTCGCCGTGGACGGCGACCTGATCGTGGCCCTCGGTCCGTACGACCGGGTGGTGGACGCGCACCCCACGGCCCGGGTCCGGCAGTGGCCCGGCGTGATCACCCCGGGGCTGTGCCAGCGGGACGGCGCCGCCCTGCTGACCCGGCTGTACCACCCGGACCCGCGTGAGGCGGACGAACTGGGTGAACATCCCCTGACCGGCGCCGAGTTCGAGCGTCTGGGCGGACGTCTGGACGAGCCCCGGCGGGCCGGCAGCGTGCGCCGCGGCCTTCAGCGCATGCTGAGCCACGGCACCACGCACATCGCGGGCGGTTTCGCCGAACCCGCCGTCCGCACGGCGGTGCGCCGTGCGGGGCTGACGGAGCTCCCGCCGGCCGGGCCCTCCGCGGGCGAACCGAGCCTGGACCCCTTCGCGCGCGGACGCGACCTGCCGGGATCCGCCCATGGCCCCCTCGCCGTCGGCGCCCGTGCCGACCTCGCCGTCTTCGACGTGCCCGACGAGGCGGCGCTGTGCGCGGCGGGCGCCCGCACCTGCGTGGCCACGGTGCTCGGCGGGCGGCTGGTGTACCGGCGGCGGTGAGGAGACCGGGGCGGGCCGTCCGGGGCGTGGGCCGCGAGCGCCGTGGCCGTCCCAAGGGCCCCCGGATTCTCGTGTCCGGCCGTGTTGGCTGCCGGTGTCCGACCGGCCGGGTCCCGCTCCCTCCCGGGATCACCGCACGGACGGCCCCCCGAGGTAGCGGCCGTTCCCGTCGTACGGCCAGGCGTTGGACACACAGCCCTTCAGGCCTTTGATCTGCTGCATCATGGCGGGGGCCGGCCGGCCCGGGCCGGGGCAGGTCTCATGGCCGTGGCCCAGCCAGTGGCCGACCTCGTGGTTGATGATCAGGGCCCGGTACTCGGACGGTGGGCCGTCGAAGGTCGGTGAGCCCAGCTGCCAGCGGGCCAGATTGACCATGACGTTCTCGCCGCCCCGGCAGTTCACCTCGCCCCCGGTGTCCAGGCCGTACTGCCCGCAGAGCCGGTCGGTGGTCCGCGGCGTCCCTATCCGGATCACCAGCCCCGCCGAACCGTCCGCGACCTGGCGGAACTTGCGGCCCCCGCCCTTGCTCCAGCCCCGGGGGTCGGCGAGTATCTCCGCGATGTCCGCGGCGGCTCCGTCCGGGTCCACACCGATGCCGTCCTCCACCTCGACGCGGTAGCGGCTACCGGAACCGCCGGACGAGGCGCCCTCACGCGCCACGGTGAAGGTTCCGGGCCCCGACTGCGGCACCGAGGCGGGATCCGTCGGCTTTCTCTTGCCCGGAGGAGTCCCGGTGGGCGTCGTCGCCTCGGGGCTCGCGGAGGCCGGGCCCGACGCCTCGGGTGATCCCGGCGCGGTCGGCGAGTCCGGGGTGGCGGGCGACGCGGTGGTCTCAGGGGCCGCTCGGCCGGCCGCGACCGCGGCGTCCTCGTCCTGCCAGGGCGCGGCATGGAGGAACGCCACGAGGGCCGCCACCGCCGTCACCGCCGCTCCCACCCCCGCGCGACGGCGCCGCAGCTGTCTTCGGCGGGCGAGCGGACGTCCCCGGTCGTGCGCGCGGGAGCCCCGCGGGCCCTGAGCCGGCGACCCTCCGCGCGTGCGAGAACCGGTCGTGGTCCGTGTGCGACGTGTGTCCTGGTGCATGGTGGGGTGGGTATCCGTGGTCTCGTAGTGGTCGGTCGGGGCGGGATGGTTCACCCGCCCCGCATTCCGGTCTGTTTCCGAGCACCGGGTCCTCGTCGGCGTACCTCACGACGCCCAGCAGTCCGCTCTTCCGTACGCCTTCCAGGAGTTGCCGGGGGGTCACCGGCGCGGAAACCCCTTTCTCCTCGTCCGATGAGACGTTGATCATGACCATGCTGTTCCCGTATCCGAAGAAGATCGACGTGGCCGTCGTGTCGGGGGAGTTGACGGCAGCGACCCGCAGATGGGCCACGCGTGACGGACATCCGCCCTCCCCTCTCACGTCTCCAGTGGTCTCACCCCTCTATGAGTGCTGCCGGCACCGAAAGGTTGAAGCCGTTCCACGCCGCTGCGAACGGCCGGGGAGGGGGCTGCTTGAATGGGAGGGTGACCCGAGCATCCCTGGACAAGCAGCCGCACGAAGTCGCCTCGATGTTCGACGACGTGGCGGCGAACTACGACCTCACCAACGACGTGCTGTCGCTCGGACAGGCACGGCTCTGGCGCAGGGAAGTCGCCCGGGCCGTCGACGCCCGTCCGGCCCAGAAGATCCTCGACCTGGCGGCGGGCACGGCCACCTCCTCGCAGCCCTTCGCGCGGGCGGGCGCCTACGTGGTGCCCTGCGACTTCTCGCTCGGGATGCTCCGGGTCGGCAAGGAGCGCCACCCGTGGATGCCCTTCACCGCGGGGGACGGCACCCGGCTGCCGTTCAAGGACGAGACCTTCGACGCGGTCACGATCTCCTTCGGCCTGCGCAACATCCAGGACACCGGCGCCGCGCTGAGCGAGCTGTACCGAGTCACCCGGCGTGGCGGCAAGGTCGTGATCTGCGAGTTCTCGCAGCCGACCTGGGCGCCGTTCCGGACCGTCTACACCGAGTACCTGATGCGCGCGCTGCCGCCGGTGGCCCGGGCGGTGTCCTCCAACCCGGACGCGTACGTCTACCTCGCCGAGTCGATCCGCGCCTGGCCCGACCAGGCCGGCCTCGCCACACTGCTCCAGAAGGCCGGCTGGTCCGACGTCGCCTGGCGCAACCTCACCGGCGGCGTGGTGGCGCTGCACCGGGGCGTCCGCGCCTGAGCCCGCCGCGTAGTGCCTGAGCCCTCCGGGAAGGCCTGAGCCCTCCGGGAGGGCCCTGAACGCGTGGGCGGACCAAAACAGGGGCCGGGACCGGGCTCAGTGCTCCGGTCCGGCCCGGTCCTCCCGGAGCGCTCGGGTCTCAGAGCTCCAGCCGGTAGCAGTACGCCTGCTGCCGGGACACCGGTGTCGTGTACGTCTCGGCCCGCCGCATGCCGAGACGCTCGGCCACCGCGACCGAGCGCGCGTTGCGCACATTGATCATCGCCACTACCTCCCGCACCCCGAGGGCCCTCGTCCGGTCCAGCGTGGCGCGGGCCGCGGCGGTCGCGTAGCCGTGCCCCCAGGCGGCCCGGCCCAGCCGCCAGCCGATCTCTATCTCGCCCACCGGCCCGAAGGACTCATGGGGCCATGGCTGGGCGCCGGTGAAGCCGAGCACCTCACCGGCGTCGTCGAGCACCGTCCACAGGCAGTGGCCGAGCTCCGCGTCGTGGCGGCGCTGGCGGGCGGTCAGCTCCTCGTACACGGAGTACTCCGCCGAACGCCCGCCGTGGAACTCCATCACCTCGGGATCGTCGAAGACCCGGTACCAGGCGAGGGCGTCCTCGTCGGTGGGGACACGCAGATGTACGGACGGGGTCGATTCAGGCGCGTGCGGCATCGGGGAGCCCTTCGGGAGGTTGATCAGCAGGCACCCATAGACTGCACGCGACATGTGCCGCGCGGCACGCGAATTCGAGTCTTCGGGAGATCCGACCGTGACCGAGCCCCTCTCCGAACACAGCGCGGACGTGATCGTCGTCGGAGCGGGCCCAGCCGGCTCCACGACCGCGTACTACCTCGCCAAGGCCGGACTCGACGTCCTCCTCCTGGAGAAGACGGCCTTCCCGAGGGAGAAGGTCTGCGGCGACGGTCTCACCCCGCGTGCCACCAAGCAGCTCGTCTCGATGGGGATCGACATCTCCGAGGAGGCCGGCTGGCTGCGCAACAAGGGCCTGCGCATCATCGGCGGCGGAGTCCGCCTCCAGCTGGACTGGCCGGACCTCGCCTCCTACCCGGACTACGGACTGGTCCGCAAGCGCGACGACTTCGACGAGCAGCTCGCCCGCCAGGCGCAGAAGGCCGGCGCGCGGCTGCACGAGCGCTGCAACGTCGGCGAGCCGATCAAGGACGAGCGCACCGGCCGCATCACCGGCGTCCACGCCAAGCTCGGCGAGGAGAAGACCCCGGTCACCTTCCACGCCCCGCTCGTCGTCGCCGCCGACGGCAACTCCACCCGGCTCTCCCTCAACATGGGCCTGCACCGCCGCGAGGACCGCCCGATGGGCGTCGCGGTCCGCACGTACTTCACCTCGCCCCGGCACGACGACGACTACCTGGAGTCCTGGCTGGAGCTGTGGGACCGCCGAGGCGCCGAGGACCGGCTGCTGCCGGGCTACGGCTGGATCTTCGGCATGGGCGACGGCACGTCCAACGTCGGCCTCGGCATCCTCAACTCCTCGTCGGCCTTCCGGGAGCTGGACTGGCGCGAGGTCCTCAAGGCCTGGTGCGCCTCCATGCCGGAGGACTGGGGCTACACCCCCGAGAACATGACGATGCCGATCCGCGGGGCCGCGCTGCCCATGGCGTTCAACCGCCAGCCGCACTACACCAAGGGCCTGCTGCTCGTCGGTGACGCGGGCGGCCTGGTCAACCCGTTCAACGGCGAAGGCATCGCGTACGCCATGGAGTCGGGCCAGATCGCCGCGGACGTCATCGTCCAGGCGCACGCCCGCGCGACCCCGGCGCAGCGGGAACTGGCGCTCCAGCACTACCCGAAGATCCTCAAGGACACCTACGGCGGTTACTACACGCTGGGCCGCGCCTTCGTGAAGATGATCGGCAACCCGAAGGTCATGAAGATCGCCACGCAGCGGGGTCTGACCCACCCCCTGCTGATGAAGTTCACGCTGAAGATGCTCGCCAACCTCACCGACCCGACGGGCGGCGACGCGATGGACCGCATCATCAACGGTCTCTCGAAGGTCGCGCCGAAGGCCTGACCGGCCGAGGGCCGCCGCCTCACGGACGTACACCCTTCCGTGCGGCGGCGGCCCCTCGGCGCAGCCCCACATGAACCGGAGGGCCGCCCGCACCCCTGCGATAGGTTTGCGGACCATGCGGGCAAGCGGGGCGGGGAACGGCGGGACGTATCGCGCGCTGGGCGCGGCAGGGGCGACGGCGGCCGTCGCGGGCGGCTGGGCCGTCGGCACCTTGCCGGCCCACGACCCCTGGGGCCTGTGGGTGCCGCACGGCACCGCGGTCACGGCCGTCGGCCACGCGCTGGCGTACGGCGGGCTGACCGTGCTTGTCGTCGCCTGGTGGCTGTACGGCAGGACGGGAGCCGGGGTACGGGAGAGTCTGGTCACCCTGGGGTGGTGGGCAGCGCCGTTCGTGGTGGCGCCGCCGCTCTACAGCGCCGACGTCTACAGCTACATAGCCCAGGGCGCGATGGTCCTGGAAGGCCATGACGTCTACGAGGTGGGGCCGTCGGTCCTGGACCCCGCCGGGCAGGGCGGGGACGCCGCCGCGAGCGTGGGCGGCCACTGGACCGACACCCCCGCGCCGTACGGCCCGTTCTTCCTCGTCCTCGCGCGGGGCGTGGTCGAGGCGACCGGCGGCACCATCGTGCCCGCGGTCCTCGCGATGCGGCTCATCGCCCTGGCGGCGCTCGCACTCATCGCCTGGGCGCTGCCGCACCTCGCCCGGGAGCACGGGCGCAGCCCGGCCGCCGCGCTCTGGCTGGGCGCGCTGAACCCGCTGTTGCTGATGCACGTGGCGGGCGGCCTTCACAACGACGGGCTGATGATCGGTCTGATGCTCGTGGGCGTCGTGCTCGCGCTGCGGGGGAGATGGATCAGCGGATCGGTGCTCGTCGGGCTCGCCATGATGGTCAAGTCCCCGGCGGCGGTGGCGCTGCTGTTCATCGCGGTCCTGGTGGGCCGGGCCGCCACCGGCGGGCCCGTACGCCGGGTGGCGAAGGGGCTGTCGGGACCCGGCGCGGTGGCAGGGACGGTCGTGGTGCTGATGACGCTGCTCAGCGGCACCGGCTTCGGCTGGTTGGCCACGCAGGGCGTCGCGGGCCGCATCCACACCGCGCTCTCGGTGAGCAGCGATCTGGGCCTCGGGATCGGTGAACTCGTGCGGCTGCTCGCCGGGACCGACCCGGACCCGGTCAAGACCGCCGTACAGAATCTGGGCCTCGCGGCGGGGGTCGCCCTGATCCTGCTGCTGGCGTGGCGGGCCGCCGCCGGACGCCTGGAAGCGGTGCACGGGCTGGGCCTCGGGCTGGTGGCCCTGGTGGCGCTCTCCCCGATGGTGCAGCCGTGGTACCTGCTCTGGGGGACGGCCGTACTCGCCGCGACGGCGGCCGGCGGCAAGCTCAGGGACGTGCTCGTCGTGCTCTCGGCGGCCTTGGTCTACGAGACGCAGCCTTCGGGCTCCACCCCGCCGTACGGCTTCGTGCTGGCGGCCCTCGCGTGCGTGGCGGGCGTCCTGCTGCTGCGCCGGGAGAGCGCCGCGCGGCCCGGAGGGCGCGTACCGGCGCAGCGCCGGCCGGCCGACGACGTCGTGGAGCCGGACACCGTCACGGCACAGCGGAAGGCCGTCACCCCGAGCGGGGAGTGACGGATCACGGCACACCGAAGGGCCGTCACTCCGAGCGGGGAGTGACGGCCCTTCGGGCGTGCCGTTCGTGCGGCCGGGCGGTGAACCGCCCCGCCGCACGCGGCTTGTGAATCAGAGAACGCGGACCGCGCCCGACGGCGGGTCGTAGTCCAGGGACTTCTGCACGACGCCGGTGCTGGAGTTCTGCGCGCCGACGAACTGGCCGCCGCCCACGTAGATACCGACGTGGTACGCGCTGCCGGCACCGCCCCAGTACAGGATGTCGCCGGGCTGCAGGTTGTCGAGCGAGACCTGGGTGCCCGCCGTCGACTGGCTCTGCGAGACGCGCGGCAGGTCGATGCCCACCGAGCCGAAGGCCGCCTGGACCAGGCCCGAGCAGTCCCACGAGTTCGGGCCGGTGCCGCCGGAGACGTACGCGTCGCCGATCTGGGCCTGCGCGAACGCGATGACGGACGCCGCGGACCCGGTGGCGCTCGACGACGAGGAGGACGAGGAGGACGAGGAGCTGGCAGGCGCGCTGAGCGTGGTGCGCTCGGCGGTGCGCGAGGCGCGCTCGGCGGCCTCCGCCTTGGCCTTGGCGGCCGCCTCAGCCTTCTCCTTGGCCTCGGCCTTGCGGACGGCCTCGGCCTTGGCCTTCTTGGCCGTCTTGGCGGCGGTGGCCGCCGCGGCGTCCTCGTGGGCCTGCGTCTCGAGGTCGAGAGCGACCGCCTGGGTCGCCTGGGCCGACGCCGCGACGGAGGTGGAGAGGCCGGCCGTGATGGTGGGCATCTCGATGGTCTGGGTCACCGGCTCGGCCTGGGCCGGTCCGGCGGCACCCGCGACCGCGATGGTGCTGAGGACGCCACCGGCAACTCCTGCCCGCAGCGCCGTCTTCGAGGCGCTCTGGCGGGGCTTCCGGTGGCTGGGTATGTGAGCGGTGTGGGACATGAGTACTAGCGCTATCAGGGCTGTAGGGGTCCCATCAAGAAACGTGTGTTGCGACACAGTTACGTTCGGAATCTGTGAATCCGCTTATTGCGGGCCCTTATTGACGCCCTAACGGGCAAAACGGACAGCGGCAATCAGCGCTGTGATCACGGCGTTCCTGTAATACGCCCGAATTGCCCGTCGCTTACCATCCGTTCACACAGATGGCCAAGCCCGCTTCTCTTGGGCTGGGCGTGGAGTGATGCAGGTCACAGTATGACGATGCCGTGGGAGGCAACCGCGCGGGTGCGCGCCGCGTACCCACCCCTCGCGGGAGGTGGCGCGGTGGGGTGCGACCTATTGGCGAGTCATGTCCGTTTCCATGCCCGTGCGTCGGCACCCTCGGGGGCTCCCCTGCCGGGGCGGCGCCGACGGCTGCGGGGTGCGCCCCGGCCGCGCGCCCGGAAGTTCGTGAATGCGTGCGCATTGTCCACATCGGTACCGGAAGCCCCTCGTCCGGGTGGACGCGATCTGGGGCCGATCCCTATATCACCTTGCGCGCGTCCATCTCCAATTTGCATGTAGAGGCCGCCGATTGATAGTGCCGTACGCCTTTGACCAGCGGTAACGGCGCGAGATGTCACGTCTCGTAACCGCTCGGCCGCTTCGTGTACGAAGATCACCGCTCATCCGACTTCATGATCGTTCGTCAGGTGGTGGAGATCACAAAGACGTTGGCGTACCCCGTGTCGCAGATCACAGGACGGCAGGCATAGGATGCGGGGCAGTCGGGCTTGTGAACTGCCTCACATGTGCACGATCTTGATGAGGTGGCGAGCCGGTCGCCCGATGCGGTCCAACGGTCAAGGACGACTGGAAGGAGCGAGGAGCGTGAATGCCTACGCGCCCATCCTCGTGCTCGGCGCCCTCGGGGCAGGGTTTGCGATCTTCTCCGTGGTCATGGCCACGCTTATCGGCCCGAAGCGGTACAACCGAGCAAAGCTCGAAGCGTACGAGTGCGGCATCGAACCCACCCCCACTCCAGCCGGAGGCGGCCGTTTTCCCATCAAGTACTACCTGACGGCGATGCTGTTCATCGTCTTCGACATCGAGATCGTCTTCCTCTATCCCTGGGCGGTCACCTTCGACGCCCTGGGGATCTTCGGGCTCGTGGAGATGCTGCTCTTCGTGCTCACCGTCTTCGTCGCCTACGCGTATGTGTGGCGCCGCGGCGGCCTGGAATGGGACTGAGGGGCTGAGGGGCACACATGGGACTCGAAGAGAAGCTGCCGAGCGGCTTTGTGCTGACCACTGTCGAGCAGGCCGCCGGCTGGGTGCGGAAGTCCTCCGTCTTCCCCGCCACCTTCGGCCTCGCCTGCTGCGCCATCGAGATGATGACGACCGGCGCCGGGCGGTACGACCTGGCCCGGTTCGGGATGGAGGTCTTCCGCGGATCGCCGCGGCAGGCGGATCTGATGATCGTCGCGGGACGGGTCAGTCAGAAGATGGCGCCCGTCCTCCGGCAGGTCTACGACCAGATGCCGAGCCCCAAGTGGGTGATCTCCATGGGGGTTTGCGCATCATCGGGTGGAATGTTCAACAATTACGCCATTGTTCAGGGTGTTGATCATATTGTCCCGGTCGACATCTACTTGCCGGGATGCCCGCCGCGCCCCGAGATGCTGATCGACGCCATCCTCAAGCTCCACCAGAAGATCCAGGGCACCAAGCTCGGGGTCAACGCGGAGGAGGCCGCCCGCGAGGCGGAGGAGGCGGCCCTCAAGGCACTTCCCCTGATCGAGATGAAGGGGCTGCTGCGATGAGCGACGAACAGAACACCAACAGCGGCCAGGTGCCGACCCCGCGGGACGACTCCGGCGAGGTCATCGGCGTACGCAAGGGCATGTTCGGCGCCAACAACGGCGGCGACACCTCCGGCTACGGCGGACTCGTCCGCACGGTGAGCCTGCCGGGAGCCACCTCCCGGCCGTACGGCGGCTGGTTCGACGAAGTGGCCGACGAGCTGGAGGGGGCCCTGGAGGAACAGGACCTGCTTCCCGGCAACGCCATCGAGAAGACGGTCGTCGACCGGGGTGAGATCACCTTCTTCGTCGCCCGCGAGCACCTGGTCCAGGTCGCCCGCACCCTGCGCGACGACCCCGCCCTGCGCTTCGAGCTCTGTACGGGCGTCAGCGGCGTCCACTACCCGGGGGACAAGGGCCGCGAGCTGCACGCGGTGTACCACCTGCGCTCGCTCACCCACGGGCGGCTGATCCGCCTGGAGGTCTCCACCCCGGACAGCGACCCGCACATCCCGTCCCTGGTCGGTGTCTATCCCACCAACGACTGGCACGAGCGCGAGACCTACGACTTCTTCGGGCTGATCTTCGACGGGCATCCCGCCCTCACCCGGATCATGATGCCGGACGACTGGCAGGGCTTCCCGCAGCGCAAGGACTACCCGCTCGGTGGCATCGCCGTCGAGTACAAGGGCGCCCAGATCCCGGCTCCGGACCAGCGGAGGTCGTACAGCTGATGACTACTCCCCGTGCAACGCCCCGCGCCACGACCGAGGGGACTGTATATACAGTCACCGGCGGCGACTGGGACGAGGTCGTCGAATCCGCCGCCAAGTCGGACGACGAGCGCATCATCGTCAACATGGGTCCCCAGCACCCGTCCACGCACGGCGTGCTGCGGCTGATCCTGGAGATCGACGGCGAGACCGTCACCGAGGCCCGCTGCGGCATCGGCTACCTCCACACCGGCATCGAGAAGAACCTCGAATTCCGGAACTGGACGCAAGGCACCACCTTCGTCACCCGCATGGACTACCTCACCCCGTTCTTCAACGAGGCAGCGTACTGCCTCGGGGTCGAGAAGCTCCTCGGCATCGAGGACCAGATCCCGGACCGGGCCACCGTCCTGCGTGTGCTCCTGATGGAGCTCAACCGGATCTCCTCCCACCTGGTGTGCATCGCCACCGGCGGCATGGAGCTCGGCGCCACGACGATCATGATCTACGGCTTCCGCGATCGTGAACTCGTTCTCGATCTCTTCGAGCTGATCACCGGGCTCCGCATGAACCACGCGTTCATCCGGCCCGGGGGCCTCGCCCAGGACCTGCCCATGGGGGCGGTCGACCGGCTCCGCGACTTCGTGAAGACCATGAAGAAGAACCTGCCGGAGTACGACAAGCTCGCCACCGGCAACCCCATCTTCAAGGCACGCATGCAGGACGTCGGTTACCTCGACCTGACCGGCTGCATGGCGCTCGGCGCCACCGGCCCGGTGCTCAGGTCCGCGGGGCTCCCGCACGACCTGCGCAAGAGCGATCCGTACTGCGGCTACGAGAACTACGAGTTCGACGTGCCCACCGCGGACACCTGCGACGCGTACGGCCGCTTCCTCATCCGGCTCGAGGAGATGCGCCAGTCGCTCAGGATCGTCGAGCAGTGCCTCGACCGGCTGGAGCCGGGCCCGGTCATGGTCGCCGACAAGAAGATCGCCTGGCCCGCGCAGCTCGCGCTGGGCCCCGACGGTCTCGGCAACTCCCTCGACCACATCAAGAAGATCATGGGCACCTCCATGGAGGCCCTGATCCACCACTTCAAGCTGGTGACCGAGGGCTTCCGGGTCCCCACCGGGCAGGCGTACACCGCTCTGGAGTCGCCCAAGGGCGAACTGGGCGTGCACGTCGTCTCGGACGGCGGCACCCGGCCCTTCCGGGTGCACTTCCGCGACCCGTCCTTCACCAACCTCCAGGCCATGGCGGCGATGTGCGAGGGCGGCCAGGTCGCCGACGTCATCGTCGCCGTCGCGTCCATCGACCCCGTGATGGGAGGCGTCGACCGGTGACCGCAGCCAACCGAGAAGTCAGCCTGGGGATGCCGCAGCTCCCTGCCCCCGCCTACCCGGCCGAGGTGCTCGCCCGGCTCGAAGCGGACGCGAAGGAGGTGATCGCCCGCTACCCCGGCAGCCGCTCCGCGCTGCTGCCGCTGCTGCACCTGGTGCAGTCCGAGGAGGGATACGTCTCCCGCACGGGCATCGCCTTCTGCGCGGACCAGCTCGGCCTCACCACCGCCGAGGTCACCGCGGTCGCCACCTTCTACACGATGTACCGGCGCCGGCCGAGCGGTGACTACCAGGTCGGGGTCTGCACCAACACCCTGTGCGCGGTCATGGGCGGCGACGCCATCTTCGACCGGCTCAAGGAGCACCTGGGCGTCGGCAACGACGAGACCACCGAGGACGGCAAGGTCACCCTCGAACACATCGAGTGCAACGCGGCCTGCGACTTCGCGCCCGTCGTGATGGTGAACTGGGAGTTCTTCGACAACCAGACACCGGAGAGCGCGACGCGGCTCGTCGACGACCTGATCGCCGGCCGGACGGTGGAGCCCACCCGGGGCGCGCCCCTGTGCACGTACAAGGAGACGGCCCGGATCCTGGCCGGCTTCCCCGACGAGCGCCCCGGCGCCGTCGAGGCGAGCGGCGGAGCGGGGGCCGCCTCTCTGGTCGGGCTGAAACTCGCCAGGGGCGAGGCCTCGCCGCACGCGCGCGTGGTCGGCCCGAGGGGCGAGCGGCCCCGGGACACGGCGCCCGAGGGCGCGGCCCCGCACGAGCCGTCGCCCACCGAGCACCTCAGCTCGCACGACGCACCGCAGCAGACATCGGCCTCCGACCCGGAGCACCCGGCCGGACCCGCAGCCGAGGAGGGGGAGTGATGACGTTGGCAGCCGAGATCGACAAGAACGGGACGAGCCCGGAGAAGCTCCTGGCCCCGGTCCTCTCCTCCTTCTGGGACGAGCCCGAGTCCTGGACGCTGGACACCTACCGCCGTCACGAGGGGTACGAGGGCCTGCGCAAGGCGCTCGCCATGTCGCCGGACGACCTCATCGCGTACGTCAAGGACTCCGGTCTGCGCGGACGCGGCGGCGCGGGCTTCCCCACGGGGATGAAGTGGCAGTTCATCCCGCAGGGCGACGGCAAGCCGCACTACCTCGTCGTCAACGCCGACGAGTCGGAGCCGGGCACCTGCAAGGACATCCCGCTCCTCTTCGCGAACCCGCACAGCCTCATCGAGGGCATCGTGATCGCCTGTTACGCGATCCGCTCCTCGCACGCCTTCATCTATCTGCGCGGCGAGGTCGTCCCCGTACTGCGGCGGCTGCACGAGGCCGTGCGGGAGGCCTACGAGGCGGGCTACCTGGGGAAGGACATCCTGGGTTCGGGGCTCAACCTGGAACTCACGGTGCACGCGGGCGCGGGCGCCTACATCTGCGGTGAGGAAACCGCGCTGCTCGACTCGCTCGAAGGACGGCGCGGCCAGCCCCGGCTGCGTCCGCCCTTCCCCGCGGTCGCCGGTCTGTACGCCTGCCCCACCGTGGTGAACAACGTCGAGTCCATCGCCTCGGTTCCCGCGATCCTGAACAAGGGCAAGGACTGGTTCAAGTCGATGGGGAGCGAGAAGTCCCCGGGCTTCACGCTGTACTCGCTCAGCGGGCACGTCACCAGCCCCGGCCAGTACGAGGCCCCGCTCGGCATCACCCTGCGCCAGCTGCTCGACATGAGCGGCGGCATCCGGGAGGGCCACCGCCTGAAGTTCTGGACCCCCGGCGGCTCCTCCACCCCGATGTTCACCGACGAACACCTCGACGTCCCCCTGGACTACGAGGGCGTCGGCGCCGCCGGATCCATGCTCGGCACCAAGGCCCTGCAGTGCTTCGACGAGACCACCTGCGTGGTGCGCGCGGTCACCCGCTGGACCGAGTTCTACGCCCACGAGTCCTGCGGCAAGTGCACGCCCTGCCGTGAGGGCACGTACTGGCTCGTCCAGCTGCTCCGCGACATCGAGGCGGGCAAGGGGGAGATGGCCGACCTCGACAAGCTCAACGACATCGCCGACAACATCAACGGCAAGTCGTTCTGCGCCCTCGGCGACGGCGCCGCCTCGCCGATCTTCTCCTCGCTGAAGTACTTCCGCGAGGAGTACGAGCAGCACATCACCGGCAAGGGCTGTCCCTTCGATCCCGCCAGGTCGACCGTCTGGGCCGACGAAAAAGACGACAAGACCGCTCACCGGGGGGTGAACGCATGACAGTCACCACGAGTGCGCCCTCCGGGGGCGGCGAGGCGGCCGTTCCGCCCGAGGACCTCGTCACGCTCACGATCGACGGCATCGAGATCAGCGTGCCCAAGGGCACCCTCGTCATCCGTGCCGCCGAACTCCTCGGCATCGAGATCCCGCGTTTCTGCGACCACCCGCTCCTCGACCCGGCCGGCGCCTGCCGTCAGTGCATCGTCGAGGTCGAGGGCCAGCGCAAGCCGATGGCGTCCTGCACCATCACGTGCACCGACGGCATGGTCGTGAAGTCGCAGATCACCTCGCCCGTCGCGGAGAAGGCCCAGAAGGGGGTGATGGAGCTCCTGCTCATCAACCACCCGCTGGACTGCCCGGTCTGCGACAAGGGCGGCGAGTGTCCCCTGCAGAACCAGGCGATGTCGCACGGCGGCGCCGAATCCCGCTTCGACGGGCAGAAGCGCACCTTCGAGAAGCCCGTCCCCATCTCCACCCAGGTGCTGCTGGACCGTGAGCGGTGCGTGCTCTGCGCGCGGTGCACCCGCTTCTCCAACCAGGTGGCCGGCGACCCGATGATCGAACTGATCGAGCGCGGCGCCCTCCAGCAGGTCGGCACCGGCGAGGGCGACCCCTTCGAGTCGTACTTCTCGGGCAACACCATCCAGATCTGTCCCGTCGGGGCGCTCACCTCGGCGGCGTACCGCTTCCGCTCCCGGCCCTTCGACCTGGTGTCGTCGCCCTCGGTGTGCGAGCACTGCGCCGGCGGCTGCGCCACCCGTACCGACCACCGGCGCGGCAAGGTCATGCGGCGGCTCGCCGCCAACGACCCCGAGGTCAACGAGGAGTGGCTCTGCGACAAGGGCCGCTTCGGCTTCCGCTACGCCCAGCAGCGCGACCGGCTCACCACCCCGCTCGTGCGCAACGCGGACGGCGTGCTGGAACCGGCGAGCTGGCCCGAGGCGCTGGAAGCGGCGGCTGCCGGTCTCTCGGCGGCCCGGGGCAGGACCGGCGTGCTCACCGGTGGCCGGCTGACCGTCGAGGACGCCTACGCGTACAGCAAGTTCGCGCGGGTCGCCCTCGACACCAACGACATCGACTTCCGTGCCCGTGTCCACAGCGGGGAGGAGGCCGACTTCCTGGCCGCCCGCGTGGCCGGGCGGGGACGCGACCTGGACGGCAGCGGGGTCACGTACACCTCGCTGGAGAAGGCACCGGCGGTCCTGCTGGCCGGCTTCGAGTCCGAGGAGGAGGCGCCCGGCGTCTTCCTGCGGCTCCGCAAGGCCCACCGCAAGCACGGTCAGCGGACGTTCGCCCTCGCCTCGCACGCCAGCAGGGGCCTGAAGAAGGCGGGCGGCACGCTGCTCCCCGCCGCACCCGGCACCGAGACCGAATGGCTGGACGCGCTCGCGGGCGGGGTCGGCCTGGACGGCGAAGGGGCCGTCGCGGCCGAGGCGCTGCGCGGCGAAGGTGCCGTGATCGTCGTGGGCGAGCGGCTCGCCGCCGTGCGCGGTGCGCTCACCGCCGCGCTGCGCACCGCCGCCGCGACCGGAGCCGCACTGGTGTGGATCCCGCGCCGGGCCGGCGAACGGGGCGCGCTGGAGGCGGGCGCGCTCCCGTCGGTGCTGCCCGGTGGCCGTCCCGCCACCGACCCGCGGGCCAGGCAGGAGGTGGCCTCCGTCTGGGGCGTCGCCGAACTCCCCTCGCGCTTCGGCCGCGACACCGGCCAGATCGTGGAGGCCGCGGCCACCGGCGAGCTGGGCGCGCTGCTGGTCGCGGGGGTCGACCCCGAGGACCTGCCCGACCCGGCCCGGGCGATCCAGGCCCTGGACGAGGTCGGATTCCTCGTCTCGCTGGAACTGCGGCCCGGGGCCGTCACCGAACGCGCCGACGTGGTCCTCCCCGTCGCCGCGGTCCCGGAGAAGCCCGGCACCTTCCTCAACTGGGAGGGCAGGGCGCGGATGTTCGAAGCCGCACTGAAGCCCGAGCAGCTGCCGAGGACGCTCTGCCCGACCGACGCGCGGGTGCTGCACATGCTGGCCGACGCGCTCGGCGTGTCCCTCGCCCTGCCCGACCTGCGGGCCGCGCGCCGCGAACTCGACCGCCTCGGCGGCCGGGAGGGCGGCCACGCCGAGGACCCGCGGGCGACGTCCCGGCCCGTTCCCCGGCCCGGCGACGGCGAGGCGGTCCTCGCGGGCCACCGGATGCTGCTCGACCGGGGCCGGCTCCAGGAGGGCGACGAGGCACTGGCCGGGACGCGGCACGCGGCCGTCGCCCGGCTCTCCCCTGCCACCGCCGCGGAGTCCGGGGTGAAGGACGGCGACCTGCTCGCCGTCACCGGCCCCGCGGGCTCCACCGAACTGCCGCTCGTCGTCACGGACATGCCGGACCGGGTGGTGTGGGTGCCGCTCAACTCCGTCGGACGGGGCGTCCCCGCCGACACCGGCGTCCAGCCGGGCGGACTGGTCCGGATCGGCCCCGCGGCCCCGGGTTCCCACGTCGTGACATCGGAGGTAGGAGAGTGACCGGCCTCGCCCAACTCGCCGCGGCACCGCAGAGCGCCGTCCTCGCGGCCGAGGACCTCTCGATGTTCGGCACCGACCCCTGGTGGCTCGTGGTCGTCAAGGCGGTGTTCTGCTTCGCGTTCCTGATGGTGACCGTGCTCTTCTCCATCGTGTGGGAGCGCAAGGTCGTCGCCTGGATGCAGCTGCGCATCGGGCCCAACCGGCACGGGCCCTGGGGCATGCTCCAGTCGCTCGCCGACGGCGTCAAGCTGATGCTGAAGGAAGACGTCGTCGTCAAGCGGGCCGACAAGGTCGTCTACATCCTGGCCCCGATCGTCGCCGCCGCACCGGCGTTCATGGCGATCGCGGTGATCCCGTTCGGCCCGGCCGACAACCAGGTGTCGATCTTCGGCCACCCGACGTCGATGCAGCTGACCGACCTGCCGATCGCGATGCTGTACATCCTCGCGGTCGCCTCGGTCGGCATCTACGGCATCGTGCTGGCCGGCTGGTCCTCAGGGTCGACGTACCCGCTCCTCGGCGGTCTGCGCTCGTGCGCCCAGATGATCAGCTACGAGATCGCGATGGGTGCCGCCTTCGCCTCGGTCTTCCTCTACTCGGGGTCGATGTCGACGTCGGAGATCGTCGCCGCGCAGGAGGACCGCTGGTTCGTCCTCCTGCTGCCGGTCTCCTTCATCATCTACATCGTCACGATGGTCGGCGAGACCAACCGAGCCCCCTTCGACATGCCGGAGTCCGAGGGCGACCTGGTCGGCGGCTTCAACACCGAGTACTCGTCCATCAAGTTCGCGATGTTCATGCTCGCCGAGTACGTCAACATGGTCACCGTCTCCGCGGTCTCCGTGACCCTCTTCCTCGGCGGCTGGCGGGCCCCGTACCCGATCAGCACCTTCTGGGAGGGCGCGAACCAGGGCTGGTGGCCCATGCTCTGGTTCGTCATCAAGGTGCAGCTGCTCCTCTTCTTCTTCATCTGGCTGCGAGGCACACTGCCCCGCGTCCGTTACGACCAGCTGATGAAGCTCGGCTGGAAGGTCCTGATCCCGGTCTCCGTGGTCTGGCTGATGCTGGTCGCCACCGTGCGCGCGCTGAACAACGAGGGCTACGACTTCTCGCAGATCCTGCTGTACGTCGCCGGAGCGGTCATCGCCGTGCTGCTGCTCTCCTTCGTCGCCGAGATCCTCAGAGACCGCAAGACCAAGGCCGCCGAGGAGGCGGCCGGACCCGAGCCGGCGTTCGACCCGATGGCGGGCGGATACCCCGTGCCGCCGCTGCCCGGCCAGACCCTGCCGCCGGTGCCGCGCCGCAGGCCGCGACGCGAGCGGGAGCTCGTTGTCAGTGGTGGGCCGGATACTCAGAGTGACGACCCGGCGATCGCCGGAAGTTCGAGTGACGGAAGGGAGGCCGACGGTGTCTGAGTCCTCAGAGCCCTCAGGGGAGAAGTTCCAGAATCCTGTGGCCGGCTTCGGCGTGACCTTCAAGGCCATGTTCAAGAAGCGGCTGACCGAGCAGTACCCGGAGACGCAGAAGGTGACGGCGCCGCGCTTCCACGGGCGGCACCAGCTCAACCGTCACCCGGACGGGCTGGAGAAGTGCGTCGGCTGCGAGCTGTGCGCCTGGGCGTGTCCCGCGGACGCGATCTACGTCGAAGGCGCGGACAACACCGACGAGGAGCGCTACTCCCCGGGGGAGCGCTACGGCCGGGTCTACCAGATCAACTACGCGCGCTGCATCCTGTGCGGGCTCTGCATCGAGGCGTGCCCCACCCGGGCACTGACGATGACCAATCAGTTCGAGCTCGCCAACACCACGCGCGAGAGCCTCATCTACACCAAGGACGAGCTGCTCGCGGGGCTGGAGGAAGGCATGGTCGACAGCCCGCACGCGATCTTCCCGGGCATGGACGAACAGGACTACTACCGGGGCCTGGTGACGCAGGCCGCGCCCGGCACGGAACGCCAGACCGCCGTGTCCAAGGGTGAAGCGGACAAGGAGGTGGACGCATGACCTCCGTCCTGGCCGCCGCCACCGCCACGTCGACCGGCGAGGCCGTGCAGTTCTGGCTGCTCGGTTCCGTCGCCGTCATCGGCGCGCTCTCCACCGTCCTGATGAAGAAGGCGGTGCACAGCGCGCTGTCACTCGCCGGCACCATGATCGTGCTGGCGGTCTTCTACCTCGCCAACGGCGCGTACTTCCTTGGCATCGTGCAGATCGTCGTCTACACCGGCGCGATCATGATGCTGTTCCTCTTCGTGGTCATGCTCGTCGGTGTCACCGCGGCGGACTCCCTGAAGGAGACCCTCAAGGGGCAGCGCTGGCTGGCCGCCGCCTGCGGCCTCGGCTTCGGCGTCCTGCTGATCGCCGGGATCGGGCAGGCGTCGCTGCAGACGTTCAACGGTCTCGGCGCGGCGAACGCCCGGCACGGCGGCAACGTCGAGGGCCTGGCCAACCTCATCTTCACCAAGTACGTCTTCGCGTTCGAGATCACCGGCGCCCTGCTGATCACGGCCACCGTCGGCGCGATGCTGCTCACGCACCGCGAGCGCACCGAACGCGCCAAGACCCAGCAGGAGCTGTCCCGGGAGCGGGTGCGCAGCAGTCACGTACCTCCGCTGCCGGCCCCCGGTGTCTATGCCCGGCACAACGCCGTGGACATCGCCGGACTGCTCCCGGACGGCACGCCGTCCGAGCTCACCGTCATGCAGACGCTGCGCCGACGCGGCCAGATCCGCGACGTGTCCAGCGAGTCGCTCGCCCAACTCAAGGCGCTGGAACAGCGGTCCGGGGAGCGGCTCGGCCGTGACACGGCGGAGGAAGAGGAGGAGGTCGCCAAGTGAATCCGGTCAACTACCTCTACCTCGCGGCCCTTTTGTTCACGATCGGCGCCTCCGGCGTGCTGATCAGGCGGAACGCGATCGTGGTGTTCATGTGCATCGAGCTGATGCTCAACGCCTGCAACCTCGCGCTCGTCGCGTTCTCCCGGATGCACGGCAATCTCGACGGCCAGATCATCGCCTTCTTCACGATGGTCGTCGCCGCCGCGGAAGTCGTCATCGGGCTCGCGATCATCGTGTCGCTGTTCCGCTCCCGCCACTCGGCCTCGGTCGACGACGCCAGCCTGATGAAGCTGTAAGGGGTCGGAATCGTGGAAAACCTGATTGCGCTGCTCGTCGCGGCGCCCCTGCTCGGAGCGGCGGTCCTGCTCTGCGGCGGCCGCCGGCTCGACCGGACCGGACACTGGATCGGCACGGTGCTCGCCGCCGCGTCCTTCGTCGTCGGCGTCGTGCTGTTCACCGACATGCTCGGCAAGGGCGCCGAGGACCGCGCCCTGCACCAGAAGCTGTTCAGCTGGATCCCGGTCGAGGGGTTCCAGGCCGATGTGGCCTTCCAGCTCGACCAGCTGTCGATGACGTTCGTCCTGCTGATCACGGGTGTGGGCACGCTGATCCACATCTACTCCATCGGCTACATGGAGCACGACGAGCGCCGCCGCCGCTTCTTCGGTTATCTGAACCTCTTCCTCGCCGCGATGCTGCTGCTGGTCATCGCCGACAACTACCTGCTGCTGTACGTCGGGTGGGAGGGCGTCGGCCTGGCGTCGTACCTGCTCATCGGCTTCTGGCAGCACAAGCCCAGCGCCGCCACCGCCGCCAAGAAGGCCTTCCTGGTCAACCGGGTGGGCGACATGGGCCTGTCCATCGCGATCATGCTGATGTTCACCACCTTCGGCACCTTCGCCTTCGGTCCGGTGCTCGAAGCGACCGGGGAGACCGGCGAGGGCAAGCTCACCGCCATCGGCCTCATGCTGCTCCTCGCGGCCTGCGGCAAGTCGGCCCAGGTGCCGCTGCAGTCCTGGCTCGGTGACGCGATGGAGGGCCCGACCCCGGTCTCGGCTCTCATCCACGCTGCCACGATGGTGACCGCGGGCGTATACCTCATCGTCCGTTCCGGCGCGATCTTCAACGCCGCCCCCGACGCGCAACTGGTCGTCGTGGTCGTCGGCGCGGTCACGCTCCTCTTCGGTGCGATCGTCGGTTGCGCCAAGGACGACATCAAGAAGGCACTCGCCGGTTCGACGATGTCGCAGATCGGCTACATGATCCTCGCCGCGGGCCTCGGCCCCATCGGCTACGTGTTCGCGATCATGCACCTGGTGACGCACGGCTTCTTCAAGGCCGGGCTCTTTCTCGGAGCCGGTTCGGTCATGCACGGCATGAACGACGAGGTCGACATGCGCAGGTACGGCGGACTGCGGAAGTACATGCCGGTCACCTTCGTCACCTTCGGCCTCGGCTACCTCGCGATCATCGGCTTCCCCGGCCTGTCCGGCTTCTTCTCCAAGGACATGATCATCGAGGCGGCGTTCGCCAAGGGGGGCACCGAGGGCTGGATCCTCGGCTCCGTCACGCAGCTGGGCGCCGCGATCACCGCGTTCTACATGACGCGCGTGATGCTGATGACGTTCTTCGGCGAGAAGCGCTGGCAGCCGGACGCCGAGGGGCACGACCCGCACCCGCACGAGTCACCGAAGTCCATGACGATCCCGATGATCGTGCTGGCCTTCGGGTCGGTCTTCGCCGGAGGCTTCTTCTCCATCGGTGACCGCTTCGTGCACTGGCTGGAGCCCGTCACCGGACACGAACACGGACACCCCCCGGTCAGCGCGGCCACCGTCACGGCAGCCACCATGGTGGTGCTCGTCATCGGTGTCGCGATCGCCTGGGCGATGTACGGGCGCAGGCCCGTCCCCGCCGTCGCCCCGCGCGGCTCCCTGCTCACCAGGGCGGCCCGCCGGGATCTCCTCCAGGACGACTTCAACCACGTGGTCCTGGTCCGCGGTGGCGAACACCTCACCCGGTCGCTGGTCTACGTCGACCACACCCTGGTCGACGGAGTCGTCAACGGCACGGCCGCCTCGATGGGCGGGCTCTCCGGCCGGCTGCGCAAGCTGCAGAACGGCTACGCCCGCTCCTACGCGGTCTCGATGTTCGGCGGTGCGGCGGTACTCATCGCCGCGACCCTGCTGATGAGGGCGGTCTGATCCCATGTCCTTTCCCCTCCTGACAGCGACGGCGGCGCTCCCGGCGATCGGCGCGATCGCCACCGCCGCCGTCCCGGCCGCCCGGCGCACCGTGGCCAAGTGGCTCGCCCTGGCCGTATCGCTGGCCACGCTCGTCCTGGCCGGCATCGTGTTCGCCCGCTTCGAGCCGGGCGGCGAGCGCTACCAGCTCACCGAATCGCACGCCTGGATCAAGGACTTCGGGGTCCGCTACGAACTGGGAGTCGACGGCATCGGGGTGGCGCTCCTGGCGCTCACCGCGCTGCTGATCCCCTTCGTGATCCTGGCGGGCTGGCACGACGCCGACCCCCTGGAGACGAACTCCAGCCGCTGGCGCCCCACCCAGGGCTTCTTCGCCCTGATTCTGATGGTCGAAGCGATGGTGATCCTGTCCTTCGTCGCCACCGACGTCTTCCTCTTCTACATCCTCTTCGAAGCCATGCTCATCCCGATGTACTTCCTCATCGGCGGCTTCGGGGACCGGGCGCACGCGGGCAGCGACGAGAACGCGGCGGCACAGCGCAGCTACGCCGCGGTGAAGTTCCTCCTCTACAACCTGGCCGGCGGGCTCATCATGCTGGCCGCCGTCATCGGTCTGTACGTCGTCGCGGGGAGCTTCTCGCTCTCGGAGATCGCCGAGGCCCGGGCCAACGGCTCGCTGGACATGGCGACCTCCACCGAGCGGTGGCTCTTCCTGGGCTTCTTCTTCGCCTTCGCGGTGAAGGCCCCGCTCTGGCCGCTGCACACCTGGCTGCCCAACGCCATGGGCGAGGCGACCACCCCGGTCGCCGTCCTGATCACCGCGGTCGTCGACAAGGTCGGCACCTTCGCGATGCTCTGCTTCTGCCTCCAGCTGTTCCCGGAGGCGAGCAAGTGGGCGACACCGGTGATCCTCGTCCTGGCGCTGATCTCCATCATCTACGGCGCCCTGCTCGCCGTGGGCCAGCGCGACATCAAGCGGCTCATCGCCTACGCGTCGATCTCGCACTTCGGCTTCATCGTGCTCGGGATCTTCGCGATGACCAGTCAGGGACAGTCGGGCGCGACCCTCTACATGGTCAACCATGGCATCTCTACGGCCGCGCTGATGCTGGTCGCCGGCTTCCTGATCACGCGGCGGGGTTCGCGTCTCATCGCCGACTACGGCGGGGTGCAGAAGGTGGCGCCCCTGCTGGCGGGGACCTTCCTGATCGGCGGTCTGGCCACCCTCTCGCTCCCCGGACTGGCGCCGTTCGTCAGTGAGTTCCTGGTCCTGGTCGGCGCGTTCAGCGCGTACCCGGTGGTCGGCATCATCGCCACCGTCGGGATCGTGCTCGCGGCGCTCTACGTCCTGGTCCTCTACCAGCGGACGATGACGGGACCGGTCAGGGAGGGGATCGGGGGCATGCCCGACCTCAGGGTCCGTGAGCTCGCGGTGGCGCTTCCGCTGATCGCCATGCTGATCTTCCTGGGCGTCTTCCCGAAGCCGCTCACCGAGGTCGTCGACCCGGCGGTCCGGCACACCATGCACGACGTACAGAAGCAGGACCCCCAGCCCGAGGTGGAGGCCGCCAAGTGAGCGCAACAGCTGTCCACAGCCTGTGGACGACGGCGGGCGAGGTGACATCGGCCGCCGCGGGGGACAGGTTCACCGCTCCGGACATCGAGTACGCCCAGCTCGCCCCCGTCCTGATCGTGGTCGGCGCCGCCGTCCTCGGCATCCTGGTGGAGGCGTTCCTCCCGCGCCGGGCGCGGTACACGACGCAGGTCTTCCTCACGGTCGTCGCCCTCGCCGCCGCGTTCGCCGCGGTGGTGGGGCTCGCCGCCGACGGTTACGCCACGAAGAGCGCCCACATCGCCGCCATGGGCGCCATCGCCGTCGACGGACCCGCCCTGTTCCTCCAGGGCACCATCCTGCTCGTATCGATGATCTCCGTCTTCACGTTCGCCGAGCGTCGTCTCGACCCGGCCTCGCACGGCAACCGGGTGGACTCCTTCGCCGCCCAGGCCGGAGCTGTACCCGGCAGCGACGGGGAGAAGGCCGCGGTCAAGGCCGGCTTCACCACGACCGAGGTCTTCCCGCTGGCTCTCTTCGCGGTGGCGGGCATGCTGGTCTTCCCCGCGGCGAACGACCTGCTGACCCTGTTCGTCGCCCTTGAGGTCTTCTCCCTCCCCCTCTACCTCCTGTGTGCCCTCGCCCGCCGCAAGCGGCTGATGTCGCAGGAAGCCGCGGTGAAGTACTTCCTGCTCGGCTCGTTCTCCTCGGCGTTCCTCCTCTTCGGGATCGCCCTGCTCTACGGATACGCCGGCACCGTCTCGTACGCGGGCATCGCCAACGTCGTGGACGGCAGCGTCACGGAGATCGACCCGGCCCTCGCGGACACCATGGGCAACGACGCGCTGCTGCTGATCGGCGGCGCGATGATCCTCATGGGCCTGCTGTTCAAGGTCGGTGCCGTGCCGTTCCACATGTGGACCCCGGACGTCTACCAGGGCGCCCCGACCCCGGTCACCGGCTTCATGGCCGCCGCCACGAAGGTCGCCGCGTTCGGCGCGCTGCTGCGTCTGCTGTACGTCGTCCTGCCCGGCCTCACCTGGGACCTGCGTCCCGTCATGTGGGGCGTCGCGATCGTCACGATGCTGGGTGGAGCGATCGTCGCGATCACCCAGACCGACATCAAGCGGCTCCTGGCCTACTCCTCGATCGCGCACGCGGGCTTCATCCTCGCCGGTGTGATCGCGGCCAGCCCCGACGGTGTCTCCTCGGTCCTCTTCTACCTCGGCGTGTACTCCTTCGTGACCGTCGGCGCCTTCGCCGTCGTGACACTCGTGCGCGACGCGGGTGGCGAGGCGACCCATCTGTCGAAGTGGGCCGGGCTCGGCCGGCGCTCCCCGCTGACCGCGGCGGTCTTCGCCGTGTTCCTGCTGTCGTTCGCCGGCATCCCGCTCACCTCGGGCTTCTCCGGCAAGTTCGCCGTCTTCAAGGCGGCGGCGGACGGCGGCGCCGGCGGCCTCGTGGTGGTCGGTGTGATCTCGTCGGCCATCGCCGCGTTCTTCTACATCCGGGTCATCGTCCTGATGTTCTTCAGTGAGCCGAAGGCGGACGGCCCCACGGTCGCCGTCCCGTCCCCGCTGACGATGACCACGATCGCGGTCGGGGTCGCCGTGACCCTCGTGCTGGGTCTCGCCCCGCAGTACTTCCTCGACCTGGCGAGCCAGGCGGGCGTGTTCGTGCGGTGACGCACGGCACCACCACGACGACGCCGGACGGGCCTGGAAGTCAAGCCCGTCCGGCGTTGTCGTAGGCGGCGCCTATGGTTGCAGTGGACGGGTGCGGCAGTACGGAACGGAGCGGGCGGACGATGAGTGTGACGACCGAGGGCGCTGCGCAGCAGACGCTGCACCGGGTGTTCGGGTACGAGGCGTTCCGCGGCGAGCAGGGTGCGGTGATCGAGCATGTCGTCGGGGGCGGCGACGCGGTCGTGCTCATGCCCACCGGTGGCGGCAAGTCCCTCTGCTACCAGATCCCCGCCCTGGTCAGGCCCGGCACAGGCATCGTGATCTCCCCGCTCATCGCGCTCATGCAGGACCAGGTGGACGCGCTGCGCGCGCTCGGTGTCCGCGCGGGCTTCATGAATTCCACCCAGGACTTCGACGAGCGCCGCTCGATGGAGGCCCAGTACGTCGCCGGTGAGCTCGACGTGCTGTATCTGGCCCCCGAGCGGCTGCGCCTCGATTCGACGCTCTCGCTGCTGGCCCGCGGTGAGATCTCGGTCTTCGCCATCGACGAGGCCCACTGTGTCGCGCAGTGGGGCCACGACTTCCGCCCCGACTATCTGGCCCTGTCGGTGCTGGGCGAGCGCTGGCCCGACGTGCCCCGCATCGCGCTGACGGCCACGGCCACCGACGCCACGCACCGGGAGATCACCCAGCGGCTGGGCATGCCCGACGCCCGGCACTTCGTGGCGAGCTTCGACCGTCCCAACATCCAGTACCGCATCGTGGGGAAGTCCGACCCGAAGAAGCAGCTGCTCACCTTCCTCAAGGAGGAGCACGCGGGGGACGCCGGCATCGTCTACTGCCTCTCACGCAACTCCACGGAGAAGACCGCCGAGTACCTCTGCCGCAACGGCATCGAGGCCGTGCCCTACCACGCCGGCCTGGACGCCGGTACACGCGCCGCCCACCAGGCTCGCTTCCTGCGCGAGGAGGGCCTGGTCGTCGTCGCGACGATCGCCTTCGGCATGGGCATCGACAAGCCCGACGTGCGCTTCGTCGCCCACCTCGACCTGCCGAAGTCCGTCGAGGGCTACTACCAGGAGACGGGCCGCGCGGGGCGTGACGGGGCGCCGTCCACGGCCTGGATGGCGTACGGACTCCAGGACGTCGTCCAGCAGCGCAAGCTGATCCAGAGCGGTGAGGGCGACGAGGCCTTCCGGCGCCGTGCCGCCTCGCACCTCGACTCCATGCTGGCGCTCTGCGAGACCGTGCAGTGCCGCCGCGCCCAGCTCCTGACGTACTTCGGCCAGGAACCCGGCGAGCAGGCCTGCGGCAACTGCGACACCTGCCTCACCCCGCCCGAGACCTGGGACGGCACGGTGGTCGCCCAGAAGCTGCTGTCCACCGTGGTCCGGCTGAAGCGGGAGCGGAACCAGAAGTTCGGGGCCGGTCAGATCATCGACATCCTGCTGGGCCGCAAGACGGCCAAGACGATCCAGTTCGACCACGACCAGCTCTCGGTCTTCGGTATCGGCGAGGAGTTGTCCGAAGCGGAGTGGCGCGGTGTCGTGCGCCAGCTGCTGGCCCAGGGACTGCTGGCCGTCGAGGGCGAGTACGGCACGCTGGTGCTCACGGAAGCGAGCGGCGCGGTGCTCGGCAGGGAGCGCGAGGTGATGCTCCGCAAGGAGCCGAAGCGCCCCACGAGCCGGTCGTCGTCCGGAGGCGAGCGCAGGAGCAAGGCCGCCCCGGCAGCCGACCTGCCTGCCGAGGCCGTCCCGGTCTTCGAGGCGCTGCGCGCCTGGCGCGGCGCCCAGGCCAAGGAGCTGGGCCTCCCGGCGTACGTGATCTTCCACGACGCGACGCTGCGGGAGATCGCGACCCTGCGCCCCGGGTCGCTCGCGGAGCTCGGCGGGGTCAGCGGGCTGGGCGAGAAGAAGCTGGCGACGTACGGCGAAGGCGTGCTGGAGGTGCTGGCGGGGCTGGGGAGCACGGCCCCCGCCGCCGCTCCGGAGCCGGACGCGGCTCCCGCACCGGCTTCCGCACCGGCCCCCGCACAGGCCCCCGCACAGGCCTCGGTGCCGGCCGCCCGGCCGGCCACGCAGGAATCGGACCCGGAGTTCGGCTGGGACGAGGAGCCGCCGGAGTTCGACTGACCTGGGGCGGCGCCCGTCTCCCGGGCCTACTCCTCGGTCGTCGCCCGGCGCCGGGACACGATCGCGTTCAGGTCGCGATCGACGGGGAAGGGCGTCGACACCTTCATCCGGTCGTGGAAGATCCCCGTCGACGTGTACGCGCCGGTCGCGGGCTCCAGCTCGAAGACGTAGACGACCGCGCGGCCGTCCTGGTTCTCCACCCGCCAGTAGTGCGGAATCCTGGCCCGCGCGTACTTCACGGGTTTGGTCTCGCGGTCGCGGGTGACGGACTCGTCGGACACGACCTCGATCGCCAGCAGCACGCTGTCTGCGGGGAACCGTGTCTGCCGCAGACTCTCGACCGCTTCCGCGCGTACGACGACGACATCGGGTTCGGGCCGGTTCTGGAAGTCGACGTCGATGGTGAACTCGCGGAAGACCTCGAGGTCGAGCGGTGCGAGTGATTGCAACTGCCTCTTCAGGTAGTCGATCGCGCGCTCGTGGGAAACGGTCTGCGGACTCGCGAAAACCAGACTCCCGTCGATCAGCTCCGTGTGCGGAGGCAGATTCGGGAGTGTGTCCAGGTCATCGGCGGTCCAGCCGCCCACGGGCGGGACCGCCCACCGCGGCTCCGGCGCCTCGGGTTCGATGCTCATCAGTGCTCCCATACGAAGGAGTCTCGCGGCTTCGTCCAGCGTATCCGCCGACAACCCGATCACGCCCACTCGCACGTATGCACGACTCACGCGTCGTTGACCACCACCCCCCGCGCCGCGTACGCGCGCACGTCCGCGTCCGGGTCCGTGAGTACTCCGGCCAGGGCCTCCCGGGCCGCGTCGTGGGCCGTGTGGTGGAGCAGCGCCAGTACCGCCGCCTTGCGGACGTCGGCGTTCGGGTCCGCCAGGGCCCCCGCCAGTGACGAGACCGCCGGCAGGGACTCCGCCGAGGAGAGCGCCGTGGCTGCGCCCGCCCGGACCTGCCAGGCCGGGTCGGAGAGTGCCGTGACCGCCGTCGCGGCGTACGCGGGCGGGCACCCCGTCGCCGCCAGCGCACCCAGGGCCGCCGCCCGCACCAGGAGGTCTGGGTCCGACAGAAGCGGAACCAGCAGTTCCGGACCGGGGGAGCGCGTGGCCGCCAGCCCTTTCGCGACGGCCACCCGCACCTCGCGGGACGGGTCGGCCACAGCCCCGGCCAGCAGACCGGTGGCGTCGACCGACACCAGGGCGCTCACCGTGTGGACGCGTACGTCGATGTCGGGGTCGCCGAGCGTGCCGGCGTACAGCTCCGCGTCCCCCAGGCGCAGCGTCCGCAGGGTGTCCAGCGCCGTGGCCCGTACGACCGGGTCCTCCGAGCCGAGCGCCGCCACCAGCGGCTCGCGCAGGGCCTCTTCGGCCGGCAGCACCTCGACCAGCTCCCGCAGCGAGGCGGCCGCCGCCGCCCGCACGGACGGCACCTGGTCCGCGAGCGTCGCCGCCAGCGCGGGCCCCGCGCCCGTCGGGGGTGACTCGGTGAGCGTCGCCACAGCCGCCCGCCGGACCGCCGGATCGGAGTCGGCAAGGTACGGAACGAGGTCCGCGAGCTCCGGCTGGTCCTCCGCCAGCGAGAGGAGTTCGAGGATGCGAGAGGAAGGCCCGGCCGAGGGGGCCTCGGTGATCCCGGCGCGGACGGTCGCCGTGGAACCGGACGGGGCGGCTTCCTTCGCCCCGGCGATCGAGACCTGCTCCGCCTCGATCTCGCCGAGTCGCCGCGACGGCCCGCCGGACGGCTCGAAGCCGTCCACCGGCACGAGGTACGGGGCCACCGGCCGGGCCGTGAACTCCATCGCCCCCGAAGCCGATTTACGCAGGTCCAGGTGGTGGAACCAGTCCGTGTCGTCGCGCTCCGGATGGTCCGTACGCTCGTGGTACAGCCCCCAGCGGGACTCCGTGCGGGCCAGGGAGGAGCGTGCCGCCATTTCCGCGCAGTCCCGGATGAAGCTCACCTCCGCGCACCGCATCAGCTCGTGCGGGGACGTCGCCCCCATCTCCCCGATGTCCGTACGCATCCGCTCGAAGGACTCCAGGGCCAGCGAGAGCCGCGCCCCCGACTTGGGCGGTGCCACGTAGTCGTTCACGAACCGGCGCAGCTTGTACTCGACCTGGGTCTGCGGCGGGCCGTCCGGATTCCGCAGCGGCCGGTAGATCAGCTCGTGGGCCTCGCGCAGCTGTCCTTCGGGGAGGTCGCCCTCGTAGGCCGTGTACCGCGAGGCGTCGGCGCCTGCCAGATCGCCGAAGACGAACGCTCCGATCATGTAGTTGTGCGGGACGCAGGCCAGGTCCCCGGCCGCGTACAGGCGCGGCACCGTCGTGCGGGCGTGGTCGTCGACGCGGACACCGGAGGCCGAGTGGCCGCCGCACAGGCCGATCTCGGAGATGTGCATCTCGATGTCGTGCGTGCGGTAGTCGTGGCCCCGGTTGGCGTGGAACGTGCCGCGCGTCGGCCGTTCCGTGGTGTGCAGGATGCCCTCCAGGGCGCTGACGGACTCCTCGGGCAGGTGGCTCAGCTTGAGGTACACCGGCCCTCGGTCCGAGGCGACCTCCGCCGCGAACTCGGACATCATCTGCCCCGACCAGTAGTCGGAGTCGACGAACCGCTCGCCGTGCCGGTTCACCTGGTAGCCACCGAACGGGTTGGCGACGTAGGCGCAGGCCGGGCCGTTGTAGTCCTTGATCAGCGGGTTGATTTGGAAGCACTCGATGCCGGTCAGCTCGGCCCCCGCGTGGTACGCCATGGCGTAGCCGTCACCCGCGTTCGTGGGGTTCTCGTACGTCCCGTAGAGGTATCCGGACGCGGGCAGGCCGAGCCGTCCGCACGGCCCGGTGGCCAGGACGACGGCCCCGGCGCGGACGGTGACGAAGGCGCCCGTACGGGTGTTGAAGGCCGCCGCACCGATCGCCCGGCCGTCGTCACCGGTGAGGATCCGGACCGGCATCACACGGTTCTCGATCCGGATCCTCTCCCGCATCTCGCGGCGCCGCAGCTGCCGGTAGAGGACCTTCTTGACGTCCTTGCCCTCGGGCATCGGCAGCACGTACGAGCCGGAGCGGTGCACCTGGCGCACGGCGTACTCCCCGTGCTCGTCCTTCTCGAACTTCACGCCGTACGACTCCAGCCGGCGCACCATTCCGTAGCCGCGCACGGCGGTCTGCCGGACGGTGGACTGGTCGACGATGCCGTCGTTGGCCCGGGTGATCTCGGCGACGTAGTCGTCGGGTTCGGCCCGGCCCGGGATCACCGCGTTGTTGACGCCGTCCATGCCCATGGCGAGGGCGCCCGAGTGCCGGACGTGCGCCTTCTCCAGCAGCAGCACGGAGGAGCCGTGCTCGGCGGCGGTGAGCGCGGCCATCGTGCCGGCCGTGCCGCCCCCGACGACCATTACGTCGCAGGAGAGTTCCTCGGCGTCGGCGAGGGCGGGGATCTGCACGGTCATGCCTTTCAGTGGGTGGGAGTGAGCGATTCGAGGACCTCACGGCGCAGCGCGACGGTCGCCGGGTCGGCACGGGCGGCGCGTTCGCGCGGACGCGGGACGTCCAGGACGCGGCCGGTGGGCAGCAGCGCGACGCGGTCACCGAGGAACAGCGCCTCGTCCACGTCGTGGGTGACGAAGACGACCGTGGCGCCCGTGCCGTGCAGGACGTCGACGAGCAGCTGCTGCATACCGGCCCTGGTCTGCGCGTCCAGGGCGCCGAAGGGCTCGTCCATCAGGACCGCTCGCGGCTCGGCCGCCAGGGCACGCGCCAGCTGGACGCGCTGGCGCTGGCCGCCGGAGATCCGGTGGGGGAGCTTCGCGCCGTGCCCGTCCAGGCCGACCCGGGCCAGCCAGGACTCGGCGCGTGTCCGGCGTTCGGTCCGTGGGACACCCCGGATGGCCAGCGGCAGTTCGACGTTGGCCCGCACCGTGCGCCACGGCAGCAGGGCGTCGTCCTGGAAGACGAGGGTCCGTTCGGCGCGGGGCGCGGTGATCGCCGCACCGTCCTGCGCGACCTCGCCGCCGAGGGCGGGCAGCAGCCCGGCCAGGGTGCGCAGCAGGGTGGACTTGCCGCAGCCGGAAGGGCCGACGACGGCGAGGATCTCACCGGGGACGGCATCGAGGTCGATCCCCTCCAGGACGGGGGCCTCGGCCCTGCCGAGCACGGCACCGCGCAAGGTGAGCCGGACGCCTCGGGACGTGGTGGTGGTCATGGGTGCACCCGCTCCTTCGCCAGGGGGGCCGGCTCCGCGGCCGGGGACTCGGGCCCGCGGTGCCGTACGGGTGACGGCGGACGGTTCTCCGTACGCGGCAGCCACCGGGTGAGCCGGCGGCCCAGCAGCTCCACCGCCGTCGAGGTGATCCACCCGAGCAGGCCGATCGTGGCCATCCCGACGAAGACCCCCGGATAGTCGACGACCGTGTAGTCCTGCCAGGTTCGGTAGCCGACCCCGTACTCGCCGGAGATCATCTCGGCGGAGATCACACAGATCCACGACACCCCGATGCCGACGGAGAGCCCGCCGAGGATGCCGGGGAGCGCGCCTGGCAGGACGACGGAGCCGAGGATCCGCCACCGGCCGCCGCCCATGGTCAGGACCGCCTCCTCCCACACCGGGGTGAGCGCCCGCACCGCGTGCCGGGTGGAGACCATGACCGGGAAGAAGGCCGCGGTGCAGGTGATGAAGACGATGCCCTGCTCGTTGCTGGGGAAGAGCAGGATCGCCACGGGCACCAGGGCGATCGCCGGCACCGGGCGGATCACTTCGAGGACGGGGCCCAGCAGGTCCGAGGCGATCCGGGAGCGTGCGACGGCCGTGCCGACCGTGATGCCGAGGACGGCCGCCAGGGCGAAGCCCGTGACGATCCGGGTCAGGCTGTCGGTGAGGTCCTGCCAGTACGTGTCGCTGCCGAGCCGGTTCCCGAACGCCCTGGCCACATCGGTGACCGTGGGGAACTGCTCGAAGCGCAGCCACAGATTCACGTCGTAGCTGGTCAGCAGCTGCCAGATGCCGAGCGCCCCCACCAGCGACAGGGCCCGCAGCGCGACCGACCACCGGCGGCCCCTCATGAGGCGCGGGCCAGTTCGAGCGCCGTGGCGTACGGGACGATCCGGGCGCCGGGGTGCGCGGTGACATCGGCGCGGGCCGCGGCCTCCGTGACGTACGGCCGCAGCGCGTCGTCCTCGGACACCCAGACCGCCCGGTCCGCGAACCACAGGGTCCCGGTGCCCGCGTCGGGGACGTACGCGGCGCGGACCTTGTTCCCGTGTCCGGCGGCGTACCGCAGGACCTCGGCGGGAGTGGCGAACGCCGACGTGGTGTCCTCGCCCTTCAGCCAGACCTCGCCGCCCTGCGCGGCGGGCGGACCGGCGGCCCGTGCCTTCGCGTAGGCGGAGCCGTACACACGCTTCACGTACCGCTCGTCGACGAAGTCGTCGACGTCCACGTCCCCGACCAGCTTCGCCGAACGCAGCACCGGGACGTCCTTCTTGAGCGCCGCGACCAGGGCGGGCTTCACCGTCGTGTCGAACGTGGCGATGCCCTGGGCGCCGTTGTAGAGGTGGACGGCCTCAGCGGGCAGCCCCGTCGCCTTCGCCACCGATTCGGAGGCCGCCACCGGGTGCTCGTGCAGATACTCCGTGGCCCGGCCCTGTGCCCGGAGGAAGTCCTCCAGCACGGCGGGCCGCCTCTCCGCGAAGTCCTCGACGACGGTGACGCCGTGGAAGGTCGGAAGATTCAGCTCCGCCCCGTCGTAGAGGGCCTTCGCCCTGCCCTGGAAGGCCAGCAGCCCGGGCCATGCCACGAACTGCGACAGGGCGTCGGCGCTGCCGGCCTGGAGTGCCGACGCCCCCACGGCGGGCTGCTGGTTGAGCTTGCGGATGTCCTTCTCCGGGTCGAGCCCCGCCTGCTGGAGCGCCCGGACGAGCGTCCCGTCGGCGGCCGAACCGACGCTTGTGGAGACCTTCTTGCCGCGCAGGTCCTCCAGGGAGCGCAGACCGGAATCAGGGCCGGTCACCACGGTGTTGAGGCCGCCGCGCAGGTTGTAGCCGGTCACCGAGACCAGCTTGGTCGGACGGTTCAGCTGCTTGCCGCGCGCCGCGTTGATCAGCAGCGGGAAGTCGCCCATCGAGCCGATGTCGATCTTCCCCGCGGTCATCTGGGCGGTGATCGGGGCGCCGGTCGCGTAGTCCTGCCACTTCACCTCGTACGTGACGCCCTCGCGCTCACCGCGGGCGCGCAGCTCGTCCTCGAAGTAGCCGAGAGACCGCAGCAGGGTGCCCGCCGTGACGGTGTTGATGGTCCTGGACTGATAGCCGACGGTCACCGTGACCGTGTCGTCGTCGCCTGCGCTCGCCTCGCCGCCGCAGCCCGCCGTGAGCGTGACGAGCAGTGCGGAGGTCAGCAGGGCGCCGGCGCGGATTGCCGTGCGTCGCATGGGAGGAGGGGGCCTTTCACCGTAGGAGGTAGGGCATGTTGACCGTGACCGCGTCGGTGGGACACCGGGCCGCGCACGGGCCGCAGTACCAGCACTCGTCGACGTGCATGTACGCCTTGCCGCTGTCCGGGTGGATGGCCAGGGAGTCGAGCGGACACATGTCGACGCAGAGGGTGCAGCCGTCGATGCACTTGGACTCGTCGATGGTCACGGGCACGTCGGCCCGCTGGGGCGCCAGAGGCATGGCGATCTCCAGAAAAGAGAGGGAAGAGGGGGTCAGTCGGACCTGTGCAGCAGGCCGCTCATGCTGATGCGGTCACCGCGGAACCGGATGAACTCCAGGTCGACGGGCCGCCCGTCACAGAGATGGGTGAGGCGTTCCAGCATCAGGACGGCGGCGCCCTGCGGGGTCTCCAGGACGGCGGCGGAGTGCGCGTCGGCGTTGACGGCCTCCATGGTGATCTCGGCGGTACCGAGCGGCCGGCCGGTCAGGGACTCCAGCAGCCGGAAGACATCGGTGTTCTCCAGGTCGCACCCCAGCAGCCCGGCCCCGATGTCCATCGGGATGTACGTGAGGTCGAGCGACAGCGGCAGGCCGTTCAGCAGCCGGCGCCGTTCGATGTAGAGAACGTCGGTGTGCTCCGCGATCCGGAGCCGGCGCGCGACGGGACCCGGCGCGGGCACGGGGCCGACGGCGCGGACCTCGTTGGTGACCCGTCCGTGTTCGCGGAGGGTCTCGGCCAGGCCCTGGAGGCGGTCCAGCCGGTGCGGGTACCTCTCGCTGACGACGACGGTGCCCACGCCCGGCTGCCGTTCCACCAGGCCTTCGGCGCGGAGCAGGTCGAGGGCCTGGCGGACGGTGTTGCGGGAGACGCGGTAGTCACTGCCGATCGCGTCCTCGAAGGGCAGCACCCCGCCGGGGAAGCCGCCCGTACGCACCTGGTGGCGCAGCAGGTCGGCCAGCAGCCGGGCATGGTCCGCGCGCAGCCGGCGCCGACGGGCGGCGGCGACGGGCACGGTGTGCTCACGGGTGCGTTCGGCTGGCATGCGCTGGACCATACCGACGGGGTCCGCGCGATGGTGTTGCCACAGTGTTGCGCCACCTGCGGACGACGGGCGTACAGCTGTGACCAGGTGTTCTCCGTCCGGCCGGCGAAGATCCGCCACCCGGACGACCACCCCTCGGACACCGGGGGGACGTCAGTCGCCGCCCCCGCCCCCGCCTCCTCCGCCGTCCCCGCCACCGGTCGCCGAGGCCTTGTCCTGGCGCACATTGCGGTGCACGGCCACTGCCGGCCACTCCTTGCGGGCGAGGGCCCGCGCCGCCGCGCGCGTACGGCTGTCGCCCTGTCTCACCACTGACGGCAGCTCCACCGCCGCCGCCAGCGCCGCGAGCAGCCGGCCCCTGCGGTCCGGGTGGCCCGCCGCGCGGGAGGCCTCGAAGCTCTGCCGCACCTGCTCGGCCGGGGAGGCCGGGCCGGCCGGGTGCCGGTGGTAGGGCAGGAGCCCCAGGAAACGGCGCGTCTCCCGGCGCAGCACGCCGCGCTCCACCAAGGCGTCCAGATACAGCCCTTCGGCCCTGCGCCCGGACCGCCGCACCCAGCGCTGCGCCGACGCCCCCGCACCGAATCTGCTCTTGCCCGGCGGCGGAAGGCTCCGCAGGAACACCGCGAGCAGAGGATCCGGCGGGTCCAGCGGATTCACGACCACCACCCGGCCGCGCTCCTCGGTGACCCGGCCCTGGAGCTCCAGCTCCGCGAGGACGGCCCCGGCGACGCCGTACTCCAGGAAGGAGTTACGGCAGTACGGCTTGCCCCGTGCGGGGTCGAGGGCGAGCAGCAGCAGCTCCTCGGGGAGCGTCGGCGCCGGGCCGTTCACGGCGAGGCCACGATCCGTCCGGTGACCTCGCCGAGCCCGACCCGGGTGCCGTGCGGGCCAGGGGCCCAGGCGGTCAGGGTGACCGTGTCGCCGTCCTCCAGGAACGTCCGCTTGCCCTCGGGAAGGTCCAGCGGGTCGCGGCCGTTCCAAGTGAGTTCGAGCAGAGAGCCGCGCTGTCCCGGCTCGGCGCCGCTGACCGTGCCCGAGCCGTACAGGTCACCGGTGCGCAGCGAGGCGCCGTTCACCGTCATCTGCGCCAGCTGCTGGGCCGCCGTCCAGTACATGGAGGAGAACGGCGGCTCGGACACCACCTGGCCGTTGATCTCCACCGAGATCCGGATGTCGAAGCCGCCCGGCTCCTCGTCGTCCGCGTCGTCGAGGTACGGAAGCAGATCGAAGTCCCTGGCGGGCGGTGCCGTACGGGCCGCGTCCAGGGCCTCCAGGGGAGTCACCCACGCCGACACGGAGGTGGCGAAGGACTTCCCGAGGAACGGGCCGAGCGGCACGTACTCCCAGGCCTGGATGTCGCGAGCCGACCAGTCGTTGAGCAGCGAGAGCCCGAAGACGTGCTCCCGGAAGTCACCGAGCGCCACGGGGGAGCCGTGTTCCGAGGGGACACCGACGACGAAGCCGACCTCGGCCTCGATGTCCAGCTTCGCCGAGGGGCCGAACACCGGTGCGGGGTCGGAGGGCGCCTTGCGCTGCCCGGAGGGGCGCACCACGTCGGTGCCGGAGACGACGACGGTGCCGGCCCGCCCGTGGTAACCGATGGGCAGGTGCTTCCAGTTGGGGGTGAGGGCCGCGCCGTCGGGGCGGAAGATCTTCCCCACGTTGGTGGCGTGGTGCTCGCTGGCGTAGAAGTCGACGTAGTCGGCGACCTCGTACGGCAGGTGCAGGGTCACCGCGTCGAGCGGATACAGCAGCGGCTCCAGCTCCGGGCGGTGGGAGGGGACCGTCACCCACGCCGTCAGCGCCCGCCGGACGTCCCGCCAGGCGGTCCGCCCCGCCGCCAGGAGCGGCATGAGGCTCGGCTGCGCCAGCAGCCGGGCGTACGGCGAGCCGAGCGCGTGGGCCGCCGCCCCCGCGTCCAGTACATGACTGCCGACGCGGACGCCGACCCTGCGCTCCTGCGGGTGTCCAGGGGTGGAGAACACGCCGTACGGGAGGTTGTGCGGGCCGAAGGGGTCTCCCTCGGCCAGATCGAGCGGACTGCTCTGCTCGGGCATCTGTCGCTGCCCCTTTCCAGTGGCTTGAGGAACACGGTACGTCGGCGTCGCCGCTCGGCGGCAGTGCCTCAAGTAGGCGTAATGCCCGGAAAGTTACGTGATAACCCTGGTCAGCCCGCCGTGCGGGGGATCCGTTTCTCCCAGGTCCGGTGGAAGACGATCTCCTCACCGTCCCTGCACACGACCTCGTTGGACGTGATGAAGTCGTCCGCGTCCGCGCTCGTCTCCGACCGCGTCTCGATCCGTACGTCCCACGACATCTCGGGGCGGTGCAGCCGGATCGTCCAGTCCGAGCGGGCCCGGGCCGACAGCGGGTCGTCCTGCTGGATCGTGTAGGTCTCCAGCGCGTCCTCGGTGAACTCCAGCCCGTCCGGGTAGACACGGGTGCCGCCGTAGCGCGGGTCCACCTCCAGGCGCCATTCGCCCTTGGCGACGTCGCGGACCACCAGGCGCTCCGGCCGGGGCTCTTCGAGCGTCACCGGATACACGACACCCAGAGGCTCCGCCTGCTCCGGCTCGCCGAAGGTGATCCCCGCGTCCTCGGTGTGCCGGCGCACCGGGAGCTCGACGAGGCTGCCCTCCGCCTCCAGCGTGAAGCCCGCCGAACCGGCCTGGGGCCAGATCCACGGCCAGTACGAGGAGGAGATGGCGACCCTGATCCGATGGCCGGGCGGGAACGTGTGCCCGATGCCGTTCAGCTCGAAGTTCACGTACTCGGCCTCCCCGACGGGCCAGTCCTCCGCGCGGTCGCGCCCGTGCCGGGTGGCCAGATTGAGGGCGCCGCGGGTCACCAGGGTGGAAGCACCGTCCGGGGCCACGTCGCAGAGCCGCGCGATCACCTGGCCGCGCGGTACGTCCATCCGGAGCAGGAGCGTCATCCGGGGGCGGCCGAGGATCTCGATCGGGGCGTCCTCCACGGGGAACTCGAAGCACACCGACTTGGCGTCCTCGTCCCGCTGGTCGGGCGGCAGGTCGGCGTCGTTGCCGAACGGGAAGAAGCGGCCCGCGTCCAGCCCCGTCTGCTGCGGCGACCGGACGATCTGCCCCCCGCCCCCCAGGGCGTACGTGATGGGGGCGACGTTCTCCGACGGCCACGCCGCGTCGCCGACCCAGCGGCCGGGGAGCGTCTCGTAGACCGTGGAGGGGCGGTGGGAGCCGCTGATCCAGGAGCGCAGCAGCGGCTCGTTCATCACCCCGGTGTCCTTGTCCTTGAGATGCTCGTCCCACCAGCGCAGCGTCTCCTGGAGGAAGCCGATCGCGGGTCCCGGCGGAAGCCCGCGGTCCGGGTACTGGTGCGACCAGGGGCCGATCAGTCCGCGCACCTGCCCGGGGTCGAGGTGCTCCACGAGCCGCAGGACCGTGTCCCGGTACGGGTCGTGCCAGCCGCCCACCGCCAGGACCTTGGCCTCGATCGCACCGTAGTCCTCGCAGACGCTGCCGTGCTTCCAGTAGTCGTCGCGGGTCTGGTGCGCCAGCCAGGTGTGGATGAACGGGTCGACCTTCTCCAGTCGCCGCAGCCACATGTCCCGCCAGTCGTCGCCGACGTCCGCCGGGTCCGGGGGCCGGCAGACGAAGGCCAGCATGGTGGCTGCCCAGGCGTGCATGTCCACGCCCAGGACCGAGCCGCCCATGTAGTGGACGTCGTTGTCGTAGCGGTCGTCGGCCGAGCAGACGGTGACGATCGCCTTCAGCGGTTCCGGGGCGAGCGCGGCGATCTGGAGCGAGTTGAAGCCGCCCCAGGAGATGCCGAACATGCCGACCCGGCCCGAGCACCACTCCTGCGCCGCGAGCCAGTGCACGACCGCGACCCCGTCGGCGACCTCCGTCGCGTCGTACTCGTCGCCCGGCATCCCCTCGCTGTTGCCGTGCCCGCGCACGTCGACCCGTACGGAGGCGTAGCCGTGGCCCGCGTACCAGGGGTGGCGCTGCCAGTCGCGCGGCGCGGTCCAGTCGCTCAGCCGGTAGGGGAGGTACTCCAGCAGCGCGGGCACCGGTTCGTCGGTGACCGGCCGCCAGATCCGGGCGTACAGCTGCGTGCCGTCCGCGAGAGGGATGTACAGGTCCTCGTGGATGGTCTCGTACGGGAATTCGGTGCGGATGTGCATGGCGTACCTCAGTGGACGGGGTGCATGGTGCGCTTGAGCCAGGGAGCGGCGGCGACGACGGCCACACCGGCCACCACCGCGACGGCACCATTGACACCGAAGTAGGCGGGGTTGGAGACCTCGCCGTACAGCTTCACGATCTGTGCCTGGACGCCGTTGGCGAGGGCCAGGGACAGGAACCACAGCGCCATCGTCTGGCTGGCGAACGCCCTGGGGGCGAGCTTCGTGGTCGCGGACATGCCGGAGGTCTCCAGCAGGACGTCGCCGAGTCCGAGCAGCAGATAGGAGCCGACGATCCACCAGGCGGTCATCCGGTAGGTGTCGTCTGCGTGCCCGGAGGTCGGCAGGACCATCAGCAGGAAGGAGAGGCCGCCGAGGATCACCCCGATCGCGATCTTGTTCGCCGCGTGCGGCTGGCGCGGTCCCATGCGGGCCCAGACGGCCGCCACGACGGGCGCCAGCGCTACCTCGAAGGCGCCCAGCGCGGAGGCGTACCAGCTCGCCGGGAAGTGGAAGCCGAAGATCTCCGTCCGGGCGTTCGTCGAGGCCAGCAGCATCATCGTGGAGTAGGCCTGGAAGAGGATGAAGTTGAAGACGACGGACGCCAGGAACAGCACGACGTACGGCCGCAGCCTGCCGCGCTCCTCCGGGGTCACCCGGGGGCTCCGGAACATCACGACGAAGTACACGACGGGCGCGATCACCGAGACCAGCGTGAGCACGTCGACGAAACGGTCCATCGTCAGCCAGCCGGCCAGCACCAGGGCGGTGGCCACCAGGCCGGCCACGACGATGCCGATGACGATCAGCAGCACGGCCCGGCGCATGGGGCCGCGCGCGAGGGCGTACTCCGCCCCGTGCTTTCGCCCGGCCAGGTGACGCCGGCCCGCGACGTACTGGATCAGGCCGAGCGTCATGCCGAACGCGGCGGCCGAGAATCCCCAGTGCCAGCTCGCGTGGTCACCCAGCCAGCCGGTGACGAGCGGGCCGGCGAAGGCGCCGATGTTGATGGCCATGTAGTAGAGCGCGAAGCCGGCGTCCCGGCGGTCGTCCTCCGTGCGGTACAGCTTGCCGACCATCGAGGCCACGTTGGGCTTGAGCAGGCCCGTGCCGGCGCTGATCAGTCCGAGCCCCACCCAGGTCATCGTGGCGGTCGGCACGGCCATGGCGTAGTGGCCGCAGGCGATGAGGATGCCGCCGTACAGCACGGCGCGGTACGAGCCGAGGATGCGGTCGGCCAGCCAGCCACCGGCCACGGAGACCAGGTAGACCAGGGTGCCGTAGGCGGCGGACACCGAGGCGGCGGTGCCCGGCTCCATGCCCATGCCGCCGTCGGAGACCTGGTCGGCGAAGAAGAGGACCAGGATCGCCTGCATCCCGAGGAACGAGAAACGTTCCCAGACCTCCAGCCCGGACAGGGTCATCAGGCCCCGGGGCTGGCCGAAGAAGGCCGTGTCGTCGCCCGGCGGCGGCTGGGTCGGTTCGGTACCGGTCACGGTGTGGGACAAAGCGACAACTCCTGATCGTATGAGCTGATCCCGAACATACCGGCGGTGGCGGGAAGGCGCCCACGGTGATCCAAAGGGGACCGGATACGCTGAGTTGAGTGATGACAGCGACACATCGACATTCAGTGTGATCGTCAGCAGACAGGAGATCTCCTCGTGACCGTCGTCGGGCCGTTCGGACTGCGCGTGCGGGACCAGGCGCTTGAGGCCGATGTCCAGGCCGGTTTGGCCGCTGTCGAGGCGGGGCTGCTGGACGCGACCAAGAGTGAGGTCCCCTTCATCACGGAGGCCGCACAGCACCTGGTCAGTGCGGGCGGCAAGCGCTTCCGGCCGCTGCTGGTGATGCTCGCGTCCCAGTTCGGTGACCCCGACGCCCCGGGGGTCGTTCCCGCGGCCGTGGTCGTCGAGCTGACGCACCTGGCGACGCTGTACCACGACGACGTGATGGACGAGGCGGACGTGCGCCGCGGGGTGGACAGCGCCAACGCCCGCTGGGGCAACTCCGTCGCGGTGCTGACCGGCGACTTCCTCTTCGCGCGTGCCTCGCACATCCTGGCCGACCTCGGCCCGGAGGCCGTACGCATCCAGGCGGAGGCGTTCGAACGCCTGGTCACCGGTCAGATCCTGGAGACCGCGGGACCGCGGGACGGCCGAGACCCGGTCGACCACTACATGGACGTGCTGGGCGGCAAGACCGGCTCGCTGGTCGCCGTCTCCGGCCGGTTCGGCGCCCTGATGGCCGGAGCCGACGAATCGGTCGTCGACATCCTCACCCAGTATGGCGAACGCCTCGGCATCGCCTTCCAGCTCGCCGACGACGTCCTGGACATCGCCAGCGACTCCCACGAGTCGGGCAAGACACCGGGCACCGACCTGCGCGAGGGCATCCCCACCCTGCCCGTACTCCACCTGCGCGCGCGGGCGGCGGCCGGGGACGACCCCCAGGACAAGGAGCTCGTGGAGCTCCTGGACGGCGACCTCGGCGACGACGACAGGCTCGCGGAGGCGCTGCGCAGGCTGCGCGCCCACCCCGCGCTGGAGCAGGCGCGCCGGGACACCGTCCGCTACGCCCAGGAGGCCAGGGCCGCCCTGGCGCCGCTGCCCGAGTGCTATGCGAAGGCCGCGCTCGAAGAGCTGTGTGACGCTGTGGTGCACCGCGCGGGCTGAACCCCTAGGGGTGTCCGCGCCCTCCGTACTCCCGGGTCATCCCGGAGAGGTACACGGAGTTGCTCCCGAGGGCTGACGCTTGTTCCCGCCCGATTTGGTCAGATGGATGACAACCACTCCTGACCACATCGGGTGAGAATGGCGGCGGGGAGTGTACGTGCAACGGGATGGCAGCCGCCGACCACGGAGGTAGAGCACACATGGCACCGAACGACAGCGCAGAGACCAACGGCGAGGCCACGGGCACTGTCGTGGGCCGCCGGAAGGCGGCGCGCTACATCGTCCCCTTCGCGGTGGCGGGAGTGGTGGCGGCGACGATCGGACTCGTCCCGGCACTCGCGGACTCCGGCGACCCGGAGCTTCCCGACATCACGGCGCAGGAACTGATCGAGAAGATCGCCGCATCGGACGAGGAGCAGCTCTCCGGCACGCTGAAGGTCAGCACCGACCTCGGCATCCCCGCACTCGGCGGGCTCGCGGGCTCCTTCGCCCCGGAGGCGGGCGGCGACAAGTCGAGCGCCTCCCCGGACGCGAAGCTGATGGAGCTCGCCTCCGGGACCCACACGCTCCGCGTGGCGGTCGACGGCCCCGACAAGCAGCGGCTCTCGATCCTCGGCGAGGGCTCCGAGTACAGCGTCGTCCACAACGGCGACGACGTCTGGGGATACGACAGCGAGAGCAACGAGGTCTACCACGCGCGGTCCGACCGCGAGGCCGGCGCCGATGCCGGGAAGCGCGCGACCCCCGAAGGCCTGCCCGCCACCCCGAAGGAGTTCGCCGAAGAGGCACTCGCCGCGGCGGGCGACACCACGTCCGTCACGGTCGACGGCACGGCGCAGGTGGCGGGGCGTGACGCGTACCAGCTGCTGATCAAGCCGAAGCAGTCCGGTTCGACCGTCAAGTCCGTCACCGTCGCGGTCGACGCCTCGACCGGCGTACCGCTGAAGTTCACGCTGGCTCCGAGCAGCGGCGGCAAGGCCGCGATCGACGCCGGCTTCACCAAGGTCGACTTCGAGAAGCCCGCCGCGTCCTCCTTCACCTTCACCCCGCCCAAGGGCGCGAAGGTGACCGAGGCCGACGAGCTGGAGGCCGAGGCCGAGAAGAACGGCGGGACGGACAAGGCCCACGAGGACCTCGGCGCCCTGAAGGACTTCAAGGGCCTCGACGTCATCGGTGAGGGCTGGAACACCGTCGCCGAGATCGAGATCCCGGGCGGCGCCGGCCTTCCCGCGCAGGGCTCCGACGACATGCCGGCCCAGGCGCAGCAGTTCCTGGACGCCCTCGGCGACAAGGTCACCGGAGAGTTCGGCTCGGGCACGGTCTTCAAGACGCGCCTGGTCAACGCCCTGATGACGGACGACGGCAAGGTCTACGTCGGCGCGGTCACCCCGGACGCGCTGGTGAAGGCGGCCGACACCGCCAAGTAGGACGCACCGTACGCCCCGCCCCGCCGTACGCTCCGTACGGCGGGGCGGAGCCGTACCCGGCCGGTGCGGGAGCCGTACCCGGCCGGAGCGCCGGTGCGGGCCGCTCGGCGGCGCCAGGGAGACCCGTACGGTCGAGACACGCCCCGCGGACGGCGGGACGGGAGCGGGAGTGCGCATGACCGAGACACAGGCCGCGGCGGTGGAGCCGGGCACGGGGCCGGGGCCCGCCGCCGTGATCGAGACGCGCGGGCTCACCAAGCGCTACCGCGGCGGGCAGTTGGCCGTCGACGGGCTCGACCTCGCCGTCCCCGGCGGCAGTGTCTTCGGCTTCCTGGGGCCCAACGGCTCGGGCAAGACCACCACGATCCGGATGCTGATGGGCCTCATCGACCCGACCTCCGGCAGCGCGCGCGTCCTGGGCCGCCCGATGCCGGGGGCGGCCCGCACCGTGCTCCCGCAGGTCGGCGCACTGATCGAGGGCCCCGCGCTGTACGGCTTCCTGACGGGCCGCGCCAATCTCGTACGCGTCGACTCCGCCGACCCGACGGCCGATCCGCGCACCCGGCGCGCCCGTGTCGAGAACGCCCTGGAGCGGGTCGGGCTCGCGGCAGCGGCCGGCAAGAAGGCCAAGGCGTACTCGCTCGGGATGAAGCAGCGCCTCGGGCTCGCAGCCGCGCTGCTCCGGCCGCGCAAGCTGCTCGTGCTGGACGAGCCGACCAACGGCCTCGACCCGCAGGGCATGCGCGAGATCCGGTCGCTCATCCGGGAACTGGCGGCTGAAGGCACCACCGTCTTCCTCTCATCCCACCTGCTCGACGAGATCGAACAGGTCTGCACCCACGCGGCGGTGATGGCCCGTGGCCGGCTCGTCGTGCAGGGCCCCGTATCCGCACTCGCCGCGGGCACCCGAGGCCGGCTCGCCGTCACCACTCCGGACCCCGGCCCGGCCGCCCGCATCCTCGGGGAGCACGGTGCGACCGGGCTCGTCACCGACGGGGACCGGGTGAGCGCCGACGCGCCACCGGGTGAGGTGGAGCTCGCGGACCTCAACGCCGCGCTGGTGCGCGGGGGCGTCCGCGTACGCGCCTTCGGCGTCGAACGGGCCTCGCTGGAGGACGCCTTCGTCGCACTCACGGGAGAGGGATTCGATGTCGCAGGCTGAACTCACCGCCGTATCCGGGCCCCGCACGCCGCGCCGCGCGCTGTGGACCCTCGGGATCCTCCGTTCCGAGCTGACCACCATGCTCCGCCGGGGGCGCACCCTGGCGCTGCTCGGAGTGCTCGCGGCCGTGCCGGTGCTCATCGGGATCGCCGTCCGGATCGAGACGGGCGACGGCTCGCAGGGCGGGCCCGGGGGCGGTGGGGGCGGACCGGCGTTCCTCTCCCAGGTCACCAACAACGGCCTGTTCCTGGTCTTCGCGGCCCTCTCCGCGACGCTCCCCGTCTTCCTCCCCATGGCCGTCGGCGTCATCGCGGGGGACTCCGTCGCGGGCGAGGCCGGCGCCGGGACCCTGCGGTATCTGCTGGTCGCCCCGGCGGGCCGTACCCGGCTGCTGCTCGCGAAGTACGCGTCCGTGCTCGTGTTCTGCCTGCTCGCCACCCTCGTGGTGGCCGCGTCGGCGCTCGCCACCGGGGCGCTGCTCTTCCCGGTCGGAGAGGTCACGACGATCTCGGGGACGCGCATCGGCTTCGGCGACGGACTGCTGCGGGCCGGCCTGATCGCGGTCGTTGTGGCCGTGTCCCTCGGCGGGTTCGCGGCACTGGGTCTGTTCGTATCGACGCTCACCAACAGCGGGATCGCGGCGATGGCCGCCACCGTGGGGGTGCTGGTCACCGTGCAGATCCTGGACGCGATGCCGCAGCTGGACGCGATCCACCCGTATCTCTTCCCGCACTACTGGCTGTCCTTCACGGACCTGCTGCGCGACCCGGTCTACTGGGACGAGATGGTCCGGAATCTGGGTCTGCAGGCGATCTACGCGGCGGTGTTCGGCTCAGCGGCCTGGGCGCGTCTCACGACGAAGGACATCACCGTCTGAACGGCCTCACGCGTGCTGTCCGCGCCGTCGGCCGGTCGAGCCGTCCCCCGATCGGCTCGTCGCGGCACGAACGGCACGAACGGTGCGGCACGGAGCGTCACGACACGGTACGTTCCGTTTCCAGCCTGGTCATTGTTCGACTTCTGGCGACGACCTGTCAACAAGCGGTGGGTGTAATCCCCCTATGCTCACCGAATGATCACATCGCCGAGTTCCCTGCGTCGCAGTGAGAGGTCGAGGCGGGCGACGCTGGACGCCGCTCTGGAGCTGTGTACGGAGAAGGGCTACGGCCGCGTCACCGTCGAGGGCATCGCGGCCCGCGCCGGTGTGAGCAAGAAGACGATCTACCGGTGGTGGCCCTCGAAAGCCGCGGTGCTGCTGGAGGCGTTCGCCGAAGTGCTCATCGACGCCACGCCGTTCGTCGACACCGGTGACATCGACGCCGACCTGCGGACCCATGTGAACGGCGCGGTGAGGCTGTTCTCCACCGCCCCCTACGGGCCCGCGTACGCCGGCATCCTCTCGGAGCTGCACCACGACGACGTCCTCGCGCGGGCCGTGCGCGAGCAGCTGGTCGGCCCACGCTTCGAAGCCGCCGTGGGGCGCCTGCGCAGTGCTCAGGAGCAGGGGCAGATACCCCTGGGCGCCGACCTGCCGCTCGCGGTGGAGATGCTCTACGGGCCGGTCTACTACCGCGCGGTGCTGCGGAAGCCCGCCCAGGACGAGGCGACGGTCGCCGCCCTGGTGGCCCATGTCCTGCGGTCCCTGCGCGCCGCCCCGGGCGACGCCTCGGCGGACGCTCCGGGCCGCCCCGGCGGCTGAAGGCCCGGACCTTCGCCCTGCCAACGCGAAGGCCCCGGCGTGAAGGGTCCGACCTCGGCCCGGCCACGTCAGCCGAGTCCTCGGCCGGCCGCGCGCAGGTCTCGACCGCGTCAGCCGAAGAAGTCCTTCGCCCGGGCTGTGGCGGCGGTGTCGGACAGCACGTCACCGGGCTTGCTGCCGTTGCCCAGCAGCACCCCGCCCCACCACATCCCGAGATAGCGCGCGGAATTCCGCAGCGTGCCCACGAGGGGGTCGGCGACCGCCGGGTCGGCGTCGGCGAGTGCGGTGACCCCCCAGAGCGTCTTCCCCGCCATCCGCCGCTCGAAGTCGACGCCGGGGGTCTCCAGCCAGCCCGACCAGTGGTCCAGATAGCGCTTGGCGGAGGTGGAGACCGCGTACCAGTAGAGCGGTGAGGCGATGACCACGTCGGTCGCCGCGAGTGTCGCCTCCAGCAGGGTCGCCGCGTGCCCGGTGGGTGTGGAGTGGCCCTCCGAGTGCCGCCGGTCCTCGAAGTCGGGCAGCGGGAGGTCCCGCAGGTCCAGCCACCGCTGCTCGGTGCCGGCCGGCAGCTGTTCGGCCGCGAGCCGGGCGAGCGTCTGCGTGTTGCCGCCGGGGCGGCTGCTGCCGAGCAGGAAGAGGAAGGTGCGCGTGGCCATGCTGTGCCCCCAGTTGTATGCATACGACTTTTACCTGCGTACGCATCATATGCATGTGCATGAAGTTATGAGGGGGATTTCCGGCCGTCGTCGGTCCCGGAGGGGAACGGCCCCTAGGCGAACACCCGCTCCAGGACGACCGCGACCCCGTCGTCCTCGTTGGACAGCGTGATCTCGTCGGCCTCCGCCTTGAGTTCCGCGTGCGCGCCGGCCATCGCCACCCGGTGCCCGGAGAGGCGGAACATGGGCAGGTCGTTGGGCATGTCGCCGAACGCCACCGCCCCCGCCGGATCGCGGCCCAGCAGCCGGGCCGCCCGCGCGATCCCGGTGCCCTTGTCCACGCCGTACGGCGCCAGTTCCACCGTGCCCGGACCTGCCATCGTGACGGAGGCCAGGTCACCGACGGCGCCTCGCGCGGCGGCGGCCAGCTCGTCGTCCGTCAGGGCGGGGTGGCGTATGAGCACCTTGATGACCGGTGCCGCCCACAGCTCCTCGCGCCTTTCGGCCCGCTGGGCGGGGAGCGTGGGGTGCGGCATACGGTAGCCCCGCTCGATCAGGGTCCGGCCGTCGGCGCCGTCCTGGTCGACCGCGGCGAACACCTGGCCCACCTCGGCCTCGATCTTGCCGAGCGCCGCGTCGGCCAGCTCCCGGTCCAGCGTCACCGAACTCACCATGCGGCCGGCCCCGGCGTCGTACACCTGAGCACCCTGTCCGCAGACCGCGAGGCCGTCGTAGCCGAGGTGCGCCAGCAGGGCGCGTATGCCCGGCACCGGGCGCCCCGTGACGATCAGGTGCCGGGCACCCGCCGCCGCCGCACGGGCGAGGGCGGCGCGGGAGCGGGGGCTCACGGAGTCGTCGGAACGCAGCAGGGTGCCGTCCAGATCCGTGGCGACGAGGGTGTATACGGCGGGTGGCGTGAACATGAGGGTCAGCCTAGAGAGATCGGCTTCCCGCCGTACCTCGCTGACCTGCGCGGACGGTCGGGCCTGTCAGTGGACGCAGAACTCGTTGCCCTCCGGGTCCAGGAGCACCTGCCAGGAGCCCCCGGGGTGGTCGACGGTCCTCAGCACGCCCGCGCCCAGGCGCACGAGCCGCTCCACCTCGACCTCGCGCTCGCCGGGGGCCGAGTGGACGTCCATGTGGAGGCGGTTCTTCACCGACTTCACCTCCGGTACGCGCTGGAAGAGCAGCCGGCGCCCGAGCCCCGTCCCGCTCTTCTGGTCGTACGGATCGTCCGGATGCCGCACCGCGGCGAGATCGCGCCAGGCCCGGCGTCCGTGCGGCTGGACAGTGGCGGCCTCGGGCACGGCCCCGGCGCCGAGCAGTTCCTCGATCAGGGCGCTGTTGTCCTCCACGAGGTAGCCCAGCGCCTCGGCCCAGAAGTCGGCCTGGGCGTGCGGGTCTCCGGCATCGATCACGAGCTTCCAGTGCAGCGTCATGAGATGTTCATACTGGTTGCGCGGAGAGGACGGCAACGGCCACGCCCGGCGCGCCGCGCGGTTCGTGGGCCGGCGCCCTCAGCCCGGCGGCCGACGTCCGCAGTCGGGCGTCCGCAGTCCGGCTTCCTCACTCCGGCGGACAGGTCTCGCAGACGTGCCCGCCCAGTGCGGCCAGCAGCTGTCCGGCTGCCTTCCGCACCTCGGGATCCCCGTCGACAGCCAGCCGCTCGGCCGTCTGCCGGCCCGCCAGCACCGCCAGGTGTGCGTCCCTGGCCCACTCCGGGTGGTGGGCGTGGCCGTGGGCGAGGATCGTCCGCAGCAGTCCGAGCACACCGGCCCGGTCCTTCACCGTCTCCATGGCGGCCAGTTCCCAGAGGAACGGCACGGTGGCGACCGTCGCGTCGAACACCGACATCGCGGCTATCCACAGGCGCAGCTCGCTCAGCGCGTCCTCGGCCGACTCGCTGTCGCCCCAGGCGATGCGCGAGAGCAGTCCGGGGACCTGGGACGCGGAGCCCTGGGCATGGCGCAGCTCATGCCACTGAACGTGCCTCATGTCCTTCAGGATGGTCCCCATCCGGGCACTCAATCAGCCTTTGCGTGCCCCGTCCACCATGCCTGCCCCCCTCACCGTTACCGGCCTCCGGACCCGTCGAGCACGGCCAGATACTCCCGCACCGCGCGCGGGTCGCCGGCCCCCGAGATCAGTCCCACGTGACCGTCCGGCCGGATCACGACGACCGCGTCCCCGTCGATGCCGTACGCCGCGCGGGCCAGCCGGCGCCGGTCGTGCAGGGCGTGCGGACCGGCTCCCGCCCTCTCGGACTCCGTGGCTCCGGGACCGAGGATCCGGCAGGCGCGCACCGCGTCGCCGTGGACGGACGCGGCCTCCCGCAGCGAAGGCTCACTGCCCGCGCCGAAGCCCAGCACCGTGAAGTGCGGACCGGCGAAGGTGCGGAACAGGCGGGTGGGCGCACCGCTCGCCGCCTCGTGGCAGGGGGCGTCGGGCGCGCGGTCGCCGGACCGCACCTCGCCCTCGCCTCCGGGGCGGGCGAGGGAACTCCACCGGTAACCCAGGTCGAGTCCCGAGGTCGAGGGGCTGAGGGCGGCGTCGAGTCCGCCGCCCGGCTTCCTGATCGCCTCCAGCGTGGCCCGCAGCCGCTCCGAGGTGAGGTCCAGCGTCCAGGCGGCGACCGGCAGCCGCTCCTCCTCGTAGGAGTCCAGCAGTTCCGAGCCGGCCCGGCCCCGCACCACCTGGGCGAGCTTCCAGCCGAGGTTGAAGGCGTCCTGGATGCCGGTGTTCATGCCGAGACCGCCCGCGATCGCGTGCACATGGGCGGCGTCCCCTGCCAGCAGCACCCGGCCCACCCGGTAGCGGTCCACCATGCGCACGTTGACGCGGTAGGTCGAGAGCAGTGTGGCGTCGGTGAGGCGGGCGGCGGGCAGCCGGGTGTGCCGTGCGAAGAGCCGCCGGAAGCCGTCGAGGGAAGGGGGCAGCGGGCGGCCGTCAGCGCCCCTCTCGGGGCCGGACTGGAACCACCAGCCCGCCCGGGTGCCGGGGACGGGACAGAGCATCACGGCTCCGTCCTCGTCGAACCACTGGTGCCAGATGTCCCGGTCCAGCACACCTGGCGTGATCTCGACGTCGCCGCAGACCATCACCTGCTCCTCGTCCGTCTCACCCTCGAACGGGATGCCCATCAGCTTGCGTACACGGCTGTGGGCGCCGTCGCAGCCCACCACGTACCGAGCCTCGGTGCGGGAGCCGTCGGCGCAGGTCACGGTCACCGTGCCGGCGTCCTCAGCGAGGCCCACCACCTCGGTGCCGGTCTCGACACGCACGCCGTGCTCGCCGAGACGGTCGCGCAGGATCTCCTCCAGCCGCCACTGGGCGATCAGCCGTCCCCTGTCGTAGGGCGCATCCGGTGTCGGCGCGGAGCCGGCGTACGGGTCGGCGTCGGCGACGGGCGCGCCGTCGCGGTACTTGCGCATCGGGAGGGGCGCCGCGCTCGCCGCCATCACCCGGTCGAGGACGCCGAGATCCTCCAGCACCTCAAGAGAACGGGGGTTGGGCCCCTTGGACCGGGAGCTGCGCGGATGCTCCGGCGACCTGTCCACGATCCGCACGGCGATCCCGCGCCGGGCGAGATCGCAGGCCAGCGTCAGTCCGGTCGGGCCCGCACCCACGATCAGTACGTCGGTCATGACTGCTCCTCGGTTCGCGTCGTCCTGCCAGGACAGGAAAACGCAACCGAGTCAAAAAAGCAACCAAGTAACTATTTTACGCCCGAGGGGTCCGCTTCCGCGGGGCGGGCGGAAGCCGTCCCCGCCGGTGTGGCCGCCTCCGCCGCCCGTACGGCCAGGCGCAGCGCCTCCGCCCTGGTCCGCCGCGCCGTGCGCAGCGCGTCCCAGGTCAGGATCATCAGCGCCACCCAGACCAGCGCGAACCCGGCCCACCGCTCGGGCGGCATCTCCTCGTGGAAGTAGAGGATGCCCAGGGTGAACTGGAAGACCGGTGCCAGGTACTGGAGCAGGCCCAGCACGGACAGCGGAACCCGGATGGCCGCGGCCCCGAAGCAGACGAGCGGGATCGCGGTGACGAGGCCCGTGGCGGCGAGCAGTGCGCCGTGCCCCGCGCCTCCGTACAGGAAGGTCGCGTCGCCGCTCGCCCCCAGCCACAGCAGGAAGCCGAGCGCGGGCAGGAAGAGGACGGCGGTCTCGGCGGCCAGGGACTCCAGGCCGCCCATGCCGACCTTCTTCTTCACCAGGCCGTAGACGGCGAACGAGAAGGCCAGCACCAGGGAGATCCACGGCGGCTGCCCGTAGCCGACGGCCAGTACGAGCACCGCCGCGAAACCGGTCGCCACCGCGGTCCACTGCGCCGGACGCAGCCGCTCGCCGAGCAGCAGGACGCCCATGGCGATGGTGACCAGGGGGTTGATGAAGTAGCCGAGGGACGCCTCGACGACGTGGCCGTTGTTGACGGCCCAGATGTAGAGCCCCCAGTTGACCGATATGACGGTCGCGGCGATCGCGATCAGCCCCAGCCGCCGGGGCCGGCGGACGAGCTCGCCGATCCAGGCCCAGCGGCGCAGGAACAGCAGGGCGATCCCGACGACACCCAGCGACCAGACCATGCGGTGGGCGAGGATCTCCACCGCACCAGACGGTTCCAGCAGCGGCCAGAAGAGGGGCACGAGCCCCCACATCCCGTACGCGCCTATTCCGTACAGCAGGCCTGCCCGCTGTTCGTTCTTCCCGTCCACGGGCCCTCCCGGCACTCCTGGTCGGCGATCGTCCGACTGCACGACGGTAGCGCCGCGAGGGCTCCGTGTCATAGCCGTCTCACGGAAACGGTCGTGACACCGAGCGGATGGCCGCCCGCTCAGGCGGTGCCGGGTGCGTCGGCGACCGACTCGGCCGGGTGCCTCGGCGGCCGGCTCAGGCGGTGGCGAGTGCCTCGGCGACCGTCTCGGCCAGGGGAGTGGTCGGCCGGCCGATCAGGCGGGCCAGGTCCCCGCTCGTCCCGGCCAGCAGGCCGCGCTCGATCGCCGCGTCGACGTCGACGAGGATCGCCGCGAAGGGCTCGGGCAGACCGGCGCCGACGAGGATCTCCTGATGCGTGGCGGCCGGGACGTTGTTGTAGACGATCTCCTTGCCCGTGGCCTCGGACACCACGGCCGCGTACTCGGCCAGCGACCACGCGGTGTCCCCGCTGAGCTCGTACGTCGCGCCGAGGTGTCCCTCACCGGTCAGTACGGCGGCCGCGGCGGCCGCGTAGTCCCCGCGTGTGGCGGAGGCGATGCGGCCCTCGCCGGCGTTGGCGACGACGGCGCCGTGCTCCAGGACCGGCGCCAGGTTCGCGGTGTAGTTCTCGGTGTACCAGCCGTTGCGCAGGAAGGTGTGGGGGATCCCGGAGTCGAGGATCAGCCGCTCGGTCTCCTTGTGCTCGGCGGCCAGCTCGAAGTCCGCGTCCGGGCCGCCCAGTACGCCCGTGTACGCGAGCTGCGCCACACCCGCGGCCTTGGCGGCGTCGATCACCGCGGTGTGCTGGGGGATACGCCGGCCGACCTGGTCGGCGGAGACCAGCAGCACGCGGTCACCGGCGCGGAAGGCGCCGGCGAGGGTCTCGGGCCGGTCGTAGTCGGCGACACGGATCTCGACGCCCCGGGCGGCGAGAGGCGCGGCCTTCTCCTTGTCGCGGACGACCGCGGCGATCGATTCCGCCGGGACCTCGGCGAGCAGCCGCTCGACGACGAGACGGCCGAGCTGTCCTGTTGCTCCTGTGACGACGATGCTCATGCGTTTCTCCTGGTGATGCGTGCGCTGATCCTGGGAACGGACTCTCTGCACTCACTGTAGGAGGTGCACTTTCTATCCGAAAGTACCAACTTTGAAGTAAGGTACTGGTGTGGACGTAAGTATGAGCAGAACCCCCAGCGTGAACCAGCCGATGTGCCCCTCCCGGCTGGTCCTCGAACACGTCACCAGCCGCTGGGGGGTGCTCGTGCTCGCGACACTGCTCGAACGCCCGCACCGCTTCAGCGAGCTGCGCCGGGCCGTGGGCGGGGTCAGCGAGAAGATGCTGGCCCAGACGCTCCAGACGCTGGAGCGTGACGGCTTCGTGCACCGGGACGCCAAGCCCGTCATCCCGCCGCGGGTGGACTACTCGCTCACCCCGCTCGGCAGGGAGGCCGCGGAGCAGGTCTGGGGGCTCGCCAGGTGGACGGAGCGCCGGCTGGACGCGGTCGAGACGGCCCGCGAGGCATACGACGAGGCCCGGAGCCGACCGGCTCCGGGCCTCGGTGATCAGGAGTGACGGCCGGTCAGCCGACCACGGTCCAGGTGTCGTTGCCCGCCAGCAGGGCGCTCAGGTCACCCTTGCCGTGCTGCTCGATCGCGGCGTCGAGCTGGTCGGACATGAGCGCGTCGTAGACCGGGCGCTCCACGCTGCGCAGGACGCCGATCGGCGTGTGGTGCAGCGTGTCGGCGTCGGCCAGCCGGGACAGCGCGAACGCCGTCGTGGGGCTGGGATTGTGGGCATCGTGCACGAGGACGCGTGACTGGTTCTCCTCCGTCACCGTGACGACGCTCAGGTCGCCCGTCAAAGGGTCGCGGACGACGCCCTTCCCGCCGTCGGCCCCGAAGCGGATCGGCTTGCCGTGTTCGAGGCGGATGACCGCCTCCTCGGCCCGCTCCTTGTCCTTGAGGACCTCGAAGGCGCCGTCGTTGAAGATGTTGCAGTTCTGGTAGATCTCCACCAGGGCGGTGCCCGGGTGCTCCGCCGCAGCCCGCAGCACACTCGTGAGGTGCTTGCGGTCCGAGTCGACCGTGCGGGCGACGAATGACGCCTCGGCGCCCAGCGCCAGCGAGACCGGGTTGAAGGGGGCGTCGAGCGAGCCCATCGGCGTCGACTTGGTGATCTTGCCGACCTCGGACGTGGGGCTGTACTGGCCCTTGGTCAGCCCGTAGATCCGGTTGTTGAACAGCAGGATCTTGAGGTTGACGTTGCGGCGCAGGGCGTGGATGAGGTGGTTGCCGCCGATGGACAGGGCGTCGCCGTCCCCGGTGACGACCCAGACGGACAGGTCGCGCCGGGAGGTGGCCAGGCCCGTCGCGATGGAGGGCGCGCGGCCGTGGATGGAGTGCATCCCGTAGGTGTTCATGTAGTACGGGAAGCGGGACGAACAGCCGATGCCGGAGACGAACGTGATGTTCTCCCTGGCCAGCCCCAGTTCGGGCATGAAGCCCTGCACGGCCGCGAGGACCGCGTAGTCACCGCAGCCCGGGCACCAGCGCACCTCCTGGTCGGACTTGAAGTCCTTCATGGACTGCTTGCCCTCGGCCTTGGGGACCAGCTGGAGGAGCTCGTTGGCGTTTGTGTCAGGCACCGATGGCCTCCTTGAGGACTGTGGCGAGCTGCTCGGCCTTGAACGGCATTCCGTTGACCTGGTTGTAACTCTGGGCGTCCACGAGGTACTTGGCCCTGATCAGCATCGCGAGCTGACCGAGATTCATCTCCGGGACGACGACCTTGTCGTACCGCTTCAGCACCTCACCGAGATTCCGGGGGAACGGGTTGAGATGGCGCAGGTGGGCCTGCGCGATGCTCTCTCCGCCCGCGCGGAGCCGCCGTACCGCCGCGGTGATGGGCCCGTACGTCGAACCCCAGCCCAGGACCAGGGTCCTCGCGCCGGCCGGGTCGTCGACCTCCAGGTCGGGGACCTCGATGCCGTCGACCTTCGCCTGACGGGTGCGGACCATGAAGTCGTGGTTGGCCGGATCGTAGGAGATGTTGCCCGTGCCGTCCTGCTTCTCGATCCCGCCGATCCGGTGTTCGAGCCCGGGGGTGCCCGGTACGGCCCAGGGGCGCGCCAGGGTCTCCGGGTCCCGCTTGTACGGCCAGAACACCTCGGTGCCGTCGGCGAGTTCGTGGTTCGGGCCGCTCGCGAACCGCGTCCGCAGATCCGGAAGACTGTCGGCCTCGGGGATCCGCCACGGCTCGGAGCCGTTCGCCAGGTAGCCGTCGGAGAGCAGGAACACCGGCGTCCGGTAGGTCAGCGCGATGCGGGCGGCGTCCAGGGCGGCGTCGAAGCAGTCCGCCGGGGTCCTCGGCGCCACGATCGGCACCGGTGCCTCGCCGTTACGCCCGTACATGGCCTGAAGCAGATCCGCCTGCTCGGTCTTGGTCGGCAGACCGGTGGAGGGGCCGCCGCGCTGGATGTCGATGATCAGCAGCGGCAGTTCCAGCGAGACCGCCAGCCCGATCGTCTCCGACTTCAGCGCCACACCCGGACCTGACGTGGTCGTCACCCCCAGGGACCCGCCGAACGCGGCGCCGAGCGCCGCCCCGATCCCGGCGATCTCGTCCTCCGCCTGGAACGTCCGCACGCCGAAGTTCTTGTGCTTGCTGAGCTCATGCAGAATGTCCGACGCCGGAGTGATCGGATAGGACCCCAGATAGACCGGCAGCTCGGCCTGCCGGCCCGCCGCGATCAGGCCGTACGACAGGGCGAGGTTCCCCGAGATATTGCGGTAGGTGCCCGTGGGGAATGCCTGTGACGCCGGTGCGACCTCGTACGAGACGGCGAAATCCTCCGTCGTCTCACCGAAATTCCAGCCCGCACGGAAGGCCGCCACGTTCGCCTCGGCGATGTCCGGCTTCTTGGCGAACTTGGACCGGAGGAATGCCTCCGTCCCCTCGGTCGGACGGTTGTACATCCAGGACAACAGCCCGAGCGCGAACATATTCTTCGACCGCTCGGCCTCCTTGCGGGAAAGCCCGAACTCCTTGAGTGCCTCGATCGTCAATGTCGTCAAGGGCACCGGGTGGACGTTGTACGCCTCCAGGGACCCGTCCTCGAGAGGGGACTCGTCATATCCGACTTTCGCCATGGGGCGCTTGGTGAATTCGTCGGTGTTCACAATGATGTCGGCCCCGCGTGGCACATCGGCGATATTCGCCTTCAGTGCGGCGGGATTCATCGCGACCAGCACATTCGGTGCGTCACCCGGAGTGAGGATGTCGTGGTCCGCGAAATGCAGCTGGAACGACGACACACCCGGAAGGGTGCCTGCGGGCGCCCGGATCTCGGCCGGGAAGTTCGGCAGCGTCGACAGGTCGTTCCCGAACGACGCCGTCTCCGACGTGAAGCGGTCACCTGTGAGCTGCATGCCGTCACCGGAGTCACCCGCGAAACGGATGATCACCCGGTCGAGACGACGGACTTCCTTCTCGATGGCGCCCGTACGATCAATGTGCGGGGCGCGTTGCTCCCCGACGACAGCCTCGCTGGCCTCATCGGACTTACCGGCTGGGCTACTGACCTGGCTGGTCACTGAACTGGACCTCCCTGGGGCGGCGGCTCGAGGACCGGCCGGCCCGCCGGCGGTCCAGGCACCACCCTACTTCTGTAAGGGTCGCCTTCCTCGGACCGGTCATATGGTGGACGCGTTTTCCGGACAGGAATTCGTGACGGCCATATTCCCGGGGCCCCGGTCACCAGGGGGTACGGGCATCCCGGCGGGCGATACTCGTCCTTTCGTCCTAGGCCTTGAGTTTCGGTCGACCAGGGGTGGATCATCCAGATCATCGCCGAAAGATCATCGCGCCGCTAGGACTTCAGGTAGGTCAGAACGGCCAGAACGCGGCGATGATCCCCGTCGCTGGGCGACAGGCCGAGTTTCAGGAAGATGTTGCTGACGTGCTTCTCCACGGCCCCGTCGCTCACCACGAGCTGCCGGGCGACGGCCGAATTCGTACGCCCTTCCGCCATCAGTCCGAGGACCTCCCGCTCGCGCGGCGTGAGCCCCGCCAGCACGTCCTGCTTGCGGCTCCGGCCCAGCAGCTGCGCCACCACCTCCGGGTCCAGCGCGGTACCGCCCTGCGCCACCCGGACCACGGCGTCCACGAACTCCCTGACCTCGGCCACCCGGTCCTTCAGCAGATAGCCCACCCCGCGGCTGCTGCCCGCCAGCAGTTCGGTGGCGTACTCCTCCTCGACGTACTGCGAGAGCACCAGCACCCCGATGCGGGGGTAGTCCTTCCGCAGCCGCACCGCCGCACGCACCCCCTCGTCGGTGTGGGTCGGCGGCATGCGCACGTCGGCGACGACCACATCGGGCAGCTCGTCCTGCGCCGCGAGGTCGGCCACCGTCTTGATCAGTGCCTCGGCGTCCCCCACCCCCGCGACGACATCGTGCCCGAGATCGGTCAGCAGCCGGGTGAGCCCCTCCCGGAGCAGCACCGAATCCTCGGCGATGACGACCCGCACTCTTTCCTCCACGACGTTGTGTCCCCCACTGTCGGTGCCTCGTGCGTACGCCGCTCGGCGTGCGCCGCCCTGTGTGCCCAGCATTCCAGCATCGGTGCCCGGATGCGCCGTACACCGGTGTTCCGTGCCGTCCGGACCGTCCGGACCGTCGCGGGGCCTGCGTCCGGACGCGCCGCCGGAAGCGTTGCCGGGTGTCACCGGACGCGCCCTCGGAGCCGTTGCCGGACGCACCGGACGCGCCGCAGTGCCCCGGCCGCCGTGATGGCGGCCGGGGCACTGCGTGGGTGGCCCGCACGGAGCCCGGGCCCGGCGGTGGCCGGTACCGGGCCGGTGGCCCGCGACGGGCGGTGTCAGCCACGCCAGGGCAGCTCCGCCGTGACGGTCGTCGGGCCGCCGGTGGGCGAGTCGACGACGAGCACGCCGTCGACCGCGTCCAGCCGCTCGGCCAGCCCGGCCAGGCCACTGCCCCCGGAGACATCGGCCCCGCCCTGCCCGTTGTCGCTGATCTGGAGCATCAGCCGCTCGCCCGCGCGCCACACGTCGACCGAGGCCCGGGTGGCCCGGGCGTGCTTGCTGACGTTCTGGAGCAGTTCGGAGACCGTGAAGTACGCGATCCCCTCGATCGCCTGCGCCGGCCGCGACTCCAGGTCCACCACCACGGTCACGGGGACGGTGCAGCGGGAGGCGATGGCGGAGAGGGCGGCGTCCAGTCCGCGGTCGGTGAGGACGGCGGGGTGGATGCCGCGGGCGAGGTCGCGGAGTTCCTGGAGGGCGACCTTGACCTCGCCGTGTGCCTCGTCGACCATGCGGGCGGCGGCTTCCGGGTCGTCGGTGAGCTTCTCCTTCGCCAGGCCCAGATCCATGGCGAGGGCGACGAGGCGCGCCTGTGCGCCGTCGTGGAGGTCGCGTTCGATGCGGCGCAGGTCCGCCGCCGCGGTGTCGACGACCACGCCACGGTCCGACTCCAGCTCGGAGACCCTGCTGGCCAGCCTGGAGGGGCCGAGCAGGCCCCGTACCATCGCCCGGTCCACGGACACCAGGCCACGGACGAGCCACGGCGAGACCAGGACGAGGACCAGGCCGAGACCGCTGGTGACCGCCATCTCGGCGGGGGAGTCGAGGTAGACCTGATGGGTCCTGTCCCCGTACAGCTGTATGCCGTCGGTGCCCGCGTACGCCGGGAAGACCCAGCGCCACAGCGGATACGTCAGGGCCGCCAGGCCGTACGCCCAGAAGACGACCGCGACGTTGAACGCGAACACCGCCCACGGCATGTGCAGGACGCAGTAGAGCAGGTGCCGCCAGGACACCCCGCTCTTCAGCACCGTCCCCACCCAGGACATCAGGCCGCCCTTCCCGCGTACCGGGGCGGGATCCGCGACGTCGAGCCCCAGCATCGCGCGCGCCCGGCCGCGCTCCATCGCGCCGAACCCGCGGCACATCGCCAGGCCGGCGGCGAGGATCGGGATGCCGAGGAAGGTGATCAGCATGCCCAGTCCGAGCGACACCATGGTGATCGCGAAACTGAACAGCACCACGCTGATCGGCAGGCTCAGGAGCACATAGCCCAGCTCGCGCCAGGTGCGGCCCTCGAAGGGCGCGCGCAGCCCCGCGGGGAGGAGGTGCTTCGCCGGGGGGTGGCTCCCCGGCCCGGTGCTGCCGGGCCTGTGGTGGTCCCGCGTGTCCGGTCCGTATGCCGTGGCCATGAGTGGCGTCCGTCCGTTTCTGATGAGCGGGAGTGCCCCGCGGGCCGATATGACGGCTGATGTCTCAAGACTGCTGTGCCGGGGGATCTCGCACCATGAGGACGGTCTCCGTATCCGGCAGGGGGTTTTCCCCACCATGGCGCCGGGCCCGGCGCCCGCTGCGGCTTGGGTCACGCCGGTTCTACGTGCTTGGCCGTCGTGGCGGTGCGGTCGCGCCACGGCAGCTCCGCGGTGACGGTGGTGGGGCCGCCCTCCGGGGAATCGACGACGAACAGCCCGTCGACCGCTCCCAGCCTCTCCGCCAGCCCCGACATGCCCGTACCGCCGTCGAGCCGGGCACCGCCGGTCCCGTCGTCCCGGACCTGGAGCAGCAGCCGGTCGCCCGACCGCCACACGTCGACGGAAGCCGCACGGGCCCGGCTGTGCTTGCTGACGTTCTGGAGCAGCTCGGAGACCGTGAAGTACGCGATGCCCTCGATGGCCTCCGCCGGGCGGCCCGTCAGCTGGACGGACACGGTCACGGGGACGGTGCAGCGGGAGGCGATGGCGGAGAGGGCGGCGTCCAGTCCGCGGTCGGTGAGGACGGCGGGGTGGATGCCGCGGGCGAGGTCGCGGAGTTCCTGGAGGGCGACCTTGACCTCGCCGTGTGCCTCGTCGACCATGCGGGCGGCGGCTTCCGGGTCGTCGGTGAGCTTCTCCTTCGCCAGGCCCAGGCCCATGGCGAGGGCGACGAGGCGCGCCTGTGCGCCGTCGTGGAGGTCGCGTTCGATGCGGCGCAGGTCCGCCGCCGCCGTGTCGACGACCACGCCACGGTCCGACTCCAGCTCGGCGATCCTGCGCTCCAGCTCGTCGGAGGGCGAGAGAAGGGCACGTGCCATCGCGCGGTCCGCGTTCGTCAGGGCGCGCGCGATGTACGGCAGCACCGGCCACAGGACGAACAGGCTCGCGAGCGTCACGGCGAACGTCGCCACGCCCCACGGCAGCCGCATGAACGAATACAGCAACGCCCTCCAGCCCACCGGGTCCTTCAGCCCCGCCCACAGCCAGGCGAAGAAGCCCCCGGACCTGCGGCCGCGCGGCATCGGGCTCGGCTCCTCGATCCGCAACCCGAGCATCGCCCGCGCCCGTCCGCGCTCCGCCCGGCCGAGACCCCGCGCGCCCTGCAACCCGAGGGCGAGTAGCGGCAGCCCGATCACGGTGACGGAGAGCCCGGCACCCACGCCGACCAGGAACACGGTGTAGACGAAACCGGCGATCGCCATCGGCAGGTTGGCCAGGAGATACGCGATCTCCTTCCAGGTCCACCGGTCGAAGGCGAAGCGCGCGGGTGGCGGCCGGTCGTTGTCCGGCAGGGAGGGGCTCATGGTCATACGACCAGCGTGCCGGGCGGGGCGCGCCCACGCCATGGGGTTCGTGGGTGAGGCGGAGTAGGGATAACCCCACCTGCCGTGCCGCCGCCCGCGTCCCACTCGCATCACCCGTTGTGCGACGGGGCTGCTTACCGTCTCTTTAACAGGGCCTAGACTCCCGTGCGTACAGACCGTCGAACAGGCTAGGGAGCGAGGGGCGGACGTGGCGGACGTGCCGGGACCGACCGTTCTCGCGTCGGACTACTTCCAGAGCTACTCAGTGGTCGGACTGCTCGCCGTCGTCGGCGTGCTGTTCGTCGCCGTCGCCTTCGGGGCCGGCCGTCTGCTGAGGCCCGTGGTCCCGACGCCGGAGAAACTCCTCACGTACGAATGCGGCGTGGACCCCGTGGGGGAGGGCTGGGCCCACACCCAGGTTCGCTATTACGTGTACGCCTTCCTGTACGTGATCTTCGCCGTCGACTCGATCTTCCTGTTCCCGTGGGCGACCGTCTTCGCGGCCCCCGGATACGGTGCGACGACGCTGGTGGAGATGTTCATCTTCCTCGGTTTCCTGGCCGTGGGACTGCTCTACGCATGGAAGAAGGGCGTCCTCGAATGGGCGTGACGAGCCGGCCGAACCCCGAACCCCCCGTGTCGCTGCCCGATCCGACACGACTGCCCGAGCCGAAGAAGCTCGGCGTGCTCTCCCGGCTCGCGCCCGAACCGATGAAGGTGGTCCTCAACTGGGGCCGCCGCTACAGCCTCTGGGTCTTCAACTTCGGACTCGCCTGCTGCGCCATCGAATTCATCGCCGCGTCCATGGCCCGGCACGACTTCATCCGGCTCGGCGTCATCCCGTTCGCACCAGGCCCCCGGCAGGCCGACCTGATGGTCGTCTCGGGCACGGTCACGGACAAGATGGCCCCGGCGGTGAAACGTCTGTACGAGCAGATGCCCGAGCCGAAGTACGTCATCTCCTTCGGTGCCTGCTCCAACTGCGGCGGGCCGTACTGGGACTCGTACTCCGTGACCAAGGGCGTCGACCAGATCATCCCCGTCGACGTGTACGTGCCCGGCTGCCCGCCACGGCCCGAGGCGCTCCTCCAGGGCATCCTCAAGCTCCAGGAGAAGATCGCCCGGGAATCGCTGGCCGAGCGGTACGGCGCACCGGACGCCGGCCGGCCCTCGACCGCCGCCCTGCGCAGTGGGCTCGTCGCCGCTCCCAAGACGCCGGGGGAGGAGCGGACATGACAGGCGCCGACACCTACGACCGGCTGCCGGACGCGGTCGCCGACGTCTTCGGCGCCGATGCCACGGCCACGTACGCGTACGACCTGCTGACCGTCGACGTCCCCGCCGCCTCCTGGACCACAGCCCTCGAAACGGCGCGCGACGAGCTGGGCTGCACCTACTTCGACTGGCTGAGCGCGGTCGACGAACCCGGCACCGGCTTCCGGGTCTGCGCCCATGTCGCCGCTCTCGGCGAGGGCAGGGTGCGACGCCTGCTGGTCCGCACGACCGTCCCGCACGAAGCCCCCGTCCTGCCCAGCGCCGTCGGCGTCTACGCGGGGGCGGCGTGGCACGAACGCGAGACGCACGAGATGTTCGGCGTCGGCTTCGAGGGGCACCCCCACCTGGTGCCTCTGCTGCTGCCCGAGAGCTTCGAGGGGCACCCGCTGCGCAAGGACTTCGTCCTGGCGGCACGGGTCGCCAAGGCCTGGCCGGGCGCGAAGGAGCCGGGCGAGTCCGAGCACGGTGGGCCCAAGCGGCGCACGATGCTGCCGCCGGGTGTGCCCGACCCGAACGAGTGGGGCCCGCTCAAGGGGCAGCTTCCGCCCGCTCCCGCACGGCCCGCCCGGGGAGCGCGCGCGGCGGGCGACCGTCCGGCGCGCCGGACCCGCAGCGTGAGCGAGGGCTCGGCCGCACAGCGGCCCGCCGCGGCTCCGGACGCCTCGGGTGCGCCGGGTGCGGGTGCCGCGGGTGCGGGTGCGGGTGCGTCGGGCGCAGGCGCGTCGGGCGCCGCGGAGACCGCTGAGGCTGTGGGGACGCCCCGGACGGCACCGCCACGCCGTAACCGCAGCGCATCCCAGGGCTCGGCGAGCCAGGCCCCGGGCCCGACGGCCCCGGCAGACACGGACGCCGAGGGAAGCGGGACGGGCACGGACGCCGCGGGGAGCGGAACCGGTGCGGCGCGTGAGAGGAGGGCTGCCGGCAGCACGGACGCCCCCTGGCACGATCCCCGCCCCGCGTTCGAGGCCCCGGCTGGTCGGCCCGGGAAGCAGTCGCAGCAGAAGCCCGAGGCGGCAGCGGAGACTGAGAAGCCGGAAGTTGAGAACCTTCAGCCGCAGCCGGAGGCCGAGCCGGCCCCGAAGCCGGAGGCCGAACCGAAGACCGAGGGCTCCGGCGGCACTGACGGTGGGACCGACGGCACCCATGAGACCACCGGGACGGACGAGACTGCCCGCACGGACAAGGCCACCGGGAAGGACGAGACTGCCCGCACGGACAAGGCCACCAGGGCGGACGAGACCGCCGGGACGGACAGGACCGCCAGGGCGGACGGTGCCGACGCCGCCGAGAGGCCCGTAGACCCCGACAGCCCGGCCCGCCCCGAGCGTCCGGCCAGGCCCGCCGAACAGCCCGAAGACAGCGAACACCCCGAACACCCCGACCGTCCCGCCGGAGGCGATACCGCGTGAACGACGTACTCGACGTCGCCCTCCGCCTCGTCATCGTCTTTGCCGTGTTCATGGTCGTCCCGCTCATCGTGGGACAGGCCGAGCACAAGGTGATGGCCCACATGCAGGGCCGACTCGGCCCCATGTACGCGGGCGGCTTCCACGGCTGGGCCCAGCTCGTCGCGGACGGGGTGAAGTTCGCGCAGAAGGAAGACGTCGTCCCGGCCGACGCGGACCGCCGTATCTTCCAACTGGCCCCCGCCGTCGCGTTGCTCCCGTACCTCCTCGTGATCCTCGCAATCCCCATCGGCCCCGGTGAAGGGGCCGTGGGCCAGGTCGTCGACGCGGGCATCTTCTTCGTGCTCGCCGTCATGGGGGTCGGCGTGCTCGGCTCGCTGATGGCGGGCTGGGCATCGGCCAACAAGTTCTCGCTCCTGGGCGGCCTCCGCACCGCCGCGCAGCTGCTCGCCTACGAACTGCCGATGCTGCTCGCCGCCGCCTCCGTGGCCATGGCGGCCGGCACCGTCTCACTGCCCGGCATCCTCGACGCGTTCGAGTGGTGGTGGCTGCCCTGGCAGATCGTCGGCGCCCTGGTGTTCTTCGTGGCGGGGCTCGCCGAACTGCAGCGTCCGCCCTTCGACATGCCGGTGGCCGACTCGGAGATCATCTTCGGCGCGTACACCGAGTACACGGGTCTCCGCTTCGCCCTGTTCCTGCTCGCCGAGTACGCCGGGATCGTCGTCCTGTGCGGTCTGACGACCGTTCTCTTCCTCGGCGGATGGCACGGCCCGCTCGGTGCGGACGGGCTCGGCTGGGTCTGGACCCTGCTGAAGACCGCCGTCCTCGCGTTCGTCGTCATCTGGCTGCGGGTCACCTACCCGCGCCTGCGCGAGGACCAGCTGCAGAAGCTCGCCTGGACCACGCTCATCCCCCTCGCTCTCGCGCAGATCGCGCTCACCGGAATCGTGAAGGTGGCGATCAACTAGTGCCCCCGATCCCCGGCTCAGGCCTGGCCAAGGGCCTCGCCGTCACCCTGCGGACCATGACGAAGCGCACGGTCACCGCGCAGTACCCCGACGTCCAGCCCGAACTGCCGCCCCGTAGCCGCGGGGTCATCGGGCTGTTCGAGGAAAACTGCACGGTCTGCATGCTGTGCGCCCGCGAGTGCCCCGACTGGTGCATCTACATCGACTCCCACAAGGAGACGGTGCCCCCGGCCGCCCCCGGCGGTCGCGAGCGCAGCCGCAACGTCCTCGACCGCTTCGCCATCGACTTCGCCCTCTGTATGTACTGCGGTATCTGCATCGAGGTGTGTCCTTTCGACGCGCTCTTCTGGTCGCCCGAGTTCGAGTACGCGGAGACGGACATCCACGAACTCACCCACGAGCGCGACAAGCTCCGCGAGTGGATGTGGACCGTCCCCGAGCCGCCCGCGCTGGATCCGGGAGCCGAGGAACCCAAGGAGATCGCCGCGGCCCGCAAGACGGCTGACAAGCTCCAGGCCCAAGAGGCCCAGGAGGCCCCGCAGACCCAGCAGGCGCGCGAGACACCCGAAGCCCAGCCAGGGCAGGAGACCCAGCAGCGCCGGGCAGCGGACCAGCCAGGCCGGACGGAAGAACAGGAGGGGCAGGAGTGAGCAGCCTCGCGGCCACCGCCGGGCACCCCGGCTTCCTCTCTCCGACCGGCGTCGAGATCGCCTTCCTCCTCGTCGGTCTCGCCACGTTCGGGGCGGCCCTCGTCACCGTCACGACCAAGCAGCTCGTGCACGCGGCCCTCTGGCTCGTCGTCGCGCTCGGCGGCATCGCCGTGGAGTACCTCCTCCTCACGGCCGAGTTCATCGCATGGGTGCAGGTCCTCATCTACGTCGGTTCCGTCGTCGTCCTCCTCCTCTTCGGACTGATGCTCACCAGAGCTCCCATCGGCCGTTCCCCGGACGCCGACACCGGCAACCGGTGGATAGCGCTCGCGGCCTCCCTCGCCGCCGCCGGGGCTCTCGTCTGGGTCGTCGTGGACGCCTTCCGTACGACCTGGATCGACCTGGACGGACCCGCCCAGGGCTCGACCAAGGCCTCCGGCGAGTTTCTCTTCAGGCACTGGGTCCTGCCCTTCGAAGCACTCTCCGTCCTGCTGTTGGCCGCCCTCGTGGGTGCGATCGTCCTGTCCCGCAAGAACCGGCAGGACGGCGCCGCGGACCGGTCGCACGGACGGGTGCCCAGGCCGGGTGCCCCGGCGTCCCGGCCCGGTAGCCGAGCGGACCGGCCCGTCGCCGGAGCGGATCGGCCCGGCGCCCGAGCGGACCGGCCCGTCGCCGGAGCGGATCGGCCCGTCGCGAACCGGGAGGACAAGAGCTGATGCACCTCGCCTATCCCGCCGTCCTTGCCGTCCTCCTCTTCTGCACCGGGCTCTACGGGGTGCTCGCCCGCCGCAACGCGATCCTCGTCCTGATGTCCGTCGAGCTCATGCTCAACGCCGTCAACCTCAACCTGGTCGCCTTCGACGTCTGGCTCCGCGACACCCTGCACTCCGGCCAGGCCCTCACCCTCTTCACGATCGCCATCGCCGCGGCCGAGATCGGCATCGGTCTCGCGATCGTCCTGGCCGTCTACCGCAACCGCGGCAGCTCGGACGTCGACCGCCTCCGTGACACCGCGGAGACCGACGCCGCCGAGACCCTCCCCGACGACGGGGACGCGGACGGCGGCATCACCGCAGACCAGGCCACTGCTCCGGCAGGGAAGGCAAAGAAGGCAGAGGCCACCGCGTGACCACCACGACCCTCGCCGTCCTCGTCCCCCTCCTCCCCTTCCTGGGCGCCGCGGCAGGACTTCTCCTGGGCCGGACCGCGCCCGGCTTCGTCCGCCCCCTTGCCGTGCTTCCCACCCTTGCCGCAGCGGCGCTCGCCGTAGTGGTCGCCGCACGCCAGGGCGGCGGCCCGGCCATCGACGCGGCGACGGAGCTCACCCCGACCGGGTCGGTGCCGATCGACCTGGCTCTGCACCTGGACGGCTTCGCCGTCCTCGTCGCCGTCCTCGTCGGGCTCGTCGCCACCTGCGTACAGATCTACTCGACGGCCTACCTCAAGGACGACGTCCGCTACCCCTCGTACGCGGCCCTCGTCTCCCTCTTCACCTCCGCGATGCTGCTCGTCGTCTACTCCGGCGACCTGATGGTGCTCCTGGTCGGCTGGGAGATCATGGGCATCTGCTCGTACTTCCTGGTGGGCCACTACTGGGAGACCCCCGAGGCCCGCAGCGCCTCGCTCAAGGCCTTCCTCGTCACCAAGCTCGGTGACGTCCCCTTCCTCATCGGTCTGTTCGCCCTCGCCGCGGACACCGGCACCTTCCGCATCACCGGGATCCTGGCCGCAGTCCGTAACGGCGGACTCGACCACCCCACCCTCATCGCGCTGCTGCTCCTCGCCGGAGTCGCCGGCAAGTCCGCGCAGTTCCCCCTGCACACCTGGCTGCCCGACGCGATGGCAGGCCCCACACCCGTCTCGGCGCTCATCCACGCCGCGACGATGGTCGCCGCCGGCATCTACTTCGTGGCCCGGCTCCTCCCCGTCTTCGCCGCCTCGGGCGCGGCCCTCGTCGTCCTCGCCGTGATGGCCGCTGTCACGATGATCGGCTCCGGGCTCGCCGCGCTCGCGCAGGACGACATCAAGCGCGTCCTCGCCTACTCGACGATCGGTCAGCTCGGCTACATGTCCGGCGCCCTGGCCGTCGGCGACCGCGGCGCCGCCGTCTTCCACCTCATCTCGCACGGTGCGTTCAAGGCCGTCCTCTTCCTCGCGGCCGGTGTCGTCATCCACGCGGCGGGCACCAACTCACTGGCCGCCATGTCCCGCATGGGCAACCTGAGCAAGCGCATCCCCGACGCCTACTGGACGATGACCGTCGCGCTCCTCGCGCTGGCCGCCATCCCTCCGTTCGCCGGCTTCTTCTCCAAGGAAGCCGTCCTCGTCGCCGCCGAGCACACAGCCTTCGGAGACCGCGACGTCGCACCCGCCGCGGCGGGCTGGACGATCCTCGTCGCGGGTCTCGCCGCAGCGGTCCTCACCGCCGCCTATGCCACCCGGCTGTGGCTCCTCGCCTTCCGCGGGCGCGGCCCCCAGGCCCCCGACCACGGCAAGCAGCCCGTCGCGATGAACTCGGTCCTCTGGGTCCTCGCCGTCCCGACGATCGCCTTCGGTCTCGCCGCCGGCACCCTCACCGACTGGTTCGACGGCCACAGCCTCACCCCCTCCCTCACGACGGCTGTCCTCTCCACCGGCGTCGGACTCGTCGGCGGACTCGTCACCTACGGGACCTGGCGCCACACCACCGCGCTCGCCGACCGCCCGCCGGTCGGCGCGGTCGCCGCCCACCCCGACGCCGAACCCGCCCTCGTGGAGGTCGAGGCGATCACCTCGCACACCGCGGCGTACGGCACCATCGCGGGCGCCCCGGACCCGTCCGACCCCGGTCGGCTGCTGCTCGGCCCCCTCCACCGCCACGCGGTCAGCGGCTTCCACCTGGACGCCGTGTACACGGCGCTCTTCGTACGCCCTGTCGGAGCCGCCGCCCGGCTCGTCCGCTTCCTGGACCGCGAAGTCGTCGACACCTACGTACGCGGCGCGGGCAGCATCGCCCGCGGACTCGGCACCGCCGTCCGCCGCGCCCAGACCGGCAACGTGCAGACCTACCTCGGCGCGCTGCTCGCCGGAACCCTTGTCCTGGCGATCGCCGCCGTCGTCTTTGCCAACGTCTACGCCGGGGCGTGAGCCGTGTTCGATATCAGCGCATCCGTGATGCAGTTCCTTCTGGCGTTCATCGTCGTGGCCCCGCTCCTCGGGGCCGTCGCTGCGCTCCTGCCCGCCCCGCCCGGGCTCAAGGGCAGGAACCCCGACCAGGCCGTGCTCCGCCACGGAGTGACCGTCACCGGTGCCGTCCTCGCCGCCGCGCTCGTCCTGGCCGCGGGATTCGACCACGACCACCCGTCGAAGATGCAGGCCACCACGGACATCAGCTGGATCCCCGCACTCGACGTGCGGATCCACCTCGGTACCGACGGCATCTCGCTCCCCCTCCTCGTGCTGACCGCGCTGCTGACCTTCCTCTGCGCGCTCTACAGCTACTTCAAGCTCCCCGCGGGCCCCTCCCCGAAGGCCTTCGTCGCTCTCGTGCTCGTCCTCGAGTCCGGCACCCTCGCCACCTTCGCCGTCCTCGACCTGCTGCTGTTCTTCCTGGCCTTCGAGATGGTCCTCATCCCGATGTACTTCCTCATCGCCCGCTGGGGCGGCGACCGGAAGCAGCCCGCCGCCTGGAAGTTCATCCTCTACACACTGCTCGGTTCCGTGATCATGCTGCTGGGGCTGCTCCTCATCGGACTGAAGAGCGGCACCTTCGACATGGTGGCACTCGCCACTGACAACGGCCGGGGCCTGACCACGTCCGTGCAGGTCATCGCCGTTCTCGCCATCGGGATCGGGCTGGCCGTGAAGACCCCGATGTGGCCCCTGCACAGCTGGCTGCCCGACGCCCACACCGCGGCCCCCACCGTCGGCTCGGTCCTCCTCGCCGGCGTCATGCTGAAGATGGGCACCTACGGGTTCGTCCGCATCCTGCTCCCCGTCACCCCGGACGGCATGCGGACCTTCGCGCCGTACCTCGCGGCGTTCGCGGTCGTCGGGATCATCTACGGCTCCCTCGCCTGCCTCGCCCTCGCCCGCCCCGGCGCCAAGGGCGACCTCAAGCGCCTGATCGCCTACTCCTCCGTGGGCCACATGGGCTTCGTCCTCCTCGGCATCGCGACCATGACCCCCACCGGCGTGAACGGCGCACTGTTCGCCAACATCGCCCACGGCCTCATCACCGGCCTGCTGTTCTTCCTGGTCGGTGCGGTCAAGGAGCGCTACGGCACGGCCGACCTCGACACCCTGTCAGGCGCCACCGGAGCCGCCCTCTACGGCCGCGCACCCAGGCTGGGCGGCCTCCTCGCCTTCGCCGCGGTCGCCTCGCTCGGACTCCCCGGCCTCGCCGGGTTCTGGGGCGAGATGCTCACCCTGTTCGGCGCCTTCGATCCCGCCGAAGGCCTCAACCGGGCCGCCTTCCTCACCTTCATGTCCGTCGGCGCCCTCGGAACCCTGCTGACGGCGGCGTACATGCTGATCGTCGTACGCCGCGTCTGCATGGGCGAGAACCGTGAGCATCCGCATCCGGTCGCCGACATCCAGCGCTACGAGTTCGCCGCCTGGACCCCGCTCGCCGCCCTGACCGTCCTCGCCGGACTCTGGCCCGCCGTCCTCCTCGGCCTCACCGACCCGGCCGTGCAGAAGCTCCTCGCAGGAGGCAAGTCGTGACCGTGGCAGCCGACAGCGCAACCGGGGCGGCGAGCCTCGTCCAGTCCGTCGACTGGCTCGCGGTCGCACCCCCCGTCGTCACGGCGTCCGTGGCACTCCTCGTCCTCGTCGCGGACCTCTTCGTCGGCGAACGGCACAAGCCGCTGCTCGGCTACGGAGCCGTCGCGGGGCTGGTCGCCGCGCTCGCCCTGCTCGTCCCGTTGCGCGCCGGGGACCGCTCCACCTTCTGCCTCACCGGCGGTACCCACGCCTGCAGCTACACCGCGGACCACTTCGCCCTCGTCATCCAGGCCCTCGTGCTCGGCGGCGCCCTGCTCACCGCGCTGCTCTCGATCGGCGACACACGCAAGCTCCCGGCGGGCGAGTTCTGGTTCCTGCTGCTGTCCTCCGCGGCCGGCGCGGCACTCCTGCCCGCCTCCAGGGACCTCGCGACCCTCGTCGTCGCCCTGGAGGTCGCCTCGCTCCCCGCGTTCGCCCTCGTCGGTATCAAGCGCGGGGACCGGCGCTCCTCCGAAGCGGCCCTGAAGTTCTTCCTCTCCTCGGTCGTCGCCACCGCCGTCATGCTCCTCGGCGTCAGCTTCGTCTACGCGGCCACCGGCACCATGCACCTCACGGAGATCGCCGCGCGCCTCGACGAGGTGCCCGGGCAGCTCGAAACCCTGGCCGAGGCCGGCGTCGTCCTCACGCTCGTCGGCTTCGCCTTCAAGACGGCCGCCGCGCCGTTCCACTTCTGGGTCCCCGACACCTACGTGGGCGCCCCACTGCCCATCGCCGCCTACCTTTCGGTCGTCGGCAAGGCGGTCGGCTTCTCCGGGCTCGTCCTCGTCACGGTGATCGGCTTCCCGGCCTACGCCGACGTCTGGGGCCCGGCCCTGGCCGTCCTCGCCGCGCTCACCATGACCATCGGCAACGTCGCCGCACTCCGGCAGAACGCCACCCGCGCCCGCAGCGCGGTGCGCCTCCTCGCCTGGTCCTCCGTCGGCCAGGCCGGTTACCTCCTCGTGCCGATCGCCGCCGCCGCGTACTCGGGCGACGAACAGATCGGCTCCACCGTCGCCTACGCCCTGATGTACGCCGTGGTGAACCTGGGGGCCTTCGCGGTGGCCGCCGTCGTCGCCCGCAGCCACCCCGGCAACCGGCTCAGCGACTACCAGGGCCTGTACGCGACCCGGCCCCTGGCCGCGCTCGCCCTGGGCTTCTTCCTGCTCTGCCTCGCCGGCCTGCCGCCCGGCATCATCGGCCTCTTCGCCAAGGTCACGGTTTTCTCCGCCGCCGTGGACGCGGGACTCGGCTGGCTCGCCGTCGTCATGGCCGTCAACGTCGTGATCGCTCTGTACTACTACCTTCGGTGGACCGCGGCGCTGTTCAGGACGCCGACGGCGACTCCGGCCCCGGAGGAGGCGCCCGCCCCGTACCAGCATCGGATCCCCGCCCCTCTCACCCTGGCGATCGTTCTGACGGCGGTAACCGGAATCACACTCTCCGGGGCACCCCAGCTCATCCTTCGCTTCGCCGCCGTCAGCCTCTTCTGACCCACTTCGACCGGCTTGCCCGTGGCCCCGTCCACAGGGCATGGTCTTGCGTGCACGCGTCACCCGGGCAGAGCACACGGAACCCGCCCGGGCGACCGGGGCAGAGCAGAAGAACCGTCCGGGCGACCGGGCACGCACGCCGGGCGAGCGACCGGCGGACGCAGAGGGCACGCACGACGCGCCGCACGACGAGCACACACGAAGAGCACAGAGGAGCCAGAGCGGTGCTGAACGGGTTCAAGGACTTCATCCTTCGCGGGAACGTCATCTCCATGGCCATCGGCCTCGCCGTGGGAGCCGCCTTCACCGCCGTGGTCACCGGCTTCAGCAACGCGTTCATCGTGCCGCTGATCGGCCTCTTCACCCGTGGCACGGGCGACTTCAGCAAGGCCTCCTACACCGTCGACGGCGTGAAGTTCCCCTACGGCCTGTTCGTCAGCGCCGCCATCGCCTTCATCATCACCGCCGCGGTCCTCTACTTCCTGGTCGTCCTCCCCATGGCGAAGGTCCAGAACCGTTTCACCGCCAAGGAGGAGGAGAAGCAGGCCGACATCAAGGCCGCCCTCCGCGACTGCCCGCGCTGCTTCACCGAGATCCCCGCGATCGCCACCCGCTGCGCCCACTGCACCAGCGAGGTCGAGCCGGACGCCGAGGCCCGCGCGCTCGCCGGCCTCCCAGCCCAGCGCTGACCCACCGCCGCGGGGCCCGGAACGGCCCGCGCGGCAAGACCCACCCGTACGGCCCAGGGGCGGATCCGACCGGATCCGCCCCTGCTGCCTGTGCCCCCGGCCTCCTCGCACAAGGGAACTAGCTCCCCTCGCCTCGCGTTGACCAGAACGGGAGGCTCCACTGGAAGTGGAGCACCACAGAGCAAGGGTTCCCCTGCTGCACCACTTGGAGGGCGTACCGTGCACCGCCGGCACAACGGGCTGAAAACCGCTGTACTCCTCGGGGGCCTCTCGGCCCTCATCATCGTCATCGGCAGCTTCTTCGGGCGTACAGGCCTGATCGTGGCTCTGTTCGTCGCGCTCGCCACCAACGCCTACGCGTACTGGAACAGCGACAAGCTCGCCCTGCGTGCCATGAGGGCCCGTCCCGTCAGCGAATTCGAGGCCCCGCAGCTCTACCGCATCGTGCGCGAGCTCTCGACCGCCGCGCGCCAGCCCATGCCACGGCTCTACATCTCCCCGACGCAGGCCCCCAACGCGTTCGCCACCGGACGCAACCCGCGCAACGCCGCCGTGTGCTGCACCGAGGGCATCCTCCAGCTCCTGGACGAGCGCGAACTTCGCGGTGTCCTCGGCCACGAACTCAGCCACGTCTACAACCGCGACATCCTCATCTCGTCCGTCGCGGGCGCCCTGGCCTCCGTCGTCATGTTCCTGGTCAACTTCGCCTGGCTCATCCCCGTGGGACGCTCCGACGACGACGACGGCCCCGGCCTCCTCGGGATGCTGCTGGTCATGATCCTCGGCCCCCTCGCCGCCTCCGTGATCCAGCTGGCCGTCAGCCGTTCCCGGGAGTACGAGGCCGACGCCTCCGGAGCGCAGCTCACCGGGGACCCGCTCGCGCTCGCAGGCGCCCTGCGCAAGCTCGAGGCGGGCACCAAACAGCTTCCCCTCCCGCCCGAGCCACGGCTGGAAACCGCGAGTCACATGATGATCGCGAACCCGTTCCGACCCGGCCAGGGCATGTCCAAGATGTTCTCCACCCACCCGCCCATGGCTGAACGCATCGCCAGGCTCGAGCAGATGGCAGGGTATCGACCGTGAAGACAATCCTGAACGTCATATGGCTGGTCCTGTGCGGACTCTGGATGTTCCTCGGTTACATGGCCGCAGGGCTCCTGCTCTGCATCACGATCATCGGCATCCCCTTCGGCGTGGCCGCGTTCCGCATAGGTGTCTACGCCCTCTGGCCCTTCGGCTACACGGTCGTCGACCGTCACGACGCCGGGGGCGGCTCCCTCATCGGCAACGTCCTGTGGGTGATCCTGGCCGGCTGGTGGCTCGCGCTCGGCCACATCTGCACCGGCATCGCCCTGTGCGTCACGATCATCGGAATCCCGCTGGGCATCGCGAACTTCAAGCTCATCCCGGTCTCACTGATGCCGTTCGGCAAGGAGATCGTCCGCACCGACCAGCCGTTCGCCGCCCGCTAGACCGGCGGCCCGCTCCGGCAACCGCACCCCGCCTCAGAGCGTCCTGGCTTGCAAGGACAACTGACAGGTAGGTTCGCCGACATGAGCATCATCAGCTGGATCATTCTCGGACTGCTGGCCGGCGCGATAGCCAAACTGCTGCTGCCCGGCCGCGACCCCGGCGGCATCGTCGGCACCACCCTCATCGGCATCGTGGGCGCATTCCTCGGTGGCTGGCTGTCGTCCCGCTTCCTCGACCGCCCCATCAGCACGGACTTCTACGACACGGCCACCTGGGTCGCCGCCGTCGCCGGATCCCTGGTCCTGCTCATCGCCTACCGGCTGCTCTTCGGCCACTCCCGCGACCGGCGCTGACCGCGACCGCGACGGCGGGACCGCTGCTGGTGATCGCGACCACCACGACGGGACCGCTGAGGGCACCCGCACCGCCCGGCCCGGTCCCGTCCGGCCTTCCGGACATGGCAACGGGGCGGGCCATGCCGACCGGCACGCCCCGCCCCGCCCGCGACCCGCTGCACACGGCAGCGAACCGCCTACCGGTAGTTGGCGAACTGCACCGCGAAGTCGAGGTCCTTGCCCTTGATCAGCGCCTGCACCGCCTGGAGGTCGTCACGGCTCTTGGAGCTGACACGCAGCTCGTCGCCCTGGACCTGCGCCTTGACGCCCTTCGGGCCCTCATCGCGAATGATCTTCGCCACCTTCTTGGCGTTCTCCTGGGAGATGCCCTCCTCGATCGTGGCGAAGATCTTGTACTCCTTGCCGGAAAGCTGCGGCTCACCCGCGTCCAGCGACTTCAGGGAGATCCCGCGCTTGATCAGCTTGGACTGGAAGATGTCGAGGATCGCCTTGACCCGCTCCTCGCCGTTCGCCTCCATGAGGATCTTCTCGCCGGACCAGGAGATCGACGCACCCGTGCCCTTGAAGTCGTAGCGCTGGGAGATCTCCTTGGCGGCCTGGTTGAGGGCGTTGTCGACCTCCTGCCGCTCGACCTTCGAGACGATGTCGAAACTGGAGTCGGCCATGACGTGTGGCTCCTTGCGTCGTATGCGTTGGGGTACGGCACAAAGCCTAGCCACCCCTGCCCGCCCCCGGCGCTGATCAACCAGGTGGCGGAGCACCCCTGGGCATCAGGTATCGTTTACGTCGTCGCCAAGGAGCCCCTCGCCGGGATCCGAGGCGTCGTTCCAGGCGGTGTGCCCGAGTGGCCAAAGGGAGCAGACTGTAAATCTGCCGGCTCAGCCTACCCAGGTTCGAACCCTGGCGCCGCCACAGGACGGGAAACCCCGTCCGACCTGCTTAAACACCAGGTCGGGCGGGGTTTCTGCGTGTGTGCAAGTGTCGCTGCGGAGCGCGCCGACAGGCCCCCGAATCCCACGTTGTCTCACCTGAATCCCACCCCTGATCAGGGTGTGTCCCCCAGCCGTCCCCCCGGGGACGGGGTCACTCCGGCTCGTTCCACTCCCGCAGCGCCGCGTCGATCCGGTCGTTGGCCCGCTGCTGGGTCTGTGCGAGAGCCTTTGCGCCGCAGGGACCGGGTGGGCGCTCTGCGGGTTTGAAAACGCTCAGAAGGCATCCGGGCCTCGCAGCCACCGGCGCGGGGTCGATGACCTCGTACGCGCGCCCGTCGACGGTGCTGCGAGGGGCGACGACGTACCCGCCCCCCGCCGGGGTGCCGGTGGAGGGAGCGATGAACTCGGCGCCGGATGCAGTCCGAGGTGGTGAAGAGCAGGTGCTCTCCACCGCTCGCGGTCCGCAGCCGGTATGTCGCGGGCATCGCTTGGCCGGTGCGCTCGCAGAGCGCTTTGACGGTCGTCACGACGGAGGGCGTGTCCGCACTGCTGTCGGTCTTCGCGACACCGACGTCGAACCGGCTCGTGGACGATGTCCGGTGGATGCGGTCGAGGTCGCTGGTGGCGCGCCGCTCCCACTTGCGGTGACCAGTGGTGCAGTCACCGATGAGGGCGCAGGAGACCTCACCGTGCCGTGCCAGTGGCTTGCCATCAGGCCGCAGGGGATACCGCCCAGCCGAGGGCGGCGGTATCGAACGCTGCGGACAGCAGCGCAGAACGTCCTTAATGGGCCATGCTGGATGCTCCAGTTCTCTGACCGGGAGCTGGACGAGGGCGGCCGTGACGGTGGCGAGAGATGGCGCCCTGGCCTTCTGGTGAGGGGGAAACTGATGATTGAGATCACCGAGCGGTTGCAGAGGCGGATACGCCGAGACTTTCCCGACGCGAAAGTTGCCGAGGAAGTCGAAAGCTCTCTGCGTCTCATGGTCTGGAAGTTGGGCCCGGACGGGATGATGGGTGTGGGCCAAGAGCGCTTGATGGCTGCGGTGGTGATGTATGCGCGCGGGGATGTCCGCCAGTTGAGGGAAACCGCGAGCCTCGAGCGGATCGACTGGCGTGACCTGCTCGTTGCGACTCGCCTCGCGGACAGGGACTTCCCGCAGTACCTCGATCAAGAACTGCCGTAGCAACTCAGGCGTTGCTGGTCAGCTATGGAAGCGGTCGGATGCGGGGCGTTGGGCGCACCAGTCCTCGCGGGGAGCGGCACGACCAGCCCATTGGTCAGTGGTGCTTGATGTTGCCGCTCGCCTTGCCGAACACTCTGGACGCGCTGATGCTCTGCGTGATGTGCGGGACTCCCGGGGGATTTCGTGCGGCTAGGCATTCAGCGGCATATCCCCGGCTCTCTCCGAGCTGGAGATGCCGGAGCACTCGACGATTGTCGACAACGGGATCGGCCGAGTGGTGTCGCCGACAGCCCTGCATCAGTCACCAGACGCCTGAGGAGTGCGGGACGAATTCGAGCGCATTTGCCGTGCGCCCGAGATCCAAGCCGGCGGAGAGAGCGCAGATCGCACGGCCTGGATGGAGCCCGTCGCAAAGCTGCCGCCTGAATGCAGAAGCCGCAGGTTGGGCTGGGTTGCGGCGGGAGAGCGATCGGTCAGCCGTCGAACCAGACGACCAGGCGGACTCCCCCGTCGCCGTGCAGGTCCGCCAGCGTGCGCATGACCGACCAGACGGCGCCCCATTCGCTGTCCGGCATGGCGTCCTTCCGCCGCAGACGGCCGACGCGGAAGAGCCGGTCGCCGTCCGGCCATTCGGTGTTCTCGGGAAAGACGTTGCCCGCGCAGTGGAGCTCCCGGGCATCGGTGAGGCCGGAGAGTTCGGCGAAGCGGGTGAGGTCTGAGTTCCGTCCGTGCATCTTCCAGCTGCCGTCAGGGCTCCGGCCGTACTCGTGAACACAGCCGTCGACCTCGTTCGAGACTTCGTCCCAGTCGGCGGCCGCCAGCTCCGCCCAGGTGATCCAGGATTCGCCATGCAGCTCATCACTCCAGGGCTCGAAGTCGGCGAGGACCTCCTTCGACACGTCACGGGGGAGGCCTCGGTGATCGGCGAGTGCGCGGAACGAGGTGGTGTCGCGGACACCGAACAGGCAGCCGAAGGCCACGTAGGAGCGCCCGTTGTAGAGGTGTGAGAGGTCGATGGCCTGGAACCACCCGCGATCGTCCTCGTCCAGCCCGCGATCCCAGCTGCATTCGATGAAGCCGTGCATGTCTGTCCCCGTGCCCGGCATTGTTCTCCGCCGGCCCCGGGACGGGCGACGGGTTTTCCGAGCTCCCGGACGGCCCAAGCCCCGACCTCGTCGCTGCCGGAGAGAGATCCGTCCGACCCGCTTCTGCGCGTCGGCGACGGCCACCGGAAGTGCGAAGGCGCTGTGTGTGCGTACCGCTGCCCGTCGTGCCAGCCTGGGCGTATCGCTGGTTCCCCGAGGCATTCCGAGGAGCGCCATGAACAGGGACAAGCCGTCGCCGGACGAGCCGGGGCGAAGCCGCCGGGACGCGGATCAGGGCAGGGACGAGAAGGAGCGCCGCGTCGGGCCCGAGGGCGAGGAGCGTCCGCCGAAGCGGCCGTCGGGGCTCACGGTCCGGACCACGGGGCTCGTACTCGACACCGGAGACGGGGACGACGACGAAAGGGACGGCATCCCCACGGAGCGAGAGGTCTAGCGCCCGCAGGCAAGGGCTTGGGCTTCGAACGGTTCACGTCCGCACCCCGCCCGGACGCCGCAGCAGGTAGACGCCCGCGTACGCGACCAGGACCGCCATGCAGGCGATGAAGACCAGCCCCGCGTCCTGGAGGCCGATGTGGCCCGACAGGACCCCGACGCCGATGACCGGCAGCGAGATGCCCGTGTAGGCCACCACGAACAGCGTGGAGATGACAGCGGCCCGATGAGCGGCGGGCGACGCCGCCGCGACCTGGGCCAGGGCCGCCCGGAACGTCAGGCCCTGCCCCGCGCCGCCCAGGAGCGCGCTGAGCACCACCAAGGGCAGCAGGTGCCACCACAGTGCGCATGCGAGCAGGGCCAGACCGCCGAGGAGCCCCGCGCACCCCAGTGGCAGTGAGCGCCGCTCGCCGATCCGGCCGACAGCCGACTGCCCGGCGATCGATGCGAAGAAGGCCAGCGCCACGATCAGCCCGCTCACGGCGTGGTTGTCCACGTCCAGGAACTGGGCCAGAAAGGCCGGGCTGACCGACGTGAACACCCCGAACAGGGCGAATCCCACGAAGGACGCGAGCGCCGCAGGCCTGAACACGGCCCGGACCTCGGGCGGCAGGCCCGGCCGCTGGGGCCGGGCGGTGTTCAGGGGCCGTCGCTCGGAGACGGTCTCCGGCAGCCCGACCAGAAGGACCGCCGAAGCGGCCAGCAGCACGAGGTGCACGATGAACGGCAGGTGCAGCGGCCAGGGGGCGTACTGCGCGAGGAGTCCGGCGAGCAGCGGTCCGCAGCCGAGACCACCCATGTTGGCCGCCGTCGCCACGAACGAGGCCCTGGGGGAGTCCTTGCCCGGGGCCAGCTCCATCACGTACGCGGTGGCCGCCCCGGTGAACAGCCCGGCGGACAGGCCCGAGAGCAGCCGTCCTGCGAAGAGCCAGCCCAGCGCGGTGGCGCCCAGGAAGCAGACCGCGCTCGCCGCCGCGCATCCGAGGCCCCAGAGCAGGACGGGGCGTCTGCCCAGGGCGTCGGAGGCGTTGCCCGCCAGCAGCAGCACCCCGATGACTCCGAAGGCGTAGACGGCGTACACCACGGTCACCGTCAGCTCGGAGAATCCGAGTTCGTCCTGGTAGAGGCTGTAGAGGGGCGTCGGCAGGGTGGTTCCGGCCATGCATACGGCGAACACCGCCCCGCTGATGCAGCAGGGGAGCCAACCTCGGCGTGCAAGGCCACCGTCCATGCGGCCGACGCTATCCCGCGGATGCCCCGGGGAGCCGGAACGCCTCGCACTGAGGGTGCCTGACGTGCCCGGGGTCGCCGCGCCCGCCACTCCGGCGCGCGACCATGGTTGTGGTCACAGGCCGCCCGGCGGACGGGCCGTCAACTGCTGTGCCGACGTGACCGCTTGCCACCGCGCAGTCGCAGGACCACGTACGTCACCAGAGCGACGGCCGCCAGGGCGAGCACGGCCTTGGACGCGAATCCGACGTAGGTCCCCACGGTCTCCCACCGGTCGCCGAGCCAGTAACCGGCCATCACCAGCACCGCGTTCCAGATCAGGCTCCCGAGCGTGGTCAGCGTGACGAACACGTGCAGGGGCATGCGCTCCACCCCGGCGGGGACGGAGATGAGGCTGCGGAAGACGGGCACCATGCGGCCGAAGAAGACCGCCTTGGTGCCGTGCTTCGCGAACCACTCCTCCGTACGCACCAGATCGGAGGCCTTCACCAGCGGCAGCTTCCCCCAGAGGGCGTGCATGCGGTCACGGCCGACCATCACGCCGATCCAGTAGAGCGCCAGCGCTCCCACGACCGACCCGAGCGTGGTCCAGAAGAGCGCCGACGTCAGGCTGAGCACGCCCTGCCCGGCGGCGAACCCGGTGAGCGGCAGGATCACTTCGCTGGGCAGTGGCGGGAAGAGGTTCTCCAGCGCGATGGCCAGGCCGGCCCCGGGGCCGCCGAAGGTCTCGACGAGGCCGGTGGCCCAGCCGGCGATGCCGCCCGTGGGCTGTTGCGGCTGAGCCGAGTACGTGAGCTGCATGGTGGGGGGTCTCCAAGGCGGCGGTCGGTCGTCGGGCAGGCGCCCCGATCACCTCCAGGCTAGGAAACCGCAGCTCTACACCGCGTAAGTGCACGATTCCCGGTGCCGGCGCCGGCCCTCCGCGCACTCGTACCCGCGCCCGCCCACGCCAGCCCTCAGGGGCGGCGATCGACGGGCGCGGGCAGGGAGGCGCCGTGCCTCCGGGAGGCACCCTGCCTCAGTTCCCCGCGATGTCCTTCACCGCCACCGCCACCGGCTTGCTCCCGCTGATCAATTCCAGCGTGAGACCCGCCGTCGCCGGGGTGTCCAGCAGCTCCACCAGGGTCGCCGCCACGTCGTCACGGGGGACCGGGCCACGGCCCGTGGAGGCGGCCAGCAGGACCTGTCCGGTTCCGGCGTCGTTCGTGAGCATGCCGGGGCGCAGAATCGTCCAGTCCAGTCCGCTCCGGGAGCGTACGTCGGCGTCCGCCTCCCCCTTGGCCCGCTGGTAGACGTCGAAGACCTCGTCCCCCCGGTGATCGGGATCGGCGCCCATCGAGGAGACCACGACGTAACGCCGTACCCCGGCCCGCTCCGCCGCGTCCGCGAAGAGCACCGCCGCCCCGCGGTCCACCGTGTCCTTGCGCGCCGAGCCGCTGTTCGGGCCCGCGCCCGCCGCGAAGACCGCCGCGTCCGCCCCTCGCAGCAGCTCCGCCACCTCGTCCACGGACGCCGATTCGAGGTCGAGGACGGCGGGTTCGGCCCCGGCGGCCCGCAGGTCCTCGCTCTGCTGCGGGTTGCGGATGACGCCCACCGCTTCGTCACCGCGCGCGGCGAGCAACCGCTCCAGCCGCAGCGCGATCTGACCATGTCCACCTGCAATGACAATGCGCATGCTTCCGACCGTACGCCGGACGGCGCGCTCGTGCTCAAGGCCCGCCGCCCGGGCCTCAGTCGGCTCGGCCCTGACGGGGGAGCTCCAGGGCGGCGGCGCCCGAGTCGCAGTACTCGCGTACGGCGCTGGTCCGCGCCACGACCCGCCCCCGGTGCACCACGATCCTGCTGTACGAGAGCGAAAGCGCCCCGGCCAGCTGGTCACCGCGCACGGCGAGCAGCTCGGCGGGGAAGCCGGCCTCGACGCGCACCTCGGGCAGCCCCAGAGCGGCTCTGGCGGTGGCGGAGACGGCCTCGTAGGCGTCCTGGGGGGCGAGTCCCCGCTGCGAGGCCAGCAGATAGGCGGCCTCCAGCGGGTCGCCCCGGCCGACCGGGTTGGCCTCCTCGCGCAGCGCCCCGCTGCCCGCCGCCACCCGCACTCCGGCGGCGCGCAGCAGCCGCACCGGCGGGGTCCCCCGGAGCCGGGCACGGCAACAGCCGCCCTGGGGCAGGCAGACCAGGGTCACCGCTGCCGCGGCGAGCCGGTCGGCGGTGCGGGCCGCCTCGCCCTCCGGAAGCCGCGAGAGGCCCGCACAGGGGCCGAGACAGACCCCGGAGCGGACCCCGCGGGCCATGTCGGCGAGCCGCACGAGGCGGGCGGGGTCCTCGCCGTCGGTGTGGAGGTCGACGGGCAGGCCGTGTGCCGCGGCGAGGTCCAGCACGGCTTCGGTGAAGCCGGCCGGGTCGGGGTCGAGGTCGGGGCAGCCGCCGATGGCGTCCGCGCCCATGTCCACCGCGTCGCGGAGGGCGGCGAGGCCGTCGGCGCCCGCGACGCCGGTCAGGACGTGGGGCACGGCCACGGCGGTCAGCTCGGTGAGGCCACGCAGCGAACCACGGGCCTCCAGGACCGCTTGCAGGGCCCCGAGGCCCGCCACCCCGCCCCGGCCCGAGCCGTGGACGCTCGCGACCCCACTGCGGATGCCCACGCCCACGTGGGCGCGCAGCGCCGTCGCGCCGTGGCTCAGCTGGAGCAGCGCGGCCTCGGTGGCACGGCGCCGTACGTCGTCGGGGCGGTGGGACGCCGGGCTCCCGGCGGCGGCGCTGAGCGCGGTGTCGGCGTGGAGGTGGGTCTCGGCCGGGGCGGGCAGCAGCAGGTGGCCCCGCAGATCCAGTCGGGTGCCCCGGGTGGTGAGGCTGCCGGCCGTACCGACGGCCTCGATCAGCGGGCCGCCGATCAACACGTCGACGTTGCGCCCGTCCACCAGCCTGGCCCCGTGGAGCAGGAGCGCGTCCGCGCCGCTGGGGCTGTCAGGCATGGCTGCGCTCCTGTGAGGGGTTCAAGATCACGCGAGGTGCGGCCGAGCCTAGGGGGGTGGCCGGCCCGCTCCGGGGAGGGCGCATTAGTCGTACGAAAGCGGCCCCGCCGGGCCGGCCGGGGAGAGGGGGGTCCGGGAGGGCTGGGAGGGGGTCCGCAGGGCCGGTGAACGGGCTGATCAAGGGCCTGATCAGGGGGGTGTTCGCCGGGGCGGAGCGGGGCCGGGGGAGGGGCCGGGCGAGGGCCCGGGAAACGGATTTGGGCGATCGGCGACAGACCGTGTAATGTCTTCCTCGCTCGCCCCAATAGCTCAGTCGGTAGAGCGTCTCCATGGTAAGGAGAAGGTCTGCGGTTCGATTCCGCATTGGGGCTCTGGTGATCGGGTAACCCCGCTTCGGCGGGGAAACTCGGCATCAAAGCGGTGTAGCTCAGTCGGTAGAGCAAGCGGCTCATAATCGCTGTGTCACCGGTTCAAGTCCGGTCACCGCTACTAACGGTAGCCGATTGTGGGGTCGGTCCTTCGATCGGCTACTCTTTTTTGCGTTCATCCGTCCATCCGTCCGTCCAAGGAGCACTCACGTGGCTGCCACCGACGTCCGCCCGAAGATCACGCTGGCCTGCGTGGAGTGCAAGGAGCGGAACTACATCACCAAGAAGAACCGGCGTAACAACCCGGACCGTCTTGAGATGAAGAAGCACTGCCCGCGCTGCAACTCGCACACCGCGCACCGCGAAACGCGCTGAAAACAGGCTCGTACACGAGGCCGTCCCCACTGGGGGCGGCCTCGTGTCGTTGTATTGGGGCCGGGGTGGTTACCCGCCCTATTCGACTTTTGATCAGGAGGTAGCGGGCTCATGGCGCTCGACCAGTCCTTCGTGGGGCGGACCTATCCGCCCACCCCGGCGTACGAGGTCGGCCGGGAGAAGATCCGGGAGTTCGCGGAAGCGGTGGGTGACACCAATCCCGCGTACGTCGACCAGGAGGCCGCCAAGGCCCTCGGGTATCCCGATGTGATCGCTCCGCCCACGTTCGTGTTCGCGATCACCTTCAAGGCCGGCGGCCAGGTGGTGGAGGACCCGCAGCTGGGCCTCGACTACAGCCGCGTGGTCCACGGCGACCAGAAGTTCGCCTACAGCCGGCCGGTGCGCGCGGGCGACCGGCTTGCGGTCACGGTGACCATCGACGCGATCAAGTCCCTGGCGGGCAACGACATCGTGGACATCCGCGGTGAGGTGCACGACGAGTCCGGTGAGCACGTGGTGACCACGTGGATGAAGCTGGTGGCGCGGGCCGCCGAGGAGGCGTGATGACGGCGGGCATTGCTTACGGCGCGGTCGAGGTCGGTACGGAGCTGCCGGCGCAGTCGTTCCCGGTGAGCCGGGCGACGCTGGTGCAGTACGCGGGCGCCTCCGGCGACTTCAACCCGATCCACTGGAACGAGAAGTTCGCGCGCGAGGTCGGACTGCCGGACGTGATCGCGCACGGCATGTTCACGATGGCCGAGGCGATCCGCGTGGTCACGGACTGGGCCGGCGACCCGGGGGCGGTCGTCGAGTACGGGGTGCGCTTCACCAAGCCGGTCGTCGTGCCGAACGACGGCACCGGTGCGCTGATCGAGGTCAGCGGCAAGGTCGCCGCCAAGCTGGACGACAACCTCGTGCGGGTCGACCTCACGGCGATGAGCGACGGCAAGAAGGTGCTGGGCATGTCCCGCGCCGTCGTCCGCCTGGCCTGACGTACCACCGCCCGTACCCGGGCCGAAGGGCGTCCTCCCACGGAGGGCGCCCTTCGCGCGCTTCGTGGCCCCTCCCGGCGGGCGGGCCCGAGGACCGTACTCTTGTCCCCGTGCAGGAACTCCACGACGCCCCCCTCGCCCCCCTGACCACCTTCCGGCTCGGCGGCCCGGCCAACCGGCTCCTGACGGCCACCACCGACGCCGAGGTGATCGCCGCCGTACGCGAAGCCGACGACAGCGGCACGCCTCTCCTGGTCATCGGCGGCGGCTCCAACCTGGTGATCGGCGACAAGGGCTTCGACGGCACCGCCCTGCGCATCGCGACCACGGGCTTCGAGCTGTCCGGTACGACGCTCGAACTGGCCGCCGGCGAGGTCTGGACCGACGCCGTGGCCCGTACGGTCGAGGCCGGGCTGGCCGGTGTCGAGTGCCTGGCCGGGATCCCCGGGTCCGCCGGGGCCACACCGATCCAGAACGTCGGCGCGTACGGCCAGGAGGTCTCCTCCGTCATCACCGAGGTCGTGGCCTACGACCGGCGCGCCCAGGAGACCGTCACCCTCTCGAACGAAGCCTGCGCGTTCTCGTACCGCCACAGTCGCTTCAAGGCCGAACCCGACCGCTTCGTGGTGCTCCGTGTCCGGTTCGCGCTGGAGGACGCGGGCGGGCAGTCCGCGCCGCTGCGCTATGCGGAGACCGCCCGCGCCATGGGCGTCGAACAGGGCGAGCGGGTGCCGGCCGCGGCGGCCCGCGAGACGGTGCTGCGCCTGCGGGCCGGCAAGGGCATGGTGCTCGACCCGGAGGACCACGACACCTGGTCGGCGGGCTCCTTCTTCACCAACCCCATCCTCGACGAGGCGGAGCACGCGGCCTTCCTCGCCCGCGCCAGGGAACGGCTGGGCGCGGACGTCGCGCCCCCGGCCTTCCCCGCCGGCGAGGGCACCGTCAAGACCTCGGCCGCCTGGCTCATCGACAAGGCGGGCTTCACCAAGGGGTACGGCACGGGCCCCGCCCGCATCTCCACCAAGCACACGCTCGCGCTCACCAACAGGGGGGCCGCGACCACCGAGGACCTGCTGGCACTGGCCCGTGAGGTCGTCGCGGGGGTCCACGAGGTCTTCGGCGTCACGCTCGTAAACGAGCCGGTGACGGTCGGCGTCAGCCTGTGACGTTCGGCGTCGGCCCGTGACGGCCGGGTGAGGGCCGGGCCTCTGCGTGCACGGCCCGCTGCCCCCTGGTCAACGGCGAGCCCCGCGCCTGCCCCACCGCGACCCCCGGTTCAGTAGGCGACGCCCACGCCCTGCCTCACCGCGGCCGGTTCGTCGATCAGCGCCAGCATCGCGTGGGCCACGTCGGCCCGCGCGATGGACCGGCCGCTGCGCGGGGTGCCGCCCACGACCGTCCGGTACTTCCCCGTCAGGGGGCCGTCGGTCAGCTTCGGCGGGCGCACCGACGTCCAGTCCGCCGCGCCCGCCGCCAGCGCCGCCTCCATCCGGGTCAGATCGGCGTACACCTCCTTGAGGACCGCGCCGATCACCTTGCGGACCGTCCGGTCCAGCAGCGGGTCGTCCGCCGGTTCGGGGCCGACAGGTGCCGCGCTCACCACCAGCAGCCGCCGAGTCCCTTCCGCCTCCATCGCGGCAAGCACCTGCCTGGTGAGCCGCTCGGCCACGTCGCCGGCCTTCCGGCCCCGGGCGCCGAGGCCGGAGAGCACGGCGTCCCGGCCCGCCACCGCCGCCCGCACCGCCGCCTCGTCGTCCAGCCTCACGATCTCGTCCGGCCCGGCGGCCCTGAGCCCCTCCGGGAGCCGCACGGGATCGCGCACCACCGCCGTGACCTCGTGTCCCGCCGCGCGTGCCTGCCGCACGATCTCCTGGCCGATGGCCCCGGTCGCTCCGAAAACGGTGAGTCGCATGGCGCATACCCCTTCACAGGTGGGTGAGTATTCACTTACCGCTAGGGTGAGTGGGTACTCACCTCTCGTCAAGGTCCGTTGGAGCACGCATGGAAAAGAAGCCGGCCCGCGTCCGCATCGTCGACGCGGCCCACGAGCTCATGCTCGGCATCGGCCTCGCGCGGGCGACGACGAAGGAGATCGCCAAGGCCGCCGGGTGCTCGGAGGGGGCGCTCTACAAGTACTTCAGGAGCAAGGAAGAGCTCTTCGTGACCGTGCTCGGTGAGCGGATGCCCAAGCTGGGGCCGCTCCTGGGGGATCTGGAGCCGGGGGAGGGCGACCTGGAGCGCAATCTCACCGAGGTCGCCCGCCAGGCCGTGCTCTTCTACCAGCAGACGTTCCCGGTGCTCGCCTCGCTGTACGCCGAGCCCCGGCTCAAGCGGCGCCACGACGAGGCGATGCGAGAGATGGGTACCGGGCCCCACCGGCCGATCGAGGGTCTCGACACCTACCTGCGCGCCGAACAGCGGGCGGGCAGGGTCAGGGCCGACGCCGACACCTACGCGGCCGCCTCACTGCTCCTGGGGGCCTGCTCCCAGCGTGCGTTCGCCTACGAGGCGGGCGGCGCGCCCCTGCCGCTGGACGACTTCGCCTCGTCCCTCGCGCGCACCCTGCTGGGCGGGATCAGCTAGCGAGCCAGGCCGCAGGGATCAGCTGGCGAGCCAGGCGTCGACGCCGGCCAGCAGCTTCTCCCGCACCTCGTCCGGCGCCACCGACCCCCGCACGGACTGCCGTGCCAGTTCGGCCAGTTCCTCGTCGGTGAAGCCGTGATGGCGGCGTACGAAGTCGTACTGCGCGGCGAGCCGGGAGCCGAAGAGCAGCGGGTCGTCCGCACCCAGCGCCATCGGGACGCCCGCGTCGAACAGAGTGCGCAGGGGTACGTCGGCGGGCTTCTCGTAGACGCCGAGCGCCACGTTGGACGCCGGGCAGACCTCGCACGTCACGCCCCGCTCGGCGAGCCTGCGCAGCAGCCGCGGATCCTCCGCCGCCCGTACGCCGTGCCCGATACGGGCGGCGTCGAGGTCGTCCAGGCAGTCCCGGACGCTGGAGGGGCCCGACAGCTCCCCGCCGTGCGGCGCCGCGATCAGACCGCCCTCACGGGCGATGGCGAAGGCGCGGTCGAAGTCGCGGGCCATCCCTCGGCGCTCGTCGTTGGAGAGCCCGAAACCGATGACGCCCTGGTCGGCGTAGCGCACGGCGAGCCGGGCCAGTGTGCGGGCGTCCAGCGGGTGCTTCATCCGGTTCGCCGCGATCACCACCCGTATCCCCAGCCCGGTCTCACGGGCCGCGCTGTGCACGGCGTCCAGGATGATCTCGATGGCCGGGATGAGACCGCCGAGCAGCGGGGCGTACGAGGTCGGGTCGACCTGGATCTCCAGCCACCCGGAGCCGTCCGCGACGTCCTCCATGGCCGTCTCGCGCACCAGGCGCTGGATGTCCTCGGGGGTGCGGAGGCAGGAGCGGGCGATGTCGTAGAGACGCTGGAAGCGGAACCAGCCGCGCTCGTCGGTCGCCCGCAGCTTCGGCGGTTCACCGCCGGTCAGTGCCTCGGGCAGGCGGACGCCGTACTTGTCCGCCAGTTCGAGCAGGGTCGTGGGCCGCATCGACCCGGTGAAGTGCAGGTGCAGATGGGCCTTGGGCAACAGCCGTACGTCACGCTCCATTGAAGGATCTTGCCGCATCCGGGGGGCGCCGCGGTACCCGGATCCCCTTGTGAGTTACCACTCGAACAAAAAAGTGGCCCCCGGCCGGAGCCGGGAGCCACCTCGGTTCACCGCACGGATCAGTCGCGGGCCTCGCCCAGCAGCTTCTGGATCCGGGAGACGCCCTCGACGAGGTCGTCGTCGCCCAGGGCGTACGAAAGTCGCAGGTAGCCGGGCGTACCGAAGGCCTCGCCGGGCACGACGGCGACCTCGGCCTCGTCCAGGATGAGCGCGGCCAGTTCGACGGAGTCGGCCGGGCGCCTGCCGCGGATCTCCTTGCCGAGCAGCCCCTTCACCGACGGGTACACGTAGAACGCCCCCTCCGGCTCGGGGCAGAGCACGCCGTTGATCTCGTTGAGCATGTGCACGATCGTCTTGCGGCGCCGGTCGAAGGCGGTCCGCATCTCGGAGACCGCGTCCAGCGAACCGGAGACGGCGGCCAGCGCGGCGGCCTGCGCGACGTTGCTGACGTTGGAGGTGGCGTGCGACTGGAGGTTGGTCGCGGCCTTCACGACGTCCTTCGGGCCGATGATCCAGCCCACGCGCCAGCCGGTCATGGCGTAGGTCTTGGCGACGCCGTTGACGACGATGCACTTGTCACGCAGCTCGGGCACCACGGCCGGGAGCGAGACCGCGGCCGCGTCACCGTAGACCAGGTGCTCGTAGATCTCGTCGGTCATCACCCAGAGGCCGTGCTCGACGGCCCAGCGGCCGATCGCCTCGGTCTCGGCCTCGGTGTAGACGGCGCCGGTCGGGTTGGACGGCGACACGAACAGGACGACCTTGGTGCGCTCGGTCCGCGCTGCCTCGAGCTGCTCGACGGAGACCCGGTAGCCGCTCGTCTCGTCGGCCACGACCTCGACCGGGACGCCGCCGGCGAGACGGATCGACTCGGGGTACGTCGTCCAGTAGGGGGCCGGGACGATGACCTCGTCACCCGGGTCGAGGATCGCCGCGAAGGCCTCGTAGATGGCCTGCTTGCCGCCGTTGGTCACCAGGACCTGGGAGGCGTCGATCTCGTAACCCGAGTCGCGCAGCGTCTTCGCCACGATGGCGGACTTGAGCTCGGGGAGCCCGCCCGCCGGGGTGTAGCGGTGGTACTTCGGGTTGCGGCACGCCTCGACGGCGGCCTCCACGATGTAACCGGGGGTCGGGAAGTCGGGCTCACCGGCGCCGAAGCCGATCACCGGACGTCCGGCGGCCTTCAGGGCCTTGGCCTTGGCGTCGACGGCGAGGGTGGCGGACTCGGAGATCGCACCGATGCGGGCCGAGACCCGGCGCTCGGACGGAGAAGTTGCAGCGCTCATGGCCCCCATGCTCGCAGACCGGAAATGCCGTCGGCACAGGGGTTTCAGGGACCGGACAGCACTCGGACAGCATGCGGACAGGACCGGTCGGTTGTTGTCTGTTCGACGCGGCGCCCCTGAACACGTACACTCACCTGTCGTTGGCCTTCATCAGCCGCACCGTTTTTTCATCCGGCCCACCGGAGAAGATGCGGTAGGTTGGTGGAAACCACAAAGGGTCGTAGCTCAATTGGTAGAGCACTGGTCTCCAAAACCAGCGGTTGGGGGTTCAAGTCCCTCCGGCCCTGCTACACACTCCTTCGCCAGGATGTGTGCGCATGTACGTACTTCAATGCACCGCCGTGCGGCTCCACCGGGCGCGGCACGGCCACGACCCGGAATCAGGTGAGTAGCGTGACGGACGCCGTGGGCTCCATCGACATGCCTGATGCCGAGGACGAAGCCCCCGAGTCGAAGAAGAAGACCCGGAAGGGCGGCAAGCGCGGAAAGAAGGGCCCTCTGGGTCGTCTCGCGCTGTTCTACCGCCAGATCGTCGCCGAGCTCCGCAAGGTCGTATGGCCTACGCGCAGCCAGCTGTCGACATACACGGCCGTGGTGATCGTGTTCGTGGTCGTCATGATCGGTCTCGTCACCGTGATTGACTTCGGATTTGCGCGGGTCATCAAGTACGTCTTCGGCTGATCCCCGCGGAGGGCGCCTCATCGGCGCCCCTTTCGCATGTTCCACCCATATGTATCCAGGAAGAAGCAGCCATCGTGTCTGACCCGAACCTGAACGACGACGCCGAGCCCACGGCGAGCGCCGTCGAGTCCGCCGAGGACGAGCTCGACATCGTCGAGGCGTCGGATGCCGTGGACCCGGACCAGGTCGAAGCTGCTGACGCCGCCGCGGGCGAGCCCGCCGAGCAGGACGCCGTGAACGTCGAGTCCGACGAGACCGATGAGGTCTCCGACAGCGACGAGGCCGACGAGGTCTCCGACGAGGACGCGTCCGAGGACGACGACGAGGAGAGCGACGAGGAGGCCGAGCCGGCCGCCCCCGTCGACGCCGTCGCCGCCCTGCGCGACGAGCTGCGCGGCCTTCCCGGCGAGTGGTACGTCATCCACACGTACGCCGGTTACGAGAAGCGCGTGAAGGCCAACCTGGAGCAGCGCGCCGTCTCGCTCAACGTCGAGGACTTCATCTACCAGGCCGAGGTGCCCGAGGAAGAGATCGTCCAGATCAAGAACGGCGAGCGGAAGAACGTCCGTCAGAACAAGCTCCCGGGTTACGTCCTGGTGCGCATGGACCTGACGAACGAGTCCTGGGGTGTTGTCCGCAACACGCCCGGTGTCACCGGCTTCGTGGGCAACGCCTACGACCCGTACCCGCTGACCCTGGACGAGATCGTCAAGATGCTCGCCCCCGAGGCCGAGGAGAAGGCGGCCCGCGAGGCCGCCGAGGCCGAGGGCAAGCCGGCTCCCGCCCGCAAGGTCGAGGTCCAGGTGCTGGACTTCGAGGTGGGCGACTCGGTCACCGTCACCGACGGCCCGTTCGCGACGCTGCAGGCGACGATCAACGAGATCAACGCCGACTCGAAGAAGGTCAAGGGCCTCGTCGAGATCTTCGGTCGCGAGACCCCGGTCGAGCTCAGCTTCGACCAGATCCAGAAGAACTGACGGGCTCACCGCCACTTCTGGACACATGCCTACCGAGCAGGTCAGACCGGCTTCGCAGCCGGTCTGACCTGCTCGGTTTTTGGTCGCGCAGCTATACCCGTTATCGTTGTGCGGTATGCCTCCATCCGGATGACCGGAATGGCGGCGAAACACTCTCACTAGGACCCGGAGAGAGCAATGCCTCCCAAGAAGAAGAAGGTCACGGGGCTTATCAAGCTCCAGATCAACGCCGGTGCGGCCAACCCGGCGCCGCCGGTCGGTCCCGCACTGGGCCAGCACGGCGTCAACATCATGGAGTTCTGCAAGGCCTACAACGCCGCGACCGAGTCGCAGCGTGGCATGGTCGTGCCGGTGGAGATCACGGTCTACGAGGACCGCTCCTTCACCTTCGTCACGAAGACTCCGCCGGCCGCCAAGCTGATCCTCAAGGCCGCGGGTGTGGACAAGGGCTCCGGCGAGCCGCACAAGACCAAGGTCGCCAAGCTGACGGCCGCCCAGGTCCGCGAGATCGCCACGACCAAGCTGCCCGACCTGAACGCCAACGACCTCGACGCCGCGTCGAAGATCATCGCTGGCACCGCCCGTTCCATGGGCATCACGGTCGAAGGCTGAGTCAGCCCCGTAGCCCCTCAGTGGTAGGACCAAGCGCTGGTCCGCACCACGACTCCACACTCTGAAATCCACAGGAGTAGATGTGAAGCGCAGCAAGAACCTCCGCGCTGCGGACGCCAAGATCGACCGGGAGCGTACGTACGCCCCCCTCGAGGCCGTCCGTCTCGCCAAGGACACCGCCACCACGAAGTTCGACGGCACCGTCGAGGTCGCCTTCTGCCTGGGTGTCGACCCTCGCAAGGCCGACCAGATGGTCCGTGGCACCGTGAACCTCCCGCACGGCACCGGCAAGACCGCCCGGGTCCTGGTCTTCGCGACCGGTGACCGTGCTGCGGCCGCGGAAGCCGCGGGCGCCGACATCGTCGGCGCCGACGAGCTCATCGACGAGGTGGCGAAGGGCCGTCTGGACTTCGACGCCGTCGTCGCCACGCCGGACCTCATGGGCAAGGTCGGCCGCCTGGGCCGCGTGCTCGGTCCGCGTGGTCTGATGCCGAACCCGAAGACCGGCACCGTCACCCCCGATGTCGTCAAGGCTGTCAACGACATCAAGGGCGGAAAGATCGAGTTCCGCGTCGACAAGCACTCGAACCTGCACTTCATCATCGGAAAGACCTCTTTCGATGACACCAAGCTGGTCGAGAACTACGGCGCGGCGCTGGAGGAGATCCTCCGTCTGAAGCCGTCCGCCGCGAAGGGTCGCTTCATCAAGAAGGCGACCATGAGCACGACGATGGGCCCCGGCATCCCGCTGGACGCCAACCGCGTGCGCAACCTCCTCGTCGAGGAGGACCCGGCCTCCGTCTGAGCCCCCGTGCTCATCCGGTAGCCGACGTCACGGCATGGGACGGGCCCCGCAGCCTCCAGGAGGCAGCGGGGCCCGTCCTCGTACGTTCCACCCCTCCAGCCCCTGTGAGCGGCTCCTAAACCTCTCGCACCGGTCGAACCGGGACGGATTTGCTCCGAACGGCCCCGGTCGCGTACTCTCCTGAAGAAGCCAAAGACCGCTGGTCGTTGCCGTGCCCTCGTAAGAGGAAGCGGTGACCGAAGGATCCGTCGAGAACGGGCGACCTGCGCAGGTGACTGTGGAAAGCTCCCGGATTTCATCCGGTCGAGCTACGCCCTGGCGCCTGCGCCGGGGCGTTTCGTCTTTACCGGCCCCTTCTGAGCGGTCCTCATCACCCGGAAGGAGGCCGACGCTCATGGCAAGGCCCGACAAGGCTGCCGCGGTAGCCGAGCTGACGGACCAGTTCCGCAGCTCGAACGCCGCCGTGCTGACCGAGTACCGGGGTCTCACCGTGGCCCAGCTCAAGCAGCTGCGCCGTTCGCTCGGTGAGAACGCCCAGTACGCCGTGGTGAAGAACACGCTGACCAAGATTGCGGCCAACGAGGCCGGGATCGACACGCTGGACGACCTGTTCTCGGGTCCGACGGCGGTTGCCTTCGTCACCGGTGACCCGGTGGAGTCGGCGAAGGGTCTTCGTGACTTCGCCAAGGAGAACCCCAACCTCATCATCAAGGGCGGTGTCCTTGACGGTAAGGCGCTGTCCGCCGATGAGATCAAGAAGCTCGCGGACCTCGAGTCCCGCGAGGTTCTGCTCGCCAAGCTGGCCGGCGCCATGAAGGGCAAGCAGACTCAGGCTGCGCAGCTCTTCCAGGCTCTGCCGTCGAAGTTCGTCCGCACCGCGGAAGCGCTTCGCGCCAAGAGGGCCGAGCAGGGCGGTGCCGGTACGCCGGCTCCCGCCGACGCCGAGGTGGCGGAGTAACACTCCGCCCCACGGCTCGCAGCGGGCCCGTACGCCCGCCGACATATACATCCGGCACCTGCCGAATTAGTGGAAGGACGCCATCATGGCGAAGCTCAGCCAGGAAGACCTGCTCGCCCAGTTCGAGGAGCTCACCCTCATCGAGCTCTCCGAGTTCGTGAAGGCCTTCGAGGAGAAGTTCGACGTCACCGCCGCCGCCGCGGTCGCCGTTGCGGGTCCGGCCCAGGGTGGCGGCGACGCCGGTGCCCAGGCCGAGGAGCAGGACGAGTTCGACGTCATCCTCACCGCCGCCGGTGACAAGAAGATCCAGGTCATCAAGGTCGTGCGTGAGCTGACCTCCCTGGGTCTCAAGGAGGCCAAGGACCTCGTGGACGGCGCCCCGAAGCCCGTCCTCGAGAAGGTCGCCAAGGAGGCCGCCGAGAAGGCTGCCGAGTCCCTCAAGGGCGCCGGCGCCTCCGTCGAGGTCAAGTGACCCTGCGAGTCCTCTGACTCGTAAGGCGAGTCCCTGCCGCAAGGCCGGGATGTCACATCGCAAAGGGCGATCACCCATCCGGGTGGTCGCCCTTTGGCGTGCCTCCCAGGGCTGCCTTGAACTTCCGTCCGCGGCGAGTAGGGTGATCTTCGCCGTGCGTTTCTCCGGGGCGCGCAGAGGGCAGTCAACAGGCGTCCTCCGGGCGCAGGTGAAGATCGCCGGGCGTCCGCCGGAGCCTCGGGGCCTTGACGAACCGCACGAGGCGCGCAATTCTCAGGACGCGTCATCATCTCGATCCGCATCCGAGGCATGGATCGAGAGCGAAGAGGGCAGTAAAGAAGAGCGCACACCGCGCGAGGGCTATTCATAGGTGTTGAGAACAGCTGTTGAGAGCAACGTGGGTCTCTGAGAACCCCGACTGGACATCAGTGTGGCGTTTGGCTACACTGACCCTTTGCGCTGCCTGTTAGCTGCCTCCTGCCCGTCACCAGGGGCATGCCCACGCCCAGCACCGATGACCGGATATTCCCTGACCTTGGGTTTCCTGTCTCTGTGTGCGGCATGGGGCCGGTACGCGCGTAGTGAGTCCGAGCCCTCGGAAGGACCCCCTCTTGGCCGCCTCGCGCAACGCCTCGACCTCGAATACGAACAACGGTGCCAGCACCGCCCCGCTGCGCATCTCTTTTGCAAAGATCAAGGAGCCCCTCGAGGTTCCGAACCTCCTCGCGCTGCAGACCGAGAGCTTTGACTGGCTCCTCGGCAATGCCGCCTGGAAGGCTCGCGTCGAGGCTGCTCTGGACAGCGGACAAGACGTCCCCACCAAGTCCGGCCTGGAGGAGATCTTCGAGGAGATCTCACCGATCGAGGACTTCTCCGGGTCGATGTCGCTCACGTTCCGCGACCACCGCTTCGAGCCCCCGAAGAACTCGATCGACGAGTGCAAGGAGCGCGACTTCACCTTCGCCGCGCCCCTCTTCGTCACGGCCGAGTTCACCAACAACGAGACCGGCGAGATCAAGTCCCAGACGGTCTTCATGGGCGACTTCCCGCTCATGACCAACAAGGGCACCTTCGTCATCAACGGCACCGAGCGTGTCGTCGTGTCGCAGCTCGTCCGCTCGCCGGGTGTCTACTTCGACTCCTCCATCGACAAGACGTCCGACAAGGACATCTTCTCCGCCAAGATCATCCCGTCCCGGGGTGCCTGGCTGGAGATGGAGATCGACAAGCGCGACATGGTCGGTGTCCGCATCGACCGCAAGCGCAAGCAGTCCGTCACCGTCCTCCTGAAGGCTCTCGGCTGGACCACCGAGCAGATCCTCGAGGAGTTCGGCGAGTACGAGTCCATGCGCGCCACCCTGGAGAAGGACCACACCCAGGGCCAGGACGACGCGCTGCTCGACATCTACCGCAAGCTGCGCCCGGGCGAGCCGCCCACGCGTGAGGCCGCTCAGACGCTGCTCGAGAACCTCTACTTCAACCCGAAGCGCTACGACCTCGCGAAGGTCGGCCGCTACAAGGTGAACAAGAAGCTCGGCGCCGACGAGCCGCTCGACGCCGGTGTGCTCACCAGCGACGACATCATCGCGACCATCAAGTACCTGGTGAAGCTCCACGCCGGTGAGCTCGAGACCGTCGGTGAGTCCGGCCGGACGATCGTCGTCGAGACCGACGACATCGACCACTTCGGCAACCGTCGTCTGCGTAACGTCGGCGAGCTCATCCAGAACCAGGTCCGTACGGGTCTCGCCCGTATGGAGCGTGTCGTGCGTGAGCGCATGACGACCCAGGACGTCGAGGCGATCACGCCGCAGACCCTGATCAACATCCGGCCGGTCGTCGCCTCCATCAAGGAGTTCTTCGGCACCAGCCAGCTGTCGCAGTTCATGGACCAGAACAACCCGCTGTCGGGTCTGACCCACAAGCGCCGTCTGTCGGCGCTGGGCCCGGGTGGTCTTTCCCGTGAGCGCGCCGGCTTCGAGGTCCGTGACGTGCACCCGTCCCACTACGGACGCATGTGCCCGATCGAGACCCCTGAAGGCCCGAACATCGGTCTGATCGGTTCGCTCGCCTCGTACGGCCGCGTCAACGCGTTCGGCTTCATCGAGACGCCGTACCGCAAGGTCGTCGACGGCCAGGTCACCGACGAGGTCGACTACATCACCGCCGACGAGGAAGACCGCTTCGTGATCGCCCAGGCGAACGCGACGCTCTCCGAGGACATGCGCTTCACCGAGCCGCGCGTCCTGGTCCGCCGTCGTGGCGGAGAGGTCGACTACATCCCCGGTGACGACGTCGACTACATGGACGTCTCGCCGCGCCAGATGGTGTCCGTCGCCACCGCGATGATCCCGTTCCTGGAGCACGACGACGCCAACCGTGCCCTCATGGGCGCGAACATGATGCGCCAGGCGGTGCCGCTCATCAAGTCGGAGGCGCCGCTCGTCGGCACCGGCATGGAGTACCGCTGCGCCACCGACGCCGGTGACGTCCTGAAGGCCGAGAAGGACGGTGTCGTCCAGGAGGTATCCGCGGACTACGTCACCGTCACCAACGACGACGGCACGTACACCACGTACCGCATCGCCAAGTTCTCGCGCTCGAACCAGGGCACCTCGGTCAACCAGAAGGTCGTCGTCTCCGAGGGCGACCGGGTCATCGAGGGCCAGGTCCTCGCCGACGGGCCGGCCACCGAGAACGGTGAGATGGCGCTCGGCAAGAACCTGCTCGTGGCGTTCATGCCGTGGGAGGGTCACAACTACGAGGACGCGATCATCCTGTCGCAGCGCCTCGTGCAGGACGACGTCCTCTCCTCGATCCACATCGAGGAGCACGAGGTCGACGCCCGTGACACCAAGCTGGGCCCCGAGGAGATCACCCGGGACATCCCGAACGTCTCCGAAGAGGTCCTCGCCGACCTCGACGAGCGCGGCATCATCCGTATCGGTGCCGAGGTCGTCGCCGGTGACATCCTCGTCGGCAAGGTCACGCCCAAGGGTGAGACCGAGCTGACCCCGGAGGAGCGCCTGCTCCGCGCGATCTTCGGTGAGAAGGCGCGCGAGGTGCGTGACACCTCGCTGAAGGTCCCGCACGGCGAGATCGGCAAGGTCATCGGCGTCCGCGTCTTCGACCGCGAAGAGGGCGACGAGCTGCCGCCGGGCGTGAACCAGCTGGTCCGCGTCTACGTCGCGCAGAAGCGCAAGATCACCGATGGTGACAAGCTCGCCGGCCGTCACGGCAACAAGGGCGTCATCTCCAAGATCCTCCCGATCGAGGACATGCCGTTCCTGGAGGACGGCACCCCGGTCGACATCATCCTCAACCCGCTGGGTGTCCCGTCCCGAATGAACCCGGGACAGGTCCTGGAGATCCACCTCGGCTGGCTCGCCAGCCGCGGCTGGGACGTCTCCGGCCTCGGTGACGAGTGGGCCCAGCGCCTGCAGGCCATCGGCGCCGACCAGGTCGCGCCCGGCACCAACGTCGCCACGCCCGTCTTCGACGGTGCGCGCGAGGACGAGATCTCCGGTCTCTTCGGAGCCACGATCCCGAACCGCGACGGCGACCGGCTGGTCCAGCCCTCCGGCAAGGCCCAGCTGTTCGACGGCCGCTCCGGCGAGCCGTTCCCGGACCCGGTCTCGGTCGGGTTCATGTACATCCTCAAGCTGCACCACCTGGTCGACGACAAGCTTCACGCCCGTTCGACCGGCCCGTACTCCATGATCACGCAGCAGCCGCTGGGTGGTAAGGCGCAGTTCGGTGGGCAGCGATTCGGCGAGATGGAGGTGTGGGCCCTTGAGGCTTACGGCGCCGCATACGCCCTCCAGGAACTGCTGACGATCAAGTCCGACGACGTCACCGGCCGCGTGAAGGTCTACGAGGCGATCGTCAAGGGCGAGAACATCCCCGAGCCGGGCATTCCCGAGTCCTTCAAGGTGCTCATCAAGGAAATGCAGTCGCTCTGCCTCAACGTGGAGGTGCTGTCCTCGGACGGCATGTCCATCGAGATGCGCGACACGGACGAGGACGTCTTCCGCGCGGCGGAGGAGCTCGGTATCGACCTGTCCCGGCGCGAGCCGAGCAGCGTCGAAGAGGTCTGACGGGTTGCCCGGCCGGATCCTCGTGATCCGGCCGGCCCTCCCCGGACCCGTTCAGACCATTGCTGAAGTGCCCCGATTTCTCGCGTGAAGCGAGGGGGCTCGAACCCCCGAAAGAGGGATTGACGACAAGTGCTCGACGTCAACTTCTTCGACGAGCTGCGGATCGGCCTTGCCACCGCGGACGACATCCGGACCTGGTCCCACGGCGAAGTGAAGAAGCCGGAGACCATCAACTACCGCACGCTCAAGCCCGAGAAGGACGGACTCTTCTGCGAGAAGATCTTCGGTCCGACCCGGGACTGGGAGTGCTACTGCGGCAAGTACAAGCGTGTCCGCTTCAAGGGCATCATCTGTGAGCGCTGTGGCGTCGAGGTCACGCGCGCCAAGGTGCGCCGTGAGCGCATGGGCCACATCGAGCTTGCCGCTCCCGTCACCCACATCTGGTACTTCAAGGGCGTCCCGTCGCGCCTGGGCTACCTGCTGGACCTCGCGCCGAAGGACCTCGAGAAGGTCATCTACTTCGCCGCGTACATGATCACGTTCGTCGACGAGGAGCGCCGCACCCGCGACCTCCCGTCGCTGGAGGCGCACGTCTCCGTCGAGCGCCAGCAGATCGAGAACCGCCGCGACTCGGACCTCGAGAACCGTGCCAAGAAGCTCGAGACCGACCTGGCCGAGCTCGAGGCCGAGGGCGCCAAGGCCGACGTACGCCGCAAGGTGCGCGAAGGTGCCGAGCGTGAGATGAAGCAGCTGCGCGACCGTGCGCAGCGCGAGATCGACCGTCTCGACGAGGTGTGGAGCCGCTTCAAGAACCTCAAGGTCCAGGACCTCGAGGGCGACGAGCTGCTCTACCGCGAGCTGCGTGACCGCTTCGGCACGTACTTCGACGGCTGCATGGGCGCCGCGGCGCTTCAGAAGCGCCTGGAGTCCTTCGACCTCGACGAGGAGGCCGAGCGCCTCCGCGAGATCATCCGTACCGGCAAGGGCCAGAAGAAGACCCGTGCGCTCAAGCGCCTCAAGGTCGTCTCCGCGTTCCTGCAGACCAGCAACAAGCCCAAGGGCATGGTGCTCGACTGCGTGCCGGTCATCCCGCCGGACCTGCGTCCGATGGTGCAGCTGGACGGTGGCCGCTTCGCGACCTCCGACCTGAACGACCTGTACCGCCGTGTGATCAACCGCAACAACCGCCTGAAGCGGCTTCTCGACCTCGGCGCGCCCGAGATCATCGTGAACAACGAGAAGCGCATGCTCCAGGAGGCCGTGGACGCCCTCTTCGACAACGGTCGTCGTGGTCGCCCGGTCACCGGTCCCGGTAACCGTCCCCTGAAGTCCCTCAGCGACATGCTGAAGGGCAAGCAGGGTCGTTTCCGTCAGAACCTCCTCGGCAAGCGCGTGGACTACTCCGCGCGTTCCGTGATCGTCGTCGGTCCGCAGCTCAAGCTGCACCAGTGCGGTCTGCCGAAGGCGATGGCGCTGGAGCTCTTCAAGCCGTTCGTGATGAAGCGCCTGGTGGACCTGAACCACGCGCAGAACATCAAGTCGGCCAAGCGCATGGTCGAGCGTGGCCGCACCGTCGTGTACGACGTCCTCGAAGAGGTCATCGCCGAGCACCCGGTGCTGCTGAACCGTGCGCCCACCCTGCACCGCCTCGGCATCCAGGCCTTCGAGCCGCAGCTGGTCGAGGGCAAGGCCATCCAGATCCACCCGCTCGTCTGCACCGCGTTCAACGCGGACTTCGACGGTGACCAGATGGCCGTGCACCTGCCGCTCTCCGCGGAGGCGCAGGCCGAGGCCCGCATCCTGATGCTGTCCTCGAACAACATCCTGAAGCCGGCCGACGGTCGTCCCGTCACCATGCCGACCCAGGACATGGTGCTGGGCCTCTTCTTCCTCACCACGGACGAAGAGGGCCGCAACGTCAAGGGCACGGGCCGCGCGTTCGGCTCCACGGCCGAGGCCACCATGGCCTTCGACGCCCGTGAGCTGTCACTCCAGGCGAAGGTCGACATCCGCTTCCCGGTGGGCACCATGCCCCCGCGTGGCTGGGTGCCGCCGGTCGCCGAGGAGGGCGAGCCCGAGTACCAGCCGGGTGACACCTTCCGTCTGCGTACGAGCCTGGGCCGCGCGCTCTTCAACGAGCTGCTGCCCGAGGACTACCCGTTCGTCGACTACTCGGTGGGCAAGAAGCAGCTCTCCGAGATCGTCAACGACCTGGCCGAGCGCTACCCCAAGGTCATCGTGGCGGCGACGCTCGACAACCTGAAGGCGGCCGGTTTCCACTGGGCGACCCGCTCCGGTGTGACCGTGGCCATCTCCGACGTCGTCGTGCCCGAGGCCAAGAAGGCCATCGTCAAGGGCTACGAGGAGCAGGACGAGAAGGTCCAGAAGCAGTACGAGCGCGGTCTCATCACCAAGGACGAGCGCACGCAGGAGCTCATCGCGATCTGGACCAAGGCGACCAACGAGGTTGCCGAGGCGATGAACGCGAACTTCCCGAAGACGAACCCCATCTTCATGATGGTCGACTCGGGTGCCCGAGGAAACATGATGCAGATGCGTCAGATCGCGGGTATGCGTGGTCTGGTGTCGAACGCCAAGAACGAGACGATCCCTCGTCCCATCAAGGCGTCCTTCCGCGAGGGCCTCACCGTTCTGGAGTACTTCATCTCCACGCACGGTGCCCGTAAGGGTCTGGCGGACACCGCCCTGCGTACCGCCGACTCGGGTTACCTGACCCGTCGTCTGGTGGACGTCTCGCAGGACGTGATCATCCGCGAGGAGGACTGTGGCACCGACCGCGGCCTCAAGCTGAAGATCGCCGTCAAGGGCGCCGACGGTGTCCTGCGCAAGACGGACGACGTCGAGACCTCGGTCTACGCCCGCATGCTCGCCGAGGACGTAGTCGTCGACGGCAAGGTCATCGCGCCTGCCAACGTCGACCTCGGTGACGTCCTGATCGACGCCCTCGTGGGCGCCGGCGTCGAGGAGGTCAAGACCCGCTCGGTCCTGACCTGTGAGTCCGCGGTCGGCACCTGTGCCTTCTGCTACGGACGCTCGCTCGCCACCGGCAAGCTGGTCGACATCGGTGAGGCGGTCGGCATCATCGCCGCCCAGTCCATCGGTGAGCCCGGTACCCAGCTGACGATGCGTACCTTCCACACCGGTGGTGTGGCCGGTGACGACATCACGCAGGGTCTGCCGCGTGTCGTCGAGCTCTTCGAGGCGCGTACCCCCAAGGGTGTCGCCCCGATCTCGGAGGCCAAGGGCCGGGTCCGCATCGAGGAGACCGAGAAGACCAAGAAGCTCGTCGTCACCCCGGACGACGGCAGCGAGGAGACGGCGTTCCCGATCTCCAAGCGTGCCCGTCTCCTGGTCGGCGAGGGCGACGCGGTCGAGGTGGGCCAGAAGCTCACCGTCGGTGCCACCAACCCGCACGACGTGCTGCGGATCCTCGGTCAGCGCGCGGTCCAGGTCCACCTGGTCGGCGAGGTCCAGAAGGTCTACAACTCGCAGGGTGTGTCGATCCACGACAAGCACATCGAGATCATCATCCGGCAGATGCTGCGCCGTGTGACGATCATCGAGTCCGGCGACGCGGAGCTGCTGCCGGGCGAGCTCGTCGAGCGCTCGAAGTTCGAGACCGAGAACCGTCGTGTGGTCACCGAGGGCGGTCACCCCGCCTCCGGCCGTCCGCAGCTGATGGGTATCACCAAGGCCTCGCTCGCCACCGAGTCGTGGCTGTCGGCGGCGTCCTTCCAGGAGACGACCAGGGTCCTGACCGACGCGGCGATCAACGCCAAGTCGGACTCCCTGATCGGCCTCAAGGAGAACGTCATCATCGGTAAGCTCATCCCGGCCGGTACGGGTCTGTCCCGCTACCGCAACATCCGGGTCGAGCCGACCGAGGAAGCCAAGGCCGCGATGTACTCGGCCGTCGGCTACGACGACATCGACTACTCGCCGTTCGGCACGGGCTCCGGCCAGGCCGTTCCGCTGGAGGACTACGACTACGGTCCGTACAACCAGTAAGCGAGTCGCTTGATTCGACTGAAGGGCGGTCTTCCCGTGTATGCCACGGGAGGGCCGCCCTTTGGCGTGTGCCGGTCCTCAGCGGGGCGGAAGGTAGGGCCGCAGATGGTGCAGACGGGTGGCGTGGTCCGGGTGGGAAGTCAGCAGGCGTGCGAGGGGCGGGACCTGGCCGTAGGTACGGCCGAGGGCGGTCTGGCCGGGCGTTCGGTCTGGTGCGCTGGAGTCCTCCATGAGCTCCAGAGCCTCCTGCAGCATGGGCGCGAAGCCGAGGGAGGCCGCGTGCCGGTCGGCTCGCAGCTCGGCACGGCGGCTGAGAGCGGCCATGGCGTAGGGAATGCCGAGGAGGCACAGGAGGAGGCAGAGGAGTACAGCCGCCCACCCGGTCAGAGCGATCGCGGCGGAGACCGTGACGAGCAGAGCCAGCCGGGACGAGGCACGGTGCCTGCCGCAGAACACCCGCAACAGCAGCGCTCGCGCAGCGCGGCAGACCGCGCGGCCGGGAAGGGCGTACCAGTGGGTGAGGGTCGCGGCCCAGGTGTGCCCGCCGGTGTGGTGTCCCAGCTCATGAGCGAGTACGGCCGCGAGCTGGGCCGTGGTGAGCCGCTCCAGCGCGAAGTCCGTAACGCCGATGATGTGTCCGGCGACCGTGAACGCGTTGAGGTCCTCGCTGTCCTCGACCCGGATCCGATAGCGGTGGCCGTCGATCCCGGCCCGGCCCGCGACCTCGTGCCATACGGGTTCCAGCCGGGCCCGCTCGTGGGGAAGCGGATATCTCAGTTTCAGGAAATGGCGCGCGATCATGTCCTCCGAGGGACCGTGGAAGACGAGCGCCCCCGAGGCCAGCCACACCGTCGGAGTTGTCCACGGGGGGACGCCCCAGGTGCTGTCCAGGACAAGCGCTGCGGCCAGTACCACGGCGAGGCTCAGCAGGAAACCTGGGAGGTGCAAGGCCAGCCGGCCGAGGGCGGTGGCGTCGACCCGCCGCTGGCGGGCGGCAAGATGCAGGCGCCTGCCGGGTGTGTGCTGGTAATCCAGGTCGTCGTCGGTGAGGGACTCCCCCCGACATGTGGGGGCGGGTACGCAACGGTCCTTGTGTGCGGACCGGTCCGGTGCGTGCTGAGACATATCCGTCCTCGATGCTGTAGGCGTGTCAGCCGATGGCCAGGGCAACCGGGAACATCAAGGCCCCCAGCCAGAAGGCGATGAGTCCGGCCCGGATCCATTGGTGTTTGCGAGTGGCGATCCGGCTGGTCTCTGTCAGGGCAGCCAACAGCGCGGTCATCGGTAGTTGCTCCGTCTCGGCGAGGGCCTCCGGCAGCCTGCCCAGCCGCACTGCTTGCTGGATGTCACCGAAGTAGGTGAGTGGTGCGCCCGGGCTCCAGGCGCGGACCCGGTAGCGGGGCAGCACGACGAGCGACAGGGACAACAAGGCCGCTGTGAGCAGCGTGGCGCCGCCCCACCACAGGTACGCGCCGGGTCGCGCGAGCCTGTCCGGTGTCCAGTCCTGGCTGACGAGGACAGCACTGATGACACCTGCGCTCATGCCCAGCGCGGCCACCACGACAGCGGCTTTGCTGTCGGCCCGGGAGATCTCCGTCCTCAGATCGGCGAGGAGTCGAGTGGCGGCCTCCGTACCCGGTACGGCCCCCTGCGGCAGCGGAGGCGCCGGCTCGCGCCGGAGACGCGTCATCGGTCTTCCCCGGTGCGCAGCCCAGGGCGGGTGCCTGGCATTTCGGGCCGGGAGGGTGGAACGGAGGGACACAGGCCTGCGGCGTACTCCTCGGCGGAGTCAGCCCGGAGAGTGGGCGGTTCCGTCCGTTCGTACGGAGCTTCCTGCTCCCCCGAGGCCGTGAGGACGGTCCCTACCGTCTCGCCGGGCGGCCATTCCGTCACCGGCAGGCGGGGGACGGCCGGACCGTGCTCCGTGCCGGGCAGCTGTTGGTTCAGGATGTCGCTCAGAGCGCGTAGCGCCAGGTCCTTCGGCCCAGCCAGTTCGTATCCCTCTGCGCCGTCATCGCTGAGAAGTCTGGTGACCATGTCCACCTTGGCGCGGATCATGTTCACCTGGTCGTCACGGAGGCTGTTCATCACGAGCCGGGAGTCCTCGGGGTGCTCGGACAGGTGCAGGGCCCAGGCCCGGACGCCACCTTGCTCCAACTGGCTCTGATAGAAGTCGATCTTCTCCAGCTCCGCCTGCCGGAGTTCCGCGCGCCATTGCTGCTGCTGGAGGAGTTCCTTCTGCTGGTGCAGCCCCTGGGCGAGGACACGCTCGGCGTGGAGCGCGTCCTGTTGCCGTGTGCGTCGGTCGACTTCCACGTCGTGTTCCAAGGCCCACCGTTCGTCGAGAATTCGCTCGGCGGCGGCGTGCTCGATCGCCTGCATCCGTCGTTGGTGGCCGACGTTCTCTGCATCCCGATGAAGCCGCAGCGTCCAGGTGACCAGGAGGCCTGCCGCGTGGCCTAGGGCACCCCACGCCCTCGCGGCTCTCAGCAGCTTCTCCTCGGCGTCCGCGCTCTTGGCGACAGAGAAGTGCCTTGTCGCCGGGCGGGCGGCTTGCTCGAGTTCATTCAGCAGCAGGCGTGGGACGTCGCGGTGCCCGGTGCGGACGAAGACGGCGGGGTCGCCGACCTGCCAGGCGAGCTCCACAGCGGCTTCGAATTCCAGGGCGTCGTTGCTGCTGGGCAACGCCAGGCGTGCGTGGACTGGGTGAACGCCCATGTCCACTTCGTACACCGCGGTGTAGCGATTGCGGATGATCTCGGTCCGGCTTGGTCGCAGCGGAGGCAGCCACGCGGTGTACTCGCCGGTGCGGGCAGAGAAGACCAGGGCGTGGTCGATGCGCGTGTGCCGGTGGGGAACGAAGCCTGAGCGAGGTAACTGGCGGACCGTCAGTACGGGATCGTGCAGCACGGTGTGCCGGTCGGCGTGCTGGTCCCATTCGGGCGCGCGGCGAAAGTGGCCCATGACTCGGAACTCCTTCAGCGATGGTTGGTCGGTGGTGAGGCGGAGGGCACCGCAGCCAGTAGGCGGGAAGCCACGGAGGGCGGGACGCCGTCCTCCCCGGGCATCGTGCGCAGAAGGTGCTCGACGCGCCGGCGCTCCGAGGCGTCCACCGCCAGGGCGGGCAGCAGCCCGGCCAGAGCGTGTTCGGTCCAGGGGTCACGGTCGGCCGATAGCACCCACTGGCGTAGGAGGCGGAGGGCGCGGTCACGGTGTACTCGGTCGCTCAGTGCCGCACGCCAGAGCGTGGCGATGTGCCGGGCCGCCCGGCTTTCCGATGCGTCGGTACGGGCATACCAGTCGAGTACGAGTGGCCGGCCCAGAGGGTCGTCCTCAGGCGTGTGTCTGCATGCGCCGAGGAACCCACTGACGGCGAGGAAGAAGGCGGGTCGGTCCTGTTCAAGGGCCCTGAGAGATTCGGCGAGCACCGCTTCACCGGCTGTGGACAACAGCAGCAGTTCGACTGCCTCGGCCAGTGCTTCGGCCAGCCGGGCTCCGTCCTTCGCTCCGCTCTCGTCCTGGGTGACCTCGGTCTCGTCCAGATCCCCGTGGCGGGCCGCAGCCCGCAACGCTGCCATGGTTTCCGTGGGGCGCTCGGGCCCGATCAGCCCGTGCGTACGGATGGCCACCCAGCGCAGGTGCGGCGTGCGGCCGTCACACCATGCGTCGAGGATGCGCGGCACGTTCGGTGTTCCCACATTGTGGGCCAGAGCCAGGGTGTTCACTGCGACGGACCGAGGGCGGAACTCCTTCGATGCCGCCCAGGGCTCGATGACCAAGGCCATGGCGGACGGCAGATCGCTGTGGGCCAGTACGGCAGCAACGGAGGCGGCACGGGTGCGTACCAGGGGCCTGCCGTCCTTCGCCAGATCTCGTAGCCATCGAACCAGCGCGGGGCGCGCCGATGGATGGCTGGTCCAGACCTCTTGCAGGATGATGAGCGCCGTCCGATCATCCTGGTACCGAGCCTTCACCTGCCGTACGGGCCCCCATTCGGTGGGTTCCTCAGCCTCGTACTGGCGCGCGCGTGCCCGTTGTAGACGTTTGCCGATGTGTGTGCCGAAGACAGGGACCGCGGCCTGCACCTTGGTGTTGACCGTCTGCTGGAGGTGGATGTACAGGCCGTCGCTCACTTCGGCCGTCAGTGCGTACGGTCCCTCGTCGAAGGCCGCAAGAGCGATGAGGAATGCCTTCTCCCTCAGATGCAGGTTCAGGTCGTCCTCCTCGAACCACTCCCGGATCTGTTCCTTCAGAGCCTGCAGGGAGTAGTCCTCCACCTGCCGTTCGTCGACGTCCTGTGTCGAGTACCTGGCAAGAACCGATGCGAACGACGCGGTCTCGCGGGGCTGGTGGTCGCGCGCGAGGAACGCTTCGACAGCGGGGAGTGACAACAAGCCTGCCGCGGTGTCGGTGCTCACCAGGGTCCGCAGATGCGCTCGGAGGATGTCTGCCGGGGGTGGGGGCCGCCAGCGATGAGGTACGACGTCCTCAAGGGCCGTTCGGGGATCGACTGTGATCACCAGGAACTGGTTCCGTTGAGCTAGCCGGTCGCGCACGGCCAACAGGTTCGCCTCTGTCAGAGGACCCGTTCCGGTTGCCAGGTCGCACAGCACATGGCCCCGAGTCTCGCTGCTGCCCTCCTCGTCCGCGTCGGGCACCAGAGCGTCGAGCGGAGTGTCGCGGGCCACGGCGCGCACCGGCGTAGCCCCGAGCCGGTGCAGAAGCATGAGGGCGGCCGTGCGCCGGCCCGATGACGGGGGCCCGCCAATGACCAGTACGTGCTCCTCGCCCAGGAGCTGAACGAGCTCGGCGAACGCAGGGCCGGGGTCGGCGAAACACTCGGCGAGCTGGTCGAGCGCGGCTGGAGGTATGGCTCCGGAGGAGTGGGAGGCCGAGCGGCCTCCGAACCGATAATGGACGTGGGTCGTCGCCTCCAGGTGGACTGCGCCGTGGAATGTGCCTCCGCCGATGCCGTGGTTGTCGCCGCCCAGCACGCCACCGGCGACACGCGCCCCGGCCCCGAAGTTCATCGCCCGTGGGATGTGGTCCCTCAGATCCCGGCGTGCCGCCCACGCGTCCTGCGGCCGGTCCGCCGGGTGCTCGGGCTCCGGCTGTTCCCGAAGGGGTGGAGCCTCAGCGTCCCGAGGGTGGCCGTCCTTCGAATCTGCGGCTTCGGCCCGTTGACCGTTCGCCCTGTCGTCGCTCATCCCCGGCGTCATCCGCCGAGGTGGATGTCGCCGTGAAATGTGCCGCCGCCGATGCCGTGGTTGTCGCCCCCGACCACACCACCGTTCACCGTGGCCCCGCCGAGGTCGAAGGTGGTACGAGGAGCGGGAGTGAGGGCCTCGGATACCGACCGGGTGGCGTGATCGGTGGACACCGGAGCGGGCGCGCCCGCTCCGGTGCTCCCGGGCTGCGCGGTGCTTCGAGGGACCGGGCCATGGATCCATGCCGGGAGCGGCCCGTTCTTGCTGTCCAGCGTCACAGCGTGGAACTCGTCCGCCGGGACACCGGTGTGGTCGTGCCGCACCACACCTCGGTAGACAGGCTCTGCCACGCACAGAGCGAAGTCGGTCTTGCGCTCACGCAGCGCTTGGCGGAGCACCGTGGCGTCCAGCAGTCTGCAGGCGTGGTTGAGGTCGGAACCCACCCATCCTCCGCCGCCCTCCACAGTCACATACCCGGAAGCGACCACGGCCCTGAGCCGCATCTGAGCCGAAGCCGCTGCCATGCGGTTCATCCCCCGCAGCTGGGCGGGGACGAAAGTGAGCAGGGTTCGCAGCAGCGCCGTCAGCGACGCGTTGGCATCGATCAGCTCCATCACGCTGTCGCCGCGGTCGGCGCGCCGCCGCGAGGTCTCCTCAATGCCTGCAGCCAGCAGCGTGCGGTCGGTGAGGTCGAAGAGCATGCGGCGCAGGTATGCCTGCTCGACGTCGTCGCGGTCGCTGTACCTCTCGATGTCGATGAGCAGAATCGTGCTGTTCACAGGGTCGGACATGACTGCCTCTCGCCGACGGCCGGGTGGAGGCAAAAGCGTGCTACGCGCCGGGATACGGGAGTGAGGGCAGACGACGCAGCCGCACTGTGAACACGTGCACAGACATCAAGTGGCCGGTGTGCTTTCCACGGGAGGCGCGCTGGGGGGAGAGGGCCGTTCGCCGAATGCCGGGTCGGAAGAGCGCGCGATGAGCCGCAAAGCGTTGGGCCGGATGATCACGAGTGCCTTGCGGCCGGTGGTTACGATGCCGCGCTCTCTGAAGTCCTTGAGTAGCCTTTGCACCATTTCCCTGGAGGACCCGACCGCGCCGGCCAGCTCCTGCTTGCTGAGCGGTACCTCGATCTCGATGCCTTCCTCGGTTCGGCGCCCGTGTGTGCGGATGAGATCCAGGAGGAGGACCGCGAAGCGCTCGCGCACGCTCATGGCGGCGAACTCCAGCCTGCGCTGGTCAGCCGCGCGGGTCCGGTCAGAGGTCAGCCCGAGGAGGGTGAGGGAGACACCGGGGGAGCAGGTGACGAATTCCCGGAACCGTCCGTGCTCGATGAGGACCGCCCGTACCGGCGCCAGGGTGGTCACCGTAGCTGCTCGCGGGCGGCCGGTCAGGGCGGCGGACTCGCCGACAATGTCACCGGGGCCTCTAAGCGCCAGCAGCGCTTCGTAGCCGTTCGCGGCGGAAGCTGTCACCTTCGTCCAGCCGTGGAGGATCAGCAGCACGTGGGACGAGGGCTCGTACTGATGCATCAGTGCTGTTCGGGCGGCGAAGGAAAGCTCTCTTCCCAGTGTGAGCAGCCTTGCCCGTTCGTCCCGCTCCAGCCGGGCGAGGAAGGGCACCCGGTCGTCGAGTCCGCCGTCACTGGGCAGCGACGCGGCTGCAGGCATGCAGTCCCCCGATCTTCCGGCGCGGCGTTCAATGTACTGACGAATCGCACGGGCCTGCCTAGGTGCGGCAATATCCGGCCATGGCGCTGGCCTCCGAGCACCGCAGGGCGGGGAGGGAGGGGGGCACCCTGTCCGGGTGGTCTCCATTTGTTTTGACCCAGCTCCGTGAGGTAGGTACGCTCAAGCCTTGTGCCTGGGGTGTGCCTGGGCTCGGGTGCGTGTCCTCTGCCGCACGGCGAGTCCGTAAGTGGCCACCGCAATCTGTCTTTCCTCTGTCTTACCGCAGAGGCTTGCAGTATTCGACACACCCGACCGCGTGGGTCGGCGAGTGTTCCAGGTTAGTTTCACGAACGGCACACAGAAACCGGAGAAGTAGTGCCTACGATCCAGCAGCTGGTCCGGAAGGGCCGGCAGGACAAGGTCGAGAAGAACAAGACGCCCGCGCTCGAGGGTTCGCCCCAGCGTCGTGGTGTCTGCACGCGTGTGTTCACGACCACCCCGAAGAAGCCGAACTCGGCGCTCCGTAAGGTCGCGCGTGTGCGTCTGACCTCCGGCATCGAGGTCACGGCCTACATCCCGGGTGAGGGGCACAACCTGCAGGAGCACTCCATCGTGCTCGTGCGTGGTGGCCGTGTGAAGGACCTGCCGGGTGTTCGTTACAAGATCATCCGCGGCTCGCTCGACACCCAGGGTGTCAAGAACCGCAAGCAGGCCCGCAGCCGCTACGGCGCCAAGAAGGAGAAGTAAGAATGCCTCGTAAGGGCCCCGCCCCGAAGCGCCCGGTCATCATCGACCCGGTCTACAGCTCTCCTCTTGTCACCTCGCTGATCAACAAGATCCTGCTCGACGGCAAGCGTTCCACCGCCGAGCGGATCGTGTACGGCGCCATGGAAGGCCTCCGCGAGAAGACCGGCGCTGACCCGGTCATCACGCTGAAGCGCGCGCTTGAGAACGTCAAGCCCTCGCTCGAGGTCAAGTCCCGCCGTGTCGGTGGCGCCACCTACCAGGTGCCGATCGAGGTCAAGCCCGGTCGCGCTGCCACCCTCGCTCTGCGCTGGGTCGTCGGTTACTCCCGTGCCCGTCGCGAGAAGACCATGACCGAGCGCCTCATGAACGAGCTGCTCGACGCCTCCAACGGTCTTGGCGCTGCCGTCAAGAAGCGCGAGGACACCCACAAGATGGCCGAGTCCAACAAGGCCTTCGCGCACTACCGCTGGTAGTCGCTCACCCCATCGAGACCGAGAGAAGATTGAGCCTTATGGCCACCACTTCGCTTGACCTGGCCAAGGTCCGCAACATCGGGATCATGGCCCACATCGACGCGGGCAAGACGACCACCACTGAGCGGATCCTCTTCTACACCGGCGTTTCTTACAAGATCGGTGAAGTCCACGACGGCGCTGCCACGATGGACTGGATGGAGCAGGAGCAGGAGCGCGGCATCACGATCACGTCCGCCGCGACGACCTGTCACTGGCCGCTCAATGATGTTGACCACACCATCAACATCATCGACACCCCGGGCCACGTGGACTTCACCGTCGAGGTGGAGCGTTCGCTCCGCGTCCTCGACGGTGCCGTCACCGTGTTCGACGGTGTGGCCGGCGTCGAGCCCCAGTCCGAGACCGTCTGGCGTCAGGCGGACCGCTACGGCGTGCCGCGTATCTGCTTCGTCAACAAGCTCGACCGTACGGGTGCCGAGTTCCACCGTTGTGTCGACATGATCGTCGACCGCCTCGGTGCGGTTCCGCTCGTCATGCAGCTCCCCATCGGCGCCGAAGCCGACTTCAAGGGCGTCGTCGACCTCGTGTCGATGAAGGCCTTCGTGTGGCCCGAAGAGGCCGCCAAGGGCGAGATGTACAACACGGTCGAGATCCCGGACACGCACAAGGAGGCCGCCGAGGAATGGCGCGGCAAGCTCCTTGAGGCCGTGGCCGAGAACGACGAGGAGATGATGGAGCTGTACCTCGAGGGCAACGAGCCCTCCGAGGAGCAGCTGCACGAGGCGATCCGCAGGATCACCCTCGCGTCGAAGGGCTCGGCCGACTCCGTCACCGTGACCCCCGTGTTCTGTGGCACCGCGTTCAAGAACAAGGGCGTCCAGCCCCTGCTCGACGCGGTCGTCCGCTACCTGCCTTCCCCCCTGGACGTCGAGGCCATCGAGGGCCACGACGTCAAGGACCCGGAGCTGGTCATCAAGCGCAAGCCTTCGGACGACGAGCCGTTCTCCGGCCTCGCGTTCAAGATCGCGAGTGACCCGCACCTCGGCAAGCTCACCTTCGTCCGGATCTACTCCGGTCGCCTCGAGGCCGGCACCGCGGTGCTGAACTCGGTCAAGGGCAAGAAGGAGCGCATCGGCAAGATCTACCGTATGCACGCGAACAAGCGTGAGGAGATCGCGTCGGTGGGCGCCGGTGACATCGTCGCCGTCATGGGCCTGAAGCAGACCACCACGGGTGAGACGCTGTCCGACGACAAGAACCCGGTCATCCTGGAGTCCATGGACTTCCCGGCGCCGGTCATTCAGGTCGCCATCGAGCCCAAGTCCAAGGGTGACCAGGAGAAGCTGGGTGTCGCCATCCAGCGCCTCTCGGAGGAGGACCCCTCCTTCCAGGTTCACTCCGACGAGGAGACCGGCCAGACCATCATCGGTGGTATGGGCGAGCTTCACCTCGAGGTGCTCGTCGACCGCATGAAGCGCGAGTTCCGCGTCGAGGCGAACGTCGGCAAGCCCCAGGTCGCTTACCGCGAGACGATCCGCAAGACCGTCGAGCGCATCGACTACACGCACAAGAAGCAGACTGGTGGTACCGGCCAGTTCGCGAAGGTGCAGATCGCCCTCGAGCCCATCGAGGGTGGCGACGCCTCCTACGAGTTCGTCAACAAGGTCACCGGTGGCCGCATCCCCCGTGAGTACATTCCCTCGGTGGACGCGGGTGCTCAGGAAGCCATGCAGTTCGGCATCCTGGCCGGTTACGAGATGGTCGGCGTCCGCGTCACCCTTCTCGACGGTGGTTACCACGAGGTCGACTCCTCGGAGCTCGCCTTCAAGATCGCCGGTTCGCAGGCGTTCAAGGAGGGTGCCCGCAAGGCGTCCCCCGTGCTCCTCGAGCCGATGATGGCCGTCGAGGTCACCACGCCCGAGGACTACATGGGCGATGTCATCGGCGACCTCAACTCCCGCCGTGGCCAGATCCAGGCCATGGAGGAGCGCAGCGGCGCTCGCGTCGTGAAGGGCCTCGTGCCTCTCTCGGAGATGTTCGGCTACGTCGGAGACCTCCGCAGCAAGACCTCGGGTCGCGCAAGCTACTCGATGCAGTTCGACTCCTACGCCGAGGTTCCGCGGAACGTCGCCGAGGAGATCATCGCGAAGGCCAAGGGCGAGTAACTCTTCCGAGCTCACGCTTTAGGCTTGTCACCGGAGCCCGGTAGGGCATTCGTCGCAGCGCGCAAGCAGCGCGGCGAATGCCCCCGGCACCGGCATTCCAGCAAAGATCACCTGGCGCCGATGAAGCAAGGCGTACAGAACCACTCAGGAGGACCCCAGTGGCGAAGGCAAAGTTCGAGCGGACTAAGCCGCACGTCAACATCGGCACCATCGGTCACATCGACCACGGTAAGACGACCCTCACGGCCGCCATTACCAAGGTGCTGCACGACGCGTACCCGGACCTGAACGAGGCCTCGGCCTTCGACCAGATCGACAAGGCTCCTGAAGAGCGCCAGCGCGGTATCACGATCTCGATCGCGCACGTCGAGTACCAGACGGAGTCGCGTCACTACGCGCACGTCGACTGCCCGGGTCACGCCGACTACATCAAGAACATGATCACGGGTGCGGCGCAGATGGACGGCGCCATCCTCGTGGTCGCGGCCACCGACGGCCCGATGCCGCAGACCAAGGAGCACGTGCTCCTGGCCCGCCAGGTAGGCGTGCCGTACATCGTTGTCGCGCTGAACAAGGCCGACATGGTGGACGACGAGGAGATCCTGGAGCTCGTCGAGCTCGAGGTCCGTGAGCTCCTCTCCGAGTACGAGTTCCCGGGCGACGACCTTCCGGTCGTCAAGGTCTCGGCGCTCAAGGCCCTCGAGGGCGACGCTGAGTGGGGCCAGACCGTTCTCGACCTGATGAAGGCCGTCGACGAGTCCATCCCGCAGCCCGAGCGTGACGTCGAGAAGCCGTTCCTCATGCCGATCGAGGACGTTTTCACGATCACCGGTCGCGGTACGGTCGTCACCGGCCGTATCGAGCGTGGTGTCCTCAAGGTCAACGAGACCGTTGACATCGTGGGCATCAAGCAGGAGAAGACCACCACCACGGTCACCGGCATCGAGATGTTCCGCAAGCTGCTCGACGAGGGCCAGGCCGGTGAGAACGTCGGTCTGCTGCTTCGTGGCATCAAGCGCGAGGACGTCGAGCGCGGCCAGGTCATCATCAAGCCGGGTTCGGTCACGCCGCACACCGAGTTCCAGGCCCAGGCCTACATCCTGTCGAAGGACGAGGGTGGCCGTCACACCCCCTTCTTCAACAACTACCGCCCGCAGTTCTACTTCCGTACCACGGACGTGACGGGCGTTGTGACCCTTCCCGAGGGCACCGAGATGGTCATGCCGGGTGACAACACCCTCATGGACGTCGCGCTGATCCAGCCGGTCGCCATGGAAGAGGGCCTGAAGTTCGCCATCCGTGAGGGTGGCCGGACCGTGGGCGCCGGCCAGGTCACCAAGATCGTCAAGTAGTCACTTGACCGTCTGACCTGGTTGCTCCGCACAGAGCACCAGAAGGGCCCCGCACTTCTCGCGAGAGAGGTGCGGGGCCCTTCGCCGTGCGCGGTACGGGGCTGGTCATGTGCTGTCGTGCGGGGTTGATCCAGGGCCGTCCGGCAGGATCAGGTGAGGAGGCAGCCGTCGGGGCAGACGTTCGCCGCACGCTTGAAGGCGGCCTGGGTCTCCGGCCCGGCGTCGCCGTCGATCGATCCGGTGTAGCCGTAGAACCGCTTGAGGTAGCGCTGAAGGGCCTTCACGGTGTTGGGGCCGACGTCGCCGTCGATCGAGTCGGTGTAGGTGTAGTGCTCCTTGAGGAAGCGCTGCATCGCCATCCAGCTCTCCGGGCCGAGCAGTCCGTCGATGCGGCCGTTGTAGTCCCAGCGAGCCGCCAGTGCGCGCTGGACGTTCTTGGCCTGCGTGGTGCTCAGGCCGAGGTTGACGGTCGCGAGCACGCCGGCCTCGGCGCTCGCCACCGCCGGGGTGCTCTGTGCGGGTGCCGCGAAGCCGGCTCCGGCTCCGGCGAGGCTGCCGACGGCGATCCCGGCGACCGCGGTGAGGCTGACGAGCGTCCTTGCCATGGCCCTCTGTCGCATGTGTTCCCCCATGAGGTCGTGGAGCGGCTCGCCGTCCCACGGGCCCTCAGTCGCCGGGCCGTGCGCCGGTTGCCGCTCGTCGGTGCGGCGGGGGTCACGCCCCCGGCCGCGTCGTCCCCGAGCATCGCCCAGCCCGGGCGCGGGCAGCCAGGCTGTTGGGCTCAGGCGCAAAGGCCCTGGCGGCGAGGGGGAAGCGCTTGCACCGGGCGCTCTCGCGCCGGGTGCAGCACGCGACTTCAGGCCGGCCGTGCAGGGTGGTTCGCCTGGGCGGGGAGCGTCACGTGATCGTCACCGTTGGCCTCGCACTCTTGTCCGTGTGAGCGCGGCGGCGTGAACTGGTGGGGGCAGAGTCGTGTGGGGGAGTGGAACAGAACAGTGAGCACCAGAACTCCGGCAGGAGAGCCGTCCGAGCGTCCGGACGAGGGGGGTGCCGTCTCCGACGAACAGTGGGAGGAATTCCTCCGGAAGGCCGGGAGCGGCGGGGGTGACGTGCCGAAGGAGCCCTCGGCCCGTGCCCGCATGGTCACCGCGCGTCTGCGCGCGCTCGACGAGGAGGCTGCCGCGAGTGGGCGGCGCCCGGGCCGGAGGAACAAGCCGGCCGAAGCGTGGCAGCCCGACGGGTGGCGCACCGGGCCCTCCGGGCAGCCGAGCAGCCGGCGCAGGAAGCGCAAGCGTCTTGCCGGAGTCCTGGGGATCGTTCTGGTCGCGGTAGCCCTCGTGGTCACCATGCGGCCCAGCCTGCTGACCGACCACCTGCCCGGAGGGGGCGACTCCGTGGACGCGGCGCCGCTGCCGGCCGAGACCGCACCGCCGACCGCCGAGCCCGCCGAGGGGGCCGATCTGGAGATGCCGACGCCCGAGCACCCCTTCCTGGGCTCGCCAGCGCTCCGCTGGGCGGACGGGGCGGCGGGGATCGAGATCCCGGAGGCCGAGGCGGTGGGAGGGATGAGCAAGGGCGAGGTCGAGCAGGCACTGCGGGCCACCCGGCAGTTGCTCATCTCAGCGAACCTCGCCCCGGGCACCCTGCGCGGCGAGCGGCCCGAGGAGGCGCTGGACCTGATCGACCCCTTGCAGAAGGGGGAGCGGGCTCGGCTCGAACGGTCACTCGCGGAGCCCGGCGAGGAGCTGGATCCGCTGATGCTGTTCAGCCGGTTCGACCCGGACGAGATCCAGCTGGTGGGGGACGTCGTCAAGACGCGCGGGCGGATGACCTTCGAAGCGGGCCCCACCGGCTCCGTGGAGGTGCACGCCGACTACACCTTCGTCTACCCGCTGGTGCGGGTGGGCGGGGACGAGGTGGCGCGCACGCTCGTGCGGCGGAAGCTCACGACGGCGCTGCACGACCCGGAGCGGTTCGTGGCGACGCCCGGCAAGCTTTCCATCGTCAGCTCGCAGCAGAACGTCGGCAACACCGACTGCGAGCTGAACGACGGCTTCCTGCACCCGTCCTTCCCGAGCGACAGGAAGGACCCCAGCCCCGCCGGGCCCGACGTGGACCCCTACGACCGCAGGGAGTGGCAGCCCGACGGGTCCTGCGGCACGGTCACGCGTACGTGAGGGTGGCTCCGGACCGTCGCGTCATCCCTCGATGAAGATCTCCTCGACGGAGGAGGCCGTGACGGCGCGGCTGAACCACTGGTCCAGGAGTTCGGTGTCGTCGCAGTTGGTGATCTTCTCGCGGGCCTCGTCGGGCACGTGTACGCCGCGCAGTTCGAGCATCATGAGGAGGCTCTTGGCCTCGCCCCTGGCCTCGCCCCTGGCCTCGCCCCTGGCTTCGCCTTCGGCTCGGATCTCTTCGGAGAGCGGTGAAGTGTAGAAAGAGAGGTCCACGGCCACCAGGTTCCTCCACTGTTGTGCGGCCGGGCGGTCGCCCAGGCCTTGTGCGGTGAGTTCGACGAGGGTGCAGGGACCACGGCTTCCTGCACCCGTCCTTTCACGGCGACGTGACTGAATCCGTCGGCGTGTGCGTCAGCTCGCGTCGAAGATTTCGTCGGTGGAGGTTGCCGTGACGGCGCGGCTGAACCACTGGTCCAGGAGGTCGGTGTCGTCGCAGTTGGTGATCTTCTCGCGGGCCTCGTCGGGCACGTGTACGCCGCGCAGTTCGAGCATCATGAGGAGGCTCTTGGCCTGGCCTTTGGCCTCGCCCCGGGCCTCGCCCCGGGCCTCACCCCGGGCTTCGCCTTCGGCTCGGATCTCTTCGGAGAGCGGGGAAGTGTAGAAAGAGAGGTCCACGGCCACCAGGTTCCTCCACTGTTGTGCGGCCGGGCGGTTGCCCAGGCCTTGGGCGGTGAGTTCGACGATGGGGTTGGCGATTGTCTCCGGTGTGTCCCGCAGCGCGGTGGACAGCGATTTCAGTATGGCACCGACGTCCGGATTGTCAGCGTGTGTGATGGCGGAGAGGGCAGCGAGTGGGAGGTCCTTCCGGGCCTGAGCCACATCCGTGATGAACGGGATGTTGTGCGGCCCCGCGACCAGCGGGTGCAGGGTGAGCACGGGCCACTGGGTCGCGCCGAGCCGCACGGGACGGGCCGCCCATTCCGCGGTGGCGCGGTCCTGGCAGACGACCAGGAGCGTCGTCGGCAGCCCGTACTTCGCCAGCAGGTAGGAGAAGTAGTACGCCCAGCTCGCGTGCTTGTCGGGATCCTTTCTGCCTTGAGCCTCGACGGCGAGCAAAAAGGGCCCTTGGTGTTCCGTTTCGATGCGCAGCAGGGTGTCCACCCGGCGTTCGAGTGGCTGGTTCTCCGTGAGGTCGTTGGAGAGGACCTCGGTCCTGGTGGACTCGGGGAAGGCGAGGCCGAGCACGTCGGAGACCCGGGAGAAGAGCCCTGGGTACTCCTGGAAGATGCGGTGCATTGCCTCGTGGGGCGCGTTGGCCATACGGATCCGTTCGGGGGCGGGGTCGCTCGCAGCTCAGGCGGCGATGTGGATGCCGGTCCGGCAGTCCCGGCAGTGGCCGGGGTGGCGGGACCGGAAGGCGCGGTCGCAGAGGTCGCAGTTCTGGAGCGGGATGACGATGCTGCCGGGGCGCTGCGGCGGCGCGAGGTCCTGGGCGCCGGGCAGCGGCGGCGGCAGCAGGGCGGTGATCCGGTGTCGGAGCAGCTTGGCCGGATGCTTCAGCGGGACCGGCAGGTCGGTCGTCAGCGCCTGGCGGACGGTGTCCGGGTGGGCGTCCCGCTCCAGCCAGGTGACGACACCCGGGGTCAGTGCCTCGATGTCCCGTTCGGACAGGGTCAGTTGCGGTGCCAGGCGGCGCAGGTCCGCGAGGAGCGCCGAGGCCGACCGGCGGAGTTCGGGGTCCGCGTCCTGCGGCTGGGGCAGCGGGGGAGGCGGTGCCGTACGCGCGGTGGGAGCCGGCAGGGCGGCGGGCAGCGGGGCGGGAGCAGGTGACGTCTCCGGCGCGGACCGGTGCACCACCGGTGCGGGGCTCGCTACGGGAGGCGGAGGCAGGGGCGTGGACACCGGCGGCGCGGCCGGTGACACCGGTGCGTTTTGTCGGCCCGTCCTGGGGCGGGGGATGGAGACCGTGGGTGCTTCGGCGCCGGGTCGGTCGTACGAGACGGTACGGGTGACGATGCGGCCGTCGGCCAGCCGTACGCGGCTGCGGCGCAGGTACCCGGTCGCCTCCAGCTCGCGCAGGCCGACCGCGATCCGGGCCTCGCTCTCGGGAAAGCGAGCGGCGAGGTGCCTGATGCTGATCCGGGCCCCGTCCGGCAGCGACTGGATGTGCACGGCGAGGCCGATCGCCAGCAGCGACAGCGTGCGGTGCTGGGTGAGGTGGTTGCCGACGACGGTGAAGGCCGCGGTGTGCCGGACATGGACGTGGATGACGCCGGACGACGGCGTGGAGCCCTCGGACTCGGGGGACGGGGCGCACGGGGGCGCGCTAACCTGCTGGGTACCCATCGGGAAGCCTTACTTCCTCGGTGGTCAGGCCCTCGATCGGGATTCGCAGTCCCGGCCGGGGGCCGTCGCATGTCTGTGATTGTCGCGGCGAGCATATGCCAGCCAACCCATGCCAAATCCAGCCCAGTTGGCATATGTCACCCGTGTGAGTGACCACGGCCGGTGCTGGTCGGGTTTGGGTGGGGAGGGTTCTTTTCCACGTCCTCAAAAGCCTTAAGTGCCGTGGGCCACCGGGTCGCGGCCCGCCGCGACCCGGTACGGGCGGGTCACCACGCGAGGTCGAGTTCGGCCCAGACGGTCTTGCGCGGGAAGGGGCCCGGGGCCACGCCCCAGCGGTCGGCGAGTGCCTCGACGATCAGCAGGCCGCGTCCGGTCTCCATGTGCTGGTCAGGGGCGACCGGATGTGGCAGCCGGTCACCCAGGGCGTCGGTGACCTCGATCCGCAGAAGCCCCCCGTGGTGCGCCGCCAGGCACAGGCGGAAGTCCCGTCCCGGCACGCGCCCGTGCAGTACGGCGTTCGTGGCCAGCTCGGCGACGATCTGCGCGGCCGGTCCCGGGGGAAGCCCCCAGGTGCTCAGGTGGGCTACGGCCAGCAGGCGTGCGAGTCGCGCCCCTCGCCTGGTGGGGGAGAGCAACACGGTGAACTCCCGCACGGGAGCGGAAGATCCGGTTCGGGTGATTTCTCGGCTCATGTCACTCAGAGTGGCCAACCCGTCGCTACTCTCTGAAGGAGCGACGCCCGTGCGGAGGGACCTTGTCCGGCTCAGGCGCGGGTCGGTCCGGCCTGTACGCCGTGACGCACGGACGGCGGGCCCCGTTGCAGGTGAGGCAAGAGGGAGGCGGGGCGGATGAGTGCGGCCAGCGGTGGGGCGGGGCGTTCGGTGAACAGCGGGGACGGCGGGCGCTGGGAAGCGGAATCGGAGGATGACTCCGGTGCGGTGATGAAGGCCGTGGGCCGGCAGATCAAGCTCTGGCGGGAAGCAGCGGGTCTGCGGCAGGCGGAGCTGGGAGCCGCCATCGGGTACAGCGAGGAGATGGTGTCCTGCGTCGAGCGCGGTCGGCGTGCCCCGAAGCCTGAGTTCCTGGACGGTGCGGACAGGGTCCTCGAAGCGGGCGGGAAGATCGCCGCCATGAAAGGGGACGTGGCAGAGGCCCGGTATCCGAAGAAGGTCCGGGACCTGGCCCGGGTCGAGCGGGAGGCGGTCGAACTCGGCGCCTACGGCAACCACAACATCCACGGGCTGCTCCAGACCGAGGAGTACGCCCGGGCCCTCTTCGAGATGCGTCGGCCGGCTCTCTCCCCGGACGACCTCGACCGCTTCGTCTCCGCCCGGCTGGCCCGGCAGGAGATCTTCACGCGGACGCCCCTGGTGACGCTCACCTTCGTCCAGGAGGAGGTCACCCTGCTGCGACCGCTCGGTGGCAGGGCTGTGCTCCGCCGACAGCTCGAACATCTTCTGGAAACGGCCCAGTTGAGGCACGTCGAGTTCCAGGTGATGCCGACGGACCGGGACGACCACGCGGGGATGGGCGGCGAGGTCCAGCTGCTGAAGCTGAAAGAAGGGACGACGGTCGGCTTCTCGGAGGCTCAGCTGACCACCCGCACGGTCCTCGACCCGAAAGAGGTCCATCTCCTCGAACTCCGGTATGGAATCATCCGGTCGCAGGCTCTCAGCCCACGGGAGTCGCTGGCCTTCGTCGAGAAAGCGCTGGGTGAGACATGAGCCTCCCGTCCGCCGGACATCGATCCGAGTCCCCATGGTTCAAGAGCAGCTACAGCGGCAGCAACAACAACGACTGCGTCGAGGTCGCCGTATCCCCACGGGCCGTCCGCGTGCGCGACTCCAAGAACGTGCCGGGCCCGGAGATCGGCGTGGACGCGCGCGCCTGGGCCCGCTTTCTGGAGTACGCGGCGCAGGGCTGACCTCCAGGGGCGGGATCAGGACCCGGCGCGGGGCAGGCGGACCATGAAGACGTCCACCGGGTCCTCGCGCTCCAGGGCGAAGCCGTGCCGCTCGTACAGCCGGCGAGCGGCGCTGCCCTGGAGGACGCTCAGCCGGACCGGCACGCCCTGGGCGTCGGTACGGGCGAGGACCCCGGCCAGGACCGCGCTACCGATGCCCCTGCCCTGGAGCTCCGGGGCGAGGTAGAAGTGCTCCAGCCAGCAGCCGTCCTCGGAGGGCCGCAGCGCGACGCACCCCGCGACGGCCCCGGCCGACTCCACGACGGAGGTGTGCTCGGGGACGTAGGCGTCACGCAGCCGTTGCCGCACCCGGTGCTCGTCGTACCGGCCCAGGCGTTCCAGGTCGGGGCGCATCGCCGCGGCCCGGATCTCGGATATGGCCTCGACGTCATCGGCGGTGGCCGGCCGCAGGCTCCAGCCCTGGATGGTGCTCGTAGACATGACCGGATTCAATCAGCAGGGTCTGTACACCGGCCCTCAACAGGGTGTCAGGCCTCCGTGAACAGGTCGTCGGCCGTGGTCGCGCTGAGCGCGCGTACGGTCCAGCGGCCGAGCAGAGCCATGTCGATGCAGCCGCTCACGCGGTCGCGTAAGTCGTCCGTGACCGCGATGCCGCGCCGTTCCAGCACCGTCAGGACGCTCCGGGCCCAGTCGTCGGCCCTGGTGTCGGCGCACCGGCCGCCCGTGATCCCCGCGCGGCGGCAGTGGGCTGCCGGCGCCATGCCCTTCCAGGTGCGCGCGGCGGCTGTTCCGGTGCCGAGCCCGAGCGAGGTGAGTTCGCCGAAGACGGTCGCCAGGTCCTTCTTCTCGGAACGCCCGGCGCCCTTCAGCGCCGCGGCCAGCGACGCGAGCACCGCGTCCGCCTCGGGTCCGGTGCCGTGGGTCATCGCGGAGAGCGCGGCGAGCGGGATGTCCCGGGCGGCCTGCGTCGGATCCGCCACCGCGGGGACGTTGTGCGGGCCCAGGACCAGGGGGTGGAAGGTCAGAGCCGCCCACTGCGGCGGGCCGAGGGCGAGGGGGCGCTCCGCCCAGCGCGCCGTGACCTCGTCGGGGCAGACGACCAGGAGGACGGGCGGCATGCGGTACGCCGCGAGGAGGTGCGCCATCCGCGAGCGCCAGTAGCTGCGCCTCGCCGGGCTCCTCGTCCCCGCGGTCTCCAGGGCGAGCACATAGCCGTCGCCCTCTGGCGGGGCCACCCGGAGCAGGATCTCGAAGCCCGGCCCCAGGAGGTCCGGCGCGAGGGGACCGCTCGGGAGACGATCCACCGGCGCGAGGCCCGTCGGCAGGAGAGCCGTGGCGACGGGGTCGGCGAACGGGAGGCCCAGCGTGCGCAGGGTCCTGGCGAAGACGGCCGGATCGTCCTGGAGGACGCGGCGCATAGCCGCCTGCCATGAGCGGATCATGGCCTGACGCTAGGGGCCGACGGCGTACGGCATATGCCGTAGGGAGAGGAGTGGCCCCTTCGCGTGACGCGGCGAACAGTCGGCCGATTGGCGGGAGGGGGCCGTGCGCGGGCCGCGGAGGCGCGTCCGCGTTTGACCGGTCCCCCGCAGGGGGTAAGATCCTCGGCCCGATTGGCCAGGCCTGCGGGCCGTATGGCACACTAGCCAGGTTGCTCGGTTGAGTGTCAATGCTGCGCGCCTCCCGCCGGGAGGACCGGAAGCGAGTCCCACAGTACTCGTCGACCCCCAGGGTCGGACGTACGGGAATCTTCCGGGAAGTGCCAGTGGGGCGCTGACCAGGCACCCGGTGGGGTTTCGCCCCCGGCAGCGCGGTTTCGGCCCGCACCCCCTTGGTTGGGAAATCCTTCGGGACTTCTTCGTAGAGGGGATGCGACACGCCCGACCGCGTGGGTCGGAGGCGGAGGCTAGGAGAACTCCCGGGTTCCAGAGCGTTATGAGAGACAGGACTACTAGTAGCCATGGCGGGACAGAAGATCCGCATCCGGCTCAAGGCCTACGACCACGAGGTCATCGACTCCTCGGCGAAGAAGATCGTCGAGACGGTGACCCGCACTGGTGCGTCGGTCGCGGGCCCGGTGCCGCTGCCCACTGAGAAGAACGTGTACTGCGTCATCAAGTCGCCGCACAAGTACAAGGACTCGCGCGAGCACTTCGAGATGCGCACGCACAAGCGCCTCATCGACATCCTCGACCCCACGCCGAAGACGGTTGACTCGCTGATGCGTCTCGACCTGCCGGCGGGCGTCGACATCGAGATCAAGCTCTGAGGTGACGCGCGAGATGGCTAAGAACATTAAGGGCGTCCTGGGCGAGAAGCTCGGCATGACCCAGGTCTGGGACGAGAACAACCGGGTCGTGCCGGTGACCGTCGTCAAGGCCGGGCCCTGTGTCGTCACCCAGGTCCGCACCAACGACAGCGACGGCTACGAGTCGGTCCAGATCGCCTTCGGCGAGATCGACCCGCGCAAGGTGAACAAGCCCCTCAAGGGCCACTTCGCCAAGGCCGACGTGACCCCGCGCCGCCACCTGGTGGAGCTCCGCACCCCTGACGCCAGCGAGTACACGCTGGGCCAGGAGGTCACTGCCGAGGTGTTCGAGTCCGGCGTCAAGGTTGACGTCACGGGCAAGAGCAAGGGCAAGGGCTTCGCCGGTGTCATGAAGCGTCACAACTTCAAGGGCCTCGGCGCCGGCCACGGCGTCCAGCGCAAGCACCGTTCCCCCGGTTCGATCGGTGGCTGCGCCACCCCTGGGCGTGTCTTCAAGGGCATGCGCATGGCCGGTCGTATGGGTAACGAGCGCGTCACCACCCAGAACCTGACCATCCACGCGGTTGACGCGGAGAAGGGTCTGCTCCTCATCAAGGGCGCAGTCCCCGGTCCGAACGGCGGCCTCGTCCTGGTCCGTACCGCGGCCAAGGGGGCTTGAGGTAATGAGCACCATTGACATCCTTTCGCCGGCAGGCGACAAGGCCGGTACCGTCGAGCTCCCCGCGGAGATCTTCGACGCGAAGACCAGCGTTCCGCTGATCCACCAGGTCGTCGTCGCACAGCTGGCAGCTGCCCGTCAGGGCACGCACAAGACCAAGACCCGCGGCGAAGTCCGTGGTGGTGGGCGCAAGCCGTACCGCCAGAAGGGCACCGGCCGCGCGCGCCAGGGTTCGACCCGTGCGCCGCAGTTCGCCGGCGGTGGCGTCGTCCACGGCCCTCAGCCGCGTGACTACTCCCAGCGCACCCCGAAGAAGATGAAGGCCGCCGCCCTGCGCGGAGCCCTCTCGGACCGGGCGCGTCACTCCCGCATCCACGTCGTCACCGGCGTGGTCGAGGGTGGGATCTCCACCAAGGCCGCCAAGACGCTGTTCGGCAAGATCTCGGAGCGCAGCAACCTGCTCCTGGTCGTCGAGCGTGCCGACGAGGCCGCGTGGCTGTCCGCTCGCAACCTGCCCCAGGTGCACATCCTGGAGCCGGGCCAGCTGAACACGTACGACGTGATCGTCTCTGACGACGTGGTCTTCACCCAGGCCGCTTTCGAGTCCTTCGTGTCTGGCCCCCAGACCGCTGAGACCGAAGGGAGCGCCGCCTGATGAGTGAGGCGACCGTTACCAGCAAGACCTACTCGGACCCGCGCGACGTTCTCGTCAAGCCGGTTGTCTCCGAGAAGAGCTACGCGCTGCTCGACGAGAACAAGTACACCTTCATCGTCGCGCCCGGCTCCAACAAGACCCAGATCAAGCAGGCCGTGGAAGCGGTCTTCTCGGTCAAGGTCACCGGGGTCAACACGATCAACCGGCAGGGTAAGCGCAAGCGCACCAAGACCGGCTTCGGCAAGCGCGCCGACACGAAGCGCGCCATCGTGACCCTCGCCGAGGGCGACCGTATCGACATCTTCGGCGGCCCGACCTCCTAGTGAGGTCGAGTCGTCCGGAATCGGACGAGGACTGAGAAATGGGTATCCGCAAGTACAAGCCGACGACCCCGGGCCGTCGTGGCTCCAGCGTCGCCGACTTTGTCGAGATCACGCGGTCCACGCCGGAGAAGTCGCTGGTCCGCCCCCTGCACAGCAAGGGCGGCCGTAACAACGCCGGTCGTGTGACCGTTCGCCACCAGGGCGGTGGCCACAAGCGCGCCTACCGTGTGATCGACTTCCGTCGTCACGACAAGGACGGCGTGCCGGCCAAGGTCGCGCACATCGAGTACGACCCCAACCGCACCGCGCGCATCGCGCTGCTGCACTACGCGGACGGCGAGAAGCGTTACATCGTCGCCCCCCGTGGTCTGTCGCAGGGTGACCGCGTCGAGAACGGGCCGACCGCAGACATCAAGCCGGGCAACAACCTGGCGCTGCGCAACATCCCGGTCGGTACGACCATCCACGCCATCGAGCTGCGGCCCGGCGGCGGCGCGAAGTTCGCCCGTTCCGCGGGTGCCTCCGTGCAGCTGCTGGCGAAGGAGGGCACCATGGCCCACCTTCGTATGCCGTCCGGTGAGATCCGGCTGGTCGACGCCCGCTGCCGCGCCACCATCGGCGAGGTCGGCAACGCCGAGCAGTCGAACATCAACTGGGGCAAGGCCGGCCGTATGCGCTGGAAGGGCGTTCGCCCGACCGTCCGCGGTGTCGCGATGAACCCGGTTGACCACCCGCACGGTGGTGGTGAAGGCAAGACCTCCGGTGGACGTCACCCGGTCTCGCCGTGGGGTCAGAAGGAGGGTCGTACTCGCTCGCCGAAGAAGGCATCGAGCAAGTACATCGTCCGCCGCCGCAAGACGAACAAGAAGCGCTAGGAGCGGGTTTAGATGCCGCGCAGTCTCAAGAAGGGGCCCTTCGTCGACGGCCACCTCATCAAGAAGGTGGACGTACAGAACGAGGCAGGCACCAAGAACGTCATCAAGACCTGGTCCCGTCGCTCGATGATCGTCCCGGCCATGCTGGGTCACACCATCGCGGTGCACAACGGCAAGATCCACGTCCCGGTGTTCGTCACCGAGTCGATGGTCGGCCACAAGCTCGGCGAGTTCTCGCCGACTCGCACCTTCCGCGGCCACGTCAAGGACGACCGGAAGTCGAAGCGCCGCTAACCGCGGGGTGGAAACGACTATGACTTACACCGAAGGGACAACCATGGAAGCCAGGGCCCAGGCGCGGTACATCCGCGTCACGCCCATGAAGGCCCGCCGCGTGGTGGACCTCATCCGTGGCATGGATGCCACGGAGGCTCAGGCGGTCCTGCGTTTCGCCCCGCAGGCCGCGAGCGTGCCGGTTGGCAAGGTGCTGGACAGCGCCATCGCCAACGCTGCACACAACTACGACCACACCGACGCCTCTTCGCTGGTCATCAGCGAGGCGTACGTGGACGAAGGCCCGACCCTGAAGCGGTTCCGTCCGCGTGCCCAGGGCCGTGCCTACCGGATCCGTAAGCGGACCAGCCACATCACCGTGGTCGTCAGCAGCAAGGAAGGAACCCGGTAATGGGCCAGAAGGTAAACCCGCACGGGTTCCGGCTCGGCATCACCACGGACTTCAAGTCCCGTTGGTACGCCGACAAGCTGTACAAGGACTACGTCAAGGAAGACGTCGCCATTCGTCGCATGATGACGAAGGGCATGGAGCGGGCCGGCATCTCCAAGGTGGAGATCGAGCGCACCCGCGACCGCGTCCGCGTTGACATCCACACCGCCCGCCCGGGCATCGTCATCGGCCGCCGTGGCGCCGAGGCCGACCGCATCCGTGGCGAGCTGGAGAAGCTGACCGGCAAGCAGGTCCAGCTGAACATCCTCGAGGTCAAGAACCCCGAGGTGGACGCTCAGCTGGTGGCCCAGGCCGTCGCCGAGCAGCTCTCCTCCCGCGTCTCCTTCCGTCGTGCCATGCGTAAGAGCATGCAGAGCACGATGAAGGCCGGCGCCAAGGGCATCAAGATCCAGTGCGGTGGCCGCCTCGGCGGCGCCGAGATGTCCCGCTCGGAGTTCTACCGCGAGGGCCGTGTGCCCCTGCACACGCTCCGCGCGAACGTGGACTACGGCTTCTTCGAGGCCAAGACGACCTTCGGCCGCATCGGCGTGAAGGTCTGGATCTACAAGGGCGACGTCAAGAACATCGCCGAGGTCCGCGCCGAGAACGCAGCGGCTCGCGCCGGCAACCGTCCGGCTCGTGGCGGCGCTGACCGCCCGGCCGGCCGTGGTGGCCGTGGTGGCGAGCGTGGCGGTCGCGGCCGCAAGCCGCAGCAGTCCGCGCCGGCAGCGGAGGCCCCCAAGGCCGACGCTCCCGCCGCCGCTGCTCCGGCTGAGAGCACCGGAACGGAGGCCTGACCGAAATGCTGATCCCCCGTAGGGTCAAGCACCGCAAGCAGCACCACCCGAAGCGCAGCGGTATGTCCAAGGGTGGCACGCAGGTTGCGTTCGGCGAGTACGGCATCCAGGCGCTGTCCCCGGCGTATGTGACGAACCGTCAGATCGAGGCAGCTCGTATCGCGATGACCCGCCACATCAAGCGTGGCGGCAAGGTCTGGATCAACATCTACCCGGACCGCCCCCTGACGAAGAAGCCGGCCGAGACCCGCATGGGTTCCGGTAAGGGTTCTCCCGAGTGGTGGATCGCGAACGTCAAGCCCGGTCGGGTGATGTTCGAGCTGTCCTACCCGAACGAGAAGATTGCTCGTGAGGCGCTCACCCGCGCTGCTCACAAGCTTCCGATGAAGTGCCGGATCGTTCGGCGCGAGGCAGGTGAGTCGTGATGTCGGCCGGTACCAAGGCGTCCGAGCTGCGCGAGCTGGGCAACGAGGAGCTCCTCAACAAGCTCCGCGAGGCCAAGGAAGAGCTGTTCAACCTCCGCTTCCAGGCGGCGACGGGGCAGCTCGAGAACCACGGTCGGCTCAAGTCCGTCCGTAAGGACATCGCCCGGATCTACACCCTGATGCGCGAGCGCGAGCTGGGCATCGAGACGGTGGAGAGCGTCTGATGAGCGAGAAGACTGTGACTGAGACCAACACCGACCGCGGTTTCCGTAAGACCCGTGAGGGTCTGGTCGTCAGCGACAAGATGGACAAGACCGTCGTCGTCGCTGTCGAGGACCGTGTCAAGCACGCGCTGTACGGCAAGGTCATCCGCCGTACGAACAAGCTCAAGGCCCACGACGAGCAGAACGCTGCAGGCGTCGGCGACCGCGTTGTCATCATGGAGACGCGTCCGCTGTCCGCCACGAAGCGCTGGCGCATCGTCGAGATCCTCGAGAAGGCCAAGTAATCCCTGAGGGGGTCTCCCCTCAGGCCAGTTCCGCCAGGCTCGGCGGGGGCCGCTTCACCGCGGCCCCCGCCGGGAACCGGCAGACGATCAGGAGATAGACGTGATCCAGCAGGAGTCGCGACTGCGCGTCGCCGACAACACGGGTGCGAAGGAAATTCTCACCATCCGTGTTCTCGGTGGCTCGGGTCGCCGCTACGCGGGCATCGGTGACGTCATCGTCGCCACCGTCAAGGACGCGATCCCCGGTGGCAACGTGAAGAAGGGTGACGTCGTCAAGGCCGTCATCGTTCGCACCGTCAAGGAGCGCCGTCGCCAGGATGGCTCGTACATCCGCTTCGACGAGAACGCCGCTGTCATTCTCAAGAACGACGGCGACCCCCGCGGCACCCGCATCTTCGGCCCCGTGGGCCGAGAGCTGCGCGAGAAGAAGTTCATGAAGATCATCTCGCTCGCGCCGGAGGTGCTGTAAGCATGAAGATCAAGAAGGGCGACCTGGTTCAGGTCATCACCGGTAAGGACAAGGGCAAGCAGGGCAAGGTCATCGTCGCCTTCCCCGCCCAGGACCGTGTCCTCGTCGAGGGTGTCAACCGGGTCAAGAAGCACACCAAGGCCGGTCAGACGGCTCGCGGCTCGCAGACCGGTGGCATTGTCACCACCGAGGCCCCGATTCACGTCAGCAACGTTCAGCTGGTCGTGGAGAAGGACGGCAACAAGGTCGTCACCCGCGTCGGCTACCGCTTTGACGACGAGGGCAAGAAGATCCGCGTTGCCAAGCGGACCGGTGAGGACATCTGATGACTGCCACCACTGCGCCGCGTCTCAAGACGCGCTACCGCGAGGAAATCGCCGGCAAGCTGCGTGAGGAGTTCTCTTACGAGAACGTCATGCAGGTCCCCGGTCTGGTCAAGATCGTGGTCAACATGGGTGTGGGCGACGCCGCCCGCGACTCCAAGCTGATCGACGGGGCCGTCAAGGACCTCACCACGATCACCGGCCAGAAGCCCGCCGTCACCAAGGCCCGCAAGTCGATCGCGCAGTTCAAGCTGCGCGAGGGGCAGCCGATCGGCTGCCACGTCACCCTCCGTGGTGACCGCATGTGGGAGTTCCTGGACCGTACGCTGTCGCTCGCGCTTCCGCGTATCCGTGACTTCCGTGGCCTGTCGCCGAAGCAGTTCGACGGCCGTGGCAACTACACCTTCGGTCTCACGGAGCAGGTCATGTTCCACGAGATCGACCAGGACAAGATCGACCGGGTCCGGGGCATGGACATCACCGTGGTCACCACGGCTGCCAACGACGACGAGGGTCGTGCCCTGCTTCGTCACCTCGGCTTCCCGTTCAAGGAGAACTGACCGTGGCGAAGAAGGCTCTGATCGCTAAGGCCGCCCGTAAGCCGAAGTTCGGCGTTCGCGGGTACACCCGCTGCCAGCGCTGCGGCCGGCCCCACTCCGTCTACCGCAAGTTCGGCCTGTGCCGCGTGTGCCTTCGTGAGATGGCTCACCGTGGCGAGCTGCCGGGCGTGACCAAGAGCTCCTGGTAAATCTCCTTCGCCCTTTGGGCGTTGGGAGTACCAGAAGCTCTCGGTAAGTATCTGGTCGGCAGGAGCCCCGCTCTTCATGCCGTAGGCTTGAAGGGTTGGGCGCCTGCCGCCCTGACCGACTTACTACGCCGTAGGTCCCCGCACCGCACCCGTCCCGCCACTGAGTGGGGAGAGGGATGGCGCATACAGGAAACCCCGGCGAGAGAGGCCGAAGGCCAACTCATGACCATGACTGATCCCATCGCAGACATGCTCACGCGTCTGCGCAACGCGAACTCGGCGTATCACGACGATGTCGCGATGCCGCACAGCAAGATCAAGTCGCACATCGCGGAGATCCTCCAGCAGGAGGGCTTCATCACCGGCTGGAAGGTCGAGGACGCCGAGGTCGGTAAGAGCCTCGTCCTCGAGCTGAAGTTCGGCCCGAACCGCGAGCGCTCGATCGCCGGCATCAAGCGAATCTCGAAGCCGGGTCTGCGTGTATACGCAAAGTCCACCAACCTGCCGAAGGTTCTCGGCGGCCTGGGCGTGGCGATCATCTCCACGTCCCACGGTCTCCTGACCGGCCAGCAGGCCAGCAAGAAGGGCGTAGGTGGGGAAGTCCTCGCCTACGTCTGGTAGTCGGGAACGGAGGAATAGCTCATGTCGCGAATCGGCAAGCTCCCCATCCAGGTTCCCGCCGGTGTGGACGTCACCATCGATGGCCGCACGGTCGCGGTGAAGGGCCCCAAGGGGACCCTCTCGCACACCGTCGCAGCGCCGATCGAGGTCACCAAGGGTGAGGACGGCGTGCTCAACGTCGTCCGCCCGAACGACGAGCGTCAGAACAAGGCCCTCCACGGCCTGTCCCGCACGCTGGTGGCGAACATGATCACCGGCGTGACCACGGGATACAGCAAGGCGCTCGAGATCAGCGGTGTCGGTTACCGCGTCCAGGCGAAGGGCTCCAACCTGGAGTTCGCCCTGGGTTACAGCCACCCGATCCTCATCGAGGCCCCTGAGGGCATCACCTTCAAGGTCGAGTCGCCCACGAAGTTCAGTGTCGAGGGCATCGACAAGCAGAAGGTCGGCGAGGTCTCGGCGAAGATCCGCAAGCTGCGGAAGCCCGACCCGTACAAGGCCAAGGGCGTCAAGTACGCGGGCGAGGTCATCCGCCGCAAGGTCGGAAAGGCTGGTAAGTAGCCATGGCATACGGTGTAAAGATCGCCAAGGGCGACGCCTACAAGCGTGCAGCCCTCAAGCGTCGCCACATCCGCGTCCGCAAGCACATCTCCGGTTCGCCGGAGAGGCCGCGCCTGGTCGTGACGCGTTCCAACCGCCACATCGTGGCTCAGGTCATCGACGACATCGCGGGCCACACGCTCGCGTCGGCGTCGACCCTGGACACGTCGATCCGCGGGGCGGAGGGTGACAAGAGCGCCCAGGCCAAGCAGGTCGGCGCCCTGGTCGCCGAGCGCGCCAAGGCCGCAGGCGTCGAGGCCGTCGTGTTTGACCGCGGTGGTAACCAGTACGCCGGGCGGATTGCCGCTCTGGCTGACGCCGCCCGTGAAGCCGGGCTGAAGTTCTAAGCCCCGGTTCCAACGCACAGCGGACGTAACAGAGAGAGGTAAATCCAATGGCTGGACCCCAGCGCCGCGGAAGCGGTGCCGGTGGCGGCGAGCGGCGGGACCGGAAGGGCCGTGACGGTGGCGCTGCCGCCGAGAAGACCGCGTACGTCGAGCGCGTCGTCGCGATCAACCGCGTCGCCAAGGTAGTGAAGGGTGGTCGTCGCTTCAGCTTCACCGCGCTGGTCGTGGTGGGCGATGGTGACGGCACCGTCGGTGTCGGATACGGCAAGGCCAAGGAAGTTCCCGCGGCCATCGCCAAGGGCGTCGAAGAAGCCAAGAAGAGCTTCTTCAAGGTCCCGCGTATCCAGGGCACCATCCCTCACCCGATCCAGGGCGAGAAGGCTGCGGGCGTCGTCCTGCTCAAGCCTGCTTCCCCCGGTACCGGTGTGATCGCGGGTGGCCCGGTGCGCGCCGTTCTGGAGTGCGCCGGCGTTCACGACATCCTGTCGAAGTCGCTCGGTTCTTCGAACCCGATCAACATCGTGCACGCGACCGTGGCGGCCCTCCAGGGCCTGCAGCGTCCCGAGGAGATCGCGGCTCGCCGTGGTCTGCCCCTCGAGGACGTCGCCCCCGCGGCTCTGCTTCGTGCGCGTGCGGGAGCGGGTGCGTAATGGCTCGCCTCAAGATCACGCAGACGAAGTCGTACATCGGCAGCAAGCAGAACCACCGCGACACCCTGCGTTCGCTCGGGCTCAAGCGCCTGAACGACGTGGTTGTCAAGGAGGACCGCCCCGAGTTCCGCGGCATGGTGCAGACCGTCCGCCACCTCGTGACGGTTGAGGAGGTTGACTGACATGGCGGAGAACAGCCCGCTGAAGGCCCACAACCTCCGGCCTGCCCCGGGCGCCAAGACCGCCAAGACCCGTGTGGGTCGTGGTGAGGCGTCCAAGGGTAAGACCGCAGGCCGTGGTACCAAGGGTACGAAGGCTCGTTACCAGGTTCCGGAGCGCTTCGAGGGTGGCCAGATGCCCCTCCACATGCGTCTCCCGAAGCTCAAGGGCTTCAAGAACCCGTTCCGTACGGAGTACCAGGTCGTGAACCTGGACAAGCTCGCGACGCTCTACCCCGAGGGTGGAGAGGTCACGGTGGCCGACCTGGTCGCCAAGGGCGCCGTGCGTAACAACCACCTCGTCAAGGTCCTCGGACAGGGCGAGATCTCCGTTGCGCTGCAGGTTTCGGTTGACGCCGTCTCCGGCTCCGCCAAGGAGAAGATTGCCGCTGCCGGCGGCACCGTCACCGAACTCGTCTGAGACAACTCGGACAGGGCTGTGGCCTGAACACCCGACCGGGGATGCCTCTCATTTGGGGCATCCCCGGTTGGTCGTTCCTAGGGGGGCATGTCCGCCGGTAAGGTGGCGTGCACTGTTGCTGTGGTAAGACCCGGGCAAGCGCCCGGGGCTCTTTGGCTGTTACGTAATCGTCGATCCTCAAGACCGTCACCTCACGCTTTTGCGCGGGGGTCGCAGGAGGCACCGTGCTCACCGCGTTCGCCCGGGCGTTCAAGACGCCCGACCTGCGCAAGAAGCTGCTCTTCACGCTCGGCATCATCGTGCTCTACCGTCTCGGGGCGCACATTCCCGTACCGGGGGTGAGCTACGAGAACGTCCAGATTTGTGTTGATCAGGCCAGCAAGGGCAACAACAGCCTGTTCGGTCTGGTGAACATGTTCAGCGGTGGTGCACTGCTGCAGATCACGATCTTCGCGCTCGGAATCATGCCGTACATCACGGCCAGCATCATTCTTCAGCTGCTGACCGTCGTCATCCCCCGGCTCGAAGCCCTCAAGAAGGAGGGGCAGTCGGGCACGGCCAAGATCACGCAGTACACGCGTTATCTGACCGTGGCGCTGGCCATCCTCCAGGGCACCGGCCTGGTGGCAACCGCCCGCAGCGGCGCGCTCTTCAGCGGCTGCCCCGTCGCGGACCAGATCGTCCCGAACCAGTCGATCTTCACGACCATCGTCATGGTGATCACCATGACCGCGGGCACCGCGGCGGTCATGTGGCTCGGTGAGCTCATCACCGACCGCGGCATCGGCAACGGCATGTCGATCCTGATGTTCATCTCGATCGCCGCCAGCTTCCCCGGCGCCCTGTGGGCCATCAAGCAGAGCGGCAAGCTCGCCGACGGCTGGATCGAGTTCATCACCGTCATCCTCATCGGCTTCGTGATGGTCGGCCTCGTCGTCTTCGTCGAGCAGGCCCAGCGCAGGGTCCCGGTGCAGTACGCGAAGCGGATGATCGGGCGCCGGTCCTACGGCGGTACGTCCACTTACATCCCGCTGAAGGTGAACCAGGCGGGTGTGATTCCCGTCATCTTCGCTTCTTCGCTGCTCTACATTCCTGCTCTAATCGTTCAGTTCTCCAACTCCACCGCGGGCTGGGCGACCTGGATTCAGGACCACTTCGTCAAGGGCGACCACCCGTACTACATCGCGACGTACTTCCTTCTGATCGTGTTCTTCGCATTCTTCTATGTGGCGATCTCGTTCAACCCCGAGGAAGTCGCCGACAACATGAAGAAGTATGGTGGGTTCATCCCGGGTATCCGGGCAGGTCGACCTACTGCCGAGTACCTGAGCTACGTGCTCAACAGGATCACTTGGCCGGGCTCGCTGTACCTGGGCCTGATCGCTCTGGTGCCGACGATGGCGTTGGCAGGCTTCGGCGGAGCTAACCAGAACTTCCCGTTCGGCGGGACGAGCATCCTGATCATCGTGGGTGTGGGTCTGGAGACCGTGAAGCAGATCGAGAGTCAGCTCCAGCAGCGCAATTACGAAGGGTTCCTCCGCTGATGCGAATCGTCCTCGTCGGGCCGCCCGGTGCCGGCAAGGGAACGCAGGCCGCGTTCCTTGCCAAGAATCTTTCGATTCCGCACATCTCCACGGGCGACCTCTTCCGCGCCAACATCAGCCAGGGCACCGACCTTGGCAAGCAGGCCCGTTCCTTCATGGACGCGGGACAGCTGGTGCCGGACGAAGTCACCATCGCCATGGCCAAGGACCGCATGTCCCAGTCGGACGCCGAGAACGGTTTCCTGCTGGACGGCTTCCCGCGCAACGTGGGCCAGGCCGTCGCTCTGGACGAGATGCTTCACAGCGAGAGCCTGAAGCTGGACGCGGTCCTCGACCTGGAGGTCCCCGAGGACGAGGTGGTCAAGCGCATCGCCGGCCGCCGCATCTGCCGCAACGACAGCGCGCACGTCTTCCACGCCACGTACAACCCGCCGAAGACCGAGGGCGTCTGCGACGCCTGCGGGGGTGAGCTGTACCAGCGTGACGACGACACCGAGGAGACGGTGCGCACGCGGCTGGAGGTCTACCACACGCAGACCGAGCCGATCATCGACTACTACCGGTCCCAGGGCCTGGTCGTGACGATCTCCGCGCTCGGCAAGGTCACCGAGGTGACCGAGCGGGCCATGGAGGCCCTCAAGTCCGACGAGGGCTGACGCACCACCCGTAACACCACACCAGCCGGCCGCGGCGCCCTCGGGCGCCGCGGCCGACTGTTTGCGGCCGTATCGTGGAGTACGGCTTCGACCTTTTCCTCCGTACCCAGAAAGGCGCCGAGCGATGGTGCAGATCAAGACCCCCGAGCAGATCGCGAAGATGCGCGAGGCGGGCCTCGTGGTCGCAGCCATTCACGCTGCCACGCGCGAGGCGGCCGTCCCCGGGGCGACGACGAAGGACCTGGACGAGGTCGCACGCAAGGTGATCGCCGATCACGGCGCGAAGTCGAACTTCCTGGGGTACGGCGGTTTCCCCGCCACGATCTGCACCTCGGTCAACGACGTCGTGGTGCACGGCATCCCGGACGAGAAGACCGTCCTTAAGGACGGCGACATCATCTCGATCGACGCCGGCGCGATCGTGGACGGCTGGCACGGGGACGCGGCGTACACCGCGTTCGTGGGCACCGGTCACGCTCCGGAGGTCATCGAGCTCTCCCGGGTGACGGAGGAGTCCATGTGGGCCGGGATCGCCGCGATGAAGGTGAACAACCGGCTCGTCGACATCTCCAAGGCCATCGAGTCCTACATCCGCCGCCAGCCCCGCCCGGCCACCGGCAAGTACGGGATCATCGAGGACTACGGCGGCCACGGGATCGGCACCGAGATGCACATGGACCCGCACCTGCTGAACTACGTCTCCCGCAAGCGGGGCAAGGGCATCAAGCTGGTCCCCGGCGTCTGCCTGGCCATCGAGCCGATGGTCTCGCTCGGTACTCCGCAGACGAAGGTGCTGGCCGACGAGTGGACGGTCCTCACGACCGACGGCACCTGGTCCTCGCACTGGGAGCACTCCATCGCGCTGACCGAGCAGGGCCCGCTGGTCCTGACCGCCCCCGACTGCGGCCGGGCGAAGCTCGCCCAGTACGGGATCGAGACGGCACCGGACCCGCTGGGCTGAGCCGGCACGACGACTGCCCGCCCGATCCGTGTCTAAGGATCAGGGGAAGTGGGCAAACTTGACGGATTCGTCTTTTGGAGTCCGCTGACGTAGACTGACTCGTCGGCTCTCGTGCATCCCTGTGTCCACACGCGGTGGCGTGAGCCGATCAAGGTAGCCGATTCGAAAGGCGAAGCGTGGCCAAGAAGCAAGGTGCCATCGAAATTGAGGGCACCGTGATCGAGTCCCTCCCGAACGCCATGTTCAAGGTGGAACTCCAGAACGGTCACAAGGTCCTCGCGCACATCAGCGGCAAGATGCGGATGCACTACATCCGTATCCTCCCGGATGACCGGGTCGTCGTGGAGCTGTCTCCGTACGACCTGACGCGTGGCCGGATCGTCTACCGCTACAAGTAGATCTTGCCGCCATCCCGCTTCGGCGTGGTGTGGGCACTGACCCGGAGAACCTGACATCCCATGAAGGTCAAGCCGAGCGTCAAGAAGATCTGCGACAAGTGCAAGGTGATCCGCCGTCACGGCCGGGTCATGGTCATCTGCGACAACCTGCGCCACAAGCAGCGCCAGGGCTGACGCACGACCACCTGCATCTCGCAGCTCTTCGCGCGACGCACGTAAACGTACATACGCAGAGCCCGTCCACGCTTCGGCTGACGACACCTCCGGCGGGGGCCGGGGACCCGGGCGTACCATCTCTTCCCCTGTGGACGAGGTCGGCGTTCGGGAGTGGCACTGTGGAAGACCCCCGAAATAACAACTGGAGCCATTGAATGGCACGCGTTTCAGGTGTTGACATCCCGCGCGAAAAGCGCGTGGAGGTTGCCCTCACCTACGTCTTCGGTATCGGGCGCACCCGGTCCAAGGAGATCCTCGCCGCCGCCGGCGTGAACCCGAACACCCGCGTTCGTGACCTGGCCGAAGAGGACCTGGTCAAGATCCGCGAGTACGTGGACGCCAACCTCCGCACCGAGGGTGACCTTCGCCGCGAGATCCAGGCCGACATCCGCCGCAAGGTCGAGATCGGCTGCTACCAGGGCATCCGCCACCGTCGTGGCCTGCCCGTCCACGGTCAGCGCACCAGCACGAACGCGCGTACCCGCAAGGGCCCGCGTCGCGCCATCGCCGGTAAGAAGAAGCCGGGCAAGAAGTAGTCCTCAGCGGACGCACTGCGCGTCTCCGGTCACCGGGGGTTCGCAGCAACCAGCGGTCTTCGCTGTAGGACCGATCACCTCCCCTCTCCATCTGGAGTCAAGACATGCCCCCCAAGGGTCGTCAGGGCGCAGCCAAGAAGGTGCGTCGCAAGGAAAAGAAGAACGTCGCTCACGGGCACGCCCACATCAAGAGCACGTTCAACAACACCATCGTCTCGATCACGGACCCCTCGGGCAACGTGATCTCCTGGGCCTCCGCCGGCCACGTCGGCTTCAAGGGCTCGCGCAAGTCCACCCCCTTCGCCGCGCAGATGGCCGCCGAGTCGGCCGCCCGCCGCGCGCAGGAGCACGGCATGCGCAAGGTCGACGTCTTCGTGAAGGGTCCCGGCTCCGGCCGCGAGACCGCGATCCGCTCCCTCCAGGCCACGGGCCTCGAGGTCGGTTCGATCCAGGACGTCACCCCGACGCCGCACAACGGCTGCCGTCCGCCGAAGCGTCGCCGCGTCTGATTCGCCACGGCCGGTGACGGCCGTGCGTCAGTAACGCTGGATGCGGGCGGTATGTCCCTTCGGGGGCGTGCCGCCCGTATCCTTGTCTCATCTGTCGGGCATCAAATAGCGGGTGCCCACGACTGAAGGATCTCAGCATGCTTATCGCTCAGCGTCCGTCGCTGACCGAAGAGGTCGTCGACGAATTCCGCTCCCGGTTCGTGATCGAGCCGCTGGAGCCGGGCTTCGGTTACACCCTCGGCAACTCCCTGCGTCGCACGCTCCTCTCCTCGATCCCCGGTGCCGCTGTCACCAGCATCCGGATCGACGGTGTCCTGCACGAGTTCACCACCGTGCCGGGCGTCAAGGAGGACGTGACCGACCTCATCCTCAACATCAAGCAGCTGGTCGTCTCCTCGGAGCACGACGAGCCGGTCGTGATGTACCTGCGCAAGCAGGGTCCCGGCCTGGTCACCGCTGCTGACATCGCCCCGCCGGCCGGTGTCGAGGTCCACAACCCGGACCTCGTCCTGGCCACGCTGAACGGCAAGGGCAAGCTGGAGATGGAGCTGACCGTCGAGCGCGGTCGCGGCTACGTCTCCGCCGTCCAGAACAAGCAGGTGGGCCAGGAGATCGGCCGTATCCCGGTCGACTCCATCTACTCGCCGGTGCTCAAGGTCACGTACAAGGTCGAGGCGACCCGTGTCGAGCAGCGCACCGACTTCGACAAGCTGATCGTCGACGTCGAGACCAAGCAGGCCATGCGTCCCCGTGACGCCATGGCGTCGGCCGGCAAGACCCTGGTCGAGCTGTTCGGTCTGGCGCGTGAGCTCAACATCGACGCCGAGGGCATCGACATGGGCCCGTCCCCGACGGACGCCGCGCTCGCCGCCGATCTGGCTCTGCCGATCGAGGAGCTCGAGCTCACGGTCCGTTCGTACAACTGCCTCAAGCGCGAGGGCATCCACTCGGTGGGCGAGCTCGTGGCCCGCTCCGAGGCGGACCTGCTCGACATCCGCAACTTCGGTGCGAAGTCGATCGACGAGGTCAAGGCGAAGCTGGCCGGTATGGGCCTGGCGCTCAAGGACTCGCCTCCCGGCTTCGACCCGACCGCCGCCGCCGACGCCTTCGGCGCCGACGACGACGCGGACGCCGGTTTCGTGGAGACCGAGCAGTACTGATCGCCTTCCGGCGGGGGGTGCCCGGTTTCAGGGTGCCCCCAGGCTGGGGCGCAGACCGCTGACGTCCGGTGTGAGTCGGACTGGGTTTGTTCTGGCCGACGTCCGGTGAGAGTCGGATGGGCTTGATGTGGCTGATGGCTGGTGGAAGCCGGGTATCAGTCGCTGCGAAGTAAGACTTCCGCGGGGCGTCCGCCTCGCGGGAACTGACACCGGTACCTGATACGGCCGGTGCAGCACACAAGGAGAAACACCATGCCTCAGCCCGCCAAGGGTGCCCGTCTGGGCGGCAGCGCTGCGCACGAGAAGCTTCTTCTCATCAACCTCGCGAAGTCGCTGTTCGAGCACGGCCGCATCACCACGACCGAGGCCAAGGCCCGCCGCCTGCGTCCGGTCGCCGAGCGTTTCATCACCAAGGCGAAGAAGGGCGACATCCACAACCGTCGCCTGGTGCTGCAGTCGATCACGGACAAGAGCATCGTGCACACGCTCTTCACCGAGATCGCCCCGCGGTACGAGAACCGCCCCGGTGGTTACACCCGCATCACCAAGATCGGCAACCGTCGTGGCGACAACGCCCCGATGGCCGTCATCGAGCTGGTCGAGGCGCTGACCGTGGCCCAGCAGGCCACCGGTGAGGCCGAGGCCGCGACGAAGCGCGCCGTCAAGGAAGACGCCCTCAAGAAGGACGAGGCTCCGGCCGAGACCGTCGAGGACGCCAAGCCGGCCGACGCCGCCGCTGAGGAGTCCAAGGACGCCTGAGCGTTCTGAGACCCAGGTACGGGCCCGCATCTCCCTTCGGGGCGGTGCGGGCCCGTTCGGTTTTGAGAGGATCTTCGGGTGAGTGACGAGGCAGAGCCCGGATTCGTACGGGTACGACTGGACCTTTCCTACGACGGGAAGGACTTCTCCGGCTGGGCGAAGCAGACCAGCAGGCGCACCGTTCAGGGCGAGATCGAGGACGCGCTGCGCACCGTGACGCGGTCGTCGGTGACGTACGACCTGACGGTCGCCGGGCGTACCGACGCGGGCGTGCACGCGCGCGGGCAGGTGGCGCACGTCGATCTGCCGGCGGAGGTGTGGGCCGAGCACGAGGAGAAACTGCTGCGGCGGATGGCGGGACGGCTGCCGCTGGACGTGCGGATCTGGCGGGCGGCGGAGGCCCCGGCGGGGTTCAACGCGCGCTTCTCGGCGCTGTGGCGCCGTTACGCGTACCGGGTGGGTGACCGGCCTGGCGGGGTGGACCCGCTGCTCCGGGGCCATGTGCTGTGGCACGACCGGCCGCTGGACCTGGACGCGATGAACGAGGCCGCCGCGCTGATGGTCGGCGAGCACGACTTCGCCGCGTACTGCAAGAAGCGTGAGGGCGCCACGACCATCCGGACGCTCCAGAAGCTGCACTGGGTGCGGGACGCGGAGTCCGGGGTGCTCACGGCGACCGTCCAGGCCGACGCGTTCTGCCACAACATGGTGCGGGCCCTGATCGGGGCGGCGCTGTTCGTGGGGGACGGGCGCCGCCCGGCCGGCTGGCCCGCCGAGGTGCTGGCCGCGAAGGTGCGGGACCCGGGGGTCCACGTGGTGCGTCCGCACGGGCTGACGCTGGAGGAAGTGGCCTACCCGGCCGACGCGTTGCTGGCCTCCCGCGCCCAGGAGGCCCGCAACGTCAGGACGCTTCCGGGGGCGGGCTGCTGCTGACCGGCCTGCGGCGCAGGGCGCGGATCAGTTTGCCCGCGAAGTACAGGGCCACGGCGCTGGACACGGTGGAGCGGAACCAGCCGATGTCGGGTGTCCACCAGGCGTAGACCGCCGCCGCGGTGAACAGCAGCAGGGCCGCGGTGCGCAGCACCCACCAGCGGGCCGGGTGCGGTTCGTCCGGGGGCGGGGTCTCGGGGTGGACGCCGTCCTTCGTGGTCATGGTGTCCCGCATGCCCGCGAGGAAGCCGCGTCGGGCCAGTACCCGGGCGCCCGGGAGCGCGGCGAGGATCTCCTGCTCGCCGCCGTAGCCGTCGGGCAGCGGCGGGAGGCCCAGGGCGGCGACGAGCTCGCTCTGGTGGCGGGCGGGGTCGCCGGTGGCACGCAGGACATGTGCCAGGGGCCGGGCGTCGCTGAGCCCGTACACCCGGGCGAGTGCGGCTGCCGTCGCGGTCGCCTCGGCGTGGTCGGTCGCGGGGGCGGCGGTCTCCCAGGTGTGATCCGCCACCTTCCTGCCCCGGTGGACGAGGGTGAAGCTGCTGCGCTCCGGGGTGCGGTGCAGGACCAGGGCGGGCCAGTCCTCGGCCGTGGTGAAGTTGTCGGCCGCCGAGGTGAGCGGGTCCTCCGGGAGCAGGGCCGCGCGCTTGCCGCGGACGGGGTCCGGGACGATCTCGACGTACGTGTGACGGCTGCCCGCCGGGGCCGTCCGCAGGCTGTGCCCGCAGATCAGGGCGGCCTGGGCCACCTCGGTCGGGCCGGTGGAGGCGATGGCGACCGACCGGGGTGCCAGTTCGCGTTCCCAGTCGGGTGCGCCGGCGGCCGGAGCTGCGGGGGAGGCGCGGAAGAACGGGATACGCATCGCCAGCTCGACGCGGGTGTCGGAGCGGGCCTCCAGGAACTCCGCGCGCGCCTCGCCGAAGTAGGTCCAGGGGAACGTGGTGGCGTGCACGCCGATGCCGCGGAAGGCGGTGAGGGCCTCTTCGTAGCGGTTCATCGACCACAGGACGAGAGCCAGGTGGTTGCGGAAGCCCGCGGCCTCCCGGTCCCCCGGGGCGTAGCTGTCGGACAGCGCCTGCGCGCGGGTCACCGCCGCCTCGGCGCGCGGCGTGTACGGGTCGGGGCCGGGAGTCTCCTCGTCGGCGATCAGGTACTCCACGACGGCCTGGAGCGGCAGTGCGTGGAGCCGGGAGCCGGGAGGTGCCTGGTCGGCGGCCCGCTCGGCGAAGGCGAACATCTCCTCGTGCGAGCCGTACCACTTGGCGCAGAGGTACTGGAGCGCCTGCACGTGGCAGCCCTCGTGGTGCGGATCGCGGGCGTTCGCCTCGGCCAGGTAGGTGTCGAAGACCTCGCGCGGCGCCTGGATGCCCCGCGCCTGGGTCAGCGCGATGCGCCACGGGACCGGATCGTCGGGGTTGAGCTCGGCGGCGGCCGAGATCACCGGCACCGCGTCCCGCAGCACAGCGTGGAACGCCCGGAACTGGTCGGCCTCGACGTGCTTGGCCCGGGCTCCCGTGCGGATCTGCCAGGCCTGGTTGACGTACTGGTCGGCTTTGACCAGGACGGCGTCGGGGTCCTGCGGGGACTCCTCCAGCCAGCTGTCCAGCCAGCCGGGGTGGTGCAGCGAGGCCCGTGCGAGGCGGGAGACGCAGGTGTCCCTGCGCTCCCACTGGGCGTGCCTGCGGGTGCCCGCGAGCAGCTCGGCGGCCGGGGCGTGGTCACCCGCCGCGGCGGCGGCGAGGGCCGCCCGCAGCGTGGAGTCGGGGGCGTCGAGGACCACGGCGTCGTCCGGCGGGAGGTCGGCGCCTATCGCGTCGCTGTGGCGCAGGACGCGCGGGATGGTGAAGAGGGCGGTCAGACGCACGGCGGCGGGTCCTCGGTCGAGGGGAGGGTGAGGGCTGGTGCGTGAGGGAGGGAGCGCGCCGCGGATCAGGTGGCGGGAGCGCCCGCGGCGGCCGAGGCCTGCACCTCGCCGCGGTGGCGGATCTGCCGGAACGTGAAGTCGGTCAGGTCGTTGCCGACCGCGTAGACGTTCTTGTCCGCCGTGGTGACGTTCTTCCCGCTGGTGAAGCCGCCGACCGTGAAATAGGCGTAGCGCCCGTAGGAGTTGGCGGTGCGACGGCAGACCGATCCGCCGCGGCAGTAGGTGGGTACACCGGCCCCGCTGAGGGAGGCGATGCCGCCGGAGGCCTGCTGGGCGGCCTTCCGGGCCTCGGCCTCGGTGCCGAAGACGGCGACCCCGACGGTGACCGCGACGCCGTCCTTGCTGTACGTGGCGCGGATGACCTGGTCGCAGCCGTTGCCGGTCAGGATCGATCCGAGGGCGCCCTGGGTGGTCGTGGCGCAGTTCGCCGTCCGTGCGGTGGCGCCCTTGGAGTAGACGCGGTCGCCCATGGTCAGTTTCCTGCCGGGGAAGAAGGCGTCGACGGTGACCGGGGCCTTGTCCTTCTTCTCGTCGGCTATGTAGTCCTTCGGGTCCGGCGGGGGCGGCGGCGCGACCGAGGAGAAGGACGGCTGGGGCGCGGAGCTCTCCGAGGGCAGGTCGGCGGGGGAGGGCAGGTCACCGGCGTTCCTGTCCGACCCGGAGGTGCCGCCGCCGTTGGTCGTGATGACGGCTGTGGCGACGATCGCGGCGACGGCGGCGGTGGCCAGGGCGCCGCCGCCGAGCAGCAGCCACTTCTTACGCCTGTTACGTGCCGCGGACGCCTCGGCCAGCGCCGCCCAGTCCGGAGTCCGGCTCTCTCCCGGCCCCCAGGAGGGCCCCCCTTGCCCAAAGCTCATGCGGCGAATCCTAGAGCCTCGGGAAACCGGTTGGGCCAGGGGTTCGCGGGCCGTGACAATGCTGTCATGGGACATCTTGAAGCGGGCCACCTGGAGTACTACCTGCCGGACGGGCGGGTGCTGCTCAACGACGCGTCGTTCCGGGTGGCGGACGGGGCGGTCGTCGCCCTCGTCGGGGCGAACGGAGCGGGGAAGACGACGCTGCTGAAGCTGCTGTCCGGTGAGCTCCAGCCGCACGGCGGCTCGGTCTCGGTGAGCGGCGGGCTCGGGGTGATGGGCCAGTTCGTCGGCTCCGTACGGGACGAGCGCACCGTGCGTGACCTGCTGGTCTCCGTGGCCCAGCCGCGTATCCGGGAGGCGGCCCGGGCCGTCGACGCGGCCGAGGAACGCATCCTCACCGTCGACGACGAGGCGGCGCAGATGGCGTACGCGCAGGCGCTGAGCGACTGGGCGGAGGTGCGGGGTTACGAGGCCGAGACGGTGTGGGACATGTGCACCACGGCCGCGCTCGGTGTCCCGTACGAGAAGGCGCAGTGGCGTGAGGTGCGCACCCTGAGCGGGGGCGAGCAGAAGCGGCTCGTCCTGGAGGCGTTGCTCAGGGGTCCGGACGAGGTGCTGCTGCTGGACGAGCCGGACAACTACCTGGACGTCCCCGGCAAGCGGTGGCTGGAGGAGAAGCTCAAGGAGACCCGTAAGACGGTGCTCTTCGTCTCCCACGACCGGGAGCTGCTCTCGCGGGCCGCCGAGAAGATCGTGAGCGTGGAGCCCAGCCCGGCCGGTTCGGACGTCTGGGTGCACGGCGGCGGGTTCGGGACGTACCACCAGGCCCGCAAGGAGCGCTTCGCGCGCTTCGAGGAGCTCCTGCGGCGGTGGGAGGAGGAGCACGCCCGGCTGAAGGCGCTGGTCCTGCGGATGCGGCAGCAGGCGGCGAACAGCCCGGACATGGCGAACCGGTACCACGCGATGCAGACCCGCTTCAAGAAGTTCGAGGACGCGGGCCCGCCGCCCGAGCCGCCCCGCGAGCAGGAGATCAGAATGCGGCTGCGCGGTGGGCGGACCGGGGTGCGCGCCGTGACCTGCACCGGCCTGGAGCTGACCGGGCTGATGAAACCGTTCGACCTGGAGATCTACTACGGCGAGCGGGTCGCCGTGCTCGGCTCCAACGGGTCGGGAAAGTCACACTTCCTGCGGCTGCTGGCGGGGGAGCCGGTGGCGCACACCGGTCAGTGGAAGCTCGGCGCGCGGGTCGTCCCCGGGCACTTCGCCCAGACACACGCCCACCCGGAACTGCTGGGCCGGACGCTCGTGGAGATCCTGTGGCAGGAGCACTCCAAGGACCGCGGGGGCGCGATGTCGGTGCTGCGGCGCTACGAGCTGGAGCGACAGGGCGACCAGGCCTTCGAGAGGCTCTCCGGCGGGCAGCAGGCACGGTTCCAGATCCTGCTCCTGGAGCTGGCCGGCACGACCGCCCTGCTGCTGGACGAGCCCACGGACAACCTGGACCTGGAGTCGGCAGAGGCGCTCCAGGACGGGCTGGAGGTGTACGACGGGACGGTCATGGCCGTCACCCACGACCGCTGGTTCGCGAAGTCCTTCGACCGGTATCTGGTCTTCGGCTCGGACGGGGTGGTCCGGGAGTCCACGGAGCCGGTCTGGGACGAGCGCAGGGTCGAGCGGGCGCGGTAGGGCCGGGGCGTTTTGACCCGTCCCGGGCGGGGCGGGTACTGTCGGGGGTTGTTATACGTATCGGCTTCGTCGTTCTCACGCGAGAAGCCCTTACGCAGGTTCTCTGGAGCAGTTACCAGTGGCTCGCATACGGGCAGTGTCCCCGGCAGTGTGAGCCCCAGCTGCATGATCGCTTCAGGGGTGCCATCTTTCTGGACCTCATCCACTGAAGAAGCGAAGGCTACGAAGTGCGTACGTACAGCCCCAAGCCCGGCGATGTCACTCGCCAGTGGCACATCATCGACGCCGAGGACATCGTCCTGGGCCGTCTGGCCACCACGGCTGCGAACCTCCTCCGAGGCAAGCACAAGGCGATCTACGCCCCCCACATGGACATGGGCGACTTCGTCATCATCATCAACGCCGAGAAGGTTCACCTCTCCGGCAACAAGAAGACCCAGAAGATGGCGTACCGCCACTCGGGCTTCCCGGGCGGTCTCCGTTCGGTCCGTTACGACGAGCTGCTCTCGAAGAACCCCGAGAAGGCTGTCGAGAAGGCCATCAAGGGCATGATCCCCAAGAACACCCTGGGTCGTCAGATGCTCTCGAAGCTGAAGGTCTACGCGGGCGACCAGCACCCGCACGCTGCGCAGCAGCCGGTCCCGTTCGAGATCACCCAGGTCGCGCAGTAGTTCCGGCCTCCCCCCTAAGACGTAAAGAAAGATCTGAGGAGAATCGTGGCCGAGACCACTGTTGAGACGACCGCCGACGACACGGCGGGCACCGAGGGCGAAGAGACCTTCGCCGAGGTGACCACCTTCGAGTCGGAGGTCCCCGTCGAGGGTGAGTACACCTCCGAGTCGCTCGCCGGCCGCTTCGGCGACCCGCAGCCCGCGGCCGGCCTTGGCCGTCGCAAGAACGCCATCGCCCGCGTCCGGATCGTTCCGGGCACCGGCAAGTGGAAGATCAACGGTCGCACCCTTGAGGACTACTTCCCCAACAAGGTGCACCAGCAGGAAGTCAACGAGCCCTTCAAGGTGCTCGAGCTCGACGGCCGTTACGACGTCATCGCCCGCATCTCGGGTGGCGGCGTCTCCGGTCAGGCCGGTGCCCTGCGCCTCGGCGTGGCCCGCGCGCTGAACGAGGCCGACGTGGACAACAACCGCGCCACGCTGAAGAAGGCCGGCTTCCTCTCCCGCGACGACCGTGCGGTCGAGCGCAAGAAGGCCGGTCTCAAGAAGGCCCGTAAGGCTCCGCAGTACAGCAAGCGCTAAATCGCCTGCTCGTCTGCATTACACGTTCGCCCCGGCGGCACACCCCGTGCTGCTGGGGCGTTCGTTTATCAGCCCCGCCGGGCGTATAACGGCTTAAGACGTTTGCATGCTTATAGGGCTGACGGCATCGCCGCGCCTCTTCGCTGCGCCTTGCCTTGCTTTGCCCTGTTTTGATTACTTTGGTTTTGCGGTTTCGGAGCACTTTCGGAGGACACCAGTGGGACGACTCTTCGGCACGGACGGCGTGCGTGGTGTTGCCAACGCGGACCTGACAGCTGAGCTCGCGCTCGGACTCTCGGTCGCGGCGGCGCACGTACTGGCCGAGGCGGGCACCTTCGAGGGGCACCGGCCGACCGCCGTGGTGGGCCGCGACCCCCGCGCCTCCGGAGAGTTCCTGGAGGCCGCCGTCGTGGCCGGTCTGGCCAGCGCCGGGGTGGACGTCCTGCGCGTCGGCGTGCTGCCGACCCCGGCCGTGGCGTACCTCACCGGGGCGCTCGGTGCCGACATCGGTGTCATGCTCTCCGCCAGCCACAACGCCATGCCGGACAACGGCATCAAGTTCTTCGCCCGTGGCGGCCACAAGCTCGCCGACGAGCTGGAGGACCGCATCGAGACGGTCTACGAGCAGCACCGCACCGGCGAGCCCTGGGCCCGTCCGACCGGCGCCGGAGTGGGCCGCGTCACCGACTACGCCGAGGGCTTCGACCGCTACGTCGCGCACCTCATCGGCGTCCTCCCGAACCGGCTCGACGGCCTGAAGGTCGTCCTCGACGAGGCCCACGGTGCCGCCGCCCGTGTCTCGCCCGAGGCGTTCGCCCGGGCAGGGGCCGAGGTCGTCACGATCGGTGCCGAGCCGGACGGCCTCAACATCAACGACGGCTGCGGCTCGACCCACCTCGACCTGCTGCGGGCCGCCGTCGTGGAGCACGGCGCCGACCTCGGCATCGCGCACGACGGCGACGCGGACCGCTGCCTGGCGGTGGACGCGAGCGGCGAGGAGGTCGACGGGGACCAGATCCTGGCCGTGCTTGCCGTCGCCATGCGCGAGGCCGGCCAGCTGCGCAAGAACACCGTCGTGGGCACGGTCATGTCGAACCTCGGCTTCAAGACGGCGATGGAGCGGGAGGGCATCCAGCTCGTCCAGACCGCCGTCGGTGACCGCTACGTCCTGGAGTCGATGAAGGCGGAGGGCTTCGCACTGGGCGGCGAGCAGTCCGGCCACGTCATCGTCCTCGACCACGCCACCACCGGTGACGGCACGCTCACCGGGCTGATGCTCGCGGCGCGCGTCGCCGCGACCGGCCGGACGCTCGCCGACCTCGCGGGCGTGATGCAGCGCCTCCCGCAGGTCCTCGTCAACGTGCCGGACGTCGACAAGTCCCGCGTGGACACCTCGCCGGAGCTGGCCGCCGCGGTGGCCGAGGCGGAGCGCGAGCTTGGAGCCACCGGACGCGTGCTGCTGCGCAAGTCGGGTACGGAGCCGCTCGTACGGGTCATGGTCGAGGCCGCGGACATCGAGCAGGCGCGCGCGGTGGCCGGTCAGCTGGCCGACGTCGTGAAGTCCGCCCTCGGCTGACGCGCCCCTCAGCGCACGGAAGGACCCGGCCGGACGGCCGGGTCCTTCCGGCGTTGTGCGGCCCACAGCGCCTTCTGCACCAGCAGCGTGCAGGTGCCCGCCAGCACGATGCCGCCCAGGTTGGCCATCAGCTGAGCCGAGGACCCCCATGTCTGCTGGAGGTCCTGGTAGCTGAACGCGACCGCCGCGTTGGCGGCGGCCGGCACCGTGGTCACCGAGATCGCCACGCCGATCAGCGCCCCGGACTTCGCCGAGGTCAGCGAGAGCGTCCCCGCGATGCCCGCCAGGACCGCCACCACGAACGACATCCAGTCCGGGTGCCAGATGAAACCGGTGTTGGGCCTTTCGGCCGCGACCATGTCCGCGTCGAAGAGCCCCAACGCGTCCATCAGCCACGAGAATCCGGCTGTCAGCACCATCGCCACGGCGAAGCCGCCGATCAGGGCCCACAGCGACCGTGCCACCAGCCGTGGCGCCCGCTGCACGAGCGCCGTCGAGATCCCGGCCAGCGGGCCGAACTCCGGGCCCACCGCCATCGCGCCCACGATCAGCACCGCGTTGTCCAGCATCACCCCGCAGGCGGCGAGCATCGTCGCAAGGGCGAGGAAGGCCACGTAGGTGGCGCTGAACGTCGACTCCTCGTGGGTCACCTCGCTCAGCTCTTCCCAGAGCACCGCGTCGGCGCCCTCTCCCGGCGCGGCCCTCTCCGCCTCGGCCGCGTGCTCGGAGAGGGTGAGGTCTATGTCCTCCACGGTGATCGAGCCGACGCTGTCGATGCCCAACTTCCTCAAAGCGCCGATCAGTTCATCGCCGGCTTCCCGTGCCACGTCGCACAGGACCACATCGCCCGCCGGGCTCCGCGCGGCACCCGCGAGCACCGCGACATGGGTGGTGCCGACGGTCCGCTCGATCAGCCCGAGCACCTCGTCGGTGCGGTCGGCGGGCACGATGAGGCGCAGATGCAGCACGGTGCACCCTTTCCGGAATCAGAGCTTGCGCAGTGACAGACGCTGGACCTTGTGGTCCGGCCCCTTGCGCAGCACCAGGGTGGCACGGCCGCGCGTCGGCGCCACGTTCTCCAGCAGATTGGGCTTGTTGATGGTCCGCCACATGGTGCGCGCGTAGTCCAGGGCCTCCTCCTCGGAGACCTGGGTGTACTTGCGGAAGTACGAGAACGGGTTCTGGAACGCGGTCTCGCGCAGCCGGCGGAAGCGGTGCAGGTACCAGTTCTCGATGTCCTCGGCGCGCGCGTCGACGTACACGCTGAAGTCGAAGTAGTCGGCGAGACCGACCCGGGTCCGGCCGTCCTTGCCGGGCAGCGCGGGCTGGAGCACGTTCAGCCCTTCGACGATCAGGATGTCCGGGCGGCGCACGGTGAGCCGCTCACCGGGCACGATGTCGTAGATCAGGTGCGAGTAGACGGGGGCCGTCACCTCGTCCTTGCCCGCCTTGATGTCGGCGACGAAGCGGGTCAGCGCCCGCCGGTCGTACGACTCGGGGAAGCCCTTGCGCGACATCAGGCCGCGCGATTCGAGCTCCTTCATCGGCAGCAGGAACCCGTCGGTCGTGACCAGCTCCACCCGGGGGTGCTCCGGCCAGCGCGCCAGCAGCGCCTGAAGGATGCGGGCGGTGGTGGACTTGCCGACGGCGACACTGCCCGCGACCCCTATGACGAACGGGGTGCCCCGCTGCTCCCCGTGCCCGTTGCCGGCGTCGCCCAGAAAGGTGTTCAGGGCGCCGCGCAGGCCCGAGGTGGCCTGGACGTACAGGTTGAGCAGCCGGGACAGCGGCAGATAGACGTCCCGCACCTCGTCGAGGTCGATGACGTCGCCCAGCCCTCGCAGCTTCTCGACCTCCTCGGCGCTCAGAGGCAGCGGGGTCTTGTCACGCAGGGCGCTCCACTCGGCCCGGGTCAGGTCGACGTAGGGCGTCGGCGCGTGCTCGGTGCGGCGCGGGCTCCGTGCGGGCGATGTGATCACGTACTCATTGTTGCGGGAGTTTGAACGGAGTGGGGGGTGGGGTCGGTCACGTGGCCGGCCCCGAGGGCCCGATCGAGGGCCTTTCGAAGGCTCTACGCGCCGCGGAGCTCCGCCCGGAGCGCGCGGGCCACTCCGTCCGCCTGCCCGGCCGTCACCTGCTGCCCCTGGGTAGCCCGTAGCAGCCCGAAGACGCCCGGTCCCCGGTACTGCGGCGGCAGATCGCCGTCGCGTGGCACGATGTGGAAGTGCACATGGGCGAAGCCCTCGGCCTCGGCGAACTGGACGACGTACGTCTTGTCGCAGCCCGTCACCACGCGCAGCGCCCTGGAGAGCCTGACCTGCCAGGTCCCCAGGCCGGCCGCCTCCGCGTCGGTGAGCTCGTGAACGGCGGTGAGGTGGCGCCGGGGCAGCAGCACCAGCCAGCCCGGCAGGGAGGTCCCGGTCGCGTGGGCCACCCGCCAGTGCCGGTCGTGGGCGACGCGCTCGCGCGGGGGCAGCGTGTCGAACTCCGCTTCCATGGCGCACGTGTAGCACTCGGAAGTCGTCATGGGCCGAGAGCGTAGAACCGTCCGGCCGGGAACACGCCGGTCTCCGCGAAGACGGCTCGGCCAGGGGACGGCGCCTCCAGCGGTCCGGCCCGGGACACCTTTGGCGCAACAGCGGACACCCCGCGGACACCCCGGCCGGGGGAACCGGCCTTATGGTGGCGATATGTGCGGAATCGTGGGTTACGTCGGGACGCAGTCGGCGCAGGATGTCGTGGTCGCTGGGCTGAAGCGGCTGGAGTACAGGGGGTACGACTCCGCGGGGGTCGCCGTCCTCGCGGACGGCGGGCTGGCCGCGGCGAAGAAGGCCGGGAAGCTCCTCAATCTGGAGAAGGAACTCAAGGACCGGCCACTGCCGGACGGGAACACCGGTATCGGGCACACCCGTTGGGCCACGCACGGCGGGCCGACCGATGCCAACGCCCACCCGCACCTCGACAACGCGGGCCGGGTCGCCGTCGTGCACAACGGGATCATCGAGAACTTCGCCGCCCTGCGCGAGGAACTGGCCGGACGCGGCCATGACCTCGCCTCGGAGACCGACACCGAGGTGGTCGCCCATCTGCTGGCCGAGGCCTACTCGTCGGGCGGTGACCTCGCGGAGGCCATGCGGCAGGTCTGCCGGCGGCTGGAGGGCGCCTTCACCCTGGTGGCCGTGCACGCGGACGAACCCGACGCCGTGGTCGGTGCCAGGCGGAACTCGCCGCTCGTGGTGGGCGTCGGCGAGGGAGAGGTGTTCCTCGCCTCCGACGTCGCCGCGTTCATCGCGCACACCCGGTCCGCGATCGAGCTGGGCCAGGACCAGGTCGTCGAGCTGCGCCGGGACGGGGTGACGGTCACCGGCTTCGACGGCCGGCCCGCCGACGTGCGCGAATACCACGTGGACTGGGACGCGTCGGCCGCCGAGAAGGGCGGCTACGCCTCCTTCATGCTCAAGGAGATCGCCGACCAGCCCAAGGCCGTCGCCGACACCCTCCTCGGCCGGATCGACGGCTCCGGCGCGCTCCACCTCGACGAGGTGCGCATCGCGCCGAGTGTACTGCGGGAGGTGGACAAGGTCGTCGTCATCGCCTGCGGGACCGCCTTCCACGCCGGGATGATCGCCAAGTACGCCATCGAGCACTGGACCAGACTGCCCTGCGAGACGGAGCTGGCCAGCGAGTTCCGCTACCGGGACCCGATCCTGGACCAGCGCACCCTCGTCGTCGCCATCTCGCAGTCCGGCGAGACCATGGACACCCTGATGGCGGTCCGGCACGCCCGGGAGCAGGGCGCGAAGGTCCTCGCCATCTGCAACACGAACGGCTCGACCATCCCGAGGGAGTCCGACGCCGTCCTCTACACGCACGCCGGGCCGGAGGTCGCCGTCGCGTCCACCAAGGCCTTCCTGACGCAGCTGGTCGCCTGCTACCTCGTCGCGCTGTACCTCGGCCAGGTGCGCGGCACCAAGTGGGGCGACGAGATCCGCACCGTCGTCCGCCAGCTCTCGGAGATGTCCGGCGCCGTCGACCGGGTGCTGGGCACCATGGAGCCCGTACGCGAGCTGGCCCGCTCGCTGGCCTCCCACGGCACCGTGCTCTTCGTGGGCCGGCACGTGGGCTACCCGGTGGCTTTGGAAGGCGCGTTGAAGCTCAAGGAGCTCGCCTACATGCACGCCGAGGGCTTCGCCGCCGGGGAGCTCAAGCACGGGCCGATCGCGCTCATCGACGAAGGGCTTCCGGTCGTCGTCATCGTGCCGTCGCCACGCGGTCGTTCGGTGCTGCACGACAAGATCGTGTCCAACATCCAGGAGATCAGGGCTCGCGGCGCCCGCACCGTCGTCATCGCGGAGGAGGGCGACGAGGAGGTCGTGCCGTACGCCGACCACCTCATCCGGATCCCCGCTACGCCTACGCTTCTCCAGCCACTGGTCGCCACGGTTCCGTTGCAGGTGTTCGCCTGCGAGCTGGCGACCGCCCGGGGCAACGAGGTGGACCAGCCGCGCAATCTGGCGAAGTCCGTGACGGTCGAATGAGTGAGTGATGGCGTGATCATTGGGGTCGGGATCGATGTGGCGGAGATCGAACGCTTCGGCGCGGCGCTCGGGCGGACGCCCCAGCTCGCCGAGCGGCTTTTCCTGGAGCGGGAGTTGCTGCTCCCCAGCGGGGAACGGCGGGGCATCGCCTCGCTGGCGGCCCGCTTCGCCGCCAAGGAGGCGCTGGCCAAAGCGCTCGGAGCACCGGGCGGGCTGCTCTGGACGGACGCCGAGGTCTGCGTCGAGGACAGCGGGCAGCCGCGCCTGGAGGTCCGCGGCACCGTCGCGGCACGGGCGGCCGAGCTCGGCGTACGCAGCTGGCACGTGTCGCTCAGTCACGACGCGGGGGTGGCGTCGGCCGTCGTGATCGCGGAGGGTTGAGCGTATGCGACATGCCTACAGCGTCGAGACCGTACGGGCCGCCGAACAGGCGCTGATGGCACGGCTGCCGGAGGGGGCGCTGATGCAGCGCGCCGCCGCCGGACTGGCCGTGGCCTGCGGTGACCTCCTCCGGCGCAACGGACGGGTGTACGGATCGCGGGTGCTGCTGCTGGCCGGCAGCGGCGACAACGGCGGTGACACGCTGTACGCCGGTGCCCGGCTGGCCCGGCGCGGGGCCGGGGTGCGCGCCCTGCTGACCTCGCCGGGCAAGGCACACCGGGCCGGGCTGGCCGCCCTGCTCGCGGCGGGTGGACAGGTCCTGGACGGCCCGGACCTCGGCGCGTTCGGCCCCGTCGACCTCGTCGTCGACGGCATCACGGGGATCGGGGGCCGCGGCGGCCTGCGTCCGGAGGCGGCGGAACTGGTGCGCGTGGTCACCGCGGGCCGTGCGCCCGTGCTCGCCGTGGATCTGCCCAGCGGGGTCGAGGCGGACACCGGACAGGTGCTGGGCACGGCCGTACGCGCGGACGCGACGGTCACCTTCGGCGCGTACAAGCCGGGGCTGCTCGTCGACCCGGCCGCCGAGCACGCGGGCGCGCTGCGCCTCGTCGACATCGGACTGGCGGAGGAACTTCCCGCCCGGCCCGATCTGGAGGCCCTCCAGTACGCCGACGTGGCCGCCCTGCTGCCCGTGCCCGGCGCGGAGAGCGACAAGTACCGCCGCGGTGTCGTCGGGGTGGCGGCCGGATCGGAGCGCTATCCCGGGGCCGCCGTCCTGGCCGTCGCGGGGGCGCTGCGCGGTGGCGCGGGAGCCGTGCGCTACTCCGGGCCCGGTGCCGACGCCGTGATCGCCCGCTTCCCGGAGACCCTGGTGCACCCCGGGCCCCCGTCGCGGGCCGGCCGGGTGCAGGCATGGGTGGCCGGACCCGGACTCGGTGACTCCTCGGCGTCGGAGGCGGCGGTGGCCGATGTGCTGGCCGCCGACGTGCCGGTGCTGGTCGACGCGGACGGGCTGCGGCTGATGGACGCCGCCACCGTCCGCGCGCGCACCGCCCCCACCGTGCTCACCCCGCACGCCGGTGAGGCCGCCGCGCTGCTCGGAGTGGGACGCGAGGAGGTCGAGGCCGGGCGGCTCGCCGCCGTACGGGAACTCGCCGCGCGCTACCGCGCCACGGTGCTGCTCAAGGGTTCCACCACCCTGGTCGCGTCGGACGGGGACACCCCCGTGAGGGTCAACCCGACCGGCACGTCCTGGCTGGCCACGGCGGGCAGCGGCGACGTGCTGTCCGGGCTGACCGGATCGCTGCTGGCGGCGGGCCTCGCCCCGCGTGACGCCGCGTCCGTGGGCGCCTATCTGCACGGGCTCGCGGCACGCCGGGCCTCGGACGGCGCGCCGGTCGCCGCCCAGGACGTCGCGGACGCGATCCCGGCCGCATGGCGGGACGTGCGGGCCTGATCCAGGCTGGAAGCACGGGAGCGGAGGTGACCGGTGTGGGCAGCGGCAGCGACATCCGGGTGCGCAGGGTGTACGACCCGCCGGAGGAGGACGACGGCACCCGGGTGCTCGTCGACCGGCTCTGGCCGCGCGGTGTCTCCAAGGAGCACGCGGCGGTCGACGTGTGGGCCAAGGACGTGACGCCGTCCAAGGAGCTCCGCGCCTGGTACCACGAGGACCGGTCCGCCGACCGGTACGACGACTTCGTGGACCGCTACCGGACCGAGCTGGGCGACCCCGCGCACACCGAGGCCGTCGAGGCGCTGCTCGCCCTGGTGCGCGAGGGCGGTCCGGTCACCCTCGTCACGGCGGTGAAGGACGTCCCGGCCAGCCACGTCCCGGTCCTCGTCGACCACCTGGAGCACGCCCTCGACCACCGGTGACCGCCTCACCGGGCACAGGAGGTCGAGGGCACAGGCGTACGGCTCTGAGAGACTGGGCGCGATGAACGAGACAGCGACCCTGAGAGCCCGTGCCGAGATCGACCTCGCCGCACTGCGCGCCAACGTGCGTACGCTGCGCGCGCGGGCGTCCGGCGCACAGCTCATGGCCGTGGTGAAGTCCGACGCGTACGGACACGGGGCGGTGCCCTGCGCCAGAGCCGCACTGGAGGCCGGCGCGACCTGGCTGGGAACCGCCACCCCGCAGGAGGCGCTCGCCCTGCGGGCGGCCGGGCTCGGCGGCCGGGTGATGTGCTGGCTGTGGACGCCCGGCGGCCCCTGGCGCGAGGCCGTCGAGGCCGACATCGATGTCTCGGTGAGCGGGATGTGGGCCCTCGACGAGGTCGTCGCCGCGGCCACCGATGCGGGAGTCCCGGCCCGGGTCCAGCTCAAGGCCGACACGGGACTCGGGCGCAACGGCTGCCAGCCGGCCGACTGGCCGGAGCTCGTCTCCGCCGCCCGGGCGGCGGAGGAGGCGGGCACCCTGAGGATCACCGGCCTCTGGTCCCACTTCGCCTGCGCCGACGAGCCGGGGCACCCGTCGATCGCCGCCCAGCTGAACGTGTTCCGCGACATGGTGGCCTACGCCGAGAAGGAGGGCGTCCGGCCCGAGGTGCGGCACATCGCCAACTCCCCGGCGACGCTCACCGTGCCCGAGTCGCACTTCGACCTCGTACGCACCGGGATCGCCATGTACGGCATCTCGCCCAGCCCGGAGCTGGGGACCCCGGCCGACTTCGGGCTGCGTCCCGTCATGACGCTCGCGGCCTCCGTCGCGCTCGTCAAGCAGGTGCCCCCGGGCCACGGCATCAGCTACGGGCACCACTACACGACCACCGCCGAGACGACCCTCGCCCTGGTGCCGGTGGGCTACGCGGACGGCATCCCGCGCCACGCCTCGGGCCGTGGTCCCGTGCTGGTCGGCGGCGCCGTCCGCACGATCGCGGGGCGCGTCGCGATGGACCAGTTCGTGGTCGACCTCGGCGGCGCCGCACTCGCGGCGGGCGCGGAGGCGGTGCTGTTCGGCCCGGGCGACCGGGGCGAACCGAGCGCGGAGGACTGGGCGGTGGCGGCGGACACGATCGCGTACGAGATCGTGACACGCATCGGAGGACGCGTCCCCCGCGTCTACACCGACGGGGAACCCGGGCGCGGCTGACGACCGGACCGGGCCTCGCCGGACCGGGGCCCGGCGGGGACAACTACGACGACGAAGGAGCGCGGCACGGTGAGCGAGACCAGCGCGGAGGACGTGGTGGCGACGGCGGCCGTCGCGGCGGCCGGCTGGCGCCGGGCGGGCATCGCCGGGGCGGCGATAGGGGTCATCGCGGCGGGCGCCGCGGCCGGCGTCGCCGTGGAGCGGCTCACGGTCGGCCGTGGCATGCGCAAGAAGGCCCGCCTCGCACTGGACGCCTCCGGGCCGTACGGCTCCCTGCGCGGGCTGCCGGGCCGGGCGGTCGCCGACGACGGCACCGAGCTGTACTACGAGGTCGACGAGGTCGAGCCGGACGGCGGGACGAGTCCCGCCGGCGGGGGTGCGGGGGTGGCTGTCCCCGCGGGCTCCGGATCGCGCCGGCGCAGGCTCTTCGGGCGTAAGGATCCCGCGCCCCTCACCGTCGTGTTCAGCCACGGCTACTGCCTCGGCCAGGACTCCTGGCACTTCCAGCGGGCGGCGCTGCGCGGCCTGGTCCGCACGGTCCACTGGGACCAGCGCAGCCACGGCCGCTCCGAGCGCGGCCGGGCACAGGCCCAGGGTGTGCCGCTCGGGATCGACCAGCTCGGCCGCGATCTGGAGGCGGTCATCGCGGCGGCGGCCCCCGAGGGCCCGCTGGTGCTGGTCGGGCATTCGATGGGCGGCATGACGATGATGGCGCTCGCCGACCTCTTCCCGGAGCTGATCCGGGACCGGGTTGCCGCGGTCGCGTTCGTCGGTACGTCGAGCGGCAAGCTCGGCGAGGTGAACTTCGGGCTGCCGGTGGCGGGCGTGAACGCGGTGCGCCGGGTGCTGCCCGGTGTGCTGAAGGCGCTCGGATCGCAGACGGAGCTCGTGGAGCGGGGCCGGAGGGCGACGGCGGACCTGTTCGCGGGGCTGATCAAGCGGTACTCGTTCGGGTCGCGGGACGTGGACCCGGCGGTGGCGCGGTTCGCCGAGCGGCTCATCGAATCGACCCCGATCGATGTGGTCGCCGAGTTCTATCCGGCGTTCACGGAGCACGACAAGAGCGCCGCGCTGCCCGCGTTCCGGGACCTGCCGGTGCTGATCCTGGCCGGCGACAAGGACCTGGTGACCCCGAGCTCGCACAGCGAGGCCATCGCGGACGAACTCCCGGACGCGGAGCTGGTCATCGTGCCGGACGCCGGTCACCTGGTGATGCTGGAGCACCCGGAGACGGTCACGGACCGGCTCGCGGATCTGCTCGTACGGATCGGAGCCGTTCCGGCCGAGGCGCGCTGATCCTCTAACGTTGGTCGGCATGGAAGCAGCGCACAACGGCCCGGTGACCGGCACCGCCGCACCGGGCATCGTCACCGTGGACGTGGCCGTCGAGTCCCCCGAACAGATGAAGGAGCTCGGGCGCCGGATCTCCGGCGTGCTGGCCCCGGGCGATCTGGTGATGCTCACCGGCGAGCTCGGCGCGGGCAAGACCACGCTGACCCGCGGCCTCGGTGAGGGACTCGGGGTCCGCGGTGCCGTCACGTCGCCGACCTTCGTGATCGCCCGGGTCCACCCGCCGCTGGGCGCGGGACCCGCCCTGGTCCACGTCGACGCGTACCGCCTGGGCGGGGGACTCGACGAGATGGAGGACCTCGACCTGGACGTCTCGCTCCCTGACTCGGTGATCGTCGTGGAATGGGGCGACGGCAAGGTCGAGGAGCTCTCGGACGACCGGTTGCAGGTGGTGATCGACCGCGCCGTCGGGGACACCGACGACGAGCGCCGCACAGTGACGCTGGTGGGGATCGGGGCCCGCTGGGCCGGGCTGCGCGAGGAGCTGGCCGCACGCTGAGAGCCCGCCCGCCGGTGCCAGGACCGATGACGACTCCGCCGCACTTCCCGACGCTTTCCGACAGCTCGTCGGTAAAATGTTGCGCAGGGGAGGCCCGTCGTGGTCACATGGGTGGAGGGATTGGTTAGGTCTACCTAACCATGTCTCTCGACGAAGCCCGAGGAGGCAGCATGCCGGCACCCGAGCGTGAAGTGCAGCCGCAGTCGTCGCAGGCGGAGCCGCCACCGGTGTCCGCCGTGTCGATGAAGGATCTGCTCGCCTCCTGTGCGGCGGCGACGGCGGTCTCCACGCCGCCGCGCGACGATCAGGCGGACGAGGACGGCGACGACCCGGTGGTCCGGCCCGCGGCGCGGCGCGACGCCGCCTAGCGAAGCGGAGTGCGCGGGACGGGGGCGCGGGTGCGTGAGCCGGGTGGCGAAGCGCTCGTCAGGGGACGACGACGACCTTGACGCCGACCGTCGCGAAGGTCCACAGCGCGTTGCCGTCGGCCCGCTTCATGCGCACCCCGCCGGTCTTCATCGTGGGGTCGGGGCTCCGCATCGAGCCGTCCTGCGCGGCGCTGAAGCCCACGGACACGTCGTCGACGTTCGCGAAGCGCACCACGTGCTCGATCAGGACACCGTCCGAGCCCTTGATGGTGCCGGAGCGCGAGGTCACCTGGTAGACCCCCGGCAGGGGGCTCACGGCGCTCGGCATGACGGAGAACGTCCGGAGGGCCTTCTCCTTGTCGTCCACGATCCATACCCGCCGGTCCTTCAGCGAGTACACGACACGGGCACCCGTGTCGGAGTCCGAGGGCACCGCCAGAGGATCCTTCGCGGGCTTCGGCTTCTCGGAGGGCAGGGCGGCCGAGTGTGACGCCTCGGCGGAGGGGACGGCGACCGAGTCGGGCGCGTTCGCGGATGCCTGGTAGGCGAGGAAACAGACCGCGGCCACCGCCGCGGCAGTGAGCCCGGCCACGATTCCCGAGCTGCCCCTTGCCACCGTGAGCTCCCCTTTCGGATGCCGTCCGTCGCATGTCGTACAAGCATTTACGTCGTACACGCGTGTACCCGGGCGACGGTACCAGCAGCGGGAGGACGGACCGGGACGCTGCACAGGCTGCGATGGCCGAGTCGGCGGAGCCGTAGGCTGTTTGTGTGCTGCTGCTCGCCATGGATACCGCCACCCCCGCCGTCACCGTCGCCCTCCACGACGGCACCTCCGTCGTCGCCGAGACCGGTCAGGTCGACGCCCGCAGGCACGGGGAGCTGCTGCTGCCCGCCGTCGACCGGGTCCTCGCCGAGGCGGGGGTGAAACTCGACGCCGTGACCGACGTGGCCGTCGGGGTCGGCCCCGGCCCGTACACGGGGCTGCGCGTCGGCCTCGTCACCGCGGCGACCTTCGGGTCCGCCCTCTCCGTGCCGGTGCACGGGCTGTGCACGCTCGACGCGCTCGCGTACGCCGCCGGCCGGGACGGCCTCGAAGGCCCTTTCGCCGTCGCGACCGACGCGCGCCGCAAGGAGGTCTACTGGGCGCGGTACGAGGACTTCCGCACCCGGGAGGGCGAACCCTCCGTCGACCGGCCCGCCGACATCGCGGAACGGCTCGCCGGACTGCCCGTCGTCGGTGCCGGCGCCCTGCTCTACCCCGCCGCCTTCCCCGACCCCCGCGGCCCCGAGCACGTCCACGCCGGTGCGCTCGCCTCCCTCGCGGCCGAACGGCTGGCGGCAGGGGCACAGCTGCTGCCCCCGACGCCGCTCTACCTGCGCAGGCCGGACGCCCAGGTGCCGAAGAACTACAAGGTGGTCACCCCCAAGTGACCACCGCGACCGCTGTGCTGCGTGAGATGCGCTGGTGGGACATCGAGCCCGTACTGGAGCTGGAACACGAGCTGTTCCCGGACGACGCCTGGTCGGCCGGCATGTTCTGGTCCGAGCTCGCCCACGCCCGCGGGCCGCGCGCCACCCACCGCTACGTCGTCGCGGAGGACCCCGCCGACGGCAGAGTGGTGGGTTACGCGGGCCTCGCCTCGGCGGGCGACCTCGCCGACGTCCAGACGATCGCGGTCAGCCGCGACCACTGGGGCGGCGGTCTCGGCTCCGAACTCCTGACCGACCTGCTCCGGTACGCCACCGCGTTCGAGTGCGGCGCGGTGCTCCTGGAGGTCCGGGTCGACAACACCCGCGCGCAGAAGCTCTACGAACGCTTCGGCTTCGAGCCCATCGGTTTCCGCCGGGGCTACTACCAGCCGGGGAACATCGACGCACTCGTCATGCGCCTGACCGTACAAGGAACAGAGACAGACTGATGGCTGACGAACCTCTCGTACTCGGTATCGAGACCTCCTGCGACGAGACGGGCGTCGGTATCGTGCGCGGGACGACACTCCTCGCCGACGCCGTGGCGTCGAGCGTCGACACCCACGCCCGGTTCGGCGGTGTCGTCCCCGAGATCGCCTCCCGCGCCCACCTGGAGTCGATGGTCCCCACCATCGAGCGCGCCCTGAAGACCGCCGGCATCAGCGCACGTGACCTCGACGGCATCGCCGTCACGGCCGGCCCCGGGCTCGCCGGGGCGCTGCTGGTCGGCGTATCGGCCGCCAAGGCATACGCGTACGCCCTGAACAAGCCGCTGTACGGGGTGAACCACCTGGCCTCGCACATCTGCGTCGACCAGCTGGAGCACGGCCCGCTGCCGGAGCCCACGATGGCCCTGCTGGTCAGCGGCGGGCACTCCTCCCTGCTGCTGGCCCCGGACATCACCAACGACGTACGGCCGCTCGGCGCGACCATCGACGACGCGGCGGGCGAGGCCTTCGACAAGATCGCCCGGGTGCTGGACCTCGGTTTCCCCGGCGGCCCGGTCATCGACCGGCTGGCCAGGGAGGGCGACCCGAAGGCGATCGCCTTCCCGCGCGGCCTCAGCGGCTCCCGCGACCCCGCGTACGACTTCTCGTTCTCCGGGCTCAAGACCTCCGTGGCCCGCTGGATCGAGGCGAAGCGCGCGGCCGGCGAGGAGGTGCCCGTCCGGGACGTGGCCGCTTCCTTCCAGGAGGCCGTGGTGGACGTCCTCACCCGCAAGGCCGTCCGCGCCTGCAAGGACGAGGGCGTCGACCACCTCATGATCGGCGGCGGCGTCGCGGCCAACTCGCGGCTGCGCGCGCTCGCGGAGGAGCGGTGTGAGAAGGCGGGTATCCGGCTGCGGGTCCCCAGGCCCGGCCTGTGCACCGACAACGGCGCGATGGTCGCCGCCCTGGGCGCGGAGATGGTGGCGCGCAACCGCCCGCACTCCGATCTGGACCTCTCCGCCGACTCCTCCCTCCCGGTCACGGAGACCCACGTCCCGGGTGCGCACAGCCACGACCACGACCATGTGCACGAGATCAGCAAGGACAACCTCTACTCATGACCGTCGCCCTGATGTGGGAGGCCCGCGCCACCGAGGGCCGGGGCGCGGAACTGCTGGAGTGGGCCAGGGCCCGGGCGGCCGAACTCGCCCGGGAGCCCCTGCGCAGCGAGCTGCTGCGCGCCCCGCAGGACCGGGTGCTCGTGCTGACCTGGTGGGACGCGGCCTACGACGAGGAGCTGCCGGAGCTCCCGGAGCCGGATGCGGCGATGGTCACGCGCGCCGTGCACCGGTGGCGTTTCGAGTCGCTCGGTCCGGCGAACGGCTGATCCGGGTCCGGGGGCAGGGCGGCGCGGAAGCCTGTTGGAAAGAAATTCGAGAAATCTTTCCGGACGTGTCGATCCGGACCTCTACCGTTCGACGCATGGGTGAGAGGCGGGGAACAGCCCCGCCTCCGGAGTCGAGGAGACACCATGCCGCGCTACCTGACGATGGTCCGGGTCGACGAGAACAACGCCCCGGCCGAGGGACCCAGCCAGGGACTGATGGAGCGCATGGGAGCGCTCATCGAGGAGATGACCAAGGCCGGTGTCCTGCTGGACACCGCGGGTCTCACCCCGACCTCCGAGGGCACCCGGGTCACCTGGTCGAACGGCGAGTTCACCGTCACCGACGGGCCGTTCACCGAGACCAAGGAAGTCGTCGGCGGCTACGCCCTCATCCAGGCCAAGGACAAGGCCGAGATCCTGGAGTGGACCAAGCGCTTCCTCGCGGTCCACGAGTCGTACTGGACGGTCACCTCTGAGATCCGTGAGATCGCGGAGAACTGACGGACCGACAGCAGGGCAGCGTCCGGGGCGGGCGGTGGATCTTGCCGCGCCCGCCCCCGGCTGCTCTCATGGGTGCCCGTGACAGCAACGAACAGCGCCGTCGAGGCCGTGTACCGCATCGAGTCGGCCAGGATCATCGCCGGCACGGCACGCATCGTGCGGGACGTGGCCATCGCCGAGGAGATCGCCCAGGACGCCCTGGTCGCCGCCCTGGAGCAGTGGCCGGAGACCGGCGTCCCCGAGCGGCCCGGCGCCTGGCTCATGACCACGGCCAAGCGGCGCGCGATCGACCTCGTACGCCGCAAGGAGACCTACGCCCGCAAGCTGGCGGAGGTCGGCCGGAGCCTGGAGGACGTGCCTCCGCCGGAGCCCGCCGACCCCGACGCCATCGACGACGACGTGCTCCGGCTGATCTTCACGTCCTGCCATCCGGTGCTCTCCACCGAGGCCCGTGTCGCTCTCACCCTGCGGCTGATCGGCGGCCTGAGCACGGACGAGATCGCCCGGGCCTTCCTGGCGGCCGAATCCACCGTCGCCCAGCGCATCGTCCGCGCCAAACGCGCCCTCGGGCGGGCGAACGTGCCCTTCGAGGTCCCGCGGGGCGCCGACCGGGACGACCGCCTCGGCTCGGTGCTGGAGGTCGTCTACCTCGTGTTCAACGAGGGGTACGCGGCGACCGCCGGGGACGACTGGCTGCGCCCCGCGCTCTGCGAGGACGCGCTGCGCCTGGCCCGGTTGCTGGCGGGGCTGATGGACCGGGAGCCGGAGGTCCACGGGCTGGCGGCCCTCCTGGAGCTCCAGGCCTCCCGCATCCGCGCGCGGACCGGGCCCGACGGCACGCCGCTCCTCCTGGAGGAACAGAACCGCGCCCGATGGGACCAGCTGCTGATCAGGCGCGGTTTCGCGGCTCTGGAACGGGCGTACGCGCCGGGCGCGGCCCCGGGCCCGTACGCGCTGCAGGCCGCGATCGCCGCCTGCCACGCCCGCGCCGTCCGGTACGAGGACACGGACTGGCGGACCGTCGCCACGCTGTACGGCCATCTGGCGAAGGCCGCTCCGTCACCGGTGGTCGAGCTGAACCGCGCGGTCGCCGTCTCCATGGCCGAGGGCCCGGCCGCGGGTCTGGCCCTGACGGACGCCCTGGCGCGGGAACCCACGATGGCCGGCTACCACCTGCTGCCGAGCGTGCGGGGCGATCTGCTGGAGCGCCTGGGACGTGACGTGGAGGCGCGGGAGGCCTTCGTGCGCGCGGCGGAGCTGACGCGTAACGCACGGGAGCGGGAGTTGCTGCTCACCCGTGCGCACCGTGTGTCCCGATGAGTTCCGCGGCCGGGGGCCGTCTACCTTTCACAGCGTCCTGAGACGCACCGGACCGCGCGAAGGAGAGACACCATGCAGAAGATCAAACCCTGTCTGTGGTTCGACGACCAGGCGGAGGAGGCCGCCGCCTTCTACGTCTCCGTCTTCGGCGGCGACTCCCGCATCGAGGGCGTCATGCGCAACACCGGCGCGGCGCCGGGGGAGGCCGGCTCGGTCCTGACGGTGGACTTCGTCCTCGCCGGCCAGGAGTACACGGGTCTCAACGGCGGTCCCCACTTCACCTTCTCCGAGGCCATCTCCCTCACCGTCGACTGCGAGTCGCAGGAAGAGGTGGATCACTTCTGGAAGGCGCTCACCGAGGGCGGCGAGGAGAGCCGGTGCGGATGGCTGAAGGACAGGTACGGCCTGTCCTGGCAGATCGTCCCGAGGGCGCTGCCCGAACTGCTCGCCGGCCCCGACCGGGCCAGGGCCGAGCGGGCGATGAAGGCGATGATGGGGATGCGGAAGCTGGATGTGCAGGCCCTGCTGGATGCCTGAACCGCCTGCCCCACGCGCGTGCGGAGGCGAGTGAACGGGCGCACCCTGGAAGCAGGAAATTCCGGGAGGTGGTGACCGTCATGATGGAGACAGCGGTCGGATGGCACGTCGAGCTGGAATTCGAGGAGGACACCCACCGCACCCGCGCGGCGGCTCTCGTACGGCTCAGTGACGGGACCGAGGTACGGGCCCATGGATACGCCAGTCGGCACCCGTCCGACGCGGAGCAGCCACGGGTGGGCGAGGAGATCGCCGGAGCCCGCGCGCTGAACGAACTGGCGATGAAGCTGCTGACGAAGGCGCACGACGAGATCGACGAGGCGTCCGGCCGTACGTCGTATCCGCTGACGTGAGGCGTGCGGCCCGGCCTCGTGCGGGGGCCCGGCCGGTGCGGGAGCTCGGTTAATGTCTGGGTCATGCCACCCCGAGCACCGCTCCCACCGCCGCCTCCGCCTGTGGAGATACGCACCTGGCCCGACCGTGAGGCGCTGCTGAGGGACCGGGCACTGATCCTCGGCGAGCTGGTGAAGATGTACATCGGCCCCTCGCGTCTGGGTCTGACGCTGATGTGGGCGGGGGTCGCCGCACTGGGCTGGTCCCTGGCCGGGGCGGCGTTCCTCATGTTCGAGGACGCGCCCGACGCGCTCGGCACGGTGCCGGGAGTGCTCTGCCTGGCGGTGGGCGCCTGCGTCCTGATTCCCGCGGTCGTCCTGATGACCGTCGGCGTCTCCAGAGACCTGCGGGTGCACCGGCTCCTCGTGGAGTGGGGCCGGCTGGACCGCGACCCCGGGAGGGACCTCCCGCTCCGGAGACCGGGGGCGAGCCTCGCCTGGCTGCTGGCGTCGTTCACGCTCTGCGCCGCGGGGCTGTTCGGCTGCCTGGTGGTCCCGGCGACCGCGAGGGCGGGCGAGGAGACGTACGGACTGGTGGCCTGGCTGGTGGGGCTCGGGTTCATCGCCTGGCTCACCGGACTGACCGGGCTGGTCAAGGCGTTCGCCCACCGCCGCTGGGTGCTGCGGGTGCTCGTCGGCCGTCCTGCCGGCGAACCACTGGTCAGGCTCGACGGCTGATCAGGGGCGGGCGGCCGGCTGTCCGACCAGCATCGTCGGCGCCCCGGCCACCCGGGTCATGAAGACGGTGGCCGCGTGCGGCCCCTGGAGCTTCATCCTGCGGCGCAGCTCCTCGGGTTCGACGGCGGAGCCGCGCTTCTTGACGGTCAGGACCCCTACCTGGCGCTCCCTCAGCAACGCCTTCAGCTTCTTCATGTTGAAGGGCAGCTGATCGGTGATCTCGTACGCGGTCGTGGCCTCGGAGTCGTATGCCGTGTCGCTCGTGACGTAGGCGATCGTCTCGTCGATCAGCCTGCCCTCGCACCGCTCTACCACGGCGGCCACCAGATGGGCGCGGATCACGGCGCCGTCCGGCTCGTACAGATACCGCCCCACGGGACCGACCGGCGGGGCGGGGAGCGGGCCCTCGGAGACGAGGGTGGCGCGCGACGGGAGCAGCGTCGCCCGGAAGGCGCCGGGCGTGAAGCCCTCACCGAACCAGAGCACGGCCTCCTTCACGTCGCCGCCGTCCGAGATCCACTCGGCCTCGGCCCGCGGTTCGATGGCCTCGTGGGGGACGCCGGGGGCGATCTTCAGCGCGGCGCGGGGAGCCTTGAGCGCGGCCCCGGTCGCCCAGGAGAGCGGTGGCGAGTAGGCCTCCGGGTCGAAGATCCTGCCGCGCCCGCCCCGCCGCGCCGGGTCGACGAAGACCGCGTCGTACGGGGAGGTGTCGATCTCCGTGACGTCGGCGCACCGCACCTCGACGAGCTCCTGGAGGCCGAGCGCTTCGGCGTTGGCACGGGCGACCTCGGCCGTGAGCGGGTCGCGGTCCACGGCCAGCACCGAGATGCCCGCCCTGGCCAGCGCGATCGCGTCGCCACCGATGCCGCAGCAGAGATCGGCGACGCTGCGTACCCCCTGTTCGGCGAACCGGCGGGCGCGGTAGGCCGCGACCGAGGTCCGGGTCGCCTGTTCCACGCCGTCAGGGGTGAAGAACATGCGGTGCGCGTCCGCCGCCCCGAACTTCGCCACCGCGCGCTGACGCAGCCGCGCCTGACCGAGTGCCGCGGACACGAGGGCCGCGGGGTGGGCGCGGCGCAGTCGGGTCGCGGTGGCCAGCTCCTGGGCGGGGTCGTGGTCGCGGAGTTCGTCGAGGAGGGCGGCGCCCTCGGGGGTGCGCAGGGCTGCGAAGGCGTCGAGCGGGTCGGCCTGGCCGGCGGGGGGAAGGGCGTTCACGCGTCCATTGTGAGCCAGCCGGGGGACGCACCGGGCCTCACGGAGGTGTCGCGGGAGGGGGTCCCGGCGCCGGTGGCAGGATGCGGCGCCATGCAGCTAGTAAGACAAAACGAAAATTCAGCCACGAAGCGGTGCAGAACGGCCGGTGTGGTCCTGGCCGGCCTGCTGGTGGCCGCCGCCGCGTCCGGGTGTGCCGACGGGGGGCGGGGGCGGGCGGCGGACCCGGGGAAGCCGGCTTCCCCGGCCGCCGGTCAGCCGGGTGCCGCGGCCCGGCCGGGAGCCGCGGCCGCCGAGGCGCGCGCCGAGCGGCTGAAGCGTCAGCAGGCCGCCCGTGCCGCCGCCGCGAAGAGATGGGGTCTGGCGAAGGTGCCGCTGGCCGCCCCGGAGCCACCGGCGGAGAAGCCCCGCATCACCACGCGTGAGGGATTCGAGGTGGAGGGAGGGGAGGCGCTGCCGCCGGTCTTCACCACCGTGCCCACCAAGGAGCGGATCGTCTTCCTGACGATGGACGACGGGGCGGAGAAGGACCCGGAACTGCTGCGGATGATGACGGAGCTGAAGATCCCGTACAGCGCCTTCCTCAGCGACTACGTGGTGAGCGAGAACTACGGCTACTTCAAGGACATGCAGGCCCGGGGCGTCACCCTCAGCAACCACACGCTCAACCACCGCTATCTCCCAGGGCTTTCGGCGGCGGAGCAGCGCCGGGAGATCTGCGGCGAGCAGGACAAGATCGAGAAGTACTTCGGGAAGCGGCCCACCCTCTTCCGCCCGCCGTACGGGAACTACAACGGCGACACCCTCCGAGTCGCCAAGTCCTGCGGCATCAAGGCCGTGCCCCTGTGGGCCGCCGAGGCGTTCCCCGACCACATGGAGTGGCGTGAGTGGGACCGGGACCTGCACCCCGGCGACATCGTCCTCACCCACTTCCGCGGGCGCGAGGACTGGGGCGGATCCATGACCGACATGATCCGCAACGTCATGAAGACGATCACGGACAAGGGGTACGCCGTGGCCCGGCTGGAGGACTACGTCTGAGCGCTGCGCGAGCCCGCCTGCCGGTACGCGCTGCCATTGCCGCCCCGGCTGTTCGGCTGCCGGTACGCGCGGCGTCCGCCGCCGGAACACCGCGGCCCTCTCCCGCGTTGTCCCGGGCGTGCGCCGGTCGCGAGACGCCACGCGCGGGTGGTGAATTGGCACTCCGCTTGACCGAGTGCTAATCGCCGCCATAGTCTCAGTGCTGGCACTCCCCGATGGAGAGTGCCAGCACAACTGCGCGACACGGCAGGTCCGGCACCCGCGACGACGGATCGACCTGGTCGCCACCCACAGACTGTTAAACCCCGTGAGATCTCCGAAGGGGGAGACCGGATCGTGTCGACCACCAGCTCCAAGGTTGCGATCAAGCCGCTCGAGGACCGCATTGTGGTCCAGCCGCTCGACGCCGAGCAGACCACGGCTTCCGGCCTGGTCATTCCGGACACCGCCAAGGAGAAGCCCCAGGAGGGCGTCGTCCTGGCCGTGGGCCCGGGCCGCTTCGAGAACGGCGAGCGCCTTCCGCTCGACGTCAAGACCGGCGATGTCGTTCTGTACAGTAAGTACGGCGGCACCGAGGTGAAGTACAACGGCGAGGAGTACCTCGTCCTCTCGGCTCGCGACGTTCTCGCGATCGTCGAGAAGTAATTCACCCACGTTTGCTTCTGTTCTGCGCCCCTGGCCCCCTGCGAGACAACTAGCCGGGCGGCGAGGGGCGCAGTTCGTTTGAGAGGACAGCTCAGCCCATGGCGAAGATTCTGAAGTTCGACGAGGACGCCCGTCGCGCCCTTGAGCGCGGCGTCAACAAGCTTGCCGACACGGTGAAGGTGACGATCGGTCCGAAGGGCCGCAACGTCGTCATCGACAAGAAGTTCGGTGCTCCCACCATCACCAACGACGGTGTCACCATCGCGCGCGAGGTCGAGCTCGACGACCCGTACGAGAACCTCGGTGCCCAGCTGGTGAAGGAGGTGGCGACCAAGACCAACGACGTAGCGGGTGACGGCACCACCACCGCCACCGTGCTCGCCCAGGCCCTCGTCCGCGAAGGCCTCCGCAACGTCGCCGCGGGCGCCTCCCCGGCCTCCCTGAAGAAGGGCATCGACGCCGCCGTCAAGGCCGTGTCCGAGGACCTCCTCGCGAGCGCGCGCCCGATCGACGACAAGGCCGACATCGCCGCCGTGGCCGCGCTCTCCGCGCAGGACCCGCAGGTCGGCGAGCTCATCGCGGACGCGATGGACAAGGTCGGCAAGGACGGCGTCATCACCGTCGAGGAGTCCAACACCTTCGGTCTGGACCTCGAGTTCACCGAGGGCATGGCCTTCGACAAGGGCTACCTCTCCCCGTACATGGTGACCGACCAGGAGCGTATGGAGGCCGTCCTCGACGACCCGTACATCCTGATCCACCAGGGCAAGATCGGCTCCATCCAGGAGCTGCTCCCGCTGCTGGAGAAGGTCATCCAGGCGGGTGGCTCCAAGCCGCTGCTGATCATCGCCGAGGACGTCGAGGGCGAGGCGCTCTCCACCCTCGTCGTCAACAAGATCCGTGGCACCTTCAACGCCGTCGCGGTGAAGGCCCCGGGCTTCGGTGACCGCCGCAAGGCCATGCTCGGCGACATCGCCACCCTCACCGGTGCGACCGTCATCGCCGAGGAGGTCGGCCTCAAGCTCGACCAGGCCGGTCTGGACGTGCTCGGCACGGCTCGCCGTGTCACCGTCTCCAAGGACGACACGACCATCGTCGACGGCGGCGGCGACTCCGCCGACGTCAAGGGCCGCGTCAACCAGATCAAGGCCGAGATCGAGTCCACGGACTCGGACTGGGACCGTGAGAAGCTCCAGGAGCGCCTCGCGAAGCTGGCCGGCGGCGTGTGCGTCATCCGCGTCGGTGCCGCCACCGAGGTGGAGCTCAAGGAGAAGAAGCACCGTCTGGAGGACGCCATCTCCGCGACCCGCGCCGCGGTCGAGGAGGGCATCGTCTCCGGTGGTGGCTCCGCTCTGGTCCACGCCGTCAAGGTCCTCGAGGGCAACCTCGGCAAGACCGGCGACGAGGCCACGGGTGTCGCGGTCGTGCGCCGCGCCGCCGTCGAGCCGCTGCGCTGGATCGCGGAGAACGCGGGCCTCGAGGGCTACGTCATCACCTCCAAGGTCTCCGAGCTCGACAAGGGTCAGGGCTTCAACGCCGCGACCGGCGAGTACGGCGACCTGGTGAAGGCCGGCGTCATCGACCCGGTCAAGGTCACCCGCTCCGCCCTGGAGAACGCCGCGTCCATCGCGTCGCTGCTGCTCACGACCGAGACCCTGGTCGTCGAGAAGCCGGCCGAGGAAGAGGCCGACGCCGGTCACGGCGGCCACGGCCACTCCCACTAGTACGCAGTACGGTTCCGTACGAACACCGAGGCCCGGTACCCCCGTCGCGGGGGTACCGGGCCTCGGTGTCTCACGCGGAGCTTCGCCTCCGGCCGAAACGGCAGGGCTACCTGGGGCCGTACGTCCGGCCCGCGCGGGAGGTGACCCCGCCGAGGAGGCTGCGGGGCGTCAGCTTCACGAGACCCATCAGCGCCTTGTAACGCGGGTCCGGGATCGACACCGTCCTGCCCCGGGCCAGGTCCGCCAGTGCCGCGGTCACCAGCTTGTCCGCGTCGAGCCACATCCAGTCCGGGATGTTGCCCGTCCCCATCCCGGCCCGCTGATGGAACTCGGTGCGTACGAAGCCGGGGCACAGAGCCATGAGCCGCACCCCGGAACCCGCGAGGTCCTTCGCCGCGCCCTGGGTGAACTGCACGACCCACGACTTCGAGGCGCCGTACGTCCCACGGGGCAGGAAGGCCGCGACGGACGCCACGTTGACCACCCCGCCCCGGCCGCGCTCCCGCATCGAGCCCGCCGCGGCCGAGGTCAGCCGCAGCACCGCCTCGCAGTGCACCTTGAGCATCGTCAGTTCGTCGGCCAGCGAGACGTCGAGATAACGCCCCTTGTTCCCGAAGCCGGCGTTGTTGACCAGCAGGTCGACCGGGCTCACACGGTCCGTCAACCGTGCTTCGACCGCCTCGATCCCGGCGTCCGTGGACAGGTCGGCCGTCAGCACCTCGGCCTCGATGCCGTGTCCGTCGTGCAGCTCCGTGGCATGGGCCCGCAGCCGCTCCGTGTCGCGGGCCACCAGCACCAGATTGTGCCCGTCACTCGCGAGCCGCCGTGCGAAGGCGGCCCCGATCCCCGCCGTCGCGCCCGTAATCAGTGCAGTCGTCATACGCGGCACGTTAGTGCCCCGCGTACACGGCAGCCGACCCGCCTCGTTCCCGTGACCGGGCCCGATCCCGAGGCCGTGCGTCCGGGGGCCGTTGTGTGTGTGGGGGCGTCACCGGGCGAATCCGGAACCACCTCGCCGCCCGCCGCCCAGCCGCCCGTGCTGCTCCGACGGCCCGCGTGGGGGAAGGCCGTCGCCGGCGCCGGCCCCGGCAGCCCGCGCGGCAGGGCTCGTTCAGGAGGGCGTCGGGGTGCCGTGCTTCGCCACGTACTCCCGTGCGGCGCGCAGGGTCTCCGTGTGCAGCGCTTCCCCGGCGGCCAGCAGGCGGGGCAGCAGTTCCCGTTCCGTCGTCGTCGCCCGGAACTCCATGGCCGTGGTGATGTCGTGGTCGGGCAGGTGCACCAGCTCGACCGGATCGCCGGCCCGGATCGTCCCCGGCTCGATGACCCGCAGATACGCGCCCGTCGCCCCCTCACGCGTGAAGCGCCTCACCCAGCCGCGTTCGCCGAGATGGTCCGCGAAGGTCCGGCACGGAATGCGGCCCGACGTCACCTCCAGGAGCAACTCGCCGCCGACCCGCCAGCGCTCCCCGATCCGCGCCTGGCTCACCGTGACGCCGAGGGTCGTCAGATTCTCGCCGAACGAACCGTTGGGCAGGGGCCTGCCGAGCTCCTTCTCCCAGGCGTCGAGCTCCTCGCGTGCGTAGGCGTACACCGCCTGGTCCGAGCCTCCGTGGTGCCGGAGGTCGCACACCGAGTCCCCGGCGAGGCCGCTGCCGCCCGTGCCCTTGGGCCCTGGGTCGGTCACCCGCACGAGGCCGTCGGCCGGGTGTTTGCCGATTCCGGTGAGCCCGCCGGGCCCGTCCGTGTGGGCGGAGGGTGCGGGGCGGCCGATGTTCACGGTGAGGACCTTCATGAGGCCACAGGTTAGCCCCGTAACCCCCAAAGGCTCTCGGGATTAATCGACTGGAGCTACAAGATGCGCTTATGGTTGAAGGGTGATCGAAGCTCGTCATCTCCGTGTCCTGCGCGCCGTGGCCACCACCGGTTCGTTCTCCGCCGCCGCGCGTGAGCTGGGCTGTACCCAGCCCGCCGTCAGCCAGCAGATGAAGGCCCTGGAGAGCTCCGCGGGTACGCCGCTGCTGATCCGGACGGGCCGCGAGATGCGGCTCACCCAGGCAGGCGAGGCCCTGGTACGGCACGCGTCCGGCATCCTCGCCGGCCTCACCGCCGCCGAGGAGGAGGTCGCGGCGATCGCGGGGCTGAGGGCCGGCCGGGTCCGGCTCGTCTCGTTCCCGAGCGGGAGCTCCGCGCTGGTCCCGGGCGCGCTCGCGGCCCTGCGCGCCGCAAACCCCGGCACCCAGGTGTCGCTCGTCGAGGCGGAACCGCCGCGCTCGGTCGAGATGCTGCGCGACGGCGACTGCGACATCGCGCTGGCGTTCCGCTACGGGGCGATGGGCGGCGAGTGGGACGACCTGGTCGTACGACCGCTGCTCGTGGACCGGCTGATCGGCCTCGTCCCGGAGGGGCACCGACTGGCCGGGGCGGACGCGGTGGGCATCGCGGAGCTGGCCGACGAACCGTGGATCGCCGGCTGCCCCCGGTGCAGGCGGCAGCTCGTCGAGGTCTGCGAGGCTTCCGGATTCACCCCCCGGATCGACTTCGCCACGGATGACTACCCGGCGGTGATCGGGCTCGTCGGGGCGGGTCTCGGTGTGGCCGTGCTGCCGGAGCTGGCCATGGAGTCCGTACGCCCCAAGGGGGCGCGCACCGTGACGGTGGAGCCGGCCGTGGAACGGGAGATCGTCGCACTCACCCTGCCCGACCTCGCACGGGTGCCGGCGGTGGCGGCCACGCTGGACCAGCTGTCCCTGGCGGCCTCGCGCTGACCAAAACGCCCCGCCGGCCCAGCCCACCCGTCCGGCGGCGGGCGTGCACCGGGTCGGAGGAAACGTTTCTTCGGTAGGTCGATCGTGCGGAGGGTCAGGTGGCGCCGGCCTCGGGGGCCGGCCCCGAGTGGGCGGAGATCAGACGGTTCCGGGCCCGGCCCATGAGCTCCTCACGCTCGTCCTCGGTCAGGCCGCCCCACACGCCGTAGGGCTCCCGCACCGCGAGCGCGTGCGCGGCGCACTCGGCGCGTACCGGGCAGCGCATGCAGACCTCCTTCGCCGAGGTCTCGCGGGCACTCCGGGCTGCTCCGCGTTCTCCTTCGGGGTGGAAGAACAGTGAACTGTCGACCCCGCGGCAGGCGGCCAGCAGCTGCCAGTCCCACAGATCCGCGTTGGGTCCGGGAAGGCGGGAGAAATCTGCCATTGCGTGTCCCCTCGAAACCTTGCTGAGTCGGAAACGGCGTCCTCGACCGTCGTTGCTCGTCGGCGACCTGAGTCCCGACCGTACATCTACGGTGTTAGTAGATGTAAATATGACTGATTGCGAATCTAGCCTCAGACGCCAGCAAAAGGGGAGAAAACCCGCTAAATGGGGCAGGTCGGCGGGCGGTGAACTGATTGACGGGTCTCGTGCCCTTCTTCTCTGTGTGCACCCCCTCACTTAGAGTGCCGAACCGGATGCTTTGGCCCGTAACTCTTTCGAGTGACCGTCGTTGATGAGGGCGAGGCGGTTGACGGAGATCGAGCTCGGGCAGATGTCCGAGGGGGTCAACCGCACAGGTGACGACTTGAATCAGCCTGGAGGCTCAAGGTGACGCGCATCAGCTGCGGAGGACGGTCATGACATCCGTCCTCGTCTGCGACGACTCCCCGCTTGCCCGAGAAGCGCTCCGCCGCGCGGTTGCGACCGTGCCCGGTGTCGAGCGGGTGACGACGGCGGCCAACGGCGAGGAAGTCCTCCGCCGCTGGGGGGCCGACCGTTCGGATTTGATTCTGATGGACGTACGCATGCCCGGCCTGGGGGGTGTGGAGACGGTCCGGCGGCTGCTCTCCGCGGACCCCGGGGCCAGGATCATCATGCTGACCGTCGCCGAGGACCTGGACGGTGTCGCGCTCGCCGTCGCCGCCGGAGCCCGTGGCTATCTGCACAAGGACGCCTCGCGTGCCGAACTGCGCGCGACCGTCACCCAGGCGCTGGCCGACCCGACGTGGCGGCTCGCCCCACGTCGCCTGCGGTCCGCGGAGATGGGTGCGGCGCCGACGCTCACCGCGCGTGAGATCCAGGTGCTCGAAGGGATGAGCCACGGCCGCTCCAACGCGGAGATCGGGCGGGAGCTCTTCCTCTCCGAGGACACGGTGAAGACGCACGCGAGGCGGCTGTTCAAGAAGCTCGGGGCCTCGGACCGTGCGCACGCCGTCGCGCTCGGATTCCGCTGGGGCCTGGTCCGCTGATGCCGCGGCTCGGCGCGTAGCGACGCGATCCCGTCCGCACGGCGGCGGACGGGACGACGGTGGCGGCGGACCTGCGGCCGGGCCCTCCCCATCGGCGCTGTGTGACGCTTCCCGGCCGATGCCGCATCCTTGAGGTGTGGAGTTCCTCCGGGAACATTCGGCCGAGCGGAAGGGGAGGGCGCAGGACATGACATCCGGCGCACCCGCTCAGAACTCTGGAGCACTCGCCCACGACGCCGCGGACGTGGCCGCGGCCCCGGCCGGCGAGGCGTCGGCCGGCCGCGTCGACGGAACGCCTGCCGACCGCACCGGCAGCGCGGCCGCCGTCCGGTCCGGAGGCGCACCGGGGGGCCGGCCCGGAGACCCGGAGGGCGGGTCCGAAGACCCCGTGGCACACCCCGGAGACCCTGCGGTCCGGCCCGGAGGCGCCCCCGTGCGTGAGCCCGGCACACCCGCTGATAACGCTTCGGTGCACAACTCCGGACGCGATGCCTCGGATCGGACGGCGTCAAGGCACCATGGTCCGATGCGCGAGGACGGGACGACGGTGATCGGTGCTCTGGTGCACCGTGCCGTCGACGGCGACGCACAGGCCACCCATGACCTGCTGGCGCACGTGCACCCTCTCGCCCTGCGGTACTGCAGGTCGCGGCTGAACCGTCTTCCCGGTGATGCCCGTCACTTCGTGGAGGACCTCGCTCAGGAGGTCTGCGTCGCGGTCCTGATGGCGCTCCCGCGCTACAAGGACACAGGCAGGCCCTTCGAGGCCTTCGTCTTCGCGATCGCGGGCCACAAGGTCGCCGACCTCCAGCGCGCCGCGATGCGGCACCCCGGATCGACTGCCGTGCCCTCCGACGAGATGCCGGAGCGGCCCGACGATTCGCTCGGCCCGGAGGAACGCGCACTGCTCAGCAGCGATGCGGCCTGGGCCAAGAAGCTTCTCGCCAATCTTCCGGAGAACCAGCGGGAGCTGCTGGTCCTCCGGGTCGCGGTCGGTCTGACCGCGGAGGAGACCGGGCAGATGCTCGGCATGTCCCCGGGCGCGGTCCGGGTCGCCCAGCACCGTGCTCTGAGCAGGCTGAGGGCCCTCGCGGGCCAGTAGGGGAGCCGGTTCCACGATCGCCTCCACGGCTGGTCGTGCCGATTCCGCGGCGCTGTAGGAAGCCACAGAACCGCTGGGTGATCTTGCTCGTGGAATGAGACACCCCGCGAGGCCGTTAGCATGGACATCCGCACCGATCAAGGCCATTTGGGGAAGGTGTCATGACTGCAAACGTCGACGGAGTGCCCGAGAAATTCGCGACGCTCGGGCTGACATACGACGACGTGCTGCTGCTGCCCGGCGCGTCCGAGGTGCTGCCCAACGCGGTCGACACCTCGTCCCTCATCTCGCGCAACGTACGGGTGAACATCCCCCTGCTGTCGGCGGCCATGGACAAGGTGACCGAGTCCCGGATGGCCATCGCCATGGCCCGCCAGGGCGGTGTGGGTGTGCTGCACCGCAACCTCTCGATCGAGGACCAGGTGAACCAGGTCGACCTGGTCAAGCGGTCCGAGTCGGGCATGGTCACCGACCCGATCACCGTGCACCCCGACGCCACGCTCGGGGAGGCGGACGCGCTGTGCGCGAAGTTCCGCATCAGCGGTGTGCCGGTGACCGACGCGGGGGGCAAGCTGCTCGGCATCGTCACCAACCGCGACATGGCCTTCGAGTCGGACCGTGGCCGTCAGGTCCGCGAGGTCATGACGCCCATGCCGCTGGTCACGGGCAAGGTGGGCATCTCCGGCGTGGACGCCATGGAGCTGCTGCGCCGCCACAAGATCGAGAAGCTGCCGCTGGTCGACGACGCGGGCGTCCTCAAGGGCCTCATCACGGTCAAGGACTTCAAGAAGGCCGAGCAGTACCCGAACGCCGCCAAGGACGCCGAGGGCCGCCTGCTGGTCGGCGCGGCAGTCGGCGCCAGCCCCGAGGCGCTGGACCGTGCCCAGGCGCTCGCGTCCGCCGGTGTCGACTTCCTGATCGTCGACACCTCGCACGGTCACAACAGCAACGCCCTCGACTGGATGGCGAAGATCAAGTCGAGCGTCGGCATCGACGTCATCGGCGGTAACGTCGCCACCCGCGACGGGGCCCAGGCCCTGATCGACGCCGGTGTCGACGGCGTGAAGGTGGGCGTCGGTCCCGGCTCGATCTGCACCACCCGCGTGGTCGCCGGCATCGGCGTCCCGCAGGTCACCGCGATCTACGAGGCCGCGCTCGCCGCGCGTGCCGCGGGCGTCCCGGTGATCGGCGACGGCGGTCTCCAGTACTCCGGCGACATCGGCAAGGCGCTCGCCGCCGGCGCCGACAGCGTGATGCTGGGCAGCCTCCTCGCGGGCTGTGAGGAGTCCCCGGGTGAGCTGATGTTCATCAACGGCAAGCAGTTCAAGTCGTATCGCGGCATGGGCTCGCTGGGTGCCATGCAGTCCCGTGGCCAGGGGCGGTCGTACTCCAAGGACCGCTACTTCCAGGCCGAGGTGTCCTCGGACGACAAACTCGTGCCCGAGGGCATCGAGGGCCAGGTGCCCTACCGCGGCCCGCTGGCCAACGTGCTCCACCAGCTGGTCGGCGGCCTCCGCCAGACCATGGGCTACGTCGGTGCCGCCTCCGTCGACGAGATGGAGCGCAAGGGCCGCTTCGTCCGGATCACCTCGGCGGGTCTCAAGGAGAGCCACCCGCACGACATCCAGATGACGGTGGAAGCGCCGAACTACAGCAGGAAGTAAGGCATCAGCCCAGGTGAGGGGCGGACCGGGGTTCCCGGGACCGCCCCTCACGTGTGCGTCGGGGATACTGGACAGCGCAGACGTAGAGGAAAGGCCACACCATCGTGACTGAGATCGAGATCGGGCGCGGCAAGCGCGGTCGGCGGGCATACGCGTTCGACGACATCGCTGTCGTACCGAGCCGGCGCACCCGTGACCCGAAGGAGGTCTCGATCGCCTGGCAGATCGACGCCTACCGTTTCGAGCTGCCCTTCCTGGCCGCGCCCATGGACTCGGTGGTCTCCCCGCAGACCGCCATCCGCATCGGTGAGCTGGGCGGCCTCGGCGTCCTCAACCTCGAGGGCCTGTGGACCCGGCACGAGGACCCGCAGGCTCTGCTCGACGAGATCGCCGAGATGCCCCTCGAGGCCGCAACCCCGCGGCTCCAGGAGATCTACTCCGCCCCCATCCAGGAGGAGCTGATCGGCCGGCGCATCAAGGAGGTGCGCGACTCCGGTGTCGTCACCGCCGCCGCGCTCTCGCCGCAGCGCACCGCCCAGTTCTCCAAGGCCGTCGTCGACGCGGGCGTGGACATCTTCGTCATCCGCGGTACGACGGTCTCCGCCGAGCACGTCTCGGGCGCTGCCGAGCCGCTGAACCTGAAGCAGTTCATCTACGAGCTGGACGTCCCGGTCATCGTCGGCGGCTGCGCCACGTACACCGCCGCCCTGCACCTGATGCGTACCGGTGCGGCCGGTGTCCTCGTCGGCTTCGGCGGTGGCGCCGCGCACACCACGCGCAACGTCTTCGGCATCCAGGTCCCGATGGCGACCGCGGTCGCCGACGTGGCCGGCGCCCGCCGTGACTACATGGACGAGTCCGGCGGCCGGTACGTGCACGTCATCGCCGACGGCGGCGTGGGCTGGTCCGGCGACCTGCCCAAGGCCATCGCCTGCGGCGCGGACGCCGTGATGATGGGTTCCCCGCTGGCCCGTGCCACGGACGCGCCCGGCCGCGGCCGGCACTGGGGCATGGAGGCCGTCCACGAGGACGTGCCGCGCGGCAAGCTGGTCGACCTGGGCTCCGTCGGCACGACGGAGGAGGTCCTCACCGGGCCCTCGCACAGCCCTGACGGTTCGATGAACATCTTCGGCGCGCTGCGCCGGGCGATGGCCACCACGGGCTACAGCGACCTCAAGGAGTTCCAGCGCGTCGAGGTGACGGTGGCGGACTCGCAGCACCGCCGCTGATCTCCCGTACGCAGACGCGACGGCCCGGACCACCACGGTGGTCCGGGCCGTTCGCGCGTGTACGAGGTGTCAGCCGGCCTTGCGGGCGCCACCGAAGGCGGCGACGGGGCCGAGGAGCAGGAAGAGGTACGTCATGAAGTCGGCCTCCTCCTTCCAGACGTCGACGACGTCGCCGAAGTGCTCGAAGAAGACCTCGGAGAAGCCGACGCCCAGACCGTCCGCGAGGATCATCGACATGCCGATGAGCTGGCCGAGGAAGACGGCGACGAGGGAGAAGACGGCGGCGGCGCCGAGGACGGCCGGGTTGGCGCCGCCGACCTTGCTCGCCGCGAAGCCGACCAGGAAGCCCACGCCGATGGCCGCGTAGCCGATCTCACGCTCGATGGAACCCGCGAGGACGCCGTAGAGGATGGCGGCGACGACCGCGGCGCCGAAGGCGACCAGCACGCCGACCCCGGCACCGCCGAGGGCCCGCGGGGCCGACGGGGCCGGGGGGAAGCCGCCGCCGAACTGGCCGGGCTGCTGGCCCTGCTGACCGGCGAACGGGTTGCCGGTCGGCGCACCGGGCTGCTGGCCCGCGTAGGGGTTGCCGGGCGTGGGCTGCTGCCCCGCGTACGGGTTGCCGTCGGCCGGCTGGCCGTCGTAGGGCTGCTGCGGCGGGTTCGGCGGCTGCACGGGCTGGCTCATGGTGGTGATCCCCCTGGGACGGTGCGCACGGGCGTGCGAAACACGGGTGTGCGAGAAGTGACGCCGCAGGCTAGCAGCCCACGCCGACACGGCCCACCGGGAATCCCGGCGGTCACCTTGCGGGGCCCGCTACAGCCGGTGCGCGGCGCCCGCCGGGGTGGCACCCCGGGTGTCCAGGAGCAGCTGGGCCTTCACCGCGAGGCCCTGGAGGTCGTACGTGCGGTGGTGCTGCAGAAGCACCGTCAGGTCCGCCCCGGCGGCGGCCTCGTAGAGCGAGTCCGCACGCGGTACGGGCAGGTCGCGTACGCGCCAGTCCAGGACGTGCGGGTCGTGGTAACCGATCTGGGCGCCCATGTCCATGAGCCGGCTCGCGATCTCCCGGGCCGGGGAGGCCTCCTGGTCGGCCAGGTCCGGCTTGTACGTGACGCCGAGGAGCAGGACCCGGGCCCCCCGCACGGACTTGCCGTGCTCGTTGAGCAGGGTGGCGCAGCGCTGGATCACATACCCGGGCATCCGGTCGTTGATCTCCTTGGCCAGCGAGACCATGCGCAGGGGGTGGCCGGGCGTACGGCTGTTGTACGGGAAGTAGCCGGGGTCCACGGGGACACCGTGGCCGCCGACACCGGGCCCGGGGCGGAAGGGCTGGAAGCCGAAGGGCTTGGTCTCGGCGCACCTGATGACGTCCCAGAGGTCCACCCCCAGGTCGTGGCAGAGCACCGCCATCTCGTTGACCAGCGCGATGTTGACGTGCCGGAAGTTGGTTTCGAGGACCTTCGTCATCTCCGCCTCACGCGGTCCCCGGGCCCGGACGACCTTGTCGGTGAGCCGCCCGTAGAAGGCCGCTGCCGATTCGGTGCACGCGGGGGTGAGACCGCCGATGACCTTGGGGGTGTGGGCGTAGACGTGGGTGCGGTTGCCCGGATCGAGGCGGCCGGGGGAGTGGGCGAGGTGGAAGTCGCGTCCGGCGCGCAGCCCGGACCCGTCCTCCAGCAGGGGGCGTACGACGTTCTCGGTGGTCCCGGGCGGTACGGCCGACTCCACCAGGACGGTGGTGTGCGGCCGGAGCCGGGCCGCGAGCGCCCGGGCCGCGTCGGTCACGGCGCCGAGGTCGAGGGTGCGGTCCGGTCCGAGGGGGGTGGGGGCGCAGATCGCGGCGGTGCGGACCCGGCCCAGCTCCGCCGGATCGGCGGTGGGCCGGAAGCCCCCCGAGACCATGCGCCGGATGTCGGAGGCGCTGAGGGTTCCCTCGACCGGCGTACGGCCCGCGGAGAGTTCGGCGAAGGGGCGTGGATCGGTGTCGTAGCCGACGGTCTGGATCCCCGCGCCGACGGCTGCTTGGGCGAGGGGCAGGCCGAGGTGACCGAGTCCGATGACAGCAAGGTCTGCCGGCATGTGGGCCGTCCTTCCCTAAGACCAAGAATGCAGAAAGCGCAACCGCTGGGGACAGCGCAATGTCAGACTAGGCGTAAATATGACCTATATGTCGCATTCTTGGACTCTTGTGGTGCGGGTGTTGTCCACAGGCGGTGGCTGAAGTCGTCGAGCGCGGACAGAATCGAGTGGTGGGCACGGGCGCCCGGCCCTCCGGGCCGGTCCTCGCTCCCGTGCCGTACCACCCACCCCGATGCACCGGGATGACCGGGAGGCAGCAGTGAGGACAGCGACACTGGGACCCGCGGAGCGCACCGAGGCGCTCGCCGCGATGGCCGAGCGCGAACTGGACGTGCTGGTAGTGGGAGCGGGCGTGGTCGGCGCCGGGACCGCGCTGGACGCGGCCACCAGAGGACTCTCGACCGGACTGGTCGAGGCGCGCGACTGGGCGTCGGGGACGTCGAGCAGGTCCAGCAAGCTGATCCACGGCGGGCTGCGGTATCTGGAGATGCTGGACTTCGCACTCGTGCGGGAGGCGCTGAAGGAGCGCGGACTGCTGCTGGAGCGCCTGGCGCCCCATCTCGTCAAGCCCGTCCCCTTCCTCTACCCCTTGCAGCACAAGGGCTGGGAGCGGCTCTACGCGGGTTCCGGCGTCGCGCTGTACGACGCGATGTCGGTGTCCTCCGGTCACGGCCGGGGCCTTCCCGTCCACCGGCACCTCTCGCGCCGGCGCGCCCTGCGGGTCGCCCCCGCCCTCAAGAAGGACGCCCTGGTGGGCGCCCTCCAGTACTACGACGCACAGATGGACGACGCGCGCTATGTGGCGACCCTCGTCCGCACGGCCGCGGGCTACGGCGCGCAGGTGGCGAACCGGGCGCGGGTGACGGGATTCCTGCGGGAGGGCGAGCGGGTCGTCGGCGCGCGGGTGCAGGACGTCGAGGGCGGCGGGGAGTACGAGGTCAGGGCCAAGCAGGTGGTCAACGCGACAGGCGTGTGGACGGACGACACCCAGGCGCTGATCGGCGAACGCGGGCAGTTCCACGTCAGGGCGTCGAAGGGCATCCATCTCGTCGTGCCCAAGGACCGCATCCACTCCTCGACCGGGCTCATTCTGCGCACCGAGAAGTCGGTCCTCTTCGTCATCCCCTGGGGGCGGCACTGGATCATCGGCACGACGGACACCGACTGGGATCTCGACAAGGCCCACCCGGCCGCGTCCAGCGCCGACATCGACTACCTGCTCGAGCACGTGAACTCCGTGCTGAACACCCCCCTGGGCAGGGACGACGTCGAGGGCGTCTACGCCGGTCTGCGCCCGCTGCTGGCCGGGGAGTCGGACGCCACCAGCAAGCTCTCGCGCGAGCACACGGTGGCCCACCCGGCGCCGGGGCTCGTCGTCGTGGCGGGCGGCAAGTACACGACGTATCGCGTCATGGCGAAGGACGCCGTGGACGAGGCGGTGCACGCGCTCGACCAGCGGGTGGCCGACTGTGTCACGGAGGACATCCCGCTGCTGGGCGCCGAGGGCTACCGCGCCCTGTGGAACGCGCGCGCCAGGATCGCCGCCAGGACGGGGCTGCACGTGGTGCGCGTGGAGCATCTGCTCAACCGGTACGGCTCGATGACGGAGGAACTCCTGGACCTCGTCCGGAACGACTCCACACTGGGTGAGCCGCTCGCCGGCGCCGAGGACTACCTGCGGGCGGAGGTCGTCTACGCCGCCTCGCACGAGGGTGCCCGGCACCTCGACGACGTCCTGACGCGGCGTACCCGGATCTCCATCGAGACCTTCGACCGCGGCACGCGGTGCGCCCGCGAGTGCGCGGACCTGATGGCTCCGGTGCTCGGCTGGGACACGGGCCAGGTCGAGCGGGAGGTGGAGCACTACCGCAAGCGGGTGGAGGCGGAACGGGAGTCGCAGCGTCAGCCGGACGACCTCACGGCTGACGCGGCACGTCTGGGCGCGCCCGACATCGTGCCGATCTAGGGGGCCGTGACGGCACGGGGCGGGCGGCTTCCCGCCGTTGCCGGAGGCCCGCCACGTGCCGGGGCGGCGGCCGTCGGGGTGCGGTCCTCGACGGCGAGCGGGGGGAGGCGGGACGATGTGGGGCGTGAGGTGTGGTTCGCTGGGACAGGCGCGCGGTTCCCGGGCGTGCGGGGCCGATGCGGGCGAGGCGGCGGAAAGAGCCCTGGATGTCCGCATGGCGGGGGGTTCCTCCCCCTGGCCGCACAAGGGTCGCCCCGGACCCGGCACCATGACCGGTCCCGGGGTGAGGGACAATGAACGCTCTGCCAGGGCGGGTTGATCGCAGAGGGGACGCATGTCGGAGGCGGAGCAGGCGCAGGAGCCCCAACGGGACAAGGACGGACGTCTCCTCGCGGGGCGGTACCGCCTTGGGGAGGTGCTCGGCCGGGGCGGCATGGGCACGGTCTGGCGTGCTGCCGACGAGACGTTGGGGCGTACGGTCGCCGTCAAGGAACTGCGGTTCCCGTCCTCCATCGACGAGGACGAGAAGCGGCGTCTGATCACGCGAACCCTCCGCGAGGCGAAGGCCATCGCGAGGATCCGCAACACCAGCGCGGTGACTGTCTACGACGTGGTCGACGAGGACGACCGGCCGTGGATCGTCATGGAACTCATCGAGGGCAAGTCCCTCGCCGAGGTGATCCGCGAGGACGGGACGCTGACGCCGAGACGGGCGGCGGAGGTCGGCCTCGCCATCCTCGACGTGCTGCGTTCGGCGCACCGCGAGGGCATTCTGCACCGGGACGTGAAGCCGTCCAACGTGCTGATCTCCGAGGACGGCCGGGTCGTCCTGACCGACTTCGGGATCGCCCAGGTCGAGGGTGACCCCTCCGTCACCTCGACCGGCATGCTCGTCGGCGCCCCCTCCTACATCTCGCCCGAGCGCGCACGCGGGCACAAGCCCGGCCCTCCCGCCGACCTGTGGTCACTGGGCGGGCTGCTGTACGCGAGCGTCGAGGGCCGCCCGCCGTACGACAAGGGTTCGGCCATCGCCACGCTGACGGCGGTGATGACGGAGCCGGTCGAACCTCCCGTCCACGCGGGACCGCTGGAGGAGGTCATCTACGGCCTGCTGGCCAGGGATCCCGACCAGCGTCTGGACGACGCCGGAGCGCGCGTCCTGCTCAACGCGGTGATCAACGCCCCCGAACCACCCGTCACTCCCCCCGCCGACTCCACCCAGGTCATGGCGCTGCCGACGATCGGCGACGCCACGAGCGGCGAGGGCGCGAAGGCCGCCAAGACCGGCAGGGGCGACTCCGCGAGCGGCAAGAAGAAGGCGGCGGCCGCCGCGGCCGCCGCCGGCGCCGCGCACGGATCAGGCACCGCGACCCCGGCGGCGGGAAGCCCTGCGGCCGGGACCCCGGCTTCCGGTCCCACCACCACCGCCGCGGCCTCCGCGTCCGGCGGGCTCGGCGCGGCCGACAGCGCTCGCGAGCGGCTGCGCGGCGCGCTGCGCTCCGTACGCAACGCGAAGGCTCCCGCGGCAGCCGCGTCCGGTCCGCGCACGCCCTCGCGCGCGCCGGGCACCCCCGCCGCCATGGCGTCGGCCTCAGGCCCCGCCGGACACCCCGCCAGGACCACCGCTTCGATCACCGATGTCGTGCCGCGCCGCACGCTGGCGGTCATCGCCGGTGTCGTCGTGCTCGCCGTCCTCGGTACGGTCCTGGCTCTCACCCTCGGCGACGACGGGGAGAGCGACAAGGGCGGGTCCAAGGGCGGCACCACGACGTCGGCGGGCGCGTCGGCGGGCAAAGACTCCGAGGCCACCGGCGGCGGGTCGGGCAAGGAGGGGACCAGCGGGACGGAGAAGGGCGGCGAGGACGGTCAGGGGCAGGAGAAGGGTGAGGCGTCCGCCGAGCCCTCGGCCTCGCAGGAGACCGCCGAACCCGGCCCTGATGCGCTGCCCTCCGGATACCGGACCGTCGGCAACAAGCAGTTCCACTTCTCCGTGGCGATGCCCGGCTCCTTCAAGTTCGACGCCATAGCGGGACAGAACTCCGGCGCGATCTACAACGCCGACGGCGGCTTCCCCCGCATCCAGATCGACTACAACGGCTCCCCGAAGGACGACGCTGCCGCCGCCTGGGCGGGTGCGGTCGCGGCGACCAGGAGTCTCAGCAACGGTTACAAGCACATCGGCATAAAGAAGGTCGAGTACAACGGCTACCCGACCGTCGCGGACTGGGAGTTCACCCGCAACCAGCAGGGCATGCGGGTGCGGGTCCTCAACCGGGGCTTCAAGGCCGACGCCACTCACGGCTACTCCATCATGATCAGCTGCAAGGCGTCCGAGTGGAACGGCGAGGAGTGCCGCACGCTCCGTGAGACGGCGTTCGCGACCTTCGAACCCACCGACTGACCTGCCACGAGGCCGAACGGGCGGCCGGGTTGTGGTGACCCGGCCGCGCAGCCGCGACTTGCCACGTATTGTGAGAGGGCGAGGACCGTACGCAGCCGGAATCGTGAGTCAATCGCACAGTAAGTGACCGCAATTGATGGATTCATGCGGTCTTCTTGGCCGGGGGACAGCGCGCTCTGGGGAGGCGTCGTGGACGACTACGCGGGTCGGGTACTGGCCGACCGCTACCGCCTTCCGCTGCCTCCGTCCGATGCGTACGAACTGGCTGAGACCCGGGCGTTCGACACATACAGCGGACAGGAAGTCCTGGTCCGCCAGGTGCCGTTGCCGGAGGTCGTGGACGCCGAGGTGCTGGACGCCGACGGGCTGCCGTCGGCCGCCAGGCGCGCCTCGGGACGTACGGTGCGGCGGTCGACGGATCCCGCGGTCCGGCGGGCCATCGAGGCGGCGCAGGCCGCGGCACAGGTGCCCGACCATCCGCGACTCGACCAGGTCTTCGACGTGTTCGCCGAGGCCGGATCGCTCTGGATAGTGAGCGAGCTGGTCGCCGCCCGGCCACTCGCCGCGCTGCTCGCGGAGCGGCCGCTCAACCCCTACCGGGCAGCGGAGATCGGCTCCGACGTGCTCACGGCGCTGCGGGTGCTGCACGCGCACGGCTGGACGCACCGCAACATCACCGTCCGCACGGTACTGGTCTGCGACGACGGCCGGGTCGTGCTGACCGGACTGGCGGCCGGGGCGGCCGAGGAAGCCCTGTGCGGATACGTTCCCGTGCCGCAGCCTGACGGGGAAGAGGCCTACGGGCCCCCCGCCGTGGAGACGGGGCCCACGGGGCCGTACGAACCGGCAGAGGGCGGGACCGGGCCGGAAGCCCTCTCCCCGCCGCACACCTTCCGGGCCCCCGGCGCCCTCCCGGCTCCGGACGGGCTCCCGCACACGCCCCCCGCGCTCCCGGGCCAGGGCGCCCCGCACATCGCCGGGACGGGCGCCCAGGACGCCCCGGGCGCCCAGGACGCCCTGCGCGCCGCTGAGCCGCCCGCCCAGGAGGCCGCGCACGCGCCCGACGCCCTGCCCGCTCCCAGGGCGGCCGGCGACGGTCTGCCCGCCCCCGCGTCCCGCGCCGAGGTCGAGCCCGCCCAGCCCCCCGCCCCGCCCGGGGCGGGGAGCGCGGCGCAGTTGCGCGCCGCGCGCGCCGGTGCCATCGCCGCCTACCGTGAGGGCGCCCGTGCGGCGGCCCGCGCGGGGGAGCAGCAGAGGCGCGCCGCCTCGGACCCGGCCGACCACGAGCGTGACGCGGGCGAGGCCGGGCGCGAGGAGCCGTCGGCTCCCCCCGCGGCAGGCCCCCCGCAGCCGACGGGCGGCACCTGGGGCAGGGCGGCAGCCGAGGCGTACGCCTACCCGTACGACGACGAGGACGACGACGAGGACGACGACGACGAGGACCCGGGCGGCCCGCCGCCCCCCGGCCGTCGTGTCCACCTCGCAGGCACCTGGGGTGACGGCCCCGGCGCCGGCCGGCCCGTGCCGGCCGGGGGCAGCTCCGCAGGACCGGGACGCTCCGGTGAGGACGCGCTGCGCGCCGACGCCCAGCGCCTCGGCGGCGGAGCCGTGGAGCGCCGGGACCGGCTGCCGCAGCCGGCGGCCGCCCGGCGGCCCGCGGGCGGATGGGACGAGGTCGTGGCGGGAAGGGGCGACACGCCCGCCTATCGCGGCCCCGCGACGCCCCTCGCCGCCGAACGCGCCAGGCAGGCCCGTATCGCCGTCGTCGGCGCCGTCACCGAGCGGTGGGCGCCCGAGCAGGCAGGCCCGGTCCACGACAACTGGCAGCTGGCCCCGCCCATCGGCCCTTCGACCGATCTGTGGGCGCTCGGCGCGCTGCTCTACCGCGCCGTGCAGGGCCATGCCCCGTATCCGGAGGAGAACGCGGCCGAGCTCGTCCAGATGGTGTGCGGCGAGCCGCCCGCCTTCGCGGAGGAGTGCGGTCCGCTTCGCCCCGTCGTGGAGTCACTGCTGCGGCAGGACCCCACGGAGCGCCCTGACTTCGAGGAGCTGCGCGGCTGGCTGCGCTCCCTCGTGCGTTCGGCCCCCGAGCCCGAGGCGGGCGCCGACATCGTCACGATGCCGCCCGCCGACGCCACCCGCCTGCCGATCGTCCGCCGCCGTGGCGAGCTGGTGCGCAGGCGCCGGGGCCGGGGTGCGGCGCACGGCCGGCACCGGCAGGGCAAGCCCCAGCGCCACGAGAAGCCGTACGAGGACCGGCAGGCGTACGAGAAGCCGCCGCGCGCGCCCCGCGAACCCAAGGGGCCCAAGGTGCTGCGGCAGCCGCCTCCCGGCCGCCGGGCGCCCCGGCGGCTCGGACGGCTGCTGCTGGTGCTGATCCTCCTGCTCATGGCCGCGGCCGTGGCCTACGCCGTGCTGTTCATGCCCAAGGCGGATTCCGGATCAGGGGCGGGAGCCTCGCCCGCGGACTCCGTCGCGCCCGCCGACCCGGATTCCGGCAGCCCTTCCGCCGGGGCGACGCCGTCGTCCGGTGCCTCGGCGTCCTCCGGCTCGTCGGGCTCCGAGAAGCCGCAGACCAGCCGCTCGGCCGTCGCTCTCGCAGCTGGGTACGAACTCCGCAAGGACGCCGAGGGATTCGAGATCGGTGTGCCGAAGGACTGGCAGCGCAGCCCGGCCAACGCGGACCGTCAGATCCGTTACGGTGCGGACGGGTTCAGCGTCCTGGTCGTCCCCGGCCGGGACACCGTCAAGGTCCACGGCGACGACCCGCTGGACTACCAGCGGACCGGCGAGCCCGAGCTGAAGCCCTTCCGTGAGTCCAGCTGGGCCACATCGACGGGTCTGCGCCGTGTCGACGTCGGCAAACAGGCCATGGCCGAGGGGCAGTTCACCTGGCAGGAGAGCGGTGGCCGTCAGGTGTACGTCCGCAACCTGGCCATGATCGTGGACGGCAGATACCACATCGTGCAGGTCATCGGCCCGGAGAACGAGCGGGACAAGGTCTCCGACATCTACGAGCAGGCCATCTCCTCGTACCGCGTGGGCTCCTGACGGGCCGGCGGCCCGGAGCGACAAGCATCACAGTGCGGTCTCGTGGGCGATGCGAGGTTACGTCGCGCCGCCCCCCGTCCGTAACCTGTCGTCCCGAGGAACGGGGCGGGGACACACGTGGAACACGGGCAGGGAACGGACGCGGGGATCGTACTGGCCGGGCGGTACCGGCTGGGTGACGTCCTGGGCCGGGGCGGCATGGGCAAGGTCTGGCGCGCCCATGACGAGGTGCTCCACCGGACCGTGGCGGTGAAGGAGCTGACCGCCGGGCTGTACGTCGCGGAGGCGGACCGGGCCGTGCTGCACGCCCGCACGCAGAAGGAGGCGCGCGCGGCGGCGCGCATCACCCACCCGGGGGTCGTGACCGTCCACGACGTCATCGAGTACGACAACCGCCCCTGGATCGTCATGCAGTACGTCGACGGCCCCTCGCTCGCCGACGCGGCGAAGGAGTCCGGCGAGGTCGAGCCGCGCGAGGCGGCCAGGATCGGGCTGCACGTGCTGAGCGCCCTGCGGGCCGCCCACGGTGCCGGTGTCCTGCACCGGGACGTGAAGCCGGCCAACGTCCTGCTCGCCCGTGACGGACAGGTGCTGCTGACCGACTTCGGGATCGCCGCGATCGAGGGTGACTCCACCATCACCAGGACCGGTGAGTTGGTGGGCTCCATCGACTACCTGGCACCCGAGCGGGTGCGCGGGGGCGACCCGGGTCCCGCGTCCGACCTCTGGTCGCTGGGCGCCACCCTCTACACGGCCGTCGAGGGCACCTCGCCCTTCCGCCGCAGCTCGCCCATCTCGACCATGCAGGCCGTCGTCACAGAGGAGCCGCCCCCTCCGCTGCGGGGCGGCGCGCTGGCACCCGTGATCACCGCGCTGCTGCGCAAGGACCCCGCGGACCGGCCGACGGCCGAGGAGACCGAGCGGATGCTCCTGGACGCGATGGAGGGGCGCAGGCCCCGCGCCGCACAGGCCCACGTGCCGACGCAGCGGGTCTCCGAGGAGGAACTGCGCGCCTTCTCCGTCCCGGACGGCTCGACGGCCCAGCTCTCCCAGTCCCTGCCCCCGCCGCCCGCGTACACCTCGCCCGTGCCCCCGTACACCTCCGCGCCCGCCACCCGGCGCGGCGGGGGACGCCGGCGCGTCGTGCTGCTGGTGCTCGTGCTGGCCGCGTTGCTGGGCGGGGCGGCCGGCCTGGCCGCGATGAAGTTCGGGGCCGACGGCGCGGGCACGGCCGGCGGCACGGGGGAACGCGGCACCGCCGGTCCGGCTCCCACACCCTCTTCCTCCTCCGTGCGCACCGCCGACCCGGCGGCGGAGGAGGTCGCGCCGGACGAGATACCCGAGGGCTGGAAGCGGGTCGCTGATCCCGAGGGCTTCAGCCTTCTCGTCCCCGACGGCTGGGAGCGGCAGACGAACAGCGGTCAGATCGACTACACACCGGACAACGGCGCCCACCGCATCCGGATCAGCCTCGATCCGCAGCCCGACTTCGACAACCCCCTCACCCACATGCAGAGCATCGAGAAGGATCTGGCCGCACGGCTTCCGGGGTACGAACGTCTGACGCTGGAGTCGAACGTCTTCCGCGACCGCCCCGGCTCCCGCTGGGAGTTCACCTGGGTCGAGTCCAAGGACCACCCGGGCCCCCGCCACGGGATCGACCAGATGTACTTCGCCGAGACGGGCGGTCCTGAGTACGCGCTCTACATGACCGGTCCCGAGGAGGACCGGGAGGAGACACGGAAGCTCTTCGAGACGATGCTGCGCAGCTGGCAGCCGCCGGAGAGCGCGGGCTGAGGGCCGCCGTGTCCGCCTCCGGACCGCCGCCTGGGTACGAGCGGTCGAAGATTCACGATTCCTGACGCCCGCCGCCCGTTCCCATGGCGCATCGCTCCTGATCAGCGGTTATGCCGCCAGTGATCACTGGCTCGGTATCCATGGGCGGGAGGACTCCCTGGCGGGCTCTGTGAAAACCTGTTACCCACGGGTACCCAAAGTGGGCGGGTGGACATACTCTCGCCCTCATGACGGACTCGCAGGCCTCCACGACCACCTCCGCCGCCCCCGGCGCCCGCGTCGGCACCAACCCGGTGGCCGCCGCCCCCGCAGGCGCGCGCACCGCTGCCGACGTGGTCACGCCCGAGGTGATCGCCCAGCTGACCCGTGACGTCGTCGGCTCCGGCCGCACGGTCAACCACAGCCCCTTCACCGGGGAGAAGCTGGCCGACCTGCCCGAGTCCACCCCCGAGGACGTCGAGACCGCCTTCGACCGCGCCCGCGCGGCCCAGCCCGCCTGGGCCGCGACCTCCGTCCGGGCCAGGGCCGCGGTGCTGCTCCGCTTCCACGACCTCGTCCTGCAGCGCCAGTCCGAGGTCCTCGACCTCATCCAGCTGGAGACGGGCAAGGCCAGGCTGCACGCCCACGAGGAGGTACAGGCCGTCGCCGTCGCCGCCCGGCACTACGGGCGCAAGGCCGTCTCGTATCTGAAGCCGAAGCGGCACACCGGTGTCGTGCCGACCCTCACCAAGGTCACCGAACTGCGCCAGCCGCGCGGGGTCATCGGCCAGATCGCCCCTTGGAACTACCCGCTCGAACTCTCCGTCGGCGACGCGCTGCCCGCCTTCGTCTCCGGCAACGCCGTCGTGATGAAGCCGGACACGGAGACCGCGCTGACCGCACTGTGGGCCCGCGACCTGCTCATCGAGGCCGGACTGCCCGCCGGGGTGTTCCAGGTGATCCTGGGTGTGGGGCCCGTCGTCGGGCCGGAGGTCGTCTCGCGCGCCGACTACGTCTCCTTCACCGGTTCGACCACGACGGGACGCGATGTCGCCCTGCGCGCCGCAGCGCGACTGGTCGGTGTCTCGCTGGAGCTCGGCGGCAAGAACCCCATGCTCGTCCTGGAGGACGCCGACGTCGAGAGGGCAGCCGAAGGCGCCGTGCGCGCCTGCTTTTCCTCGGCCGGTCAGCTCTGCATCTCCGTCGAGAGGCTGTACGTCCACGAATCCGTCGCGGACGCCTTCGTGGAGCGCTTCGCCGCCCGTACGAAGGCGATGCGGCTGGGTAACTCCCTCGCGTACGGGGCCGACATGGGTTCGCTCGTCAGCGGGCGGCAGCTGGAGACCGTCACCCGCCATGTCGCCGAGGCCGTGGAGAAGGGGGCGGTGATCGTCGCAGGCGGGGTGGCCCGCCCCGACATCGGCCCGTTCTTCCACGAGCCGACCATCCTTGACGACGTGCGGGAGCCGATGGCCGTCTGCTCCGAGGAGACCTTCGGCCCGGTCGTCTCCCTCTACCGATTCACCGACGAGGACGAGGCGGTGGCCCTCGCCAACGCCACCCCCTACGGCCTGAACGCCAGCATCTGGACCAAGGACGGCGCGCGCGCCCACCGCATCGCCGCGCGGCTGCGGACCGGCACGGTCAACATCAACGAGGGGTACGCCCCCGCGTACGGCAGCGTCCAGTCGCCCATGGGCGGCATGAAGGACTCCGGCCTCGGCCGGCGGCACGGCTCCGAGGGCATCCTGAAGTACACCGAGGCCCAGACGGTCGCCCAGCAGCGGCTGATCCCCCTCGCTCCGGCCTTCGGGATGGACGACGAGAAGTACGCGGCCTTCATGAGCCGCAGCCTCAAGGCGATGAAGGCCTTCCGGCTGCGCTGAGCACCACCTCAGCGCCCCCCATCCGCCCTTTTCGTACCGAGGAGAGCCATGTCCCAGGACAGCCCTGCCCAGAACCAGGCCGGACCGGCCGCTCCCGCGGCGGACGACGACGCCTACGACTACGACGTGCTCGTCGTGGGCTCGGGCTTCGGCGGAGCGGTCTCGGCCCTGCGGCTCAGTGAGAAGGGATACCGGGTCGGCGTCCTGGAGGCGGGCCGCCGCTTCACGCGTGCGACGCTCCCCAAGAACTCCTGGGACATCAAGAACTACCTGTGGGCACCCGCGCTCGGCCTGTTCGGCATCCAGCGGGTGCACCTGCTGGGCAAGGTGATGGTGCTGGCCGGGGCGGGCGTCGGCGGCGGCTCCCTCAACTACGCCAACACCCTGTACGTGCCGCCCGCGCCGTTCTTCGAGGACCGCCAGTGGGCGGACATCACGGACTGGAAGGACGAACTGGCGCCGTACTACGACCAGGCGAAGCGGATGCTGGGGGTGCGGCTCAACCCGACCGTGACACCGGCTGACGTCCACCTCAAGTCCGTGGCCGAGTCCATGGGCGTCGGCGACACCTTTCACCTCGCCCCGGTCGGCGTCTTCTTCGGCGACGGCCAGGACGCCGACGGCACGGCGCGCACGAAGCCCGGCGGGGAGACGGCCGACCCCTACTTCGGGGGAGCGGGCCCCGACCGCAAGGCCTGCTCCCAGTGCGGTGAGTGCATGACGGGCTGCCGGCACGGCGCGAAGAACACCCTCAACGAGAACTACCTCTACCTGGCGGAGAAGGCGGGAGCCGTCATCCACCCGATGACGTCCGTCGTCGCGGTCACCGACGACCCGGACGGCGGCTACCGCGTCTTGACCGTGCCCACGCACCGGCGCCGCAAGGCGGTCCCGACCGTGCTGCGGGCCCGGAAGGTGGTCGTCGCGGCGGGTACGTACGGCACCCAGACCCTGCTGCACACCATGAAGGACGAAGGGCTGCTGCCCCGGCTGTCGTCCCGGCTCGGCGAGCTCACCCGTACCAACTCCGAGGGCCTGGTGGGGGCGCAGACCAGCGACCGCCGCTACCGCAAGAAGCACGGCATCGCCAAGGCCGACTTCACCCAGGGCGTCGCCATCACCTCGTCGATCCACCCCGACGAGAACACCCACATCGAGCCGGTCCGCTACGGCAAGGGCTCCAACGCCATGGGCGCGCTGACCATCCTCCAGGTGCCCTACAGCACCCACCGGGTGCTGAGCTGGTTCGGCAACGTCGCCAGGCACCCGTGGCTCATGATGCGCTCGCTGTCGAACCGGCGGTGGTCGGAGCGGACCATCATCGGCCTCGTCATGCAGTCGCTGGACAACTCGCTGACCGCTTACCGCAAGCCCGCGGGTGTCGGCAAGGGACTGCTCACCGCCCGGCAGGGGCACGGCTCGCCCAACCCGACGCAGATCGCCGAGGCCACCCAGGGCGCGACGCTGCTCGCCGAGGAGATCAACGGGTTCGCGGGATCGAACATCGGGGAGCTGATGGGCACCCCGCTCACCGCGCACTTCCTCGGTGGCTGCCCCATCGGAGCGGGCCCCGACAAGGGCGTCATCGATCCGTACCACCGGCTGTACGGGCACCCGGGCATCTCCGTGGTCGACGGCTCCGCGGTCTCCGCCAACCTCGGCGTCAACCCGTCGCTGACCATCACGGCGCAGGCCGAGCGAGCCATGTCGTTCTGGCCCAACAAGGGCGAGGAGGACCCCCGCCCCGCTCAGGACGCGGCCTACGAGCGCCTGTCCGCGGTCCCGCCCAAGGCCCCCGCCGTGCCCGAGGATGCCTTCGGCGCCCTGAAGCTGCCGTTCCTGGCCGTCCCGGTCGTACCTCCGAAGCGGGCCGTCACCGAGGCCTGAGCAGGGCAGCGGGGGAGCGGTCACGCGGCTGGGCGGGCCACGAGTGACGTGGGCGCGCGAAGGGAATGCGGAGCGGGACGGCGTGAAGGGGCTGCACCCCCCTCCGAGAGCAGCCCCTTCACGTACCTGCCGGTGACGCGGTGCTCCCCTTGCGGGGGTACGGACGAGCCGGTGGTGTTCGCCATGCATGACCTGTGAAGCGGGGAAACGGTTGTCCCCGGCTTCACAGAATCCTCATGTGGCCCTCGCCACACCTGGTGCACCGTCGCCGAAGTCGCTGATGTCGCTGTTCCGTGGTCCCGTGCCCGCCGTGCAGAAGGGGCCGGGGGCGGCCGTGCGGAATGCGGCCGTGGAGAGTCCCGTACGGAACGGCCCGAAGCCGCCGTACCTGGGGGGAAGTCCGAGGGCGGCCGGTCCCGGGCGTCCCCGGGGCCGGCCGCACATGGGTGACCGGGCTGCTGTCCCCTGCCGACCGGTCACACGCGCCGGAACGTGGTCCCACGGCGTACCAGCGGTACGCCACACGTCCCGGCGGAGCCACGCGTGGATTCCTGCCGATGCTTCCGCCCCTGGCTGGCACGGACACAGGGACCAACGAAGCCTCCGGCGGCCCGGTCACGCGCCGTACGGGTGAGACCGGGCCCGAACGCGGGTGCGGCCGTACAGCCCCTCACGCGTCACACCCGGCCGCGTGACAGCTCCAGCAGCGTCATCGCGAGCGCCGTGCCCGGCTTGCCCAGCGCCTCGCTGTAGTGGCCGAGGACGTCCATCTCCCGGGAGAGGTTCACCCGGCGGCCTCCGGAGGTGATCCTCGCCTCCTGGATGACCGCCGAGACGGCCATCCGTTCCTGGACGAGACCGATGATCCGGTCGTCCAGGGCGTCGATGCGCGCGCGGGCGTCCCCGATCAGGGATGCGGCCTCGTCGGTGTGCGCGCCCGTCAGCTCGGCGGCGGTCCTGGTGGGTGCGGTGCTGTTCATCCGATGTCTCCCGGGGGCTGCGGGCCCCGGAGCCACTGGCCCGGAACGCAGAACGCCCCGGACCTGTCGGTCCGGGGCGCCTGGAAAGTTGCTCGTCAGTTGCTCAAGCAGCACGACCATGGCAGCCGGCGGACCGGATGCCATAGGTAAAGACGAAGATCGTGTGCTGACGCATGGGGGCAAGTATGGACCCCGTCCCGGGCCCGGGTCCACGCCGGGCCCGGATGGTGAGACGGCAGTCCGGCGGGGCGTCGCTCCACGGCCGGTAGAATTGGGAGGACCGACCCCTCTCCACCGCCGGAAGGCCGCCTCGTGCCAGCAGCACCCCCCGCCGCCGCCGACATCACCACCGACGTGGTCCTCGTCGTCGACTTCGGCGCCCAGTACGCCCAGCTCATCGCCCGCCGCGTCCGTGAGGCCCGGGTCTACAGCGAGATCGTCCCGTCCACGATGCCGGTGGCCGAGATGCTGGCCAAGAACCCCCGGGCGATCATCCTCTCCGGCGGCCCCTCGTCGGTGTACGCGGAGGGCGCGCCCAGCCTCGACCGTTCGCTCTTCGAGGCCGGGGTCCCGGTCTTCGGCATGTGCTACGGCTTCCAGCTGATGGCCACCACGCTCGGCGGCACGGTCGACGACAACGGCGCGCGCGAGTACGGCCGCACCCCGCTCACCGTCTCCAGGCCCGGCTCCACCCTCTTCGAGGGCACCCCCGCCGAGCAGCCGGTCTGGATGTCGCACGGCGACGCCTGCTCCGCCGCCCCCGAGGGCTTCACCGTCACCGCGTCCACGGACGTCGTACCGGTCGCCGCCTTCGAGAACGACGAGAAGAAGCTGTACGGCGTCCAGTACCACCCGGAGGTCATGCACTCGACCTACGGCCAGCAGGTCCTGGAGCACTTCCTCTACCGGGGCGCGGGCATCGAGCCGACCTGGACGACGACCAACGTCGTCGAGGAGCAGATCGCCCTGATCCGCGAGCAGGTCGGCGACAAGCGTGCCATCTGCGGCCTCTCCGGCGGCGTGGACTCCGCGGTCGCCGCGGCCCTCGTGCAGAAGGCCATCGGCTCCCAGCTGACCTGTGTGTACGTCGACCACGGCCTGATGCGCAAGGGCGAGACCGAGCAGGTCGAGAAGGACTTCGTCGCCGCGACCGGCGCGAAGCTGAAGGTCGTCGACGCGGAGAAGCGCTTCCTCGACGCCCTGGCCGGTGTGTCCGACCCGGAGCAGAAGCGGAAGATCATCGGCCGCGAGTTCATCCGCGTCTTCGAGCAGGCCCAGCTGGAGATCCTCCAGGAGGACGGCCCCGAGGTCGCCTTCCTCGTCCAGGGCACCCTCTACCCGGACGTCGTCGAGTCCGGCGGCGGCACCGGCACCGCCAACATCAAGTCCCACCACAACGTGGGCGGGCTCCCCGACGACATCGAGTTCGAGCTCGTCGAGCCGCTGCGCCAGCTGTTCAAGGACGAGGTCCGGATGGTCGGCCAGGAGCTCGGCCTGCCGGAGGAGATCGTCCAGCGCCAGCCGTTCCCCGGCCCCGGCCTCGGGATCCGTATCGTCGGCGACGTCACCAAGGAGCGGCTCGACCTGCTGCGCGAGGCCGACGCCATCGCCCGCGAGGAGCTGACCGCCGCCGGCCTGGACCGTGACATCTGGCAGTGCCCCGTGGTCCTGCTCGCGGACGTCCGCAGCGTCGGCGTACAGGGTGACGGCCGCACCTACGGCCACCCCATCGTGCTGCGCCCGGTCTCCTCCGAGGACGCCATGACGGCCGACTGGTCGCGCCTGCCGTACGAGACGCTGGCGAAGATCTCGACCCGCATCACCAACGAGGTCGCCGACGTCAACCGCGTGGTGCTCGACGTGACGAGCAAGCCGCCGGGGACGATCGAGTGGGAGTGATCCCCGCTCCCTGAGGTCAGTGCCGATGCCGTCGCTCATTCGTCCGGGCGGCGGCACCGTCGTATCCGCCGGGTACGCCGGGCCGAGGGGACGAGACCGAGTCCCTCACAGCGATCTGCAACAGAGGCCGGTAGAAACCCCTGGCCTCCGCATACGCCCCGTGCCAGGCTCCCGGTCATGCCGAACGACGAGATCAGACTCCTCATGTCCGCCTCCGGGAACGACCGCCTCACCTGGAACACCCCACTCTCCGAGCAGCACGCCGCACAGCTGATCGCCGCGTGCGCCCCCGCCCCCGGTGCCCGCATCGCCGACTTCGGCAGCGGCTGGGGCGAGCTGCTGATGCGCCTGGTCGAGGCCGCGCCCGGCTCCACGGGGGACGCCGTGGAGACCGACACGGAAGCCGTGGAGCGCGGACGGCTGCTGGCGGGGGAACGCGGGCTCGGCGACCGGGTGCGCTTCCACGAGATCCCGGCGGCGGAACATACGGAGGGCGGTTACGACCTCGCCGTCTCCATCGGCTCCTCGCACGCCTGGCCGGGCGGCACCCCGGAGGCACTCAAGGCGCTGCGCGCGGCCGTACGGCCAGGAGGCCGGGTGCTGTTCGGTGACGGTTTCTGGGAGCGGGAGCCCTCGTGGGCCGCGCTGGAGGGGCTGGGCGCGGAGCCGGACGACTTCGGCACGCTCCTGGAGCTGATCCGGCAGGCGGAGGCCGCAGGGCTCAGGCCGCTCCAGGTGACCGTGGCCGACCAGCGCGAGTGGGACCTCTTCGAGTCCGCCGCCAACATCGGGCGCGGCGAGCGCTGGGCGCTGGCCAATCCGGGGCACCGGCTGCACGCCGGGGTGACCGAGGCCGTGGACGCGCGCCGCAGTGGCTACTACGGCGGATACCGCGGGACGCTCGGCCTCGCCTACCTCGTCCTCAGCGCCTGAGAGCCGCGTTCCCGGCGCCTGTGATTCGCACATCTCTACGACACCCGCCCCCGGACCGCCCCGATGCGGGGAGAGCCCGCCCCGTACGGCACAATTCGCAGAATTAGGCGGCGAGTTGGTTCGATCAGGGTGGGAAAGGGCGGCGTTCTCCGTGGCGTTGGACGAGGCGAGGGCGAAGAGTGCGCACGGCGGCAGCTGTACGTGCGGTGACTGCCCGCACGGAGCACGCGAAGGACACCGGCGCGCGGTGGCGGCCTTCCTCACCAAACGGGACGAACTCGCCGCGGGCCAGGGACTGCCCGCCGGGGTCGCCCGGTCCGCGTCGGCGTCCCGGCAGTGGGTGTCGGACGAGCTGACCGAGTCCGCCCGCGCGGTCGCCGAGCACAGCCGCGAGGCCGGTGACGCCTGGCTCCACACGCTCTGGGTGCGCACCCTGGTGATCGTCTGGGGCGGTGTCGCCCTGCTGGTCGTCGGTGAGGCCGTCACCGCGATCGGCGCCGGCTGGTCCACCGCCCGCACGGCGGGCCTGATCGCCGGCCTCGTCACCGCCGGTCTCCTGACCGGCGCCGCCCGCGTCCACCGCGCCCGCGGTGGCCTCCTCGCCCCGCTGATCGGGGAGGACAACCGGCTCTCCACCTCGCGCACCGTCGCCGCCTCCTGGGTGCTGCTCGCCGTCTTCGCGGTGCTGGTCCTCGCGCTGCAACTGGCGGGCGCGTCCGCCCACGCCGACCGGGACGAACTGATCGAGGGCCTGGACCTGGTCCGCTCCGCCGGCGTGCTGAGCGTGCTCGCGCTGGTGTGCGCCGTCGCCGTCCTCGTACGCCGGGTGGTGACCGTGCGCGTCCTGGGCCAGCGGCTGCAGAAGCTGCGCGCCGACCGGCCCAGGGCGGCCGACCTGCTGACCGACGACTCGGGGCGCGGCAGCTTCACCGATGTGCAGTACGTGCTGGTCAGCGCGGTCGCCGTGCTGTTCGCCGCGGTCCGTCTGGCCCGCCGGCCCGAGCAGCTGCCCGATCTGCCGTGGGGCCTCGCGGTGCTGGTGGCCGTCTCGGCGGCGACCTACTTCGCCGGGAAGTACGCGGAGGGCGGCCGTCCGGTCATCCTGTCCGTCGTCCGGGCCAGGGAGGCCGGGGACCTGGACGCGCCGATCCGTACCGGCGACGACATCGAGATCCGGGGTGCCGGATTCGTGCCGCCGGGGGCCGGCAGCCCCGACCGGCTCGCCCGGGTCGTCGTCAGGATCGGCAGGGTGCACGTCCACGTCCCGCTGATCCCGGTCACCGGCGGCTTCGCCAACCCGGCGGACACCGTGCTCACCGTGCCCGTGCCCGTCGAGGTCGAACCCGGCACCGTGGAGGTCCAGGTCGTCACCGCCGCGGGTGTCGAGACCAACTCCTGCCCCATCGACGTCACGGACTGAAGCGCACACCTGGTGAGCGGCCCCGAACCGGCGTACGTATGGTCTGTCGAAGGGCCAACGGAAGGCGGGGCAGTGATGCATGGGTACGGCGGCGGTTCCTACGGACTGGAGGAGCGGAGAGGCCTCGGCGACCGGGCGCGGCAGTACGCGCTCCTGCCCCTGCGCCTCTTCCTCGGCGTCACCTTCGTCTACGCGGGTCTCGACAAGCTGACCGACAGCGCGTTCCTGTCGGCGAGCGGAGCCGGTTCCATCGGCGAGATGATGAACGCCGTGCGGGACAGCTCGGCGATCCCGGGCCTCGTCGACCTCGCCCTGAAGAGCCCCGAAGGCTTCGGTTACGCCATCGCGATCGGGGAACTCCTCGTCGGCCTCGGCACCCTGGCCGGTCTGTGGGCACGGCTCGCGGCCCTCGGCGGCGCCCTGATCTCGCTGAGCCTGTGGCTGACCGTGAGCTGGCAGACCGAGCCGTACTACTACGGCAACGACCTGATCTACCTCATGGCCTGGCTGCCGCTGCTGCTCGCGGGGGCGGCGGAGTTCTCCGCCGACGCCTTCCTCGCGTCCCGGCGCCGGCGCAGCCGGTAGCTCACCCACGTCGCCGTGGCGGCGAGCCACAGGCCGCCCGTGAACACCGGGACGAAGAACGTCCAGGGAGCGTCCCAGGCTCCCGCCGCATCGGCCGCGTAACCGCCGGCCAGGGCCAGCATGGTGAGGCCGGCGACCGCGCGGCCGGGGCGGAACTCATGACGAAGCACGGATGACCTCCAGCTGTCCGACGCCGACTTCCACGCTCAGTTCGAGCGTGCCGGCGGGCTCACTCCCCCGGGGCGGCGCGAGGGTCCGCCGGACGTGGCGGTCGGGCTCGATGCGCACGTCCGCGCGCGGGTCGGCGGGGAACCGGACGTCGCCCAGACCTACTTCGGCGTCCACCTTCACCGTCGCCCCCGCCGGTACGACGACCCGGGCACGCCCCGCCCCGACCTCGACCCGCGTACGCAGGGTGCCGTCCTTCGGGACGGTGACCCGGGAGAGGTCGAGCTTCGCGTCCCCGGTGCCCAGCTCGTACCGCGCCTGGACGGTGGCGACCTCGGCCGGGCGCCATTCCTCGCGGACCCAGTCGGTGCCGATGTCCTCCGGCACGAGGGACGCGCCCGCCAGCAGACCCGCCGTGATCATGGCCAGCAGGACCGTGCCGAAGCCGGTCCTGCCGAGCACGGAGGCGACCAGCAGGCCGAGGCCGAAGACCGCGAGCGCCGAGGCGAAGCCGAACTGCAGACTGACCCCCAGCGCGTGGGTCTCCCAGCTCAGCCCCGTGCCCAGGCCGCCCGCCACCAGGGCGAGCAAAAAGACGAGACCACCGATCGAACGGGGGCCCCGGGTCCCCGGCGCACGGTAGGGAGGACGGTAGGGGGCCTCCGCCGTCGCACCGCTCCTGCTGATCTCCGCGGCCTCCGCCGTGGCGTTCGCCGGGCCCCACAGATACCCCGTGCCCGCCGGACCCGTCGTGCCGTCCTTGACGATCGGGTCCCGCCACCAGGACGGGCTGCCCGGAGTGGGCGGCGCCTTCACCTCGGGCGGTGCCCCGTGGCCCGCGCCGTGCGGCGCGCCTCCCGGTACGTACGCCGTGGTGCCCGGGGCGTCCTCGGGCGCCACCGTCCTGCGGTGCTGCGTCCAGACCGAGAAGCCGACGACGCTCAGCGACAGCATCGCGGCGAAGGCCAGCATCCCGCCGTTGTGCAGCATCGACAGCAACAGCCCGCAGCCCACCAGCGCCAGCAGCAGGGCGACCAGGGACGCGCCCTCGACCCGGCCCGACAGCAGCCGGCGTGCCTCGTTCTCCTCCTCGCCCTCCAGGGGGAGCAGCAGCCAGGCGAAACCGTAGAAGATCAGGCCGATGCCGCCCGTCACCGCGAGGACGCCGAGCACGATCCGGAAGATCACCGGGTCCACGTCGCAGTACCGGCCGAGGCCGCCGCAGACCCCGGCCACCACTTTCTGGCGCGGGCTGCGCCGCAGCCGCGGGGCCGGCTCGGGGGGCGGCGTGACGCCGGGGGAGGCGTCCTGGGGAACGGTCATGGGTCCATGGTGACGGTCCGTACGCCCTCGTGGGGCCCGCGACGACCCTGGCCGTTCCCTGATATTGCGTCCCGCCGGCCCCTGGGGGCCCGCCGTACGGCGGCCAGGCCCTCAGGGTCGAGTCCGGGCAGACCCTGATGCCACGACCCGCCGGAACGTGTGACGATCGGTCCATGCCAGCAGCCACGACCCGAGCCCCGAGCTCCCTCGCCCCGGAGCCGGAGGAGCCCGCGCCGCGCAAGCTGTACCGCAGCGCCGACGGGCGGATGCTCGGCGGCGTCGCGCGCGGGCTCGCAGGACACCTGGGACTGCCCGTCGCATGGGTCCGGTTCGTCTTCCTGGGACTGTTCTTCGCGGACGGCCTCGGAGCGCTTCTCTACGCCGTGTTCTGGATCGTCGTCCCGCTCGGTGTGGGCGGGGTGGAGACGCCGCGGTCCCTCTTCGAGACCGCCCCGGACGGCCGCCGCAGACTCCGCAAGCCGGACAAGGGCCAGGTCTTCGCCCTGGTGGCGCTGCTCATCGGCGCCGTGATCTTCGTCGGCAACGTCGACATGGGCAGCAAGGCGGACCGTTACGTCTGGCCCGCCCTGCTGATCGGCGCGGGCTCCGTCCTCGTGTGGCGACAGGCCGACAACGCGCGGCGCGCCCGCTGGATCGAGGTCGGCCGCCGCCGCAGGGTGCTGCACCTCGCCCGGGGCCTGGCCGGAGTCGCCCTGGTCGGCCTCGGTCTCGCCGCCTTCATGGTGGTACGGGGGTCGGCGGCCCAGCTCGGCACCGCGCTGACCGCGGCCATAGCGGTGCTCACGGGCATCGCGCTGCTCGCCGGGCCCTATCTCATCCGGATGACCCAGGACCTTTCCGAGGAGCGTCTGATGCGCATCAGGGCGCAGGAGCGGGCCGAGGTCGCCGCGCACGTCCACGACTCGGTCCTGCACACGCTCACCCTGATCCAGCGCAACGCGGACGACGGCGGCGAGGTCCGCAGGCTCGCCCGGGCCCAGGAACGCGAACTGCGCAACTGGCTGTACAACCCGGAGGGCACCGGCAAGGAGGAGGCCGAGGAGCCCACGAGCCTCGCCGAGGCCGTCAAGCGTGCCGCCGCCGAGGTCGAGGACAAGCACGGGGTGCCGCTGGAGGTCGTGGTCGTCGGTGACTGCCCGCTGGACGAGAAGCTGGTGGCGCAGATGCAGGCCGCGCGCGAGGCGATGGTGAACGCCGCCAAGTACGGTGGCGAGGGCGGCGCCGTGCAGGTCTTCGCGGAGGTCGAGGGCCGCACGGTCTTCGTCTCCGTGCGGGACCGGGGGCCGGGATTCGACCTGGACGCCGTACCGGGCGACAGGATGGGCGTACGAGAATCGATCATCGGCCGGATGCAGCGCAACGGCGGTACGGCGCGGCTGCGTTCGGTGCCCGGCGGGGGCACGGAGGTCGAGCTGGAGATGGAGAGGGCGAGCGAATGACCGAGAACACCGAAGCGACCGGGGGCCCGGAGCGCCGGGTACGGGTCGTGCTCGTCGACGACCACCGGATGTTCCGCACCGGAGTCCAGGCCGAGATCGGCCGCACCGAGGAGACCGGGGTGGAGGTCGTCGGCGAGGCCGCCGACGTCGACCAGGCGGTCACCGTGATCACCGCGACCCGCCCCGAGGTCGTCCTCCTCGACGTCCACCTCCCGGGGGGCGGCGGTGTCGAGGTGCTGCGCCGCTGCGCGCCGATGATGGGCGCGGTCGAGAACCCGGTGCGCTTCCTGGCGCTGTCCGTCTCCGACGCCGCCGAGGACGTCATCGGCGTCATCCGCGGCGGCGCGCGTGGCTACGTCACCAAGACCATCACCGGCGCCGACCTGGTCGACTCCGTCTTCCGGGTGCAGGACGGCGACGCGGTCTTCTCGCCGCGCCTGGCCGGATTCGTCCTGGACGCCTTCGCCTCCACGGACGCCCCGCCGGTCGACGAGGACCTGGACCGGCTGACGCAGCGGGAGCGCGAGGTCCTGCGGCTGATCGCCCGGGGATACGCGTACAAGGAGATCGCCAAGCAGCTGTTCATCTCGGTGAAGACGGTCGAGTCCCACGTCTCGGCCGTGCTGCGCAAGCTCCAGCTGTCCAACCGGCACGAGCTGACCCGGTGGGCGACGGCGCGACGGCTGGTCTGAGGCCGGCGAGCGGTCCGGGCGCCGTGCCCGGCGCGAGCCGGCGGCAGGCCGGAGGCTCGTGGTCGCGGGGACGGACGCCGCCGGCCCGGACGGCTTTCGCGGTCACACGGGATCGAGCGAGATGTTGAGCTTCTCGCCCGTCCTGCGGTAGCCGATCCCGGCGTAGACCCGTTCCACGTCGGGTCCGCCCGGCTCCAGCCAGACGGTGTGGAAGCCGCGGTCGAAGGCGGTGCGGGTCAGCCAGGCGGAGAGGGCCGCGCCGACGCCCCGGCGCCGGAAGGACTCGGCGACGGCCAGTCCGGCCAGTTCGCCGATGCCCTCGGCCGGGGCCGAGCAGCCGCCCGCGCCGGCGGGCAGGCCGTCGACGGTCGCGAGGGCGGAGACGCCGCCGTCCGCCGTCGCCGCGCGCAGCCAGGCGATCTCGCCCTCGTCGGGGCCGCCCTCGCCGCCGAAACCGGTGTGCTGGACGGCCGCCGCCGAGGCGAACTCGTCGGCCGTGACCGGTTCGGCGATCCGCAGCCCGTCCACCGGCTTCGGTGTGAGCAGCCCGGCGGCGGTGCAGGCCATGACGGGAGCGCGGTTCTCCTCCGTGAAACCGGCTGCCAGCAGGGCCGGTTCGACGGCGGGCGCCCAGGACGGCAGGAACTCCAGGCGGGGCAGCCGGTCGTGCGCGCGGAACGCCTCGATCAGTTCGGCGACGTCCCGTGCGGTGGGTTCGGCGTCCCGGTCGGGGATGGCGTAGTTGGCGAACTTCAGCTCCCAGCCCGGGTTGTGGCGCACCGTGAACGGTCCGACCCGGTAGTGGTCCGGGGAGCGCAGGGCCAGCGTGCGCGCGTAGTTCTGGATGTCCTTGTCCATGCCTCTGTCCATGGGACGGGAAGCCTAGGCGACGCGGGTGGCTCCCGCGAAGGGCATTTCGCTGACCGGCGCGATCCGGACAGGGGCGCCCGGGCGTGGGGCGTGGATCATCTGGCCGCCGCCGATGTAGAGCCCGACGTGGGTGATCCCGGAGTAGAAGAACACCAGGTCCCCGGGGGCCAGTTCGGAGCGGGAGACGCGTCGGCCCGCGTTGATCTGTGTGTACGTCGTGCGCGGCAGCGAGACGCCCGCGGCCCGCCAGGCGGCCTGGGTGAGCCCGGAGCAGTCGTACGAGGACGGGCCCGTCGCCCCCCAGACGTACGGCTTGCCGAGCGCGCCGTACGCGAAGTCCACGGCCTGTGCGGCGCGGGCGTCGGGCGCGGCCACGGAGCCGCGCGGGGTGCTCCGGTCGGCCCGGACGGCGCTGCCGCCGTGCCCGGCGTCCGCGGAGCGCTCGTAGTCGGCGCGCTGGGCGGCGGTGAGGGTGGCCAGCAGTTTCCGGGCGCCGGCCAGCTTGGTGCGGACCGCGTCCTTCTGCTTCTTCAGCTCGGCCCGGCGGGAGGCGAGGACCTCGAGCTCGTCCTCCGCGCGGGCGCGCAGCTGCGCGAGGTCGCTGATCTGGCGGCGTACGCCGTTGACGGCGCCGGCCTGGCGGTCGCCCGCCCGGTCCTCGAAGGAGGCGCGTTCCAGATACTCGTCCGGGTCGGAGGAGAGGGCGAGCCGCACGGCGGGGTCGATCCCGGCGCTGCGGTACTGCGCGGTGGCGTACGAGCCGAGGAGGTCACGCGCGGCGTTGAGGCGGTCCGTCCTGCGGGCGGCCTCGTCGCGCAGGGCGTCCAGGGACTTCTCCGAGCGGGCCGTGGTCTCCTTGGCGCCGTTGTACTTCTCGGTGGCGATCTCGGCCTCGTGGTACAGCCGGTCGACCTTGGACTTCACCTGGGCCGGTGTGAGCTGGGGCTCGGCCTGGGCGGCACCCTCCAGGCCGGTCGCGGTGGCGGCCCCGGCCAGGGCGAGGGTCGCGGCGGTGCGGGCAGCAGACCCGGTGAACAGACTCTGCTTGGGCTTGCGGTGAGCGGCTTTACGATGCGCGGCCACAGGGGTGGTGCGTCCTTCCGTTCGACTGCCCGCCGGGGGTTGCCGGCGGGCCCGCCGGGGTCCGTCGGCGGGCCACCACAGGGGGGAGTGGCCCGCCGAAGGATCTCCTGGCGGGGTGACCGGGGTGCCGCCCGGTACGGGGCGGCGGTGCAGAGTCGGTCACCTGGGAGGGACGCTAAACCCGGGGCGGGGGGAAGAGGCGTAATGACAGCAATTGCCTGCATGTGCTGTTTCGCTTCCACCGGATGACCGGAAAAAGTAAGCGGAGTCCGGCAATCCGCGCAGACCGGAGGTCACTTCATCAGGAAGTCGTACCTGGCCGAAGAGTGGTGATATGGCCGCCGTTAGGCTGCGGGCATGGACGTACTCATCAATGTCTTCGTGGCCCTGCACATCATCGGTATCGCCTCCCTGCTGGGCGGCTTCCTGACCCAGATGAAGGCCATGGGGGCGGGCACGGCACGCTTCGTGCCGGCCATGCTGCACGGTGCGCTCACCATGCTCGTGACCGGTGTCGCGCTGGTCGGGCTCAACCAGGCCGACGACCAGACCGTGAACAACGTCAAGATCGGCATCAAGCTGCTCGTCCTGATCGTGATCCTGGCGCTCGTCTACGTGAAGCGGGACGAGGAGAAGGTGGGCAAGGGGGCGTTCGCGGCCGTCGGCGGACTGACGGTCGCCAACATCTTCATCGCCACGCTCTGGACCTGAGCGCGGACGGGCGGGCCCGGTTGCCGGGCCCGCCCGCCGGTGATGCCCCCGAGCGTCACGCGGGGCGCACGCTCCCGTAGATCGGCATGTAGTAGATCGACTCCTCGCGGACGTTCGCGCCCGGCTTCGGTGCGTGGATCATCATGCCGTCGCCCTTGTAGATGCCGACGTGGCTGATGTCGTCGTAGAAGAACACCAGGTCACCCGGTTGCAGATCGGCCGTGGCGACCCGGGTGCCGACCTCCACCTGGTCCCAGGTGGTGCGCGGCAGATCGACGCCCGCCGCCTTCCAGGCGGCCTGGGTGAGCCCGGAGCAGTCGTACGAGGACGGGCCCGTCGCCCCCCAGACGTACGGCTTGCCGATCTGCGCGGCGGCGAAGGCGAGGACCTTGTCGGCCTTGGAGGCGTAGCCGCTGTCGGAACCCGTGTCGCCGGACCCCGTGCCCGCCTCCTCCTTCGTGGCCTCCTCCGCGGCGGCCTGGTCGGCCTTCTCCTTCGCGGCGGCGGCCTGCTGCTTCGCCAGCTCCTCCGCCTTGCGCTCGGCCTCCGCCTCCTTCTCGCGCTCCAGCTCGGCGAGCCGGGCCTTCTCCTCGGCGGTCAGCTGCGACAGCAGCGAGCGCGCCTCGGCGAGCTTCCCCTGCACCTGCTGCTTGCTGCTGCGCAGCGAGGCCTGCGACTCGGTGAGCGTCTCCAGGCTCTTCGTCGCCTCGACCCGCTTCGCCGCCGCCTCCTTCTGCTGCGTACGGAAGTCGGCGACCGCCTTCTGCTGCTGGCTGGTCAGCCGCGCCATGAGCTGGTCCTGGTCGAAGTACGACTGCGGGTCGTCCGCGAGGAAGAAGGTCGCCGTCGGCGCGATCGACCCGGTGCGGTACTGCGCGGCCGCGTAGTTGCCCAGCTCCCGACGCGTCTCGTTGAGCTTGTCGGCCCGCTTGGCCGCGGCCTCCAGGAGGGCGTCCACCTCGGAGCGCTGCTGGGCGGACGCGTCCTTGGCCTTGTTGTACTGCTGCGTCGCGGTGCCGGCCTGCCGGTAGAGGGCGTCGACCTTCTTCTGGACTTCCTCGATGCTCGGCTTCGGCTCGGCAGGGGCGGCCGTCGCGCTCTGGGTGGAGAGCAGGGTGACGGAGGCGAGTGCCGCGGTCGTGAGACCGACGGCGGGGGTGGTGGTGCGCACCCGTGTGCGCGGCTTGCGATGCGACGCCAAGGCGGGCATCTCCTTCCGTGGACCGCCTACCGGGTTAGCTGTCGGGTTCGGGCGGAACGGAAGGCTGCCCTACGGTCGGTGGAGACGGACCGATTCACCCCGGTGCTGCGTGTGGGTCCCCGGTTCCGGGCTCCGGCGGGGGAGTACGGATTCGGCGGGGGTGCCCGTGCGGCGCGGTTCGCCTGAGGGGATACGGGGCACCCGTCGGAGCACGCTAGCCAACCCGTGGTGTCCCTGTGAAGGTTCATGTTCGATATGCCCGATACATTTTCGTGACCTTTTCCAGGCGGCGGCCCGCGTGGCCGTGAGCACCCCGGAATCTCACACTCCGTGGGCGGAGTGTCTCGGTACGCGCACACCTCCGCCCCTTGTCGCCGATGCGGCCCGGGCTGTCGGTGCGGCGGCCTAGACTCGTGAGGCGATGAGCAGCCTTTTTGACGACAGTTTCCTGACCGGCCTCCAGCAGTCGGAGGACGGCCCCCCGCCGCCCCCGGAGGAGCACGCTCCCGAAGCGGTGCCCGAGGGCCTCTTCGAGGACGTCTTCGAGGCGCCTCCGCCCCCGCGTGACGCGTACTACCGCGACGGCGCCCCGCGCCCCGTCATCGACTCCGCCGCGCTGCTCCACGGGCTGAACACCGAGCAGCGTGCCGCCGTCGTGCACGCGGGCTCGCCGCTGCTCATCGTCGCCGGGGCCGGCTCGGGCAAGACCAGGGTGCTGACCCACCGCATCGCCCACCTGCTGGCCGAGCGCGGGGTGCACCCGGGGCAGATCCTCGCGATCACCTTCACCAACAAGGCCGCGGGTGAGATGAAGGAGCGCGTCGAGCAGCTCGTCGGACCGCGCGCCAACGCCATGTGGGTCATGACCTTCCACAGTGCATGTGTGCGGATCCTGCGCCGAGAGTCGAAGCTTCTCGGCTTCACCTCGTCGTTCTCGATCTACGACGCCGCGGACTCCAAGCGGCTGATGGCGCTCGTCTGCCGCGACCTGGACCTGGACCCGAAGCGTTACCCCCCGAAGTCGTTCACCGCGAAGGTCTCGAACCTCAAGAACGAGCTGATCGACGAGGAGACCTTCGCCGGTCAGGCCGCCGACGGCTTCGAGAAGACGTTGGCCCAGGCCTACGCCCTCTACCAGGCGCGGCTGCGCGAGGCCAACGCCCTCGACTTCGACGACATCATCATGACCGCGGTGCATCTGCTCCAGGCGTTCCCCGACGTCGCCGAGCACTACCGCCGCCGCTTCCGGCACGTCCTGGTCGACGAGTACCAGGACACCAACCACGCGCAGTACACCCTGGTGCGTGAACTGGTGGGCCCGTCCGGAGAGGCGGAGGCCCCCGGCGAGCTCTGCGTCGTCGGTGACGCGGACCAGTCGATCTACGCCTTCCGCGGCGCGACCATCCGCAACATCCTCCAGTTCGAGGAGGACTATCCGGACGCGACCACGATCATGCTGGAGCAGAACTACCGCTCCACGCAGACGATCCTCTCCGCCGCCAACGCCGTCATCGAGCGCAACGAGAGCCGTCGCCCCAAGAACCTGTGGACGAACGCGGGCGAGGGCACCCGGATCGCCGGATACGTCGCCGACACCGAGCACGACGAGGCGCAGTTCGTCGCCGACGAGATCGACCGGCTGACCGACGCCGGTGACGCGAAGGCGGGCGACGTCGCCGTCTTCTACCGCACGAACGCCCAGTCCCGTGTCTTCGAAGAGATCTTCATCCGCGTCGGACTGCCCTACAAGGTCGTCGGCGGGGTGCGCTTCTACGAGCGCAAGGAGGTCAGGGACGTCCTGGCCTACCTCCGTGTCCTCGCCAACCCCGAGGACACCGTCCCGCTGCGACGCATCCTCAACGTGCCCAAGCGTGGCATCGGCGACCGGGCCGAGGCGATGATCGACGCCCTGTCGATGCGCGAGAAGATCTCCTTCCCGCAGGCGCTGCGCCGCGTCGACGAGGCGTACGGCATGGCGGCCCGCTCGGCCAACGCCGTGAAGCGGTTCAACACCCTCATGGAGGAGCTCCGCACGATCGTGGAGTCCGGTGCGGGCCCCGCCGTCGTGCTGGAAGCGGTCATGGAGCGCACCGGCTACCTCGCCGAACTCCAGGCGTCCACCGACCCGCAGGACGAGACCCGTATCGAGAACCTCCAGGAACTCGCCGCCGTCGCCTTGGAGTTCGAGCAGGAACGCGCCGAGGAGGAGGGCGCGGGGACGCTCGCGGAGTTCCTGGAGAAGGTCGCGCTCGTCGCGGACTCCGACCAGATCCCCGACGAGGACGAGGACGGCTCCGGCGTCATCACGCTGATGACCCTGCACACGGCCAAGGGACTCGAATTCCCCGTGGTGTTCCTGACCGGCATGGAGGACGGGGTCTTCCCGCACATGCGGGCGCTGGGTCAGGTGAAGGAGCTCGAGGAGGAGCGCCGGCTCGCGTACGTGGGCATCACCCGCGCCCGCGAGCGGCTGTATCTGACGCGGGCGGCGATGCGCAGTGCGTGGGGTCAGCCCTCGTACAACCCGCCGTCGCGGTTCCTGGAGGAGATCCCGGACCAGCACCTGGAATGGAAGCGCAAGGGACCGATGGCCGCGCCGGCGGGGCCCACGTCGGGAATCACCTCGTCGCTGTCCTCGGCGCGCTCGAAGTCCGGTCCGTCCGGCTTCGCGACCCGGCGCACCACCGACAAGCCGGTGGTCACCCTGGTGGTCGGGGACCGCGTCACGCACGACCAGTTCGGTCTGGGCACGGTGACGGCGGTCGAGGGCTTCGGCGACCAGGCCAAGGCGACGGTCGACTTCGGCGACGAGCGGCCCAAGAAGCTGCTGCTGCGCTACGCGCCGGTCGAGAAGCTCTGACCCGGTAGGGGGGTGAGGCCGTGGCCGCAGGGCCACGGCACGCTCTTACGCGGTACCGGTGAGGCCGTGGCCGTGGGGCCACGGCAGGCTCCGACTCAGTACGGGTTGAGCCCGTGGCTGCGGAACCACGGCATCGGGTCGATCGCCGCGCCGCCGCCGGGCCGTACCTCGAAGTGCAGGTGCGGTCCGGTGGAGTTGCCCGAGTCCCCGGAGTAGGCGATGACGTCACCGGCCTTGACCGAACCGGAACGGATCTTGGCGGCGCTGAGGTGGCAGTACCACGTCTCGGTGCCGTCAGGGGCGGTGACGATCACCATGTTGCCGTACGCGCTGTTCAGCTGCGTGCGCACGGTGCCGTCGGTCGCCGCCATCACGGGGGTGCCGTAACCCACGGGGAAGTCGATGCCCGTGTGCATGGACATCCAGTTCACCCCGGCCTGGCCGTAGGTGGCACTGAGGCCGTGCTGCTTCACGGGCAGCGCGAACTTGGGGCGGGCGGCCTCGCGGCGTGCGGCCTCCTCCTCGCGCTTCTTCTTCTCGGCGGCCTGGCGCTCCCTCAGGTCGATGCGCTCCTGGGTGCGGCTGGCGCGGTCGGCGAAGTTCTCGGCGTCGGCGTTGAGTGCGGCGAGCTGGGTGTCCAGCTTGTTGTTGGCCACGGCGGGCTGGACCGTGTCGGCCGCCGCCATGGACGTGGTGTCGTCCTTCGTCTCCTCGCCGCCGACGCCGCTCACCGAGGCGGCGGCGATGCCCGCGACGCTCATGACGCAGGCGGAGGGGACGGCCACGGTGAGAAGGGCGGAACGCTTCGCCGGGGTGCGGCGCCTGCCGCCCCGGCCACCGCCGCGCGGGGCGGCGGAACGGCTCACCGGGCGGGCGGAGGAGGCGGCGGGCTCGTGGGAGTGGCCCGCGGTCACGTCGACGAGGTCAGGCAGCGGCTCGGGCTCACCGGCCTCGGAAGCCTCGTCGTAGGCCTCCGTGTGCGCGGTCCCGTCGGTGCCGAGCGAGTCGTGGGACTCCTGGGTCCCGGCCGGCTCGTGCGAGTCGTGGATGCCGAGGGCGTCGTGGGCACCGATGGCGTCGTGAAGGTCGTGGGAGCCGAACTCGGCCGTTTCGTACGGCTCGTAGGCGGCAGACTGGTGTTCGTACGCGGGATACGACGTCTGTTCGGGGGCGTATGTCGCGTTCTCGGGCGTGGCGCCGGTGTTCCAGGCGGTCGCGTCGTAGGCGCCGGTGTCGGAGGTGCCGTAGCCCGCGTATCCGCCGGTCTCGAAGGCGGGGGCGGTGAAGGTACCGGTCGCGTAGGCCGTGGAGTCGAAGGTCGTGGTGGGGAAGGCCCCGGTGTCACCCGTCGCCCACTGGTCGGCCTGACCGGCCTGGCCGGTCTGGTCCCAGCCGGTGGTGTCCCACTGGCCGGTGCCCTCCACGGTGGCTCCCGGCGCGGGGATCCCGGGTTCGGACGTCCAGGCCGCGGTGGTGTCGTAACCCTGCGGCGCCTGAGGGTGGGCCTGCGCGCCGTAGGCGTCGTACGAGGCCTGCTGATGCGCGCCGGTGTCCCACTGGGAGGTGTCGTGGGCGCCGTAACCGCCGTCGTACGCCGTGGCGTAACCGGCGTCGTACGCCGGCTGATGGCTGGTGTCGTGCTGACCCGGCAGTGTTCCGAAGAGCGGGTCGGAGTCGAAGCTGCCGGTTGACTGGCTGTCGTATCCGGCATACCCGGCGTGGGGGTGCTGGTCGTTCACCAACTTCTCTCTCGCCTCGGCAGCAGGACCTGTTTCCGGGTTCCGATGGGGGGATCCCCGGGGTGAGCAGTGGCCGCGACTGTACCCGGCGGTAGGTGAGGACGACAATCTTCGAGGGCTTCCGACCCTCCAGGAAACGGGCAATCGGCCGCCTTTCGGTGGACCGGAGAGTCAGGCTTGGCCCTATGTTCGAAATCCGTTCTATTTGGACGGGGTTGCGGGGCCTCGGCGGCGAGGGATCAGGCGACGGATGCCGTTCCCGGAGTGCTGACGGAGGTGCCGTCGGACTCGAGTGCCTCACGGATCGCGGACGCCACCGCCGGGTGGACCGGAAGCGCGAGATGGCCGATGCCGGTGACGCGTACGTTCACGGCGTCGAGGTCGGGGTGGTCCACGCAGGCCGTCTCGACCGGGAGCATCACCCGGTCCAGCTCGCTCCAGAAGCTGACGAAGCGCGTCCGGCAGCCCGGGGCGGGGCGGCGCAGCTCCTGGATCAGATCGGAGCCGCCGCGCATCTGGCGGACTATGGGGTGCGCGCCGGCCAGGCGGGCGACCGCCGTCCCGCCGTGCGGAGTGCCGAGGGTGACCAGGGTGCGCACCCGGCGGTCACCGCCGAGCCGCTGCACGTAGTACCGGGCGATCAGGCCGCCGAGACTGTGGCCGACGATGTCGATCTCGCGGTGCCCGGTGCGGGCGCAGATCTCCTCCACGTGACGTTCGAGCAGCTCGGCCGCGATGCGGATGTCGCAGGTCAGGGGCGAGTAGTTCAGCGACTCCAGATGGCGCCATCCGTGCCGGGCCAGGGAGCGGCGCAGCAGCACGAAGACGGAGCGGTTGTCGATGAAGCCGTGCAGCAGGACCACGGGCGGGCGGTCGCCGATGGTGGGCAGCGCCGTCGTATCGGCCGAACGGGTGATTTTCTCGGGGTGGTCGGGGACCGTTCCTGTCCCCGTTGCCGTTCCCGTGCCCACGGTCGGCCCTGCTTCTGTCCCCTTTGCGGGCGTCGTTCCCGCGTCCGTCCCCGCGTTCGCCGCCGTGTCCGGGTCGGTGTCCGGGGCCTTCGTGGAGCCGGGCAACGGTACGGGGGGCCGGCGCTCGGGGGTGAGCCCCGACGGGTAGATGAGCACGTGCCCGGCGAGGATCAGCAGATCCAGCACGGTGGCCCTGACCAGCGCCGACGGAAGCCGGACAGAGCTCAGACAGGTGCTGCGCGTCAGTAGGGGTAGGAAGGACAGGACCTTCATGGCCGACCTCCTGCACTGGCATGCGGGGGAGGCGGCTCCTGTGCCCCGCGCGCCCTCGTGGGAGTCGCTGCGGAGGCGGCCGACGGCCCTGGTGCGGCCGGGGGGCCGTACCACCGTGCCGTGCGGCTGACGGCGCGGTGGTACGGCGACCTCGTTGCGGCTCCCGTGGCGGCGGTCCCTGCCCGGCCCGAGGGCCGCTCGTTGCGGGGATCGACGCTTGGCGAACATGTCCCATGTGTGATTTCCCCCTCCCGGTCCACCGCGAAACGACGCCGTGCGGGATGCTGTGGATAACGTTCGTTCACATTGCCGGGCCTTCAGGCACGGGAGACGCATGTGGAGGCATTGATGGGTGTGACCGGTCCGATCCGTGTGGTGGTGGCGAAGCCGGGCCTCGACGGCCATGACCGCGGGGCGAAGGTGATCGCTCGGGCGCTGCGGGACGCGGGCATGGAGGTCATCTACACGGGGCTCCACCAGACCCCCGAGCAGATCGTGGACACGGCGATCCAGGAGGACGCCGACGCCATCGGCCTCTCGATCCTCTCCGGTGCGCACAACACGCTCTTCGCCAAGGTCATCGAGCTGCTGAAGGAGCGCGACGCGGCGGACATCAAGGTGTTCGGTGGCGGCATCATCCCCGAGGCGGACATCGCTCCGCTGAAGGAGCAGGGCGTCGCGGAGATCTTCACCCCGGGTGCGACGACGGCCTCGATCGTCGACTGGGTGAACGCGCACGTCCGGCAGCCCGCGGAGGCCTGAGCCCGCTGGGCGGGCCGGAAAGGCCGCTGGACCTGCGGGGGCGTCCGGGCGCCCGGGGAGTGCACTGGGCCTGCGGAGCCGCGCTTGGGCCCGGGAGTGCGCTGGGGCCGCGGAGCCACGCTGGGCCCGGGAGGCCCCCCTGAGGCCGGGCGTCCGTCGGGCCGGGGGTCCCTGGGCGGCATCGGCGAAGCGCGGGCGCGTGGGGCGGGGCCCGGTGCGCCCTGCCGTCGCCGGTCTGCCGTCCTCGTCGGCCGGCTCCGCCTCGCTGGTTCGCGCCGCCCTACGTGCTCGGCCGGTGACCCGCCCCCGCGGTCAGCCCGCCCCTGCGGCCCGGACGGCCCCGTTCTCCTCTCCTTCCTGCTCCTCCTGCCCTTTGTGCTCCTCCTGCGCCAGTTCCGCGTCCATGGCGGCACGCAGGCGCAGGGTGGAGACCAGGCGCTGGAACGCCTCCGACCAGTAGCCACCCGCGCCCGGTGAAGCGCCCTCCGGTTCGTCCGGGGTGGTGGTGAGCACCGCGAGGCGATCCGCTTCGGCCGGGTTCAGGCAGCGCTCGGCGAGGCCCATCACTCCGCTGAAGCTCCAGGGGTAGCTGCCCGCGTCCCGGGCGATGTCCAGTGCGTCGACCACCGACCGGCCGAGCGGCCCGTCCCAGGGCACGGAGCAGACGCCGAGCAACTGGAACGCCTCGGACAGCCCGTGCGCCGCTATGAAGCCGGCGACCCAGAGGGCCCGCTCCCCGGGAGGCAGGGTGGAGAGGAGCTTGGACCGCTCGGCCAGCGAGGCGGTTCCCGGGCCGTTCGCCGGGGGTGTGGAGGGAGCGCCGATCAGAGCGCGTGCCCAGTCGGGATCCCGCTGCCGTACCGCCGCCCGGCACCAGGCGGCATGCAGTTCGCCCGCCCAGCCGTCGGCCACCGGCAGTGACACGAGCTCCTGGGCCGTGCGCCCGTCGAACGTCTCCCGCCAGACCTCCAGCGGCGCGGCCTCCACCAACTGGCCCAGCCACCACGAACGTTCGCCTCGCCCCGAGGGTGGTACGGGAACGACGCCGTCGCGCTGCATCGCCGCGTCGCACTCGTGCGGCGCCTCCACCGCGATCGAGACCGCGCCGTCCGTACGGTCGGGATTCACGCAGGAGACGGCACGGGCCGCCATCCGCCGGGCGAGCGCCGAATCCGGCAGAGCGGAGAGCAACTGCGCCGCCGTGGAGCGGACGTTGCGGCTGCGGTCCGCCAGGGCCGCTTCGAGGAAGGCCTCGTCGGCCCCGGAGAGGCGAGCCCGCAGCGAGTCGAGGAACATCAGCCGGTCCTCGGCCCGTTCCGTGGCCCAGGTAGCGGCGAGCAGGGACCGGGCGGCCCCGGGATCCCGCTCCCGTACGGCGTCGAGCAGAGCGACCCGCTCCGCGAAGAGGCCTTCCTCCCAGAGCCGGCGCACCGCCTCCGGATCCTCCGTCCCAGGCCGCTGCGCAGTGCGGGAGGAGGCGCGCAGCGCGAACCTCCACTCCGGATTCAGCGCGGCCAGCCAGAGCCCGCGCGGCCCGGCGAACGCCAGCGCGAGCGGACGCAGGTCCGTGCGCGCCCGGGCCGCGTCCAGCAGCGCGGGCAACAGCTCAGCGGGTGGGCGGAAGCCCCGGGCCCCCGCGGTGGCCAGCCACTGCGGGATGAGCTCGGTGAGATCCGGCGCCGTACCCCGCCGTCCGCCACCCGGCGGAGCCGAACGGTCGGCCAGCAACTGTGCGAGCCGGTGCCGCGCCGCCGCGGGGAGCGGGGGCCGGGGGTCGTCGGGTGCCGGCTCCGGGAGCGCGGCCCCCGCGGCCGGCCGCAGCCCGGCTCGTCGCCGCACCGTGTGCACCGCTGCCACGTCGAGCAGCTCAGCCGGTCCGGACGCACCGCCCCCGGCCGGCCGGGGAGGGCGCCGGTCGGTGCCGAGCAGCGCCGAAGTGACGAGTTCCTCCCACGGGTCCACGGGCGTGCCGTTCGTGGTGAGGGTGGAGCGAGTGACGGGCATCGGGGTCCCCTCCGTTGGCCGGCGGCAGGCGGTCAGAAAAAAAGCGGGGTCAGACGAGCGCCACGGGTCCGCCCGTGCCGGCACCGCCGGGAGACTCGGGGCTCCAGGCCGCGATCGGTTCGAAGCCCCGGCACCCGCATTCACCGAAGACGGTCAGAGGGCGGCCGCCCGAGAGCGCCACGAGCTTCCACAGGCCGGGCCGGGACAGTGCCCGGGGGCTGATCGGCAGGGCGGAGCGGTCCTCGGGGGCGATCAGCTGCCAGCCGTCCCCGCACCGTGCGGGTACGACAGCGTCCAGCGTGACCGGCCAGGCCTCCAGCCAGGGATCGTCGCGCAGAGCCCGACCGTACGCCGCGAGGGCGTCGGCCGTCGTGACACCGGGGGGCGGCACTGGGGTGACCGCGGGATCGGCGAACTGCTCGCCCAGCTCCGCCCGCAGCCGCCCACCGCCCGGATACGGAGTCAGCTCGGCGTCGATCACCGCCCCCACCGGCAGCGATCGCGCCGGGACGCGTCCCGGCGCGCCGTAGGACAGGACGAGCGCCGTGCGCCTCGACTCCGCGCCGTACAGCCAGATGCGGCGGGTGACGATCCGGCCCTCCGGTGTGTCGTACTGCGCGAGGACCAGCCAGTGGTCGCGGACAGCGGGTCCCTCGGGGGAGGCCGTCAGCCCCACGCGGGAACGCACCGTCGCGGCCAGGGGGCCGGGCAGCCGGTCGAGGCCGAGCCAGGCCGAGTCCAGCATGTGCAGCAACGCGCACTCCTCGAGCAGCCGCGCCGGCCACCCCGGGCCGGAGGCCGTAACCGACCCCAACTCCCGCACACGAGAAGCCAGTCCGGGGGCCTGGGCGTCGACCATACGGGCGGCGGTCTCCTCCCACAGTCCGTAGCCGGGCCGGTCGGTCGCGGCGAGCCCGCCGCGCAGCAGATCGGTGAGCCGCTGCTCCAGCTCCTGCGCGCCGCCGGTGACACGAGCGGCTCTGCGGTCGGCCCGCCGCGCGACCCCCGCCGCCCGGCCCGCGTCCGTGGACGCGGCTCGGCTGTCGGCCGGCCCCCGTTCGGTCCGGGCCGGCTCTCCCCCGTCGGATAGCTCCATGGAACAGACGGTAGAACCCACCACTGACAACGGGCCCTGAGCGGCGACTCCGCCCGCTCCGGGATGACTTGACCGTTTCACCCCCGTGCGCTTTCCTGCGAGGAAGAGTGTTTGCGCATCAAACGGGGGAATTCTGATGAATCACATCATGCGCGCCATCCATCACGGGCGCCTCACTCGTGCCGCGGTGTCCGCGCTGGCCGTCTGCGGCCTCGCGCTCGGTGCCGGTGCGTGCTCCGAAGCGGCCGAGAAGTCGGCCGGCAAGGGCGTGGACGCGCTCGTGGACGAAACCTACGAAGTGACCTACGAAGTCACCGGAACCGGTGCCGAGGAGATCCAGTTCCACGGTGGCGGGGGCGACGCCATGGACCCGAGGATCGAGAAGGTCAGCTCGCCCGCACTGCCGTGGAAGAAGACCGTCACCCTGCGCGGCATCATGCCGCCCGCGGTCATGCCGGTGAGGTCGGCCGGGGGCGCGGCCGACATCGCCTGCACGATCACGTACAAGGGCAAGGTGATCGAGGAGGTGAAGGGGGAGGAGCTCCTCACGAGCGGCGGCTGCGTCGCCATCTCGCCCATCACCGGCTGACCTTCCGGCCGACGCCCTGTCAGCTCCGCATCGGCCCCGGCCCCACGGCCGGGGCCGATTGTCAGTGGCATGGTGCACGGTGGAAACCACATCGGGTCGACCGATCCGGAGGGGGATCCATGACCGTGTCCGTACCGACGTCCGTATCGACCGACGCAGCAGGCGAAGCCCTCAGGCCGCACGCCGAGCACGTCTTCGCCGACGAGCTGGAGGCGCTCGCCGCCGCCGACGACCGCCCCCGGCCCGCACGTTGGAAGCTCTCGCCCTGGGCCGTCTCCACCTATCTGCTCGGGGGGACGCTCCCCGACGGCACCCTGATCACACCGAAGTACGTCGGTCCGCGCCGTCTCGTCGAGGTCGCCGTGACCACACTCGCCACGGACCGCGCCCTCCTCCTGCTCGGTGTGCCGGGCACCGCCAAGACGTGGGTGTCCGAGCATCTCGCGGCAGCCGTCAGCGGAGACTCGACACTGCTCGTCCAGGGCACCGCGGGCACTCCCGAGGAAGCCGTCCGCTACGGGTGGAACTACGCGGAGCTGCTGACCCGCGGTCCCGGCCGCGCGGCCATGGTGCCGAGCCCGGTGATGAGGGCCATGGCCGAGGGCATGACCGTCCGCGTCGAGGAGCTCACCCGCATCCCCGCCGACGTGCAGGACGCGCTGATCACGGTCCTGTCGGAGAAGACGCTCCCCGTGCCGGAGCTGGGACAAGAGGTGCAGGCGATTCGGGGGTTCAACCTCATCGCCACGGCGAACGACCGTGACCGCGGGGTCAACGAGCTCTCCGGCGCCCTGCGCCGCCGGTTCAACACCGTCGTGCTGCCGCTGCCCGCGACGCCCGAGGCCGAGGTGGACATCGTGTCCCGTCGCGTCTCCCAGATCGGGCGGTCGCTCGACCTTCCGGCGGCTCCCGAGGGCATGGCCGAGATCCGGCGCGTCGTCACGGTCTTCCGCGAACTGCGGGACGGCGTCACCACGGACGGCCGCACGAAGCTCAAGTCGCCGTCGGGGACGCTGTCCACGGCGGAGGCCATCTCCGTCGTCACCGGTGGCCTCGCGCTCGCCACCCACTTCGGCGACGGAGTGCTGCGCCCCGGCGACGTGGCGGCCGGCATCCTCGGTGCCGTCGTCCGCGACCCCGCGACGGACCGCGTCATATGGCGGGAGTACGTGGAGACCGTCGTCCGGGAGCGGGACGGCTGGAAGGACTTCTACCGCGCCTGCCGTGAGGCGGCCGGATGACGGCCCGGGGCCCCGGGCACGGTGGACCACTGCTGCTCGGGGTGCGGCATCACGGCCCGGGCTCCGCCCGCGCGGTCCACGCGGCGCTGGAAGCGGCCCGGCCCCGGGCGGTGCTCGTCGAAGGGCCGCCCGAAGGGGACGCGCTGGTGCGGCTGGCCGCGGACGACCGGATGAAGCCGCCGGTCGCGCTGCTCGCCCATGCCGTGGACGACCCGGGGCTCGCCTCGTTCTGGCCGATGGCCGACTTCTCGCCGGAATGGGTGGCGATCCGCTGGGCGCTGGCGCACGGCACCCCGGTGCGTTTCGTGGACCTTCCGGCCGCCAACTCCCTTGCGATGGCGGAGTATGCGGCGAAGGAGCAGGGGCAGGCCGGACGGGCCGTCGATCCGATCGGGACACTCGCGGAGACCGCGGGCTACGACGACCCCGAGCGCTGGTGGGAGGACGTCGTCGAGCACCGGGCGGACGGGCGCGCGGCCGACCCGCTCGCCCCGTTCGCGGCGCTCGCCGACGCGATGACGGCGCTGCGCGAGGCGTACGGGGAGGGAGGCCACCCGCAGGACGCCGTCCGGGAGGCATGCATGCGCCTCCAGTTGCGTGGCGCCCGCAAGGAGTTCGGCGAGCACATCGCCGTCGTGTGCGGCGCGTGGCACGTCCCCGCCCTCGCCGCGAGGACCACCGTCGCCGCCGACCGGTCGCTCCTCAAGGGCATCCCCAAGGTGCGGACGGAGCTGACCTGGGTGCCCTGGACGCATCGCAGGCTCGCCCGGCACAGCGGATACGGCGCGGGGATCGAATCGCCCGGCTGGTACGGGCACGTGTACGGCGCCCCGGACCGGCCGGTGGAGCGCTGGATGACGAAGGTCGCCGGGCTGCTGCGCGAGGAGGACAAGCCCGTCTCCTCCGCACACGTCATCGAGGCCGTCCGGCTCGCAGAGACACTGGCCGCCCTGCGCGACCGCCCGGCCGTCGGCCTGACCGAAGCCACGGACGCGGTCCGCGCCGTCATGTGCGAGGGGTCGGACGTGCCGCTCGATCTGGTGCGGGACCGGCTCGTGGTCGGCGAAATCCTGGGGGAGGTCCCGGACAGCGCCCCCGCCGTCCCCCTCCAACGGGACCTGGACGGACAGCAGCGCACTCTCAGACTCAGACCCGAGGCGCGGGAGCGCGAGCTGGACCTCGACCTGCGCAAGGAGACGGACGCCGCCCGCAGCAGACTCCTCCACCGGCTGCGGCTGCTCGGAGTGGACTGGGGCGCCCCCCTCGCGGGGCGCGGCAGCACGGGGACCTTCCGGGAGAGCTGGCGGCTGCGCTGGGAACCCGAGCTGTTCGTGCGGATCGCGGAAGCCGGGGTCTGGGGCACGACCGTGCTCGCCGCGGCAAGCGCGAAGGCAGAAGCGGACGCCGTCTCGGTGTCGTCGCTCGCCGGGGTCACCGCGCTCGCCGAGCAATGCCTCCTGGCCGGGCTGTCCGAGGTCCTGCCCGTCGTGATGCGTGCGCTCGCCGACCGGGCCGCACTCGACGCCGACGTCGGCCATCTCGCCGACGCGCTGCCCGCCCTGGCCCGCTCCCTGCGGTACGGGGACGTCCGGTCCACCGACGGCGCGGCACTGGCGGAGGTCACGGTCGGCATCGCCGAGCGCGTCTGCGTCGGCCTGCCGCCCGCCTGCACCGGCCTCGACACGGACGCCGCGGCCGAGATGCACGGCCGGCTGGACGGTGTGCACACGGCGATCGGACTGCTCGCCGACGCCGTACGGGCCGAGGGGCCGGCCGAGCGCTGGGCCGGCACCCTGCGCAAACTCTCCGCCAGGGACGCCGTCGCCGGGGTGATCCGGGGACGTGCCACGCGACTGCTGCTGGACGACGGGCTGCTCACGGGGAGCGAGGCGGCACGGCTGATGGGGCAGGCCCTCTCGCCCGGTACCCCACCCGCCGAGGCAGCGGCGTGGATCGAGGGATTCGTCGGCGCGGAGACGGGCGGGGGCATGCTGCTCGTCCACGACGAGCGGCTCCTCGGGCTCGTCGACGCCTGGCTGACGGGCATACCGGCCGGGGAGTTCACCGGCGTACTCCCCCTGCTGCGCCGCACGTTCTCCGACTACGAACCCGGGGCGCGGCGTGCCCTGGGCGACCTCGTACGCCGGGGGCCCGAAGCGGGGCGCACCGGCGGCGGGGCCGGCACCGCAGCGCAGGGCTTCGGTGAAGGACTCGACGAGGAACGGGCCGACGCGGTGGTCCCCGTGCTCCGGCTGCTGCTCGGCTGCGGCGCCCCGGCGGCGCGGGCGGAGAACGGATGACCACGGGCCGGGCGCAGGCCGAGGCGAAGAACCTCGACCGTGCGCCACCAGGAACGACGGAGAGGAGAAGGCGATGACCGTGGCTCAGACCGAGGAGGAGCGGCTGCGGCGTTGGCGCCTGGTGCTGGGCGCGGACGGCGCCGGGCCCACGGGACCCGCGCTCAGCGGACGCGACGCCGAGATGGACGCGGCACTGGCCTCGCTCTACGGCGACGGGAAGAAGCCGGCCGGCGCGAGGAGGCCGGGCGGCAGGGGGCCGGCCGGGCGTTCCGGAGGCCTCGGGGCGTCCGCCCCGTCCGTCGCCCGCTGGCTGGGCGACATCCGCAGATACTTCCCGAGCCCCGTCGTCCAGGTCATGCAGCGTGACGCCATCGACCGGCTCGGGCTGTCCTCCCTGCTCCTGGAGCCGGAGATGCTGGAGGCGGTGGAGCCCGACGTCCACCTCGTCGGCACCCTGCTCTCGCTCGGCAAGGCCATGCCGGAGACCACGAGGGAGAGCGCCCGTGCCGTCGTGCGGAAGGTGGCCGACGACCTGGAGCGCCGACTGGCCGCCCGCACCCGGGCGGCGCTCACCGGGGCCCTGGACCGCTCGGCGAGAGCGGGCCGGCCGCGCCACCGGGACATCGACTGGGACCGCACGATCCGGGCCAACCTCAAGAACTACGTACCGCTGCCCGGAGCCGGAGCCGGAGCCGGAGCCGGAGCCGGAGGCGCGGGCACGGTGATCCCCGAGCGCCTCGTCGGTTACGCCCGCTCCGACCGGTCCGTACGGAAGGACGTCATCCTCTGCGTCGACCAGTCGGGGTCCATGGCCGCCTCCGTCGTCCATGCCGCGGTCTTCGGCGCGGTGCTCGCCTCCATGCGCACCCTGGCGACCCGGCTCGTCGTCTTCGACACGGCGGTCGTGGATCTCACCGACCAGCTCGACGACCCGGTCGACGTGCTGTTCGGGACCCAGCTCGGCGGCGGCACCGACATCAACCGGGCGCTCGCCTACTGCCAGTCCAGGATCACCCGTCCGGCCGACACCGTCGTCGTACTCATCAGCGATCTCCACGAGGGGGGCATCCGTGAAGGCATGATCGAGCGGGCCGCCGCGATGCGGGCGTCCGGTGTGCAGTTCGTGACCCTGCTGGCACTGTCCGACGACGGCACGCCGTCGTACGACCGGGAGCATGCCGCCGCGCTCGGGGCACTCGGCGCACCGGCCTTCGCCTGCACGCCCGACCTCTTCCCGGAGGTGATGGCCGCCGCGATCGAGAAGCGGCCCCTGCCGATACCGGACCCCGGCGTCTGACCGCGGCGCGGCCGGCCCCCGCCACCCGGCAGGACCTCCCCGGACCTCGGCGAACCCGCGCCGTTTTGTCCTCGGCACCCCGGTCACCAGCGTGATCTGTGACCGTTATCACCGCCCGGGTGTGATCTGCAATTTAGGGTCCGGACGAGCGCGGGGGATAACCTGCCGGATGGACATGCCGCGTACCCGGTCACCGTGTGCGCCTCCCTAGTGACTGCGCAGTCACGTTGCCCTCGCGGCACGCCCACGCAGAAAACGAACCGCGAGACCACTAAAAGGGACGGACGCGCGTGGACCTGTTCGAGTACCAGGCGAGGGACCTCTTCGCCAAGCACGGTGTACCGGTGCTGGCCGGTGAAGTCATCGACACGCCTGAGGCAGCCCGCGAGGCGACCGAGCGGCTGGGCGGCAAGTCCGTCGTCAAGGCGCAGGTGAAGGTCGGTGGCCGAGGCAAGGCCGGCGGCGTGAAGCTGGCGGCAGACCCGGACGAGGCGGTCGCTCGCGCGACCGACATCCTCGGCATGGACATCAAGGGCCACACGGTCCACAAGGTGATGATCGCCGAGCTGTCCCCGGAGATCGAGGCGGAGTACTACGTCTCGTACCTCCTCGACCGCACCAACCGCACCTTCCTCGCCATGGCGTCGGTGCAGGGCGGCATGGACATCGAGGAGGTCGCGGAGAAGACCCCCGAGGCCCTCGCGAAGGTCCCGGTCAACGCCGTCGACGGCGTCGACATCGAGAAGGCCCGCGAGATCGTGGCCCAGGCGAAGTTCCCGGCCGAGGTGGCCGAGGGTGTCGCCGAGGCCATGGTGACCCTGTGGGACACCTTCGTCGCCGAGGACGCGCTCCTCGTCGAGGTCAACCCGCTGGTGAAGACCAAGGACGGCCGCATCCTGGCGCTGGACGGAAAGGTGTCTCTCGACGAGAACGCCGACTTCCGTCAGCCCGGCCACGAGGCGCTCGAGGACAAGGCCGCGGCCAACCCGCTCGAGGCCGCCGCGAAGGCCAAGAACCTCAACTACGTCAAGCTCGAGGGCGAGGTCGGCATCATCGGTAACGGTGCCGGTCTGGTCATGTCGACCCTGGACGTCGTCGCGTACGCCGGTGAGAAGCACGGCAACGTGAAGCCCGCCAACTTCCTCGACATCGGTGGCGGCGCCTCCGCCGAGGTCATGGCGAACGGCCTGGAGATCATCCTCGGCGACTCGGACGTCAAGTCCGTCTTCGTCAACGTCTTCGGTGGCATCACCGCCTGCGACGAGGTCGCCAACGGAATCGTCCAGGCCCTGGAGCTCCTCAAGTCCAAGGGCGAGGACGTCACCAAGCCGCTGGTCGTGCGCCTCGACGGCAACAACGCGGAGCTGGGTCGCAAGATCCTCTCCGACGCCAACCACCCGCTCGTTCAGCGTGTGGACACCATGGACGGCGCGGCCGACAAGGCCGCCGAGCTCGCCGCGGCTGCGAAGTAAGGGACGAGGGACTCCAACACCATGGCTATCTTCCTCACCAAGGACAGCAAGGTCATCGTCCAGGGGATGACCGGCGCCACGGGCATGAAGCACACCAAGCTCATGCTGGCCGACGGCACCAACATCGTCGGTGGCGTGAACCCCCGCAAGGCGGGCACCTCCGTCGACTTCGACGGTACCGAGGTACCCGTGTTCGGCTCCGTCGCCGAGGCGATGGAGAAGACCGGCGCCGACGTGTCCGTCCTCTTCGTGCCGCCGGCCTTCGCGAAGGCCGCCGTCGTCGAGGCGATCGACGCCGAGATCCCGCTGGCCGTCGTGATCACCGAGGGCATCGCCGTCCACGACTCGGCCGCCTTCTGGGCGTACGCCGGCTCGAAGGGCAACAAGACCCGGATCATCGGCCCGAACTGCCCCGGCCTGATCACCCCCGGCCAGTCCAACGCCGGCATCATCCCGGGCGACATCACCAAGCCCGGCCGCATCGGTCTCGTGTCCAAGTCCGGCACGCTGACCTACCAGATGATGTACGAGCTCCGTGACATCGGCTTCTCCTCCGCCGTCGGCATCGGTGGCGACCCGGTCATCGGCACGACGCACATCGACGCCCTCGCGGCGTTCGAGGCGGACCCGGAGACCGACCTCATCGTGATGATCGGCGAGATCGGTGGCGACGCCGAGGAGCGCGCCGCCGACTACATCGCGAAGAACGTCACCAAGCCGGTCGTCGGCTACGTCGCGGGCTTCACCGCCCCCGAGGGCAAGACCATGGGCCACGCGGGCGCCATCGTCTCCGGCTCCTCCGGCACCGCCGCGGCCAAGAAGGAGGCCCTCGAGGCCGCAGGCGTGAAGGTCGGCAAGACGCCGACCGAGACCGCCAAGCTGGCCCGCGAGATCCTCGGCGGCTGACAGCCCACCGCGTCACCGCCGCACGGCGGAAACGGCGCGGGCCCGCACCCCTCCGCGATGGGGGGTGCGGGCCCGCGCCGTTTCCGTACCCCGGGGGAGCCGGTCGCGGGTGAACCGGTCGCGGGCGCGGTCAGGGGATCTTCGGAACCAGGCGCTCCGGACCGTGCGCGAGCTTCTCCCGCAGCAGTTTCTGCAGCTTCAGGTCCTGCGGAGTCAGCTTCTCGGGACCGCCTCGCGGGGGTACGCCGCCCACGCGTTCGGGAGGGGCCAGCGGCTGCTCGTACTGGGTGGGGGCCGTCTGAAGCGTGAAGGCCGTGGTTCCGATGAGCAGCACGGCGAAGCCGAACGCCGCGCGGGTCCAGAGCCGGGCGATGCGCTCGCCTGCCGCGCGCACGGCCGGGGCGGGAGGCGGTGCGGGCACGTCCTCGGCGAGGGCGAGCTCGCCGAGCCGCTCGTGCAGCACCTCGGACCGGCCGACGGCGTCCGCGGGCTCGGCCAGGGCGGGCAGCCGCTCGGTGACCGACGCCCGGGCGTTGAGCAGCCGGCTCGCGGCGGCAGGCGTGCTCGCCTCGGTCTCCGCGGCCGTATCGGGCAGCCCGAGGCCCACACCGTCGTGGAGCAGCAGCGTGCGGCGGTACGAGGCCGGGAGGCCGAGCAGCGCGTCCAGCAGTACCCGCCGCTCCGGGGCCTCGGGCAGCGGGTCGAGCCGGCGGTGCGTACGGCGCAGCCGGTGCCAGGGTGACATCGCGTACTCGTACGCTGCGGCCCGCACCCAGCCCGCCGGATCCCGGTCCCTGGCCACCTCGGGCCAGCGCTGCCAGGCGATACGGAAGGCGTGTTCGACGGCCTCCCGGGAGAGCTTCCGGCGGCCCGTCAGCAGGTAGGCCTGGCGGGTGAGGCCGGGAGCCGCGTAGTCGTACAGGGCGTCGAACGCCGCTTCGGCGGTGAGACACCTCGGCGCCTCCGAGGCCGGGTCGGTGGCCTGGACCGCGGCGGCCGGGGCGGGAGCGTGCGCGGGCGGCAGGCGGAGTGACAGCAGGCCGGTCGGCGCCCCGCCCGACGACGGTACGACCTTGGGTGGCACGCTCGATGACGGTGCGTCCGGCGGGGGCGCGGGATTCGGCGGGGCGCTCGATGACGGTGCGTCCGGTGGCGGCGCGGGTGCCGGCGCCACGGTCGATGGCGGCGAGTCCTGTGGTGGTTCGGTGTTCGGTGGTGCGCCGGTTGACGGTGCGTCCGGTGACGAGGCGGCCGGGGCGGTGCCGGGCTCGGTCGGGGACATCGTGGTGCTCCCGGTGGCTTCGACGGAGGGGTGCGGCTCGGGGCGGGTCTCGGTGGAGCCGATCAGCCGGGCGTAGGCCGCACGCCGGCGGCCTCGTGGGCTGGTGCGGCCGGCTTCCCAGGCGCGGACGGTGGCGGGTGTGACGCCCACGGCTGCCGCGACCTGGTCTGCACTCAGTGCCCTCGCCTCACGGAGCCTGCGGCGCTCCTCGGGGGAGGGCAGCGGGGCGGCGGGCGCCGGACCGGCGGAGCTCCGTGCCGCGCGCGGCGTCATGGCCGCTCCCCGTCCGTGGTGCCACTGCACTGGGTGAAAAAGTACATAAACGTATATTGGGCGACACAGCGGCCATTCGCCCGTTACACGGAATAGGCGCGTGTCGTTGGCAGCATGGCCGTGTGACCCAAGTGACCGAGCGCAGCACGATGTTGCCCGCCGGGCGGAGCAGGTCCGCCGTACTCGTCTCCGCGTTCGTGCGCGGGGTGATCGCCGCGGGGCTCGGACTCGGCACGCTGGCCGTCCTGGTCATGGTGTTGTGGATCAGCTCTCCGTACCCCGACAGCGGGCCGGACGGTGCCTTCCATGTGGCGACCTCGCTCTGGCTGCTCGCCCACGGCGCCGAACTCGTCCGGGCCGACACGGTCGGCGGTCACCCCTCGCCCATGGCCACCGTGCCGTTGCTGCTCTGCGTGCTGCCCGTATGGCTCGTGCACCGGGCGGCCAGGGACTCGGCCGATGCCGACGGCGAGGGTGACGGAGACGAGGACGCCGCTGCCGCGGATGCGACGGCCGCCGACGCGGAGGCAGCGGGCAGGCATTCGGCCGTGGGGGCCTTCTGCGCGGTGAGTGCCGGGTATCTGCTGGTGGTGCTGGCCGCGGCGGAGTACGCGCGGGGCGGTGTACTGCCGCCGGAGCGGGCCTCGCTCGCCTTCCCCCTGGCCTTCGTGGTGACCGGCGCCGCAGCCGTGGGGGTATGGACCGCGCGGGGGCGGCCGTTGACTCCGCTGCTGGTCTGGGCACCGCTGAGGGTGCAGGAGGCTGCCGCCCGCACCCGGTTCCGGGCCAAGGCCGGTACGGCGGTGAGGTCCGCGTCCGCCGGGCTGCTGGTGCTGCTGGGCGGCGGAGCGCTGCTGGTGGCGGTGGCGCTGATGTGGCACGCGGGGGCTGCGAGGGAGTCGTTCACGGGGCTCTCGGGCGACTGGGCGGGCCGGGTCTCCGTCCTCCTGCTCACGGCCGCGCTCGTACCGAACGCCGCGATGTGGGGGGCCGCCTACGGCCTCGGCCCTGGATTCGCGCTCGGTACGGCGTCCACGGCCACCCCCTTCGCCTTCACCGGTCCCCCCGCGCTGCCGGAGTTCCCGCTGCTCGCGGCGGTCCCCTCCCACGGCCCGGGTACGGCGGCGAACTGGGCGGCGGCCGCGGTGCCCGCCGTGGCCGCCCTGGCCGTCGCCCGGTTCACCGCACGGGGGGCGGCGCCGGTGCGCGGGATGCGCGGGGAGGCGTGGAGCCAGGGGCACACGGCGCTGGTGGCGGGGCTGGCCGCCTTGGGGTGCGGGGCCGGTGCCGCGGTGCTGGCGGCGGCGTCGGGCGGCCCGCTGGGCACCGGGGCGCTGGCGGAGTTCGGCCCGGTGTGGTGGCTGGTGGGTCCGGCCGCACTCCTGTGGACGGCTGTGGTCGGCGTACCGGCGGCGCTGCTGCTGAGGGCGTGGCGGCTGCGGGAGCAGCGGTGGGGATGGAGGTGGGACGCGGCGAAGGACGAGCCGGTGCGGACGGAACAGAAGGCGGAGCAGAAGACGGATCGCAAAGCGGAGCAGAAGACGGATCGCAAGGCTGAGCGCGGCGCGGCTGACGGCCTCGGGGGAGTGAACGAGGAGCCGGAGCTGTACGACTTCCTGTCCGCCGACCCCTGGCACGAGGACGGGGCGAGAGAGACGCGCTGGGCCGCGCTGAAGAAGAGCTCGGGTGGCCTGATGGCGGACTTCCCGACGGGCCCTGGGCCCGCGCCGGGGCCGGCGACGGCCGTGGAGGAGGCCGCAGCGTCCCGGGCGAGGCCCGACGCGACGCCGGTACGGGAGGCCGCGACGCCGGGGCAGGACGTGGCACCGGTACGGGAGGCCGCACCCGTGCAGAAGGCCGCCCCCGTACGGGAGGCCGGACCCGTGCAGCAGGCCGCACCCGTACGGGAGGCCGCGATGCCCGTGTCAGGGGCTCCACAGGCGACACCGGAGAGGGCGGCGGAGTCCGGCACGGAGCCCGGCTCCGGAGGCGCTGCCGAGCCCGGAGAGCGGGCCGGCCGGGATCCGGATGCCCCTGGGCACCCCGATCCCGGCCGGGACGACGCTCCGCGGTGATTGCCCGGGGCGGCGGAGCTACTTCCGCACGCCGAAGAAGGGCTCCAGCGGGTCGGGCAGCTTGTCGTTGCAGGACAGCGCGCCGGTCTTGGTGAGCGCGTCGTTCACGCAGGTGTAGTAGTCGCGGTAGACCAGCTGGACCGTGTAGCCGGTGGCGACGATCGCCAGGGCGAGCAGCGCCGTCACGAGGCCGCTGACCGCCGCCGTTGTCTGCTGGCGGCCGGTGTTCTGCGCGGCTCCCTGGACGGCCCCGGGCGGGGTACCCGGCGGGGTGGGCGCCGGCGCCCGGTCCTGGCCGCGCGCGTCACCTGCGGCGCCCGTCGCCGCCCCGGACCCCTGGGCCTTCCGCGGACCGCCGCGCAGTGCGCTGATCGACCAGTACACGGCGAGGGCGCCGAGGAGCATCGCGATCTCGGGGAGGTCGAACAGGGCGAAGAAGAAGGCCCACATGCCGCCCAGCACCGCATAGCGCGCACGCCGCTGGGCCGGGTCCGTCGGGTCCCAGCGGAGTCCGCCGGGAGTGTTCTCGGGGCCACCACCCTGGCCGGCCGGCCCGCCGGCACCGCCGGGACGGCCGCCGAAGCCACCGCCCTGCCGGCCGGGCTGCCGGTCGCTCCACTGGCTGCCCCAGACCGGACGGTCGTCGCCGCCGCCGTTTCCGCCGTTGCCCTGGTCGCCCTGGTCGCCTGGCGCGTGGGAAGGGTGACGGGGCTGCCACGGCTGGTCGGGGCGGTCCTCGGGGGGCGCGGCGAACGGATTGTCGTCGGAGGGCCTGGAAGAGGACCCCGAAGGAGTCCCTCCCGCCGGGGAGGACCCCGACCCCGAGGAGGACCCCGAGGAGGAGCCCGAGGGGGCGCCCGACCCCGAGGAGGAGCCCGAGGACCCCGAGCCCGACGAGGATTCCGGCGAAGAGGACTGGCGTTCCCGCATCAGCATGGATGCCCGCTCGGGCAGCGGGTGGCCAAGGGCGGTGCGGAGGCGGTCCGGCATGTGGTGAACGTCTTCCCCATCTCGTCATTTCCGCCCGGGGGCGGTTCCCTGACCCCTGACGCTACCTCTCGGCCACGCCCCCGTCCCGTGGGGGCCGCCAGGAGTGCCGGTATCGTTGCTGACGGTCGGACCGTTCGTAGAGTTCCCCGTATCCCGGGGCAAGCCTCTTTCGTACGACCATACAAACGCATCTCCTGTACATCGCGTACCCGCTCCATCACGCGAGAAAGGGCCCTGCCGTGGCCTCCCCGCCCCCCTCCGCCGCTCCGGCCCGTGTGGTCGTGCTCGTCTCCGGTTCAGGCACGAACCTCCAAGCGCTGCTCGACGCGATCGGTGACGACCCCGAGGGCTACGGCGCCCGGATCGTCGCGGTCGGCGCGGACCGTTACGGCACCGTCGGCATCGAGCGCGCCGAGCGCGCCGGACTTCCCACCTTCGTGTGCAAGCTCGGCGAGTACACGAGCCGCGACGACTGGGACGCCGCCCTGACCGCGGCCGTGGCCGCACACCGCCCGGACCTCGTCGTGTCCGCGGGATTCATGAAGATCGTGGGCAAGGGCTTCCTCGCCGAGTTCGGTGGCCGGGTCGTCAACACCCACCCCGCCCTGCTCCCCAGCTTTCCCGGTGCTCACGGCGTCCGCGACGCCCTCGCGTACGGCGTGAAGGTCACCGGGTGCACCGTCCACTTCGTCGACGACGGCGTCGACACCGGTCCGATCATCGCGCAGGGCGTGGTCGAGGTGACCGAAGAGGAAACGGCGGAGGGCGAAGCCGCCCTCCACGAACGCATCAAGGAAGTCGAGCGCAAGCTGCTCGTCGAGGCCGTGGGGCGTCTCGCCCGTGACGGCTATCGCATTGAGGGACGAAAGGTTCATCTCGGTCATGTCGGTGAATAAGCCCATCCGCCGCGCCCTGGTCAGTGTCTACGACAAGACAGGGCTCGAAGACCTCGCCCGCGGTCTGCACGAGGCGGGTGTCGAGCTGGTCTCCACCGGCTCCACCGCCGGGAAGATCGCAGCCGCCGGCGTACCGGTCACGAAGGTCGAGGAGCTCACCGGCTTCCCCGAGTGCCTCGACGGCCGTGTCAAGACGCTGCACCCCCGTGTGCATGCCGGCATCCTCGCCGACCTGCGCCTGGACGCCCACCGCGAGCAGCTCGCCGAGCTCGGTGTGGAGCCGTTCGACCTCGTGGTCGTCAACCTCTACCCGTTCAAGGCGACCGTCGCCTCCGGTGCGTCCGACGACGAGTGCGTGGAGCAGATCGACATCGGCGGCCCGTCGATGGTCCGCGCCGCCGCCAAGAACCACCCGTCCGTGGCGGTCGTCACCAGCCCGGAGCGCTACGCCGACGTCCTCGCCGCGGTCGCGGCGGGCGGCTTCGACCTGACCGCCCGCAAGCGGCTCGCCGCCGAGGCATTCCAGCACACCGCCGCGTACGACGTGGCCGTCGCCGCCTGGTTCGCCGACGGGTACGCGGCCGCGGACGACTCGGGTTTCCCCGACTTCTCCGGTGCGACCTACGCGCGCAAGAACGTCCTGCGCTACGGCGAGAACCCGCACCAGCCCGCCGCGCTCTACACCTCGGGCGAGGGCGGTCTCGCCGAGGCCGAGCAGCTGCACGGCAAGGAGATGTCCTACAACAACTACACGGACACCGACGCCGCGCGCCGCGCCGCCTACGACCACGCCGAGCCGTGCGTGGCGATCATCAAGCACGCGAACCCGTGCGGCATCGCCGTCGCGGACGACGTCGCCACGGCGCACCGCAACGCGCACGCCTGCGACCCGCTGTCCGCGTTCGGCGGCGTCATCGCCGTCAACCGTCCGGTGACCGTCGAGATGGCGGAGCAGGTGGCGGAGATCTTCACCGAGGTCATCGTCGCCCCGGCGTACGAGGACGGCGCCGTCGAGGTGCTGGCCCGCAAGAAGAACATCCGGGTGCTGCGCTGCCCCGACGCCCCGGCCTCCGAGGTCGAGGTCAAGCCGATCGACGGCGGCGCCCTGCTCCAGGTCACCGACCGGCTGCAGGCCGACGGTGACGACCCGGCCAACTGGACCCTCGCCACCGGCGAGGCGCTCTCCGCCGAGGAGCTCCGGGAGCTCGCCTTCGCGTGGAAGGCCTGCCGCGCCGTCAAGTCCAACGCGATCCTGCTCGCCAAGGACGGCGCCTCGGTCGGCGTCGGCATGGGCCAGGTCAACCGCGTCGACTCCGCCAAGCTCGCGGTCGAGCGCGCGGGCGAGGAGCGGGCCCGGGGGTCGTACGCCGCGTCCGACGCCTTCTTCCCCTTCCCCGACGGTCTGGAGATCCTGACCGCCGCAGGCATCAAGGCCGTCGCGCAGCCGGGCGGCTCGGTCCGTGACGAGCTCGTCGTCGAGGCCGCTCGGAAGGCGGGCGTGACCATGTACTTCACGGGCACGCGCCACTTCTTCCACTGACCTCCAGGTCGCAGCACCACCGCAGGCCGCACCCTCGCCGGGGTGCGGCCTGCGGTGCGTCCCGGCGTACGGATGCCGGTCGCCCCTCTGTTCTAATGAATGGCCTTGCCGGACCGTGGCGGGCGGGACCGGTGCGACCGGCAGTTGACCAGTGAGGGATGGGCGTTGCGGGGGCATCGTGGTTGATCTGAACGAGAGCGTGACCGAGGTGTCCGAGGACTCCGAGGAGCGGACCCCGGCCGGTGTCACGCCGCGTCCGGCGCCGCTGCGTCCGTATCTGATCGCCGCCGTGGTCCTGTGCGCGATCTACTTCCTCTACGCCTACCTGCGGTACAGCCACTTCCAGTCGCCCTCCTGGGACCTGGGCATCTTCGAGCAGGAGGTGCGGGCGTACGCCGGGTTCGACGCCCCGGTCGTCGACATCAAGGGCCCCGGCTATCTCATACTCGGCGACCACTTCAGCCCCCTGGTGGCCCTCCTCGTCCCGCTCTACTGGATCTGGCCGTCCGCCGTCGCCCTGCTCTTCGCCCAGGCCGCGCTCTTCGCGGCCTCCGCCGTGATCGTCGGGCGCACCGCCCAGCAGATCCTGGGCGGGCGTTCCGGCCTCTGCGTCACCGTCGCGTACGGCCTGTCCTGGGGGCTCCAGGAAGCGGTGAAGGCGGACTTCCACGAGATAGCCCTCGCCGTCCCGCTGCTGGCCCTGGTCTGCCGCGCCCTGCTCATGGAGCGCTGGCGGGCCGTCGTCCTCTGGTCGCTGCCGCTGGTGCTGGTCAAGGAGGACCTCGGCGTCACCGTCGCCGTCGTCGGCGTACTGCTGGCCGTGTACGGACGGCGGTTCCAGGGCTTCCTGCTGGCCGCCTTCGGTGTGTTCGCGTTCGTGATGACCGTCCTGGTGCTCATACCGGCGGCGAGCAGCGCGGGGACGTACGACTACTGGAAGAAGATCGAGGAGAACGGCGGGCAGGAGGTCTCCCTCCTCGACTCCGTCCTCGGCGTGTTCAACTCGTCCGTCAAGCTGGAGATGCTGGTCTTCCTCGTCGGCATCACCGCCTTCATGGCCCTGCGCTCTCCCCTGATCCTGCTCGTCCTGCCCACCATCGGCTGGCGTCTGCTCTCCCAGGACTCCAACCACTGGGGCATGGTCTGGCACTACAGCGCGATCCTGATGCCGGTGGTCTTCCTGGCCATGGCCGACGGCATCCGCCGCAGCAGGAGCTCGAAACGGCCCTGGGTCGTCTCCTACGCCGGTGTCGCCGCCCCCGTCGCCGTGGCGATCGCCGTCACGCTCACCCAGCACCTTCCGTTCCGGGAGCTGTTGCGCCCGGAGACGTACCGCGCCGACGCGCGCACCCACTCCGCCGAGCAGGCCCTGGAGGCCATCCCGCCCGGTGCCCGGGTGGAGACGGACATCACGCTGATGGCGCACCTCACCGGGGACCGCACGGTCTACTGGGTCGGAGGGGCCCCCGGCACCGCGCCCGACATCGTCGCGATCAACCGGGACTTCGGCTGGTCACGGCCGATCGACGACCCGGTGAAGTACGCCGAGCAGCTCCACCCCGAGGCGCGTTACCGCGTCACGCGCGAGGCGGGCCCCTTCGTCGTCATGGAGCGCACCAGCCCGGAGCCCGCGGCCTTCCGGTAGGGCGGTGCGGCGCCCCGGCCCGGACAGCACGAAGGGCCGGATCTCTCCGGCCCTTCGTGACGGCTGAACCGCGGTGCGTACTACTTCTTGATCACCAGGGTGCCGGCGGCACGGTCGTGCCAGCCCTGCAGCTTCCCGGAGTTGTCGAAGAACGGCGACAGGTAGACGAGCAGCGCGCCGATGTAGCAGAGGAAGACGCCGACGATCGGGATGATGTAGCGGATGAAGCTGCCGCCGATGCCCGGGTTCTGGCCGGTGTTCTCCTTGACCACGCGCAGGCCCACGGCCATCTTGCCGACCGTGGCGCCGACGAAGGCGATCATCAGCCACTCGTAGAGCAGGGTGATCAGGGCGAAGATCAGGACCGCACCGAGCATCGTGGCGATGATGCCGGCGCTGGCGTCGTTCACACAGTCCTGGTAACCGGGGTCCATGTACGAACCGCAGTCGTCGGCGCTCTTGGCGATGCCCATGGCGCCGGCGAGACCGATGGCGCTGAGGATGCCGTAGAGGACACCGATGACGACACCGTCGATGGCACGGGCGCCGAGGCGGCGGCCCATCGAGGCGATCTGGACGGTGCCGAGCGCCGGGATGTTGATGTAGCCGCTGTTGGCCTGGATCGTCCCCGGGGCCTGCTGCGGGTAGCCGTAGCCGGGCTGGCCCTGCGGCGGCACACCCGGCTGCTGCGGGTAGCCGTAGCCCGGCTGCCCCTGCTGCGGCGGAACGCCCTGGGGGGCCTGCTGCGGGTAGCCGTAACCGGGCTGGCCCTGCGGCGGCTGCTGGCCGTACGGGTTGTTCGGGTTCTGGTTCGGGTCGCCGAAACTCATCTGGGCGGTTCCTCCAACGTGCAAGCGGGGACGACGCGGCCGCACGGAGGAAAGAAAGGTCAGTGGTCCGCCCCCCGGTACTTCTGCGGCACTGCGGCCATCATCGTTATAAGCGGCACGTAAGTTTGTCCAGTCGCAATGACTGGCTGTTGCTCAAGTGCAACATCGCGTACGCCGGGGCACCCGCAATTGGCAAGCGGGGCAGGTCATCCGCGAAGATGGGTGTCATGACTGCCCAGATTCTCGATGGCAAGGCCACCGCAGCTGCGATCAAGTCCGATCTGACCGTCCGCGTGGCGGCCCTCAAGGCACAGGGCATCACACCCGGCCTCGGAACCCTGCTCGTCGGGGACGACCCGGGCAGCCGCTGGTACGTGAACGGCAAGCACCGTGACTGTGCCCAGGTCGGCATGGGATCCATCCAGCGTGAACTCCCCGACACCGCCACCCAGGAGGAGATCGAGGAGGTCGTACGGGAGCTCAACGCCAACCCGGACTGCACCGGTTACATCGTGCAACTGCCGCTCCCCAAGGGGATCGACACCAACCGCATCCTGGAGCTGATGGACCCGGCGAAGGACGCCGACGGCCTCCACCCGATGAGCCTGGGCAAGCTCGTGCTGAACGAGACGGGCCCGCTGCCCTGCACCCCGCAGGGCGTCGTCACCCTGCTCCGCCGCCACGGCGTGGAGATCAACGGCGCCCACGTGGTCGTCGTCGGCCGGGGCGTCACCATCGGCCGGCCGCTCCCACTGCTGCTGACGCGCAAGTCCGAGAACGCGACCGTCACCCAGTGCCACACCGGCACCCGTGACCTCTCGTCGCACCTGCGTCAGGCCGACATCATCGTCGCCGCCGCCGGTGTGCCCCACCTGATCAAGCCCGAGGACGTGAAGCCGGGCGCTGCCGTGCTGGACGTCGGCGTCAGCCGGGACGAGAACGGCAAGATCGTCGGCGACGTCCACCCGGGTGTCGCGGAGGTCGCGGCCTGGATCGCGCCCAACCCGGGCGGTGTCGGCCCCATGACCCGCGCCCAGCTGCTGGTCAACGTGGTCGAGGCGGCCGAGCGCGCCGCCGCCGAGGCGTCCGCCGCATCCGCCGGCTGACCCGGGCCGGAGGCAACGGCATGGGTGCTGGTGCGAGTCCGGCGGACGGCACGCACGCGGACGGTCCGGCCGAGGAGGCAGGGACGTCTGTGTCCGGGAGGGCCGCCGGGCCGCCCGAGGAGACCGCAACGTCCCAGCGGGCCAGGACGCCCGAGGAGACCGTGACGCCAGGGGAGGCCGGGATGCCTGGGAAGACCGTGACATCGGAGGACGCCGTTTCGCCGGGGGAGGCTACGACGGCCGCTGAGGCCGCTGCCACCCCCGAGGGCCCCGAGGTGCCGGAAGAGGCCGGACCGGCCGGTCGGCCCGCCGAACCGGGCGGGGCGGTCGTGACGGACGACGGTGGTGACCCGGCCGAGGGCAGTGGTTCGACCAGGGCGCCCTCGCGCCGCTTCTCGCTGACCCGGGACACCGCGCGCCCCGAGGGCGGCGGTCGCGCCGCCCCCGGTGACGCCCCCGCTCCCGCACGGCAGTGGCCGCTGCTCACCGTGCTCTGCACCGCCGGGGTCGGGCTGCTGATCGTGGGGACCGACCTGTTCACCGAGGCGTTCCGGGTCGGCGCCATGCTGATGGGCGTCGCCATGCTCGCGGGTGCGGTGCTGCGGTGGGTCGTCCCCTCCGTCGGGATGCTCGCCGTGCGGTCCCGGTTCACCGACCTCGTCACGTACGGCCTGATGGGGACACTGATCGTGCTGCTGGCGCTGATGGCGCAGCCCGATCCCCTGCTGGACCTGCCGTTCCTCCAGGACGTGGTCCACTTCACCATCCGCTGACGCCGTGCCCGCACGGGGCCGCCGGGCCGTCGGGCCCGGCGGCCCCGTTGCCGTGCACCGTGTGCGGCGCGACGGATGCCGAAGAGCTCCGCCGGCGCAGCCGTGGGAGGGCTCAGCGTCGTGCGTGGCGGACCGTCAACCGCCCGAACCCCATGGTCCCGGAGATCCGGATCGTCGGACCGCCGGGGCCGGAGGGCTGCCGGGCCCTGTGGCGGACGTCCTTCCACCCGGTGTTCAGATCCTCCATGTCGACGATCGCGTCGCGGGGCACCGTGATCCTGGCCCTGCCGGTGCCGAGTTGCAGCTCGATGTCGATCACCGGATGCTCGACGACCGCCCGGGACAGATCCAGGCGCACTTTTCCGAACGCGGATTCCACCTTGAGGCGTCGGGGCACCCGCCATGCTCCGCGCCGCGTGATCCGTCCGCCCGCGGCGGCGATCGTGGACGTGGTGTCCGCCTTCCCGGCCGGGAGCGAGGCCAGAGGCGCAGCGAGCTGGTCGTATGTCCTGGCGGTCAGGGCCTGCTGGAGGCGCTCGTCCAGTTCCCCGTGCGAGAGGTGCCCTTCGGTGTACGCGTCCTGCAGCCGCCGCACGGCCGAGTCGCGGTCGTCCTCGCCGATCGGCGACGGTGGGTCTTCCGGCAGAGAGGTCACCGTCCCACCATAGGTCCGGAGCGGCGGTGCGGGTGGGCCAAGTTCCGGGCAGCGGCGAGCAATTGACGGCGCGCGGAGGGGAGAGGGGTGCCCGTCCCCTCCCCCGAGAAGGGACGGACACCGGACCGGGCACACCGGTGCGGGAAGCACCGGAATGAGCTGAGTCGAGCGGCCTTGCCCTGTCCTGCAACAAGCGTCATGGACATGAGGTGCTGGTTCAAGGGCTGCCCGGCGCCTGTGGCACGGAAGTGACCATTCCGCCATCGTGTGATCGCCCCGCAACGGCCGGACCCGGCGCTCGGTGGAGCTACGGCGCACTACGGATCCCGCACTCATGCCGAATGCACCCGTGCCCCTCTTCGTCCGGACCTGCCGACCTCGGGCCGTGCATCCTTCTGGGTAGTCCGGAGCGTGGGGCCGACGTGCCGGCGAAAGGGAACGGCCCGGCGCCGGGGGAGCGAGGCGCGCCGGGAAGGCCCGTGGGAAATCGACTGGGGGGAAGCTATGCCTCGTTGGAAGGCGCTACCGGAAGAAGTCGACCCGCAGATGCGGGAGTTCGCCGGTCAGCTGCGCGGGCTGGTGGACCGGAGCGGACTGAGCCTGGCGGCGGTCGCCGACCGCACCGGCTACAGCAAGACGTCCTGGGAGCGCTATCTGAACGGCAGGCTGCTCGCGCCCGAGGGGGCCGTCGTCGCGCTCGCCGAGGCCACGGGCGCGCAGCAGCACCACCTGACGACCATGTGGGAACTCGCCGAGCGCGCCTGGAGCCGCTCCGAGATGCGCCACGACATGACGATGGAGGCCATCAGGATCTCCCAGGCGCGTGCGGCGCTCGGTGAGGCCGGAGTTGCGGCCGCCCCGGCGGCCGTCCCCGTGCGGCGTGGCTCCCCCGCGCGCGTTCCGCGCCAGCCGGGGCCGGGGCCGGTACCGGACTCGGCGGGCCCGGACGAAGGCGGGGCCCGGGCGGGCCGCGCCCCCGAGGTGGAGCCCGGCCGGCTGCGCAGGGTGACGATGTTCCTCGCGGGGGCCGTGGGCGCGTTCCTGCTGACAGCGGCTGCCGTGCTGCTCACCGACTTCGGCGGTGGCGGCGACGCCGTCGACACGGTGGCCGCCACGACCCCGTCCGGACAGCCCTCCGGCAGCGCCCCGCAGCCTCCCGCCGGGGTCGACTGCGAGGGCGCCGACTGCACGGGGCAGGACCCCGAAGCCATGGGCTGCGGAGGCCGGTTCGCCGACACGGTCGCCAGGGCGACGGTCGACGGCGGCCTCCTGGAGGTCCGCTACAGCGAGACCTGCGGCGCCGCGTGGGCGCGCATCACACAGGCCTCCACCGGCGACACCGTACGGATCACCGCGGGCCCGGCGGAGGAGAAGGGCACGGTGGACGCGGACGCCGACGCGTACACCCCGATGGTCGCCGTGGCCGAGGCCTCCGACGCCAAGGCGTGCGCCACACTCGCGTCCGGGACGACCGGCTGCGCCGTGGCCGAGTAGCCGCAGGGCGGGGACCACGGCGGATCGCGGTACGTAACCGGCTGTGTGCGGTGCCACAGGGGGGCGGACGGCCGGGAGGGCGCGCGTCGGATAGCCTGACCGCTGGATATCTCTTCACGTCAAGATTCAGGGATGTCCAGCACCAGGGGCACCCCCACCGCCAGCTGTCTAACGGAGATCGCCATGACCCGCACTCCCGTGAATGTCACCGTGACCGGCGCAGCCGGCCAGATCGGCTACGCGCTGCTCTTCCGCATCGCGTCCGGCCACCTGCTCGGCCCGGATGTGCCGGTCAACCTCCGACTCCTCGAGATCCCGCAGGGCCTGAAGGCCGCCGAGGGCACCGCGATGGAGCTCGACGACTGCGCCTTCCCGCTGCTGCGCAACATCGAGATCACCGACGACCCGAACGTCGGCTTCGCCGGTGCCAACGTCGCCCTCCTGGTCGGCGCCCGCCCGCGCACCAAGGGCATGGAGCGCGGCGACCTGCTCTCCGCCAACGGTGGCATCTTCAAGCCGCAGGGCAAGGCCATCAACGACAACGCCGCGGACGACATCAAGGTCCTCGTCGTCGGCAACCCGGCCAACACCAACGCCCTCATCGCGCAGGCCGCCGCCCCGGACGTACCGGCGGAGCGCTTCACCGCGATGACCCGCCTGGACCACAACCGCGCGATCTCGCAGCTGGCCGCCAAGACCGGCGCCGCCGTCTCCGACATCAAGCGGCTGACGATCTGGGGCAACCACTCGGCGACCCAGTACCCGGACATCTTCCACGCGGAGATCGCCGGCAAGAACGCCGCCGAGGTCGTCGACGACGAGGCGTGGCTGGCCGACACCTTCATCCCGACCGTCGCCAAGCGCGGCGCCGCGATCATCGAGGCCCGTGGCGCGTCCTCGGCCGCCTCCGCCGCCAACGCCGCCATCGACCACGTGCACACCTGGGTCAACGGCACCGCCGAGGGCGACTGGACCTCCATGGGTATCCCGTCGGACGGCTCCTACGGCGTCCCGGAGGGCATCATCTCCTCCTTCCCGGTCACCACGAAGAACGGCACGTACGAGATCGTCCAGGGCCTGGACATCAACGAGTTCTCCCGCGCGCGCATCGACGCGTCGGTCAAGGAGCTCACCGAGGAGCGCGACGCGGTCCGCGAGCTCGGCCTGATCTGACCGGAGTCCCGGCCACCGGCCGGACCCGGAGCTCATGAGGGCGCCCCCCGGCGGCACATGCCGCCGGGGGGCGCCCTCATGAGCTCCGGGTCCGGCCGCTCAGCGGCCGAGCAGCCGGTCGCCGAGTCCGCGCACCGCCTCCGCGGCCCTGCGCTGAAGCTGGGGCCCGAAGGTGATCCGCGCCGCGCCCAGTTCGCCGAGCCTGCGGACGGCCTCCGGGCCGTCGGGCGAACCGAGGGCGTTGAGCGGCACGGGTACCGCTGCGGCCAGCCCGGGGAGCGCCTCTGCCGGGGCCATGATCGGATAGACGCAGTCCGCGCCCGCCTCCGCGTAGAGGCGGGCACGGGAGATCGTCTCGGCGGCCACGTCCGTGACATCCCGTCCCCCGTGGACGTACGTGTCCACGCGGGCGTTGACGAACAGGCGGTCACCCGCCGCCGCACGCACCTGGGCGAGCCGTTCGGCCTGCCGCCGCGGATCGATGAGGACACCGTCGGCCGAATCCTCCAGATTGCAGCCCACCACCCCGGCCTCCAGGAGACGTTCGACGAGCTCCGCCGGAGCCAGCCCGTAGCCCGCCTCGACGTCCGCCGACACGGGCACGGACACGGCCCGGGCGATCCGGGCCACCGCCGCGAACATCTCGGCGGGGGGCGTCCGCCCGTCGGCGTGCCCGAGGGAGGCCGCGATGCCGGCGCTCGGCGTCGCGAGCGCCGGGAAACCGGCGTCCTCGAACGCCCGGGCGCTCGGGACGTCCCACGGGCCGGGCAGGACCAGCGGGTCACCGGGCTCGCGGCCGTGGTGCAGCGCGCGGAAGAGGGACACGGGCTCGTTCATCAGGGCTCCGGTGCGAGGAGGGGGCGGAGGGCGGGGCGTCGGCCCGTCAGTGGCCGAGCGAGCCGGGCGTGTAGTGACCGGGCGCCAGCCGGCAGGTGACACCGAAGCGGTTCCAGGCGTTGATGACCGTGATCGAGGCGATCAGCTGGGCGAGTTCGGCCTCCTCGAACCGTTCGGCGGCCTTGGCGTAGACCTCGTCCGGTACGAATCCGTCGGTCAGGACCGTGACGGCCTCCGTCAGTTCGAGGGCCGCGATCTCCCGCTCCGTGTAGAAGTGGTGGGACTCCTGCCAGGCGCTGAGCTGGACGATCCGCTCGACGGACTCGCCCGCGGCGATGGCGTCCTTCGTGTGCATGTCCAGGCAGAAGCCGCAGTGGTTGAGCTGCGAGGCACGGATCTTCACGAGCTCCAGCAGCTTCGGGTCGACCCCCTTACGGGCCGCCGCGTCCAGCCGGACCATGGCCTTGTAGACCTCGGGGGCGAGCTGGGCCCACTGCAGGCGGGCGGGGTGCTCGGGGGCGCGGTCGTCGGTGCGGGCTTCGTGATGCGTCTGAGTCGTCATGCATACGAAGCTAACCGCCGGGTGGCGCACCGGTATGGTCCATTTCCATGACGGATTCCTGGGCCGCTTTCGGCGCCGACCTGCACATCGAACCGGTCGGCGCGGGACTGCGCAGCGGACTGATGAACGCCCTGCGGGACGCGGTGCGCACGGGGCGGCTGACCCCGGGCACCCGGCTGCCCTCCTCCCGTACGCTCGCCGCCGACCTCGGGATCGCGCGCAACACCGTGGCCGACGCCTACGCGGAACTGGTCGCGGAAGGCTGGCTCACCGCCCGGCAGGGCTCGGGGACCAGGGTCGCCCAGCGGGCGACCGCGGCCGGCGCCACCCGGGAGGCGCGCTCCAGGCCGGTGCGGCGGCGGCCCACCCACAATCTGATGCCGGGATCGCCGGACGTCTCCTCCTTCCCGCGCGCCGAATGGCTGAAGGCGGCGCGGCGCGCTCTCGCCTCCGCGCCCGACGCGGCGTTCGGCTACGACGACCCACGGGGCCGCGCCGAGCTGCGGACCGCGCTGGCGGACTACCTCGCGCGGGCGCGCGGGGTGTACGCGGATCCGGAACGCATCGTGATCTGCTCGGGATTCGTCCACGGGCTCTCGCTGATGGGGAAGGTGCTGCGGCGCCGCAAGGTGCGCGCGACGGCCGTCGAGTCGTACGGGCTCGACATCCACTGGAACCTCCTGACGGAGGCGGGTCTGCGCACCCCGTGCCTGCCGGTGGACGCGCTCGGCGCCAGGACGGGCGAGCTGGCCCAGGCGCAGGGCGTGGGCGCCGTGCTGCTGACCCCCGCGCACCAGTTCCCCACGGGGGTCCCGCTCCACCCCGACCGGCGGGCCGCGGCCGTCGACTGGGCGCGGTCCTCGGGCGGCCTGATCCTGGAGGACGACTACGACGGCGAGTTCCGCTACGACCGGCAGCCGGTGGGCGCGCTCCAGGGGCTGGATCCGGAGAGCGTCGTCCACATGGGGACGGCCAGCAAGTCGCTGGCGCCGGGGTTGCGACTGGGCTGGATGGTGCTGCCGGAAGCGCTGGTCGAGGAGGTGTGCGACGTGCGGGGCGGTCCCGAGTGGATGTCCTCCACGCCGGACCAGCTGACCCTCGCGGAGTTCATGGGGTCGGGAGCGTACGACCGGCATGTGCGGGCCATGCGCCTGCGCTACCGCCGCCGCCGTGACCAGCTCGTCGAGGCGCTCGCGGAACGGGCCCCGGACGTCCGGGTCAGCGGGATCGCGGCAGGGCTGCACGCCGTGCTCGAACTCCCCGAAGGCACCGAGGGGCCGGTGGTGCAGGCGGCCACCTGGCAGGGGCTCGCGCTGGAGCGGCTCTCCCGCTTCCGGCACCGGGACGCGCCATCCGGCCGCGAGGGCCTGGTCATCGGTTACGGCACCCCCTCGGAGAGCGGCTGGGCGGGCGCGCTGGACGCTCTGTGCCGGGTGCTGCCCTAGGAGGCGGGCGCGGCGACAGGTACAGGTGACCGCCGGAAGGGGGCGGGGGAGGCGCCGCCGGGGGTCCGGGGCTGTCAACCCTGACGAACGTCCAGGTCCGGGGGTGCCGTTCGGCTCGGGTCCTGCGCCGGGCCCACTCCTACGTTCGGTTCCCATGAGACGAGAACCGTGGAAGAGAGTCCCGGCGGGCCGGCTGCTCGGTGCACCGGCCTTACTGGGTGCGGGGGCGGGAGCGGTCGTGTGGCTGGCCCCCGGAGGACTGGGCGACGCCGGCACGATCGAGGTGACCGACGGGGCCTCGGCGTCCCTGCGGCAGTCGCTGACCGGTGCGGTGGCGGACGCGCCGTCGTGGCTGGGCCCCGTGCTGGAGGTCTCGGGCGAGGCCGCGCTGGTGATCCTCGGAATGCTGCTGGCCTGGACGGCGTGGACGGCACTGCGGCGCGCCGACGCACACGGGGTCGCCGGGTCCGTGCTGACCGGCATCGGGACCGTCGTGGCCTACGCGGCGAGCGAGGCCCTGAAGCTGGTGGTGGACGAGGAACGGCCGTGCCGCGCCGTACGGACGCTGTTCGAACCCGTCGCGGAGTGCCCCGCACCGGGGGACTGGTCGTTCCCGAGCAACCACGCCACCCTCGCCGCCGGGCTGGCGGTCGGGCTGGCCGTGCTGCGGCCCCGCCTCGCAGTGGTGACGCTGCCGCTCGCCGGGGCCGCCGCGCTGCTGCGCGTGCTGGTGGGCGTCCACTACCCGCACGACGTGCTCGCCGGCGCGGTGCTCGGCGGCGCCGTGGTGGCGGCCTCGGTGCTCGCGTTCCTGCCCCTCGCCCGGAGGGCGGTGTCACGGCTGGGAGGGCTGAGGAGGGACGATCCCGGCCTCGTGGGCCACGACCGCCGCAGCGGCCCGGTTGTCGACGGCCAGCCGCGACAGGATGGAGCTCACGTGGGCCTTGACCGTGCCCTCCACCACGTGCAGGCGCCGGGCGATCTGCCCGTTGGACAGGCCGCCGCCGAGAAAGGCCAGCACCTCCCGTTCGCGGGCCGTGAGGGCGGCGACCCGTTCGCGGGCGACGGAGCGCCGGCCGGCCTGGGTGCCGGCTCCCGTCGCGCTGAGGTGGGCGACGACCCGGGCCGCGACCTTCGGTGACAGGTAGGCTGCGCCCTCGGCCACCGCGCGGACTCCCGCGATCAGTTCCTCCGGGTCGCCGGACTTGATCAGGAAGCCCGCCGCACCGCCGCCGAGTGCCCGCAGGATGTAGTCGTCCTCGCCGAAGGTGGTCAGCATGACCACGCCTGTCGCCGGCGCCACGTCGCGGATCTCCGCCGCCGCGTCGATACCGTTGAGTCCCGGCATGCGGATGTCGAGGACGGCCACGGCGGGGCGGTGGCGCCGGACCAGCTCCACGGCATCGTGCCCGTCGACGGCCTCGGCGACGACCTCGATGTCCGGGGCCGTGGTGAGCACGGCGCGCACCCCGGCACGGATCATCGGCTCGTCGTCGGCGACCAGCACCCGGATCATCGGACGTTCACGGGGTGATCGTGTCCAGGGACACCAACGTGTCGTTCCGGAAACAGAGTTGGTAGGAGTCGCCGGACCGGTCGTCGAACCGGTCGGCCGTCATCGCGTAGTACACGCATGTCGTGCCGCCTTCCGTCGGCTCGGCAGCGGGCGGTCGGTGGTCCGTCTGCCGGTCCGGCAGCAGCTCCTCCACCTCGGCACGATCCTGCCCCACGCGGAGGCGGGCGAAGTCACGCGGGTCCAGCACCGCCTGCGAAGCCGTCAGCATCTCCCAGCCCGCGAGCGCTCCGCTGAGCACCGCCCCCGTCACCAGCGGCACCATCACCAGGGCCACCATGGCCCGGCCGGCCCGGCGCCGGGCGCGGCGGTGCTCCTGCGGCAACCCGCCCTGCCGGGCGGTCACGGGTGCGAGCGGCGGTGGCGGGGAGGAGCGGGCGTGCGGGATGCGCGCGGTGACCGCGTAACCCCCGCCGCGAGGGCCGTGTTCGAAGGAGCCGCCGGCCAACCGCACGCGTTCCTCCATGCCGACAAGGCCGAGCCCCGCCCCCCGGGTCGAGGTCCGCGGTCCGGGCGGTGAGGGCGGGCCGTTCTCCACCACGATCCGTGTCTCCGACGCCGTATGCGTGGCGTGGACGGTCGTTGCGGCGCCGGGCGCGTGCTTGGCGACGTTGGTCAGCGCCTCCCGTACGACCCGGTGAGCCGCCCGTTCGACGACGGGCGGCATGTCGTCCGGCTCGCCCTCGACGCGCAACTCCACCGAGAGCCCGGCGGCGGAGGCCTCGGACGCCAGCTCCGTGAGGCCGGCGCTGCCCATGTCCCGGGGCGTGTCGCCGGTGTCCTCACGCAGGACACCGATCACCTCGCCCAGTCGCTCCACCGAGGCCGCGGCTCTGGCCCTGATGTCACCCGCGGCCCTCCGGTGGTGATCCTCCAGACCGGGGGCGAGCTTGAGCGCGCCCGCCGACAGGGCAATCATGCTCAGGTCATGACCGAGCACGTCGTGCATGTCCTGGGCGATGCGAGCCCGTTCACGCAGCCGCGCCTGTTCGGCGACGAGCCGCTGCTCGCGTTGCAGCTGCCCCGCGCGCTCCCACCCGGCCCGCACGAGCTGCTGGTACTGGCGCCAGAACCGGCCCGCGAACCAGGGCAACATCGTGGCGACGACCACCACGGCCACGAACCGGCCCGCCAGGGGCAGCCAGGCGGGCACGACGGACAGGGCCGCCACACCGGCCGCGAGGATCGCGACCAGGGCGAGCGCGGTCGGCGCCGTCCTCCCCGGCCGTCGCCCCGCCAGGAACGCGACGACGGCGGTCGGAACGGCCCACCACAGGTTCGTCACGCTCAGACCGGCGGCCACCGCGACGAGGAGGGGCCAGAGGTCCGGGTGGCCCCGCGAACCGTCCGTCCCCGTCCGGGCCCCGGCACGGGTGGCGGTCGTGGTCTCATCGCTCTTTGTCATGGCGTCCACGGCAGTGACGGTACGGACCCGGTGCGTCGTCCGGCACTGCCGAAAGTCCCATCCCGGCGACGCTCCCCGCGGAGGACGTTTGTGGTACCCGGTTTCGGCCACATGGCTCGGGCATCTAATCTGACTGGCGGTTCGCTACGGACGGGCACCGGCTCGACGGGCACCGGCTCGTGGAAACGACGGGGGAGAGCAGGACATGAACAGGCGCAAGCTGAGGTCGAGCACCGTGGTGCTCGGTGGCATGGGTGTACTCGCGGCGACGCTCACCGCGTGCGGATCGGAACCGGACGAGCGGTGCGTCGACCGGGTCACCCAGGAGATCCTGCCGGACTACGAGTGCGATGACAGCGACGGCCACGGCACGTACTACTACGGCGGCAGCAGCCACAACAACCGGGTGTCCGGCGGCAGTTTCGACAAGTCCGCCGTCGAACGCGGCGGATTCGGATCCTCCGGCTCCAGCGGCGGCTGAGACCCCATGGAACGCCGCACCACCGAACCGCGTACCGGCTGGCAGGAGACCGTCGAGGAGCAGGGGCTGATCTACCCCCTGACCCGCTACCCCGACGGCTCCCTGCGCCCGTACTGGGACGAGAGCGCCTACTACGTCTTCTCACTGCCCGAGGTCGAGGCGCTGGAGGAGGTCGTGGAGGAGCTCCACGCCATGTGCCTCGCCGCCGCCGCGCACATCGTCGACCAGGACCGCTTCGCCGACCTCGGCATCACGGACCCCAGGCTGGCGCGCCTGGTCGCCGAGTCCTGGCGGCGCCGCTCCGAACTACCGTCCCTGTACGGCCGGTTCGACCTGCGCTACGACGGGACCGGCCCGGCGAAGATGCTGGAGTACAACGCGGACACGCCGACCTCGCTGGTGGAGGCCGCGAGCCCCCAGTGGTTCTGGATGGAGGAGCGCTTCCCCGGCGCCGACCAGTGGAACTCCCTGCACGAGCGCCTCGTCGACGCCTGGAAGCGGCAGGCCCCGCTGCTGCCGCCCGGCCCCCTGCACTTCGCCCACTCCGACGGCGACGAGCTGGGCGAGGACCTCATGACGGTCGCCTATCTGCGGGAGACCGCCGCGCAGGCGGGGATCGAGACGGAGGCGCTCTCCGTCGAGCGGATCGGCTGGGACCGGCTGTCCGGCCGCTTCGTGGACGAGCGGCTCCGCTTCATCCGCAGCTGCTTCAAGCTCTATCCGTGGGAATGGCTGACGACGGACGGTTTCGGGCCCCATGTGCTGAGCACCCTCGACAACGGCGGAGGCACCGGGACCACCTGCTGGATCGAGCCGGCGTGGAAGATGCTCCTCTCCAACAAGGCGCTGCTGGCCATCCTCTGGGAGCTCTACCCCGGCCACCCCAACCTCCTGCCCGCCTACCTCGACGGCCCCCGCGAGCTGGCCTCGGCGCACGGGGCCGGCTACGTCTCCAAGCCCCTGCTCGGCCGCGAGGGCGCCGGCGTCACCGTCCACGAACCCGGCAGCGGGCCGGTGACGCGCGACGAACCCTGCTGCTACCAGGAACTGGCGCCGCTGCCCGACTTCGCGGGCAACCGTGTGGTGCTCGGCGCCTGGGTGGTCGGGGACGAGGCCGCCGGGCTCGGCATCCGGGAGTCCTCGGGTCTGGTCACGGACGAGTACGCCCGCTTCCTCCCCCACGTCATCCTCTGAGCCCGGCGGGTAGCGGCCCCCGGGCTCGCCCGGCAGGCCGCGCCCCCCGGCCCCGGGCCCACTGCCGGGCTCAGACGGCCGCCAGGACGACGCGGAGCTGGTCCAGGCCCCACTCCAGGTCCTCCTTGCTGATCACCAGCGGCGGGGCGATCCGGATCGTGGAGCCATGGGTGTCCTTGACCAGCACCCCGCGGTCCATCAGCTTCTCCGAGATCTCCCGGCCCGTCCCCAGGGCCGGTGCGATGTCGATGCCTGCCCAGAGCCCCCGGCCGCGTACGGCCTCCACCGCACCGCCCCCGACCATCAGCCCCAGCTCGTGGTGGAGATGATCACCCAGCTCGGCCGCCCGCTGCTGGTACTCGCCGGTGCGCAGCATCGCGATCACCTCCAGGGCGACGGCGCAGGCCAGCGGATTCCCGCCGAACGTCGAGCCGTGCTCCCCGGGGCGGTGGACACCGAGGACGGCGGCCGAGGACACGACGGCCGACACGGGCACCACACCCCCGCCCAGCGCCTTGCCCAGCACGTACATGTCGGGCACGACCCCCTCGTGCTCACACGCGAAGGTCCTGCCGGTGCGGCCCAGGCCCGACTGGACCTCGTCCGCGATGAACAGCACGTTCCGCTCCCGGGTGAGCTGCCGCACCCCGGCGAGGTAGCCCGGCGGCGGGACCAGCACCCCGGCCTCGCCCTGGATCGGCTCCATCAGCACGGCCACGGTGTTCTCGGTCATGGCCGCCGCGAGCGCGGTGAGGTCCCCGTACGGCACGATCTCGAACCCCGGGGTGTACGGGCCGAAGTCCGCCCGTGCCTCGTGGTCCGTGGAGAAGCTGATGATCGTGGTCGTCCTGCCGTGGAAGTTGTCCGCGGCGACGATGATCTTCGCCATGCCGTCCGGCACGCCCTTGACGCGGTAGCCCCACTTGCGGGCCGTCTTCACCGCCGTCTCCACGGCCTCTGCCCCGGTGTTCATGGGCAGGACCATCTCCATGCCGCAGAGCTCGGCGAGTTGCGCACAGAACTCGGCGAACCGGTCGTGGTGGAAGGCCCGCGATGTCAGCGTGACGCGGTCGAGCTGGGCCTTCGCCGCGTCGATCAGGCGCCGGTTGCCGTGGCCGAAGTTCAGTGCCGAATAGCCGGCGAGCATGTCGAGGTACCGCCGGCCCTCGACGTCGGTCATCCAGGCGCCGTCCGCCGATGCGACGACGACCGGCAGCGGGTGGTAGTTGTGCGCGCTGTGCGCCTCGGCGGAGGCGATGGCGTTCTCCGTGGTCGACACGGGATCTCCGTTCGTCGTGCGGCGTGGGGGCGGGGGTGGTGCCCACTTTGTATCGTCGGTCGGATCCAGGCCGGGGAAACCTGCGCCGTGCGGCGCGCCTCGTGCCGCACCCCCTGCCGGGGGCCTCACGGGCGGCGCGCCCGCGCCCCCGGTCCGCCGGAAAGAAGCGCGGCCGGGCTCTCACCGGCCGGTCCGCGGCCGGCCGCACAGCACCCCGCGCCGTGGCCGGATCTTTCCCCCACCGGCTGCCGGAGAACGGTTCCACACCTGAGACAATGGGTCCATGGCCTCTGATCGTCCCCGCGTGCTCTCCGGAATCCAGCCCACGGCAGGCTCGTTCCACCTCGGCAACTACCTCGGTGCGGTCCGCCAGTGGGTGGCGCTGCAGGAGTCCTACGACGCCTTCTACATGGTGGTGGACCTGCACGCGATCACCGTCCCGCAGGACCCCAAGGAACTCCGCGCCAACACCCGGCTCGCCGCGGCCCAGTTGCTGGCGGCCGGCCTCGACCCGGAGCGCTGCACGCTCTTCGTCCAGAGCCACGTCCCCGAACACGCCCAGCTCGGGTGGATCATGAACTGCCTCACCGGTTTCGGCGAGGCGTCGCGCATGACGCAGTTCAAGGACAAGTCCGCCAAGCAGGGCGCCGACCGGGCGACCGTGGGCCTCTTCACCTACCCGGTCCTCCAGGTCGCCGACATCCTGCTGTACCAGGCCGACCAGGTCCCCGTCGGCGAGGACCAGCGCCAGCACATCGAGCTCACGCGCGATCTCGCCGAGCGTTTCAACGGCCGCTTCGGCGAGACGTTCACCATCCCGGCGCCGTACATCCTCAAGGAGACGGCGAAGATCTTCGACCTCCAGGACCCGGCGGTCAAGATGAGCAAGTCCGCGTCCACGCCGAAGGGCCTGATCAACCTTCTGGACGACCCGAAGGTCACCGCCAAGAAGGTGAAGAGCGCCGTGACGGACACGGACACCGTGATCCGCTTCGACGCGGAGAAGAAGCCCGGCGTCAGCAATCTCCTGGGTATCTACTCCACCCTCACCGGCACCACCGTCGCGGATCTGGAACAGAAGTACGAGGGCAAGGGGTACGGCGCGCTGAAGACCGACCTCGCCGAGGTCATGGTGGAGTTCGTCACCCCCTTCCGCACCCGGACCCAGGAATATCTGGACGACCCGGAGACCCTGGACTCCCTGCTGGCCGAGGGAGCCGAGAAGGCCAGGACCGTCGCGGCCGAGACGCTCGCCCGGACCTACGACCGGATGGGCCTTCTGCCCGCGAAGCACTGAGTCCAAGGGCCCTGGCGAGATCACGGCCGCAGGGGCCACACTGGCGTCGGCACGACCGAAAACAGACCATCGACGATTGAGGAGAACGCTGTGGGGACCGTAACGCTTGGCGTTTCGATCGCGGTCCCGGAGCCTTACGGCAGCCTGCTCCAGGAGCGGCGCGCGAGCTTCGGGGACCCTGCCGCACACGGCATCCCCACCCACGTCACCCTTCTCCCGCCGACCGAGGCACAGGCGGCCGACCTGCCCGCGATCGAGGCGCACCTCTCCCGGATCGCCACGGCCGGCCGCCCCTTCCCGATGCGGCTGTCCGGCACGGGCACCTTCCGCCCGCTCTCGCCGGTCGTCTACGTCCAGGTGGTCGAGGGCGCCTCGGCCTGCTCCTGGCTCCAGAAGCGGGTCCGGGACGCCTCCGGGCCGCTGGTGCGCGAGCTGCAGTTCCCGTACCACCCGCACGTGACCGTGGCGCACGGCATCGCCGAGGAGGCGATGGACCGCGCGTACGAGGAGCTCTCCACGTACGAGGCGGCCTGGACCTGTGGTTCCTTCGCGCTGTACGAGCAGGGCGCGGACAGCGTCTGGCGCAAGATCGACGAGTTCCCGTTCGGGGCCGGCGGCGGCACGCCCGCCGTACCGGCCCAGGGCGGCAGCTCGGTGGACCAGCCCTCCCTGCACCCCTGAGCGGGAATCGGACCGGCCGCGCCCGGACGGCCTGATCCGGACACGCGGCCCCGCACCGGCCTGATCCGGACACGCGGCCTACCGCACCGGAAGCCGCCTGAAGAGCGGCCTGGGGACGAGCCTCAGGGCGGCCGTCACCACACGCAGCGCGCCGGGCACCCACACGGTCTCCGAACGGCGCCGCAGCCCCGTCACGATCGCGTCCGCGACCGCCCCCGGGGTGGTGGCGAGCGGGGACTCCTCACGCCCCGCCGTCATGCGCGAGCGTACGAAGCCGGGGCGTACGACCATCACGTGCACCCCGGTCCCGTACAGCGCGTCGCCGAGCCCCTGCGCGAAGACGTCCAGCCCCGCCTTGCTGGAGCCGTAGATGAAGTCCACGCGCCGGGCGCGTTCCCCGGCGACCGACGAGAGCACCACCAGCGAGCCATGGCCCTGCGCCTGGAGTGCGCCGGCGCACACCAGCCCGGCGGAGACCGCCCCCGTGTAGTTGGTCTGCGCCACCTGGACCGCGGAGAGCGGCTCCTCCTCGTCGCGCGCCTGGTCGCCCAGGACGCCGAAGGCCAGCAGCACCATGTCGATGTCGCCGTCCGTGAAGAGCTTCCCGAGCACCTCCTCGTGCGAGGCGGGATCGAGCGCGTCGAAGGCGACGGTACGGACGCCGGCGCCCAGCTCACGCAGCTCGGCCGCCGCCCGTTCCAGGGCGGGGGAGGGGCGGCCGGCCAGCAGGACGGTCCGGGTACGCCGGGCGATCAGCCTCCGCGCGGTGGCCAGGCCGATCTCCGAGGTACCGCCGAGGACGAGCAGGGACTGCGGGGCGCCGAAGGCGTCCTTCACGGGTGACTCCTTGGGGGGTGGCGGTGCGTTTGCGGAGCTGAGAGGCCCGGACTGGGTCAGAGTCCGGGACGGCGCGCCTAGCGGCCCCAGCCGGTCGAGGACACCGTGTCGGCACACATGGTCGTGACCGTATCGCCCGCGAAAACCCATTTGAGGTATTTGTTACAGCGCTCACCGAAATGGGTGATTGCTGATCCGGGAGGTCCAGGACGCCGGTTTTCCGTGCCCGGACGGGTACGCGTAGGTCATGGACTGGCTGAAGAACCTTCCCGTCGTGGGGCCGTTCGTGGCTCGGCTGATGGAGACGCACGCCTGGCGCTCGTACGAGACGCTGGAACGCGTCCACTGGAGCAGGCTCGCCGCGGCGATCACCTTCCTCAGCTTCCTCGCCCTCTTCCCGCTGATCGCGGTCGGCGCGGCGATCGGCGCCGCGCTGCTCTCCGAGAACCAGCTCGCCAAGATCGAGGACAAGCTCGCCGAGCAGGTCCCCGGGATCTCGGACCAGCTCGGCATCGACAACCTCGTGGCCCACGCCGGTACGGTCGGGGTGGTCGCCGGTGCGCTGCTGCTCTTCACCGGCATCGGCTGGATCGGCTCGATGCGGGACTGCCTGCGTGCCGTGTGGGAGAAGGACGACGTGGACGAGGGCAACCCCGTCGTCCGCAAGCTCAAGGACGCCGGTCTGCTCTTCGGCCTCGGCGGCGCCGCGCTCGTGACCCTCGCCGTCTCCACCGGCGCCTCGACGGCCATCGGCTGGACGGCCGACAAGCTGGGGATCCCCGAGCACGGGGCGGGCGGGGTGCTGCTCCAGCTCGCCGCCGTGATCGTGGCGATCCTCGCCGACTTCCTGATCCTGCTCTACCTGCTGACCCTGCTGCCCGGCGTGGAGCCGCCGCGCCGCCGCCTGATCGTGGCCGGGCTGGTCGGCGCGGTCGGATTCGAGCTGCTCAAGCTGCTGCTCGGCAGCTACATGCGGGACGTCGCGTCCAAGAGCATGTACGGCGCCTTCGGGGTGCCGATCGCGCTCCTCCTGTGGATCAACCTCAGCGCGAAGCTGCTGCTGGTCTGCGCCGCCTGGACGGCGACGCCGAGCAAGGACGGGCGCAGCAGCGCGGAGGACGGCGACGGCGACGACGGCGCCTGCGACGGGCAGGACGTCAGCGGCGCGGAAGGCGGCGCACCAGGTCCGGCAGCGGCCAGCGCCGGTTGACCAGGAACGCCCCTGCGGCCAGGAGCAGCAGCACCCCGCCGACGACCGACAGCGCGGTCCAGACCCCGCCGGACCCTGCCGCCGCGGCGTGTGTGGTCTTCGCCGCCCGCTCCTTCTTGCCGGCCTCGTCCGCGCCGGACGCGGGTTCCGACCCCTTCGCGGTGCCGGTCACGGCGGACTTCGGCGGCACCAGCTCGCCGACCGGGGTGACCTTGCCGCTGGCCGCGAAGCCCCAGTCGAGGAGGCCCGCGGCCTCCTTGTAGACGGCGTGGCTCTCCTCCGACGAGGGGTTCATGACGGTCACCAGGAGGACCTTGCCGTCGCGTTCGGCGATGCCCGTGAAGGTGTTGCCCGCATGGGTGGTGTAGCCGTTCTTGACCCCGGCGATGCCCTTGTACGGGTCGACCCCGATGTCCCCGGTGATCAGCCGGTTGGTGTTCTGGATCTCGAAGCTCTCGCGCTTCTTGCCCTTCTTCTGCGCGCCAGGGAACTCCGCCGTCGCCGTGGCTGCGTACTCGCGGAAGTCGGCCTTCTGCATGCCGCTCCGGGCGAACAGCGTCAGGTCGTACGCGCTGGAGACCTGGTTCGGGGCGTCGTAGCCGTCGGGCGAGACCACCCGGGTGTCCAGGGCCTGGAGCTCCTCCGCGTGCCGCTGCATCGCGGCCACCGTCGCGGGCACACCGCCGTACATCTCACTCAGCACATGGACCGCGTCGTTGCCGGAGCGCAGGAAGACGCCCAGCCACAGGTCGTGGACCGTGTAGGTGTGGTCCTCCTTGACGCCGACCAGGCTGCTCCCCTCGCCGATGCCGGCGAGTTCGTCCTCGGTCACCATGTGGGTCAGCGTCTTCGGCTGCAGGGCGGGCAGCACGGTGTCGGCGAAGAGCATCTTCAGGGTGGAGGCGGGAGGCAGCCGCCAGTGCGCGTTGTGCGCCGCGAGGACCTGACCGTTCTCCGCGTCGGCGACGATCCACGAGCGCGCGCTGAGGTCCTTCGGCAGGACCGGGGCGCCGGGTCCCAGCTCGACCTGGGTGCCCTCCTCGCCCAGCCGCTTGCCGCCCACGGTCGACATCGGACCGGTCGGCTTCGGCTGTTTGTCGTCGGTCTTGTCCTTGTCCGCCGCCCCTGCGGGACTGATGACACATACGGACAGCAACGCAGCAGAGAGGACCGTCAATACGGTCTTTTTCAGAGCAGGCACGGTCGGAAACGTACAGGGCGTTGCTGGGTATCGGGACCCGGATGGCCGGACCCGCCGTGCATACCGCCGGGACAGCCCACCCCGTGCGAGCGGGCGGGAGCCCGGCGGCGATACTGGTGGCATGAAGCTCAGCCGCCCCGTTTCCTGGTTCCTGCTCGTCTTCGGAGCGTGGAGCTGGGTCATCTGGGTCACCTTTGTCAAGAACCTGTGGAAGGACGGCAGCGGGCTCGCGTTCGACGACGCGGGCGACCCGACCGCCTACTTCTGGGTCCATCTCCTGCTCGCCGTCACCTCGTTTCTTCTGGGGACGGCTGTCGGGGTCATCGGGTTCCGTGGTCTCAGGGCCCTGCGCCGCGAGACCGGACACGCGGCATCGTGAAGCGTTGAGCGAAGGCCACGGCGAAGGTGTCCGCGCAGGCGGATGAGGGGCCGGACGCGGGTGGGCGTCCGGACAGGATCGTTTCAGCGGGGGAGCGTACGTGATTGTGGTCTTCGTGCTCATGGCGGTCGCGGTTCTCGCGCTGCTCGCCGGTGTGCACCGCTATGTGTGGCGCAGGCTGATCGGTGACACCACACGGCCCGGCAGCGCCGCGCGCCGCGCCGGTACCGTCGCCGCGTTCGTGCTGCCGCTGCTCTCCGTCGGCGCCCTCACCGCCGGCCGCGCCGGCTTCCCGTTCCGGTTGCAGCAGGTCCTGGCCTGGCCCGGCTTCCTGTGGCTGGCCGCGCTGCTCTACCTGACGCTGGCTCTGCTGGCCGGCGAGGCCGTACGCCCCCTGCTGCGCCGCTTCCTCGCCCGCCGTGACCGGGCGGCCGGTGCGGAGCGGAGGGAGCAGGTCCCGGCCACGGTCGCGGCCACCACCACCACCGCCGGCGCGGCCACCGCCGCCGACGCGGGCGCGGGCGGCACCCGGACGGATGTCGCTCCCCCTGCCGAGGCGCCCGCCTCCCCGTCCGTCGCCGACCCCTCGCGCCGCCTCTTCGTCGCCCGCGCCGTCGGCGGAGCCGCAGCCCTGGCCGGGCTCGGCACCGTCGGCCACGGCACGTACGGAGTGCTGCGCGGCCCGCGCACCAAGCGGCTCACCGTCCCGCTCGCCGGACTCCCGCGCTCCGCCCACGGCTTCAGGATCGCCGTGGTGAGCGACATCCACCTCGGGCCCGTCCTGGGCCGCGCCCACACCCAGCGCATCGTCGACGCGATCAACGCCACGAGCCCGGATCTGGTCGCCGTCGTCGGAGACCTCGTCGACGGGACCGTCGCCGATCTCGGACCCGCCGCCGAACCGCTCGCCCGGCTCGAATCACGCCACGGCAGCTACTTCGTCACCGGCAATCACGAGTACTTCTCCGGCGCGGCCGAGTGGGTCGACCACGTACGCGAGCTGGGGATGCACCCGCTGGAGAACGCCCGCGTCGAGATCAGCGGCTTCGACCTCGCCGGTGTCAACGACGTGGCGGGCGAGAGCGAGGGCCAGGGCCCCGACTTCGCCCGCGCGCTCGGCGACCGCGACCGCAGCCGCGCCTCCGTCCTCCTCGCCCACCAGCCCGTCGTCATCGACGAGGCCGTGAAGTACGGGGTCGGCCTCCAGCTCTCCGGCCACACCCACGGAGGCCAGCTCTGGCCGGGCAATTTGCTGGCCGAGCTCGCCAACCCCACCGTCGCGGGCTACGAGCGTTACGGCGACACCCAGTTGTACGTCTCGCGTGGTGCGGGCGCCTGGGGCCCGCCCGTGCGGGTGGGCGCCCCCTCCGACATCACCGTGGTGGAACTCGCCTCCCACCAGGCATGACGTGAACCTGTGAGCTCCGACCCGGCCTGCAAGGGCGCCATGAAGACCACCGGGAGCGCGGTCGGCATCCGTTGCTTCGCCGGCTCCGAGGCGCTCCGGACGGCCTGGGCGGCCGGTGGCGTCGACGCCACACACCGTCAGCTGCCGTCCGAGCAGCTGGCCGAGCTCGACCCGGGCGCCACCGACATGCGCGTCACCGAGGCCGACAGCGCCGAGATCCGCGACCTGGTCTTCGACGTCCGCAAGGACTCGCCGTTCTGCCAGGGCCCTCCAGGAGGCCGATGCGGAGATCCCGCCGCACATCACCTTCGCCCACCGCGACGACGACGCGAACAAGGAGGAGTCGACCGAGCTGAGCTGGTCCGCCAGCTGGAGAAGGACGGCCTGTTCGAGGTCACGATCCCAGTACCTCTCCGACGGCACCGGGATCTGGCGGCTGTGGGAGCTCAGCTGGATCTGACGTCCTGGGCGCCGCGTGAGCCGGCGCCCGGCAGGAACTCCACCAGGACGTCGTGGATCTGCCGCACGAGCGGACGCAGCACCCGGAAGCGGGACAGCGCGATCGCCCGTGCGGCCAGCGGCGCGGTGCGCTCGACGAGCCTGCGGCTGCGTTCGGTGCCCTCGGAGCGGTCGTAGACCCAGAACAGCACCAGGCCCATCTGCATCAGCCACATCAGTTGCGGCAGCAGCACTCCCAGTTCCGCGTCGGCCTTGGCGTCGGAGCCCGACAGGCACCGCTCGTGCAGGGCGATGACCGCCTCACGGGCATCGGCCGACTCCCGCGAGAAGGGGGAGAGAGGGCTGTCCGGGTCGGCGGCGTTCTTGAAGAACTGGGCCGCGAAGCGGTGGTACGGCCCGGCCACGTCCAGCCAGCACAGCAGCATGTCCCTGATGCGCACGGCGAGATCGGTGTCCCCGGCGAGCACCGGCTGGACGGCGGCCGCGTGCTCGGCGGCGAGCCGGTCGTAGAAGCCCTGGACCAGGTGCTCCTTCGAGGAGAAGTAGTAGTAGGCGTTGCCGACGGAGACGCCCGCCTCCTGGGCGACGGCCCGCATCGTGGTGCGGTCGTAGCCGCGCTCCTCGAAGAGCCGGAGCGCGGTCTCCAGGATCAGGGTGCGGGTCTGCTCGCTCTTCGGCGCCTTGGACTTCCGGGCCGGCCCGTCCGCCACGTTCTTCTCTTCCATCACCACGCCCCAAGGCTATCGGGGAGTCCAGGTGGTGCCCGCCGCCGCGGGGGCGGTGATCAGGAAGCGGCAAGCCGCCCGGACCACGCCCCGGCCGGACACGCGAGGAGGCCCCGCCTCGCGCACGGACCGTGCGCGGGACGGGGCCTCCCGGGGTGAAGCGAAGGTCAGAAGCGACGCGTGATCAGCGCCCGCTTCACTTCCTGGATCGCCTTGGTGACCTCGATGCCACGCGGGCAGGCGTCCGTGCAGTTGAACGTCGTGCGGCAACGCCACACACCGTCACGGTCGTTGAGGATCTCCAGGCGCTGCTCGCCGCCCTCGTCACGCGAGTCGAAGATGAATCGGTGCGCGTTGACGATGGCCGCCGGGCCGAAGTACTGGCCGTCGTTCCAGAACACCGGGCACGAGGACGTGCACGCGGCGCACAGGATGCACTTGGTGGTGTCGTCGAAGCGCTCGCGGTCCTCGGGGGACTGAAGACGCTCACGCGTCGGCTCGTTGCCCTTGGTGATGAGGAAGGGCATGACATCGCGGTAGGCCTGGAAGAACGGGTCCATGTCGACCACGAGGTCCTTGAGGACCGTGAGGCCCTTTATGGCCTCGACCGTGATCGGCTTCTCCGGGTTGATGTCCTTGATCAGCGTCTTGCAGGCGAGCCTGTTCTTGCCGTTGATCCGCATCGCGTCGGAGCCGCAGATGCCGTGCGCGCAGGAGCGGCGGAACGTCAGGGTGCCGTCCATCTCCCACTTGATCTTGTGAAGGGCGTCGAGCACACGCTCCTTCGGGTCGATCGAGATCTGGAAGTCCTGCCACTGGGCCTCGTCGGAGACCTCGGGGTTGAAGCGGCGGATCCGGAACGTGGCCGTGATGTACGGGGAGTCGGCGAAGCCCGCCTCGGCCTTGTCGGTCTTGTCCAGGGTCGGGGTAGCCATCAGTACTTACGCTCCATCGGCTGGTAGCGGGTCGTGACGACCGGCTTGTAGTCGAGCCGGATCGACTCGGTGCCGTCGTCCGCGACCTCGCGGTACGCCATGGTGTGGCGCATGAAGTTGACGTCGTCGCGGTTCGGGTAGTCCTCGCGGTAGTGGCCACCGCGGGACTCCTTGCGGGCCAGCGCGGAGGTCGCCATGACCTCGGCCAGGTCGAGCAGGTTGCCCAGCTCGATGGCCTCCAGCAGGTCGGTGTTGAACCGCTTGCCCTTGTCCTGGATGGCCACGTCGAGGTAGCGCCTGCGCAGCTCGGCGATCTTGTCCACCGCGGTCTTGATCGTCTGCTCGGTGCGGAACACCATCACGTTGGCGTCCATGCACTCCTGGAGCTCCAGGCGAAGCGCCGAGACGCGCTCGGTGCCCGTGGAGTTCCGCAGCCGCTCGACCTGGTCCTGGACCAGCTGGGCCGGGTTCTCGGGAAGCTCGACGAAGTCGTTCTTCGCGGCGTACTCGGCGGCGGCGATGCCCGACCGGCGCCCGAAGACGTTGATGTCGAGCAGCGAGTTGGTGCCGAGGCGGTTGGCGCCGTGCACGGAGACACAGGCGACCTCGCCGGCGGCGTACAGGCCCGGGACGACGGTGGTGTTGTCGGCCAGCACCTCGCCCTCGACGTTGGTCGGGATGCCGCCCATGGCGTAGTGCGCGGTCGGCTGGATCGGGATCGGGTCCGTGTAGGGCTCGATGCCGAGGTACGTACGCGCGAACTCGGTGATGTCCGGGAGCTTGGCGTCCAGCTGCTCCGGGGGGAGGTGGGTGAGGTCGAGGTAGACGTGGTCGCCCTCGGGACCGCAGCCGCGGCCCTCACGGATCTCCGTGTAGATGGAGCGGGACACGACGTCACGGGACGCGAGGTCCTTCATGACCGGCGCGTACTTCTCCATGAAGCGCTCGCCGTCCTTGTTGCGGAGGATGCCGCCCTCACCGCGGGCGCCCTCCGTCAGCAGGATGCCCATGCGCCAGATGCCCGTCGGGTGGAACTGGAAGAACTCCATGTCCTCCAGCGGCAGGCCACGGCGGTAGCAGGCGGCCTGGCCGTCACCGGTCAGGGTGTGCGCGTTCGACGTCACCTTGAAGAACTTGCCGGTGCCGCCCGAGGCGTAGATGACCGACTTCGCCTGGAAGACGTGGATCTCGCCGGTGGCCAGCTCGTAGGCGACGACGCCGGCCGACTTCTTGACGCCGTCCACCTCGACGACCAGCTGGTCCAGGACGTAGAACTCGTTGAAGAACTCCACGCCCTCCTTGACGCAGTTCTGGTACAGCGTCTGGAGGATCATGTGGCCGGTGCGGTCGCCCGAGTAGCAGGCGCGGCGGACCGGGGCCTCACCGTGGTTGCGGGAGTGACCGCCGAAGCGGCGCTGGTCGATCTTGCCCTCGGGCGTACGGCCGAACGGCAGGCCCATCTTCTCCAGGTCGAGAACGGCGTCGATGGCCTCCTTCGCCAGGATCTCGGCGGCGTCCTGGTCGACCAGGTAGTCGCCGCCCTTGATCGTGTCGAAGGTGTGCCACTCCCAGTTGTCCTCCTCCACGTTGGCGAGCGCTGCGGCCATGCCGCCCTGCGCCGCGCCCGTGTGGGAGCGGGTGGGGTAGAGCTTCGTCAGCACGGCGGTGCGGCTGCGCTTGGTCGACTCGATGGCCGCGCGCATGCCGGCGCCGCCGGCGCCGACGATGACGGTGTCGTACTTGTGGATCTGCATGGTTTTCCTCTGGTCCCTCTGTCCCGGCGCCTAGCGGATGTTCGGGTCGAAGGTGAAGATCACCAGCGTGCCCAGCAGGACGGTGAACACCGTGGCGGTGTACAGGAGCATCTTCAGCCAGAAACGGGTGTTGTCCCGCTCGGCGTAGTCGTTGATGACCGTACGGAGGCCGTTGGCACCGTGGAGCATGGCGAGCCACAGCATCGCCAGGTCCCAGACCTGCCAGAACGGCGAGGCCCAGCGGCCCGCGACGAAGGCGAAGCCGATCTTGGAGACGCCGCCGTCCAGCACCAGCTGGATCAGCAGGTGGCCGAGCACGAGGACGACCAGCACGATGCCCGACAGGCGCATGAAGAGCCAGGCGTACATCTCGAAGTTGGTGCGTGAGCCCTTGGGGGTCTTGCCCGTGCGCTTGCGCGGGGGCTCGATGACCGGGGCCGGATTGTCGACGTCATAGAGGCTCACGGCCTCGACGTCACCGATCGCCGACGACGAAGGAGTCTCGGTGGACATTGGCCTCAGCTCCCGAAGACTTCACGTACGGCGTGGCCGAGGACGGGGTACAGGGCCCCGACCATCAGCACGATCCAGATACCGAGGACGGTCCAGAGCATCTGCTTCTGGTAGCGCGGGCCCTTGGCCCAGAAGTCCACGGCGACGATACGGAGACCGTTCAGCGCGTGGAAGAGGATGGCGGCCACCAGGCCGTACTCGAGCAGCGCGACGAGCGGGGTCTTGTATGTGGCCACGACGTCGTCGTACGCCTCAGGGGAGACACGCACGAGAGCGGTGTCCAGGACGTGTACGAACAGGAAGAAGAAAATGAGGACACCGGTGACTCGATGAGCCACCCAGGACCACATGCCTTCCCGGCCGCGGTACAGCGTTCCAGCCGGCACGGAAGAACCCTCCGGGAGCGGGGATTGGGGTCGGCCGGCTTGACTGTCGGTCTGACCCGGCCGGGTACGGTCCACCGGCCCCGGCCATCGTAGCGACGCATTGTCGGTTCCATGGCGGCGGGGCCTGGCGGTGTGATCAAAGTGGCAATCAAACAGGCACGGACGGGCTACTGGGGGTCATATGCCACCGGGGGGAACGGGTCGGGCGCCCGGCCCGCCTCCGTCACCAGCTCGATGATGCGGCCCCGGGCGAGTCGCCGCATCTCCTCCGCGGTCAGCGAGCGCTCCTCGTCCGGGTCGTGCGCCAGCCGGGTCCGGATGGCGGCCAGCACCTGGTCGACGTGGAGGGAGGGCCGCAGGCCGTCGAGGCAGATCACGAAGACGTGGCCGAAGCGGCTCTCGTACGCGGCGTGCGCGGCGCGCAGCGCCAGGTGGGCGGCGCGGGGCGCGTCGTGGTGCAGGCAGGGGGCGCTCTCCGCCGCGAGCGCCTCGGAGATGTCCGTGTGCGCGAGGTCGTACCCGGCCTCGTCGGAGGCGGCGAGCAGGGTGTCCAGGTCCGGATAGGGCCGGTGTGCGGCCAGTCTCAGGGCCCAGCGGTGACTGCCGCAGCACTCCAGCAGGGCGGCTTCGGCCAGCTCCCGGGGCCAGGCGTTGAAGCGGGCGAGACCGCTCGAGTGGGCACTCGCACGCGTCCTCACGGACACTGGTTCCGGAATGGAGGCCTCCACCGGGGGCTCCCCGACGGCCGGGGCGGTGCCCCGGCTCTGCACGGGTACGGCCGTCCGCCCCGCCTGCCGCTGTGGCTCCGGCGGGCCTGCGTGGGACTCGCTGGACCTGGACAGCGGGACTCCTCGAATGAGTGACATCTGTGACCCTGGAGAGGGGTCCGAGAGCGTCGAGGTTGCGTGGGGGGTGGAAGTGAGGACTGCGCCTTGTGTGCCGTCAACGCTAGCGAGGCTGCGTGACGCGCGACTGAAGGAAGCGCGAAATTCACCCGCACGGGAGAGTTTCGGAACGCTTGATGGACGCTCCGGTGGGGGAAATGCCTGACTTTCTCATCTTCTGTGGACTGTTTTTCTCCCTATCCGGAGGTTTCTGACCGATGTCGCCTTCACGTGGACCCATGGTGGCCGGCGCGGCCGTCGCGGCGGCCGCCGCCGTCACCCTCACCGTCGTCGTCTGGCCCGAGGGCTCCGGCTCCGGGACGCAGAACGGGCCGGCGTCCGCTGCCCGCACCCCCGCCTCGCCGTCGCCCAGCCGGAGCTATCCGCTCTCCACGACGCCGCGGACGATACCCGCGGTGCGCGAGCACACCCCCGCACGCGGGCCCGGCTGGAAACCGGAGAAGGACAGCACGGTCGTGGCGGCCGACCCCGGGCTCACCGACGAGGCGAAGCTGCTCGCGCGGGAGCTGAAGATCCGCTACGGGGGCGAGAAGGCCCCCGGGGCCGGGGACGTCCAGCTGACGCTCGCCTCCTCCGGCAAGGGGGGCCCGGAGTCCTACACCCTCAAGACCGCCGGGGACCGGGTCACCATCAGCGGCACCGGCCAGGCCGGGGTCTTCTACGGGACCCGCACGCTCAAGCAGTCCCTGAACGCCGACGGGTCCATGCCCGAGGGCGTCGTCCGCGACACCCCCGACCGCCCGCAGCGCGGACTCAACCTCGACATCGCACGCAAGTACTACTCGGTCGAGTGGATCGAGAACCGGCTGCGCGAGATGGCCGACCTCAAGCTGAACCAGCTCGGCCTGCACTTCTCCGACGACCAGGCCTTCCGGATCGAGTCCGACACCCACCCCGAGGTGGTCTCGGAGCAGCACCTCAGCAAGGCCGACGTACGCCGGATCGTGAAGCTGGCCCAGAGCCTCCACATCACCGTCGTCGGCGAGATCGACTCCCCGGGACACCTCGGCGCCGTCCTGCGCGCCCACCCCGACCTCCAGCTGCGCAACACCCAGGGCGTCCCGCGGCAGGGCGCCATCGACATCTCCAAGTCCGCCTCCGCGGAGATCGTCGACGACCTGCTGACCGAGTACGCCGAGCTCTTCCCCGGCGACTGGTTCCACGTCGGCGCCGACGAGTACCAGGCCCTCACCGTGAGCGATCCGGCCGCCTCCTACCCGCAGCTGGCCACGGCCGCGCGGGAGAAGTACGGCGAAGGCGCCACGGTCCAGGACCTCACCGAGGGCTGGCTGAACGACCGGGCGGCCGTCATCCGCAAGGCGGAGAAGATCCCCAAGGCGTGGAACGACGGCTTCTTCAGCGGCGGCACGGTCACCGCCCACAAGGGCATCGAAGTCGAGTACTGGACGGGCAAGGAGATCGGCGCCAGGCCGCCCCAGGAGTACCTCGCGGAGGGGCGTGACGTGATCAACCTCAACGACGAGTTCCTCTACTACGTACTCGGCGAGCCCAACGACTTCACCTACCCGACGGGCGAGCGCATCTACGAGCAGTGGACCCCGTTCGTCCTGCGCGGCACCGAGCCCGTGGCCGAGCGCTACTCGAAGCAGATCCTGGGCGGCCGGTTCGCGGTCTGGGGCGACCTGCCGAACGCGCAGACCCAGGAGCAGGTGGCCGAGGGGATACGGATGCCGCTCAACGCCGTCTCGCAGAAGCTGTGGGACCCGCGCGAGCCGAAGCTGACCTGGGCCCAGTTCGAGAAGCTCGCCGACAGCACCCGGTGAGTCAGCGGGCGCGCGTTGACCTGATTTCGCGCTTCCCCGCGGTGTCCGGTGGGAAGGATGACACCCCGGGCCGCGGGGGGAGCGAGACGTGGGTTTCTGGGGCTGCTATCTGGTGGGCCGCAGCGGTGAGCCGCTCATCGGCCACCCCGCGCTGCACGACGTGCGCGAGCGGCTGACGTTACGGGAGTACCGCGCGGACGGCTGGCAGGTCTGGGCCCACCCCACCGAACCCTCGCTGGGCAGCATGACCGCCTTCGCCGACGCCGCGCGTGCGCCGGTGCTCCTCGGGTCCGTCATGGACGGCGTCTGCGTGGCCGTGGAGGCGGCGGCGCCGTACAGCGGCTCCTGGTACGCCTGTCTGGGCCGGGCTCCGATGGCCGCGAACATGGACCGGGACGGGATGACGATCGAGGACTTCTTCCTGCCACCCGAGGACGCGGCCCGGCGCGCCGTGCAGTGGGCGGCGGAATCCGGCCATGGCGTCCTCGAAGGGCCCCTGCTCGAACTGCTCCGTGTCGACTGGCCCGAGCGGTCTGCGGAGGAACTTTTCTTTACATTTCTGGACCGCCTGGGCATCCAGAGCCGGTCCGGCTGAGTCCCGTGGTGATCCTCCGTGTCGGCACAGTGACGCTTTTCGGCCATCGGGCGCTGTATCCGGTAACGGGCGGCGCTGCGCTCCCGTGCAACCGATGGACGGATGGGGGAGGTGTCGATGAGTCTGCTGGAGCTGATCGCGGACGCCGACGAGCGAGGTCTGGCGGCGAGTGGGCTCGCCTGCCTGGACCGCTGCCTTCCGCCGCAGGAGGACGGGAGCGATCCGGAACCGCTGCGCCCGCTCTGGGCGAGCTGTGAGACCGGCGCGGAGTGGGCCACCAGGCTGGACGCCGTGCTTGCGCGGCTGGAACGGACCGGCGCCGACGGCGCCTCGGGGAACGCCGCCACGGCGGCCCGCGTGGTCACACTGCTCGGTGCCGCGCCCCGGGACTTCGCGGCGGCGCCGCTGCGCGCCTGGGCGGACGCCTGCTCGCTCCTCGCGCTCGACGTGCACGGCCGGTTCGACTTCCCGTCCGCGACCGACGCGGAGACACTGAACCGCTGCCGTGAGGGCGGGCCGGTGGAGGGGGGCCCACTTCTCGCGGGTGAGGTCCGGCGCCAGGCCGAGATACTGGAGACCCTCTCCGAGGGTGCGGAGACGGCCGGCGGTGCGACGGGCCTGCGCAAGGTCATGGATGTGTCGGTCGAAGGCCGACGGGTGCTGCGTGCGGTGATGTCCCGCCGCGCTCGAGGCCGGACCAGGCCCGGCGGGGCGCCCCAGCCGTGACGTCGTGCCGGCGACGACGGAAGGACGGCCGGGGCCGCCACCCCCCACAGGAGAGGCCCCGGCCGTCTTCCACAGGGCCGCAGGGCGACCCCGTACTCATCTCAGCGCCACCGGTGCGTTTTCTGTCACACCGCGCTGTGTCAGGAAACAGTTGCGGGTTGTACAAGTCATGGACGGGGAACCGTCCGACCACGTAGCGTGCTGATTCGCGCAGGGTGGCGCGGCAGCAGTGACCAGCTGCGATTCGGATCAGCGGGGCGGGTTGAGGAAGTGCTGGGGGACGACGCGGAGCTGACTGCCGCGGTGCTCGCGGCACAGGCCGGGGACGAGGACGCCTTCCGGACTGTGTACCGCGCTGTGCACCCGCGGTTGCTGGGATACATACGGACGCTGGTCGGTGAACCGGACGCCGAGGACGTGGCCTCCGAGTCCTGGCTCCAGATAGCGCGTGACCTCGCCCGGTTCAGCGGGGACGCCGACCGCTTCCGGGGCTGGGCGGCCCGGATAGCGCGCAACCGGTCCCTCGACCACATACGCATGCGGGGCAGGCGCCCGGCGATCGGCGGGGACGAGAGCGAACTGGCCGGCGAGCCGGCGGAGTCCGACACGGCGGACGAGGCGCTGGAGTCGATGGCCACCGGACGGGCCATGTCGTTCATCGCGCAGCTGCCCCAGGACCAGGCCGAGGCCGTCGTGCTGCGTGTCGTGGTCGGGCTCGACGCGAAGAGCGCGGCCCAGACCCTCGGAAAGCGGCCCGGCGCCGTCCGCACCGCCGCCCACCGCGGGCTGAAGCGGCTCGCGGAGCTGCTCGGTGCCGACCCCGGCCCGGACGACGAGCTTCCGGTGGCGGCCAAGGAACTCGGCGCCGTACCCGCGCAGAGGCCCGGCCGCCAGGGCCCGGTGGCGCCCGCCGGTGTGACGCATTCGCGTCCGTGGACGCAGAAGGACATGTGATGGCCGACGAGCAGCACCAGTGGCTTGACGCGGACGCAGCGGAGATGTTGCTCCGCGGCGATGCCGTCGAGCCCGTCGGCGAGCATGCGAGAGCCGAGGCCCGGCGACTCGACGCGGCACTGCGCACCCTGCGGACGCCGGAACCCTCCGGTGCCGAACTCCCCGGCGAGGCAGCGGTGCTGGCCGCCTACCGTGAGGCGTTCCGTGGCGGGGAGCGTAGCGGATCCACGAGCCCCGCGGGACCCGTCGGGCGGCAGGAAGCGCCGCACACCGTACGCATCGGGAACGCGCCCGAGGCGCCGGTGCGGCGCCCCCGCTGGACCCGGCCGGTGCGCTTGGGTCTCGCGGTCTCGCTCGCCGGGTGTGCGCTCGGCGGGGTGGCGTTCGCCGGGAGCACGGGCGTCCTCCCCACTCCGTTCGGCGGCGAGGGCCCTGCCGCGCCCGCTGTCTCGGTCTCTGCCGCCGCGACTCCCGAGGAACTGGGGGCGGAGGTGCCCGACGCCGGAGCGCCGTCCGCCGCGCCCTCCCTCACTCCCGGGGCGTCCGCCTCTCCGGCGCCCTCGGACACGTCCGGCGGTGCGGACGGCGGTACGGCGGACGATGAGGGACAGGACGGCGACGGTACGACGGGCCGCGACCGGGACCCGGAGACCGGCGCCGCAGGCGGCGGCACCCAGGACGGCACGGACGGGCGGAGGCCGGGGGAGTCGGCGGCCGACGTGTACGCGAGGTCCGTCCGGGCCTGCCGTGGCTATCGCGACGACACCCTGAGCGAGGAGGACGAGCGCCGCCTCCTCGAACTGGCCGACGGCGAGCGCAACCTGGACCGCTTCTGCGACCGGCTCCTGGAGGGGGACGACCGCGGCGAGGAGAGCGGCGGTGAGGGCCGCCCCGGCCAGGACGACCACAAGGGCAACGGCGGGAAGGGTGAGGGCGCCGGCGGGAACGGAACGCTTCCCTCGGTCATCTTCCGCACGCAGTCAGAGAGCGCGCGGTCATCGGAGGACACCCCCTCGGCCGGCGGCACCTGGTCCGCCGGCGGCACGTTGTCCTCCGGCGGCACGCAGGACGGCGCCCGGAAGGGCGGGGAGGCCGCGCGGCCGACGGACGCCTCCTCTCGGAGCTCGGCGTTCCGCCTCTCCTCCGTAACCCTCTGACCTGCGCAGACGTGGCCGCTGTAACGTTCTTCGGCCCTGCGGCGCAGTAGTGAGTGCCGACTGGTCATCGGCCGCGCAATGAGCCGGGGTTCCCCCCGTACCTTCGGCTCAGCGCACCCCGGCGCGGGCGGGACACGTTCCCCCGGTCCCGCCCGCGCCCCTCATCCGGTCCAGCCGGACGACGGTCCCGCTACTGGTGGATGACGACCTTGTCCCCGTTCTTCACCTGCTCGAAGAGCGCGGCGATCTTCCCCTCGTCCCGTACGTTCACGCAGCCGTGCGAGGCCCCGTTGTATCCGCGAGCCGCGAAGTCCGACGAGTAGTGCACCGCCTGGCCGCCGCTGAAGAACATGGCGTACGGCATGGGGGAGTCGTAGAGGGTCGAGACGTGGTGGCGGGACTTCCAGTACACCGAGAAGGTGCCCTCGCGGGTGGGGGTGTACTGCGAACCGAACCGTACGTCCATCGACGACAGGACCCGGCCGTCGATCATCCAGGACAGCGTGCGGCTGTTCTTGCTGACGCACAGGACCCGGCCCGTCAGGCAGCGCGCGTCGGGGCGCGCCGCGGGTCCGGCGACCGCCGGGTCGAGCTCCTTCGCCGTCGGCTTCCGTGTCATCGCGAGCAGCCGCTGCCAGGTCACCGTGTCGGTCCTGCCCGTGCGGGGCAGGCCCCGCTTGCCCTGGAACGACGTCACGGATGCGGCCGTGACGGCGCCGTAGTAACCGGTGGGGCCGCGGTCGAAGTGGCCGATCTGGCGCAGCCGGGCCTGGAGCTCCCGCACCTGCCGGCTCCGGTCCCCGGTGGACATCAGGGTCGCGGGAGGTGCGGGCCGCGCAGCCGGCGTCCTGGACGGCATGGCCGAGGGGCTCGACGGGCCGCCGGACGGCTTGGAGTCGTCCGCCGTGCGCGTGGCCGCGGGCGTCGCGGCGGTGGGCTGCGTGACGCCCACGGCGCCGGGCTCGCACCCCGTGGTCAGGCCGGCCAGCGCGAGCACGCCGATGGCCAGTGCCCTCGGAACGCGCCGTACGCGCCCGAGGCTGTACGTCCGTACGTGTCGCATCCCGTCCCCCTGGCCCTCGGCCCACACCGTCGCCGCCACGCGGCCCGGACATCCCGCTCGGACATCCCCTGAGACGGATTCCCGTCCTGCCCGGTTGCCGAATCCTGAGCATGATGGGGACCTGGGCCCGGATGTGTGGGCGCGGGCTGTGAGCAAGGTCCCAGCGAAGGCCCCTCGCAGGCCGCGGCGCCGCCGCTAGAGTCCGTCGCGACACCTGTTACCGATAAGTAGCTTGAGCGGGAGGCACAGCACATGACGCGTGAGTCCGAGTCGGGACTGCCCATCGAGCCGGTGTACGGGCCGGAAGCACTCGACGGCTGGCGGCCCGAGGAGAAGCTGGGCGGCCCGGGCGAGTTCCCCTTCACGCGCGGTGTCTACCCCACGATGTACACGGGCCGGCCGTGGACGATGCGGCAGTACGCCGGATTCGGCACCGCCGCCGAGTCCAACGCCCGCTACAAGCAGCTGATCGCCAACGGCACGACGGGACTGTCCGTCGCGTTCGACCTGCCCACCCAGATGGGACACGACTCGGACGCCCCGATCGCCTCCGGCGAGGTGGGCAAGGTCGGGGTGGCGATCGACTCGATCGACGACATGCGCGTCCTGTTCGGCGGTATCCCGCTGGACCAGGTCTCCACCTCGATGACCATCAACGCCCCCGCCTCGCTCCTTCTCCTGCTCTACCAACTCGTCGCGGAGGAGCAGGGAGTTCCGGCCGACCGGCTGACCGGCACCATCCAGAACGACGTGCTCAAGGAGTACATCGCCCGGGGCACCTACATCTTCCCGCCGAAGCCCTCGCTGCGGCTGATCGCCGACATCTTCAAGTACTGCAAGGCCGAGATCCCGAAGTGGAACACCATCTCGATCTCGGGCTACCACATGGCCGAGGCGGGGGCGTCTCCCGCGCAGGAGATCGCGTTCACCCTCGCTGACGGCATCGAGTACGTGCGTACCGCCGTCGCCGCGGGCATGGACGTCGACGACTTCGCCCCCAGGCTCTCCTTCTTCTTCGTCGCCCGTACGACGATCCTGGAGGAGGTCGCCAAGTTCCGTGCCGCGCGCCGGATCTGGGCGAAGGTGATGCGGGACGAGTTCGGCGCGAAGAACCCCAAGTCGCTGATGCTGCGCTTCCACACCCAGACCGCCGGGGTGCAGCTGACCGCCCAGCAGCCCGAGGTCAACCTGGTCAGGGTGGCCGTGCAGGGACTCGGCGCGGTCCTCGGCGGCACGCAGTCGCTGCACACCAACTCCTTCGACGAGGCGATCGCACTGCCGACGGACAAGTCGGCCCGCCTCGCCCTGCGCACCCAGCAGGTCCTGGCCTACGAGACGGACGTGACCGCGACGGTGGACCCGTTCGCCGGCTCGTACGTCGTCGAGAAGATGACCGACGACGTCGAGGCCGCCGCCCTGGAGCTGATGCTCAAGGTCGAGGACATGGGTGGTGCGGTCGAAGCCATCGAACGCGGCTTCCAGAAGGGGGAGATCGAGCGCAGCGCCTATCGCATCGCCCAGGAGACGGACAGCGGCGAGCGCGTCGTGGTCGGTGTGAACCGCTTCCGCCTCGACGAGGAGGAGCCGTACGAGCCGCTCCGCGTGGACCCGGCGATCGAGGCCCAGCAGGCGGCGCGGCTCGCGAAGCTCCGGGCCGAGCGCGACCAGGGGGCGGTGGACGCGGCGCTTGCGGAGCTGCGGAAGGCGGCGGAGAGCGAAGCGGGCACCGCCAACGTGCTCTACCCGATGAAGGACGCGCTGAGGGCGCGGGCCACGGTGGGCGAGGTCTGCAACGCGCTGCGGGAGGTCTGGGGCGCGTACGTCCCGACGGACGCGTTCTGAGCGGCAGGGCCCCTGCGTCGCGGTCGCCAGTTCCTCGCGGGCGCCCGTTCCTTGCCGGCGCCCGTCCCTCGCGGGCGCCCCTTCCTCGCAGGAGGCCGGTTCCGGGCGGCGAGGGGCGGCGGCGAGGAGTGATCCTCCGTATCGCGGACCACCCGGACGGAGTGTCGTACCCGCGTGCGACACTCCGTTCATGCTGGGTGTCACCGATCTTCCGACCTATCTCGCCGGCCTCGCGCTGATCATTCTGCTGCCGGGGCCGAATTCGCTGTACGTGCTGTCCGTCGCCGCCCGGCGCGGGGTGCGCACCGGTTATGTGGCCGCCGCGGGTGTATGGACCGGTGACACGATCCTGATGACGCTGTCCGCGCTGGGGGCCGCTTCGCTGCTCCAGACGACGCCGCTGCTGTTCGCCGTCGTCAAGTACGCGGGCGCGGGCTATCTGACGTGGATGGCGATCGGAATGCTGCGGGCGGCCGTCTCGATGTGGCGGGAGCGGCACCAGCGTGTGGCCGAGCTGACGGACGAGGACCCGGCACCCGTGGCGGGGGTGGAGCACCCCTACCGGCGGGCGCTCGTGGTCAGCCTCTTCAATCCGAAGGCCATCCTGTTCCTGATCTCCTTCTTCGTGCAGTTCGTCGATCCCGGGTACGCCTATCCGGCGCTGTCCTTCCTGCTGCTCGGCACCCTGCTCCAGCTCGGCAGCTTCCTCTACCTCTCGTCGCTCATATTCGGCGGCACCCGCCTGGCCGCCGTGTTCCGCCGCCGCAAGCGGCTGTCGGCCGGGGCCACTTCGGCGGCGGGCGTGCTGTTCCTCGGATTCGCGGCCAAGCTGTCGTTCAGCAGCGTCTGAGCGGGGCGGCGGGGCCGTAGGCCCGGGTTCGGCGGTGCCGGGCCCGGTCGTGCGGGACCCCAGCGGCCGGGTCCCGTGGCGCCGGACTGTGGTGGCACCGCCTCGGTGGCGCCGGGCCTCAGTGGTGCCAGGCCTTGCCGCCCACGTTGTGGATCATGCGCTGGAGGACCTTGAGCGCGGCCACGAACTCCTCGTCCGGGATGCCGTCGTGGATCTCCGCGCTCGCCCTGCCGACCCGTGCGGCCGCCTCGGCGCGCAGCGCGTGACCCTCGGGCGTCAGCCGGAGCCTGGTGTTCGCGTCCTCGGTGACCAGGCCTCGGGCGACGAGGCCGTCGATCTCGGGCTCCAGGGAATCGCCGACGTCCAGATAGCCGCTGAGCATCGCGACCACCTCGGCGCGCGGACGGCCGTGCTCGTCCGCCTCGGTGAGCTGGTTCAGCACCCACCAGGGCGGCTGGGTCAGGTCGTGTTCGGCCAGCGCCGCCCGGATGTGGGTCACGGTCGCCTTGTGGGCGGCCCAGCTCCAGTAGCCGATGGGCTGCCGTGCCAGTCCTTCGTCGTCATGTGAGTAGTCCATGGCCCGGACGGTAGGACCTCAAGCGAAGTTGAGGTCAAGGCCCACCCGGTCGGCGCATGCGGCGAGCCCTCGCCCCCGAGAGGCCCGGACGGCGGGCGTCACCCCGGAGACGCCCAGAGTTCACCGTTCGTCGGGCCGGGTGACACCCGCTCCTTCATCCCGCTCACTAGCGTGTGCGGACCATGATCGAAGGTGAGGGCCCGCGTGCCGAAACTGTCCGTTGTCGTTCCGTTCCACAATGTCGGCGCCTTCGCCGACACGACGCTGGGCAGTCTCGCCCGCAACACCGGCCCTGACATCGAATTCCTGCTGGTGGACGACTGCTCCACGGACGACACACCGGCCGTCATCGACCGCTGGGCCGACAGACTTCCGAACGCCGAGGTCATCCGGCACGAGAAGAACCTGGGCATCGCGGCGGCCCGCAACAGCGGCATCGACGCGGCCCGGGGTGACTTCGTCACCTTCCTGGACGGCGACGACTGGTACGCCCCCGGCCACCTGGGCCGGCTGCTGCACGCCGCCGCCGAGCTGGACTGCGACTTCGCCCGCACCGACCACGTCCAGGCCACCGGGACGAGCCGGGTCGTCAAGCGCGCACCCGCACCGCTCCGTGAGACCGTGCTGAACCCGCGGGAGGGCATCGCCTCGCCCGACCGGGAGACGATGGTCGACTACCCCTTCGTCTGGGCGGGCGTCTACCACCGGCGGCTCTTCGACGACGGCGGCCACCGCTTCACCACCCGGCTGCGCACCGCCGAGGACCGGCTGTGGATCTGGCAGCTGCACCTGCGGGCCCGCACCTGCGCGGCGCTCAACCTGTACGGCATCTTCTACCGGCGCGGCGTCACCACCTCACTGACCCAGATCAAGGACTCCCGCCAGCTGGACTTCTTCCCGGCCTACGACGCGCTGCTGGACGAGATCCGCGAGGACCGGGACGCGGAGCTCCTCCTCCCCAAGGCGGTCCGTACCTACTGCGCGATGATCGCCTTCCACAACGAGAAGGCGGACGTGTACGAGCCCGCCACCTTCCGGCGCCTGCGCCACGAGTCGGCCGCCGCGCTGCACCGCATGCCGCAGCAGGTGCTCGACCACACCCTGACGATGATGGACGCCAAGCGCAGCACCCTGCTCAACCGCCTGCGTGACAAGCAGAAGGCCGCCTGACCCATGCCCACCCGACGCACCCAGATCTTCCAGGTATCGACCCTGTACGGGGCGGCCACGCTCGCCGCGGCCCTCGACGCCGGGCAGTTCGGACCGGGGCAGGACAGCCACCGCGTCCTGCTCGTCTCCAACAACGCCGCGGTCCCCGAGACCGCCCTCCGGCTGGAGGAGATGCGCGGCTACGGTGACATCGCCGCCCGCTTCGACTCCGTCGTCGACTGGAACGAGGCCATCAGCCCGCACCACCCGAGCGGTTGGGGGCCGCGCGCCGAGGAGACCGAGCTCTGGCAGCGCGCCTTCCGCCTCGCCTGGGGCATCGACCCCGCCGGGCCCGTCGAGCTCGCCGTCGAGTCCATCCAGGTCAACCCCGCCCGCGCACTCGCCGCGATCTTCGCCGAGAGCGCCGTGCACGTCTACGCGGACGGCCTGATGAGCTACGGCCCGACCCGCAACAAGGTGCCGCGCTCCATCGCCTGCCGCATCCAGCGGGTGCTCCACCTCGACCTCGTACCGGGACTGCGACCGCTCCTCCTGGCGGAGTCCGGCGTCGAGCCCGAGCTCGTGCCGAGCGACGCCTTCCGCAAGGTGCTCGGCGAGATCGCGGGGTCGGCCGACGGCGACCGGCAGCTCGCGGCGCTCGACGCCGAGGCGCCTACCGCCGTCCTGCTCGGGCAGTACCTCGCGGCCCTGAACATCCTCACCGCCGAGGAGGAGGAGGACCTGCACGTCCGCATGCTGCGCGGCGCGGTGCGGGCGGGTCACACCTCCGTGCTCTTCAAGCCGCACCCCACCGCGCCGGCCGGCTACTCCAAGGCCCTGGACGACGCCGCCGCCGAGCTGGGGGTGCGGCTGACCACGCTGAACAGCCCGCTGCTCGCCGAGACCCTCTACGAGCGCTGCGCGCCCACCCTCGTCGTCGGCTGCTTCTCGACCGCCATGTTCACCGCCGCGGTGTACTACGGCATCCCCGTCGCCCGCGTCGGCACCGGACTCGTCCTGGACCGCATCACCCCGTACGAGAACAGCAACCGTATCCCGCTGACGATCGTCGACCACCTCGTGCCCGACCTGGACGAGCAGGCGGGCGAGCCCGTCCCGCACCTGCCGTCCACCGCACCCGGCACCCTCGCGCCGCTGGTCAGGACGGTCGGCTACTGCATGCAGGCGGGCCTCCACCCCGCGCTGCGCGCCGAGGCCGAGTCCTGGCTGCGGGAGCACCTCGGCGCCGGTACACAGCGCTACTTCAAGCGCCGCCGCCTGCAGAAGCTCACGCTTCCCGGCGGCGGCCCGCGGGGTGCGGCGATCCGGCTGCGCCGCACCGTACGACGCACCCGCACCAGCCTGGGCCTCTGACCCCGGAACCGGGGCGCGCGCCCCGGCCGGCCACTGATCACAGAACGGCGGAACGAGCATGGGCCAGACCTTCACGGGGCTGCTCAAGGCAGTACGGGCCAGAACGGGACAGGACGCCACGGTGCAGACCGCGCCCGCATCCCTGCGCCTGTGCGGTGACTACCTCGCCGGCCTCGCCGCGGTCGGGCCTCTGAGCGACGCACGCCGGACCCGGCTGGTCGCCGCCATCGGCGGTCTCACGACGGCCTGCGGCACCGACGCGGACAGCCTGTTCGACGCGCTGCTGAGGACCGGCCTGCGCGCCCTGGAGTCGGGCGGCGAGACCGAGACCCGCCTCGCACTGGACATCGCAGTGGAGGCGACCGGGCTGCGGCCCAGGTCCAAGGGCGCGTGGCGGTTGCGGGGGCGCGCCCTGGACGCCCTCGGCCGGAGGGACGAGGCCGTCGAGGCGTACGAGCACCACCTGACGCTCCAGCAGAATCCGGCGTCCGCGCAGGACATCGTGCGCAGGATCGCCACGCTCAAGGAACTCCGCGCCTGCCTGGAAGAGGCCGCGGAACTGGTCCCCGGTGAGGACGGCACCCGTCTGCGCGCCCTGCGCGACGCTCCCGCCGCCGAAGCGCGTACCGCCTTCGCCGAGGTCGTACGGCAGCGGACCGCCGGGGCCGGCGGTATGTCCGACCCTGCCGTCCGCCGCCTCAACACGCTGTACGCCGCCTACCGGCGCCTGCTGGACCGGGACAGGACCGCCGATCCGCTGCTCGGTGGCGCGGAGCCGCTCGGGGTGCCCGCTTTGCGCCGCCTCGTCGCCGGGCGCTCCGTGGTCCTGGTCGCGGGTGCGCCCCGGATCGCCGAGGAGGAGCGGGCCCCCGGCAGCCGACTCGCCGAGCTGATCGGCGGATACGACCTGGTGGTGCGCTGCGACGGCGTCCCCGCCGACGCCCCGCGCACCGACCTGCACGCCGTCACCCTGCGCGGCGGCGCCCCGTGGACGGGCCCCGCCTGGAACGACCGGGCGGAGACCCGGATCGTCTTCGGCGACACCCTCGCGCACTGGCGCCGCGCCCTGCGCACCCGGCTGGTCGCGGGCGCCCAGGACCGCATCGGGGACGCCTCCCTGAGGCACCCCCTGGACGATCCGGCGCTGCTCGGCGAGGACGGCTGGGGGACACGGACCAGCACCGCGTTCACGGTGCTCCGGCTGCTCGACTTCCTGGACGCGGCCGGACGGCTCGACCTCATCGGTTTCGGACTGCCGGGGCAACTGCTGCCGCGCGAGCGCGCATGGGTCGCGGCCCACGCGAGACACGAGGACGAGACCGAGATGAGGACCGCGCTGAGATGAACACCCCCGCCGAACCCACCGCAGACAGACCGGCCGGACCCGCCCACCCCAAAGAGCCCGTACCCGAGGCCGCCGGTGACCGGGCCGTTGTGGAAGCACCGGCCGCCCCCGAGGCCGCCGACGACCGGCGCGCGGTCACCGGCAAGCGGCGGGTCGCGTTCGCCGCGTATGCCGACGAGGACCGGATGCCCGGCCTCCTGGTGCTGCTGCGGAGCCTCGCCCTCAGCGACCCGGCCGTCTGCGAGGACTTCCTCGTCCTGCACCCCGGACTGCCCGACTCCGCGTTCGACGCCGCCCGCCGGCTGCACCCCCGTCTCGTCCCGCGGCCCGCCGAGGCCCCGCTCGACGTCTTCCGTCCGACCGGCTACGACACCGTCGTCGCCTTCGCCCCCGGCTCGGTCGTCCTCGGACCGCTCGCACCGCTGCTGGCCCTGCGCACGGGCGTCGCCGTCGTCCCCTCCGGCAGCCCGGGCGTGCCGTACGGCGGGCTCGCCGTGATCCAGCTCCGGGACGTGACGGCCCCCGTCCTCCGCGCGGCGGCACTGGGTGACGCAGCGGCGGTCGACCGGGCCCTGAGGGAGGAAGGGCTCCTCGTGCCGCTCGCCTCCCGTTACGACGTCCCGGCCGGGCACCTGCACGACGACACCCCGGTCCCCGACAGCACCGTCGTCCTGCGCTTCGGTGAGGGCGAAGGCGACGCACACGCCGAGGGTTACGACGCGCTACCCCTGCCCTCCGCCTCCTCCGCTCCGGCGCGCGCGGCGCGTGAGCGGTACGAACTGGACGACGAGGCATTCCGCGCCGCCTACTGCGCCCTGCCCGGCCCCAAGCACCCGGAACTGCTCCTGCACTGCGCCCTGCCGTTCCCCGACGGGGGGCGTGCGCCGGTGGACCTCGTGCGGCAGGTCGCCGAGGTGCACCGACAGCAGGGACGTCACGACGAGGCCGTCGCCCTGCTGGCCCCCGTCGTGGCGGGCCGGCCCGACCTGCCGCGCTGCCACGAGACGCTGGGCACGAGCCTGATGGCGCTGTCCCGCTACGAGGAGGCCGAGACGCACCTGCTCCTGGCCACCGTGTCCCCGGACTTCGCCGCCCGCGCCTACGGCCAGCTCGCCCGTCTCGCCTGGCTGCTCGGGCGGACCGATGACGCGCGGGGCTACGCCCTGGACGGCCTCGACGCCGACCCCACCGACGCCAACTGCCACGCCTGGTACGTCCGTACCCGCTCCGGCCCAGCCCCTGGCCCCTCCGGGGGCCAGGCCGTCCCGGGTGAACAGCTCGCCCACGTAGCCCTGTTCGCGGACGGCCAGGAGAACGCGGGTGACAAGGTGCTGCCGGAGGCGGTACGGATGTGCTTCGGCCCCGGCACCGGGCCCGACCGCTGGTACGAGCGGTCCGTGCACCGCCTGGTCGACGAGCCCTGCCTGGAGGAGCTGAACGCCCGGCGCGGCATCGTGGTCGGCGGGGGCGGGCTCTTCCTCCCGGACACCGCACCCAACGGCAACAGCGGCTGGCAGTGGAACATCCCCGACGCCGTCCTCGCCCGGATCACCGCGCCGCTCGCCGTCTTCGCGGTCGGGTACAACGTCTTCGACGGCCAGCGCTACCGCCGCGAGCGCTTCGCGGCGAGCCTGCGCGCCCTGGTCGAGAAATCGGCCTTCTTCGGGCTGCGCAACCAGGGCTCCGTCGAGCGGGTCAGGGAGCTCCTGCCGGACGAACTGCGCGACCGGGTGCGCTACCAGCCCTGCCCCACGACCGTGGCCCGCCACCTCGACCCCGGGCTCGACGGCCCGGCGGGCGCGGAGCAGCGGGACGACACCGTGCTGGTCAACTGCGCCTACGACCGGGCCGGTCTGCGCTTCGGCCATGACTACGGCCACTTCCTGGGCGAGACCGCCGCCGCCGTACGCGCCATCGGCGAGCGCGCCGAGGTCCGTTACGCGGCGCACATGCCGGCCGACGAGAAGTTCGTCCACGACCTGCGCAGGGAGCACGGAATCTCCCTCCCGGTGGAGCCGCTGTACCTGTTCTCCAACGACCGGATCCGCGAGCTCTACCGGCGCACACGCCTGGTCATCGGCATGCGCGGGCACGCGGGGATGATCCCCTTCGGCTGCGGCACACCGATCATCAGCCTGGTCTCGCACCCCAAGCTCGCCTACTTCCTCTCCGACATCGAGCGGCCCGAGTGGGGCCTGTCCGTCCACGACCGGTCCCTGGGGGCCCGCCTCGCCGAGCGCGCGGCCCAGGTGCTGGACCACCACCCGGCCGCCGTGGCCGACGTGCACGGCAGGCAGGAGCACCTCTGGTCGGTCACCCGTGCCAACCTCCGTGAACTCCAGGGCCTGTTCGGGCTGCCCGACCCCTTCTCCGACCGTCCCGTCCCGCATGTGCCGGGCCCCCGGGCCGCCGAGCCGGCACGCGGCCTTCACCTGCCCGACACCCGGGCGAAGTGACTGTTCACCTGACCGGAGTTCACCCCGTACCCGAGCGTTCATAGCCTTCGATGACCATGTCTTCCTCTGTCTCCCCGGCGGGCCCGCCCGCCCCCTCCGTCTCCCCGCAGCCCGGCCCCGGCCCCGACGCCCGCCCGCGCCGTGAACACCGTCACGACGTCGATCTGGTCCGGCTGCTCTGCTCGGTCGGCGTGATCCTCTGCCACGCGGGCTCCGCGTTCGTGAACACGACGGGCCGCGAGGCCTCCGACGGGCCCGGTACCTACTGGGCCGGTCTGGTCGCGGACTCGGCGGGCCGCTTCGCCGTACCGCTGTTCTTCGCGATCGCGGGATGGGTCGTCCTCGTCGGCGCCCCGGTGCGCGACGGCCGGCAGCTGTGGCAGCGGATCGTGCGGATCGTGGTCCCGCTCGGGGTGTGGACGGCGCTGTACCTGGCCTGGGGGAGACTGCGCGGCACCAACGACCACCCGGTCGGCGAGCTGGCGCTCGACGCGCTGTTCGCCTCGGTCCGCCCGGCCTACCACCTGTGGTACCTGTACGCCTACATCCCCGTGATCATGCTCCTCGCCTTCGCCGTCCTGGTGAAGTCGGGCAAGCGCCCCTGGGGCCTCGGCGCCGCCCTCCTCGTCCTGGGGGCGGCTCCCTCCCTCTTCGGTGACCTGTCCCAGGTCACCGGCCTGGACCTGCCGCGCTTCGGCTGGGGCTTCGGCCCGTACCAGCTGATCTACGCGGTACTGGGCGCCCTGCTGCTCGCACTGCCCGAGGGGGCCTTCGGCAGGCGTGGGCTGTGGTGGCTGCTCCCGGCGTGCGGGGCGCTGGCCGCGATCGTCGCGTACCAGCACGGGGTGCACTACGCGATCCCGTACGCGAGCCTCCTGGTGGCCCTGTTCAGCGCGGGGGTTCTGTTCTCCCTGCACCGGGTGCGGGTCCCCGAGCGCCTGCGCCCCGCGCTGACCCGGCTGGCGGGCGCCTCGTTCGGGGCGTACATGATCCACGTCCTGGTCCTGGGCGTACTCACCGACCTCCTGGTCGACGCCGGTCCCGGCCTGCCGGCGGCGGCGGCGCTGGTGGTCGCCGTCACCGCCGCCACCACGGCCCTCTCCTTCGCCGCCGCTCTCCTGTGGACCCGCCTGGGCCTGACGCGCCTGCTGGGCTGAGCCCCGCAGGTGCGGGCCCCGGGCCGCCTTCAGCGGCGCGCGAGGGCGCGGGCGCGGCGGGCCATCCGGCGCAGGGTCGTGTTGCGGCGGAGGAAGGCCAGCCGGTTGGGTACGGCGCCGGGGAGGGCGAGCGAGCCCAGGCGGCGGCGCTTGAAGTAGCGCCAGGTCCCCGCGTCGAGCCGGGTGGAGAGATAGCGCTCGGCGGCGGGCCGGAGATCCGGGCGCACACGCGGGCGCATGGCGAAGCCGACGGCCTCCAGCAGACCGCCGAGGGCCCCGGCCACCGTCTCCCGTCCCGGAGGCGACTGCTCCCGCACGGCGGCGGCGTCGGCCAGGTCGGGCAGCAGCGCGTCGATGACCGTCACCGGGATCCTGGCGGGGTTCTCGTACGGGGCGAGCCGCTCCAGAAGCGTGCCGGTTCCGGTCCTGGCCACGGGCAGGCCGTAGAACACCGACGCGGTGAGCAGCGCGGTCGACGAGCAGCCCACGACGAGCGCGGGCCGCAGCCGCTCGAAGAGGACCTCGGCCGGGACCGGGGCGCCGGGCACATCGAAGGCCGGCACGGTGAGTCCGGCACCGAGGCGTGCCGCCTCCGCCCGCAGCGCCCCGGCGGAGAACGCGGGTGCGCGAGGGTGCGGCTGGAGGACGAGGCGCGTGTGGCCGAGGGCCACCGCGCCGCGCACCATCCGCAGCCCGAGTTCCGCCTCGTCGGCCGCAGGAAGCGCTCCGGGCTCGGGGAGGAGCAGCAGAGCGGCGCCCTCGGGGGAGGTGAACCCGGGCGCGGTCGCGGCCAGTTCGCCGTAGACCTTGAGCAGGGCGGCGGTGGGCAGCGGACGGGAGGGCACGTCGTACTCGGCCAGCAGCAGCGGCTCCAGGCCGGGAAGAAGGTCCGGGTGGAGCAACTGCCGGACACGGGTGCCGATCAGCGGGCTGATCTTCCCGCCTGTCGGGCCGTATCCGGTCAGCCCCTCCGCGTACACCGTGACCGGGACACCGGTGAAGATCTGGGCGAGCGCCTGGGCGGGGGAGGCGTGCGGGGACTCCAGCACCAGCTCGACCTCCTCGTCCCCGAGGCCCCAGGCGCGGCGCAGATGGCGCTCCCAGAGGGGCACGTCGTCGGGGCGAGGGGTCCAGGCCGCAGGGTGCAGGGGAGAGACGGCGTCGTTCCACGAGAGCACCTCGTCGAAGCGGGAGCGCAGCGCATCGGACCCGGGCAGCGTGGCGGCCGGGGGCGCTGCCTCCGGGACGGCCGTGGTGTCGCAGAGCAGCAGGACGCGGCGGGACGAGTCGGCGAAGCAGCCGGAGTCGACGGCCGCGGCGAGTACGGCCGTTCCGTGGGTGCTGGAGGCGGCGAAGATCTGGACGGTCACGCGGCGGTCGTCTCCTTGATGCCGGCGGGGCGGCGGCGCAGCCTGCGCAGTACGGTCGCCCGCTCGGTGTCCATGGTGTCCAGGACTTCGTCCAGAACGGCCCGCGGCATGTTTCTGAGTGCCGCCGAACCGAGTGATCGGAGAGTGCGGGCCACCTGCGGTTCGAATTTGCCCACGGCGCCGACGTGATGGGCGATGACGGCGCAGTACGTCCGCACCGCTTTCGGCAGAAGTGTGTCCGCGTCACGGTCCGCGGCGGTCTCGGACAGCACCTGGTCATATGCGCGAATGAAATCCAGTTGGCGCTCGTCGCCGATCTGGGTGAGGGAGGAGGCTATTCCCCTCCGGTAGAAATGGCTGAGATTTCCGAGCACGGCGAAGGATTTCGCCTGCCGGTGCAGCCGCCAGATCCAGGGCCGGTCCTCGGCGGTGCGCAGGCCGTCCGTGAAATGCAGCAGTCCCTTTTCCAGCAGACCGCGGTGGTAGAGCCCGGCCCAGGCGAACGCGTAGTCCACCGATGTCGTCCGGGCGGCCGGCAGGATCGCGTCCCGGGGGGCGCTCACCACCCCGCGCGGACCGTGCGGGACGCGGCGCACCGTACGGGCCGTGCCGGTGACCTGGACGTGGTCCGTACGCACGAACTCGCAGCCCAGCGCCTCGGTCTGCGCGAGGAGGCGGGCGTAGTGGCCGGGGGCGACCCAGTCGTCGCCGTCCAGGAAGGCGATGTACTCACCGCGGGCCGCGTCCAGGCCCGTGTTGCGGGCCGTCGCCAGACCGGCGTTGCTCTCGTGCCGGTGTACGACCACCCCCGGCACCTCCTCCCCGGCCCGGCGCAGGAGACCGGCCGTTCCGTCGGTCGAGCAGTCGTCGACGAGGATGAACTCGAAGTCCTCGCGGGTATTGGCCCGCAGGCTTCTGAGGGTGTCGGACGCGTAGGCCTGGACGTTGAAGAACGGCACGATGACGGAGAGCTTGACCACGTGCGTCACGTTAGGGGCGGCCCCGGCATTTGCCTTGTCCCCCGCGCGTACGGAAAGTGAACGACGCGCGGCCGAAAAGTGAACCCGCTTGTATGCGGGGCAGATTCACCCCGGCGGGGAGCCGGGTAACCAATCGTCGACCGGCTGTTAACCATCTGTTGCCACCGCGTTGGGCCGCGGATCGGAATGGCTTCCTAGCTTTTACGACGTGCCCCCTCGTACCGATGACCAGGCCGCCCCGGCCGTCACCCCAGCAGCCGACAGCGCGGCCCTCCGTATAGCCGTGCTCGCCGACTCCGACACCCGGTGGAAATGGGGCGCGCTCACCGCGCGCCGCCTCGCCGGTGGCCCGGAGGCCGGAACGGCGGACCGCCCCGTGGAGATCCGCGGGCTGCTGCTGCGCGGCCGGGCCACCCCCACGCCGAGGCAGCTCGCCGAAGTGGGCGAGGTCGGCGTCGACGCGGGCCGGGTGCGCGAGGTGACGACGGCCGAATTCCTGCACATGGTGCGGGACGAGGGGTACGACGTCGTGGTGCTGGCCCTCGTCGGAGGCGCCGTCCAGGCCATGCTGCACGGACTGGCCGCACTCGGCCTGCCCCGCAGGCCCGTCGTCGTCACGGGTTACGTCGGTGTCGTCTACGAGAAGCTGGCCGACGGCCTCCTGCTGCGCCACGGCGCGGACGTCGTCCTCGCCAACTCCCGCCACGACGCCTCGCGTTTCCGCGCGGTCTACGAAGGGGTGGGCGCCGACGCCTCGTCCGTCACCGAGGCCGCCCTGCCGTTCCTCGGCGGGGAGCCCCACCGGGCACAGGACGGGCGCGACACCGTGGTGTTCGCCGCCCAGCCCTCCGTGCCGGCCTCCCGCGCCGACCGCACCTATCTGCTGCGCCGGCTCGTCGAGCACGCCCGGCTGCACCCCGGGCGCGAGGTGCTGCTGAAGCTGCGCTCCAAGCCGGGCGAGCACACCACGCACATCGAGGAGCTGCCCTACCAGCGCCTCGCCGAGCGGCTGCCCGGTGGGCTGCCCCCCAACTTCCGCCTGGTGTACGGGCACATGGGCGAAGTCCTGGACCGCACCGACCTGCTGGTCACCGTGTCCTCCACCGCCGCCCTGGAGTCACTGCACCGGCGCATCCCGACGGCGGTCCTCTCCGACCTCGGAGTCCGCGAGGCCCTCGGCAACCACCACTTCATCGGCTCCGGGCTGATCACGTCCTGGGACCACCTCGACGGGGGCCTTTGCCCGGAGCCCGACGAGGAATGGCTCGCGGGCCAGGGCGTCGCCGCCGACGGGTCGTACGGAGCGGCCTACGACACCGCCCGCGCCCGGGTCGGCGCGCTGCTCGCCGCCGGACCGCTTCCCCGCCTCGCGCCCTACTACACGCCGGCCACCGCGCCCGGATACCTCCCCGGCATCCTCGCCCGCTACCACCTCGGCCCGGACGGCCGGCCCCTGCCGGGCGCCGTCACCCCCAAGGAGACGGGCCGGGTCCGGGGCGCGGTGCGCGAGACCGTGCGCAACGCGGCGCGCGGTGCCTACCGCCACGGCGTACAGCGGGTCGCCCCCGTGATCCGGCGGATGGGCGAGCTGTGACCACCGATTCAGGAGCAACCATGACCCCGCCACCCACCGTGCTCGCCGTGATCCCCGCCCGCGGCGGATCCAAGGGCGTGCCCGCCAAGAACCTCGCCCCGGTCGGTGGCGTACCGCTCGTCGGCCGCGCGGTCCGTGCCTGCCTCGCCTCACCCGAGGTGACGGACGTCGTCGTCACCACCGACGACGCGGCGATCGCGGAGGCGGCCCGCGCCACGGGCGAGGCGCTGGGGGAGTCATCCCGGCTGCACTGCGTGCAGCGCCCCGCGGCCATCGCCGGCGACACCGCGACCAGCGAGGCGGCGGTCCTGCACGCCCTGGACGCGTACGAGGCGATGGGGCACGGCCGGACGGCCGACGTGGTGCTCCTGGTCCAGTGCACGAGCCCCTTCGTCACCCGGGAGGACATCGACGGCGTCGCCACCGCGGTCGCCCGCGAGGGCGCCGACACGGCCGTCACCGTCGCCCCCTTCCACGGCTTCGTGTGGCGCGACGGCAGCGCGGTCGAGGACGGCACCTACGGCGTCAACCACGACAAGGCCGTACGCCCCCGCCGCCAGGACCGCCCCCAGGACTATCTGGAGACCGGCGCCGCGTACGCCATGGACGTCGCCGGATTCCGCACCCACCGCCACCGCTTCTTCGGGCACACCGCGCTCGTGCACACCGACCCCGCCCGGGTCCTGGAGATCGACGACCCGCACGAGCTCGCCCGCGCCCGCCTCCTCGCGCCGCTCCTGGACCCCGCCCCGCTGCCCACCCGCGCGGACGTCGACGCCGTGGTCCTCGACTTCGACGGCACGCAGACCGACGACCGCGTCCACGTCGACTCCGACGGACGCGAGACCGTCGCCGTGCACCGGGGCGACGGACTCGGCATCGCCGCCCTGCGCAGGGCCGGTCTGCCGGTCCTGATCCTCTCCACGGAACAGAACCCGGTCGTCGCCGCCCGCGCCCGCAAACTCCAGGTCCCCGTCCTGCACGGCATCGACCGCAAGGACCTGGCTCTCAAGCAGTGGTGCGAGGAGCAGTCCATCGCTCCCGACCGCGTGCTCTACGTCGGCAACGACGTCAACGACCTGGCCTGCTTCGGCCTGGCGGGCTGGCCCGTCGCCGTGGCGAGTGCCCACGACTCGGTGCGCGCCGCCGCGCGCGCCGTGACCGAAACACCCGGTGGCTTCGGTGCCGTCCGCGAGATCGCGGCCTGGCTGCTGGGCCCCACCCTCACCACCGAAACCCCCGACACCCCCACCACGTAAGGAAGCACCACCATGAGCAACACCTCCCGCCTGCGCACCTTCGGAACCCGCACCGCCGGACCCGGCCGGCCCGTCTACGTCACCGGCGAGATCGGCATCAACCACAACGGCGACCTCGACAACGCCCTCGCGCTCATCGACGTGGCCGCCGAAGCCGGCTGCGACGCCGTGAAGTTCCAGAAGCGCACCCCGGAGATCTGCACCCCCCGCGACCAGTGGGACATCGAGCGCGACACCCCCTGGGGCCGGATGACGTACATCGACTACCGCCACCGCGTCGAGTTCGGCGAGGAGGAGTACACCGCGATCGCCGAGCACTGCGCCAAGCGCGGCATCGACTGGTTCGCCTCCCCGTGGGACACCGAGGCCGTCGCCTTCCTGGAGAAGTTCGACGTGCCCGCGCACAAGGTCGCCTCCGCCTCCCTGACCGACGACGAGCTGCTGCGCGCGCTCCGCGCCACCGGCCGCACGGTCATCCTTTCCACGGGCATGTCGACCCCGAAGCAGATCCGACACGCGGTCGAGGTCCTGGGCAGCGACAACATCCTTCTCTGCCACGCCACTTCGACGTACCCGGCGAAGGCCGAGGAGCTCAACCTGCGGGTCATCAACACCCTCCAGCAGGAGTACCCGAACGTCCCGATCGGCTACAGCGGCCACGAGACCGGTCTGCAGACGACCCTCGCCGCCGTCGCGCTCGGCGCCACCTTCGTCGAGCGCCACATCACCCTCGACCGCGCCATGTGGGGCTCCGACCAGGCCGCCTCCGTCGAGCCGCAGGGCCTCACGCGTCTCGTGCGCGACATCCGCACCATCGAGGCCTCGCTCGGTGACGGCGTCAAGAAGGTGTACGAGTCGGAGCTCGGCCCGATGAAGAAGCTCCGCCGGGTCGCGGGCGTCGTCGCCGAGAGCGAGAACGCGCCGGCCGCCGAGCCGGTCGCGGTCTGACGGGCCGACCGGTGAACCTCGCCTTCGTCGAGAGCCCGGTCCAGCTCCTGAACGTCCTGGAGTGGACCCACGTCAGGGGAGGAGACGACACGACGGTCGTCGTCCTCCCCCCGGTCGACCCGATGTCGCGCGGACAGCTGCGCAGGATGGCGGAGCTGGCCCGCGACGAGGGCACAACCGTCCGCTGGCAGGAGGCGCGCGGGGAGACCGGCGCGCCCCTGAAGGCCCTGCGGGCACTCACCGGCCTGATCCGCAAGGCCGACCGCATCGTCATCGGGGACCCGTTCTCCCGGTACGTGCAACTGCTGCTCACCCTGGTCCGCACCCGGCGGATCACGGTCGTCGACGACGGCACGGCCACCATGGAGTTCGTCGCCCAGCTGGCACGCGGTGAACGCCTCGTGCGCTGGCACCGCCGCGGGAACAGGGGTCCGCGCGAGCTGCTGCTGGCCCCCGTGACCTCCGCGGCCCGCCGCAGCTTCACCCCGTCGGCGACCCGCTCGGTGGAGGTCTTCACCGCGATGCCGGTGGAGGCGCCGTCCGACATCGAGGTGACGGCGAACACCTTCGCCTGGACCCGGGAACGCTTCGGCCCGCCCCTCATCACCAAGGGCGCCGACCTGGTCGGCACGTCCCTGGTGGAGACGGGTGTGGTCGACCCGGCCCCGTACGAGGAGGCCGTCACGTCCCTGGCGCGCGCCCACGGGGCGACGCGCTATTTCGCCCACCGCAGGGAGTCCGCGGACAAGCTCCACGCCCTGGAAGCCGCCACCGGCCTGGAGATCGTCCGCCCGGACCTCCCGCTGGAGCTCATCGCCCGCAGAGGCCCCATCGGTCACACGGTGCTGAGCTTTCCCTCCACCGTGGTCCACACCCTGCCGCTGGCTCTGGCGGGCACGGGTGTGAAGGTCGCGGTGTGCGACATAGCGCCCGAGTGGCTGCGGGACACGGCGTCCCCGCGGGCCCAGGGCTTCCTGAGCGGGGTCACGGAGACGGCGCGCGACGTGCAGCGGCTGGCCCCCTGGCGGGCCACCGCGGTGACGGAGGCGTGAGACGGGACCCCAAGTGACCGACCCGCTCCGGACGGCATGCGTCCCGGAGGAGGTCGCGCAGGATCAGCGCCGACGGCAGGGGAGCGGCGGGAAGCGCGACATGCACGGTCCGGCGCAGGGCGGGGTCGGTGAGCCGGCGCAGGACGAGCCCCTCCGGGACCGCCCGGGCGGCCAGCGAGGGAACCAGCGCGACCCCGAGCCCGGCGGCGGCGTAACCGAACTTCCCCGCCCACTCCGCGATCCTGATGATCTTCCTGGGGGTGAACCCGGCCCGCGCACAGGCGTCGGCGAGCATCGTGGGACGGTCGCCGTAGGCGTCCTGCAGCCATGCCTCGTCGCACAGTTCACCCAGCTCGATCATGTCCGAGCCGGCCAGGCGGTGTTCTCCGGAGAGGGCGACGAGCAGTTCGTCCTCGCACAGCGGGGTCGTCGTGACCCCCTCGGCCGAGGGCAGCCCGGAGGGGTAGTCGCTGACGACGGCCAGGTCCAGTGCCCCGTCCGCGAGCCGCGCGGTCAGCGTGCCGCTGCGGCCCTCGACCGCCATTATCTCGACATCCGGTCTGGCCTGCCGGAACGCACGCAGCGCCGCCGGCACCAACGAGATGCTGGCGGTGGGGAACGCGCCCAGGTGCAGGAGCCCTCCGTGCCCCGCGTGCAGCACGGACAGCTCCTGCTCCGCCCGTGACAGTCGGTCCAGGACCTCCAGGGCGTGGCGGTGCAGGGTACGGCCCGCCGGGTTCAGCCGGACGCCTCGCGGGAGCCGCTCGAAGAGCGGCCCACCCGCTTCCTGCTCCAGCGTCGCGATGCGCCGGGAGACCGCCGACTGCGTGTAGTTGAGGTGCAGCGCCGCTTTGGTGAACGAACCCGTCCTGGCCACGGTCACCAGCAGCCGCAACGCGTCGATCTCGAACACGGCCACACCTCCTCGGACACATTCCTGGGATGCATGGCTCCCATGCGATCCAGTCGTTGGTGGAATGCGTGGCCTCACCCTAGCGTCGGTGGGGTGCTCCGGAGAGCGGATCACCCATGCCGGACGAGGGGGAAGTGTGCTGTCAGGAAGCCGAGCCGGGGCGGAAGCCGTCCCTGCGGAACCGTTCGCCCTCGCAGCACGTGCGGGGCGCCCGGCGGGGCCTCGGGGCCAGAACGCTCGCCGGGCCGGTCAGCAGGGCCCTGTGGCGATACGGCCCGGACGCGTGCGCGCCGTGCCCCTCGTGGTCGTCACCGCCGCGCTGCTCGCCGGCTGTTCGGCAGGCGGTTCCGGGGCAGGCGGCAGCGCCGATCCGGCTCCGCCCACCGCCGCCACGGCCACGGCCACCGCCGTGCCCGCCGCGGAACCGAGCCCGACCGCCGCCTCCTCGCCGCCCACGGCCGCGGAGATCGCCGAACTCGTCACCAACTGGTACGAGTTCGGCGGCGAGGCGGCGATGGCCGGTCTGATCGGCGAGATCGTGGCGGTCGAGGCCGCACGCACCCCCGACGACCTGGGTTACGTCACCGTGGACTTCGGCCCGCTCTTCGACGCGATCGAAGAGGCCGGGTGGCCCGGCACCATTCCCGACCTGAAGGCCCAGACCGCGTGGAGGGCCGCACTCGGACATCTGAAGGACGGCGCGAACGCCGTCCTCAGTTCGTCGCCGGATCTGAGGCTGTTCCAGTCGCGTCAGGAGGCTGAGCAGGCCTACGAGGGGTGGAGGACGTTCGACAAGGGCGTCAAGGAGCTGAAAGCGGTCCAGTCGCGCCTACGGAGCACCTTCAGCCTGCGCCCGTCGTCGGACCCGTGGAAAGCGCCCCGTTGATTCTCCCCGTCGAGGAGACCCGCCGACCGCCCGTCAGCGGCGGCCCGAGCCGCGCCGTGCCGGGTCGATCCGGATCCGCTGCGCGGGGGGCGCGGACTCCAGGTCGTCGAGCTGCGCGACGATCGTGCTGCGGAGTTCGTCGTAGTCGTCGAAGCGGTGGTCGTTGAACAGGGTGTAGCCCGTCCACATCAGGTTGGCGCAGACCCGCGCCGGGACACGTCCGGTGCGGGCGCCCATGCCGACCAGAGCCACCGACGTGATGCTGCCGGGCTCCTTCCTGTTCTGCTGATGGACCGCCTGGAAGGCGGCTGCGCACGCCAGTGCCACGTTCAGGGTCGCGCTCACGTTCTGCGAGGACCCCTCCATCGTCGGCGTCGGTATGAGGAACTTGGGCACGACCGCCCCGGAAGGGACGCACACGGCGCTGCCCACGGGCAGCTTCCCCGCGAAACCGTCTCGGATCGCCCGCTGCACCCGCAGCTGGATGCCGGCGCCCAGGTGCCGCTTGACCGCGGCGTCGACCCCGCCGTCCATCCGGCCCCGTGAGTTGGTCGGGTTGACCCAGGCGTCGACCTTCTCGTCGAGGATCGAGCCCTTGCGGATCTCGATCCCGGGTTCGTCGGCGAACGCCGCCCGCCATGCCTCCACGACGTCCGTGTTGACGTCGGTCAGAACCACCCGGACAAGCGGCGACTGCACACGGCTCGCGGTCATCATTCACTCCGATCGGCAGGTGGTCTCTCCACTGTTCCGAACGCTACCGGCGCCCACTGACAACGTCTCCGACGTGCGCATGTGATGCCGCATCAGGTGATCCGCGACGGGCGCCCGCGGCCGGACGAGGGTGGCGGGCGGCATCGGCCGCCGGATGTCAGTGGCAGGGGATACAACTCGTCACATGCGGGACCGATGCGTATGACGCCGGCTCGCCGATGACCCCGCCCTCAGCACGGATCGACACCGCGGAGCGCCTCCACCATGAGCGATGCCAGCACCCCCGCCCAGCCCGGCCCCGACGACCCGCTCGCCCTCGCCGAGCTCTTCAAGGGCGGTGGCGAACCGTGGCTTCCGCTGCTGAAGCCGGTCATCGAGGCGCACCCGGACGCGCCCGACTTCATCGGCCCGAACCGCGGGCCGGGGGTCGTACCCGTGCGCGAACTGACCTTCCAGGCGCTCAAGCCCAACCCGCCGCACAAGTGGAAGGTCGTCGTCTTCGGCCAGAACCCCTATCCGCGCCCGGAGAGCGCGACGGGCATCGCCATGTTCGACAACACCTTCCACGACTGGAAGGACAGCCAGTTCGGCAGGGTCGTCAGCATCCGCTGCATCATCAAGGCCGCGGCGATGTGGAAGTACGGCATACCCAAGAAGACCCCGATCGCCGATGTGCGGGCGCTGCTGAAGGAGCAGGACACCGTCCAGCCGCCGGAATGGTTCCAGGCCATGCTGACGCAGGGCGTCCTCCTGCTGAACGCGGCACTGACCGCCAGCAGTGACGGGGCGATGGCGACGGACCGGCACACCAGGTTCTGGCGCCCGGCCGTCGAGCGCATCGTCGAGGAGATCCTCAAGGCGAAGCAGAACGCCGACGAGGAGGACCGTTACGTCGTCTTCGCCTGGTGGGGCGCGCACGCGCGCAGCCTCAAGACCGTCGTGACCCGCCTCCAGAAGAAGTACCCGGGCGTGGAGGTCCGGCACATCGACCACCCCAACCCCGCGGCGCAGGGCGACATCTTCTGCGACGGCGAGCACTTCGGCACGGTCAACGCCGCACTCGCGTCGCTGGGCGCCGACGAGGTCGACTGGCTGCCGAGCAAGGGGTGGAACACGGCCGACGAGGGGGCCGGGGGCACGGGCGACGACGTCTCGGCACGCATGGGCGCGTTCATCGCGTCGACCATGGAACTGCACCAGCTGTATCTGGACCGGCTGGCGGGGGTCAAGGACGAGGGTCTCGTCCTGCCCGCGATCACCGGTGTGTTCGATACCCCGCTCCTGGACTTCCAGGACGCCGTCAGCCCGGTCACTTCCCTGCTGGCCGGCATCGGCAGGCATGTCGAGCGGTCGCGTGAATTCGGCAAGAGGCGCGCGGACGAGACCGCGGGCGAGCTGTCCGCCGACGCCATCGCCGCGCTCCACCTGTACACCTGCGAGTCCGCGTTCTACCGCGAGATCAACGCCGTCCTGCGCTCCCCGGACCGGACGAAGGTGGTCCCCTACCTCCCGTATCTGCGGCTGCTGTTCTCGGCGGTGTCGCGGCTTCCCGCCCACACGCAACCGCTGTGGCGCGGGGTGTCGCTGGATCTGCGCGCGCAGTACCCGCTGGGCCGCACGGTGACGTGGTGGGGCGTGTCCTCGTGCACGTCCGAACGCAGTGTGGCCCGCGCGTTCCTCGGCAGTCGCGGCAAGCGGACGATGTTCGAGGTCACCCCCGCGCGAGCGGTGGGCATCCGCAGCTTCTCCGCCTTCACCGGCGAGGAGGAGTACATCCTCGCCCCGGGCACACAGCTCAAGGTCACGGGCGTCCGTGCGGAGCGGGGCGGCCTGTGCACGGTGCAGCTGACGGAACTGGAGGAGCAGACCCTCGTGTCCTGACCGGACACCACCGGGGCTCGGAGGGCGTCACGGCCGGGAGTCCGGGAGAGGCTCCACGTCCCGGAGGCCCGGGGAGAAGCTTCATCCCCCGGAGCCCCGGGGAGGCTCCATGCCCCGGAATCCGCCGCCTTGCCCGGAGGGTCCCGGGCGGGGTCCCGGAGACAACCCGGTATCTGTGGGACGGGCCCCGGCGGTCGTCAACCGGCTCCCGTAGATTGCCCGGTGACCGATCGTCCCGGACGTGAAGGAGTCTGCCAGGTGCCCAGTACTCTGAGCCTGCGGACGCTGGGAAAGCTGAGGACAGCCCCCGGCGGAGACATGGACTGCCGCATCGACTTCTCCGACGGGCCGGGCAGCTCCCGGCCGGTCGCCCACGTGGAACGCGAGCTGCCGCCCGGCGGAGTACCCGTCTATCTCGCGGCACGCAAGAGCGGCGCCCGCTCCTTCGCCCTGTGGGCGGACGAGCACCGCCACGCGCGGGTCGCCACCCTGGTGACCGTCTCCGCGAGCGGGGGACGGGCGCAGTTCCAGGTGCTCGGCGGGCAGGGCGAACAGCTCGGGGTGATCACGCGGGACAAGGCGTTCAGCCGGGGTCTGCGCACACGCTGGACCGTGTCCCCCGCCGGTGGCACCGACGCGGTGGGATACAAGGGCCGGCTCTTCTGGTGGTGCGTGTGGTGGCCCTTCACCCTCTTCCTGCCGATCATGCTCGTGGCCCTCGTGTTCGGCGGAGGCGGCGGGGGCGGGGACTTCCCGCGGGGCCCCCGCCGCATCAAGTGGCGTTCCGGGGGGAAGGTGTCGCTGGAGTTCAAGTCCTCCGGCAACACGGTGCGGCTGTACGCGCCGGAGGTGGACTGGCGGCTCGGAGCCGCCCTCACGGCCTTGATCCCGACCTTCGACGGCTGGATCGGCACCCCCTGGGACGCGCGGAAGGACTGACAGGAGCCTCGCGGTCCGCCAGGAAGCGGGCGAGTTTACCCACCCAGAACGCCCGTCACACGCCGCGACGCCATCTTTTGTTCGTCTGTGCGGCTGAACTTTTGTTGATCTGTGGCCAGTTGTGGGTGGCAGGGGCCTACCCTTGACTGGGTGAACCTGTTGAAGTCCCGCGCGCCCCACGCCGAGGCTGCCATGCCCGGCACCCTGACCGACGATCTGCGTGCCGAGCTCATCGCCTTCCGCCGTGATCTGCACATGCACCCCGAGCTCGGCAACCAGGAGTTCCGCACCACCGCCGCCATCAAGGCCAGGCTGGAGAAGGCGGGGCTGGAGCCGGAGGTACTGCCCGGCGGCACGGGGCTCATCTGTGACGTGGGGGAGTGGGACGGCGTGACGCCGATGCTGGCGCTGCGCGGGGACATCGACGCCCTGCCCATCCCGGACACCAAGGCGGGAGTCTCCTACCGCTCCACCGTGCCCGACCGGGCGCACGCCTGCGGGCACGACGTCCACACCGTGTGCGTCCTGGGTGCCGGCCTCGTGCTCAGCGAGCTCGACAGGCAGGGGCTGCTGCCGCGCCCCGTCCGGCTGCTGTTCCAGCCCGCCGAGGAGGTGCTGCCCGGCGGGGCCGCCGACGCCGTGGCGGCCGGGGTGCTGGAAGGCGTCGGGCGGATCATCGGGGTGCACTGCGACCCCAAGGTGGACGTCGGGAAGATCGGGCTGCGGATCGGCCCCATCACCTCGGCCTGCGACCGGGTGGAGATCTCCCTCGACGGCCCCGGCGGACACACCGCCCGCCCCCACCTCACCACCGACCTGGTCACGGCGGCCGCACGCGTCGCCACCGACGTGCCCGCGCTTCTCGCCCGGCGTGTCGACGCCCGGGCGGGGCTCGCGGTCACCTGGGGGCGGCTCCAGACAGGGCACGCGCCCAACGTCATCCCGCAGCACGCGGAGCTGTCCGGGACGGTTCGCTGCCTCGACCTGGAGAGCTGGCGCCAAGCGCCCGATCTCGTGCACGCGGCGATCGACGAAGTGGCCGGAATGTACCGGGCCAAGACCGTGATCGACTACGTACGGGGCGTGCCGCCCGTGGTGAACGAGGCCGAGACGATCGGCCTGCTCGACGCCGCGATGACTGTCCGCCGCGGATCGTATGCGATCGAGGACACCGAACAGAGCCTCGGAGGGGAGGACTTCTCCTGGTACCTGGAGAAGGTCCCCGGTGCCATGGCCAGGCTGGGCGTACGCCCGCTGGGCGACACGCGCGGCCTCGACCTGCACCGGGGCAACTTCGACGTGGACGAGGAAGCCATCACGGTCGGGGTGGAGCTGTTCACCGCCGCCGCACTGCTGGACGCCTGACCGGTGCCGTCACCGCGCCGCCCAGCGCCCCCGGGGCCGCCGTCCGCCCGCTCGTACCGGTGCCTCGCGACGGTCCCGGGGCCGGGCCCGGCCCGCCCCCGGGACGTCCGGCCCCCGCAGGGCCGGCCGAGGCGCGGGCCGGCCCTGCGGCCCGATCCGTCAATGGCTCGTAAGGCATCTGGACACCTTCTGTTCGCGACGATCCGATAACGGCTTCCGTACAGGTCCTTATCTGACATCTACGCGCGTTACGATCGCGGCGAAACCAGCGCCGGAAGAGGCGCTTCGGTCAGGTTTGAAGGAGCCTTCCCTTGCGCCGGATCACCAGGATTGCCACCGTGGGCGTCATGTCCGCGGCACTCGCGCTGAGCGTCAGCGCCTGTGGCGACTCGTCGTCGGACAGCGGCACGTCGTCCGACTCCAAGGCCGACAAGACGGCCATCGCCTACGACATCGGTGGCCGTGGCGACCAGTCGTTCAACGACGCCGCCTACGCCGGCCTCGCCCGTGCCGAGAAGGAACTCGGCGTCAAGGGCACCGAGGCCGAGCCCTCCGAGGGTGAGTCGGACGCGGACAAGGTCCAGCGCCTGACCTCGCTCGCCCGCGCCGGGAACAACCCGGTGATCGGTGTCGGCTTCGCCTACGCGCCCGCCATCAAGAAGGTCGCGCCGAAGTTCCCGAAGATCACCTTCGGCATCATCGACGACGCCTCGGTGACCGGCGACAACATCGCCAACATCGTCTTCAACGAGGAGCAGGGCTCCTACCTCGCGGGTGTCGCCGCCGCCAAGGTCACCAAGACCAAGACGGTCGGCTTCATCGGTGGTGTCGAGACCCCGCTGATCAAGAAGTTCCAGGCCGGCTTCGAGCAGGGCGTCAAGGACACCGACTCGTCGGTCAAGGTCGTCCCGCAGTACCTGACGCAGCCGCCGAACTTCGACGGCTTCTCCAAGCCCGACCTCGGCAAGGCAGCCGCCCAGGGCCAGCTCGACAAGGGTGCCGACGTGGTCTACTCGGCGGCCGGTCTGGCCGGTTCCGGTGCCATCGAGGCCGTCTCCAAGGCCGGCAAGTGGAACATCGGCGTCGACTCCGACCAGTACAACCAGGCGGGTCTCGCCGACTACAAGGAGTCGATCCTCACCTCGGTCACCAAGGACGTCGAGGACTCGGTCTTCAACCTGATCAAGTCGGTCCAGGACGGCAAGCCGGAGTCCGGTGAGGTCCGCTACGGCCTCGACAAGGACGGCGTCGGCCTGGCCATGTCCAACCCGGCCTTCACCAAGATGACCGACGTCATCGCCGCCGTGGACAAGGCGAAGCAGGAGATCATCGACGGCAAGATCACCGTCAAGACCGCCCCGTAACGGCTCCGGTCGTCAGGCTGGTTTCCCGTGGGCCCGGAGTGCGGACCGCCGCCGCTCCGGGCCCGTGGGGTGCTCGAAGAAGAAGTTGTGCCCGTCGCAGTGCCCTGTTCGCACAGGCCCCTGACCCGGTGTCCGGGCCGTGCCGTGGTCCTACGCTTTACGATTCGGCAGCGCTACGCGTGTAGACAGCCCTCAGGCGCGATAACTTCACCCCGCCCCTCTGCCCCCTGTGCCCCCGCTCCTGTCCGGCCAAGGAGAGTGCGTCATCAACGCGTCCAGCAGTCCCCCCGCCGTAGAACTGCACGGCATCACCAAGCGCTTCCCCGGCGTCGTGGCCAACCACGACATCGGCATCACCGTACGCAAGGGAACGGTCCACGCCCTCGTCGGTGAGAACGGCGCCGGAAAGTCCACCCTGATGAAGATCCTCTACGGCATGCAGAAGCCGGACGAGGGCACCATCGCGGTGGACGGCGAGCAGGTCTCGTTCAGCAACCCCGGTGACGCCATCGCGCGCGGCATCGGCATGGTCCACCAGCACTTCATGCTCGCCGACAACTTCACCGTCCTGGAGAACGTCGTCCTCGGCGGCGAGAAGCTGCACGGCATCGGCTCGGCCGCGCGCAAGAAGATCAAGGAGATCTCCGACGCGTACGGCCTGGGGGTCCGGCCCGACGCGCTCGTCGAGGACCTCGGCGTCGCCGACCGCCAGCGCGTGGAGATCCTCAAGGTCCTCTACCGAGGTGCCCGCATCCTCATCCTCGACGAGCCGACCGCCGTGCTGGTCCCGCAGGAGGTGGAAGCGCTCTTCGCGAACCTCCGCGAGCTCAAGGCCGAGGGCCTCACCGTCATCTTCATCTCCCACAAGCTCGGTGAGGTGCTCTCCGTCGCCGACGAGATCACCGTGATCCGGCGGGGCACGACGGTGGGCACCGCGGATCCCGCGCACACCACCACCAAGCAGCTCGCCGAGCTGATGGTCGGCAGCGAGCTCCCCTCGCCGGAGACGCGCGAGTCCACCGTGACGGACGTGCCGATGCTGCACGTCGAGGGGCTCTCCCTCAGCGTGACCGACCCGGACGGCGTCGTCCGCGACGTCCTGTCCGACGTCGGCTTCACCATCCACAAGGGCGAGGTCCTCGGTATCGCGGGCGTCGAGGGCAACGGGCAGACCGAGCTCATCGAGGCGCTCGTCGGGATGCGCAGCCCTGACAGCGGCGTGGTCACCCTGGACACCGACGACATCTCGCGCACCCCCACGCGCAAGAGGCGTGAGGGCGGACTCGGCTACATCCCCGAGGACCGCCACCGCCACGGCGTCCTGCTGGACGCCCCGCTCTGGGAGAACCGGATCCTCGGCCACGTCACGGAGAAGCCGAACAGCAAGGGCTGGCTGCTCGACCCGAAGGCGGCACGCGCCGACACCGAGCGGATCGTGCGCGAGTACGACGTCCGTACCCCGGGCATCGAGGTCACGGCGGCCTCCCTCTCCGGCGGCAACCAGCAGAAGCTGATCGTCGGCCGCGAGATGAGCCATCAGCCGAAGCTCCTGATCGCCGCCCACCCCACCCGTGGTGTGGACGTCGGCGCGCAGGCGCAGATCTGGGACCAGATCCGCGAGGCGCGCCGCGGAGGCCTGGCCGTCCTGCTCATCTCGGCGGACCTGGACGAGCTCATCGGGCTCTCCGACACCCTGCGCGTCATGTATCGCGGCCGGCTGGTCGCGGACGCCGATCCCGCCACCATCACACCCGAGGAACTGGGCTCGGCCATGACCGGAGCCGCCGCAGGTCACCTCGAAGCAGCACCGGAGGACGAGGCCTGATGAAGAAATTCGACAAGGACCGGCTGATCCTGGGCTTCGCCGGCCCCGTACTCGCCCTGGTCGTCGCCTTCGCGCTCAGCACCATCGTGCTGCTCATCTCCGACCGGGACCCGTTCGAGCTGTACCGGCTGCTGTTCGAGCAGGTGTCGTACAGCGATGTGCAGGTCCTGATCATCAACCAGGCCGGTACGTACTACCTCGCCGCGCTCGCGGTCGCGGTCGGCTTCCGGATGAACCTCTTCAACATCGGCGTCGACGGGCAGTACCGCCTCGCGGCGATGATGGCCGCCCTCGTCGGCGCCAGCGTCAGCCTGCCCGGACCGCTCCAGATCGCCCTGATCGTCGTCGTGGCGATGCTGGTCGGTGCCTTCTGGGCGGGCATCGCGGGCATCCTGAAGACCACGCGCGGAGTGAGCGAGGTCGTCTCGACGATCATGCTCAACTCCATCTCGACCTCGCTGATCGCCTGGCTGATCCTGCCGAAGAACTTCGGTGACCAGGCGGCGGGCTCCAACAACCTGACGACCGGTGAGATCCCGGAGGCCGGATGGTTCCCCGGAGTCACCCTCAGCCCCGAGGCCGGTGACATCTACGGATTCACCTTCGTCGCCGCGGGCTGCGGCCTCGTGTACTGGTTCGCCCTGAACCGCACCCGGTTCGGCTTCGACCTGCGTGCCACGGGTGCCAGCGAGAGTGCCGCCCAGGCGTCGGGCGTGGACGCGAAGAAGATGATCCTGACCTCGATGCTGATCTCGGGCGCGATCGCCGGTCTCGTCGGCATGCCGACGCTGCTGGGCGACACGCACACGTACAGCCTCGACTTCCCCGTGGGCCTCGGCTTCACCGGCATCACCATCGCGCTGCTCGGCCGTAACCACCCGGTGGGCATCGCCCTCAGCGCACTGCTGATCGCGTTCCTGGACAAGGCGTCGTCCCCGCTCGACCAGTTCGGCTTCGAGAAGGAGATCGCCACGATCATGCAGGGCCTGATCGTGATCTCGGTCGTCGTCAGCTACGAGCTCGTCCGGCGTTACGGGACCCGCCGCCAGCAGCAGAAGGTCGGCGAGGAACTCGCCGCCGGCCACGCCCTCACCACCGAGAAGGAGGCGGCCCTGTGAGTACCAGCAAAGTCTCCGCCGCACGCGTCGCCGCCCCGAAGGGCGGCGGACGGCGCAAGCTGTCCCTGCCCGTCGTCCTCCTGATCATCGCCGGTGCGCTCGCCCTCGTCTCGCTGGTGCGTCTCATCAGCGGCGCGGACGACGTGACGTCCGTGGGCCAGGTGAGCGGCGCCCTCGAACTCGCGGTGCCGATCGGGCTGGCCGGTCTCGGCGGTCTCTGGGCCGAGCGGGCCGGTGTCGTCAACATCGGCCTCGAGGGCATGATGATCCTGGGCACCTGGTTCGGTGCCTGGGCCGGTTTCCAGTGGGGCCCCTGGGTGGGCGTCCTGTTCGGCATCCTCGGCGGCGCCCTCGGCGGTCTGCTGCACGCGGTCATCACCGTCACCTTCGGCGTGAACCACATCGTCTCCGGTGTGGCCATCAACATCCTCGCCGTCGGTGTCACCCGCTACCTCTCGAACTTCACCTTCGCCGAGGAGCCCGGCGGGTCCTCCAAGCAGTCACCGCGGCTCGAGGAGATCGACAAGATCACCATCCCGGGGCTGTCGGACTGGATGCAGGACCTGCAACAACACCACTGGTTCTTCGTCTCCGACCTCGCCGGCATCATCGGCGGCCTGGTCACCGGACTCTCGCTGCTGACCGTCGTGGCCCTGCTGCTCATCCCCGTCACCTGGTGGGTGCTGTGGCGCACCGCGTTCGGCCTGCGGCTCCGCTCCTGCGGTGAGAGCCCCGTGGCGGCCGAGACCCTCGGCGTGAACGTCTACAAGTACAAGTACATCGCCGTGACGATCTCGGGCGGCCTGGCGGGACTCGGCGGTGCCTTCCTGGCCATCGTCGCCACCAGCATCTACCAGGAGGGCCAGACCGGAGGCCGCGGTTACATCGGTCTCGCCGCGATGATCTTCGGTAACTGGATGCCCGGCGGCATGGCGCTGGGAGCGGGGCTCTTCGGCTTCACCGACAGCCTCAAGCTCCGCGGCGGCGCCGAGAACGTCCACGCGATGCTGCTGCTCCTGGCGATCCTGCTCGTGATCGTCGTGTTCTGGCAGCTCTACAAGAAGAAGTACCTGACCGCGCTGATCTCGGCGGTCATTTCCGCTCTGCTGTTCACCTGGTACCTCCTGACGGACCAGGTACCGAGCCAGTTCGTCGACGCCGCGCCGTACGTCACCACGCTGCTCGTCCTCGCGCTGTCAGCGCAACGGCTGCGCATGCCGAAGGCGGACGGCGTGCCCTACCGCAAGGGTGAGGGCAAGTGACGGCCGCCGCTCCCGTCGACTGGGACGCACTGCGTGAGGCGGCCCGGGACGCCATGTCCCGGGCGTACGCCCCGTACTCCGGCTATCCGGTCGGTGTGGCCGCCCTCGTCGACGACGGCCGCACCATCACCGGATGCAACGTCGAGAACGCCTCGTACGGCGTCGGCCTCTGCGCCGAGTGCGGGCTGGTCTCGCAGCTGGCCGTCACCGGCGGCGGCCGGCTGACCCACTTCACCTGTGTGGACGGCACGGGCGCGGTACTCGTCCCGTGCGGCCGGTGCAGGCAGCTGCTGCACGAGTTCGGCGGGCCCGGCCTCGTCCTGGAGACGCCCGACGGTCTCCGTACGCTCGACGAGATGCTGCCGCAGGCCTTCGGGCCGCAGCACCTGGGCTGACGACGCCGTCCGGGACGGGCCGGCCGGCCCGTCCCGGACGGCGCGCCGGAACCTTCAACCTCTATGCGCGTAGAGTCACTCAGGACTCTCGCCTTTCCATCCGGCCGGAAGGACTCCCATCCCATGGACGCCATCTCCGTCATCCGCACCAAGCGGGACCGGGGCGAGCTCAGCCCCGAGCAGATCGACTGGGTCATCGACGCGTACACCCGCGGCGAGGTCGCCGACGAGCAGATGTCGGCGCTGGCCATGGCGATCCTGCTGAACGGCATGAACCGCACCGAGATCGCCCGCTGGACCGCCGCGATGATCGCCTCGGGCGAGCGGATGGACTTCGGCGCGCTCTCCCGCCCCACCACCGACAAGCACTCCACCGGCGGCGTGGGCGACAAGATCACCCTGCCGCTCGCCCCGCTGGTCGCCGCCTGCGGCGCGGCCGTGCCGCAGCTCAGCGGCCGGGGGCTCGGCCACACCGGGGGCACCCTCGACAAGCTGGAGTCCATCCCCGGCTGGCGCGCCCACCTCTCCAACGCCGAGATGCTGGACGTGCTGGACACCACCGGCGCCGTGATCTGCGCGGCGGGCGACGGGCTGGCCCCCGCCGACAAGAAGCTGTACGCGCTGCGCGACGTCACCGGCACCGTCGAAGCCATCCCGCTCATCGCCAGCTCGATCATGTCCAAGAAGATCGCCGAGGGCACCGGCGCGCTCGTCCTGGACGTCAAGGTCGGTTCCGGCGCCTTCATGAAGACCATCGAGGACGCCCGTGAACTGGCCTCCACCATGGTCGCGCTGGGCACCGACAGCGGCGTGCGCACCGTGGCGCTGCTCACCGACATGGCGACCCCGCTCGGTCTGACCGCCGGCAACGCCCTGGAGGTGCGCGAGTCCGTCGAGGTCCTCGCCGGGGGCGGCCCGAAGGACGTCATCGACCTGACCCTCGCGCTCGCCCGCGAGATGCTCGACGCAGCCGGACTCAAGGACGCCGACCCGGAGAAGGCCCTGGCGGACGGCTCCGCGATGGACGTCTGGCGCCGGATGATCTCCGCCCAGGGCGGTGACCCGGACGCCGAACTCCCCGTCGCCCGCGAGCAGCACGTGATCAGCGCCCCGTCCTCGGGCGTGCTGACCCGCCTCGACGCGTACGACGTCGGCGTCGCCGCCTGGCGCCTCGGCGCGGGCCGCGCCCGCAAGGAGGACCCGGTGCAGGCCGGCGCGGGCATCGAGCTGCACGCCAAGCCCGGTGACACGGTGACCGAGGGCCAGCCGCTGCTGACCCTGCACACGGACACCCCCGAGAAGTTCGAGTACGCCCTGAAGGCCCTGCCCGGCTCGTACGACATCGCCCCGGCCGGCACCCCCTTCACCGCCACGCCGGTGGTGCGGGAACGCATCGCCTGACCTGCTGCTTTCCCTTTCGGGTGAACGGGACCGGTGGACCATCACCGGTCCCGTTCGGCATGCTGGGATCGGTGACGCACCGATAAGAGGAGACCGCCATGAGCGCACTCACCGTCGATCCCGGGCCGGGCCACGGCCAGGACTGGGACGACCTCGTCCGGATCTGGGAGGAGACGGACGCACCCGAGGGCTGCAAGGTGGAGATCATCGAGGGGATCGTCACCGTGTCGCCACCGCCGTCCAAGGATCACAACACCACCGCGGAACTGCTTCAGCGCAGGCTGTACTCCGTCATCCCGGAGGCCTGGGGGATCTACCAGACGCTCGGCGTCTCCGTACCCGGACGGGCCGGGCTGTACATCCCCGATCTCGTCGTCCTGCCCCGCGCGGTCGCGTCAGGCCCCGGCAATCGCGTGCCGGCGGAGGAGGTCCGGCTCGTCGTGGAGATCACCTCACCGGCCAACGCCAACCACGACCGCATCGGCAAGGCGCACGGGTACGCGAAGGCCGGGGTCGAGCTGTTCCTGCTGCTCGACCCCTGGCACACCGGCCGCCCGACCGCGACCCTGTACGGCGAGCCGAGCGACGGCACCTACCGGGTCCTGGAAGCGGTCGAGTACGGCGAGACTCTGACGCTGCCGAAGCCGTTCGGGCTGGACCTGGACACGGGGATCTTCGCGGTGAGCTGAGGCACAGGTGCACGGGGGGCCGATGAGTTTCGGGCATCCCGCCGGTCTCTCTGGTGTGGATGCCCTGACACCGAACGCCCTCGTCCTCACCGGCCGCGTCACCCGCGCCGATGTCCCGGGACTCTGCGCCGAGCTGGAGGCCCTGCTGAGCGGCGCCCCGGCTGTGGCTGTCGTGGACTGTGACGTGGGCGGTGTCGCCCACCCGGACCTGACGCTGGTCGAGGCGATCGCCCGGCTGGGGCTCGTCGCCCGCAGGGCCGGAGGCGTCGAGCTGCGGCTTCGCAACGTCCCGGCCGAACTGGGGGCGCTGCTCGACCTGGTGGGGCTGACCGATGTGGTGCGCAACGTCCGGCCGGTCACGGAGTGATCCGCGCTCAGCGGGCCGTGGCGTGATCGCGTACGACCGTGGTGCAGATGTACTGCCTGTCGGGTGGGGCCTCGTAACCCTCCGGGAGCTTCGCGAGCGACGCGACGGCGCTCGGCGAGCCCGAGGGCGAGGGTGACGCCGTCGGGCACGAGCCCTCCGGCTGAGGCCCCGGTTCGGGGTTGCCGGCCGAGACCCCGGACGCGGGGGCGGGGTCCGGGCCCGCCGTGGCGGACGGCTCGCCCAGCCACAGCGTCGCCGCCCAGCCGCACCCCACGAGGAGGGCCCAGGTGATCACCACGGGACGTCTCACGCTCACGCGTCGGCGTCGAGGTGGTCCGGGAGCCCGAACAGCGGGAACCAGCGCGGGGTGTCCAGGAAGCAGTGCATCCCGGTGATCGCGCCGTCCTCGATGTCGATGACCTGCACCGCCCACGGCACGAATCCCGGCCCGTCCGGATTCGGCTTGTAGTGCGCGAAGGCCGGGGCCCCGTTGGCCTGGGTCGCCACCAGCCGGGAACCCTCGCAGCTCGCACCGAGGCTGAGCATGAAGCCCGTGATGTCGTCGTGGCCCCGCAGCCAGAGGTCGAACGGCGGCATGGTCATCACCGCGTCCTCGTGGAGCAGTGCCGTCAGCGCCGCCATGTCGTACCCCTCGAACGCCGCCACATAGCGGTCGAGCAGCTTGCGCTGCTCCTCGTCCAGGGGGTTCGCGGTGTCCGGGGCGGTGCTGTCCGTGTCCGCCAAGGTGGCCCTGGCCCGTTGCAGCGCGCTGTTGACCGAGGCCACCGAGGTGTCCAGGAGCTCGGCGACCTCGCTCGCCTTCCACGCCAGCACCTCGCGCAGGATCAGCACCGCACGCTGCTTGGGCGGAAGATGCTGGAGCGCGGCCACGAACGCGAGGCGCACCGACTCGCGTGCCACCGCGGCCTCGGCGGGATCGGCCACCGACGGCAGGATGCGCCCGTCGGGCATCGGCTCCAGCCAGGTGTTCTCCGGGAGGGGATTCAGCGCGGCCTGGGCGAGCGGGGTGGGCCCGGTCAGATCCACGGGCCTGGCCCGCTTGTTGCCCGCGTTCAGCATGTCCAGGCAGACGTTCGTCGCGATCCTGTACAGCCAGGAGCGCAGCGAGGAACGGCCCTCGAACTTGTCGAAGTTGCGCCAGGCACGCACCAGCGTCTCCTGGACCGCGTCCTCCGCCTCGAAGGCCGAGCCGAGCATCCGGTAGCAGTAACCGGTCAGCTCGACCCGGTGTCCCTCGAGGCGGGTGTCGACGTCCGCCGCCGCTGTCAGATCACTCATCGCTTCACCCCTGTTGCGCTGTGACACCGCTCACTCAGCACTGTGGAAGCTACCGCAGGGCACTGACAACCGGGGTGGGAAGAGTGGAAACCGCTGCTCAGGTGCCGGGCTTGCGTCCGTAGACGAAGACGTCGTCGCCGTTCTTCAACAGGTTCCAGTATGACTTCGCGTCCGCCGGGCGCATGTTGACGCAGCCCGCCGAGCCCGGGTTGTTGTACATGGACTTGGTGACCGAGTGGAAGGCCTGCCCGCCGTCGAAGAACTGGGCGTACGGCATGGACACGTCGTAGAGCGTCGACCAGTGGTCGATGTTGCGCCAGTAGATCTTCTTGGAGCCGGTCCGCGTCTCGTCACCGTTGCGGCCCGTGCGCACCGGGACCGGTCCGAACTTCAGCTTGGCGCCGTCCTGGATCCAGCTCAGCTGCCGGGTCAGGTCCACACACGCTATGCGGCCCTTGTTCGTGGGACAGTTCTTCGCCTTGTTCGGGGTCTTCCCGGCCGCCTTCTGGGCGGTGATGGTCTTCATCGTGCGCCAGGTGACCGGTCCCGCGTAGCCGGCGGCCGGGGTGATGCCCTTGGCGGACTGGAACGACCGGATCGCCTTGCAGTCCGCGCTCGACTGCCGGCCGTCCGCCGTCCGCCCGAGCCACTTCTCGACCTGCTTCTGGTACGGCCCGGCGGACGCCGTGCAGGACGCCGCCTGCGCGGCCGTCCCGGTGCCCAGCACCAGCGCCGGTGCTGCCACCAGGCCGGCGACGGACAGGACGGCCCCGCGCCGTACCCGTGCGCCGCTCGTCTTCCCCATGATTCTCATGTACGCCTGCTCCCCTTCGCGTTCGCCCGCGGTGTGTCACTCCGCTTGTTGGACGCGCGCAGGGGAGCCGCGGTTGTGCCGGGAAGGTCTCAGTTGTGCACCGGTGACGGGGCCCCGGCGCGGAGCCGCTCGCTCCTGGCCGCCCGGGTGCCGAAGAGGGTGATCGACAGGACACCGAGGACCGCCAGGACGCCCAGCGCGACCGTGCCCGCCCAGCCGCCGGTGTGGAAGGCGACGGCACCGAGCGTGCCGCCCGCGCTGGAGCCCAGGTAGTAGGCGGACTGGTAGAGCGCCGAGGCCTGGGCGCGCCCCGAGGTCGCCGTACGGCTCACCGAGGACGAGGCGACCGCGTGCCCCGCGAAAAAGCCGGCCGTGATCAGGACGAGCCCGGCCAGGACGGCGGCCAGCTGGTCGGCCAGGGACAGCAGCAGACCCGCGGCGGTCGTGGACACCGCGAGGTACAGCGCGCCCCGGCGGCCCAGCCGTGCGACCAGCCGGCCCGCGGCGGCGGAGGAGAGCGTGCCGACGAGGTAGACCAGGAAGATCGAGCCGACGATGCCCTGCGGGAGGCTGAAGGGCTCCTCCACGAGCCGGTAGCCGATCACGGTGTAGACCGCGCCGAACACCGTCATGAACAGCGCGCCGATCGCGTAGAGCCGGCGCAGCAGCGGGTTGGAGAGGTGACCGGTGACGGTCTTCGCGAGGGCCTTCGGGTTGAGCGAGGCCGGGGTGAAGAACCGGGCCTTGGGGATCATGAGGTGGAAGACCACCGCGCAGGTCACGGCGAGCAGCCCGATGGCGCCCAGTGCCACGCGCCAGCCCCACAGCTGGGCGATCCAGCCGGCCAGGATGCGACCGCTCATGCCGCCGATGCTGTTGCCCGCCACGAACAGGCCGATCGCGGCCACCAGCGCCTTGGGCCGCACTTCCTCCGCCAGGTACGCCATCGCGGAGGCGGGCAGTCCGGCCAGCGCCGCGCCCTGGATCGCGCGCAGCGCGATCAGCCAGCCGAGCGAGGGGGCGAACGGGACGAGCAGCCCGATCACCACGGCGACCGCCAGCGAGGCCGTCATCATCTGGCGCCGCCCGAAGCGCTCCGAGAGGGCGCTCAGCGGCAGGACGCACAGCGCCAGCGCGCCGGTGGCCGCGGAGACCGTCCAGCTCGCCTGCCCTGCCGTGGCGCCGAAGGACGCGGAGAGGGCGGGCAGCAGGGCCTGCGTGGAGTAGAGGAGTGCGAAGGTCGCGATCCCCGCGGCGAAGAGGGCGAAACTCATCCGGCGGTAGCCGGGCCCGCCGGGGGTGAGGCGGTCCTGGACGGCCTGGGTGGTGACGGCGGCGGATGACGGAACGGCGGCGTCCAGCGTGATGGTGGACGCCCCGGTACTGGCAGGAGGCATAGATCGAACGTAGACCGCACTGTTTCATGCGTCCAATGCATGAAACAGCGATAATCGTTCCCATGGTGCATCAATACAGCTCACAGCCCCGGCTGTCACCGAGTAGTTACGAAGAAGACATCCGTGCCGTGCTCGCACCCCGCCTCGCGTACTTCGAGGCGGTGGCCCGTCACGAGCACGTCACGCGTGCCGCGCACGAACTCGGTGTCCCCCAGTCGACGCTGTCGCGGGCCATGGTGAGGCTGGAACAGGACCTGGGCGTCGCCCTGTTCGCCCGCAGGGGCCGCACGGTCTCGCTCACCCCCGCAGGCCGCACCTTCCTCGGCTCCGCCGAACGCGCCCTGGCGGAGGTGGAGAAGGCCGCGGACTCCGTGCGGGCCGACGCCGACCCCACGGCCGGCAAGGTCGCCTTCGGCTTCCTGCACACCATGGGCTCCGAGACCGTGCCGGCCCTGATCCGCGCCTTCCGTGCCGACCACCCCAAGGTCCGCTTCCAGCTCGTGCAGAACTACGGCGAGGCGATGATCGAGCGCCTGCGGGCGGGCGAACTGGACCTCTGCCTCACCTCGCCCGTGCCCGACGCCCCCGACCTCGTGGCCCGGCGGCTGGACGAGCAGCGGCTGCGCCTGGTCGTCCCCGAGGACCACCGGCTCGCGGGCCGCCGCCGCGTCCGCCTGGCCGAGGCCGCCGACGAAACGTTCGTCACCCTCGAACCCGGCTACGGACTGCGGCGGATCACGGACGACCTCTGCGCGGAGGCGGGGTTCACCCCACGCGTGGCGTTCGAGGGCGAGGAGGCGGAGACGCTGCGCGGCCTGGTCGCGGCCGGGCTGGGGGTGGCCCTGCTGCCGCCGCCCGCCGTCGCCAGGCCCGGTGTGGTCGAGCTGACGGTCACGGCCCCGCGCGCGGCCCGTGAGATCGGGGTGGCCTGGCTGGACGGCCACCCCGACACGCCGCCGGTGGCCGCCTTCAAACGTTTCCTGCTCTCGCGCCGGGGGAGCCTGCTGCCGGACTGACCCGCGCGGCGCTCTCCGCCCGGCACACGCGGACGCTCCCTCGGCGCACCCGGCCCGCGCGGTCGCTGCCTCAGGGGCGGCGTTTCCGGTGCGGACGCTCCCTCGGTGCCGCAGCGGGCGGCCCCTTCAGTGCCGCAGCGAACGCCCGAAGCCAGCCGCGAGCGGCATCCGCAGCCCCAGCGGCGGGGGAGCGGCGAACGCGTCCGCGACCGGGCGGGCGTAGGAGCGGGCGAACAGCGAGCCCCCTATGAAGTCCGAGGCCAGTGAGACCACTTCGGAGCGGTGCTGGCGCAGCGCGTGGCCGTCCGAGTGCACCTCGAAGCGGCAGGTGTCCCGGTTGGACTTCTTCGCGCGCTCGGCCAGCCGGTAGGAGAGCTCCGGGTCCGTACGCGCGTCGTTCGTGCCGTGCACGATCAGCACCCGGCGCCCCGCCAGCTGCTTCACGGGCTCCGGCTCCGCGCCCTCCGGCAGCCAGGGTGCCATCGCCAGCACGGAGTTGACGGCCGAGTGCCCCGCGCCGCGCAGGGCGGCCCTGCCTCCCATGCCGTGCCCGACGAGGCAGACCGGGATGTCGCCGTAGCGGCGCACCACCTCGTCGGCCGCCCACAGGGCGTCGTCCGCGGGATCGCCGCCGCCGTTCCAGCCCCGGGTGCGGTAGCGCACCACGTGCACCGCGAGCCCGTCGGCCCCTCCCGCGCGGGCCAGGGTCCGGGCGAACGGCAGCTGCGCCGCGTACGAAAGGGTGGAAGGACGGCGCCGGGAGTCGGTCTCGCCGTCGGGAAGCAGCAGGACCACGCCGCTGACCTCGGATGCTGCTCCGGCCGTGAGGACGGCCCGTCCCAGCCTGGCGGCAGGCAGGGGAAGTACGCGCTGTGCCATGACAGAACAGTGTCAGAAGGGCAGGTGTATTCCATCTGGCTTCGCGGTCACTGTTACGCATCGGCAGTCGGCGTTCTACGCGCGTAGGCGTTAGAGTGCCCAGATGACGAGCCAGAGCCCGGATGTTCCCGGTCCCGACCAGATCCGCCGCGCGCCCAAGGTGCTGCTCCACGACCATCTCGACGGTGGCCTGCGCCCCGGAACCATCGTCGAACTGGCCCTCGCGCAGGGCTACGAGGCCCTGCCCGAGACCGAGCCCGACAAGCTGGGCGTCTGGTTCCGCGAGGCGGCCGACTCCGGCTCCCTGGAGCGCTATCTGGAGACGTTCGCGCACACCTGTGCCGTCATGCAGACCCGCGACGCCCTGTTCCGGGTGGCCGCCGAGTGCGCCGAGGACCTCGCCGAGGACGGTGTCGTCTACGCCGAGGTCCGGTACGCGCCCGAGCAGCACCTGACCGCCGGCCTGTCCCTCGAAGAGGTGGTGGAGGCGGTCAACGACGGTTTCCGCGAGGGCGAGCGCCGGGCGCGCGCCAACGGCCACCGCATCAGGGTCGGCGCCCTGCTCACCGCGATGCGGCACGCCGCCCGCGCCCTGGAGATCGCGGAACTCGCCAACCGCTACCGCGACCTGGGTGTCGTGGGGTTCGACATCGCGGGTGCCGAGGCGGGCTTCCCGCCCACCCGCCACCTCGACGCGTTCGAGTACCTCAAGCGCGAGAACAACCACTTCACCATCCACGCGGGCGAGGCCTTCGGACTCCCGTCGATCTGGCAGGCCCTGCAGTGGTGCGGCGCCGACCGGCTCGGCCACGGGGTGCGCATCATCGACGACATCGAGATCGCCGACGACGGCAGTGTGACGCTGGGCCGCCTCGCCTCCTACGTGCGCGACAAGCGCATTCCGCTGGAGCTCTGCCCGACCTCCAACCTCCAGACCGGCGCCGCGGCCTCGTACGCCGAGCACCCCATCGGGCTGCTGCGGAAGCTGCATTTCCGGGCCACCGTGAACACGGACAACCGGCTGATGAGCGGTACGAGCATGAGCCAGGAATTCGAGCGGCTGACCGAGACATTCGGATACACGCTCGACGACATGCAGTGGTTCACAGTCAATGCGATGAAATCAGCGTTCATTCCTTTCGATGAACGTCTGGCGATGATCAATGACGTCGTGAAGCCCGGATACGCGGAGCTGAAATCCGAGTGGCTCTTCCGTCAGACGGCTGCGACCAGCGGTTCTTCCTTCGCGGCAGGCTGAGGAATTCCCCATGGAAGCGGCCGGGACCACGGAATCCCGGCCGTTTTCCGTGTCCCGGCATGTTTGCGGCGGGGGTGCTTCGCTGACTACGTTGCAGAGCCGCTCACATCCCCTTCCCCAAGGATGAATTTCACATGAAGCAGTCTGCTGTCAGGACCCTCGGTGTCGCCGCTCTCGGTGCCGCTTTCGCCGCCGCCGGAGCGGGCAGCGCCTCCGCCGTGGCCGTGCCCGTGGACGCCGCGGCTGCCGCGCTGCCCGCCGGCGTCGCCCTCGACTCCGTGACGGACGCGCTGCCCGCCGTGCAGAAGGCCGCCGGCAGCCTGCTCGACCAGCAGCAGCGCGGCAGCAGCGACCTCTCGGCGCCCGGCACGAACCTGCTCGGCGGCCTCCCCGCCGGCGGCCTGACCGGCGTCCTGCCGATCGGCGGCTGACCGCCCGCACGCGCCTGTGGGGCGCACACCCGGCGAGGGTGTGCGCCCCACAGCTGTTCTCCCCGTGGCTCCTGCGGTCACCAGGCCGTCGCGGCCGGGGACTTCTCCGACGGCAGCAGGATCCACAGCGCCAGATAGAGCAGGAACTGCGGGCCGGGCAGCAGACACGACACCAGGAAGATGACACGCATCGTCGTGGCCGAGGTGCCGAAGCGCCGCGCCAGCGCCGCGCACACTCCAGCGATCATGCGTCCCTCGACAGGGCGGGCAAGTGCGGCCATGGTGGGCTCCTTCGCGAACCGTTTCGGGGAGCGGTTCCGTCGCGCTCCCGGTCATTCCATGGTCGCTCCGTGGAGAGGACAAAGCATCGCTCTACGGGGCGATACCGACCCCGGTAATCGTCGGGGACGACCCCTGAGGGGCCTCGCTCCGGAACGTACGGACCCCGGTCCCGATGCGGGAGAGATCACCGGCCCCGGCCCGGTTGCCCCGGCGTAGACGGGCTCTGGACAGCGGGACCACCAGCAGATGCGCCAGCGCGACCCCGGTGGTGTTCAGCAGCAGCGAGTCGACGTCGACGACCTGGCCCGGCACGCCCGTCTGCGCGAGCTCGATGGCCATCGAGATCAGCGCGCCCGCCGCGACCGTACGGGCCAGCGACGCCCACGGGGAGACCATCAGCCGGCCGCCCGCCATCGGCAGGAGTATGCCCAGCGGAGCCAGCAGCAGGAGCCCCTCGCCGATACGGCGCGCCGCCTCGGCCGGAGCCAGGGCCAGATCCGCCCTGATCCCGGCGAACGGCCGGAAATTCGCCGCGGTCATCCAGGGCACGTCCAGCGGGCGCAGGGTCAGCCAGCCGACGAACAGCAGATGCGCGAGGAGGAGGGCTAGCCCCGCCGCGCGGAAGTGGATGACGGCCGGGCCGTCCGAACTGTGACGCACGTCCACCAAGACGCCACGACCGGCAGGATCGGTTCCGCCCGGCTCCGCGAAGGCCGTGTGACGGGCGGCACGGGCCCCGGGAACGGGACCGCCGCCGCCTGCCACCGGCGTCAGGACAGCTCGGCCGCGCCGACCGTGGGCACGTCGGCGGGCCGGTTCTTCGTCTCCGTCGTGCACAGATAGCCCCGCGGCGCGTAGTCGCCCGGCCCGCCCAGCAGCACCGCGCCGCCCGTACCGAGGGTCTCGGTCTCCGCGTACGAGCACACCACCTGTGCCAGCGCCTCCGCCGGCAGGTCCTCCGGCTGCTCGCCGAGGCGCAGCGTGCCCTCAGGGTCCCCCTTCCGGGGGCCCGACACCCGCAGTCCGGCCGGTACGACCGTGGAGAAACCCGCACGCCGTTCCCCGGCGGAGGGCTCCTGCTGGAGCTCGCCCAGCAGGGCCTGCGCGACCGCCAGGCGCCCGGAACGGGACTCGTCCAGCTCGACGGTGCGGTCCACGGTCACCAGCTGCGAGGCGCAGACCAGATAGATCCGGACGGAGACGCTCTGCGGCGGCGGCGCCGGCACCTCGCCCGACGCCGTCCTGCACGGCATCCGGGACGGCGCCGCCCCCGCGTCGACCGGCACGGTGGTGCTCCTGATCCCGCAGCCGGCGGCCAGCGCCGCACCCGCCACGACGGCCGCCAGCGCCACGGCCGCCCGGCGCGGGCCCCGGCGTGCCGCCCGGCCCCCGCGCGGTGCGCCGTGCGCCCGCTCGCTGCGCATCACTTCGCGCCGCCCTTCTCGTCCCGGTCCGGGTCGTCCTGCCCCGGCGTGCCGGTCAGGCTGTCCGCGTCGCGCGGGAGCCGCAGCACGAACACCGCCCCCTCGCCGTCCGGCAGGTTCGAGGCCGTGATGTCACCGCCGTGGATGTGGGCGTTCTCCACCGCGATGGACAGCCCGAGGCCACTGCCCTCGGAACGTGGCCGGGAGGCGCTCGCCTTGTAGAACCGGTCGAAGACGTGCGGGAGGACCTCCTCGGGGATGCCCGGGCCGTGGTCGCGCACCTCGATGACCAGCTCGTCCTCGTCGGTCCGTACGGACACCCGTACCGGCGAGCCGCCGTGCTTGAGGGCGTTGCCGATCAGATTCGCCAGGATCACGTCGAGCCGCCGCGGATCGAGCCGCACCATGATTCCGCGCTCCGCGTCGAGATCGACCGCGTCCAGCCAGGCCCGGGCGTCGATGCAGGCGGTCACCTGGTCGGCGACGTCGACCGTGTCCAGGACGAGCCTGGCCGTACCCGCGTCGAAGCGGGTGACCTCCATGAGGTTCTCCACCAGGTCGTTCAGCCGCCGCGTCTCGCTCACCACCAGGTGCACGGCAGGCGCGATCATCGGGTCGAGGCTGTCCGCCTCGTCCTCCAGCACCTCGGCCACCGCGGTGATCGCGGTCAGCGGGGTGCGCAGCTCGTGCGACATGTCGGCGACGAACCTGCGGCTCGACTCCTCCCGCGCGCTCATGTCCGCGACCTTCTTCTCCAGGGAGCTCGCGGCCTTGTTGAACGTGTGGGAGAGCTCGGCCAGTTCATCGGTGCCCGACACCACCAGGCGTGTGTCCAGCTTGCCCTCGCCGAGCTTGCGGGCCGCGTCACCGAGCCTCTGCACCGGCCGCAGCACCGTCGTCGCGGCCGCCTGGGCGAGCAGCGCCGAACCGACGAGCGCCAGCGCGGTGGCGATCCCCAGGGACCAGGCCAGCGAGCTGAGGTCCTCGCGCTCCTGGTGGAGCGACTTCAGCATGTAGCCGGAGGGGCCACCGCCGATGATCTTCGTGCCGGCCACCAGATAGGGGGTGCCGCGGATCGTCGTCCGCTGCCAGAACAGGTGGTACTCATGGGGGTTGCTCGACGTCAGCGGCTGCTTCTTGTCGACCTGTTCCTGCAGCGACGCGGGCACGTCGAGCTTGGTGAAGTAGTCGATGTCTGAGGACCCGGTCACCGGCTTGCCGTCGGACGTGCCGACCAGCAGCACGTGATAACCGGGACCGCTGCTCGCCATCTGCTCGGCGGTGTCCCGCAGTTCCACCGCCGTGGGCTGGAGCGGCAGCGAGGCCGCCCGGTTCTGCATCTGGCGGCGGAAGTCGCCCAGCGCCGCGTCCTGCGTACGCGTCAGGACCGCCTCACGGTTCAGCCAGTACGCGATGCCCGACGCGGAGACCGCGGCCGTGAGCGCCACCAGCGCGAACACGATCAGCAGCCGCAGCCGCAGGCTGGTCCAGCGAAGACCCGCGAGCACGGAACGCTTCGCGGACACGGTCACTGAGGCGAATCCAGCCGGTAGCCGACACCCCGCACGGTACGGATCAGGGTCGGCGAGGACGGAACGTCCTCCACCTTCGCCCGCAGCCGCTGCACACAGGCGTCCACCAGCCGTGAGTCACCGAGGTAGTCGTGCTCCCACACCAGCCGCAGCAACTGCTGCCGGGACAGCGCCTGTCCGGGGCGGCGGCTCAGTTCGAGCAGGAGCCGCAGCTCGGTGGGTGTGAGCTGGAGGTCCTCCCCGTTCTTGGTGACCGTCATCGCGGAGCGGTCGATGACGACGCTCCCGAAGGTCGCCGAGTCGGTGGACTCCCTCTCACCCCGGCGCAGCACCGCACGGATACGCGCGTCGAGCACGCGCCCCTGCACGGGCTTCACCACGTAGTCGTCCGCGCCGGACTCCAGTCCCACCACGACGTCGATGTCGTCGCTGCGCGCGGTCAGCAGAATGATCGGCAGCTGGTCGGTACGCCGGATACGCCGGCACACCTCGAAACCGTCGATCCCGGGCAGCATCACATCCAGCACGACCAGGTCCGGCCGCTGCTCCCGGAGCAGCTCCAGGCCGTCCTCTCCCGTCGCCGCGGTGGCCACTCGGTGGCCCTGGCGTGACAGCGAGAGTTCGAGGGCCGTGCGGATGGCGTCATCGTCCTCGATCAGCAACAGGAAAGGCACGGGGGTCATTCTGGCCCATGGTGGTGCCACGTTTCGACAATCCCCCCTACCCGATCCTTCGGCGGGACCGGCCGACATGCCCTGTGACAGCCCTGTGACAGTCGGGGGACAGCGCCATGAAACTGCCCCGGCAAGCTCATTGGCACACGGAACGAACGGACTCCACCGATGGGGGGCGCCAGATGAACGCACTGCACAGCACCACCTCAAGCGCAGTAGTCACGCGCCTCCACGACGTCGGACGGAGCCCGGAGAAGTCCGGCGCCGGAGTACGGGGGTGCGTTCGTGGCGCCGGGCGTCAGCACGCGTCGTATCTGACGATGGTTGACGCGTCCACGGGGGAAAACGGGGGAAACGCGTACGGGGAGGGCTCGGGGGAGCGGACGGTCCCGGCACAGGCACAGGACGCCGAAGCGGCGTTCACCGCCTATGTCCAGGAGCGCCGTGCCTCCCTGTACGCGACCGCCTACCACCTGACCGGCGACCGGTTCGAGGCCGAGGACCTGCTGCAGAGCGCCCTCTTCTCGACCTACCGGGCCTGGGACAGGATCAGCGACAAGGCCGCGGTCGGCGGATACCTCCGCCGGACCATGACCAACCTGCACATCAGCGCGTGGCGCAGGCGCAAGCTGAACGAATACCCGACCGAGGAGCTGCCGGAGACGGTGGGCGACACGGACGCGATGCGCGGCACGGAACTGCGTGCGGTGCTCTGGCAGGCGCTCGCGCGGCTGCCGGAACTCCAGCGCACGATGCTGGTCCTCCGCTACTACGAGGGCCGCACCGACCCGGAGATCGCGTCCATCCTCGACATCAGTGTCGGCACGGTGAAGTCGAGCATCTGGCGGTCGCTGCGGCGGCTGCGTGAGGACGAGGTCCTCAGCTTCGGCCGTGACGAGCAGGAGTCCTTCGGCGAGCTGGTGGCCTGAGGCCTACGGGGGACACGGGGACAACGGGGGAACACGGGGGAAGGGCCGCGGCTTCGGGGGAGGCCGCGGCACGGGGGTGAACGCAGCGGGGGCGGACAGGCCGGGGGGTCCTGTCCGCCCCCGCTCGCGTGCGCCCGGCGGGACGTAGTGCGTCAGTTCGCCACGCGGCTGCGCGGGGCACGGCAGCGGCCCGCCGCGGCGTCGGCCAGCCGCCCCAGGGCCTCCTGACGGGCACAGGGATACGCGCCCAGCGCGGCCTGGCGGGCCACGATGGCCCGCTCGGCACGCATCAGACGCCATCCGCGCCGCAGCAGGAAGGGCACCGACTTCCGGCCCTCCCGCAGATCCCGCACCAGGCGCCGCCGGAACGTCGTGGACGGACGCCCGCGCAGGCACAGCGCGTCCGCCAGCAGGCCCAGCTCCCGGCAGCGCTCCACGATGTCCGCCGCGAAGATGCCCTCGGCGACGAACAGGGGCGTGCGCTCGATGTCCAGCGTCTCGTGACCGACCCGGGAGCTGGTGGCGATGTCGTACAGCGGGACGTGCGTGCGCCCCGTGCGGCACAGCTCGGCTATGGCCGCCACGGCCGCGTCCTCGTCCCAGGACAGTGCCGAGTCCCAGTCGATGTCCATGCTGCCGGTGACCCGCGGCAGTGTCGGATCGTTTGCCTCCTTGTAGAAGTCGTCCAGGCGCAGCACCGGGAGACCGCTGCGAGCGGCGAGGGACGACTTGCCGGAGCCGGAGGGACCGGCGAGCAGCACGACGCGAGTGGGGATCGGTTGGGAACTCACAGAACAGAAGTGTGAGGCATTGACCCGCGCAGGGGATCCCCGGGAGGTCCTGTTGGTATCGAGCATCACACCTCAACTACTCTGCGACCACACCTCAACTACTCTGCGCGCACGAACGATTACCCGGCACGCCCCGATCAGGTGGGAAAACATGGCTCGTCATGCACTGTCCAAGCCCCGGCACCGCGCGCTGCTGCGCGCCGGTCTGACCCTCACCGCACTCGGTGCGGCGCTCGGTGCGGGAGGAGCCGCGGCCCAGGCCGCTCCGCTGCCCGCCACGCCCGCCACCGGAGCGGACACCGCGGACAGCACCCTGGGGGCGGTCGGCGACGCGGCGGCGCCGGCGCTGACCAGCGCGCTCGGCTACGGCCTCGCGGGGGCCGTCAAGCCCGTCACGGACCTCCAGCTGGACCCGCTGGCCGGTACGGGCGTGGACCCGCTGGACAACGCGGTGGGGGCGCAGGTCGCCGACTTCAAGCCGGTGACCACCGCGCTCGTCACCGATCCGATCACCAGCGGCGCCGCGCTCGGCGACCTGCCCGTGGTCGGGCAGATCACCGGCCTGGTGACCGGCTGACCGGCATACACGTGCGTGTGGGGCCGCCTTTCCGGGCGGCCCCACACGCACGTCCGGGTCAGTACGAGGAGCCGGAGGCTCCCAGGGCGCCCGTCGGGTGCCAGACCGTCTTGGTCTCCAGGAAGGCCGTCAGGCGCAGGGTGCCCGGGTCTGCGGCCCAGTCGCCCGTGTCCACAGCCTGTGGACGCAGGACGCGCTTGAGGTTGTCCGCAGCCGCGATCTCCAGCTCCTTCGCCAGAGCGGCGTCGGCACCCGTGAGGTCGATGGCGTTGACGTCCTGGTGCGCCGCCAGCGGCGCCGCGAGCTCCGCCGTGCTGCCCGACAGGATGTTCACCACACCGCCCGGCAGGTCCGAGGTCGCCAGGACCTCGCCCAGGGAGAGCGCGGGCAGCGGAGCGCCGGCGGAGGCCACGACGACCGCGGTGTTGCCCGTGGCGATCACCGGGGCGATCACCGAGACCAGACCGAGGAACGACGACTCCTGCGGTGCCAGCACGGTCACCACACCCGTGGGCTCCGGGGTCGAGAGGTTGAAGAACGGGCCCGCGACCGGGTTCGCCCCGCCCACGATCTGGCCGATCTTGTCGGTCCAGCCCGCGTACCAGACCCAGCGGTCGACCGCCGCGTCCACGACGGCCGCCGCCTTGGACTTCGACAGCCCCTCGGCGTCCGCCACCTCGCGGACGAACTGTTCGCGGCGGCCCTCCAGCATCTCGGCGACGCGGTAGAGGATCTGGCCGCGGTTGTACGCCGTCGCGCCGGACCAGCCGCCGAACGCCTTGCGCGCGGCCACGACCGCGTCACGGGCGTCCTTGCGGGAGGACTGCGGGACGTTCGCCAGCCACTTGCCCTTCGAGTCCGTCACCTCGTACACCCGGCCGCTCTCGGAGCGGGGGAACTTGCCCCCGACGTACAGCTTGTAGGTCTTGAAGACGCTCAGTCGCCCGTCAGACATCGAGGTAGGCCTCCAGACCGTGACGGCCGCCCTCGCGGCCGAAGCCCGACTCCTTGTATCCGCCGAACGGCGAGGTCGGGTCGAACTTGTTGAACGTGTTGGCCCAGACGACGCCCGCCCGGAGCTTGTTCGCCACCGCGAGGATGCGGGAGCCCTTCTCCGTCCAGATGCCCGCGGAGAGGCCGTACTGGCTGTTGTTGGCCTTGGCGACGGCCTCGTCCGGGGTACGGAAGGTCAGCACCGACAGCACGGGGCCGAAGATCTCGTCGCGGGCGACGGTGTGCGCCTGGGTGACGTCGGTGAACAGGGTCGGCGCGAACCAGTAACCCGAGGAGGGCAGTTCACACGGCGCGGTCCAGCGCCCGGCGCCCTCCGCCTCGCCCGTCTCGACGAGCGCGGTGATCCGGGAGAGCTGCTCCGCGGAGTTGATGGCGCCGATGTCGGTGTTCTTGTCCAGCGGGTCGCCGAGTCGGAGCGTGGACAGCCGGCGCTTGAGGGAGTGCAGCACCTCGTCGCGCACCGACTCCTGCACGAGCAGCCGTGAGCCCGCGCAGCAGACCTGGCCCTGGTTGAAGAAGATGCCGGTGACGATGCCCTCGACCGCCTGGTCGACCGGGGCGTCGTCGAAGACGATGTTGGCGCCCTTGCCGCCCAGTTCGAGCGTGGCCTTCTTGTCCGTGCCCGCGATCTGGCGGGCGATGGCCTTGCCGACGGCGGTGGAGCCGGTGAAGGCCACCTTGTTCACGTCCGGGTGGTCGACCAGCGCCGAGCCCGCGTCGCCGTACCCCGTCAGGATGTTGACGACACCCTTGGGCAGGCCCGCCTGGCGGCAGATGTCGGCGAAGAACAGCGCGGACAGCGGCGTCGTCTCCGCCGGCTTCAGGACCACGGTGTTGCCGGTGGCGAGCGCCGGGGCGATCTTCCACGCCAGCATCAGCAGCGGGAAGTTCCACGGGATGATCTGACCCGCCACACCGAGCGGGCGGGGGTTCGCCCCGTAGCCCGCGTGGTCCAGCTTGTCGGCCCAGCCCGCGTAGTAGAAGAAGTGCGCGGCGACGAGGGGGAGGTCCGCGTCGCGGGTCTCCCTGATCGGCTTGCCGTTGTCCAGGGTCTCCAGGACCGCGAGCTCACGGGAGCGTTCCTGGATGATCCGGGCGATGCGGAAGAGGTACTTGGCGCGCTCGGAGCCGGGCAGGGCCGACCACTTCTCGAACGCCCTGCGGGCCGCCTTCACGGCCCGGTCCACGTCCTCGGCGCCCGCACGGGCGACCTCGGAGAGCACCTCCTCGGACGAGGGGCTGACCGTCTTGAAGACCTTGCCGTCCGCCGCCTCGGTGAACTCACCGTCGATGAACAGGCCGTACGAGGGTGCGATGTCGACGACGGAGCGGGACTCCGGAGCCGGTGCGTAATCGAATGCAGATGCCATGGGGATCAGTCCACCGTCACGTAATCGGGGCCGGAGTAGCGGCCGGTGCTGAGCTTCTGGCGCTGCATCAGCAGGTCGTTCAGCAGGCTGGAGGCGCCGAAGCGGAACCAGTGGTTGTCCAGCCAGTCCTCGCCCGCGGTCTCGTTCACCAGGACGAGGAACTTGATCGCGTCCTTGGAGGTACGGATGCCGCCGGCGGGCTTCACGCCGATCTGCACGCCCGTCTCCTCACGGAAGTCGCGCACGGCCTCCAGCATCAGCAGGGTGTTCGCCGGTGTCGCGTTCGTCCCGACCTTGCCGGTCGACGTCTTGATGAAGTCGGCGCCGGCGAGCATCCCGAGCCAGGAGGCCCGGCGGATGTTGTCGTACGTGGAGAGCTCGCCGGTCTCGAAGATGACCTTGAGCCGAGCGGTGCCGCACTCGGCCTTCACGGCGAGGATCTCCTCGTAGACCTTCAGGTAGCGGCCCGAGAGGAAGGCGCCGCGGTCGATCACCATGTCGATCTCGTCCGCCCCGGCCGCCACGGCGTCGCGTACGTCCGCGAGCTTGACGTCCAGCGCCGCCCGCCCGGCGGGGAAGGCCGTCGCGACGGACGCCACCTTCACCCCGGAGCCGGCCAGTGCGGCGACGGCGGTCGCCGCCATGTCGGGGTACACACAGACCGCGGCGGTGCGCGGGGTCGTACGGTCGGTCGGGTCGGGATTGACGGCCTTGGCGGCGAGCGCCCGGACCTTGCCCGGGGTGTCCGCGCCTTCCAGCGTCGTGAGGTCGATCATCGAGATGGCGAGATCGATGGCGTACGCCTTGGCGGTCGTCTTGATCGAGCGGGTCCCGAGGGAGGCGGCGCGCGCTTCGAGACCGACGGCGTCGACGCCGGGCAGCCCGTGCAGGAAGCGGCGCAGCGCACTGTCGGACGCCGTCGCGTCGGCGAATGCATGAGCAGTGGTGGGCATGGTCACCACATGAGCATATCTACGCGCGTAGCGACCTGTACAGGGCCCACCCCGATCCGGGTCATACGCGGACCGCGCGAGGTCGCGCCCCGACGGCCGCCCCGCTTCAGGCAGAATCGGGAGCATGACGAGCCCCACACCCCCCACCGAGCCCGCCTACGCCGACCGGACGTTCCGTTCGGGCGCCGGGCTGGTCAGCGGCGCGCTGCTGATCCTGCTGGTCGGCTGGATCGGCGGCGACGCGGTGTTCCGGGGCGAGGGCCACGTGCCGTGGCTGGCGCTGGCCGCGCTGCTGACGGTGGTCCCCCTGATCGTCGCGTTCACCCTGCGCCCGGCGGTGTTCGCCGACGAGGAGCGGATCCGCATCCGCAACCCGTTCCGCACGATCGTGCTGCCCTGGGCCGACGTCTCCACGGTGCGTGCCGCCTACTCCAGCGAGGTCTTCACGCACGACGGTGACAAGTACCAGCTGTGGGCGGTCCCGGTCTCGCTGCGCGAGCGCAAGCGCGCGGCGAGGAAGGCCACCCAGCAGGCGCACGACGACCCGTACGGCAGGGCCTCCGTCCACGCCGACGTCCGGGACTCGCAGGCCCGCGCGGCGGCGGCGGACCAGACGGTGAGCGACCTGCGGGAACTGGCCGAGCGTGCCGCCGCGCGGAAGGAAGCGCCCACGACCACCGCGTCGGTGCGCTGGGCCTACGAGGTGATCGCCCCCGCCGTGGTGGGAGCGGTCCTGCTCGTGGTGCTGCTGGCGATCGCCTGACGCTCCCCGGCGGGGGCGCGGGTGCCCACTCCCCGGCGGGGGCGTGGCTGCCCAGGCGCCTGACGTGTGCCCAGCGGGCCGCTCGCGCGGAAAGCCGACCGCATCGCGAGAGCCGACCGCGCGGCCTGTCCGCTCCCTGCCTCCGTCACCCTGGGACAGGCCCGCCCCCGTCGGCGGCCCGTACGAGGGCGCGCCGGTGCTCCGGCCGTGCGCCGGACCGGACACCGGCTTCACGCATCCGACCCCGGTCCGGGTGCGCAGGCCGCGCCCGGTCAGATTCCCGCGGCGGCCGCCAGGTCCCGCTTGATGTCGGCGAGCAGCGCCGTGGCCTGCTCCCGGGCGGCCGGGAGGCCGTCCGCGCCGGGGACCGGCACCACGACCTCCAGGTAGCACTTGAGCTTCGGCTCGGTGCCGCTCGGCCGGACGATGACCCGGGCGCCCGCCAGGTGGTAGCGCAGCCCGTCCGTCGGCGGCAGCGCCTCCGTGCCCAGGGAGAGGTCCTCGGCCGAGGTGACGGGGAGGCCCGCCAGGGCGGCCGGGGGAGTCTCCCGCAGACGGCGCATGGCGTCCGCGATGACCGTCAGGTCCTCCACCCGCACGGACAGCTGGTCCGTGGCGTGCAGGCCGTGTTCGAGCGCGAGGTCGTCGAGCAGGTCCAGGAGGGTGCGGCCCTCCTCCTTCAGCACCGAGGCCAGCTCGGTGATCAGCAGGGCGGCGGTGATGCCGTCCTTGTCGCGGACGCCCTCAGGGTCCACGCAGTAGCCCAGGGCCTCCTCGTATCCGTACCGCAGGCCGTCGACGCGGGCGATCCACTTGAAGCCCGTCAGCGTCTCCTCGTATCCGAGGCCGGCCTTCTCCGCGATGCGGCCCAGCAACGACGAGGACACGATCGACTCGGCGAAGACGCCCGTGGCGCCCCGGCTCACCAGGTGTGCGGCGAGCAACGCGCCGACCTCGTCGCCGCGCAGCATCCGCCAGCCTCCCCCGGCCGACGCGTCCGGGACCGCCACCGCGCAGCGGTCGGCGTCCGGGTCGTTCGCGACGACGAGGTCGGGCAGCGCCCGGCGCGCGGTCGCGAACGCGAGGTCCATGGCGCCGGGCTCCTCCGGGTTGGGGAAGGCCACGGTGGGGAAGGCCGGGTCGGGGTCGGCCTGTTCGGCCACGAGCACGGGCTCGGGGAAGCCCGCCCGGGCGAAGGCGGCGGTCAGGACCGCCGTGCCGACGCCGTGCATCGCGGTGTACACGGTGCGGGCGGTCCGGGGCGAGCCGGGGCTCAGGACGGCGTCCGTACGCGCGAGATAGGCGGCCAGGACCTCGTCGCCGAGGATCTCCCAGCCGGACTCCGGGCGCGGCACGCCGTCGAGCGGGCCGACCGCCGCGATCGCCGCGGCGATCTCCGCGTCGGCCGGGGGCACGATCTGGGACCCGTCACCGAGGTAGACCTTGTAGCCGTTGTCGCGCGGCGGATTGTGGCTGGCCGTGACCTCCACACCCGCGACGGCCCCCAGGTGCCGTATGGCGAACGCCAGGACGGGCGTGGGCAGCGGGCGGGGGAGCACCGCCGCGCGCAGACCCGCGCCGGTCATCACCGCCGCCGTGTCCCGCGCGAAGTCGGCCGACTTGTGGCGGGCGTCGTAGCCGACGACCACGAGCCCGCCGGCCTGCCCCCGCGCCTTCAGGTAGGCGGCGAGCCCGGCGGCGGCGCGGATGACGACGGAGCGGTTCATGCGCATCGGCCCGGCGCCGATCTCCCCGCGCAGGCCCGCCGTGCCGAACTGGAGCGGGCCCGCGAAGCGGCCGGCGAGCGTCGTGAGGTCCCCGGCGTCGATGAGCGCGGCGAGTTCCGCCCGGGTCTCGGGGTCCGGGTCCTCGGCGAGCCAGGTCCTGGCCTGCGTGATGAGGTCCTGCTGCACGGTGTCCGCCTTTCTGCGGGTACGGGGGTGGGGCCGGCCGGGGCCGCCGTGTGCGGCTGCCCGGGGCTCGGCCCCGGACACCGGCGCCTCGGACTCGGGCGAGGCCGAAGCTGCTCAGATCCGGTCGAGTACCCGCGCCAGCAGCGCGCCCATCCGGGTGGCCGAGTCACGGCCTGCCTGGAGGACCTCCTCGTGGTTCAGGGGTTCACCGCTCAGGCCGGCGGCCAGGTTCGTGACCAGCGAGATGCCCAGCACCTCCGCGCCCGCCTCTCGCGCGGCGATGGCTTCGAGGACCGTGGACATGCCGACCAGGTCACCGCCCATGACCCGGACCATGTTGATCTCGGCCGGGGTCTCGTAGTGCGGGCCGGGGAACTGCACGTACACGCCCTCTTCGAGCGTCTCGTCGATCTCCTGGCACAGCGCGCGCAGCCGCGGCGAGTAGAGGTCGGTCAGGTCGACGAAGTTCGCGCCCACGATCGGCGAGGCCGCGGTGAGGTTGATGTGGTCGCTGATGAGGACCGGCTGGCCGGGGCGCATGCCCTCGCGCAGCCCGCCGCAGCCGTTCGTGAGGATGACGGTCCGGCAGCCCGCCGCGGCGGCCGTGCGGACGCCGTGGGCGACGGCGGCGACGCCGCGGCCCTCGTAGTAGTGCGTGCGGCCCAGGAAGACCAGGACGCGCTTCTCCCCGATCCGGTACGAGCGGATCGTGCCGCCGTGACCCTCGACCGCGGGGGCGGGGAACCCGGGCAGCGCGGTGACGGGGAACTCGGCCTCCGGAACGCCGAGCGCATCGCCGGCGGGGGCCCACCCGGAGCCCATCACCAGAGCGACGTCGTGGGTCTCTGCGCCGGTCAGCTCGCGCAGGCGGGCAGCGGCGTCGGCAGCGGCGGCACGGGGGTCGCCCTGGATGTGGTCCGGAATAACAGATGCGTTCACGCGGATGAGGGTAACCGGTGATTCCCTACGCGCGTAGATGCGTCCCCGCAGAGTCTGGCCGGTCGTACTCGTACTTTCCTACGGAAGGGGCCCGGAGGCCGTGCTCAGCAAGGGTGCTTGCGCAGGTTCATCACGTAGTCGTGCGGCGCGCCCGCGGACTCGGCGGCATCCGCCACCTCGCCCAGATACCGCGCGGACGGCAGCCCGCCCTCGTAGCCGTTGAGGACGTACATCCAGGCCGGTTCCTCGCCGTCCAGCGTGTGCACGCGCACCCGCATACGGCGGTAGATGTCGAGGCCGACGCCCTCCCACCGGTCCATGGAGTCCTCGTCCATGGGGGCCAGGTCGTAGAGCGCGACGAACACCTGCGAACGGGGTGCCTCCACCACCGTGGCCAGCGCGCCCTCCCAGCCCATCTGCTCCCCGCCGAAGGTCAGCCGCCAGCCGTTGAGCCAGCCCGTGCCGCGCAGCGGGGAGTGCGGAGCGCGGCGCGTCATCAGCCGCGCGTCGAGGTTGCCGGCGTACGCGGCGTAGAGCGACATGGGGTCGAGGGTACGGGAGGTGACCGGGGGAGTGCGGGTTCCGCCGGGGAAGACCCCTCGGCCGTGAGCGGCAGGCGGGGGCGTGGAAGGCCCTGTCCCGGCCAGGCACGTTCCCGGATGGAGGGCCCCGGGGCGAAGCACCTTGGCGCGTGCGGGACAATGAACTACGTACTGCATACGCCGGGGCGACCCCCCGGACCCCCGGCCGGGGCGGCAGACGGCCGTGGGATGACACCACGCGAGGCGGACTTTTCGTGACCCGGATCGTGATCATCGGCGGCGGCCCCGGCGGCTACGAGGCGGCACTGGTCGGCGCCCAGCTCGGCGCGGAGGTGACCGTCGTCGACTGCGACGGCCTCGGCGGCGCGTCGGTCCTCACCGACTGCGTGCCCTCCAAGACCCTGATCGCGACGGCCGAGGTGATGACCACCTTCGACTCCTCCTACGAGGAGCTCGGCATCATCGTCGCGGACGACACCCCGCACCTGGAGCAGGCGGCGCGGGTCGTCGGCGTCGACCTCGGCAAGGTCAACCGGCGTGTCAAGCGTCTCGCGCTCGCCCAGTCCCACGACATCACCGCCTCGGTCACCCGGGCCGGCGCCCGGGTCGTGCGCGGGCGGGGCAGGCTCGACGGGCTCCAGGCCGCCGACGGGTCCCGCCAGGTCGTGGTGACCGCCGCCGACGGAACCGAGGAGCGGCTCACCGCCGACGCGGTGCTGATAGCGACCGGTGGCCACCCGCGGGAGATCCCGGACGCCCAGCCCGACGGCGAGCGCATCCTGAACTGGACGCAGGTCTACGACCTGGACGAGCTCCCCGAGGAGCTCATCGTGGTCGGCTCCGGTGTGACCGGTGCCGAGTTCGCCGGCGCCTACCAGGCCCTCGGCTCGCGGGTGACGCTCGTCTCCTCCCGTGACCGCGTGCTGCCGGGTGAGGACCCGGACGCCGCCGCCGTCCTGGAGGACGTCTTCCGGCGCCGCGGCATGAACGTCATGGCCCGCTCACGCGCCCAGTCCGCCAAGCGCGTCGGCGACCGTGTCGAGGTGACGCTGGCGGACGGCCGCGTCATCTCCGGCACCCACTGCCTGATGGCGGTCGGCGCGATCCCGAACACCGCGGGCATGGGCCTGGAGGAGGCCGGGGTCCTGCTCAAGGAGTCCGGCCACATCCGCACCGACCGGGTCTCGCGCACCAGCGCCCCGGGGGTGTACGCGGCCGGTGACGTCACCGGGATCTTCGCCCTGGCCTCCGTGGCCGCGATGCAGGGCCGGATCGCGATGTACCACTTCCTCGGTGACGCCGTGGCGCCGCTGAACCTGAAGACCGTCTCCGCGAACGTCTTCACCGACCCCGAGATCGCCACCGTCGGTTACAGCCAGGCCGACGTCGACTCCGGCAAGATCGACGCCCGTGTCGTGAAGCTCCCGCTCCTGCGCAACCCGCGCGCCAAGATGCAGGGCATCCGGGACGGCTTCGTCAAGATCTTCTGCCGGCCCGGTACCGGCATCGTGGTCGGCGGCTGCGTCGTCGCGCCGCGTGCGAGTGAGCTGATCCACCCGATCTCGCTCGCCGTCGACAACAACCTGACGGTCGAGCAGATCGCCAACGCCTTCACCGTGTACCCGTCCCTCTCCGGCTCGATCGCCGAGGTGGCCCGGCAGTTGCACACCCGGAAGAGCGCGGGCGAGGCGTAACACGGACCGTTCCGACGACGAAGGGGCCCCCTATATCACCAGGGGGCCCCTTCCATGTACAACTTCTGTTATTCGGCGCAAACTGCTGAAAAGCAACCTACGGCCAGGTTACTGTCAGTTTCGTGTTCGCTGCAGAACGTCGTCAATTGATCCTCGAAATGGTGCGCGCCAACGGGGCGGTATCGCTCCGTGAGCTCGCCCGCGTCGTCCAGACCTCCGAAGTGACCGTACGGCGGGACGTGCGGGCACTGGAGGCAGAAGGACTCCTCGACCGCCGGCACGGCGGTGCGGTCTTGCCGGGCGGTTTTACGCGGGAGTCCGGCTTTCCGCAGAAATCCCATCTCTCGACCGCGGAGAAGACGGCCATCGCCGACCTGGCGGCGGGGCTGGTCGGTGAGGGCGAGGCCATCGTGGTCGGCGCCGGAACGACCACGCAGGAGCTGGCCCGCCGGCTCGCGCGGGTGCCCGGTCTGACCGTGGTCACCAACTCTCTCCTGGTCGCCCAGGCGTTGGCCCATGCCAACCGGGTGGAGGTGGTGATGACCGGAGGCACCCTGCGGGGGAGCAACTACGCGCTGGTCGGCAGTGGGGCAGAGCAGTCCCTCCAGGGGCTGCGGGTCTCCCGGGCGTTCATCTCCGGGAGCGGGCTGACCGCCGAGCGCGGGCTGTCCACGTCCAACATGCTCTCGGCGAGCGTGGACCGGGCGCTGGTGCAGGCGGCTGCGGAGGTCGTGGTCCTGGCGGACCACACGAAGCTCGGCTCCGACACCATGTTCCAGACCGTGCCCACGGAACTGATCACCCGTCTGGTGACGGACGAGCCACCTCCCCATGACGAGCGTGCGGCCACGGAACTCCAGGCCCTCGCCGACCAGGGCGTGGAGATCACCGTCGCGGGACCCGACCCGGAGTCCCAGGCAGGGGAGCCCCTGCCGCCAGGACGCCAGCCCCGGCAGGACATGCCGCTGCCGGGGCAGCGGCGCACCCAGGGCGGCCACGGCGGGCCCGGAGGGCTCGGCCCGCAGCTGCGGAGCGCGGCGGCGCTGGCGGACGGCCCGGTGGGACGCGTCGCGGATCTGCGGCGCCGGTAAGCGTCTCCCGTCCGGATCAGGCCGGACCGGAGACCGGGTCGGACGCGAAGCGTACGGGTGTTCTGGAGCCTCAGCCGCTGCCCGGTGCGGCCGGATCGGCCTTCAGGCCGCGCAGGGTCAGCCGGAGCAGGCGGTCGGCCAGAGCGGGGTCCGCCGGGGTCTGCTCGGCCGCCAGGGCGATCGCGTTCGTCAGTTGCAGCAGGTCGTCGACCGACACGTCCGCGCGCACCGAGCCGCTCGACTGTGCCCGGGCCAGCAGTCGTGCCCCCGCCTGACGGAGCGGCACGTGGCACGGCGTCAGGGCGGACGTCTCGTTGCCCGAAGCCGACATCAGCGCCTGCGCCAGGCCCCGGTACTCGCCGGCGTGGGTCACGATCGCGCCCAGCCACTCCACCAGGGCCGTGCACGGCCGCTCGGCCCGCTCCAGCTCTCTGGAGCGCGCGAGCAGCGCGGTCAGGGCCTCCTGGAACACCGCGTTCATGAGGGCCTCGCGGTTCGGGAAGTGCCGGTAGAGCGTGCCGATGCCGACGCCCGCCCGCCGTGCGACGTCCTCCAGCGAGGCATCCGTGCCGTGCTCCGCGAAGGACGCGCGCGCCTCTGTCAGCAGCCGGTCGTAGTTGCGGCGTGCGTCGGCGCGCATGGGCCGGGCCGCTGTCACTGCCGTGCTCATCGCCATCGCCCTGTCCTCCTGAAGTCCGCTTCGCGTCCCAGGATGCCACTGGGGGCCCGGCGGATGCCGGGCCCCCAGTGCGGAAGGACGTGCGATCAGTCCTTGATCTCGCAGATCACCGCGCCGGACGAGACCGACGTGCCGACCTCCGCGGACAGACCCTTCACCGTGCCGGAGCGGTGGGCGTTGAGGGGCTGCTCCATCTTCATCGCTTCGAGTACGACGACGAGGTCGCCCTCCTTGACCTCCTGGCCCTCCTCGACCGCGATCTTCACGATCGTGCCCTGCATCGGGGAGGAGAGGGTGTCACCGGAGGCGGCGGAACCCGCCTTCTTCGCCGCACGGCGCTTCGGCTTCGCACCGGCCGCCAGGCCCGTACGCGCCAGGCTCATGCCGAGCGAGGAGGGCAGCGAGACCTCCAGGCGCTTGCCGCCGACCTCGACGACGACGGTCTCGCGGCCGGACTCCTCGTCCGCCTCCTGATCCGCCGGCACCGTGAACGGCTTGATCTCGTTGACGAACTCCGTCTCGATCCACCGGGTGTGCACCCGGAAGGGGTCCGAGGTGAACGCCGGGTCGACCACGACCGCGCGGTGGAACGGGATGGCCGTGGCCATGCCCTCCACCTGGAACTCGGCCAGCGCACGCGCCGCGCGCTGGAGCGCCTGCTCACGGGTCGCGCCGGTCACGATCAGCTTGGCCAGCAGGGAGTCCCACGCCGGGCCGATGACCGAACCCGACTCGACGCCCGCGTCCAGCCGGACACCCGGACCGGTCGGCGGGGCGAAGGAGGTGACGGTGCCGGGGGCCGGCAGGAAGCCGCGGCCCGGGTCCTCGCCGTTGATCCGGAACTCGAACGAGTGGCCGCGCACGGCCGGGTCGCCGTAGCCGAGCTCCTCGCCGTCGGCGATGCGGAACATCTCGCGCACGAGGTCGAGGCCGGAGACCTCCTCGGTGACCGGGTGCTCGACCTGGAGACGGGTGTTGACCTCCAGGAAGGAGATCGTGCCGTCCACGCCGACCAGGAACTCGACCGTGCCGGCGCCGACGTAGCCGGCCTCCTTCAGGATCGCCTTCGACGCGGCGTACAGCTCCGCGTTCTGCTCGTCGGTCAGGAACGGCGCGGGCGCCTCCTCGACCAGCTTCTGGTGACGGCGCTGGAGCGAGCAGTCACGGGTGGACACGACGACCACGTTGCCGTGGGAGTCGGCCAGGCACTGGGTCTCCACGTGCCGCGGCTTGTCGAGGTAGCGCTCGACGAAGCACTCGCCCCGGCCGAACGCCGCGACGGCCTCGCGGACCGCGGAGTCGTACAGCTCCGGGATCTCCTCCAGCGTGCGGGCCACCTTCAGACCGCGACCGCCACCGCCGAAGGCGGCCTTGATCGCGATCGGCAGGCCGTTCTTCTCGGCGAACTCCACGACCTCGGCCGAGCCGCTCACCGGGTCCGGTGTGCCGGCCACCAGCGGGGCACCCGCGCGCTGCGCGATGTGACGGGCGGCCACCTTGTCGCCGAGGTCACGGATCGCCTGCGGGGGCGGGCCGATCCACGTGAGGCCGGCGTCCAGCACGGCCTGCGCGAACTCCGCGTTCTCCGAGAGGAAGCCGTAACCGGGGTGGATCGCGTCCGCCCCTGAATCCTTGGCGGCCTGGAGCACCTTGGCCATGTCCAGATAGCTGGCGGCCGGGGTGTCACCGCCCAGAGCGAACGCCTCGTCGGCCGCGCGCACATGCAGAGCATCCCGGTCCGGATCGGCGTAGACGGCTACGCTCGCGATTCCGGCATCCCGGCAAGCCCGAGCAACGCGGACAGCGATTTCGCCACGGTTGGCGATGAGCACCTTGCGCACGATGACTCCCTCCTTGAGAACAAGCTGAGTTTAGGGACTACCGACACGGCCGTACGACCCGTCCCCAGTAGTGAACTTGCCCACACGGAGTGTGATTCGAGGATTCCTCGAGTCGCAAAATCCCTTGTCGCACCACGGTACGCCGGGATCCTCAACCGCACAGTAGCCACGAAGTGTGGCCCAAGTCTCTGTCCGGACGGTCAACGCCGCGCGGCGTTTCTTTGTGGACTCCCTACGAACGGCCCAGGGAATCTTTGCCGCACGCCCGGGGGCGGCGCCATCCGCACCCGACCCCTTGTCCGAAGCATTACCCTCCCCCAAGCTCTTGAAGAGCAGGGGGGACCCCCACGTAGGGTCCGCGTCATCGCACGTACTACAGGTAACAGGGGGTGGCGCCGTGGTGCGCAGACCGGTGGCGTTCGTGACCGCGGTCGTTCTGTTCGTGGAGGCCGTGGGCATCGTGGTCGTCAACGGCGTCCTCGCGACGGTCGCCGGCAACCAGAGCATGTCGCTGGCCGGGATGGACCCCGACGCCATGGTCACCGGCACCTGGGTGATGGGCGGGGTCTCCGGTGTCCTGCTGGTCCTCTGCGGGCTGATACCCCTGCTGGCCGGGATACGCGACCGCGCCCCGGGCCGGTTCGGGAGGATCGCCCTCATCGCGTGCGCGGTGGTGCACGGCGTGCTGGGCGCCCTGGCGGTGGGGCTGATCGGCTGGACGGCCTTCGCGTTCCTGATGGCCGTCCTGGCGCTGATCGTGCTGACCCTGGTGATGTACGAGCGCGGTGAGCCGGAGGCCGGCAGGACCGGCAGGGCCGGAACCGAAGGGGCTCCGGCCCCGGTGTGACCGGGCCTGAGGCCGGGCCGCCTTCAGCTTCCTGCAGAAGGCCGGTCAGACCCACAAGTCGGTGACGGAGAAGCCCAGTTCCCCCAGGAGCCGGCGCAGCAGCGGCAGCGAGAGCCCGATGACGTTCCCGTGGCTGCCCTCGATCGCCTCGACGAACGGCGCCGAGCGGCCGTCCAGGGTGAACGCGCCGGCGACGTGGAGGGGCTCGCCCGAGGCGACGTAGGCCGCCACCTCGGCGTCGGTGGGCTCGCCGAACCTGACGACGGTGGACGCGGTCTCGGACGCCGTGCGGCCGGTCGCGGTGTCGATCACGCTGTGTCCCGTCCGCAGGACCCCCGATCGGCCGCGCATGGACTTCCAGCGGGCAGTGGCCTCCTCGGCGTCGGCGGGCTTGCCGAGCGCCTCGCCGTCCAGCTCCAGCACCGAGTCGCACCCGATGACGAGCGCCCCCGCGGCCTCGGGTCGGGCCGCCACAGCGGCGGCCTTGGCCTCGGCCAGGACGAGCGCCAGCTCGGCCGGGGTCGGTGCGGTGAGCGCGTCCTCGTCGACACCGCTGACGATCACCTCGGGGGCGAAACCGGCCTGGCGCAGGAGGCCGAGGCGGGCGGGGGACGCGGAGGCGAGCACGAGGCGGCGCTGATCAGTCATACCGGCCATCGTAGGCGGGGCCGGGCGCCTCAGCGGATGCCCAGGACGAACATCGCCACGACCATGGCGAGCGCGAGCAGCAACCCCGCGCGCCGCAGCATGTCCTGGGCGTCACGCAGTTCCTTGGGCGGCTTGTTCTCGGGGTCGGACCACAGCATGCATCCGATGGTGCTCCGGAGGCGGCTGCGGCGCCTGAGTACGCGTACTCAAGCGCCGCTCACCTGCCGCGCCTCAGGACGGCCAGTACGTCCGCGCCCAGGAGCGGGGACCCGGACGCAGCGCGCCCCGGCGGGCGATCCGCCCCGGGTCCGACCACTCCTCGGGGGGCAGCGGGGCCCCCGACGGCACGACGGCCACCGCGGCGGCGCGCGCCCGGACCACGGCGAGGGCGGCGGCCAGCTCCTCCGGGGTCGGATTGCCCCGTACGACCTTGATCATGGTGACTCCCGGTGGCTAGAGGGGGATGTTGCCGTGCTTCTTGGGCGGCAGCGACTCGCGCTTCGTGCGGAGCTGGCGCAGGCCCTTCACGAGGTGCGCCCGGGTGTCGGACGGCATGATCACCGCGTCGACGTAACCGCGCTCGGCCGCGACGTACGGGTTGAGCAGCGCGTCCTCGTAATCGGCCATCAGCTCGGCGCGGGTGGCGTCCGGATCGTCGGCGGCGGCGATGGTGCGGCGGTGCAGGATGTTCACCGCGCCCTGCGCGCCCATGACCGCGATCTGCGCGGTCGGCCAGGCGAGGTTCAGGTCGGCGCCCAGGTGCTTGGACCCCATGACGTCGTACGCGCCGCCGAAGGCCTTGCGGGTGATCACGGTGATCAGCGGGACGGTCGCCTCGGCGTACGCGTAGATCAGCTTGGCGCCCCGGCGGATGATGCCGCCGTACTCCTGGTCGACACCGGGCAGGAAGCCGGGCACGTCGACGAAGGTGAGGACCGGCACGTTGAAGGCGTCGCATGTGCGGACGAAGCGTGCGGCCTTCTCGCTCGCGTCGATGTCCAGACAGCCGGCGAACTGCATCGGCTGGTTGGCGACGACGCCGACCGGGTAGCCCTCGACGCGCCCGAAGCCCGTGATGATGTTCGGTGCGAACAGGGCCTGGGTCTCCAGGAACTCCCCGTCGTCGAGCACGTGCTCGATCGCGGTGTGCATGTCGTACGGCTGGTTCGCCGAGTCCGGGATGAGGGTGTCGAGCTCGCGGTCCTCGTCCGTGGTCTCCAGATCGGCCTCCTCCGGGAAGGCCGGGGCCTCCGAGAGGTTGTTCGACGGGAGGTAGGAGAGCAGGGACTTGACGTACTCGATGGCGTCCTTCTCGTCGCCCGCCATGTGGTGGGCCACGCCGGACGTGGTGTTGTGCGTGCGGGCGCCGCCCAGCTCCTCGAAACCGACGTCCTCACCGGTGACCGTCTTGATGACGTCGGGCCCGGTGATGAACATGTGCGAGGTCTGGTCGACCATCACCGTGAAGTCGGTGATCGCGGGGGAGTAGACGGCTCCGCCGGCGCACGGACCGACGATCAGGGAGATCTGCGGAATCACGCCCGACGCGTGCACGTTGCGGCGGAAGATCTCGGCGAACAGGCCGAGCGCGGCCACACCCTCCTGGATGCGGGCGCCGCCGCCGTCGTTGATGCCGATGACAGGGCAGCCGGTCTTCATCGCGAAGTCCATGACCTTGACGATCTTCTCGCCGTAGACCTCGCCCAGCGAGCCGCCGAAGATCGTGAAGTCCTGCGAGTACACGCACACGGGACGGCCGTCGACCGTGCCGTAGCCGGTGACGACACCGTCCCCGTACGGGCGGTTCTTCTCGATGCCGAAATTGGTGGACCGGTGCCGCGCGAACTCGTCGAGTTCCACGAAGGAACCCTCGTCGAGCAGGAGCTCGACGCGCTCACGGGCGGTCAACTTGCCCTTTGCGTGCTGCTTTTCCACGGCACGGGCGGAACCTGCGTGTGTGGCCTCGTCAATACGGCGCTGCAGGTCCGCGATCTTTCCCGCGGTCGTGTGGATGTCGCTCTGCGGCTCGGACATCGGGTGGCGGCTCCCTGCCTTGTCACGGGGACGGCTGGTACATCCGGTACATCAAGTGACGCGCTGGACCGGTATGGGCTCGACGGCTACCTGCTCGTCGGCTTCTTGCTACTGATCCGTAGCGTATCGGCGCGGATACGGTTCGGCAGTGCGTCGTTGGCCACACCTAATGTGGGTTGCATGACACCTCCCGATGCGCCGCACAACCGCTGGTCGGACCTCGACAGGCCCCCTCTCGACGTCGCGGCTCTCCGCCGCGGGCTGCTGAAGCCCGACGGGCTGTGGAGCTCCCTCGACGTCGTCGAGGCGACCGGCTCCACCAACTCCGACCTCGCTGCGCGGGCGGCCGGCGGAGGGCTGGCGGAGGGCACGGTGCTGGTCGCCGAGGAGCAGACCGCGGGTCGCGGACGCCTCGACCGGAGCTGGTCGGCGCCGCCCCGGTCCGGTCTTTTCTTCTCCGTCCACCTGACCCCCGGGCACGTGCCCGCCGAGCGGTGGGGCTGGCTGCCGCTGCTCGCCGGAGTCGCGGCGGCCACGGCCCTCGCGCAGTCCGCCGGTGTCGACATGGCACTGAAATGGCCCAACGACCTCCTGGTGACGATCGCCGGTGAGGAACGCAAGACCGGCGGCATCCTCGCCGAGCGGGCGGGAGAGGGCGTGGTCATCGGCATCGGCCTCAACGTCTCGCTGCGTGCGGCCGAGCTGCCCGCCCCGCACGCCGGTTCCCTGGGGCTCGCGGGAGCCGTCTCCACCGACCGCGACACGCTCCTGCGGGCCGTCCTGCGTTCACTCGAACAGTGGTACGGGCAGTGGCGTGACGCGGACGGCGACGCTGCCGGGTGCGGCCTCCAGGCGGCCTACGCCGCGGGCTGCGCCACGCTCGACCGGACGGTGCGCGCGGAACTGCCCGGCGACCGCTCCGTCGTCGGCGAGGCCGTCGCGATCGACGGCGACGGGCGGCTCGTGCTGGCCACGGCCGACGGGCTCCAGGAGCCGGTGTCGGCCGGCGACATCGTGCACCTGCGGGGAGAGGCGGGCGGACTAACCTGATCCGGGGCCTCCCCCACATATGGGTGATGTCACGTATGACGGACAGGGAACCGCGTCACCGAGGACGTGAGCCAGGGCACACCTGCCGTATCGTTGAGGCGATCCAGCGACAGATCGGCAGGGCAGTGCGCAGGGAACGGGCAGGAGGCGGCCGGTGACCGTCGACGACACCAACTCCGACGACGGCGCGGATGCCTCGTCGGGGCCGTCGGTCCACTCGACACCGCATCACGAGGTCGACCACACGGCCGAACCGACCGACGACCCTCTCGCGATCCGGCTGGAAGCCCTGATCCTGGGGGCCGACCGCCGCTACACGCCGTTCCAGTCGGCCCGGGCCGCCGGGGTGTCCATGGACCTGGCCTCCCGGTTCTGGCGGGCGATGGGGTTCGCCGACATCGGGCAGGCCAAGGCGCTCACCGAGGCCGACGTGCTGGCGCTGCGCCGCCTCGCCGGCCTCGTGGAGGCCGGCCTGCTCAGCGAGCCGATGGCGATCCAGGTGGCCCGGTCCACCGGGCAGACCACCGCCCGGCTCGCGGAATGGCAGATCGACTCCTTCCTGGAGGGGCTGACCGAGCCTCCCGAGCCCGGCATGACCCGCACCGAGGTCACGTACCCCCTGATCGAACTGCTCCTGCCGGAGCTCCAGGAATTCCTGGTGTACGTGTGGCGACGGCAGCTGGCGGCGGCCACCGGCCGGGTCGTGCAGGCGGCGGACGACGAGGAGATGGTCGACCGGCGGCTCGCGGTGGGTTTCGCCGACCTCGTCGGCTTCACCCGGCTGACCCGCCGGCTGGAGGAGGAGGAGCTCGGCGAGCTCGTCGAGTCCTTCGAGACGACCTCCGCCGACCTGGTCGCCGCCCACGGCGGGCGGCTCATCAAGACCCTGGGCGACGAGGTCCTCTTCGCCGCGGACGACGCGGGCACGGCCGGTGAGATAGCGCTCCGGCTGGTCGAGGCGATGGCCCAGGACTCCACGATGCCCGCGCTGCGGGTGGGCATCGCCTTCGGCACGGTCACCACGCGCATGGGTGACGTGTTCGGTACGACGGTGAACCTGGCCAGCAGGCTCACGTCGATAGCGCCCAAGGACGCGGTGCTGGTCGACGGCGCCTTCGCCGAGGAGCTGATCCGGCACGGCGACGCCCCCGCCTCCGAGGCGCAGGCGGCCGAGGAGGCAGCGGCGGCCGCGGAGCGTGCGCGGCTGGCCGAGAAGGAGGGCCGGCCGCCGGTCGAGGAGCCACCGCTGCCGACGTACCGCTTCGGGCTTCAGCCGATGTGGCAGCGGCCGGTGCGCGGGCTGGGCGTGGTGGAGCCGTGGCTCCTGGCCCGCCGGGGCAAGCCCGCCACCTGACCGAGCCGGTGCAGGACCGAGGCCTGATCGGGCGCTGCCGGACCGCGGCACTGTCCCGGTGGCCCGCCCGCGCCTAGGATCCCCCGGGTAACGCTCGTTAACCGGAGGGGTGCAGTCATGGGTGTCGCGTCCGAGCAGAGGTTCGGGGAGTTCGTCGTCGTGAGGCGTCACGAGGGCCAGGAGCACGTGGCCGAGCTGGTGCTCGACCGCCCGAAGGCGATGAACGCCGTGAGTACCGCCATGGCCCGGGCCCTCGCCGACGCGTGCGACGCGCTCGCCGCCGACCGGGGTGTGCGGGCGACGGTGATCACCTCCAGCCATGAGCGGGCCTTCTGTGTCGGCGCGGACCTCAAGGAGCGCAACGCCTTCAGCGACGCGGAGCTCGTCCGGCAGCGGCCCACCGCACGGGCCGCGTACACGGGCGTGCTGGAGCTGCCGATGCCCACGGTCGCCGCGGTGCACGGATTCGCCCTCGGCGGTGGCTTCGAGCTGGCGCTGGCCTGCGACGTGATCGTGGCCGACCGTACGGCGGTGGTCGGGCTCCCCGAGGTGTCCGTCGGGGTCATCCCGGGCGGTGGCGGTACGCAGCTGCTGCCCCGCCGGGTCGGCGCGGCGCGCGCGGCCGAGCTGGTCTTCACCGCCCGCCGTGTGGAGGCGGCCGAGGCGCGTGAGCTGGGCCTGGTCGACGAGCTGGTCGAGGCCGGCGGGGACCGGGACGCGGCTCTGGCCCTGGCGGGCCGGATCGCGGCCAACTCGCCTGTGGGGCTCCGGGCGGCCAAGAGGGCCCTGCGGCTGGGGCAGGGGCTGGACCTGCGGGCCGGTCTGGAGGTGGAGGACGCGGCCTGGAGGTCGGTGGCCTTCTCCGGGGACCGGGCCGAGGGTGTGGCCGCGTTCAACGAGAAGCGGACGCCCAGCTGGCCCGGCGAGTGACGGCCTGAAGATCATCAGCGCCGCCGACTGATCACATTCCGTCGAACCTACCTAAGCTGGGGCAATGGGCGGTGATGATGCACGGCTGCGCGCCGTGGTGGCGCTGGCGCAGGCGATGGCGGCGGCCTACACCCCGCACGAGTCCTGGCGCGCCGCGGCGGCAGGGGCGTGCGAGGCGCTCGGCGGCAGCTTCGCCGCCCTCTCCGTGTGGGAGCGGGAGCAGGGCAGGCTGCGCGTGCTGGTGAACGCGGGCGAGCGGGCCGAGGGGGAGGAGGAGTTCCCCGAGGGTGAGGCCTACCCCGTGCACCAGTTCCCCGAGATCACCGAGTTCCTGCACGAGCGCTGGGCGGGCGGCGGTGAGCCCGACGCCTGGGTGGAGACCGCCGACGGTATTCCGGCCCCGGGGGCGCCCGCCCGGGGTGCCCGGCCGTTCTGTCATCAGCGGGTGGCCGCGCTCCGCAGGCGCGGACGGGGCTGCTGCGTGGTGGCGCCGATCGTGCTGCACGGCAGGGCGTGGGGCGAGCTGTACGTCGCCCGCCCCGTCGGCGCCCCGGTGTTCGACCGGGACGACGCGGACTTCGCCACCGTGCTGGCGGCCGTCGTCGCGGCGGGCATCGCGCAGACCGAGCGGCTGGAGGAGGTGCGCAAGCTGGCCTTCACCGACCCGCTGACGGGCCTCGCGAACCGCAGGGCGGTCGACATCCGGCTCGACGAGGCACTGGAGGCGCACCGCGCCGAAGGGGCCGTGGTCAGCCTGGCCGTCTGCGATCTGAACGGCCTGAAGGCGGTCAACGACACGCACGGCCATGCCGTCGGCGACCGGCTGCTGGAACGTTTCGGCTCCGTGCTCTCGCTCTGCGGCGCCATGCTGCCCGGCGCCCTGTCCGCGCGCCTCGGCGGGGACGAGTTCTGTCTGCTGACCGTGGGGCCCTCCGCGGACGACGTCGTGCGGGTGTCCGAGGAGCTCTGCGCCCGGGCGGTCGCCCTGGAACTCGGTGACGGCGTCGCCTGCGGGGTCGCGTCCACGGGTGACGACATCGGGCCGGTCCAGTCCGCGCGCAGACTCTTCCGGCTGGCGGACGCCGCGCAGTACCAGGCGAAGGCGGCGCACTCCAGGAAGCCGGTGGTCGCGGGGCGCGACGGCGACGTGATCCGGCTCGCCGACTCCCCGCCGCGACCGGCCCACGACCGCCGGCGGTTGCGCGGCAACCCGCCGGGCGGAGATCGGTAAGGGTCCAGGCCCGGGACCACTGGTGACATGGCGGGTTTCAGTCCGTAGGCTTCTGAATATGGATATGCATACAGTCGTGGTGGGGACGTCCGGTACCACCGCCGAGGACGTCATCGCCGTGGCCCGGGAGGGCGCCCGGGTCGAGCTCTCGGCAGCCGCCGTCGAGGCGCTCTCCGCCGCGCGGGAGATCGTCGACGCCCTCGCCGCCAAGCCCGAGCCGGTCTACGGGGTCTCCACCGGCTTCGGCGCCCTGGCCAGCCGGCACATCAGCCCCGGGCTGCGGGCCCAGTTGCAGCGCAACATCGTCCGCTCGCACGCCGCGGGCATGGGTCCGCACGTCGAGCGCGAGGTCGTCCGGGCGCTGATGTTCCTGCGGCTGAAGACGCTCGCCTCCGGCCACACAGGCGTACGCCCGGAGGTCGCGCAGACCATGGCCGACGTGCTCAACGCGGGCATCACGCCCGTCGTCCACGAATACGGCTCGCTCGGCTGCTCTGGCGACCTCGCCCCGCTCTCGCACTGCGCGCTGACCCTCATGGGGGAGGGGGACGCGGAGGGCCCCGACGGCGTCGTGCGCCCCGCCGCCGAGCTCCTGGCCGCGCACGGCATCGCGCCCGTCGAACTGCGCGAGAAGGAGGGGCTGGCGCTCCTCAACGGCACCGACGGCATGCTCGGGATGCTCGTCATGGCCCTCGCGGACCTGAAGGACCTCTACACCAGCGCCGACATCACCGCCGCGCTCTCCCTGGAGGCGCTGCTCGGCACGGACCGGGTCCTCGCCCCGGAGCTGCACGCCATCCGCCCGCACCCCGGTCAGGGTGTCTCCGCCGGCAACATGCTGCGGGTGCTCGCCGGGTCCGGCCTCACCGGCCACCACCAGGACGACGCCCCCCGCGTCCAGGACGCCTACTCCGTGCGCTGCGCGCCCCAGGTCAACGGCGCCGGGCGCGACACCCTCGCGCACGGGCGGCTCGTCGCGGACCGCGAACTGGCCTCGGCGGTCGACAACCCGGTCGTCCTGAGGGACGGCCGCGTGGAGTCCAACGGCAACTTCCACGGCGCGCCGGTCGCGTACGTCCTCGACTTCCTGGCGATCGCCGCCGCCGACCTCGGGTCCATCACCGAGCGCCGCACCGACCGGCTCCTGGACAAGAACCGCTCGCACGGGCTGCCGCCGTTCCTCGCCGACGACGCCGGGGTCGACTCCGGGCTGATGATCGCCCAGTACACCCAGGCCGCGCTGGTCAGCGAGATGAAGCGGCTCGCGGTCCCGGCCTCCGTCGACTCGATCCCGTCCTCCGCGATGCAGGAGGACCACGTCTCCATGGGCTGGTCGGCCGCGCGCAAGCTCCGTACCGCCGTCACCGCCCTCGCCCGGATCGTGGCCGTCGAGCTGTACGCGGCCACCCGCGCCGTGGAGCTGCGGGCCGCCGAGGGGCTGACGCCGGGGCCCGCGTCGCTCGCCGTCATCGAGGCGCTGCGGGCGGCCGGTGTCCAGGGGCCCGGGCCGGACCGCTTCCTCTCCCCGGACCTGGAGGCGGCCGACGCCTTCGTACGGGAGGGAAAGCTCATCGCGGCGGTGGAGCAGGTGACCGGCCCGCTGGACTGAGGCCCCGCGCACACGGAAGGGCTGCCGCGTCCGGGGGGACGCGACAGCCCTTCCGCCGCTCAGAAACCGGTGCCCGGTACGGTGCCCCGGCGCATCGAGAACGCGACGAACCCCGCACCGACGCAGAGCGAGACCGTGCCGCCGACGAGGTACGGCGTCGTGTCGAAGCCCGCCCCGGTGTCGGCGAGCCTCTCGCCCGAGGTGAACTCCCGTGTGGCGGAGGCCTGTCGGGCCTGGTCGGTCGTACCGGCGGCCGTGCCGGTGGAACTGCTCTGCGGGGCCCTTCCGTCGGTCGCCTTCGCGGAGGGGACGAACCAGAGAGCGCAGAGCAGGGTGCCTGCCGCTGTGGTGGTCAGCAGCGTGCGACGAGCGATGGACACAGAATCGATCCCCTTGCGACAGCCATCAGTTAGCCCCCCGGGCCGATGCTAAGCAAAGCAGCGGGTCGGTGGAAACCCACAGGTCCCGGGGGCCTTACGCTCCGGCCTATGAGCACTTCGGAGACACCCTCATTTGTTCGGCTTCGCGTGGAGATGGTGCTGGAGATCAGCGACGCGGACGCCCTGACCGGAACCGCACTGGAAAGCATCGCCGCCGACTTCACCGCCGACGGAGCCTCCGCCGACGAGTCGGCCGAGGAACGCACGCATGCCGAGGAGACCGTCAGGGAAGACGGAGCGGAGGCCCTCGCCTCGCTGATCGACCCGTTCGACCTGATCAGCCAGGTGCCCGGCGTCGAGCTCGCCCAGGCCTCCTGGAGCAGCGAGACCATCGACTACGACCCCGACGCCGAGGACTGGGCAGCCGGAGAGGACGGCGACGAGGAGTACTACGGGATCGAGGACAATGAGACCGACGACGAAGAAGGCGGCGGGAAAGCGGAACGCTGACGCCCTTGGGGCCCTCCTCAGGGGTGACGGGAACCGGCGCGCCCGTGGGTGCGTCGATCAGTGGTGTTCCCCACATCCACGCCGGATGTGGAACGGAACACCCGGTCAGGGTGTTCTTGGAACATTGACGGGGAATCGCCGTCGGGCGACCCTGTCCGGGGATCTTGGGGAATCGGCAACGATGGAGAAGCGTGTGATGACGGACAGCAAGCGGCGCAGGGGCCTTATGGCCGCGTCCGCACTGCTCGGCGGCGTTCTGGTGCTTTCGGCCTGCAGCGACGACGGCGGTACGAACGCGGGCGCGAGTGCCGACAGCTCGAAGACGTCACAGGCGCAGGTGGACGAAGCGGCCGCCAAGGACGCCTCGCAGGCGCAGATAACGATCGCGCCGAAGAACGGTGCCACCAACGCGAGCATCAACAACGCCGCCATCGTCACCGTCGCCAAGGGCAAGCTGACCGAGGTCACCATGACCACGTCGGCCGGTGACGCCGTCGAGGGCACCCTGGCCGCCGACGGTTCCAGCTGGAAGCCCAGCGGCCAGCTGGAGCGTTCGACGACGTACAGGATCAGCGCCACCGCCGCCGACTCGGACGGCCGTGAGGCGCACGCCAACAGCTCCTTCACCACGGTCTCGCCCGAGAACAGCTTCATCGGGAACTTCACCCCCGAGGACGGTTCCACCGTCGGCGTGGGCATGCCCGTCTCGATCAACTTCAACAAGGCGATCACGAACAAGCAGGCCGTCCAGGACGGCATCACCGTGACGTCGAGCAGCGGTCAGGAAGTCGTCGGCCACTGGTTCAACAACCAGCGCTTCGACCTGCGCCCCGAGGACTACTGGCAGGGCGGCTCCACCGTCACGCTGAAGCTGGCGCTGGACGGCGTCGAGGGCGCCGACGGCGTCGTGGGTGTGCAGCAGAAGACGGTCACCTTCAAGATCGGCCGCAACCAGGTCTCGACCGTGGACGCCAAGGCGCACACCATGACCGTCACCCGTGACGGCAAGACGGTCAAGACCATCCCGATCTCCGCCGGATCCTCCGAGAACCCGACGTACAACGGCCAGATGGTGATCTCCGAGAAGTTCAAGGAGACCCGCATGGACGGTGCGACCGTCGGCTTCACGGACGACGACGGCAAGGGGGAGTACGACATCAAGGACGTGCCGCACGCCATGCGGCTGTCCACGTCGGGCACCTTCATCCACGGCAACTACTGGGGCGCCAAGTCGATCTTCGGCAGCGCGAACACCAGCCACGGCTGTGTCGGCCTCTCCGACACCAAGGGCGCGGACGACCCCAACACCCCCGCCGCCTGGCTGTACGACAACTCCATGATCGGCGACGTGGTCATCGTCAAGAACTCCCCGGACAAGACCATCGCCCCGGACAACGGCCTCAACGGCTGGAACATGAGCTGGTCGGAGTGGACGGCCGGCTCCTGATCCCGTAGCCGGTCCCCCTCCCCGCCCGAAGGCGGCGGCACCCGTACGACCCGGGTGCCGCCGCCTTCCGCGTACGCGTTCTCATACGGCTCTCATCGGGCACTCAACTCCTCATCACGCCCGGTCCATATGTTCGCGCCATGTTCTTCACCTACCTCCGGCGCGAGTTGCGCCGCCGCAGAAAGGCGGCGCTCGTCGTCGCCTCGGGGCTCGCCCTCGGTATTGCGCTGGTCATCATCGTCAGCTCCGTCTCCTCGGGCATGAGCAAGGCCCAGGACAAGGTCCTCCAGTCGCTGTACGGCCTGGGCACCGACATGACGGTGACCAAGGCCGCGGCAGCCCAGGGCTCCGGCGGCAACGAGCGGCCCCGCTTCGAGTTCGACGCCCAGGACGACGAGGACGAGACCCAGAGCACCGACCGGGTCATGGTCCAGGGCTTCCAGACGCTGGCGTCCAGCACCGTCGGCGAGGTCGGCGAGCAGGCCGGTGTCGCGGACGCGGTCGGCGGGCTCAGTCTGACCGTCATGAAGGTCGACGGGCAGTTCACCCGCGGCGAGTTCAAGCAGGACGAGAGCGCCGGTCAGGGCGGCGGACCCGGCGGCGGCCAGCCGCAGGGTGAGGTCCGCGGCGGCGGCGCGTCCTTCGACGTCAACTCCTTCACCGTGTACGGCACCGACGTCACCCGGCAGGGCCTCGGCCCGCTGACCTCCTCCAAGATCACCAAGGGCCGTACGTTCAAGGCCTCCGAGACCGACGCGAAGGTGGCGGTCGTCGACTCGGCCTACGCCGAGGAGAAGGAACTCGCGGTCGGCGAGACCGTCACCATCTCCGGCACGAAGTACACGATCGTGGGCGTCTCCACCGCCGACAGCGGTGACGCCGCGGCCAACGTGTACGTCCCGCTCAAGCAGGCGCAGACCCTGGCCGACTCCAAGGACAAGATCACCACGGTCTACGTCCAGGCCGCCGACTCGCAGCAGATCGACACCGTCAAGGCCGCCATCCAGAAGAACATCTCCGGCACGACGGTCACCACCTCCGCCGATCTCGCCGACACGGTCTCCGGCTCGCTCTCCACCGCCTCCGACCTGGCGTCGAGCGTCGGCAAGTGGCTCTCCATCGCCGTCCTGGTCGCCGCGTTCCTCGTCGCCGGCCTGCTCACCTCCTCCGCGGTCAGCCGCCGGGTCCGGGAGTTCGGCACCCTCAAGGCCCTCGGCTGGAAGAGCGGACGCGTCACCCGCCAGGTCGTCGGCGAGGCCCTCGTCAACGGGCTGATGGGCGGCGTCCTCGGCATCGCCATCGGTCTCGCGGGCGCCTACGCCGTGACCGCCATCAGCCCCACCCTCACCGCCCAGCTCGGCTCCACGGGCGGCGGAGGCGGCGGTACGGGCGGCGGCCCGATGGGCGGAGGCGGCCCCGGCCGCCAGACCGCGGCCAAGACCCTCGACATCGCCCTGACCGCGCCGGTCTCCCTCAGCACGATCCTCGTCGCCGTCGGCCTGGCGGTCGCGGGCGGACTGATCGCGGGAGCCTTCGGCGGCTGGCGGGCCTCCCGGCTGCGGCCGGCCGACGCCCTGCGCCGCGTCGCCTGACACACGCCCCGCCCCCTCCCCTCCGTACGTACAGCAGGAGTCCACACGTGTACCAGCTCAAGGGCGTCACCAAGCGCTACATGCGCGGCAAGACCCCCGTCGACGCGCTCGCGGGCGTCGACCTGACCATCGAGGACGGCGGACGCCTCGTCATCCAGGGCCCCACCGGCGGGGGCAAGTCCACGCTCCTGCAGATGCTCGGCGGACTGGACCGGCCCACCGCGGGCACCATCGAGCTCGACGGTGTCGACCTGGCCACGCTCCCCGAGTCCCGGCTCACCAAGGTCCGGGCCGAGTCCATCGGATTCGTCTTCCAGAGCTTCAACCTGATCCCGACGCTCACCGCGCAGGAGAACGTCGAGACGGCGCTCGTCCCGCTCGGCATCGGTGCGAAGGCCCGCCGGGAGCGTGCCGCCGAAGCCCTGGAGTCGGTCGGCCTCGGTGACCGGCCCACCCATCTGCCCAGCGAGATGTCCGGCGGCCAGCAGCAGCGCGTCGCGATCGCCAGGGCACTGGTGAAGCGGCCGAAGGTGCTGCTCGCCGACGAACCGACCGGCAACCTCGACGAGTCCATGCGCGACGAGATCATGGAACTCCTGGACGGGCTGTGGAAGGAGCACGGCCTCACCTTCGTGATGGTCACTCACGACAGCTCACTCGCCCGCAAGGCCCCGAGGGTGGCGACCATCCGCAAGGGCAAGGTCACCGTCACGGAGAACGCGGCGGCCTGAACCACGGCGGCGCGGACCTCACGGCCTTCCCTCCCCGGCTGTGAGGTTCGCCACCCGGGCGCCCCCGCCGCGCGGGGCGGTGAGGCCCGCCCACCCCGGCGGGAGCGGGCGAACGGGCGCGTGGATCCCCACGGACGTGGTGAACAAGCGCGTCCACTGCGCGGATGTCGCCCGCACCGTCCGGGGCCGTGCTGGGAGACTTGCCGGGTGCAACGGTCCGCACGGACCGGGTGGCGCCTCCGGGGACAGGGAGCGCCGAAGGGCACGATCCCACCCACGGAAGGTCTTGATCAGATGCCGGCCAGGTCCGACTCCCTCTCCCTCACCCCGAACACCGCCGCGAGCCGGGTCATCGAGCCGCTCTACGCCGAGATCCTGCGGCGCAACCAGGGCGAGGGCGAATTCCATCAGGCGGTGCGCGAGGTCCTCGAAACCCTCGGCCCCGTGCTGGCCCAGCGGCCGGAGTTCGTGGACGCCCGGATCATCGAGCGGATCTGCGAGCCCGAGCGCCAGCTCATCTTCCGGGTGCCGTGGGCGGACGACGCCGGCGACATCCACGTCAACCGTGGCTTCCGCGTCGAGTTCTCCAGCTCGCTCGGCCCCTACAAGGGCGGGCTGCGCTTCCACCCCTCGGTCAACCTCGGCATCGTGAAGTTCCTCGGCTTCGAGCAGATCTTCAAGAACGCCCTCACCGGCATGCCGATCGGCGGCGGCAAGGGCGGGGCCGACTTCGACCCCAAGGGCCGCTCCGACGCCGAGGTCATGCGCTTCTGCCAGTCGTTCATGACGGAACTCCACCGCCACCTGGGCGAGTACACCGACGTGCCCGCCGGTGACATCGGCGTCGGCGGCCGGGAGATCGGCTACCTCTTCGGCCAGTACAAGCGGATCACCAACCGCTACGAGTCCGGCGTGCTCACCGGCAAGGGGCTGGGCTGGGGCGGAGCCCAGGCGCGTACCGAGGCGACCGGATACGGCTGCGTGCTCTTCACCGCCGAGATGCTGCGCGTGCGCGGCGAGTCGCTCGACGGCCAGCGCGTCGCCGTGTCGGGCTCCGGCAACGTGGCCATCTACGCGATCGAGAAGGCCCAGCAGCTCGGCGCGACCGTCGTGACCTGCTCCGACTCGGGCGGTTACGTCGTGGACGAGAAGGGCATCGACCTCGCCCTGCTCAAGGAGATCAAGGAGACCGGCCGCGGCCGGATCTCCGAGTACGCCGAGCGCCGCGGCGACCATGTGCGCCATGTCGCCGGCACCGGTGTCTGGAACGTCCCGGTGGACGTGGCCCTGCCCTGCGCCACCCAGAACGAACTCCACGAGGCCGACGCGCTCAGCCTCGTACGCAACGGGGTGAAGGCCGTCGCCGAGGGCGCCAACATGCCCACCACCCCCGCGGCCGTCCATGTCCTCCAGGAGGCCGGCGTGGCCTTCGCGCCCGGCAAGGCGGCCAACGCGGGCGGCGTCGCCACCAGCGCCCTGGAGATGCAGCAGAACGCGTCCCGCGACTCCTGGACCTTCGCCCACACCGAGGAGCGGCTCGCGCAGATCATGCGCCACATCCACGACTCCTGCCACACGACCGCCGAGAAGTACGGCAGCCCCGGCAACTACGTGGTGGGCGCGAACATCGCGGGCTTCGAGATCGTCGCCGACGCGATGCTGGCGCAGGGTCTGATCTGACCTCCTGCGCTCGTCGCCGTCCGGTCCTGCCCCGCCGTCCGCCCCCTCCCGCTGCCTTCCGACCCGGCCCGCGCCCGCCGACGCGGGTCAGGACGCGGCGGCGGGGGTCATCCGGGCGCCCGGCGCGGAGCCGGACGGGGTGAGGAAGGCGGTACGGGGCAACGTCGCGTCGGCCGGACGCGCGCCCTCGGCGGTGGACGGGTCGGTGGTGGCGAACATCGACGCGCCACCGCCGTCGCCGTCCCAGGTGTTGCCGTCGGACCGGGAGGACTCGGCGAGCACGGTGTCCGGCCCGTCGCCGCTGTCGACCGCCGCGTTGGAGCTCAGCACGGCGGCGGCGGTGGGCAGATGGAAGTTCGTGCCGTTGCGGAAGGCGGTGTTGCGGGTGAGGCGGACCGCGCCCGGATTTCCCTCGTCGTTGAAGCCGTGCCCGGTGTTGTCCCAGGCCGCGTCGTCGACGAGCACATGGGCGACGGAGGCCGAGGTGTGGCCGCCGCCGAGGGTGAACCCGTTGCCGTTGCGGTAGGACCAGGTGGCGCGCACCGTCACCGGGCTGGTGAAACCGCCCAGGTCGATCCCGTCGGCCCCGTTGCCGTACGCGCGGCAGCCGCTCACCGTGTTCCCGCCGCCCGAACCGAACTTGACCGCGAGGCCGACTCCGCCCGCCCGGCCGGGGCCGTTGGCATAGAAGTCGCTGTCCAGCACGGTGTTGTTCTCGGTGCCCGCGTCCCGCAGGGTGAGCCCGGACTCGGCGTTGTCGTGGAGGGACAGACCGCGGAAGACGGTGTTCCGGCAGCCTCGGCAGACGTAGGCGTGGCTTGCCGAGCCCCGGATCTCCAGGCCCTGCACCGTCCAGTTGTCGGCCTCCTGCGTGACCGCCCAGGAGGAGGCCGGCAGCCCTGCGGCGTCGATGACGGGCCGCTCGCCCCGGTAGTTGCTGAGGGTGATGCGCCGTTCCGGTGTGCCGTCGGTCGTGAGGGAGACCCCCTCGGAGGGCCGGTAGGTCCCGCCGCGCAGCGCGATCGTCTGGCCGGGGCGGACGACGGACGCCGCCTTGGCCAGCGTGGCGAAGGGGCGGGCCCGGCTGCCGTCCCCGGCGTCCGAACCGTCGGGCGCGAGGTAGATGTCGGCGCTGGTCACCCCTATCGCCGTGCCCGTACGGCGCTCGGCGCGCGCCGTCGGGGCGGCGGACGGCGACGCCGATGCCGTGGCGGTGGGCTTCCGGGAGGGCTCTGCGGGGGCGGTGACCGCCGGCTGAGCGGGGCGGCTCACGGCGGGGGTTGCCGCACGCGGAGAGGGGGCGGGGGAGTGCCACACGGGATAGGTCAGAGCCCCGGCCGCCACGAGCGCCGCGGCCGACGCCGCGACGGACTTGGCCGTGAGGTGGTGCAGCAGGTCGTGGACCCGGCCGGTGGCCGTCTGCCCGAGCAGGGAGGCCGCCTCCGCGGTGTGGCGTACCCCCTCCGCCAGCCCTCCGGGCACCGGCAGCAGACCGAGCCCCGGCAGCAGCTTCTCCGGGGCGACCAGACCGGTCCCCTGCGCCCCGCACTGCGGGCAGTCGCGTACATGGCGGGTGAGCCGCTTGCGCCAGAGCGCGCCCGTGCCCCCGTCCCAGCCGTGCGTGGCATCGGCCAGTCCGGGACAGCGGGGTGTGGCGGCCAGAGCGCGGACCACCGTACGGGCGTCCTCCAGCCGCAGCTTCATGCGCCGTACCCGTACGGCGGTGTGCCGGGCGTTCAGGCCGATGGCGTGGGCGACGTCGGCACGGGCGATGCGGCCCGCCTCCTCCTCCCACCACAGGGCCAGCAGCCGCCGGTCGTCCTCGTCCAGCCACCGGGCCGCGAGGGCCAGGTCCCGGCGCTGGCCCGACAGTTCGAGCTCGGCCACGGTGCGTTCGGCGAAGTCGGTGAGCGGGTCCGCGACGTTCTCCACCTCGTGCCCGTGGAAGCGGTCGCGGGCCGCGCGCCGCTGGTACTGCTGCACCTCCCGGTAGGCGATGGCCACCGCCCACGAACGGAACCGCTCCGGCTCGCGCAGTGAGGGGAGCGCGCGGACGATCCGCAGCATGACCTCCTGCACGAGATCGTCCACATCCGCGTGACCGTTGAGGGCTCGCCCGACGATTCCGTATACCAACGGCAGGTGCGCGGCGAGGAGTTCCTCCAAGGCCCGTGTGTCGCCCCTCCGGGCGTCACCGACCAGCCCCGGCGTGTCGCGCACCGCTCGGCCGGTCCCGCTGTCCGTCATCCCGCCACGGCTCCTCACTCGCTTCGGGGCCGGTCACCGGGGTCACTGCTGACGTGGACCTCCCGACCCGGGGCCCAGAGGCAGGCATCGTGGCACAAGGGCCGGGGCCCGTAAAGAAGTTGTCCCTTCCACCACATCCGCCACCCGCGGCGCACCCGCCCCGCCGGCCCCGGATCCCCGTCGCGGAAAAGTTTCTGCGGGATTTCTGTCATCCACACCCGCCCCACGCATCTACCTGGGCACTGCGGCTCACAACACCGCACCGTCCGGCCCATCCGAAGGAGCGAACGATGACCGAGAAACCGAACAGAGGGCGGCGCGCGCCGGCCGTCGCGATCGTGCTGGGGGGTGTCCTGGCCGGTGGGCTGGCTGCTCCGGCAGGGGCTGCGACGCTGCCCTCGGCGGGGGGTGTCTATCAGTTGGCGGTGAAGAAGAGCGGGAAGTGCGTCGACGTCCCCGGGGCGTCGTCGGCGAACGGTGCGTTGTTGCAGCAGTGGGGTTGTACGGAGGGTGCGGCGTGGCAGCAGTTCACGTTGACGGCTGACGGGTCGGGGAAGTACCGGCTGGTCAACCGGAGCAGTGGTAAGTGCGTGGATGTGCCCGGTGGTTCGAGGGTGAGCGGGGTGCAGCTCCAGCAGTGGGGGTGTGCGGCGCAGGCGAATCAGCAGTGGACCTTGACGGCGAGCGGGACGGACACGTTCCAGGTCGTCAGCGTGAACAGCGGTCTGTGCATGAGTCTCAAGGACGCCTCGACGGCCAGTGGTGCCGCGATCATCCAGGAGACGTGCACCGCCAACAGCAACAAGCAGTGGGCCTTCAAGCCCGTCGGGACCACCGGTCCGGCCACCGTCGCCGCCGACGGCACCGGCACCTACCGGACCGTGCAGGCAGCGGTGAACGCCGTCGGCAGCGGGAACGCGAGCCGCGTCACCATCACCGTCAAGCCCGGCACCTACCGTGAGCAGGTCACCGTCCCGGCCGACAAACCCTTCATCAGCCTGAAGGGCCTCGGCGACTCACCGGACGACGTCGTGATCGTCAACAACCGCAACGCGGGCGACTACGGCACCGCGGGCTCCTCCACCGTCGTCGCCCTGGGCCACGACTTCGTCGCCACCAACCTCACGCTGTCCAACGACTTCGACGAGAACACCTCCGACACCGGGGACCAGGCCCTCGCCCTCTACCTCGACGCGGACAGGGCGGTCCTCGACGACGTACGGCTCCTCGGCGACCAGGACACCTTCCTGGTCAACAACAAGGCGCGCGCCTACATCGTGGACTCGTACGTCGAAGGCACCGTGGACTTCGTCTACGGCGGCGGGACCGCCGTCTTCCACGCCTGCACGATCCACGAGAAGCGCAGCACCGGCGGCCCGATCACCGCGGCCAGCACCCCCGCCGAGAAGACGTACGGCTTCCTCTTCTACCGGTCGACGATCACGGGAGCGGTTTCGAACACGACCCAGCTCGGGCGCCCGTGGCGTGCGGACGCCCAGGTGCTGTACCGCGAGTCGTCGCTCTCCTCGGCGCTGGCCACCGCTCAGCCGTGGACGGACATGTCCACCAACTCCTGGAAGAACGCCAGGTTCTCCGAGTACCGCAACACCGGCGCCGGAGCCACCGTCAACGGCAACCGCCCGCAGCTGACGGACGCGCAGGCCGCTGACTACACCCCGCAGAAGTACCTGGCCGGATCGGACCGCTGGAACCCCGTGCGCTGACCCGGCGCACACGACCCGCACACGTACGAGAGAGGAACGAGCACACATGCGTGAACACAGGAACAGGCGGAAATTCCGGCTCGGAGCCATGCTGACGGCACTGCTCCTGGCCGTCGGCGGAGTGCTGGCCGGCGGACTGCTGTCACCGGCAGGGGCTGCGACGCTGCCCTCGGCGGGGGGTGTCTATCAGCTGGCGGTGAAGAAGAGCGGCAAGTGTGTCGACGTGCCGGGGGCGTCGTCGGCGAACGGTGCGTCGTTGCAGCAGTGGGGTTGTACGGAGGGTGCGGCGTGGCAGCAGTTCACGTTGACGGCTGACGGGTCGGGGAGGTACCGGCTGGTCAACCGGAGCAGTGGTAAGTGCGTGGATGTGCCGGGTGGTTCGAGGGTGAGCGGGGTGCAGCTCCAGCAGTGGGGGTGCGCCAGTCAGACGAACCAGCAGTGGACGCTGACGGCGAGCGGGACGGACACGTTCCAGGTCGTCAGCGTGAACAGCGGTCTGTGCATGAGCCTCAAGGACGCCTCCACGGCCAATGGCGCCGCGATCATCCAGGAGACGTGCACCGCCAACAGCAACAAGCAGTGGGCCTTCAAGCCCGTCTCCGGGCGGACCTGGTCCGACAAGGCCGACGGCTTCGCGTCCACCGGGGGCGGCACCACGGGCGGCGCCTCCGGCTCGAGTGTCACCGTCACGAACTACGCGGACCTGGTGAAGTACGCCACCGCCGCCGCGCCCTACGTGATCAAGGTGGCCGCCGCGATCACCGTCAGCCCGTACGGTCACGAGATACCGGTCAAGTCCGACAAGACGATCGTCGGCGTCGGTACCTCGGGTCAGATCGTCGGCGGAGGCTTCTTCCTCGGCACCGGCATCCACAACGTCATCATCCGCAACCTCACCATCCGCGACACCCGGATGACCGAGGACGACCCCGACGACAAGGACTACGACTACGACGGCATCCAGATGGACACCGCCGACCACATCTGGATCGACCACAACCGCATCGAGCGGATGAACGACGGGCTCATCGACAGCCGCAAGGACACCAGCTACCTGACCGTCTCCTGGAACGTCATGGGCGAGCAGAACAAGGCCTTCGGCATCGGCTGGACGGACAACGTCACCGCCCGGATGACCATCCACCACAACTGGATCCACGACACCAACCAGCGCAACCCCAGCATCGACAACGTCGCGTACGCCCACCTCTACAACAACTACATGCAGAACGTGACCTCGTACGGAAACCTCTCGCGCGGTGCGTCCAGAACCGTCATCGAGAACAGCTACTACCAGAACGTCGCCAACCCGTACTACCCCGACACCACCGCCGCGTCCCTCACCCAGACCGGCAGCATCTGCGTCTCCTGCACCGGCAAGCAGCAGACCAACGGGACGACGTTCAAGCCCGGTGACCACTACAGCTACACCCTGGACCCGGCCGCGGACCTCCCCGCCCTGCTCAAGCAGTACGCCGGCCCGCAGAGCACCATCGGCGGCTGAGCCGTCGGCGGCAGCTGCCTGCCGCTGCCGCTGCCGCTGCCGCTGCCGCACCGGCCCGGTACGGAACAGAGCGTGTCCGTACCGGGCCCGTGGCTTGTGCCGGGCCCGCTGCCCGTCGGTGAGGCCCTCGGGGCGTTCACCGGGGCCGGAGTGCGGCGAGCTCAGGCGTGGGAGGTACCGGCCACATCGACCGTTTCGAGCTGTTCGCGACGCCTGCGCTCGGTCCCCCACACCCCGAGCGGCACCAGGGCCTGATTGAGCGTGCGCCCGTGCTCGGTCAGGGAGTACTCGACCCGCGGCGGCACCTCGGCGTACACCTCCCGGTGGACGAGGCCGTCCTCCTCCATCTCGCGCAGGTGCTGCGTCAGCATCTTCTCGCTCACTCCCGCCAGGCCTCGGCGCAACTCACTGAAGCGGCGCACCCGATGGGCGTCGAGTTCCCAGAGGATCAGTCCCTTCCACTTGCCGCTCACCACATCGAGCGCAGCGTCGATGCCGCAGATGTAGGGCCCGCATCTCGGCGCCTTGGCCATCGGTGATCCCCTAACTGGATGGTAAGTACCGCAGTAAATAGTGGGTACTTCCGAGAATAGTGACGCTCTCCGAGCATGGAGGGGTGAACGAGCCACAGAACCTCACCACCAGTCAGGGCAGCGACGCTGTCACCGTGATCGGGCTCGGCCCGATGGGCCAGGCGATGACGCGCACGCTTCTCGCCGCCGGCCACCGAGTCACCCTCTGGAACCGCACGCCGGCGCGGGCCGACGGCCTCGTCGCCGAAGGCGCGACGCTCGCGGCGACACCCGGCGAGGCGATCGAGAAGAGTGACCTCGTGCTGCTCAGCCTCACCGACTACCAGGCGATGTACGACATCCTCGGCGGTGCCACCGGATCGCTCGCCGGCCGGACCCTGGTCAACCTGAGCTCCGACACCCCCGAGCGGACCCGGGAGGCGGCCGCCTGGGCGGTGGGCCACGGTGCCACCTTCCTCACCGGAGGTGTCATGGTCCCCGCGCCGATGGTCGGCACCGAGGCCGCCTACGTCTACTACAGCGGCCCCGGCGAGACGATGCGCACCCACCAGGGGGCCCTGGCCGTGCTCGGCACACCCAGGTACCTGGGCGAGGACCCGGGCCTCGCCCAGCTGATGTACCAGGCGCAGCTCACCGTCTTCCTCACCACGCTGTCCGGACTGATGCACGCCACCGCGATGCTGGGGGCCGCAGGGATGAAGGCGCGGGAGGTGCTGCCCGAGTTGCTCTCCACGGCCGACACGACCAGTGACATCCTGCGGGCCGGCGAAGACAGCCCCGGCTCCGCGCTGGACGCCGGGGAACACCCCGGCGACCTCAGCACCGTCACGATGATGGGTGCGACGGCCGACCACATCGTCGAGGCCAGCAGGTCGCTCGGCCTGGATCTCGCGCTCCCGCTGGCGGTGCAGACCCACTACCGGCGCGCGATCGACGACGGACACGGAGGCGACAACTGGACGCGCATCATCGACGGCATCCGCGCGCCGCGCCGACCCGACCCGGCCTCGTGACGCGTCCTCAGACGCCAGGACGAAGACCGTTCTGCCGACAGCAGATCCGCCCGGCGCGGAGCGGATTCCCCACCCACGCCGGGCGCACCGCTCCTAGGCTGGAGCGATGAGCAGCCACGTACCGAACCGGGCCCGCGTCATCCCTCTGCGTCCCGTCCCCGCGGCACCGGGCCCTGGCCCCGCCGCCAGAGAGCCGCTCTGGCGGGACGTCGTCGGAGATGTCCTGCGCCGCGAGCGGCTCGCGCAGGAGCGGACCCTCAAGGACGTGGCCGAGGCCGCACGGATCTCCGTGCCGTACCTCTCCGAGGTCGAGCGCGGCCGCAAGGAGGCATCGTCCGAGGTGCTCGCGGCGGCGGCCCGCTCACTCGGGCTCGGCCTGGCCGACGTGCTCTCCCTGGCCCAGGGAGAGCTCGCCCGCCGCAGCTCCGGCTTCCGTACGTCTTCGGTCCGGGCCTCGACGGGCGAGGTGCGGCTGGCAGCCTGACCCCCGCAGGCGTGGGCGAGCGGGGCGCACCTCACTCCCCGGCCTGAGCGCCCCCACCGCCCGGAAGGTCAGCCGGCCGGCTCGCGCCTGATCACTGCGAGGCGGTCGGAGCAGGAGCGATGCCTGTCGGGCAGGCGCGGCCCCAGTTCGTCTCCGAGGGGGACTCCAGCGTGGCTCCCGTGCCCCCGATGCCGCAGTAGCCGTCGGGGTTCTTGTCGAGATACTGCTGGTGGTAGGCCTCCGCGGGCCAGAACGTGCGGCCCTCGGCCGGGAGGATCTCCGTGGTGATCGTGCCGAAGCCGGCGCCCGTGAGCACCTGCTGGTACGCCTCCCGGGACGCCTCCGCGGCCTCCGCCTGCTCGGCGGAGTGGGTGTACAGCGCCGAGCGGTACTGCGTGCCCACGTCGTTGCCCTGGCGGAAGCCCTGGGTCGGGTTGTGGGACTCCCAGAAGAGCTTGAGCAGCTCCGCGTAGCTCACGATCCTCGGGTCGAACACCACGCGGACCGCCTCCGTGTGGCCCGTCAGGCCCGAGCAGGTCTCCTCGTACGACGGGTTCTCCGTGTAACCGCCCTGGTAGCCGACGAGCGTCGTCCAGACGCCCTCGGTCTGCCAGAACTTGCGCTCGGCGCCCCAGAAACAGCCCAGCGCGAAGTCGGCGACCTCCAGACCCTGCGGATACGGGCCGGTCAGCGGGTTGCCGAGGACCGTGTGGCGCGACGGCACCGAGAATTCGGGGGTGGGGCGGCCTCGCAGGGCCTCCTCCGGGGTGGGGAGCTGCGGGGTGCGGTTGGTCAGGAACATGCGGTGGCTCCTCCGGGGGTCGGGGTTCGCTCGGTACAACACCGCGAGGGTGCCGTGGATTCCACGGCCTCAGGCGGCGGGCGCCGGAGGATCGCGGCGCTCGCCGGCCGGGGGTTCGCGGTGCTCGCCGGGCGCTCCGGCGGGGGGTTCGCGGTGCGCGCCGGCCGGGTTCTCGTAGGAGGCCATGTAGGCGGCCGTCTTCCTGCGCGCCCGCAGCCAGAAGAAGACGGCGAGGCCTATCAGGATCAGCGGGATCAGTCGTGCCATCGGGGTGCCTGTCCAATCCGGGGGAGAGCGGGCGAGCCGGTCAGTGGGGCAGGGTCGCGGGGCTGCCGCCATTGGCCTCGTACCCCGCTACGGCCAGCGCACGGTACACCGTGTACTCGGCGGCCGGGTCGGGGTTCTGGGTCCAGGGCAGGGCGCCCACGTGGCCGTCGATGTGGACGAGCTGGTGCATGGCCTCGGACCAGCGCTCCATGCGGACGAGGAACATCACCAGCAGGTGCCGCACGTGCGCGAGCATCGGGTCGTCCGCGCGGGCCGCGTGCACCGCGAACAGCGCGCCCTCGACCGCCTTCGTCACGACGGCGCCGCGGTAGAAGCCCTGCACCAGATTGACCTCGGGCAGGTGCTCGTACACGGCGAACAGCGGCAGGGCGGCGAGCAGCGAACCCCGCGGGGCACGGGCCGCCGCCGTCGTCGCGAAGCGCTCGGCCTCCTCGCGCGAGCCGTGCCACTTCTCGCACCAGAAGTGCAGCGCCGCGATGTGCGCGCCCATGTGCGCGGGGGCACGGTCGATGATCTTCGCCCACACCTGGTCGAACTGCTCGTGGGAGTAGCCCAGTCCGCGGGCGACGGCCAGCTCCACGATGTACGGCACGGGGTCGCCCGGGGCGAGCAGGGCCGCCTCGCCGCAGACCGTACGCGCCTCCTCCAGGATGATCCGGAAGTCGTCCGTGCCCACGGTGCCGGTCCGCCAGGCCTGTTGCACCAGGAACTCCGCGTGCACGGCCGCGGCGCCCGCGTCCTTCGGGGCCTCGGCCCGCCACGCCCGAAGCCACGCCCCGCCCTCACCGGGCCGCCGGGACAGCTCGATGGAGGCCGCACCGGCGAACGCCTGCACACGCTGCCAGCGGATCTCACTCTCCTTGGGCGTGCCCGCGAGCAGTTGCGAGGCGGCCTTCCAGCTCTGGGTGGCCTGGACCACGTCCAGGACGTCCAGGAGGTCCTGGTCGGGGCCGGGCATCCGGACGTCCAGCTCCTCCTGGCGCGCGAAACCGTACGTGTCCGGGTCGGCGGCGTCGGGTGAACCGGGCGCGACCTGCCGGATTCCGCCGCGGCGTCGCAGCAGGACGGGACCCACGACGGCGACGAGCATGCACACGGCGAGCAGGAACCACAGAATCTCCATGCGGTCCATTGTCCCCGGAGGCGTGACGGAGCGGCGAGTGGCCCGTAACCACCCGCTCGACCAACTACGCTCGGGCCGCATGAGCGACCAGCACAGCTTCGAGACCCTCGCGATCCACGCCGGCAACACGGCGGATCCCCTCACCGGCGCCGTGGTCCCGCCGATCTACCAGGTGTCCACGTACAAGCAGGACGGCGTAGGCGGGCTGCGCGGCGGCTACGAGTACAGCCGCAGCGCGAACCCGACGCGCACCGCCCTGGAGGAGAACCTGGCGGCACTGGAAGGCGGCCGTCGCGGGCTCGCCTTCGCGTCCGGCCTCGCGGCGGAGGACTGCCTCCTGCGGACGCTCCTCACGCCCGGCGACCACGTGGTCATCCCGAACGACGCCTACGGCGGCACGTTCCGGCTGTTCGCGAAGGTCGCCTCGCGCTGGGGCGTCGAGTTCTCGGTCGCCGACACCTCGGACGTGAGCGCGGTGCGGGCGGCGATCACCCCCCGTACCAAGGCCGTCTGGGTCGAGACCCCCTCGAACCCGCTGCTCGGCATCACGGACATCGCGGCCGTCGCCGACGTGGCCCGGCAGGCGGGCGCCCGGCTCGTCGTCGACAACACCTTCGCCAGCCCCTACCTTCAGCAGCCCCTCTCGCTCGGCGCCGACGTCGTGGTGCACTCCACCACCAAGTACATGGGCGGCCACTCGGACGTCGTGGGCGGCGCGCTCGTCGTCAGCGACCCGGCGCTCGCCGAGGAACTCGCGTACCACCAGAACGCGATGGGCGCCGTCGCCGGACCGTTCGACGCGTGGCTGGTGCTGCGCGGGATCAAGACCCTCGCCGTCCGCATGGACCGCCACGACGAGAACGCCGCGAAGGTCGCCGACCTGCTGACCCGGCACCCCAAGGTGACCCAGGTCCTCTACCCGGGGCTCCCGGAGCACCCCGGGCACGAGATCGCCGCGAAGCAGATGAAGGCCTTCGGCGGGATGGTGTCCTTCCGGGTCGCCGGCGGTGAGGAGGCGGCGGTCGAGGTCTGCAACCGCGCCCGGCTGTTCACGCTCGGTGAGTCCCTCGGAGGCGTGGAGTCGCTCCTGGAGCACCCCGGCCGCATGACGCACGCCTCCGCGGCGGGCTCCCCGCTGGAGGTCCCGGCCGACCTCGTCCGCCTCTCCGTCGGCATCGAGAACGCGGACGACCTGCTGGCCGACCTCACGCAGGCGCTCGGCTGACACGGCTCGGCGGCCGGGACGGCGTCCCGGCCGCCGTACGGCGTGAGGTTCAGACAGCGACCTTCTCGTCCTCCAGCATGCCCCGGATCTGTTCGCGCAGTTCCGGGCTGTCGGTGTGCTCGTGCACCGAGACCGCGTGTTCGGCGGCGGCCCGGACGACCTCGTCCTCCTCACCCGAAATGGCGAGTGAGCAGTGGGAGACGCTCGGATACTTGCGGCAGTCTGCGATCTTGCGTGTCATCACGGCCTCCTCGGCTCTCGCGAGTGCAGGCCCTTCCAGGGTAGATCCGAACGGCCGGGCGGACCGGCCGGGAAAACCCTCAGTTCTCCTGCGCCGGCTGGTGCGCGGCCTGCCGCGCGGCCAGGGAGGCGTTGAAGCGGGTCAGCAGGGCGCAGAACGTGTCGCGCTCGTCCTCGCTCCAGTCACCGGTCACCTGGGACATCAGCTCACGGCGTGAGGCGCGGACCTCCTCCAGGCGGGCCTGACCGCGCGGCGACAGCTGGAGCACCACGGCGCGCCCGTCCTCCGGGTGGGAGGTGCGCTTGACCAGTCCGGTGTCGACGAGCGGCGCGACCTGCCGGGTCACCGTGGAGGAGTCGATCCCCATGCCCGCGGCCAGGGCCTTGACGCCCATCGGGCCTTCCACGTCGAGCCGGTTGAGCAGCAGATAGGCGGCCCGGTCCATCGAGTTGCGGACCTGGCCGACCCCGCCGAGGCGGGTCTGCTCGGCACGGCGGGCGAAGACGGCCACCTGGTGCTGGAGTGCATCGAGAAGGTGGTCCGTTCCCGGATGTCCGGGGGTCGCGCCCCCGGAAGGAGACGCAGCAGTCGTCATGTCCTGAGGGGGCATGGCCGGGGGCTCTCTTCGTGCGGTGTCGGATGGGTGGGGGACAGAGTACGCGGCCACGGGGCAACGTGTACCAGCGCTGCACAAACCTATGGACACCACCGCAGGCCGCCATGAGATGCGACGGTCCCGCCCGCTCCGAGCTGCAAGACTTGCCGTCATGACCTTCCGTACGTCAGGCCCCTTTCCTCCGCTCATCCTCGACGACGTCCGGGGGGCGCAGAAGATGTTGTCGGGGGTGGCCAGAACGACCGGAATGGAGGGCAGTCGTCATCTGAGCTCACTCGTCGGCGCCCCGGTCCACCTCAAGTGCGAGAACCTCCAGCGCACCGGCTCCTTCAAACTGCGGGGCGCGTACGTACGGATCTCGGGCCTCAGCCCCGTCGAGCGCGCGGCCGGAGTCGTGGCCGCGAGTGCCGGAAACCATGCGCAGGGTGTAGCACTGGCATCGTCACTACTCGGCGTACGCTCCACGGTCTTCATGCCGGTAGGCGCGCCCCTGCCCAAGGTCGCCGCGACGCGCGAGTACGGGGCCGAGGTGCGGCTGCACGGGCACGTGGTGGACGAGACGCTCGCCGCCGCCCAGGAGTACGCGGAGCAGACCGGCGCCGTCTTCATCCACCCCTTCGACCACCCGGACATCATCGCGGGACAGGGCACGGTGGGCCTGGAGATCCTGGAACAGTGCCCCGAGGTACGCACGATCGTGGTGGGCGTCGGCGGGGGCGGGCTCGCGGCCGGCATCGCCGTGGCGGTGAAGGCACTGCGCCCCGACGTCAGGATCGTCGGGGTCCAGGCGGCGGGTGCGGCGGCCTTCCCGCCCTCCCTGGCGACCGGGCATCCCGTGGCGCTGGACTCGGTGCAGACCATGGCCGACGGGATCAAGGTGGGGCGCCCCGGCGACCTCACGTTCCCGCTGGTCCAGGAGCTGGTGGACGAGGTCCGCACGGTCACCGAGGACGAGCTGTCCAGCGCGCTGCTGCTGTGCCTGGAGCGGGCGAAGATGGTCGTGGAGCCGGCCGGGGCGAGCCCCGTCGCCGCACTGCTGAGTGATCCGAAGGCGTTCCGCGGGCCCGTCGTCGCCGTGCTGTCGGGCGGCAACGTGGACCCCCTGCTGATACAGCGCATCCTGACGCACGGCATGGTCGCGGCGGGCCGCTACCTGAGCCTGCGGCTCCGGCTCACCGACCGGCCGGGCGCGCTGGCCGCGATGCTCGCCACCCTGTCCGTCGCCGACGCCAACGTGCTCGACATCCAGCACGTGCGGACCGACCCCCGGCTCGGGCTCACCGAGGCCGAGGTGGAACTCCACCTGGAGACCAAGGGGCCGGAGCACTGCGAGGAGGTCGCCGCCGCGCTGCGGCAGGCCGGCTACACCGTGAGGGCCTGAGGAAAGGAACGGCGGCCCGGGCGCAAAACCGGTTGTGGGCCGCCCCGTATCCCCATAGCGTGCACCGCCGTGCGGTGCGCGAGCGGCGCGACGCCCGTGCGCGAGCGGTTCGTGACGGGCGCGATTCGTGACGGGCGCGACGGCACCGCGAATCCTAGGATCTGCTCAGGAGTACCCGAGAACCAACTGGGGGAATCCCGTATGCCAGGCGCCATTTACGCCGAAGGCCTGGTGAAGACCTTCGGCGATGTACAAGCACTGGGGGGCGTCGACCTCGACGTACCCGAAGGCACCGTCCTCGGCCTGCTGGGGCCCAACGGCGCCGGCAAGACAACCGCCGTGCGTGTCCTGACCACCCTGCTCCAGCCGGACAGCGGCCGGGCCGTGGTGGCGGGCATCGACGTACTGAAGAACCCCAACGAGGTACGCCGCTCGATCGGGCTCTCCGGCCAGTTCGCCGCCGTCGACGAATACCTCACCGGCCGCGAGAACCTGCAGATGGTCGGGCAGCTCTACCAGATGAGCGCGCGCGACGCGAAGAAGCGGGCGGGGGAGCTGCTGGAAAGGTTCAACCTCGCCGACGCGGCCGACCGCACCGCGAAGACCTACTCCGGGGGCATGCGCCGCCGCCTCGACCTGGCGGCGGCGCTCGTCGTCTCCCCGCCGGTCATGTTCATGGACGAGCCCACCACCGGCCTCGACCCCCGCAACCGGCAGCAGCTCTGGGAGGTCATCCAGGAACTCGTCGCCGGCGGTACGACGCTGCTGCTCACGACGCAGTATCTGGAGGAGGCCGACCACCTCGCCCACGACATCTGCGTCATCGACCACGGCAAGGTGATCGCCCGGGGGACCTCCGACGTGCTCAAGGCCCGCACGGGCGGCGAACGCGTCGAGGTCGTCGTCCACCGGCCCGACCAGATCGGCCCCGCCCGCACGGTGCTCGCCGCGTACGGCAAGGGCGAGATCTCCGTGGCGGAGCACACCCGCAAGCTGACCGTCCCGGTCACCGGCGGGGCCAAGCTGCTCGCCGAGGTCATCCGTGACCTCGACACCCACGGCGTGGAGATCGACGACATCGGGCTGCGCCGCCCCACCCTCGACGACGTCTTCATCTCGCTCACCGGTCACGCCGCCGAGCTGGAGAAGAACGGCCGGGACGCATCGACCGAGGCCGCCCAGAGCCGGAAGGACGACGGCACATGACCACCACCGTCCCGAACGCGCCGGCCGTGGCGCCGCTCAGGTCCGACTCTCCGGTCGTCGCCGAGCGCAGTCCGATCCGCATGGCCAGGATCCCGAATCCTGTTCGCCGAGGTGGATTTCAGTTCAACTCGACAGGACGTCATGACCTGCGCCTGAGCGCAAGGACGGAGGGGATGCAGTGAGCAGCACCGCCGACAGCCTGGTCATCGCCCGCAGGAACCTGATTCGGATGTCCAGGATTCCTGAGATGGTCCTTTTCGGGTTGATCCAGCCGGTCATGTTCGTGGTGCTGTTCAGCTACGTCTTCGGCGGCTCGCTCGTCGTCGACGGCTCGACCAGCGCCGCCGGGTACCGAGAGTTCCTGATGGCGGGCATCTTCGCCCAGACCGTCACGTTCGCCACGGCCGGCGCGGGCGCCGGCATCGCGGATGACATGCACAAGGGGCTCATCGACCGCTTCCGCTCCCTCCCCATGTCGAGGGGTGCGGTACTGACGGGCCGCACGCTGGCCGACCTCGTCCAGACCACGCTCACCGTCATCGTGCTCGCGATCGTGGCGCTCCTCGTCGGCTGGCGCATCCACGAGGGCATCCCGAAGGCTCTGGGAGCCTTCGCCCTCCTGCTCCTCCTCGGCTACTCCTTCTCCTGGATCGGGGCGCTGATCGGTCTGTCCGTGCGGACCCCGGAGGCCGCCACCTCGGGCGGACTGATCTGGCTGTTCCCGGTCACCTTCATCTCGAACGCCTTCGTGCCCACCGAGAACATGGCGAGCTGGCTCCAGCCGGTCGCCGAGTGGAACCCGTTCAGTGCGACCGTCCAGGCGTGCCGGGAGCTGTTCGGGAACCCCGGCGTCTCACCGTCCGACGCCTGGCCGATGCAGCACCCCGTATGGGCGTCCCTGATCTGGTCGGTGGTCATCATCGCGGTGTTCAGGACGCTGGCCGTACGCAAGTACCGCAAGGCGGCGAACTGAGCTGACGGTTCGAAGGGCCGACGATCAGCGGAGGTTCGCGGCGCGACAGCTGCCGCCGATCTTGATCCTCTCGACCGAGGAGGCGCCGAGCACCTCCGCCAGAACGCCCGAGCCCCCTTCAGGCAAGTGCTGGAGGGGGCTTCGCGCATACCTGGGAGGGCATACCCTGGCGAGGAGGTGATTCGATGTCGTCGCTCTCTGAGAACGTCCGCAACCATCGCCGCCGGGTCGGGCTGAGCCAGGAAGGGTTGGCTGAAGAGGCCGGGCTGTCCGTGGGCGTGATCCGCAAGGTCGAGCAGGGCGGCAACGTCCAGGTCGAGACCCTTCATATGCTCGCGAGAGCGCTGGGCACCACGACGTCCAGCCTGTTCGCCACCGAGGCGCCCGAGCCGGTCCATGTGAACGCGGGCGATGGCCCGAAGCTGACCGAACTTCGTCGGGCACTCATGCCGCCGGTCGGCCTGATCGAAACCCTCGCCGAGCCTGAGCAGGTCATGCCCCTGCCGGCCATCCAGCGGGACATCGACGACAGTCACGCCCTTTATCACGCGGATCGCTACGACTCGGTAGCCAAGCGGCTGCCCGGCATCCTTCGTGGAGCCGAAGCCGCGGTGACCTTCAGCGAGGACGACGAGGCCCGCCAGGAAGCCCTCGCGGTGCGAGCCAACGCCTTCCTGCTGGCCGGGAAGTACCTGACGCAGATCAGGCGCTACGACATGGCTTACTACGCGCTCTCGCAGGGCATCAGGGACGCCCGCGAGACCGGGCGCAAGTACGTTGCGGCGACGGGAGTCGTCGGCATGGGCTGGCTGCTCCTGCGCCAGGACCGCTTCGATGAGGCCGAGCGTCTGGCCGCCGCGACGGCCGAGGAGATCGAGCCTCGCCTTTCGACCGCCACTCCCGGCCAGCTCGCCGTATGGGGTGAGCTGCTTCAGCGTGTGGCCTCGGCCGCGATGCGAAACAACCGCCCGGACGTCGCCAAGGAGGCCAGGCGCATGACCGCGACGGCCGCCAGCGCGCTGGATGTCGAGCACGTCAACTTCCGTGAGCACTGGACCACGTTCGGGCCAGTCACCGCCGAGGCGAAGGTGATCGAGGATCTCTCCTTGATCGGGGATGCTCGCGGAGTTCTCCACCGTGCCGACGAAGGTGTCGTGGGTCGCAAGGCGCTCAAGAAGTACGGCCGGCCGAGCGCGAACAACTGGGACCGGCATCGCCTCGACGTCGCGAGGGCCCACGCGCTGCTCGGTTCGCACACGGACGCCATGGACGAGCTGAACGCGATCAAGCGCTCGTCTCCGGAGTGGCTGCGGCATCAGAGCATGGCGCGCTACATCATGGGCGACATCCTCACCGGCCGGAAGCGCACACTGAGCGCCGACATGCGCGAGATGGCCGTTCACCTGGGCGTTGGCGGCTAACTACCACGCTTCGTGGCACTTCCTGGCGGACAGTCAGGTAAGTGCCACGCTGCGTGTCTGGGGCGCCCCGCTCACCCCTCGTAACTTGATGGTCATGGCGAGCAACCAGCAAGCTGAGCCCCGTATCGAGATCGGCTCGGTCATGAGGGACACGGAGTCGGGCCGGATCGGGGTCGTGCAGCGGGCTCCCGAAGGTGCGGTCCGCTTGCACGCCCTGTCCAGTGACAGGCACTGGGAGGTCGACCCCGACGCCCTGGCTGAGCTGACCTCGGTCGAGGCGCTCAGCGCCCGCGTCGCGATCGCCAACTACTGGTCCAGGAAACGGGTATGACGTCCGTCCGTGCCGTCGTCCGGCACATCACGTGGACCATCACCCCGGACCAGGAACCGGACGCCGAGCCGGTGACCTACCGACTCCGGTGCGTCGTCTGCTCCGAGAAGTCGGACCGGTTCGAGGACTGGGAGAAGCCGCAGGACTGGGCGCTCGCGCACTCGGGCCGGAACCCCTCGCATCACACGTACCGCGAGGAGATCACCCGCCCGTGGAGAACGTTCATGCACGCGGAGCCCGGCGTCCCCTCGTGATGCGCCGAGCGACAGCCCGAGCGGCGGGCCTCCTGGTGGACTGGTGGCCGCCGCTTCGATCGGCTTTGTCCTCGTGTTCGCCTGGCGAGCGCCGGTACCAATGCCGCCCGGTCTGACTCGGACGACGGGCGCGACTACCCGGTCGCCCCGGTGGCAGGCGCGGTCGGTTCCAACGCCGGCCCCGCCCCTGTGAAGGGAGCTACCCCCTTGCCTGTGAAAGAACTGCCCATCGTCATCCTCGACGGGTTCATGCCCACCTCTCAGCGCCTGGTCCTGGACCGGCGCGGCTCCTCCGTGTGGGAGATCGAGAGCGAGCGCGGTCGGTACGCGGCGAAACTCGGCTACCCCAACGAGTCGGGCGAGGGCCCGGCCCAGCCGTGGACCGCCCTTGCTCCCGCCAGGGAGGGGCACATCCTCAACATGCTGAACGAGGAGCCCACGGCCTTCGGCGAGTGGGAAGAGGGGACCTGGAACGTCCAGCCCTGGCGCGAGGGCCCCAATCTCTGGCAGCTCTGGGAGGGCTGCCGGGTACCGGGCTCGACCACGGAGCCGCACCAGAGCGTCGCCCTCGCCTGCGCCGAGGTTCTCGCCGAGTTGCACGGAAAGGGCTGGACGCACTCCGACCTCCAGCCCGCGCACTTCGTCGTCGGACCCGAGCGGACGCACCTCATCGACCTCGCCCTGGCCCGAGGGGGCAACGTGGCCCGTGGCTTCGACTTCCCGTTCCGTGGCTGCCTCGTCCACTACGAAGCGCCCGAGATCTCCCGCAGCGTGCTGGAAACCGGGTGGGCCGAGCCGACGCAGGCATCCGACATCTACGCCTTCGGTGCCTCACTGTTCATCTCCGCCACCGGGGTGCGGGCTGTCGAGTACCCGGATGACGCCCCGCGTGCTGTGCAGCGCCAGGCGATCGTGGACGGCCGGCACCGGGACGTCACGATGCCGGGCCCGATGCGCAGCGTGGTGCGGGAGATGCTCCGGTACGACCCGAAGGACCGGCCCACGATCCACGAGGTGGGCAAGGCCCTGAGCTGACGGCACACCGAGAGCCCCTGACCGGACGGATCAGGGGCTCTTCGAGGTCAGCTCGCAGGAGTCGGTCTCTTCTGTCGCGCAAGAGGGAGCCCGGCACCTGCGGCCGGGGCTCCCTCTTGCGCCGTGGATCAGCCCTGGTACGGCTTCGCGGAGATGATCTTCACGGTGGCCTTCTTGCCGTTCGGCAGCTCGTACTCAGCGTCGTCGCCCACCCGCTTGCCGTTCACGCCCGTGCCGAGCGGTGACTGGGGGGAGTACGTCTCGATGTCGGTGCTCGCGTACTCGCGGGAGGCGAGCAGGAAGGTGACCGTGTCGTCCGGGTCGCCGTCGAAGGCGATCGTCACGACCATGCCGGGCTCGACCACGCCGTCGTCGGCGGGGGCCTCGCCGACCTTCGCGTGCTCCAGGAGCTGGGTCAGCTGACGGACCCGGAGCTCCATCTTGCCCTGCTCCTCCTTGGCCGCGTGGTACCCGCCGTTCTCGCGGAGGTCACCCTCCTCACGGGCCGCCGCGATCTTGACGGAGATCTCCGTGCGCGCGGGACCAGACAGGTACTCCAGCTCCGCCTTCAGCTGGTTGTACGCCTCCGGCGTGAGCCAGGTGACGTTATCGCTGGTCTGGGTCACAGGGTGCTCCTCGTCGGTGCTGGGAATACAAAGCAACGCCCTACCCCAAGCATGCGTTGCCACGGGTGGGCGAAACAACGAGCCTAACAATTCCGCGCGAAAAGGGGGAGAAGGTAAAACGTCACACGCGCGTCCGCGCAGGTCGGCGGGGGCGTGTGCGGGGCGGCGGCGGCGCGCTCCCCGGTGGTGCGGTCAGCCGCCGGCGGTGCAGGCGACGAGCTCCACGGCGGTCGCCCGGGAGGTGGTGCGCAGGGACACGACCTCGTCGATCCGCTCGGTGCGCTCGTCGAACCGGAAGTCCGCGCGTCCCACCTCGGCGCCGTCCTCGCTCAGGGCGCGGAGGGTGCAGTGCCCGTCGGCGTCCTGCTCCTTGCGCACCTCGAGGTGGGCCTCGGCGCGGCTGTCGGAGGCGATCCGGGACTTGATGACCTCGGCGCTGATGTCCTGGCCTGTGACGTAGTCGTAGCCGAACCAGCCGATCATGCCGACGAAGGCCACACCCAGCACAGAGCCGATGATCTTCAGCTTGCGGTCCGCGCGCTGGTCCCGGGACCGGCCGTAGCGCTCCTCGGGCAAGGCCTCGCGCACCGCCGCCATGATCGTTCCTCCAGTACAGGGGATCGTGGAATTTTCCACCCCCCGGTTCAGTCACTATAGAAGCCGACCCACGCGACCGATGACTGAGGACCGAGTCTTGACCGAGCAGCTGAGACTGATGGCCGTGCACGCCCACCCCGACGACGAGTCGAGCAAGGGCGCGGCCACCATGGCCAAGTACGTGTCCGAGGGGGTGGACGTCCTGGTCGTCACCTGCACAGGGGGCGAGCGGGGATCCATCCTCAACCCGAAGCTCCAGGGGGACGCGTACATCGAGGAGCACATCCACGAGGTGCGCAAGAAGGAGATGGACGAGGCCAGGGAGATCCTGGGCGTCAAGCAGGAGTGGCTCGGCTTCGTCGACTCGGGTCTGCCCGAGGGTGACCCGCTGCCGCCCCTGCCCGAGGGCTGCTTCGCCCTGGAGGACGACGAGACGGCGGCGGGGCGTCTCGTCGCGAAGGTGCGTGCCTTCCGGCCGCAGGTGATCACCACCTACGACGAGAACGGCGGCTATCCGCACCCCGACCACATCAAGACGCACACCATCTCGATGATCGCCTTCGAGGGGGCGGCGGACACCGAGAGGTTCCCCGAGTCGGAGTTCGGCCCGGCCTGGCAGCCGCAGAAGCTCTACTACAACCAGGGCTTCAACAAGCCGCGCACCGTGGCCCTGCACGAGGCGCTGCTCGCCCGCGGGCTCGAGTCCCCGTACGGCGACTGGCTTGAGCGCTGGAAGGAGTTCGAGCGCGCGGAACGCACGCTGACCACGCACATCCCGTGCGACGACTTCTTCGAGATCCGCGACAAGGCGCTGATCGCGCACGCCACGCAGATCGATCCGGACGGCGGCTGGTTCCGCGTCCCGATGGACATCCAGCGGGAGGTCTGGCCGACCGAGGAGTACGAGCTCGCCAAGTCTCTGGTCGATACCTCCCTCCCCGAGAGCGACCTCTTCGCGGGCATCCGCGACAATGCCTGATATGTACGCGACCCAGGCACTGACGCAGCTCGTCCCGCTCGCCGCCGATGAGCTCGACAAGAACAAGGTGACTCCCGGCGTCCTCGGCTTCCTCGTCTTCGCGGCACTGGCCGTCGGGGTCTGGCTGCTGATGAAGTCGATGAACCGCCACATGGGCAAGGTCAACTTCGAGGAGGCCCCCGACCCGGACGCGCAGCCGGACCAGGAACCGGCGGCCACCGCGGGCGGCCAGGCCTCGAAGAGCTCCGCGGGCTCTGCCGGCAAGGGCTGACGCGGCGGGGCGGGGCGAACAGCCCCGGCCCACCCCGCCGCGCTCTCCGCGCCCGTGGGCGTACGCTTCGGCGCCGCGCCCGCCCGGGCCCGTCAGGGGCGCACGCCCACCGGCACCCCCATGACCTCGCGGGCGTGCCGGGACGGGGTCAGGCCGAGGCGCCAGGCCTGCCAGCCGTCGTCCAGGGTCACCCCGCGGTTCAGGATGATCCGGAAGGCCTCCGCGCAGTCCTCCAGCTTCGCGTCCCGCAGCGGGTGGGCCGCCTCCAGCAGGTCCGACAGCTCCTGCTGGGCCACGGCCGTGCCCACCTCGCTGCCGCCCGGTGAGGCGTACGGCAGGAGTGTGCACCGCAGGAACGCCGCCCAGTCGCCGCCCCGGACGTCGCCGTACGAGGCGAACAGGGTGATCGCCTCGCCGCACAGCTCCAGCGCCTGGGCGGCGCGGTTGTTGCCGCCGTCGATCAGGGCCAGCTCCAGGCAGGTCCACGCCTCCCCGTGCGCCACCCCGATGCGCCGGAAGTCGGCCCGGGCGTCCACCAGGAGCTGCCGGGCGAAGCCTGAGTTGCGCAGGTTGCCGGTCTGCGCGGCGCGCTGGTCGCGGGTGACCCGGCCCGAGTGGTGCCGGGCGCACGCCAGCCCGTAGACGTCCCGCATCCGCGAGAACATCGTGCGGGAGCGCTCCAGCTCCCGTACCGCCTGGTCGGTGTCGCCGTCCTCCTCCAGCGCCTGCCCCAGGTAGTAGCGCGTCCAGGCCTCGCCCCGCGCGTCCTCGTTGGCCCGGTGCCGGGCGAGGGCCCCGCGCAGCTCCTCCACCGCAGGAGCTGTGCTGCCGACGTCCCCGTCCATCAGCCGGGCGCGGGCCAGCTGGGTCAGGGCCCAGGCCTCCCCACGCTCGTCCCGGGTGCGGCCGTACAGGTCCAGCGCGGTGGTCAGCTCCTCCTCGGCCCTGGCGACCTCGCCCATCCGCAGACAGACCTGGCCCAGCTGGAAGTGCGACCAGGCCTCGCCGTGCAGCGACTCGCCCTCGCGGTGCAGGGCCAGCGCGGTGTCCAGCAGCGTCAGGGCCTCGGCCAGATTGGCCCGGTCCCGCTCGACGGCGGCCAGGGCGTGCAGGGACCAGGCACGGTCCTCGGCCTGTTCCGGTGACGCCTGGAGGCCGATCGCCTCCCGCAGCCGCGCCGACGCCTCGGTCAGATTGCCCTGGTGGTGCAGGGTGATGCCCAGGGAGCAGAGCGCGAGCGCGGCGCCCGCGTCGTTCTGGGCCTCGCGGTAGAGGCCGACCACGGAGGAGAGCGTGGTGCGGGCCTTGTCGAGCTCGCCGAGCTGCCGGGCCGCGATGCCCGTACGCCACTGGACGGACCGTTCCAGGAGCCCCTGGTCGACGGAGCGCGTCAGCTCGCTGATCTCGCCGAGGCGGTAGAGGTCTCCGCGCAGCAGGCAGTAGTCGCACAGGGCACCCAGCAGATGGAGCACCGCCCCCTGGTCGACGCCCTCCGCGTGCCGGAGCGCCGAGGTGATGAAGCTCGACTCGTCGTCCAGCCAGCGCAGGGCCGCGTCCAGCGAGCTGAAGCCGTGCGAGCCGAACTGCCCCGCACGGGTCGACATCTTGCCGTCCACCATGCGGATCACCGCGTCGGCGAGCTCCGCGTAGTTCTGGACGAGCCGCTCCTGCGCGGCGGTACGGTCCGCCGCCGGCTCCTCGTCGACCAGCCGCGCCAGCGCGAAGGCCCGTACGAGGTCGTGCAGCCGGTAGCGCGCACCGCGCACATGGACCAGCAGCCCGGCCCGGGACAGCGTCTCCAGCAGCCGGCCCGCCTCCTGTTCGTCCGAGGACAGCAGGGACGCGGCGGCCGCCGCGCCCAGGCTGGCACGCCCCGCCAGGGCGAGCCGGCGCAGCAGCCGCCTGGCCGGCTCGGGCTGATCGGTGTAGCGCAGCCACAGGGCGCGCTCGACGGGCTCTACCGGGCCGTACGCGCCGAGGGCGGCAGCCAGTTCGGCGCGGGTGCGCGCACCGAGGGCGGAGCCCGCGACCCGCAGGGCGAGCGGCAGCCCACCGCACAGCTCGACGACGGCGTCGGTCGACGGGTAGTCGTACGGACCGGCCTCCTCGTCCTGCGCCGCCTCGCGCAGCAGTTCCTCCGCGCCCGCCGAGTCGAGAGCGCCGACAGGCAGGTGGTACACCCGCGCCGGGATGTCCTCGGGCAGTTCGAGCGGCTCGCGGGCCGTGACGAGCACCAGGCTGTCGGAGCGCTCGGGCACGAGGGTGCGGACCTGCGCGACGTCGGTGGCGTCGTCCAGGACGATCGTGACGGGGGTGCCCGTCAGGTGCTGGTGGTAGAGCTCGCTCAGGCGCCGCACCTGCTGCTCGGCGGAGGACCCCTCCCGGAACAGGAGCTGCTCGCGCGGGGCGCCAAGCCGGTTCAGCAGATGCAGCAGGGCGTCCCGGGTCGGCAGCGGGCTCTCGCCCGCCACGTCACCGCGCAGATCGACCACGCACGCGCCCCGGAACTGGTCCTTGAGCGCGTGCGCGGCCCGCACGGCGAGAGCGGTGCGGCCCGAGCCCGGAGCGCCGTGCAGGACGACGACGGTCGGCCGGGTCTCCGTGGCGGCGCGTGCGGCGTGCACCCACCGCGCGATCTGGGCCAGTTCGGTCCTGCGGCCCGCGAACGGGCCGTCAGCGGAGGGCAGATGACCGAAGGACTGCTCCAGGAGCGAGCGGGTGCGGGCAGCCGCGCTGCGGTCGCCCCCGCGCAGCTGCGCCACCACCGACGCGGTCGCCTTCTTGGGGGTGCGGGTCGCGGCGGTCAGCACGCGCTGCTGGTCGAGGAACGGCCGGATGCCCCGCACCTCCAGGGCCGTCAGCCACTGGAGGCGCAGCTGTTCGGGGCCGCCGGGCTGGTTCAGCTCTCCCGCCCTGCGATGGGCCGCGGGCCAGTGCGAGGCGGTCACGCGGGCCACCGTCGCCGTGGTCCCCGCGACGGCGACGACCGCGCCCGCGCCCAGGGCCAGCCCGGTCGCGGTGCCGAGCGCCAGGTCCGCGCCGAAGGCTGCTGCCGCGGCGACTCCGGTCACCAGCAGGGGAGTTCCCAGGGTCGCCCGGCTGAACCGCGCCGACAGCGGCTGCCGGCCGGCTCCGGCGGCGTCCAGCGCCTGGACGTACGCGGCGTACTCCTCGGCCGCGCCCGCCGCCATCGTGTCGAGCGCGCCCCGCGCACGCGCCAGCAGCGCGCCGGAGTCCGTCCGGCCGCCCGTGCGTCGTGCCTCCTCCTCCACGGCGCGTACCAACAGCCTTTCGGCGTCCGCCCGATGGCTGTCCCGCATGCGTCCCCCTCGTCCCCGGCCTGGACCTCGACCGGAACCACTGTGTGGACCGTCCAGTGTCCTCGGTCCGGCGCTCCGGCGACAGGGAGTCCACGAGACTGCCCGTCGAACGGGGGGTGCCGGTGTACCGGCCCTGTACACCGGCACCCGGCGGCCAGGAACGGTGAGCCGTCCGCGTGTGGGCGGCTCACCGTTGTTCGACTCGTCCTCTCCTCAGCCGGCGCCGTACCGGAAGGCCAAGGATTCGCCGTGGGGGCGATGATCCCGCCCTTGCCCGTGCGGACGGGCACACCTTCGACGGGCTCCGCACCACCTGCCGGTGCTGCGAAAAATTCCTCGCCGCTGACGGTGCTGTCAACAACGCCGGCGGCCCCGTGAGGTGACTTCCACGAAAATCTTCGGCAGGGGCGCCCCACGAGGCTTCAGAACCTCACGGGTGGCCTACAGCGGAAATTCGCATTTCCACGGTGCGTCCAGTTCCTCGGGATCGACGCCTGCCCGGATGACAGCATCGTCGACATCGTCGAGCGATGAAACCGTCTCGTCGTGGACGATGGACGTGTTCCCGTCGTAGATGTCGTCGTCGTCGACCAGTAGATCGCGAAGCACTTCGAATGCTCGGACCCGGAATTCTCCGGACCGGAGCGGGATGATCCAGATCCAGGACTCGCTGTCCACGGAACCGGAAGCCCTCCGCGCGGCGAGATCCGATTTGGACATCAGAAGCCTGTTCTTCGCTTGAACTTGCATGTCAGCCGCCCCAGGCGATTCGAACAATTGGGCCGTCGAGAGTGTGTACCTGCAAGTGCGGGAGATCTCCGTCGCGGTTTCCGGCACCGTGACCGAGTACTCGACCATCATTTCCGAGTTGATCATCCCGGTGGTACGCCCCGCGCTTGGTTCCGTAGTATTGCTTCGTTCCAACTCGATCCATTCCGGAAGCGTTTCTGTAGCCAGTCCCTTGACATGTTCGGAGGAACAGCTGTTCCGCCTCGGAGCGGCTCTTCACCGTGACGCTTGTCGCACCATCGGCCAGAGCTTTGGCCGCCCTCGAAACACTTCCGCTCGACCACGGAATGCAACCGCCGGAATTGTGGACCAGGACCGGAGTCCCGCCCGCCAGCGCATAGTGCGTGTACTACGCGCCCCCTAGCTATCTGCGGATTCGCAGATAGCGGCGGCGGCCTGCCGATCCGGCGCGGGCTCGGCCCCGGCGGGAGGCGCGCTCCACGGCAGGCGGGCCGGACGGGACGACCGCCGGGTCACTACCTTCCGCCGCGCCGGTGTGTGCCACCGGCACCGGGAGACCGCAACTCGAGCGGGGTGCCGTCAGACAGTTCCCAGGTCCACGGTGACGGAGAACGGCGCGGCGGTCCTGATCGCGCCGGTGAACATCTCGCTGTCCCTGTATGCCTTGGTGGCGGGATCCAGAACGTAGGTGTAGACGATCGGGACCCCGGTGGCGGCCTGCTCGATGCGCCAGTAGAAGGGGATGGCCGCCTTGGCGTACTGATCCACCTTCACGATCCGGTCCGTGGTCTCCGAGCCGGGCGACACGACCTCGACGACCAGGAGTACGTGTTCCGGGCGGGTGGGTGTGAGGTCGATGGTGTCCGCACGGTAGACGGTGACGTCCGGGCGGCGGTTGGTGAGGGGAACGTCCTGCAAGCGGACGTCGAAGTCCGTGTCGGCGTTCCAGTCCGGGCCGGCGGCTGCGTCCAGGGCGTTGGCCAGGATCCGGGCCAACCGGTTGTGCCGCTCGGACGCACTCGGGCTCACGACGACCATTCCGTCCACGATCTCGATGCCGGCACACTGCTCCTCGGACCAGGAGTCGTACTGTTCCGCGCTGATCTGCGTATGCATCCACGCGGGCGCCACCAACTCAGCGGTCACGGTGTACCTCCTTCGAGGAGCTTGTGCTGCCGGAGCCAGCGTACTGTCCGCCGATGCCACGCCGCCCGGCATCCGAAGCGCCCCTCCGTCCCGCGTGTGCGTTCACGCACCGTCCCGCGTATCCGTTCACGCGCCGCCCCGGTGAGCCCGTCCCCCCGCCGCCGTCCTTGGTGCGCAAGGATTGGGGTATGGCCAACCGACTCGCGCAGACCACCTCCCCGTACCTCATCCAGCACGCCGACAACCCCGTCGACTGGTGGCCGTGGTCGCCCGAGGCGTTCGAGGAGGCCCGCCGCCGCGGCGTCCCCGTGCTGCTCAGCGTCGGGTACGCCAGCTGCCACTGGTGCCATGTGATGGCCCACGAGTCCTTCGAGGACACCACCGTCGCCGACTACCTCAACGCGCACTTCGTGCCGGTGAAGGTCGACCGCGAGGAGCGGCCCGACGTCGACGCCGTGTACATGGAGGCCGTGCAGGCCGCGACCGGTCAGGGCGGCTGGCCGATGACCGTCTTCCTGACCGCCGACGCCGAACCCTTCTACTTCGGCACGTACTTCCCGCCCGAGCCCCGTCACGGCATGCCCTCCTTCCAGCAGGTGCTGGAGGGGGTCGTGGCCGCCTGGACCGACCGGCGCGAGGAGGTCGCGGAGGTGGCCGGGCGCATCGTCCGGGACCTCGCCGGCCGCTCCCTGGCCGCCGGAGGGACGGAACTGCCGGGTGAAGCGGAGCTGGCGCAGGCCCTGCTGCGGCTGACCCGGGACTACGACGAGAAGCACGGCGGCTTCGGCGGCGCACCCAAGTTCCCCCCGTCCATGGTCATCGAGTTCCTGCTGCGCCACCACGCCCGTACGGGGGCCGAGGGCGCCCTGCAGATGGCCGCCGACAGCTGTGCGGCCATGGCGCACGGCGGGATCTACGACCAGCTCGGCGGCGGTTTCGCCCGCTACTCGGTGGACCGCGAGTGGGTCGTCCCGCACTTCGAGAAGATGCTGTACGACAACGCCCTGCTGTGCCGCGTCTACGCCCATCTGTGGCGGACCACCGGCTCGGACCTCGCCCGCCGGGTGGCCCTGGAGACCGCCGACTTCATGGTGCGCGAGCTGCGTACGGCCGAGGGCGGCTTCGCCTCCGCGCTGGACGCCGACAGCGAGGACGCGCAGGGGCGGCACGTCGAGGGCGCGTTCTACGTGTGGACCCCCGCGCAGCTGCGTGAGGTGCTGGGCGAGGAGGACGCGGCCTTCGCCGCCGGGTACTTCGGCGTCACCGAGGAGGGCACCTTCGAGGAGGGGGCGTCGGTCCTGCGGCTCGCCCGGAACGGGCAGGAACAGGACGCCGACCCGGCGCGGGTCGCCGATGTGCGGGCCCGTCTGCTGGCGGCGCGCGAGCTGCGCGCCCGCCCCGAGCGGGACGACAAGATCGTGGCCGCCTGGAACGGCCTGGCGATCGCGGCGCTGGCCGAGACCGGGGCGTACTTCGACCGTCCGGACCTCGTGGAGCGGGCCACCGAGGCCGCCGACCTGCTGGTACGCGTGCACATGGGCGATGTCGCCCGGCTCTGCCGCACGTCGAGGGACGGCCGGGCCGGGGACAACTCCGGGGTGCTGGAGGACTACGGCGACGTGGCCGAGGGCTTCCTCGCGCTCGCCTCGGTCACGGGCGAGGGGGTCTGGCTGGAGTTCGCGGGGTTCCTGCTGGACATCGTCCTCGCGCATTTCAGGGGCGAGCAGGGGGAGCTGTTCGACACCGCCGACGACGCGGAGCAGCTGATCCGGCGCCCCCAGGACCCCACCGACAGCGCCACCCCGGCCGGCTGGACCGCCGCCGCGGGCGCACTGCTCTCGTACGCCGCCCACACCGGCTCCGAGGCGCACCGTACGGCGGCCGAGGGAGCGCTCGGGATCGTCGCGGCGCTGGGCCCGAAGGCCCCCCGGTTCATCGGCTGGGGGCTGGCGGTCGCCGAAGCCCTGCTGGACGGGCCGCGCGAGATCGCCGTGGCGGGCCCGGTGGCCGGGGAGCTGCACCGCGCGGCGCTGCTGGGGTCGGCTCCCGGCGCCGTGGTCGCGGCGGGGGAGGGGCCGGACGCGGGGTCCGAGTTCCCCCTGCTGGTGGACCGGCCGCTGGTGGGCGGTGAGCCGACCGCCTACGTCTGCCGCCACTTCGTGTGCGAGGCGCCGACGACGGACGCGGGGGAGCTGGCCGTGAAGCTGGGCGGCTGACGCGAGCCGTACGGCGGAGGGCCCGGCCACCACGCACCACGGCCGGGCCCCACGCCGTACGGGACCGTTCAGTTCTGCTGGTAGGCGACCAGCGAGATGCCGATGTAGTGCGCGATGAACGCCGCCAGCGTCAGCGAGTGGAACACCTCGTGGAAGCCGAACCAGCGCGGTGACGGGTTCGGGCGCTTCAGGCCGTAGATGACGCCGCCCGCGCTGTAGAGCAGCCCGCCGACGACGACGAGGACCAGCACCGCGACGCCGCCGGTGCGCATGAAGTCCGGCAGGAAGAACACGGCGGCCCAGCCCATGGCGATGTAGCAGGGGGTGTAGAGCCAGCGGGGGGCGCCGACCCAGAAGACGCGGAAGGCGATACCGGCCGCCGCGGCGCTCCAGATCGCCCACATGAGCGGGCCACTGGTGGACTCGGGCAGCAGCAGGAGAGCGAGCGGTGTGTAGGTGCCCGCGATGATCAGGAAGATGTTCGCGTGGTCCAGCCTGCGGAGCACCGCCTCACCGCGCGGGCCCCACGTACCGCGGTGGTAGACCGCGCTCACGCCGAAGAGCAGGCAGGCGGTGAGTATGTAGACCGCGCAGGCGACCCGCGCGCGCGTGGTGTCCGCGAGGACGATGAGGGTGACTCCGGCGATCACCACCGCGGGGAACATCCCCGCGTGCAGCCAGCCCCGCATGCGTGGCTTCACGGGGACGGGGTCGGTGAGCTCGACGGGTCCGGACGTGGCGGCAGAAGTCATGTCCCGCATGCTACCTACGCTCCCGTAGGTAACCGATTCGAGTGGCGATGCTCACGTGTGCGGCCCTCTGGACATATGGGCAAGATGGTCGGATGATCAAATGAGTGCGGTCGGCACCGGATGAGCGCCAGGGGTAGTTGAAGGGGTAAGCATCCGGGTCGCAGCCCCCACGGGGCCTGACAACACACCCTCTCTACAAGGAGCGATCGTGGCGCGAGACATCGCGGCTCCCCTCACTGTTCCCACTCGGCACCAGGAGCTCGTCTCCTGGGTGGACGAGATCGCCGCTCTCACCCAGCCCGACCGTGTGGTCTGGTGCGACGGTTCCGAGGCCGAGTACGAGCGCCTGTGCGAGGAGCTCGTCGCCAAGGGCACCTTCACGAAGCTCGACCCGGTCAAGCGCCCGAACTCGTACTACGCCGCCTCCGACCCGAGCGATGTCGCCCGCGTCGAGGACCGCACCTACATCTGCTCCGAGAAGGAGCAGGACGCGGGCCCGACCAACCACTGGAAGGACCCCGCCGAGATGCGGGAGATCTTCGCCGGCGAGAAGGGCGTCTTCCGCGGCTCCATGCGCGGACGCACGATGTACGTCGTCCCGTTCTGCATGGGGCCCGTCGGCTCGCCGCTCTCCGCGATCGGCGTCGAGATCACCGACTCCGCGTACGTCGCCGTCTCGATGCGCACCATGACGCGTATGGGTCAGGCGGTCCTCGACGAACTCGGGACCGACGGCTTCTTCGTCAAGGCCGTCCACACCCTCGGTGCCCCTCTGGCCGAGGGCGAGGCGGACGTGCCGTGGCCCTGCAACTCCACGAAGTACATCTCGCACTTCCCCGAGGACCGCGAGATCTGGTCCTACGGCTCGGGCTACGGCGGCAACGCCCTGCTCGGCAAGAAGTGCTACGCGCTCCGCATCGCCTCCGTCATGGCCCGGGACGAGGGCTGGCTCGCCGAGCACATGCTGATCCTGAAGCTCACGCCGCCGCGCGGCGAGAGCAAGTACGTCGCCGCCGCCTTCCCGAGCGCCTGCGGCAAGACCAATCTCGCCATGCTGGAGCCCACGATCTCCGGCTGGACCGTCGAGACCATCGGCGACGACATCGCCTGGATGCGCTTCGGCGAGGACGGTCAGCTGTACGCGATCAACCCGGAGGCCGGTTTCTTCGGCGTCGCGCCCGGTACCGGTGAGCACACCAACGCCAACGCCATGAAGACGATGTGGGGCAACTCCGTCTTCACCAACGTGGCGCTCACCGACGACGGCGACGTGTGGTGGGAGGGCATGACAGAGGAGCTTCCCGCGCACCTCACGGACTGGAAGGGCAACGACTGGACCCCGGAGTCCGGCACGCCCGCCGCCCACCCCAACGCCCGCTTCACGGTGCCGGCCGGGCAGTGCCCGATCATCGCGCCGGAGTGGGAGGACCCGAAGGGCGTGCCGATCTCGGCGATCCTCTTCGGGGGCCGCCGCGCCTCCGCCGTCCCGCTGGTCACCGAGTCCTTCACCTGGCAGCACGGCGTCTTCCTCGGCGCCAACGTCGCCTCCGAGAAGACCGCCGCCGCCGAGGGCAAGGTCGGCGAGCTGCGCCGCGACCCGTTCGCCATGCTGCCGTTCTGCGGCTACAACATGGGCGACTACATGCAGCACTGGATCGACGTCGGCGCGGACAAGCCGGACCAGTCCAAGCTGCCGAAGATCTACTACGTCAACTGGTTCCGCAAGGACGAGGCCGGCAGGTTCGTGTGGCCCGGCTTCGGTGAGAACAGCCGCGTCCTGAAGTGGATCGTCGAGCGCCTGGAGGGCAAGGCCGAGGGTGTCGAGACGCCGATCGGCATCCTCCCGGCCAAGGGCTCCCTGGACACCGAGGGCCTGGACCTGTCCGAGGCCGACCTCGACTTCCTGCTCGACGTCGACAAGGAGGTCTGGCGCGAGGAGGCCGCGCTGATCCCCGGGCACCTCGAGACCTTCGGCGACCACGCGCCGAAGGAGCTGTGGGACGAATACCGCGCGCTGGTCCGCCGCCTGGGCTGATCCGGCCCCCCGTCCCCGTGGCGGGTCCCGTCGACAACCGCCCTGACCTGTGGGGGTCAGCGGCCCGCCGCGGTACGGCACCCGGAGCCCTGGGGCTCCGGGTGCCGCTTTTCTTCCCCGCAGGCCGCCGGAGGCGTGACGACGTCCTGAATGGGCGAGAACGTCCATACATCGCCGACAACTTGCGCACATAACCTTCACATCTGTTGCATGATGCCCACAGGAGCGCCCGGGGTTACGGGTGCCAACAACGCTGTGGGGGAACAAAGTTGAACAGGTCAGGGAAGGCGATACGCGGTGTCGCGACGCTCGCCGCGCTCGTACTCGGGGGCGCGGGCCTCACCGTGCTCGCCGCACCCGCCGCGTACGCGGCGGACGACGACGTGGCCAAGCTGCCCATCACGTCGTTCTCCAGCATGGTGGTCGACTCCGTGCACGAACGTGTCTACATCAGCGACGACACCCGGAGCCTGAACACCAAGTCCTCGGTGCTCGTCTACAACTTCGAGGGCCAGCGGGTGGCCACACTCGCGAGCTCGCAGGGCGCCGTGGGCGGCATGGCGCTCTCCACGGACAGCACGAAGCTCTTCGTGTCGGAGATGGGCCGGGTCGCCGCCTACGACACCGAGACATACGTGAAGTCCCTGCACACGTCGACCAGTTACTGGGGCGAGTGCGGGCGCCAGGTCGCCTACTCGGGCGGCAAGGTGTGGCACACCGAGACGCCGACGGCCAGCGGGTGCGACCAGTACCGGAGCTACCTCTACGGCAGCACCCTCGGCTCGCCCACCGCGACGGGCTGGGAGGGCACCGGGAAGCTCTACTTCGCGACCGCGGCCCAGGCTCCGGACACCCTGGTCATGGGCCAGACGCTGAGCACGGCCGGGACCGATCCCTACCTGACCACCTTCGACAGCAGCGGTGACACGCTGGTCCGGGGGCCGCAGCGCCGGTTCGCGGACAGCGAGGGGGCGGGCGGTCTCGACCTCAAGGACCTGGCGCTGTCCCCGAACGGCAACCGGATCGCGGTCGCCGACGCCGCCTACGGAACCCGGCTGCTGGAGGCGGCCGACCTGTCGGACGCCCCGGTGCCGTACGGGCCGCTGCCGGAAGGGGCCAAGGCGTCCGCCGTCGCCTTCAGCGGTGACGGCGAGTACGTCGCGCGGGGCGCTCAGGCGACCGGCTCGGCCCCGGACCTGCTGATCCAGAAGGCGGATCCGGAGGAGGGCACCTCGGCCCTCGAGTTCGCCTTCGAGGGCGAACTCGACGGTGCCCGCGTCGCCCCGCGCGGCCTCGGCTGGTCGAAGGACGCCTCCCGGCTCTTCGCCCTCACCACGAACGCCTCCGGCACGTCCTACTGGCTGCACGTGATCCAGCCCCCGGCCGCCCAGTACGACTCACGCTTCACCGGGGCGCTGTCCACCAGTCCCGGCACGCCCGTCGTCGGGGAACCGCTCGGCATCCGGGGCCGGCTCGAGCTCGACGGGCCCGCACCCGCGGAGCCCGTCAAGGTCTCGGCCGTACGCCATGACGCGAACGGCGACCGCAAGCTGGCGGCCGTGGAGGTCGCGGCGGACGGCACGTTCACCGTCCTCGACGTCCCCTCGCTGGTCGGCGAGGCCACGTACACCCTGTCCTTCCTGGGGGATGTGACCCATCGGCCGGCCGAGGACGTCACCCTCCCCGTGACGGTGGCCAAGGCGCCGACGGCCATCACGCTCACGGCTCCGGCGGAGACGACGAAGAACCAGAGCCTGGAGATCACCGGCACCCTGACCGGCCAGGGCCGGGCGCTGCCCTCGGGCATCACCCTGTCGGTGCAGCGAGCCGACAAGAAGGGCACCGGCGCCCTCACCTCCGCGGCGGTCGCCGCCGACGGCACGTTCACGATCAGGGATCTGGCGTCCGTCCGGGGTGAGGTCGTCTACACGGTCGCGTACGCCGGTGACGACCTGCACACCGCGTCGAGCGCCACAGTCACCGTGCGGGTCCGCGCCGCCGCCTGACGGCCGGCACGCGACCGCGTCCTGGCAGCGTGAGGCCCGCGAAGCCCTTCGGGGCGACGCGGGCCTTCTCCAGGGTGCGGACCCGCACCCGGCGCGTGTGTGGCACCCGGTCCACGCGTCTTCGCGACCGTGGACCGGGGCCGTCAGGGGGCGCCGACCAGATCGGTCCGCGCGGGGGTGCCCGACAGGGCGGCGGTGTGCGCGTCCATGGCCTCGGCCGCGAGGATCGCGACGGCCGTGTCGGCGCGGGACGCGGCCACCACGAGGGCCCGGCCCGCGAGGGCGTGGGCGCGACGGTGGAGAGCGTCGGGGGACGCGCCGCTGCTGCCGGCGTGCCGGGCGGGCGGTGCGGCGCGGAGCCGGGCGACCTGCTCGGCGATGCGGTCGCCGTCTGCGGTCAGCCCCAGCTCGTCGGTTACGGCGAGCAGGGCGGCGAGGTGAGCGGCGAGCTGGATGTCCAGTTCGTCCTCGCGGCTGCGGTGGGGGAAATCGGCGTCGTCGGCCGATGTGTGGACCGATTTGGTGCGGATCGGCTCGTACATGGATGGCCTCCTGGCGTTGCAGTAAGGTCATCCTATCTTAGATTCAGTCTAAAGTTGTGTCGGGTCCTGTGGGCCGTGCACAGGGCGCCGCCGGCCGGGGGTCACGGCTGGCTGTAGCCGTCCAGGAACTTCCCGATACGCGTCACCGCATCGGTCAGGTCCTTGGCCGGCGGCAGTGTGACCACGCGGAAGTGGTCGGGCTCCGGCCAGTTGAAGCCCGTGCCCTGCACCACCATGATCTTCTCGGCCCGCAGCAGGTCGAGGACCATCTGACGGTCGTCCTTGATCTTGAAGACCTTGGGGTCGAGCCTCGGGAAGAGATACAGCGCCCCTTTCGGCTTCACGCAGGTCACACCGGGGATCTGCGTCAGCAGGTCGTACGCGATGTCCCGCTGTTCCAGGATCCGCCCGCCCGGCAGCACCAGCTCGTTGATCGACTGCCGGCCGCCGAGCGCGGTGGCCACCGCGTGCTGCGCGGGCATGTTGGCGCACAGCCGCATGTTGGCGAGCACCGTCAGCCCCTCGATGTACGAGGAGGCGTGGGCCTTCGGGCCGCAGACCGCCATCCACCCGGAGCGGTAGCCCGCGATCCGGTAGTTCTTGGAGAGCCCGTTGAAGGTGAGGACCATCAGGTCGGGGGCGATCGCGGCGGTGGGCGTGTGCGTCGCACCGTCGTAGAGGATCCGGTCGTAGATCTCGTCGGAGCAGACGACCAGGTTGTGGCGGCGGGCGATCTCCGTCAGCCCGCGCAGCATCTCGTCGTCGTAGACCGCGCCCGTCGGATTGTTCGGGTTGATGATCACGAGCGCCTTGGTGCGGTCGGTGATCTTCCGCTCCAGGTCCGCGAGGTCGGGCATCCAGTCGGACTGCTCGTCGCAGCGGTAGTGCACGGCCGTGCCGCCGGCCAGCGAGACCGAGGCCGTCCACAGTGGGTAGTCCGGAGCGGGGACGAGTACCTCGTCGCCGTCGTCGAGCAGTGCCTGCATCGACATCTGGATCAGCTCGGACACGCCGTTGCCGAGGTAGATGTCCTCGACGCCGAGGTCGATCCCCTTGGTCTGGTAGTGCTGCATCACCGCGCGGCGCGCCGACAGCAGGCCCTTCGCGTCGCCGTAACCGTGCGCGCCCGAGAGGTTGCGCAGGATGTCCTCGAGGATCTCCGGCGGGCACTCGAACCCGAACGCGGCGGGATTGCCCGTGTTGAGCTTGAGGATGCGATGACCTGCCGCTTCGAGCCGCATGGCCTCTTCGAGCACGGGGCCGCGGATTTCGTAACAGACGCCGGAGAGCTTCGTGGACTGGATGACCTGCATGTCTGCGAGCTTACGACCGTGTTTCGCGCGGTGCTCCCGGTTTGCCTGCCCGTTGCTCCCTCCGGGGGTGTGCCACGGCCCGCCGGGACTTTCATCGCCATGCCGCCCCGGCCGCGGACCGTGGGAACGTCCGGTCCGGGCGGGGCCGCGGCTTGGAATGCGGGCGTGGGCGGCGGCGCCGGTGAGATGCGCCACCCTGGTCAGCCGGGCAGGACGGTCCCCTCCGGGAGGCGTACGCCGAAGTCCTCGGCGAGCACCCGCAGCACCTCGGCGTCGTCGCTCAGCTCCCGCTCCTCGACCGTGCCGTCGTCGGCCGTCTCCACCAGCGTCCGCCCGGACAGGGCGCGGTGCAGACCGGGCAGCGTGCGCTGGGCGTAGACCGCCTGCCGGAACGGGGAGCGCGGGTTCGTCGCGATGTGCCAGTTGATGACCTCGTAGTCCGGAGCCTCGAACGGTTCCAGGGTGAACTCGTACTGCGGCTCCCAGTAGCCGCCCTTGTCCGCCTGTAGCTCCCACATCTCCAGCGGGCCGTCGTGCGGGGCGTGCACGAGCCGGTGGCGGCGCGGGGTGTCGAGCAGTTCGGTGTCCACCACGAGCGGGATCGGCTCCAGCAGCGCGCCGTGCGAGCCGAAGCCGACGTCCGCCAGCCAGGAGGTGGGGCCGCCTTCGCCCTCTTCTTCGACGTCCACCTTCATCAGCATGTGCGTACGGGGCCGGACGTCGCCGGGGGCGGCGCCCAGGACCACTCGCGCGGTCAGCAGCGTGACGTGGAAGCCGAGCTGGGTCAGGGCGGCGGCCAGGAGGGTGTTGTGCTCGTAGCAGTAGCCGCCGCGCTCACTGCGTACGAGCTTCTTCTCCAGGTCCGGGAGCGCGAGGGACGGGGCGCTGCCGAGGAGGGGTTCCAGATTCTCGAACGGGATGCCCAGCATGTGGGCGCGGTGCACGGACCGCAGCACCTCCACGGTGGGCCGGCGGTCCGTGCTCCCCGCCCAGCCGATGCGGGCGAAGTAGGCGTCGAGGTCGAGTGTCATGTTCCGACAGTACGCAGACACCTCGGGGGTTTCCCAAATGCCGTCACGGCGCAGGAGTTACGGGGAACACGGCCCCCGTGCGCCCTGCGGAGTCCTGCCCGGAGGTCGGCAGGCGGTTGCCTCCCGCAGCCGTCCCGCAGTCGTCCTCCACACCTCGGCCCACCGGGGAACAGGCCGCCGGGCCGAGGGGTCAGGCGCGCGGGGGAACGGTGCGGTGACGCGCGCGGGAACGATCAGACCGCCCACTTCGAGCACCAGGGCGTGCACGCCGGCACCGTCGTGGAACCCAGCGTCGGATTCCTCCCGGCCGTCCTGACGTCCCAGTACGCCGACTCCGGCCCGGCCGGAGCCCGATGCCCGCCGCACGCCGAACCGGCTGACGCGCCGGCCCGGTCGTCAGCCCCTCGCGGCGCGTCCGCGTCCTCGTACCGCCCGGCCCGCCAGGGTGGAGGTTCGCCTGCCGTCCTCGATGACGAAACGCCCGTCGATCAGGACGTGCGGGATGCCGACCGGGAGGGTGCGCGGCTCGTCGAAGGTCGAGCCCGCCGCCACCGTGGCCGGATCGAAGAGGACCAGGTCCGCGCGGTAGCCCTCGCGGACGAGGCCGCGGTCCGGGAGGCGCAGACGGGCGGCCGGGCGGGAGGTGAGGTGGGCGACGCATTCCTCCAGCGAGAGGATGCCCAGCTCGCGCGCGTACCGGCCGAGGTACTGGGGGAACGTCCCGTACGCCCGGGGGTGCGGCTTGTCGCCCTGGAGGATGCCGTCGCTGCCACCGGTGTGCACCCGGTGGCGCATGATCTGCCGCACGTTCTCCTCATGGCCCACGTGCTGGAGGATCGTCGTGCCGAGCCGGTCCTCGGTGAGCAGCCGACGGGCCGTCACCCAGGGTTCCTCGCCGCGCAGCAGCGCGGACTCGGCCACCGTACGGCCGACGTGGTCCGACAGCTCCGGATTGCCGACGCCGGAGATCTCTATCGTGTCCCACTCGATCGGGACGCCGTGGCAGCCGTCGGACCCCAGGACCTCCATGTGGTGGCGGATCCGTTCGGCTGTCGTCTCGTCGGCGAGCCGGGTCAGGATCGACTCCGGACCGCCCTCGCTCGCCCAACTGGGCAGCATCGCCACGAGAGTCGTGCAGCCGGGCGTGTACGGATAGGTGTCCAGGGAGATGTCCGCGCCCCCCGCGAGGGCCTCGTCCAGGAGGGCGAGGAGTTCGGGGGCCTTGCCCTTGTTCACGCCGAAGTTCATCGTCGCGTGCGCGAGATGGAGGGCGCAGCCGGCGTCGCGGGTGAGCCGCACCATCTCCTCGTACGCCTGGACGGCCCCCGCCCCGTAGGACCGGTGGTGCGGGCAGTAGTAGCCGTCGTGGGCGGCCACCACCCGGCAGAGCTCGGTGAGTTCGGCGTCCTTCGCGTACATCCCCGGCGTGTAGGTCAGGCCCGAGGACATGCCGACCGCGCCCTCGGCCATGCCCTGGGCGACGAGCTCCTTCATGCGGTCCAGTTCGGCCTCGGTGGCGGGACGGTCGTCCCAGCCGACGGCGAGCATCCGGACCGTGCCCTGCGGGATGAGGTAGGCGGCGTTGACGGCGACGCCCTGGCCGCCGAAGTTGCGGTCGAGGCGGTCCAGGTAGCCGCCGACGGTGCGCCAGTCGAAGTCGATGTCGCTGCCGTCACCGTTCCACCCGGCGATGGAGCGGCGGACCTCGGCGAGTGTGCGGTCGTCGGCGGGGGCGTACGACAGACCGTCCTGGCCGAGGACCTCCAGTGTGACGCCCTGGGCGGCCTTCGCGCTGTGGTCCGGGTCGCGCAGCAGGGCGAGATCGCTGTGCGCGTGCATGTCGATGAAGCCCGGCGAGAGCGCGAGCCCGTCGGCGTCCAGGGTACGGGAGGCCGTCGGGCGGGGGCCGTCGCCCTCCTCGCGGATCTCGGTGATCCGGCCGTCCGTGATGCCCACGTCGGCGCGGTAGGAGGGGTTACCGGTGCCGTCGACGACGCGGGCGTCGCGGATGACCAGGTCCATGGGGGTGTCGCCTTTCGGGTGGTGAGGGCTCCGCCGGCTCAGAAGAAGGTGCGGATGTAGTCGGTGACCGTGCCGTCCGCCTCGACCAGCGGGATCAGCTGCCACTTGTCGAAGGAGGTGCAGGGGTGCGAGAGGCCCATGCCGAGCCAGTCGCCGACCTCCAGCTCGGCGTCCGCCTCCGTGCGCACCCAGCCGTGCTGGTCGGACAGCCCGCTGACGGTGATGCCGGTGGCCGGCCGCACCGAACCGTCGCGCGCGGAGCGGACGGCCTGCGCCTCGGGCAGGTCCAGGTCGTAGGCGGCGTCACGCTTGCCCGCGTTCACGAAGGCCTGCCCGGCGGTGGGGCGGGAGACGACCTGCGCCCAGAGCCGGAAGGCCGGTTGCAACGCACCCTCCTCGGGGATCCGGTTGAAGGGGGTGAGGTGGCGGTAGTGGCCGTCGTCGTGGCTGACGTACGCGCCGGAGCGCAGCAGCTTGAGGACGGGCCGGCTCAGCGCGGGGATCTCGGCGAACACGTCGGCGACGGCGTCGAACCACGCGCTTCCGCCCGCACTGACCAGGATCTCCTCGCCGTCGGCCAGCGATGTGAAACGGCCGGCGGCGTCGAAGTCGGCGGCGAGCGCGACGAGCCGTCGCAGCCACTCACGCACCCGCTCCGGGGTGGCGTCCGGCACCTCGCCCTCGTAACCGGCGACGCCCACCAGGCGCAGGGTGGACGTGGCGGCCACCGCGTCGGCGACCGCCGCGCAGTCGGCCTCCGTGCGGGCGCCGGTGCGGGCACCCTGGCCGGCGCCCAGCTCCACCACGACGTCGACGGGGCGCACCGCGCCCGCCGCTCGCAGGGCCTCGTCCATCAGCTCGACTCCGCGCACGGAGTCGACGTAACAGGCGAAGGTGAAGTCAGGGTCGGCGTCCAGCTCGCCGGCCAGCCAGCGCAGGGCCACCGCGTCGACGAGCTCGTTGGCCAGGAAGATCCGGCGGATGCCGTGGGCGCGGTACACCCGGGCCTGGTGGGGGACCGCCGCGGTGATGCCCCAGGCGCCGTGCTCCAGCTGGCGGGCGAAGAGCTGGGGGGACATCGACGTCTTGCCGTGCGGCGCGAAGGCCAGACCGTGCCGCTCCGCGTACGTCTCCAGGAGGACGAGGTTGGCCTCGACCGACTCGGCGGACAGGGCCAGCACGGGTGTGGTGAAGCCGCCCGTGAAGAGGTTGCGGCGCTCGGCGGCCAGGGCGCCGACGGTCAGCCCCTCGGCGTCGGGCGGCAGCGCCTTGAAGCGGTGGTCGACCACCTCGCCGGCGAGCGCCTTCGCGGACTGTTCGGCTGACTGCTGGGCGGCCAAGGGATCCTCCTCGGAGACTCGTCGTTGCATCATCTGCAACGACCATTGCGCATATCGCTCAAGGCTGTCTAACATCCGAGCCGATGCCGGGTCAATGGTGTGCACCGGCGCCCACGGCCGACCAAGAGGAGCCCAGAGTGTCCGGACACGCAGCCAGGACAGCCACAGCGGACGTCGTCTGCCTCGGTGAGTCCATGGTGACGTTCCTGCCCTCGCAGCCGGGCCGCCTCGCCGACGTCCCCTCCTTCAGCCGGGGTATCGGCGGCGCCGAGTCCAACGTCGCCTGTGCACTGGCCGCCGCCGGCCACCGGGCGGCCTGGGTCGGCCGGGTCGGCGCGGACGGATTCGGCGACCACCTCGTCGAGGCCATCGCCGGCTACGGCGTCGACACCTCCGCCGTACGCCGCGATCCGGACCGCCCCACCGGCATCTACTTCCGCACGGCGACGGACAGGGCCACCGACGCCCACGAGGTGGCGTACTACCGGGCCGGATCCGCCGCCTCGGCGATGTCCCCGCACAACGTCCCGTACGAGGACGTACTCGGCGGCCGTGTCCTGCACCTGTCGGGCATCACCGCCGCGCTCTCCGCCGACTGCCTGGCGCTCCTCGACGACCTCACGGCCCCCCGGGACAACCGCCCGCTGATCTCCTTCGACGTCAACCACCGGCCCGGCCTGTGGCGCGGTGGCGACGCCGGCCCCGGAGTACTGATCGGCCTCGCCCGGCGCAGCGACCTCGTCTTCGTGGGCGAGGACGAGGCGGAGGAGGCGTGGGGCCTCCACGGAGCCGAGGCGATCCGCGCCGCGCTTCCGGAGCCGGCCCACCTGGTCGTCAAGCGGGGAGCCGACGGCGTCACGGTCTTCTCGCGCGACGGCGCCCCGGCGCAGGACACCGTCACCGACGTCCCCTCCCTCCGCGTGGACGTCGTCGCCGCCGTCGGAGCCGGTGACGCCTTCGCCGCCGGGTTCCTCTCCGCCACCCTGCGCGACCTGCCCGTACGCGACCGGGCCCGGCACGGCCACCTCATGGCCGCGGCCGTCCTCACCGTCCCCGGCGACCTCACGGGCCCCCCGCCCCGCGCCCACGCCGACCGGCTGGCGGCCCTGGACGACGAGGCCTGGGGCACACTTCGTCTCGGCCCCGGCTGGACAGCCGCCGCAGGGGCGAACGAGGAGGTACGAGTCACATGAGCCAGACCGTCGACCGCGCGCTGAGCATCCTGCCGCTGCTCGCCCAGGGCCCCGCCGACCTCGGCCAGGTCGCCGAGCGGCTCGGCGTCCACAAGTCCACGGCGCTGCGCCTGCTCCGCACGCTCCACGAGCACGGACTCGTCTACCGCCAGGAGGACCAGCGATACCGCCTCGGCGCGCGTCTCTTCGCCCTCGCGCAGGAGGCCGTCGAGAACCTCGACGTGCGCGAGATCGCCCACAGCCACCTCGTCGCGCTCAACGAGCAGTGCGGTCACACCGTCCACCTCGCGGTGTACGAGGAGAACGAGGTCCTCTACATCGACAAGGTCGAGAGCCGCTACCCCGTGCGCATGTACTCGCGGATCGGTAAACCCGTCGCGATCACCGTCGCCGCGGTCGCCAAGCTGCTCCTGGCCGACCTCACCGAGCCCGAGCGGCGCGTGATCGCCGAACGGCTCGACTACCCCATGTACACGTCCCGTTCGGTCCCGAACGCCGGCGCCTTCCTCAAGGAGCTCGCCGTCGTACGCGAACAGGGCTGGGCCACCGACCTCGGCGGCCACGAGGAGTCCATCAACTGCGTCGGTGCCCCCATCAGGGGCGCGGACGGGCGGGTCGTCGCCGCCATGTCGGTCTCCGCACCGAACGTGGTCGTCACGGCCGAGGAACTCCTCACCCTGCTCCCCCTGGTGCGACGCACCGCGGACACCATCAGCCGGGAGTACTCCGGCACCACCCCCACCAAGAAAGCCTGAACCGCCATGACCGAGAAGACCGCCCTCACCCCCAGCACCCACACCGCCCCGCCCGCCAAGTTCTCGCACGGCGTGAAGAAGGGGAACATCCTCCAGGTCGCCGGTCAGGTCGGCTTCCTGCCCGCGGTCGAGGGCCAGGCGCCCACCCCGGCGGGTCCGACGCTCCGCGAGCAGACCCTTCAGACCTTCGCCAACGTCAAGGCGATCCTGGAGGAGGGCGGCGCGAGCTGGGACGACGTGATGATGATGCGCGTCTACCTCACGGACGTCGACCACTTCGCCGAGATGAACGCGATCTACAACGAGTACTTCGAGGAGCAGGGACTCAAGGCCCCCGCCTCCGCACGTACGACGGTGTACGTCGGCCTGCCCAAGGGGCTGCTCATCGAGATCGACGCCCTCGCCGTCCTCGGCTGACGGGCTGATCCCCGCACCACCCGCCCCACCCCCGAACCGGCACGGCGCCCCACCCCCTTCCCCGAGGGGCGCCGTGCCGCGCTCCTCCCTGCCCCGAAGGGCCCCGTCACCAACGGAGTTGACCGCACATGCTGCTCGCCGCCGCCCCCGCCGCCGAGGCGCCACCCCACACCGGTGGTCTGCTCCTCCTCATCGGCGGCACCCCCGGTCTGCTGACCGTCGCCGCCCTGGGCATCGCGCTCCTGCTCTTCCTGATCATCAAGGTCCGGCTGCAGCCGTTCGTCGCCCTGCTCGCCGTCTCCATAGCCGTCGGCCTCGGTGCCGGTCTCTCCGTCACCGAACTCTTCGGCACGGTCCAGAAGTCGGCCGCCGTCTCGGTCATCGAGTCCGGCATGGGCGGCATCCTCGGTCACGTCGCGATCATCATCGGGCTCGGCACGATGCTCGGCGCGATCCTGGAGGTCTCCGGCGGAGCGGAAGTGCTCAGCGCCCGCCTGCTCAACCTCTTCGGCGAGAAGCGCGCCCCGCTGGCCATGGGCCTCACCGGTCTGATCTTCGGCATCCCGGTCTTCTTCGACGTCGGCATCTTCGTCCTCGCGCCGATCGTCTACGCCGCCGCCAAGCGCTCGGGCAAGTCGATCGTCCTGTACGCGATGCCGCTGCTGGCCGGTCTCTCGATGACCCACGCGTTCCTGCCCCCGCACCCCGGACCGGTCGCCGCCGCGGGCCTCTTCAACGTCTCCCTGGGCTGGGTCATCCTGATGGGCGCCGTCGTCGGCATCCCGTCCGTGCTCGCCGCCTGGGCGTACGCGTCCTGGATCGGCAAGCGCGTCTTCGTCGACGTACCCCAGGACATGGTGGAGGCGGCCGAGGAGTCCAAGGCCGCCGTGGTCGCCGAGCAGCGCGCGGCCGGGGTCACCCCGCACGAGAAGCCCGTCCCGCTCGGTACCGTGCTCGCGATCATCGGCACTCCGCTGGTGCTGATCCTCGCCGCGACGTTCTCGTCCATCGCCCTGGACCCCTCCACCCTGCGCTCGGTCGTCGAGTTCTTCGGCAACCCGTTCGTCGCGCTGACGATCGCCCTGCTCCTCGCCTACTACCTGCTGGGCATCCGCCGGGGATGGTCCCGCAAGTCCCTCGAATCGGTCTCCACGTCCTCGCTCAAGCCGGTCGGCAACATCCTGCTGGTCGTCGGTGCGGGCGGGATCTTCGGCGCCGTGCTGAAGGGCAGCGGCATCGCCGACGCGCTCGCCGACACCTTCAACGACGTCGGCCTGCCGGTCATCCTGCTCGCCTGGCTGATCTCCGTCGTCCTGCGGGTCGCGCAGGGCTCGGCGACCGTCGCGATCGTCACCACGGCGGGCATCGTCGTCCCGCTCGTCGAGGGCCAGGACATGTCGCAGGCGCACCTCGCGCTGATCATCATGGCGATCTCCGCGGGATCGATCTTCGCCTCCCACGTCAACGACGGCGGCTTCTGGATGGTGTCGAAGTACTTCGGCATATCCGAGCGCGACACCCTCAAGACCTGGACGGTCCTGGAGACCGTGCTCTCGGTCGCCGGGTTCGTGGTCGCGGCGGCGCTCAGCCTGGTGATCTAGCGCCTCCGCCGGCACCGGGCCCGGACCACCGGCTCAGGGCCCGGGTCACCGACTCCGCTCCGGGGCCGGGGATCCGGGTCCGTCGCCGTGGCCGGCGTGCGACGCGCGCCGGCTCAGACCCACCTGACGCAGAGCACCGTTCTGTCGTCGTTCACCTCGAACAGCCAGTAGTCCTCCTGGTCGGTGCTGCTCTTCGAGCAGTAGCCGGGAGGATAGGTCGACTCGGCCCGCCACCGGCCGGTGATCTGCAGGATCACGTCGTAGCCCTTGGGCACGGTGTCCTTGCCGCAGCTCCACACGGTCATGAGCCGTGCGTCCGTCATCCGGTCGCCCTGCTGCTTGGCGACGAAGCACTCGCCCACGCGGAACTGGCGCTCCACGCAGAGGGTTCTGCTGAACTCCGTCACGGAGCCCACGTGCGACCAGTACGACTCGCCCGAGCCGTCCGGGCAGTCGGAACCGCTGATCCCGTCGTCGGTCGAGGTGACACGGAGGTAGGCGTTCGCGGCGTCGCAGTCCACGGTCTCGGGGGTGTCGGCCGACCAGTCGCCGTATCCGTCGTCGTAGGCGGTCAGGCAGTCCCCGGTCGACACGGCGCCGAACGCCTCGTCGTCCGCATCGGGCGTCGGCTCGGGGTCCGGCTCGTAGCCGGTGCCCGTCTCGCCGCCGGTCGTACCGCCCGTCCCGATGGTCGGCGAGGCACTGGAGGTGAGGCCGGTGCCCCCTGTGCCGCCCGAGGTGTCGGACTGCGTGCTCTGCCAGACGAAGAACCCGATGACGGCCAGCACCACCAGCAGCCCCAGCCCGGAGGAGGACTTCTTGGCGCGGGAGGGCGGGGAAGGCGCGGGGGACGGTGCGGGGCGGCCGGGCCGGGGCCAGGCTCCCGTTGAAGCCGAAGCGCGGGGGGACTGCTGCCCGGCCCGCGCCCGGGCCGCCCGCTCACGGGCGGCCTGCTGCTCAGCCCGCTCCCGCTCCTTCTTCTCGGCCTTCCTGCGTTCCTTCTCCTCGGCCTTCCGCCGGACCTCCTCGGCCTTCCTGCGCTCCAGTTCCCGCTGCCACTCCTGCTCCCGGAGCCGCTCCTGCGCGAGCCGGGCCCGTTCGCGCTCCACCCGCTCCTTCTCGGCCCGCTCGCGCTCCGCCTGTTCGCGTGCGGCGCGCTCCCTCTCCTGCGTGTACACCCGGGTCGGGTCCGGCGGCGGGACCACGTCCGTCCGCAGGTCGGCCGTCAGGCCCTCGGGGTCGGTGCCACCGGTCGCGGAGCCCGCCCCGCGCGCCAGGGCCCGCCCCTGACGTTCGTACTCCGTGATCAGGTCCGTCCACCGCTGGGGCAGCCAGCGGCGGCCGTCCTGCGAGACCGGGAGCCCGGCCAGCGAGCGGCGGAATCGGTCCAGCATCTCGGCCGGCACGGGCCGTTGCCGTGGATCGGCCGCAAGGCAGGGGCGGATCAGCGTCGCCAGTTCCTTGGGCAGCCCGTCCAGGTCCAGTTCGCCACGCTGCACCCGTGCCAGCAGGGCCAGGGTGTCGCTGTCGGCGCGGTACGGGGGCCTGCCGAGGGCCAGATGGAACAGGGTCGCCCCGAGCGAGTACACGTCCGAGGCCTCCGTCGAGGGCTCGCCGCGCGCCTGCTCGGGCGAGGTGAAGGCGATCGTCCCCAGGGTGAGACTCGTGCGGGTGAGGTCGTTCGCGTGGGAGATCCCGAAGTCGATCACCCGGGGTCCGGCGAGCGGCAGCAGGATGTTCTGCGGCTTGAGGTCCCGGTGGATGATGCCCTCGCGGTGCAGCGTGACGAGCGCCTCGGCCGTCCCCGCCGCCAGCCACCGGACCGCCGACCCGGGCAGTACACCGGCGCTCCGGACCAGCTCGGACAGCGACGGGGCAGCGATGTAGTCGATCGCCATCCAGGGCCGCTCCGCCCCAGGGTCGGCGTCCCGGACCCGCGCCGTGAACGCGCTGTCGATGCGCTGCGCGAGCTCCACCTCGCGGGTGAAGCGACGCCGGTCGACGTCGCTCACGACGCCCTCGGCCAGCAGGGTCTTCACGGCGGCCAGACGCCCGTCGGAGCTCCGTGCGAGATAGATCCGCCCCATGCCCCCGGAGGCCAGCCTCCCGAGCAGTTCGTACGTACCGAGTGCCGCCGGGTCACCGCTGCCCAACGGCTCGACTCGCGCGCCAGCCATGCCACTTCCCCCGTCCCCCAGCCCTCCGGTCCAGCGCGTTCAGCGTCCCACGGGCGGGGGGCCGGTGCACCACCCTCTCCTGTCACGGAACGTTCACAGCTGCTCGCGGAGAGCGTGCGTGCGGGACGGGGAAGCGGACCGTGTGCGGGACGGAGGCGCGACGGGACCCCTTGTGCGAAGACGCGCGATGCGCTTCGTTGATCGACATGGCGGAGACAAGCGGAACCACAGAGACCGGGGAGCTGGACTCCCGGCCACGCAAATCGAGCTGGAGGTACATCGGCCCCGGCATCGTCGTCGCGGCGACCGGCGTCGGCGCCGGTGACCTGGTCGCGACGCTCATCGCGGGAAGCAAATTCGGCTACACCCTCATGTGGGCGGCCGTGATCGGCTGCCTCGTCAAGATCTCCCTCGCCGAGGCGGTGGGCCGCTGGCACCTCGCCACGGGCCGCACCCTCTTCGACGGCTGGCGCACCCTCGGCGGCTGGACGACCGGCTACTTCGCGGTGTACGTCGTCGTCTGGGGATTCGTGTACGGCGCGACGGCCATGTCCTCCAGCGCCCTGCCCATCGTGGCGCTCTTCCCCGACGGGCCGGGGCTCAAGACCTGGGCGATCATCACCGGGCTGATCGGCCTGGTCTTCGTCTGGTTCAACCAGTACGCCGTCTTCGAGAAGGTCATGACGGTCCTGATCGGCATCATGTTCGTCGTGGTGGTCTACGTCGCGATCCGGGTGGTGCCGGACGTCGGCGCCTCCTTCGCGGGGCTGCTCCCCGTGCTGCCCGACGGCTCACTGGTCTACACGCTCGGGCTGATCGGCGGGGTCGGCGGCACCATCACCATGGCGGCCTACGGCTACTGGGTGAACGCCAAGGGATGGTCCGACTCCAGCTGGATGAAGGTGATGCGGATCGACAACCGGGTCGCCTACATCACCACCGGCATCTTCGTCGTCGCCATGCTGATCGTGGGCGCCGAGCTGCTGCACTCCTCGCAGATCGCGCTGACCAAGGGCGACCGGGGGCTCATCGACCTCGGACAGATCCTGGAGGACCGTTTCGGGTCCGCCACCGCGAAGCTGTTCCTGGTCGGCTTCTTCGCCACGTCGTTCTCGTCGCTCATCGGTGTGTGGCACGGGGTGAGCCTGATGTTCGCCGACTTCGTGGAGCGGATCCGGGCCGCCGGCAGCGGCGAGGCGGCCGAGCAGCCGGCGCGCGTGCGGGTCGGCCGGCAGGAGCGGTCCGTGCCGTTCCGCGCGTACCTGCTCTGGCTGACCTTTCCGCCGATGACGCTCCTGTGGCTGGACGAGCCGTTCGGCCTGGTCATCGGCTACGGGGTCCTGGGCGCGTTCTTCATGCCGTTCCTCGCCCTGACCCTGCTGTGGCTGCTCAACTCCTCCCGTACACCGAGGGAGTGGCGCAACGGCTGGCTCAGCAACGGGATGCTCGGGGCCGCGGGCCTGCTGTTCGTCGTCCTGTGCGTCCAGCAGGTGCGCGACCTGCCCTGGTAGGTGTTCCGCACGGCTGTGCGGGCACGCAGCAGCGCCGCCGGGGGAGCGGCGGCGCTGCTGGTTCACCGGTCCGACAGGGCTACGGAAGTCCGTGGACGTGCGGGCCGACCGCGCTCGACCAGGCGTTGCCCGCCGTGGCGTCCCAGTTCGTCGACCAGGTCATGGCCCCCCGGATCTCCGGGTACGTCCTGGACGGCTTGAAGGAGCCGCAGCTCGTGCCCTTGGCCAGGCAGTCCAGGGCCGCGTTCACGATGGACGGGGCGACGTAACCACTGCCCGCGCCCCGGGTGGAGGCGGGGACGCCGAGGCCGACCTGCGACGGGGCGAGTCCGCCCTCCAGCTGGATGCAGGCGAGCGCGGTGAGGAAGTCCACCGAGCCCTGGGAGTAGACCTTGCCGTCGCAGCCGAGCATCGAACCGCTGTTGTAGTACTGCATGTTGACGACGGTCAGGATGTCCTTGACGTTGAGCGCCGTCTTGAAGTACTCGCCGGAGGTCGACTGCATGTCGATCGTCTGCGGTGCCATCGTGATGACGAGGCCGGAGCCCGCCTTCGACGACAGCGCGCGCAGCGCCTTCGTCATGTACGTGGAGTTGAGGCCGTTCTCCAGGTCGATGTCGACGCCGTTGAAGCCGTACTCCTGGATGAGTGCGTACACCGAGTCGGCGAACGCGGTTGCCGAGGCGTCGCTGTTGACCGCGACGGATCCCTTCTCACCGCCGACGGAGATGATGACGTTCTTCCCGGCGGCCTGCTTGGCCTTGATGTCGGCCTTGAACTGGGCGACGGTGTAGCCGTTCAGCCCGGCGGAGTCCAGGTTGAAGGTGACGGCGCCCGGTGTGGCCGTGGCGTCCGCGAAGGAGACGGCGATGATGTCGTACGCCGCGGGCACGTCGCTGAGCTTCTGGACGGCGGCGCCGTTGTTGAAGTTCTGCCAGTAGCCGGTCACCGCGTGCTTGGGCACCGAGGTGGACGGGCCGGGGCCCGGGTCGGTGGCCTTCGCCGTACGGCCGCTGACGGTGGCGGACTTGACGGACTCACCGGCGGCGTTGGTCGCGCTGACCGAGAACTGGTACGCGGTGTCCGCGGCCAGCCCCGTCACCGTCGCGGAGGTGCCGGTGGAGGTGGTCGCCTTGGCACCGTCGCGGTAGACGGTGTAGCCGGTGGCCCCGGACACCGCGTTCCAGGACAGGGCGACGGAGGAGGTGGTCGTCGCGCCGACCGCCAGCCCGGCGGGTGCGCCCGGGACGGTGGGGGCGGGATCCGTTCCACCGCCGCCGTCGGGACCGGTGACCGCGACGTCGTCCGCGAGGTAGGCGGCCTGGCCGTACCAGCCGTGGGTGTAGACGGTCACCGAGGTGGTGGAGGGGCCGGTGGTGAAGCTGGTCCTGAGCTGGGTCCAGGTGCTGGAGCCCGGCGACCAGGTGGAGACGTCGGTGGTCCCGGTGCCGCTCGCCCCGATGTAGGCGTAACCGCCCTGCACCCAGGAGCTGAGCGAGTACGTGGAGTTGGGCTTCACGGCCACGGTCTGCGTGCACTTGGCGTTGTCCTGCCCGGCCGGTGTGGCCTTGAGCGCGGAGGTGCCGCCGTGCACGGGGGAGGAGACGGTGGTGCCGCTGCCACCGGAACAGGTCCAGTTGGCGAGCCCTGACTCGAAGCCGGCGTTCCTGGCCACGTTGACGTCGGCCGCCTGCGCACTGGTGGCGAGCCCGGTGACGGTCAGCGCCCCGGCCGCCACGGCGGCCACGGCCCCGCCGAGGACACGCCGGACGCGGTGTCTTCTGTGCCTGCTGCTGCCTGCGGAGCGTTCCACTTGCTGCCTCCGGTGGGGGAGTTGGGGGTGCTGGCGGGGAACGGTGGCCACCGTTGGCCGATAAACTGGTCCAGACCAATCGAGTTGTCAAGACCTCTGGCGGCCCGGATGCCCGCCGACGGGCGGCGGAGAGGTGCTGGTGGAGGCGCTGGTCCACCTGCGGGTGGTGACCTCCCGGCCCCTGTGCACTCGCGCGGGTGACTCTCGCGGAGGTATCCGGAACGTGACGGAGTGGATATCGGCGGGGCGCCGGGGAAAGCGGCTGGGGCCGTTCTGACGTGCGCGGATGAATTGCCGTGCATTCCAAACCAGAAGGACGGGGGTAACCCTCCGCAGTGGTACAGAAGTTAACGACTCTGCTTTTGGTCCGATTTCGTACGGGCGCGTTGCGAACGTCCGTGCAGGATGTTGTCGTACTGGGTCCAGATATCTGTTCTCTGCCTGGTATGACGTGGTTAAAGTGCTGGGGAAGAAGCACGGAGCAGGAGCGATTGCGGCCGGAGTCCTCACGGACCACGGCCGGAGCCGAACGGGGAAAGAGCGTGCCGACCGCAATAGCAGTGACCAGTGCTGATCTGGTGCTACCACCCACCGATCAGCAGACACCGACCGCGGCCCTGCTGCAGGCTCCCGACGCCCAGGCCCTCGATCTCGCGATCGGTGACATGAACCTGCTCCTGGAGCAGCACGGGTACGTGATCGCGGTCTACCCGACGGGCATCAGCCCCGCCCATGAACGCAGGCTGCACGCCATCCGCTCTGTCATGGAGAGCGACCGCATCGCCCTGCTCAAGGTGGATCTCCCGCCGCTCGGCGTGGCCGTCCTGGTGCGCCAGTTGCGGCAGTTGTCGATCTGCGACTTCAGCCCCGGTGTCGTCGCGTCGGCCGCGCGGCTGCTCGCCCACTACATCCACTCCGGAGCCCTGCTGAACTCGGTGGCCCGGCTCGACCGGGTGCCCGTGAGCCTCAAGACGCACGCCAAGTCCTGGGTGCCCGGCTCCCAGTTCGCCGTACTCGCCGGGCCCAACCCGCAGCTGGTCAAGATCGGTCCGGCCGTGGAGCCCCCGGCCGGACCTGACTTTCCCACCCATCTGCTCGTGGCCAAAGGGCAGTTGACGTCGGAATGGGTCCAGCAGACCCTCGCGCCCGCCTGGAAGGTGCAGGCCATTCAGGAGTGTCCGCTGCCTTCCGGATCGGCGCGCTGGTGGGGGACCGGGAAGCTGGTGGAATTCGCCTCCTTCCTGCCGGACATCTCGGTGATCTACCAGCTCGTCTCCTCCGTGCGGCGGGAGAACTGCCACTGGTGCGGAATGGAGCTCATCGGCGACCGTTGCGGGTTCTGTTCGTCCCCGCTGGCCCCGGCCGAGAACCGAATGCACTCCGCCGGTGTCCTGAACCATGGAGCGCCCGCACCACCCAGCTCCTGACGTCCCCGTACCGCTCCTCAGACACCGCGCATCTCTCTGTCCGCTGACCCACGCATCCGAATCGAACGAGGTTGTCCGGCTCATGAACTCCCGCCAGCGCCGCGGCGTGATACTCCTGCTCCTGTCGGTCCTGTGCGCCTTCGGCGCCTTCGCCGGTGTGCTCTCCGTGATCAGCGACGTCAACTCCAAGGTCGGCCCCGAGGTCACGACGTATCAGGTGAAGAGCAACGTGGCGCCCTACACCGCTCTCTCCGGCAGCCAGTTCGAGAAGATCTCGATGCCCAAGCGCTGGCTCTCCGCCAACGCGGTCACCGACATCTCCGAGGTCGACGGCAAGATCGCGGTCACCGAGCTGCGCGAGGGCTCGCTGCTCCAGTCCGACATGATGGAGAAGCGCCCCGCCCTGCGCCCCGGTGAGCAGGAGATCGCCATCCTGATCGACGCCGCGACAGGCGTCGCGGGCAAGATCACCCCGGGTTCGACGGTCAACGTCTACGCCACGTTCGCCGGTGAGAACGAGGGCGAGCCCGCCCAGTCGAAGGTCATCGTCTCCAACGCCCGGGTGCTGGACGTGGGCAAGCTGACGGCGCTGGACCCGGACAACGACAACAAGGCGAACCAGGCGAGCGAGGCCGTCCCGATCACCTTCGCGCTCAACACGCTCGACACCCAGCGCATCGCCTACGCCGAGTCGTTCGCCGAGCACGTGCGTCTGGCGCTCATCGCGTCCGGCAGCGACGGCACGATCCGTCCGGGCGACCGGACCTACACGCTCGACAAGGACAAGTGAGGATGGGATGACCACCAGGATCCTCCCGGCGGTGGGTGACGCGGACGCGGCCAGGTCCGTCACCACGCTGCTCAGTCAGCTCCCCGACGCGGAGCCCGCCGCTCCCGTCGGTGACTCCACCCAGCTCATCGACATGCTCGCACGCCTCGCGGGCGAGTCCCTCGACGAGCTGCCCGAGGTCGTACTGGTCCATGAGCGGATCGGCCCGGTTCCGGCCCTGGAGCTGATCCGGGAGGTCTCCCTGCGCTTCCCCGCCGTGGGCGTCGTACTGATCACCATGGACGCGAGCCCCGGCCTCTTCTCCGCGGCCATGGACTCCGGCGCGCGCGGGCTGGCCACGCTGCCGCTGAGTTACGAGGAACTGGCCAACCGGGTGCAGGCGGCGGCCCAGTGGTCCGTCGGCGTGCGACGCCACCTCGGGTCCGGCGGCGACGTCTTCACCGGGCCCGGCGGCACCGTCGTGACCGTCACCGGGGCCAAGGGGGGCGTGGGGGCCACCGTCGCCGCGGTGCAGATCGCCCTGGCCGCCCAGACGTCGGGCCACACCGTCGCACTGGTCGATCTCGATCTGCAGACCGGGGACATCGCGTCGTACCTCGACGTCCAGTTCCGGCGTTCCATCGTGGACCTCGCCGCGATCTCCGACATATCGCCCCGTGTCCTGTCCGACGCCGTCTACTCCCACGGCACCGGCATGGCCCTTCTGCTGGCGCCGGGAGAGGGCGAGCGCGGCGAGGAGGTCAGCGACCGCTCGGCACGCCAGATCGTGAGCGCACTGCGCTCGCGTTACGAGGTGGTGGTGATCGACTGCGGCAGCCAGATGCAGGGCGCCAACGCCGCGGCGATCGAGATGGCCGACATCGCCCTGCTGGTCACGACGCCGGACGTGGTGTCCGTACGGGGCGCCAAGCGCATCGTGCGGATGTGGGACCGGTTGCAGATCCGCAAGGCCGAGGAGACAGTCACGGTCGTCAACCGCTTCAACCGCAACACCGAGATCCAGCCGCCCCTCATCCAGAAGATCACCGGCACCCGCATGGCCGGCACCGCCGTCCCAGCGAACTTCAAGGAGTTGCAGGGCGCGGTCGACGCGGGGCGGATGCACGAACTCGACGCGAAGAGCGTCGTCAAGCAGGCGTTGTGGGCGCTGGCCGGAGAGCTGGGGCTGGTGAAGGCACCCGCGGGCGCCGAAGGCAGTGGCAAGTTCCGGAACGACCGGGGTTCGATCGGGCGCGCCCGCAGGCGGCGCGACGGCGGGGCCGGGGCCGCGGAACGACCTAGGGGGCAGGCTGACCGATGACATCCACCGACAGAGAACGCCCGGTCATACGGGCGGGGCGGCTCCGGCTCCGCCCCGGTGAACAGGACCGCGGCCAGACCGCGGTCGAGTTCGTGGGCGTCACCCCGCTCATCATCCTGCTGCTCGTCGCCCTGTGGCAGTGCGCGCTCATCGGCTACACGTTCAGCCTGGCGGGCAACGCCGCCGACGTCGGCGCACGGGCCGGCACCGGAGCGCGGTGGCAGCAGAGTCAGGCCTGCGGCGACGCGGCGAGGGAGGACCTGCCGGACGCCTGGTCCTCGGCCGCGACCGTGCGCTGCTCCACCGAGCGGGGGCTGTACAGGGCGGAGGTCGACCTCAAGGTGCCCGTACTCGTGCCCGGCGTACTCGACTTCCCCATGACGGTCACCGGCGACGCCGCCTCGGTGAAGGAGGGCTGAGAGATGAAGCGGAACCCGGAGACAGCACGCCGCGAACGCGGCCAGGTCGCCATCGAGTACATGGGCTTCATCCCCCTGCTGCTCATCGTCGGCCTCTGCGCGATCCAGCTGGGAGTGGCGGCGTACGCGGCCAACCAGGCGGGCACCGCCGCGAGGGCCGCCGCCCGTACCGCCAGCCACGACCGCCCGGAGAGCTCCCCCGAGGACGCGGGGCGCCGGTCCATCAGCGGCTGGCTCGCCGACGAGTCGACCTTCACCCCGCGCTGGGGCGGCGACGAGGTCACGTACACGGCCAGGGTCAAGGTCCCCTCGGTCATCCCGGGGATGGAGGACGCCTTCGGCTGGGCAGAGCGCAGTTCCACGATGCCCCGCGACTGAGCCGCCGGCGACGGCACGTACGAGCACACGGAGCGCGTCCGCCGGCGACGGCAGCACGGCCGAGCGCACCGAGCAGGACCGCCGGCAACGGCTCCGGCACCACCGGCACGTCTGACCGAGGAGTTACGGAAATGAGCCTGCGGGCACGCATCACCGCCCCAGAGGAGCAACCCGGAGGGCGGGAGGACGGCCATCTGGTCGCCACCTACCGGGCCAAGCTGCTCGAGGAGATCGACCTCGCGGAGATGTCCTCGCTGGCGGCGGCGGACCGGCGGGCCCGGCTGGAGCGCGTACTCGGCCACATCATCAGCCGTGAGGGGCCGGTCCTCTCCACGGTCGAGCGCTCCCAGCTCATCCGCCGAGTCGTCGACGAGGCCCTCGGCCTCGGCATCCTGGAACCGCTCCTGGAGGACGCCTCCATCACCGAGATCATGGTCAACGGACCGGACCAGATCTTCGTCGAGCGCAGCGGCAGGGTCGAGCAGCTCCCCATGCGCTTCGGCTCGCACGAGCAGCTGATGCAGACCATCGAGCGCATCGTGTCGACCGTCAACCGCCGTGTCGACGAGGCCAACCCGATGGTCGACGCGCGCCTGCCCAGCGGTGAGCGTGTCAACGTGATCATCCCGCCGCTCTCGCTGACCGGTGCGACGCTCACCATCCGCCGGTTCCCGCGTGCCTTCACGCTCCAGGAGATGATCGGATTCGGCTCGCTGGACGAGCAGATGCTGATCCTGCTCTCCGGCCTGGTCCAGGCGAAGCTCAACATCATCGTGTCCGGCGCCACCGGCACCGGCAAGACGACGCTGCTCAACGCCCTCTCGGGACTCATCCCGAACAACGAACGCATCGTCACCATCGAGGACTCCGCGGAACTCCAGCTCCAGCAGAACCACGTGATCCGGCTGGAGTCACGCCCGGCGAACGTGGAGGGCAAGGGCCAGATCACCATCCGCGACCTGGTCCGCAACTCCCTGCGTATGCGCCCCGACCGGATCGTCGTCGGTGAGGTCCGAGGCGGGGAGTCCCTCGACATGCTCCAGGCCATGTCGACCGGTCACGACGGGTCGCTGGCCACGGTCCACGCCAACAGCGCCGAGGACGCCCTCATGCGCCTCCAGACCCTGGCCTCGATGTCCGAGATCAAGATCCCCTTCGAAGCACTGCACGACCAGATCAACAGCGCCGTCGACGTCATCGTCCAGCTCACCCGGTTCGCCGACGGCGGGCGCAAGGTGACCGAGATCGCGGTGCTCGACTCCCACGGCCGGGACAACTACCGCATCGTGAGCGTCGCCCGCTTCAACGCCCAGCCGATGGCCGCCGACGGGCGTATCCACGGGCAGTTCCAGTATCTCCCGCTCCCGCGCAAGGTCGCCGAGCGTCTCTACATGGCCAGCCAGCCCATCCCGCAGGCCTTCGGGGTCGCCTCGTCCGAAGAACAGCTCGCCACCCGAGAGGCCAAGTAGGTACCGCCCCATGACCAATCTCCCCCTGCTCACCGTCGGCGTCACGCTGCTGTGCTGCGTGCTGGGCGTCGTCGGCCTGCACGCGTACTCCGGCGGTAAGGCCGACCGCGAAGCCCTCGTCGACCGGCTCTCGCACACCGGACAGATCCCTCAGGAGGGCCGGCACCGCCGGTTCCGGGGGATCGACCGCAGGCTGCGGACCACGTCCCTCGGCCGGAAGATCGAACTGAAGCTCGCGGCCACCGGCCTGGAGATCACCCCGGGTGAGTTCTTCGTCTACGCGATCGTGGCCATGGCCGGGCTCTGGATCATCGCCTCGTCGCTGCTGGCCAGCTTCTTCGGCCCGGTCGCCGCGCTCATCGGCCTCTGGGGGACGAACGCCTTCCTCGAGTGGCAGCGCACCAAGCGCACCGACCGCTTCATCAACCAGCTCCCGGAGCTCTCCCGCATCCTCGCCAACGCCACCCAGGCGGGTCTGGCCCTGCGTACCGCGATCGGCATGGCGGCCGAGGAACTGGAGAACCCGGCCGGTGAGGAACTGGCCCGGGTCGCACGCCGGCTGTCCGTGGGGGAGTCCCTGGACGACGCGCTGAGCGAGCTCACGGACCGTCTGCCGTCACGGGAGCTGGTCGTCCTCGTCACGACCCTCGTGCTGTCCAACCGGGCCGGCGGTACGGTCGTCAGCTCCCTGCGCAACCTCACCGAGACGCTGGAGGAGCGCAAGGAGACCAGGCGCGAGGTCAAGACCCAGCTGTCGCAGGTGACGGTGACCGCCTACGCGGTACCGGGCTTCGGCATCGGCGCGATGCTGCTGATGAACGCGGTGATGCCCGGCGCCCTCGACCGCATGACCGGCGCCCTCATCGGCCAGGCCGCGGTGATCGTGTCCATCGTGCTGTACGCGATCGGGTTCATCGTGATCCGTCGCCTGTCCCGTATCGACGTCTGAGAGGGGGACCGTCATGGATCTGCTGCTCGCACTCGTCGTGGGCCTCGCGGTGTACGGAGCCATCGCCGGCATCCGGATGTACCGGGCCGACGCGAAACTGCCCGGCGACCTCGCCATCGCCCTGGAGATCGGCTCCAGCCGCACCAGCGCGGTCGGCTCTGGGATCGACCGTATGGGCATGCGCTGGGCGCCGATGGTGCTCAGGCTGATGGGCCCCAAGGCCGTCAACAAGAAGCGCCGCCAGATCGACATGGCGGGCAACCCCGGCGGCCTCACCATCGACCGCTACGCCGCCCGCCGCGCCGTCTACGGAGCCCTCGGGTTCTTCGGGGCCTTCACCACGATCGTCAGGGGACAGCTCTTCGTCTCCCTGCTCCTCATCGCCTTCGGCCTGTTCTGGGTCGAGGTCGGCATCTGGTCCGCGATCCGTGTCCGCAAGGACCACATCGAAAGAACGCTCCCCGACTTCCTCGACGTCCTCGCGGTCGTCGTCTCGGCGGGCCTCGGCTTCCGCCAGGCACTGGAACGCGTCGCGGAGAAGTACGAAGGCCCCTGGGCCGACGAACTACGGATCACGCTGCGCCAGATGGACATGGGCGTCAGCCGGCGCCAGGCCTTCGAGGAGCTGCGCAGACGCAACGACTCCGAACAGGTCGCGATGTTCGTGACGACCCTCCAGCAGGGTGAGGAACTGGGCGCGCCCATCGTCGACACGCTGATCCAGATCGCCAACGACATGCGCCGCACCGACGCACAGAACGCCCGCCGCAAGGCGGCCAAGGCCGTACCGAAGGCGACCTTCGCGGTCACCTCGTTCCTGCTGCCCGGCACGCTCGTTCTGCTGACGGTGGGCTTCGTCTACGGAGCGAACGTCGACTTCAGCTTCATCTCGGGCTGATGTCCTGCGGGAGGAGCAGGAGTTGGGGAGGATGGGCATGACAAGCGAGGGGAGGTGAGGGGACCGGTGTCCTACCCACTGGGCAGTGGCCACAAGGGACTGACCGGAGAGGTGCGCCAGGCGATGGCCGACCCTGGCGCCCGCCCGGCGTTCGCCCTCCAGGTGAACGCCCTCCAGGCGATGTGCCGCCAGGTCTTCGGGTTCCGCCTCGCCATGATCGCCATCGCGACCCCCTACGCCGTGAGCCGCACGGCACCGGGGCTCGCCACCTGGCTCGTCGGCTCGGCCGTCCTCGTCACCTTCATGGGTTCCTACGTCCTCTTCCGGGACTGGGAACGCTTCGGCCCCCTCTTCCTGCGCCACCCCTGGCTCCTCGGCATCGACGCGCTCTTCGGCGCGCTGCTCCTCGTCACAGCGACTCCTGAGTCCACGCTCGCCTACGTCACCGTCTGCACCCCGCTGCTGGCGGGACTCGTCTACGGCTGGCGCGGGGCCGCCGCCTTCGCCGTGCTCCAGGCCCTGATCGTCTCCGGCGTGTACGCCACCGACGTCCAGCTGGAGGCGAGCGACGGCACGGCGCTGCTGCTCCCCGGCTTCTGCGTGATCTCCGGAGCGGTGGGTGTCACGCTGCGCAATCTGCTCCTCCGCTTCGGGACGGCCAGCCAGGCCCTCACCGACACGCGGGCGCGGCTCGCGGTCAACGAGGCCGTGGAGAGCGAGCGCACCCGGCTCGCCCGGGAGATGCACGATTCGGTCGCGAAGACCCTGCACGGCCTGGCCCTGGCGGCGGACGGGCTGGCCGCCTCCTCGGACCGGATGGATCCGCTCACCGTCAAGCACCAGGCGGAGCTCGTCGCACGGTCCGCCCGCCGGGCCGCGGCGGAGTCACGCGAACTGCTCTCCGACCTGCGCCGGGACTCCGGGCTCGACGAAGGCATCGACGTGATCGCCGAACTCATGGCGCGGGCGGACGACTTCTCCCGCCGGCACGCCCTGACTGCCACGTTCCGCCGGCTCAGCGACGCTCCGGTGCCGCCGGTACCGGCCCCGGTCGCCCGGCAGCTCCTCACCGTGGCGTCCGAGGCGATGGAGAACGCGAACCGTCACGCAGACCCCACCTATCTCGTCGTCCTCGCCGGGGTGAAGGGCGATGTCCTGCGCGTCACGGTCTACGACGACGGGAAGGGCCTGCCCGAGGGGACCACGCTCGACGACCTGAAGCGAGCCGGCCACTTCGGGCTCGTCGGGATGGTCGAGAGGGCGGCGTCGATCGGTGCCCGCATCCGCATCGGCAGGGGCAAGGCGGCGAAGGGAACCGAGGTGCGCATGGAACTCCCCCTCGCGGCGCTCGGCGTCGCGGCCCAGCCACCCGCCCTCCCCGACTCCTACGGCCTCCCCACGGCGGCCTCCCATTGAACGGCCGCGGAACGCTCGCGGCGCCGTCCCGGTCCCAGTCCCAGCTTCAGATCCAGCCCTAGTTCCAGATCCAGAGACCCTGAGAGGAGGTCGCAGAATGCCGGACGACGTCTCCCGCACGTCGGGCCAGAACTGGGCTTCGCAGAACCATGCCTCCCAGCACACGTCCGCACACGCGAACCCGCTTCCCTCCGAGCTCAGCTCCCCCGGGTTCCCGGCGCCCCAGAGGCCCGCGGCATCCGAGCTGATGCCTCCCTTCCCCGCACCCCGCGACGTCCCCGCCCCGGGTCCGCTCCGGGTCGTCGTCGCCGACGACAACCCGGTGGTACGCGCCGGCCTGGGCGTCCTGCTGTCCGGCCGCGAGGACATCGAGGTCGTCGCCGAGGCGGCGGACGGCCGTCAGGCGTACGAGATGGCCGTGCAGCACCGCCCGGACGTCGTCCTGCTCGACGTCCGCATGCCGGGCGTCGACGGCATCTCCGCACTGCCGCACCTCGTGCGGGTGGCGCCGGTGATGATGCTGACGTACAGCCGCGAGAGCGAGATCGTGCACGAGGCGCTGCGGCTGGGGGCCGGCGGCTATCTGGTGCACGGCGAGTTCACCGCGGACCAGCTCGTGCAGGCGGTACGCGACACGAAGAGCGGCCGGGCCCACTTCACCGCCACGGCCGCCAACGCGCTCCTCGCCCACATGCGCCAGGGCCCCGTCCCGCAGGGCGGCCCGCTCCCGGACGGCCTCGGGGCAGCCCTGGCCTCCGGTTCACAGCACGGTGCGCCTGCACACGGACCCGTCCCGCAATCGCTCCCACCTGCGACGCGACCGAACCCTCCGGCGCAGGGTCTTTCGCAACTGCAACCGGTTGTGGCACAGTCTTCCAAGGCGGATGACCCGCCGGGGGTGCCCAACTCGCCGCATCACGGCCTGAGTTCCAGGGAGGTGGAGGTCATGGAGCTGATCGCGTCCGGCATGAGCAATCAGCAGATCGCCGCCACCTGCTTCATCAGCGAGAAGACGGTCAAGAACCACATCAACCGCATCTTCACCAAGCTGCACAGCGGAAGCCGCAGCGAGGCCATCGCCCGATGGCTGGGCACGGCGCCGGGCGGCCGGCCGGGCCTGGGGGGCAGGTAGCCATGACACAGCGGGGGAAGCGCCACACCACGTCGGGCGCCTGCGAGGCCGGCGAGGCCGGCAGGGCCCAGAAGCAAGGTCGCAGGGCCCAACTCACGCATTGGGCCCGGCTTTGGGCCCTGGGACCCTCTCTCGGGAAGGGTGTTCCGCCGTACGTTTCTCATGTCGCAAACGGCACCGGCCAGGAGGAAGCCGGTAACGGAGGCGACAACAGCGAAACGTATGAGTCGGCCGGCTGTCGGTCGGCCGGACCTGGAGGGGAACACCATGTCGAACATCACCCTGAAGACCGCCGTCCGCGTCAACGGCTGGGCGAACACCGCGGTCAGCGCGATCCAGAAGCGCTACGAGGCCAAGGACCGGGGCCAGACGGCGTTCGAGTACCTGGGCATCATCCTGGTGGTCGTGGCGATCATCGGCGGCATGGTGGCCTCGGGCATCGGCTCGGCGATCACGACCCGCATCACGGGTCTGGTGAGCTCCATCACCGCGGGCAAGTGACCAAGACGCGGCGCAGCGATCGAGGGCAGGCCTTCCCCATCTACATCGTGATGGTGGCGGGTCTGCTCTTTCTCGCGTTCGCATTCTTTGCGGTCGGTAAGGCTTCGGCCACGCGTAATGGTGCTCAGGGGGCCGCTGACGCAGCGGCCCTCGCTGCTGCCCAGCAGGCCCGCGACGAGATAGGGCCGGCGTTCCTCGGATCGCTTCTGCTGCCAGGCGGACTCAACGACTTCTTCGGAAATCACTACATCAGCGGCGAGCCGTGCGATCAGGCGCAGCGTTTTGCCGCGAGCAATCGCGCGGATGTGGTCGGCCGCTGTAAGTGGGACTCCGGTTTCCAGCGTGACGAGGTCACCGTGAAGGTCGAGACCCGCGACACGGTGGGCGACACGGTGATACCCGGTACGGAGAAGAGGCGCGCCACAGCCACCGCGACGGCTGTGATCGAGTTCCGGTGCAACTGGAAGCCTGCCGAGGAGCCGGACGGGGAGGCATCGCCCCAGCCGGAGAACGAAGAGGACGAGGGCGAGAAGCCCGAGACTCCAGGTCCGTTCACCTTCCAATGTGACGGTAGGGATCGGTTCGAGATCGACCCTCTTCATCCTGATCCCTGGGCTGAGCTGGGCGAGACGCTCTTTGCCGTGCATCTGACCGACGACTGACAGTGAACGACGAGTAAAGGAACCAGAACCCATGAGCATTCGGCGCACACCGAGGTCTCGAAGGGCAGTGGCGGTTGCCTCGATGGCAGCGGCGCTGGCCCTCACGGTCACGGGCTGTGGTGGTGACGACGGCGATCCCGAGAGCACCGGTTCGTCCGCCTCCGCCGAGACCGAAAAGTCGAACAAGGGGGCCAACCCTGACACGGCGGCCGGTGAGGAAACGGACCCGAATGCGAAGCTCGCCGAGATCAAGGGCGAGGTGGGGCTCGTACTGGTCGTTCGGGAGGTAAAGCGCGACTCCGGCGGCTTCGTCACGGTGAGCGGCGAGATCAAGAACACAGGTGACCAGCCCCGAAGCTTGAATGGCATGGAGGGTACGGAGAGCAACGTCGTGGCGCAGAACCCCAACTCTGTCGCGGGAGCCACACTTGTCGACAAGGTGGGCAAGAAGCGCTACTACGTGCTGCGGGACACGGACAATCGGTGCCTGTGCACGACAGCCATGACCAATGTCGCGGCAGGGGGTTCCGCACCTGTCTTCATGCAGTTCCCGGCTCCGCCCAGCACGACGACGGAGATTGACTTCACTCTTCCGTCGTTCTCCACCACTTCGCTGAAGATCTCCGGGTGATGACCGTGACTCACCTTCGCAAGCGGATGGGACCAGCCAGGTCGACCGGCGTGGCGGTAGCCACGACGCTGTTCACGGTGAGCGTGACGTTCATGGGCGCCGTGTCCGCGCAGGCGGACGACGGCCCCAGCGTCCCGCCCGGCACCGAGGCGTCGGCTGAGCCGCCGGTCAAGACGGACGGCAACGACCCTGACCTCAAGATGCCCGAGGGCGGCACTCTCGCTCCCGGCAAGGTCCTCGACATCATCCAGGTCGTCGAGGATCTCGGCGGCGAGGAGCGTCGCGAGGACAGTAACGCGGACATCAAGTTCGCGCTCCAGGCCGAGGTGCTCTTCGGCAAGGACAGCGCCAAGCTGAGCTCCGAGGCCAACTCCCGCATCGTCGCCATCGCGGCCGAGATCGAGAAGCAGAACGCGACGAAGGTCCGCGTCTTCGGCTTCACCGACAACCTCGGCTCCTCGGCGCACGGTGACGTGCTGTCCAAGCAGCGTGCCGAGGCGGTGAACAGCGTGCTGTCCAAGGAGCTCGACCCGTCGATCACCTTCGAGATCCGTGGCTACGGCGAGCAGTACCCCATCGCCGACAACACCACGGAGGAAGGCCGCAAGAAGAACCGCCGCGTGGAGGTCTCCTTCCCGCGCACGACAGGCTGACGTCCAGCAGAAAGGGCCGGCCACACGACGGTGTGGCCGGCCCTTTTTTCGCAACATCGGGAGGAGTCGGTGGGAGATCGGGGACGGGTAGGCGCCCTGGATGTCCGAAATGGGCGTCCGGGACTTCCCAGCGACTGGCGTCGGCCGATGGACTCACGCCCGTACCGAAGTCGCCAGCGCCGCGCGGATCTCGTCGAGTATGCGGTCGGGTGTCCGGAAGACCGTCACGGCGGGGAAGCGGAGGATCAGCCGCACTCCGGGGCAGGCGCTCAGTGCGTTGAAGCGGTCCAGGTCGCGCCGGTGGGCGTCACGGCTGCCGTGGTACGCGTAACCCTCGATCTCGACCACCACGCCCTCCCGGACGAAAAGGAAGTCGGCCCGTATCCGGCGGCCTGCGGGGGCCACCAGGTCTGCCTGGCTGACCGGGTGCAGGCCGGCGTCGTGCATGCGCAGGCGGGCCACCGTCTCGGCGGGTGAGCCGCTCTGTGGATCCGCCAGTGCGAGCCACCCGGCAGCTCGCGGTACGCGATGGCGACGGGTCGGGTGCGTCGCGCAGGCGAGGGCCAGCAGGTCGGTGGTGACCAGGCGCGTCCGGCGCACTCCTCTCACTACACGCGTACCCAGAGCGGAGTCCACAGCGACCAGCGCCTCGTCCCTCGGGCCGCCCAGGAGCAGGTCGCGCAGGGTGCGCAGCGGAGTGGTGGCCCGCAGTCCGTGGCGCACGCACACTTCGGCCGGGGCGAGGGGCACGCGGTGCACCCGGAATCCGTGACATCGGCCGGTGGGGCTGGTCGGGTCGGTGAACTCCACGGCTTCCCGCAGCAATTCGATTCTGTGGAGCGTGGCGGCGCCGCGGTGGCTGAGGGTGAGCTCAGGGTGCAGTATCTGGACCGCGCGGGCCTTCAACCACGGCGTCAGCTCGATGCCCGGCGCCGCCCAGGCACCGGCTACGACGCGCTGCCAGCCCTGTGCGTTCAAGGACCGGTTCAACTGCCGTTGTCCCACACCGGTCGCGACGACCTCCCGGGTGAGCAGAATGCCCCGCAGCGCGAGGCGGTAAAGATTCGTCGTCATGCCGAGAGGATGCCGCGCGGATCGGAATGCCGTGCGGGCCTGTGGACAACGGAGGGCGTCCTGGGGCCCGGGCGAGGTCCTGCGGCTGCTCGGCCGGGACCAGCGCTGTGGCGTCAGCGCCCGTGTCCGGTCGTAGGGGCCCGGGGTGAGGGGAGGGCCGAAGGTCCGGATTTGGGCCCGTGGGCCCAGGCGCCCACACCGGTGACGTCGTACGGTAATCGAACAATTGGGTTCGTGACGCGACGAGTTGAGGTCGGACATGTCCACGGTGGGGGCCACTCCCGATTTCGGCGGTTCCTGGCGACCGCCCGTTGCCGAGCGCCAGGACATGCCTCAGCTGCTGAGGGTGTCCCGAGTCCTCGTCCACATCCTCTTCGCCATCACGGTCTTCGGCGGTGTGGGTCTGCTCCTGACAGCGGCGAGCATCGATGCCCTGGACGGCGCCGTACTGGCGCTGACGCTGTACGGAGCCGCGCCCGGCGTCGCCGGATGGGTGCTGGCGCGCAAGGCGTGGACCGGTGGGGTGTGGGTCTGGCGCGGACTGCTCGCCGTACAGATATGGCTGATCCTCGGCGGGATATCGAGCCTGCGGGACGGTTCCCTGCGTGGGCTGACCCAGATGTTCCTGCCTCTGCTGATTCTCGTCTTCCTGAGCCGGGCGGAGAGTCGTCAGTGGTTCCGCCTGGACGGGGGACACCGGGAGATCCACGAGGAGCCCCGCTTCTCGCTGTCGCGGATGATCACGTGGCGCCGGGACCGGGGTCAGTCGGCGATGGAGTACCTGGGGCTGGTCACGGTCGTCGCCGCGATCATCCTCGCTCTCGCGCTGGGTGGTGTGGGCGGCCGGATAACCAACGGTCTCCAGGCCGCCATCTGCTCACTGACGGGCAGCTCATGCCCTGCTCCGGGTACCGGCTCGGAAACGGTGGAGGCGGGTGACGGGCCCGCCGACGGAGGCGCGGACACCGGGGGCGGGGACGCCGGGGGCGGGGACGCCGGTGGGACGAGCGGCAGCACGGGCGGCGACTCGGGCGGCACCGACGGCGCCTCGGGAGGTACGGACAGCACCGGCGGCACCACCGGCGGCACGGGCGGCTCAACGGGTGGAGACTCAGGCGCCTCCGGTGCCACGGGCGGCTCAACGGGTGGAGACTCAGGCACCACCGGTGCCACCGGCGGAGACTCAGGCGGCACCTCCGGCACCTCCGGCGGCACCTCCGGCACCTCCGGCGGCACCGGGACCCAGCCTGTCGGCAACGTCGAGGCCGAGACCGACGAGGACAAGACCGACGCCGCCGAGGACGAGCCCGGCTGGGAGGACGACGAGGACTCGTCGGGCGAGGGCGAGGGCGACAAGGAGGACGACGAGGGCTGCTTCTCCGGGTTCGGCGCCTTCTTCTCCTGCGCGGGGGACAAGGTCGAGCAGGTCGCCGGCGGTCTCTTCGTCGACGGCATCTGGGGCGATCTCACCGGCATCTGGGACACGGTCACGGACCTCCCCGGCACCTGGGAAGGGCTCAAGGACTACGGCAGTTCGCTCGGCGACGCGTGGTCCGAGGGCACCAAGGACGCCGGTGACAAGTGGCGCAAGGGTGACTACTGGGATGCCCTGACCGACTGGGGCGGCTCCTCGGTCGACACCGGCCTGACCGTGCTCGACGACATGTTCATCGGCGACGAGGTCAAGGACCAGTGGAACAACGGCCAGAAGACCCGGGCCGGAACCACCGTCGTATGGAACATCGGCTCGCTCTTCATTCCCGGGTACGGCGAGGCCAAGATCGCCCAGAAGCTGGGCAAGCTCGGCAAACTCGGGAAGCTGGGCAAGCTCGGCGAGGCGGCCCAGAAGGCGGGCAAGGCTGCCGAGCGAGCGCGCAAGGCCGCGGACAAGGGCGATGTCGACGGCGCGAAGAAGGCCGCCGACGAGGCCCAGGAGCATGCGGACGACGCTGCCGACGAGCTGGCCCAGAAGGGCTGCCTGATCAGCTCGGGGCCGCTGGGCGGCGGTCAGCCGCAGCCCGCCCTGGCCGGCGGCGTGAACGCGGCGGCGCACACCCAGGTCGCCTACCGCGTCAACGGCGTCCCGGTCCTCCTCCTCACGGAGAAGGAGTGCGACGGGGTCAGCCAGGAGGAGATCGACGCCGCCGAGCAGGCGCAGAAGGATGCCGACGCGGCCAAGGAGGCGGCGAAGGAGGCCAGCCGCAAGCAGGTCGCCAAGTGGGCGAAGCCCTCCTGGTACGGCGACCTGAAGAACCCCCGCAAGGGGTCGAAGGACCTGGGCGACGGCCAGTGGAAGGCCAAGAAGTCCGTGGCCTACTGGCCCAGCATGGAGCGCTGGATGCGCTACCAGGAGCAGGTCTCCGGGGTGAAGCGCGGCAAGGAGTACGCCGTCAAGGACCCGCAGACCGGCCGGGACGTCGACTTCGACGGCTGGGACTCCGCCTCCCAGACCTACAAGGAGGCCAAGTTCGGGTACGGCAAGAAGGTGCGGCCCGACGGGACCCTCGAACCGGCCCAGGCGGCCAAGTTCGTGGAGCAGGCACAGCGGCAGTTGCGTGCGGCCGGGGACAAGCCGGTTGAATGGAACTTCTCCAACAAGAAGGTGGCCGACGCGGCGCAGAAGGCGTTCGACGACGCCGGCGTGGACGTGGTCGTGAAGCACACTGAGGTGAAGAACTGACGTCGGTGCGGCCCGCTCCCGAGGGAACACACCGGCAGAGGCACGAGTACGAGCACGACCACAGGTACGAGCACGACCACAGGTACGAGCACGACCACAGGTACGAGCACGACCACAGGTACGAGCACGACCACAGGTACGAGCACGAGCACGGGTACGAGCACGGGTACGAGCACGAGGGATAGCGATGTCGAGCGAAGTCGTGGTGAAGGTGTCCTGGGGCCCGCGGCCCGAGACCTCCGGGGAACTGGCGGTGCGCTGGCTGGAGGCGCTCGGCCGGCTGACGGAGCTGTCGGGATCCGCGCCGGTCGAATGGCGCTGGGACGTGGACGGCGGAGCGGGTGCTCCCGTCCCGGCCGCCGCCGAGGACGTGGCCAAGGTGATCGAGGCCGGAGGGCCCGAGGAGGACGCCGACATCGTCGGCCGGCAGGCCGCGGTCGTCGGTACCTGGCCGGACGGCGGATACGCCTATCTGCGGGCCAAGGGGGGCGGCAGCGACGCGTACACGCCCTTCACCGCGACACTCCAGCTCTTCGTACCCGCCGAAGCGCAGACCGGAGCTGCCACAGGAGCAGGGGCCGGAGCAGAGGCCGGCTCGCGGCCGCCGCTCACCGACCGGCTCCCCGAGGTGCTTGCCGCCCTCGCCGAAGCCTGGGAGGCCGACACCGGCCTGGCGTACGACCGCGAGCTGTTCAACGCGGTCAAGTCGGCCTTCGCCCTGCGTAACTCCCGGCCGCGCTGCGGCTGGGTCACGTACCTCTCCGCCAACCGCGCCGCCCTCGTGCCCGGTGACCTGCCCGGGCAGCGTCGTGACACGGCGGGCGGAGGGGTGGTCCTGGACTCCGGGCGCGACACCGACGCCGTCATGGCCGCCCAGCGGGCGCTCGCCGGTGCGGGCGCCCTGGAGCCCCTGCCCGTGTCGGAGCCCCGGCCGCTCTGGTGAGCGAGGCGCTGGAGCTCCGGGCCAGGGTGCGCGGTGACATCGCCGCGATCGAGGCGCTCCGGTCAGGTCCGTACGCGCCCCCCTGGGCGGGCTGCGCCGACCCCGGCCGCTCGGCATCAGGCCAGGACTTCGCGGTCGTCGCGCTCCGGGTCGGGGAGGACTTCTACGGCGCGGACGACGACGGCGAGCGGATGGCCGCGGCGCACGAGGCGTTCGAGACGGAGCGCTGGGGCGTGGTCCTCGCCCTCGACGAGCGTTGGGGGCGGCACGGCGAGCTCTCCACCGCGGCGTACGAGGAGCGCGAGGCGCAGGGGCGGGCCGTACCGCCGTTCTTCGCGGCGCTCAGCGAACTCGGCCTCTCCGGCGACCTCCAGACCTGGGACGCGGACGGGCGGACGGTCGGGATCGGCGTCGGGCAGATGGACCGCGAGGAGCCCGTCGTGCTCTTCGCGGTGGCCCTGGCGACGCCGACCGGGTGACGCCCCCCCCGCCCCAGGCACCGGGCCCCGCACCAGAACCTGGCCCTCAGCCCCAGGCACCGGGCCCCGCCCTCAGACCGCGCCCTCAGACCCACCCCCGCATCGCCGCGGACGCGAACAGCAGACCCAGCGAGAACAGCCCGAGCACCACGGCGAAGACCGTCGGCATCAGGACCGGCCCCCACGCCCCCGGCCCGGCCACGGTGGCCCTTCGCTCGGGGGCCGCGGGGTCGAAGGAGATCCGCACGGGAGCCCCGACCTCGAATCCGAAGGGGCCCGGGGCGTGGTCCGTGAACTCCACCTCGCGGCCGTCCGGGGTGCGGAAGGCGAAGACGTACTCCGTGCGGTAACGGTTCTCCGCCCCGGACCCCCGGTCCACCACGCGCCGGTCCGAGCACCGGCCCTCGACGCGCTCGCCGTGCCGGACCAGCCGCAGCACGCGGAACAGCCGGACACCGGAGCGGACCGCGAACGCGCCGAGGAAGGCGCCGAACAGGAGGAGGAAGGTGGCCGTGCCACCCGGCAGGACGTCCATGAACGAGGCTCCGGAGCGGGTTACTTGACGGTGATGGAGTCGACGAACGTGTCGAGGTCCTCCGGGCTCAGCGCACCCTTCACCGCGTTGACCCGGATGGCGAACGGTACGTCCTTCGAGTCGACCCCGGCCACCACGACCCCCGTCATCCGGGTCCCCTTCACCGGCGTCGACTCCTCGCCCGTCGAGGTGAACTCGTAGTCGATCCGGCGTGCTTCGCGGGCGCTCTCCTCACCGGCGAGCCGCACGTCCTCGGTCGCCTTGCGGGTCGCTCCGAGCCCGATCCCCGCGCCCGCCGCCGCGGCGGCCTCCCCGGCGTCGCTGACTCCGGTGGCGAAGTCCAGCTGGACCGAGACCATGCCGGTGCGCAGCCCTTTCTCCTCCTTCAGCGCGACCGCCGCGTTGGCCTCGCTGCGCTCCGAGGCCGGCTGCGGGGCGTACCCCTGGCTCTTCGGATAGCCGACGGACACGCTCTTCGTGTCGAGCGTGCCCCAGCCCTCGGGGACGGTGCCGGTGTCCGTACCGCCGCAGCCACCGAGCAGTGTCAGCCCGAGGACCGCGACAGCCGCCGCGCCGAACGCCTTCGACTTCTTCAACGTCATCGCCCCTTCGTCGCGTGTGTTCACTGTGCGCAGTAGCTGTACGGGAGGTACGAGCGCTTGTCGCCCTGCGGGGCTCCGAGGAACTGCGCGTCCGTCAGTGTCTCCTTCTTGTGCTCGTCGGAGATCGAGAATCCGAGACTCATCCCCAGCGAGACCTCGAAGCCGAACTCCTGGGCGTCCGTCTCACCGTGGTACTGCATCGTGCTGGAGAGTCCGTCCTGGAACATCAGCTGCTCGAAGGGGTCCGTACCCGCCGGCTTCTTGTCCAGTGCATGGTCGCCGAACATGTACTCGAACGGTGCCGTGTTGTTGCCGGAGCCGTCGAGCCAGTTCTCGGCGATGGACCGCTTGGCCTCGGTGGCCTCGTCGGTCTCCTTGCCGAAGACGATCGAATTCGTCTGCACCTCGATGCCCGTGTCACCGGAGGAGTCGGTGACGCTCCCCTTGCCGCCCCGCTTGTCGCCGTCCTTCTTGCCGTTGTCACCGCCGGCCTCGCCCTTGTCGGACGTCGAGGTCTTCTCCACCGTCTTCGTCATGTCGATCCGGACGATCTTGCCCGTCTTCTGGTCGCGGGTGACCGTGATCGCCCCGGTGTTCGTGTCCTTGGCGCCCGCGGTGCCGCCGAGCGGACCGGCGCTGCCGCTCACCTTGCCCTCGAGTTCGAGCTTGGCGGTGTAGGTGTACGACTCGTTGCCGTTGACGTCGTCCTTGGTGATCGTCACATCGGGCGAGAACTTGGCCTTGCCGCCGAGCTTGGCGCCGAGCTTGTCCTCGTCACCCGCCTTGATGGAGAGGCCGCCGTCGGCGTACACGTTGAGGCCGATGGTCGAGTAGGAGATCTTCTTGTCGCCGATCTTCTTCTCGATGTCCTCCTTCTTCTCCGCCCACTTCATGCCGGAGTACCAGCCGCCGCCATAGCCGCCGCTGTGCTTCATCGAGGTCTCCCACATCTTCATCTCCTCGATGTCGTCACGCATCTTCTGCGCGTCGGCCTCGCTCTTGAAGACCCAGGTGTCACCGTTGGTGATCTTGACGCCGCCGCCGATGTCGATGTCCGCCTTGCCAAGGCTGCCGAGCTTGACCCCCGGTGTACTGGCGTTGGCCCCCGCCGACGCGGCGTCGGTGAAGGTCATGTAGACGAGCTTGTCGTTCTCGTCGACCTTCCCGTCCTCGTTCACATCGGTCTTGGCCTGCGCGACCTTCTGCTGGAAGCCGTACTCCTCGCCCCACTCGAACCAGCCGATCTTGACCTTGCCGCCCGCGGTGTCCGAGATGCTGGAGACCTGGCAGAGCTTCGGCTCGTAGTCCGCGTCGGTCTTCGGCTTCGCCGTACCGTCCCCGCCGGTCGCGCAGCCGCCGCCGCCGTCCCCGGTGAGGGAGGTGATGGCGCAGCGGATACGGTCACCGATCCGGCCCCCGATCCCGGCCATGGCGAGCGCCGCGACGAGGGCGACGACCAGCACGACGACACCCAGGTATTCGGTGGCCGTGGCGCCGCCGTCACGCCAGTTGTACGAGCGTGTGTACGCCGACGAGGGCGCGGGGCGATCGTCCCTGTCCTCCAGGAGCCGGTCGGCCGCCAGTCCCACGGCCGAGCCCGTGACCATCGCGACCGCAGGCATCACCACGCCCTCGGTACCCACCACGTCCCAGGCCACGGCATAGCCGTAGACGAGTCCGGCGACGGGGACGGCGAGGGCGCCCAGCAGGCGCAGGACGCCGGATTCGCGCTGCCGTTCGGGAAGGGCGCGGGCGGCGGCGAGGACCGTCAGCACGGTGACGAGGACGCCGGGCAGGTGCAGCAGGACCAGGCGCCAGCCGAACAGGTCGAGGCGCTCCCCGGTTCCGAGCGTCTCGACGAGCGCCCGCGTCACGAGGAAGCCGGCGACGACGTACACGAGCGCGCCGGCCGCCCAACTGCGGCTCAGCGGGAAGAACCAGCCGTCCCCGCCACCGGCGGAACCCGGCGGTACATGGCCCGGGATACCGCTTCCCCAGTCTCTGCCACCGCTCACGGTTTCACCCTTTCGACGACGCCGGCCCTGTTGCCTCTGGAGGGTGAATGTACGGCCGGAAAACGCCCGTGACCTGGGCCCTCGGCCCCAAAGGCGGGCCCAACTCCGCAGCATGGACGCCCGGTTCGCCGAGCGTGGCCCTGGCGGACCCGGCAGGGGGACGGCTCACCTCCGTGGGCCCCCGGACCCAGAGCGCACCTCCCGCCACCACTCCCCGGGGTCCGCCCCGCTCGTACCCCCAGGTCCGGAGCCGCTGCGGCAGTTGGGCCCAGAGGCCCAAGACATCGGGTAGGCGCGGTCGTTAGCGTGCTGTGCATGTCTGGTCCGGGGGTTGTGCGTCGTCGGTTGCGTCGTTGGTCGCGGGGGAGAGTGCCGCGGACGGGGGTGCGGCTGGTCGGGCTGCGCCGGTCGCGTGGCGGTGAGCGCGGCCAGGGTGCGGTCGAGTATCTGGGTCTGGTGCTGGTGGTCGCGGCGATCGTCGGCGCCTTGGTGGCGACGGGGATCGGTGCGGAGCTCACCGAGAAGATCAGCGCCCAGGTGTGCCGGATCGGCGGTGGCGGCGAGTGCGGCGACGGCGGTGGCGGGGACACGGACGTCCAGGCGGGCGATCCGGCCGGTGAAGGCGACCCGGCCTCGGACGACGGCGCGCCGAAGTCGCAGACGCAGATCGACTACGACGCGGCGCTGAAGGAGCTCCAGGACGCGCAGAAGGCCGAGAAGGACAGCTCGGACAAGGCGGTCGAGGCCGCGAAGGAGCTGGCCAAGATCCTGGCCGAGGAGCTGGGGATCACCGACGCCCTGGACTGCATCACCAAGGGCGACATGGGCGCCTGCACCGAGACGCTGATCAACGTGCTGCTGAGCCTGGTCGGCGGTGCGGTCGGGAAGCTCGCGGCGAAGTACGGGGCGCCGTGGAAGTGGAAGAAGGCCGCCGAGCTGATCAAGAAGCTCAAGAAGCACGGCGGGGACCTGTACGACGGCCTGAAGAACCTCATCAAGAACCGTAAGAAGGTCACGGACGCCGAGAAGAAGCTCGCGGACGCGCAGAAGAAGCTTGACGCGGAGAAGAAGGACCCGCCCAAGAAGGACGACAAGCCGCAGACGTGCCCGGTCAGTCACAGCTTCCCGCCCGGCACCCCGGTGCTCGTCGCGGACGGCAGGAGGGTTCCCATCGAGTCCCTGCGGGCCGGGGACACGGTGGTCGCCACCGATCCGGAGCGGGGAGTCTCCGCGGTGCGCCGGGTGACGGAGACGTTCACCACCTACGACGACAAGCACTTCACCCGGCTGACCACGTCGGCCGGCGCGATCACGGCCACCGACACGCACCCCTTCTGGCTCAACAGCCGGCAGGACTGGGTGGATGCCGGTGACATCGTGACGGGCGAGCGGCTCCGGCTTCCCGACGGCGGGTCGCTCGTGGTGACGGGGGTCTCCCGTTACACGGAGCGGCAGACCACGCACGACCTCTCGGTCGACGGCATCCACGCGTACTACGTCGGCATCGGCTCCGCCGAGGCGCTGGTGCACAACAACGACTGCGAGTTCGAGACCGACCCGAACGTCAAGGGACCCGCGGCGGGCAAGAAGCTCAAGCCGCCGCACCCCAGGCACACCGTGGCCGGCGCGAGGAACGGCATGGTCAAGGAGAAGAACACCGTCATCCTCAAGGGCAACGAGGCCGACATCACGAACGACATCAAGGGCATCGCGGAAGGCAAGGGCAAGCTCGTCGACAACGGCAGTGCCTACGAGATCAACGGGCGCAAGTACGGCGTGGAGGAGAACGGCCGGACCTTCCCGATCTCCGGCAAGGGGCTCGTCGAACTCGACAGGAACGAGTACGCGGCGCTCAAGGAGATCGCCAAGGCGGGCGGCAAGACGGATTCACCCGCTTTGACAAGGAACCCGCGCTTTGCCGACCATCCTGAGGTGGTGGAGAAGGCCAAGAAGGTTTACGACGGGACCTATTCATGACCGCGAGCTACACATTCCTGACCGTGCACCGGCCCGCGCCGCACCTCATGGCGCCGGCGCTGGCCGGAGCACTCGACGTGGCGGACGCAGACGTGGACGTCGCGGACGAGGACACCGGTCAGGCGGACGACAGGAACTGGGACGCCCCGGTCCTCTGCACGCACCACGCCGTCGCCGGAGACCTGGCGCTCGCCTGGGACGTCTCCGCGTCGGACGCGGTGGAGGCGCCGGCCGAGGAGGAGGCGGCCCTGCGGCTCGCGGACGCACTCGGTACGACGGTCCTGTACCCCGCGCGGGAGAAGGCCCCTTCGGCCTACTGGGCGGTGGGTCCGGACGGGACGGTCACCCGGGCGCGTCTGCTGGAGGGGGACGGCGACGAGGAACCTCCGGCCCTCCTGGTGGACGCGGTCGAAGCTCCGATGGACCAGCTCCCGGCGGCCCGGGTCGAGGTGCTGGCCGAGATCCTGCGCGAGCAGCGCGTGGAGACGCCGGTCACCGACGCCTACACGGCGGCGAGGGACCCGCACGGCCACGCGCCGGCCACCGGCACCGTGAACCGGGCGCGCGAGGCACTCCTGCTCTGGGAGCGCCTGGTGCGCCGGATCGACGCCGGATGGTCGCCGGGTGGCCGCTACACCGCCGAGCTGTACGTCGAGGACCTGCGCACCCGCGACCGGCTGGCGGACCTGGCCGCCGTCGACGGCCCGGAACAGGAGCCGGTCGTCCGGGCCGTGGCCGAGCTCGACGAGGTGTTCCGGCGCGGCACCGAGGAGGACTCCGGCGCGCTGCTCGGCCGCCTCACCCGTTCGGGCTCCGCCGTCGCCGACCGGGGCTGGTGGTGGCACCGGCGCCCGGTGAAGCTGCCGTGGGACGACTGAGAACGTGCCCTGACAAGCGCTGACCGGAGCGGGGCCCGCTACCGCTCCGGCGGCACCGGTTCGGACGGCGCGGGAGCCGTACGGCGGAGGCGGCCGTCGAGCACCAGGTGCGCCCCCATTCCGAACACCAGCCCCCAGAACGCCGAGCCGATGCCGAACAGGGTGACGCCGGACGCCGTGGCGAGGAACGTGATCAGGGCCGCCTCCCGGTCCTTCTCCTCCCGCACCGCCCCCGTCAGCCCGCCGGACAGCGCGCCGAGGAGCGCGACCCCGGCCAGGGCGGCGACCAGTTCCTTCGGCAGGCCCGCGAAGAACGCCACCAGCGTCGAGCCGAAGGCCCCCACCACCAGGTACACGGCACCGCAGGCGACCCCCGCGACGTAGCGGCGCCGGGGATCGCGGTGCGCCTCGGGCCCCGTGCAGATCGCGGCGGTGATGGCCGCGAGGTTCACCGCGTGCGAGCCGAAGGGGGCGAGCACCGCCGAGACCAGACCGGTGGAGCCGACCAGCAACCTGTCGTCGGGGCGGTAGCCGGACGCCGCCAGCACGCCGATGCCGGGGGCGTTCTGCGAGGCCAGTGTCGCCAGCGTCAGAGGCACGGCGATCCCGACCAGTGAGGCCACCGAGAAATCCGGCGTCGTGAACACCGGCTGCACCAGGCCGACATGGTCCAGCCGCACATGAAGCCTCGCGCTCGCCGCGCTGCACACCACACCGGCGGCCAGCGCCAGCAGGACGGCGTACCGGGGGAGCCACCGCTTGCCCAGCAGATAGGCCAGCAGCACGGATCCGGCGATGACCGGGGTGTGCTCCAGCGAGGTGAACACGTCCGCGCCGAACGAGAAGAGGATGCCGGCGAGCATGGCGGAGACCACCGCGCCGGGCACGAGCCGCATCAACCGCCCGAAGACCCCGCTCACCCCGATCAGGGCGATCACGGCACCGGACACCACGAACGCGCCGATGACCTCGCCGTACGCGTACGAGCCGATGCTGGTGACCAGGAGCGCGGCACCCGGCGTCGACCAGGCGGTGACGACCGGCATGCGCGTCCGCAGGCTGAGGCCGATGCAGGTCAGCCCGCTGCCGATGGAGATCGCCCAGATCCAGGAACCGGTCTGTCCGGGGTCCAGGTGCCCGGCTCGGGCGGCGGAGAGCACGATGACCAGCGGGCCGGAGTAGGAGACGACGACGGCGACGACACCCGCCAGCACGGCCGACAGGGAGAGGTCGCGGACCAGCCGTGGCCGTGGGGCGGGCGCACCGGGCTCAGCCCGCTCCGCGCTGTCCTGCGCCGTCGGTACCGATGAACCGGCCATCCGCTGTCGTCCTTCCTCCGCCGCTCACGCCGCCGTACGCCTCGCACGGCCGTCCGAAACCCTCGCACGAGGTGCCGCGCCCGCTCCGCAGGGTCCGGCACCCGAGACGGGACGGCGGCGGCCGGGTCTCCCAGGCCGGGAACGGCCCCCGAGTCGGTACGGGCCGGGTGCGGAACCCCGAGCCCACCCAGCTTGGGTACGGGCCCCGAGTTGGGCCCCTGGGCCCACGACGGGCAGCCGCCCGGAACTTAGCGTCTGCGCAGCAAGTGATCGACGCCCGTCCCGGCGCTCCCCCCCACGGCGCCGGGCCGGGCCGCCAATGGAAGGTGGACCCGCGTGCCCACGGCTGAGCAACTGTCGCTGACCGACGAGGAGTCCCGGCTGCTCCAGCTGGGACTGATGGAGTGGTGCGGTCCGGCCCGGTGCACGGAGGAGTTCGCCGTGGCCATGGGCTTCGACAGCGCGCAGGACGTCAGCCGCCGTGGCATGTCCATCCGCAGCGCCCTCGCCGACAAGGAATCCCTGGACCCCATGGACTGGGCGCGGGCCCTGCTCGCCACCGAGCTCGCCTTCGCCAGCGACGTGGTCGGGTCCGGGTACGAATGGTCCACCACGACCGGCTGGGCCGACGACGTCACGTTACGCCTCCTGCGCTCGGCGCAGCTGAAGCTGATCCGCACCGTCGCCCCGCTGGTGGGCCGGGAACTCGGTACCCGGCTCACCCCGCACGTGGAGGTACTGCGGGCGGGCGGAGCGCCGCCGCCCCGCCCGGCTTGGTGACCGGAGCCTCCTCGGGCACATAATCGGCCGCATGCCCGATCAGCAGACGCGCTCCCGCCCACAGGCGCCCGAACCCCGCAGCGCCCGGCACCGCGCCACGGCACAGCTCGCCGCCGCCGGGCCCGCGCTGGGCGCCTACGCGGCGGTCCGGGCCGTCGGGCTCCTCGTCCTCTGGGCGGCCGCGTCGGCCGCGGGCAAGGACGCCGCGCATCTGCTGGGCGGGCGCTGGGACTCCGTCTGGTACCAGCGGATCGCCGAACACGGTTACGGCCACACCGTCACCCTCCCCGACGGCGGAGTCCATCCCGACCTGGCCTTCTTCCCGCTGCTGCCCGCGCTGGAACGCGGCATCGCCGAGCTCACCCCCCTCACCGTGGAGGGTGCGGGGATCGGCGTCGCCTGGCTCGCGGGGCTCCTCGCCGCCTGGGGGATCTTCGCCGTCGGAGCGAGGCTCCACGGGCGGCGCACCGGAGTGCTGCTGGCGGCGCTGTGGGGGGCGTACCCGACGGCGTTCGTGCAGTCGATGGCCTACACCGAGAGCCTCTTCACCGCACTGGCCGCCTGGTCCCTGTACGCGGTACTCCGGGGCCGCTGGATCACCGCGGGGGCGCTGTGCGCGCTCGCGGGACTCACGCGCCCCTCGGCCGCCGCGCTCATCGCGGCCCTCGCGGTCACCGCCGCCGCCGTCCTCGTCCGTGAGTACCGGCAGGGTGGCGACAAGAGCCTGCTGCGCCGCCACGCGCGCATGCTGCTGGGCGTCTGCCTGGCACCGCTGGGCTGGCTGGCGTACGTGGTGTACGTCGGCGTGCGGCAGGGCAGTCCCCTCGCCTACTTCGAGGTGCAGGCGCAGTGGGGCAACAGTATCGACGGAGGCCGGGCACTGGCCGCCTTCGTCATCGGTCTGCCCCTGCCGGCCGCTCTGGGACTGGGCGCCGCTCTGGTGCTCCTTGCGTGGCTGGTGGTCCTGTGCGTGCGGCAGCGGCAGCCGCTCCCCGTGCTCGTGTACGGCATCGGGATCGTCGTCGTCTCGCTCATCGGCTCCGGTTACTTCGGCTCACGCCCGCGCCTGATGATGCCCGCCTTCCCGCTGCTCCTGCCGCCGGCCGTGGCGCTCGCGGGGCTCCGTACGGCGGCACGCACCGGCACGGTCGTCGCCGCGGCCCTGGCCTCCGCCGCGTACGGGGCATGGACTCTGCTGGGGCCGGGACCGCCCTGAGCCGAGTTGGGCCCACGGGCCCACGCGCCCGGGGCATCCCGGTTGTTAGCGTGCGGATCCGGTGCACAGCGGGTCAGGAGCGGTGAGCGATGAAGGTACGGAGCACTGTCGTGGCGGCGAGCGCGCTCGTCCTGTGTCTGGCGGCCACCGGCTGCGGCCCGGACGACAGCGGCGACGACGGGAGCGACAAGGGGGCCGGCAAGAAGGCCGCCGCCTCCCGGACACCGGATTCGGGCGCCCCCGCCACGACCGGCGCCGCCACCCCGGCGCCCACGCCCACCAGCAGCGGCAAGACCCTCACCGAGGCCGAGCTCGCCGAGGTGGCCCTCACCACCGGCGAGGTGCCCGGCTACGAGATCGCCCCGCTGGAGGGCGCCGACGAACGGGGCACCGAGGAGTCCCAGGACAAGGACTGCCGGCCGATCACCGCGATCATCAACGGTTCGCCCGAACCGGCCCCGGCGGCCACCGTCTTCCGTACGGCGATGGACACGACGGAGGAGGGCGAGGACGACCAGACCGTCGTCACCGAGATCCTCACCTCCCACCCGGCGGGCGGGGCCGAGGAACTGCTGCGCTCGGTCCGGGACGCGGTGCGGGACTGCGCGGACGGGTTCCGTACGACGAGTGCGGACGGGCCTTCGACCTACACGGGCGTCAAGACGCTGCCCGCGCCCGAGGCCGGCCAGGAATCGTTCGCCTACCAGGTGACGGGCAGCCTGGCGGGGGCGAAGGTGCCGCTCGTCTTCCACCTCGTGCGGACCGGCTCCACCGTCGTCACCTTCTACGCGGCCAACTTCCTGACGGCGGCCACCCCGGAGGTCCCGGCCGCGCTCGTCACTGCACAGGCGGCGAAACTTCCGTGACGGACGCGGAGACCCGCACCCGGGTCCCCGGCCGCAGACCCCACCGCTCCATCTCCCCGGCCCCGGACTCCACCACATGGCGGGCGCGGAGCCTGGGCAGCCCGAGGCGGCCGGGCTTCATCGTGCGGACCGCCAGCACGTTGAACTTCCGGTCCAGGTACGCCACATCGATGGTGAACCGCATCCGGAAGGTGTGCACGCTCCCGGCCGGCGTGAGCAGGAGCGCCCCCTCGACGCCGTCCACGCCGAGCAGCCCGCGCGTCCGCGCCCGGTAGGAGGCGGCGATCCGCAGCGGCACCTCCCGCACGTCCGCATCCGTCCCGACCGTCAGTGTTCCGCTTCCGTCACGCCATTTCCCCATGGGCACCGACCGTAGACCCCCCGGCCGCCCTGTGGGTCCTGAACGGCCCGCAGTGGGCCCCAGGGCCCAAGACCGCGCGCCACGGGCCGGATTAGGGTCGGCGCCGTGGACGCCACCCTCATCGCGGTAGCCGTGCTCTGGGGCGCCGCCGCCGGACTGCTGCTCCCGCGCGCCGCCTACCGCTTCTCCGTGGAGACCGGGGAGCCCTGGCGGGACGCCTGTCCGGCCGGGCACACGTTCACCGGGTCCCCGCGTGGCTGGCTCGGCTCGGCCCGGTGCGCGGCCTGCGCCGTGGCCGTCCCCGCGCTGCCGGGCGCCTCGGCCCCGGGCACCCCGGCGGACGGCGCCCCGGCGCTCCCGCCGCCCGCCCAGCGGCGCGGCTACGCCCCGGGCGTCCTCGCCCCGGTCGTCACCGTGCTCGCCTGCGCGGCCCTCGCCGCCGCCACCGGAAGCCGGCCCGAGGCGGTCGTCTGGCTGCTGCTCGCGCCCGTCGCCGTACTCCTCGCCGTCATCGACCGCCGGGTGCACCGGCTGCCCGACCGGCTGACGCTGCCCCTGGCGGGTGCGGCCACCGTGCTCCTGGGGTGCGCCGCGCTGCTGCCCGGACACGGCGGGTCCTGGAGCTCGGCGGTGCTCGGCGGGGCGGCGCTCGGAGGCTTCTACTTCCTGCTCTTCCTCATCAACCCCACCGGGATGGGCTTCGGCGACGTGAAGCTCGCCCTCGCGCTCGGCGTGGCACTCGGCTGGTACGGCTGGGCGGTGCTGTGCGCGGGGGGATTCGCCGGCTTCCTCTTCGGCGCGCTGTACGGGACGGGGCTGATGCTGCTGCGCCGGGCCGGCCGCAAGACCGGTATCCCGTTCGGCCCCTTCATGATCGCCGGCGCGCTCGTCGGTCTGCTGTTCGGAGGCCTTGCGGCCTGAGCTTCACCGGCCGCACGGACGTACGGAATATGCGGTCGCGCGGGGCGGCGGGAGGCTGACACCCTTCCCGTATGACTGGACCGTCCGGACCCCGCGTCCCCTCCTCACAGGCTCCCGCCCCGGCCGCACCCGCCTCCTCGGGTGCCCGCTTCGACGCCCTCGTCGCGGAGGCCGGGGCCGTCTCCGTCGACGGCTGGGACTTCTCGTGGCTCGACGGCCGGGCAACCGAGGAGCGGCCGTCGTGGGGTTACGCACAGGCCATGGCGGGCCGTATGGCGCACGCCCGCGCCGCCCTCGACATCGACACCGGTGGCGGCGAGGTCCTCGCCTCCGCGCCCGTGCTTCCTGCGCTGACCGTGGCCACCGAGTCCTGGCCGCCGAACATCGCCCGCGCCACCGCGCTGCTCCACCCGCGCGGCGCGGCGGTCGTCGCGGTGGGGGAGCGGCCGCCCCTGCCCTTCGGGGACCGCGCCTTCGACCTGGTCGTCAGCCGCCATCCGGTGACGACCTGGTGGGAGGAGATCGCCCGGGTGCTGGAGCCGGGAGGCGTCTACTTCTCCCAGCAGGTCGGCCCTGCCAGCGTGTTCGAACTCATCGAGTACTTCCTGGGCCCACGCACGGCGCAGGAGCGTGGAGCACGGGACCCGCGGCGGGCTCGGGAGGCGGCCGAGGCCGCCGGGCTGGAGGTGACGGATCTGCGCGCCGAGCGACTGCGTATGGAGTTCCGCGACATCGGCGCCGTCGTCTACTTCCTGCGCAAGGTCATCTGGATGGTGCCGGGGTTCACGGTCGCCGGCTACCTGCCGCAACTGCGGTCCCTCCACCGCCTGATCGAGACAGAAGGTCCGTTCGTCGCGCACAGCTCCCGGTTCCTGATCGAGGCGCGCAAACCGGAGAAGTCCCCAACACCCCTACGCTGAGGCCGAATTCACAGGAGCCGGATGCAACGGCATCCCCTGCCCCTCCGTCCTACCCATGAGTAGTGCGACCCTGGTGGTTGAGCGCACAACGAAGGAGCAGGTCATGTCGGTGGGAAGGGAAATGCCGGGCGACGAGATCAGCCCGCCGGTGGGCCGTCCGCGCCACGGGAAGGCCGACTGGCTCACGGGTGCGCGGATCACCGCCGTCCAGGGGTTGTTCTACCGGCCCGAGGGCCGTGCCGGGGAGCCCGAAGCCGTCGAGTTCGTGCTGGACGGCGGGCAGTCGGTCCTCCTGACGTGTGCGTCCGACCACACGCTGAGCATCACCTCCGGAGCCTGGCCCGGCCTCCCCGACTGGTGCGTGCCGGCCGGTCAGTGGCAGTTCGAGCAGCTGGACCGACTGCCCCCGCCGCCGTACGGCGGGGCGTGGACGGTCATCGGCACGCAGGAGCGGCGCGACGAGCACGGCGAGGTGCGCGAGGCGGTGATCCGCTGCGAGGACGGCGACTTCGTCGTCAACGGCGGGGACACCGTGGGGATCCGCTTCCGGCGCGACTGAGCCGCAGGGGGTCCGCACCCCCGCGCCCACCGCCACCTCCACCGCGCCCTCCGGCACCTCCCCCGGGCCCGTGCCCCGGGCGTCTGGGGGCCTGCCTGTCTCCCGGGCTCGTGTCGTCATGGAACCGGCCAGGACCCCTACAGGACGGAATCTGTCCTCCAGGCGGGGCGCGGGCATGCCCGCAGCGCATTCCGGCGAACTCGGAGAGTAGTTGTTTCGTGGCGTGGCACGCAGCATCACTTACGAAGGGTTATGGTGGAAACCCCCCCTCGGGCCGGTCCGTAACCCCCCCCACGGACCGGCCCGTTTTTTGTGCCCGGGGTGTGCGGCGGCCGTGCGGGCCGTGTGTGCGGCCCGCCCCCGGTGGCCCCGCGGCGAGAGGCCCTGGGTGGCCCGGCCCGCTCGCCTCAGCCCCGGTTGGCCCAGATGTTGGTGCTCGCGGTGTCCACGGCGAAGGTGTCGATCTCCTTCAGCTCGGCCGCGGTCAGCGCGGGGGCCGCCAGCGCGGCCACGTTCTCCTCCAACTGCCGCACACTCGACGCGCCGATCAGAGCGGACGTCATCCGGCTGTCCCGCAGCACCCAGTTGAGCGCCAGCTGGGCGAGTGACTGGCCCCGCCCCCGGGCGATGTCGTTCAGCCCGCGCAGCCGGCGCACCATCTCGTCGGACAGCAGCCCCGGGTCCAGCGACTTGCCCTGACTGGCGCGCGATCCCTCGGGGATGCCCGCCAGGTACTTGTCCGTGAGCAGGCCCTGGGCGAGCGGCGCGAAGGAGATGCAGCCCATGCCGGCGGACTCCAGCGCGTCGAGCAGCCCGTCGGACTCCACCCAGCGGTTGACCATCGAATAGGACGGCTGGTGGATGAGGGCGGGGACGCCCATCTCCCGGAGGATGCGGGCCGCCTCGGTGGTCTGCGCGGCGTTGTAGGAGGAGACGCCCGCGTAGAGTGCCTTGCCCTGGCTCACGGCGGAGGCGAGCGCCCCCATCGTCTCCTCGAGCGGGGTGGCGGGGTCGAAGCGGTGGGAGTAGAAGATGTCGACGTGGTCGAGGCCCATCCGCCGCAGCGAGGCGTCGAGGGAGGACAGCAGGTACTTACGGGACCCCCACTCCCCGTACGGCCCGGGGTGCATCCGGTAGCCCGCCTTGGTCGAGACGAGGATCTCGTCCCGGTAGGGGGCGAAGTCCTGGCGGAAGAGCTTGCCGAAGTTCAGCTCCGCCGAGCCGGGCGGCGGCCCGTAGTTGTTCGCCAGGTCGAAGTGGGTCACACCCAGGTCGAAGGCGCGGCGCAGGATCGCCCGCTGGGAGCCGAGGGCGCGGTCGTCGCCGAAGTTGTGCCAGAGGCCCAGCGAGACGGCCGGCAGCTTGAGCCCGCTGCGGCCGGTGCGGCGGTACTCCATGGAGCCGTAGCGTGATGTGTCGGGGAGGTAGGAGAGGGAATCAGTCACGTTTCACTCCTTATCACGGACTTGTGACAGGCCGGGTTGGGCCCCCGAGACCCGTCCGCAGTAATGTGGCCGCTTCGGGACCTGCCGGTCCGCGGCGCGTGAAAGCGGTGCGCGAACCGCGCGGCGATCCCCCGGGGGGCGGCCCCGGACCCCCGGCGAGGGGGAGGGCGGGCCTTCGGCCCGTACGGAACCGAGAGGGTGAACTCAGTGAACTTGCGCGACCTGGTGTACGGGCTCTACGCACGCCGGGTGGAAGGCCGCCTGGATCACGCTCAGGTGCCCAAGCACATCGGAGTCATCCTCGACGGCAACCGGCGGTGGGCGAAGGCGTCCGGCGGCTCGGCCGTGGAGGGGCACCAGGCCGGGGCCGACAAGATCTCCGAGCTGCTCGGCTGGTGCAGCGAGACCGACGTCGAGGTCGTCACCCTGTGGCTGCTGTCCACGGACAACTTCGACCGCCCGGAGGCCGAGCTCATCCCGCTGCTCGGCATCATCGAGAACACCGTGCGCCAGCTGGCCGCCGACGGACGCTGGCGGGTCCACCACGTGGGCACGCTCGACCTGCTGCCCGCGCGGACCCAGACCGTACTCAAGGAGGCCGAGGAGGCCACCGCCGGTGTCGACGGGATAATCGTCAACGTCGCCGTCGGCTACGGCGGACGCCAGGAGATCGCGGACGCGGTCCGCTCGCTGCTCCTGGAGCACTCGGCCAAGGGCACGACCTTCGAGGAGCTCGCCGAGGTCGTCTCCACGGACCTGATCTCCGAGCACCTCTACACCCGTGGCCAGCCCGATCCGGACCTGGTGATCCGTACCAGCGGGGAGCAGCGTCTGTCGGGCTTCATGCTCTGGCAGAGCGCCCACTCGGAGTACTACTTCTGCGAGGTCTTCTGGCCGGCCTTCCGCAAGGTCGACTTCCTGCGCGCCCTGCGCGACTACGCGGCGCGTCACCGGCGCTACGGGGCCTGACGGCACCGCCCCGCACCCGTCCGGAAACGCGGGACGGGGGAGGACCAAGGGGCCGGCCCGGTACACCTTGTCGCAGGCCGGGGCATGGCTTCGCGTGTTCGAGGGAATACAGCTCTCAGGTCGACGTCCGGTCAGTAACCAGGCGGACGTCGCAACCAAGTGAGCGGCACCCAGCCCGCTCGCCCGGGAGGCCCTTTGCACACGAAGGACCGCACGACAAGCGGCCGACGCGGAGGGCCGGCGTTCGGCCCGCGCTCGGGGTCCGAACCCGGTCCGTCCTCTCCCTTCGGGAAGTTCCGCGACCTCCGTCGCACTCCCCGACCTCGTCCGAGGGGGTACGTCCTTCCGTGGTGACCAGCACCAAGCGCCGCATGCCCGACCGGCGCACCTATGTTCTCGACACCAGCGTCCTGCTGGCCGACCCCAACGCCATGGCCCGCTTCGACGAGCACGAAGTAGTGCTGCCGATCGTCGTGGTCACGGAGCTGGAGGCCAAGCGGCACCACCCGGAGCTCGGATACTTCGCCCGTCAGGCCCTGCGCCTGCTGGACGACTTCCGCGTCCGGTACGGCCGGCTGGACGCCCCGATCCCGCTCGGGGACCTGGGCGGTTCGCTCCGTGTCGAGCTCAACCATTCCGACCCCGGCGTACTGCCCGCCGGCTACCGGTTGGGGGACAACGACTCACGGATTCTCGCGGTCGCGCGCAATCTCCAGGCTGAGGGATACGACGTCACGGTCGTCTCCAAGGACCTGCCGCTCCGGATCAAGGCCTCCTCGGTCGGTCTCCTCGCCGAGGAGTACCGCGCCGAACTCGCCATCACCGACTCCGGCTGGACCGGGATGTCGGAGCTCTCCCTCGCGGCCGAACAGGTGGACCTCCTCTTCAGCGAGGAGACCCTGTACGTCCCCGAGGCCGCCGAGTTCCCCGTGCACACCGGGCTGGTCCTCCAGTCCGAGCGCGGCAAGGCGCTCGGCAGGGTCACGGCCGAGGGCAACGTGCGTCTCGTGCGCGGCGACCGGGAGGCCTTCGGCATCCACGGCCGCAGCGCCGAGCAGCGCATCGCGCTCGATCTGCTCCTCGACCCGGACGTCGGGATCGTGTCCATGGGCGGCCGGGCGGGCACCGGAAAGTCGGCCCTCGCTCTCTGCGCGGGACTGGAGGCCGTGCTGGAGCGCCGTCAGCACAAGAAGGTGATGGTCTTCCGGCCGTTGTACGCGGTCGGCGGGCAGGAGCTCGGCTACCTCCCCGGCAGCGAGGCCGAGAAGATGAGCCCCTGGGCGCAGGCGGTCTTCGACACCCTGTCGGCGGTCGCGGGACGCGAGGTCATCGAAGAGGTGCTGGGACGCGGGATGCTGGAGGTACTGCCGCTCACCCACATCCGGGGCCGCTCGCTCCACGACGCCTTCGTGATCGTGGACGAGGCGCAGTCCCTGGAGCGGAACGTCCTGCTGACCGTGTTGTCCCGGATCGGGGCGAATTCACGCGTCGTGCTCACCCATGACGTGGCCCAGCGGGACAACCTCAGGGTCGGCCGGTACGACGGAGTCGTCGCCGTGGTCGAGAAACTGAAGGGGCATCCGCTCTTCGCGCACGTCACGCTCACCCGTTCCGAGCGTTCGCAGATCGCCGCACTGGTGACCGAAATGCTGGAGGACAGCCACATCTGACCCCCAACATCCCATAGATGCCGCCCGGCGAGCCAAGGAGCTTAGCCGGGCGGCATTGTGCTGCGCCGTCATTTCCGAAAAAGTTGTGCGCCAAACGGGGTGTGAGCTTTCACACGCAACACAGAATTGCAACAGGCCGTGTCCGTCCGGCAGAGTCTTGCTTCCGTCAGGCCCCGCATACGGCACTCGGGCACCTCCGAAGGCGCCCCGCACCACACAACTCAACAATCGCCGTCCGTATGCCGCCCGCGAGCACCACGCGGCGCTTCCGTCAGGAAGCCGCCCACCGGGCCCGTGCCTCCCGTGACCCATGCAGTAGGGAGGCCAGTGTCAGGGGCACGATTGCGCCCGCGAGGTCACCTAAGCGGGCGATGCTGGAAGGACACCGTGTGAGCCGGATCTCGGTCCGGGGGTTCGCCGTGGCATCAGCCACCGCGGTCACCACCGTAGGCGCCGTCGTAGGCGTTGCGTCGGGCAGCGCTCCCGCTGCCGATGACAACAACTTCGAGGCGGCCGCAGCCGACACCACGCTGCTCGCAGACATCCCCGCGGGCCAGCAGGCCCAGGTGCAGACCGCCTCGCTGACGCAGCAGGCCGATGCCCAGGCATCCGCGGCCGACGCGGCGGCGAAGAAGTCGGCCGAGGAGACGGCCCGCATCCAGGCCGCCAAGGACGCCAAGTCGAAGAAGCAGGCGGCCGAGGACAAGCTGGAGGCGCAGCGCGAGGCCAAGGAAGAGGCCGAGCGCGCGAGCCGGTCCTCCGTCCGCGACGCCTCCTCGTTCTCGGCGCAGAGCTCCTACAGCGTCGCCGAGGTCCAGGCCATGGCCCGGGCCATGATGCCGGCCGACCAGTTCCAGTGCTTCAGCAACATCGTGGAGCGCGAGTCGGGCTGGAACTACAAGGCGACCAACCCGTCGTCCGGTGCCTACGGCATCATGCAGGCGCTGCCCGGCTCCAAGATGGCGTCGGCGGGTGCGGACTGGCAGACCAACCCGGCCACCCAGATCAAGTGGGGCCTCAGCTACATGAACAGCGACCGCTACGGCAGCCCGTGCGCCGCCTGGTCGTTCTGGCAGGTCAACCACTGGTACTAGGACCTCGCGAGGTCCAGCTCTCAACTCCGGCAAGCCCCGCACCGTCTCGTACGGTGCGGGGTTTCCCGCGTGTACGGTCGAACCCGGAGCTCCGGGGCGTGCGGGGAGCGGATGGGGGAAGGAAAAAATCCATGTCTAAACTTCCGGGGTGGCTCGGTCGGCTGGGCGCCGAACTCACCGAGATCGGGGCGCGCCTGGAAGAACGCCGCGCCGAGGACGAGCGCCGTGCCGACGCCGATGCGGCGAAGGACGCGTCCTCGTCGACGCTGTCCACCGTCGTCGCCGAGCGGGTACCGGCCCCGCCCTCCTACGCCCCCGCCGTCGCCGCGCGGCCCGAACCGGTGGCCGCGATCCCCTGGGGGATGCGCGTCGCCGCCGAGGCCGGATGGCGGCTGCTGGTCCTGGCGGGCACGCTCTGGGTGCTGATGCGGATCATCAGCGCCGTGCAGCTGGTCGTCCTCGCCTTCGCCGCCGCGATGCTGGTGACGGCGATGCTCCAGCCCACGGTCGTACGGCTGAGACGACTCGGGCTGCCGCGCGGTCTGGCGACCGCGGTCACGGCGGTGCTCGGGTTCGTCGTCATGGGCCTGGTCGGCTGGTTCGTCGTGTGGCAGGTGATGGACAATCTGGACACGCTCTCCGACCGGGTCCGCGACGGCATCGACGAGCTGAAGCGCTGGCTCCTGGACAGCCCGTTCCACGTCACCGAGTCGCAGATCAACGACATCGCGAAGAACCTCAGCGACACCATCAGCACCAACACCGAGGAGATCACCTCCGCCGGGCTCCAGGGCGTCACCGTCATGGTGGAGGTGCTCACCGGCCTGTTGCTGGCGATGTTCTCGACGCTCTTCCTGCTGTACGACGGGAAGCGGATCTGGCAGTGGGTCCTCAAGCTGGTGCCCTCGCAGGCCCGTCCCGGCGTCGCCGGAGCGGGACCGCGTGCGTGGCGGACGCTGACCGCCTATGTGCGGGGCACGGTGATCGTCGCCCTGATCGACGCGATCTTCATCGGCCTGGGGATCTACTTCCTCGATGTGCCGATGGCGGTCCCGCTCGCCGTGTTCATCTTCCTCTTCGCTTTCATCCCGCTGGTCGGCGCCGTGATCTCGGGTGCGCTCGCCGTGGTCGTCGCGCTCGTCACCCAGGGCGTGTTCACCGCGCTGATGGTGCTGATCGTGGTGCTCGCGGTGCAGCAGATCGAGGGCCACATCCTCCAGCCGTTCATCCTCGGCCGCGCCGTGCGCGTCCATCCGCTGGCCGTCGTGCTCTCCGTCGCCGCGGGCGGCATGGTGGCGGGCATCGGGGGTGCGGTCGTCGCCGTACCGCTGGTCGCGGTGACCAACACGGTAGTCGGCTATCTGCGGTCGTACGGGCAGTACCCGGCCGTGGTCGACGGGCCCGGGCCGCACGGGGCCACGGCGCTCTCGGCGATGCCGCAGAAGGAGCCGCCCGCCACCCGGCCCCACCCCGCGGACGGTTCCGGTTCCGGTCCCGTCGCGGAGGACGAGGGCGGCACCGGGGCGGCCCCGCAGGACGACCGGAAGCCGTAGGACCGGAGAGCCGGCAGGGTGGCCGGCCGTGCCTCCGGCGGAGCAGGCCGGAAGGGCTGAGCTTCCACGTCCGGCCCCGCGCCCCGCTTTCCGTCACCGGGCGGACACGGAAGAAGGGCCCCGGGGACGGTCGGTCGTCCTCGGGGCCCTTCTCGTACAAAGGTACTGCGGGTCACTGCTCGGCGAGCACGGCCTCTGCTTCGAGGGTCACGCCGACCGCCTGGATCACCGAAGCGATCTTGACGGCTTCCTGGATGGTCTCACGGTCGACGCCGGCCTTGCGCAGCACCTGCTCGTGCGAGTCCAGGCACTGGCCGCAGCCGTTGATCGCGGAGACGGCCAGCGACCACAGCTCGAAGTCGACCTTCTCCACGCCCGGCTTGCCGATGACGTTCATCCGCAGGCCGGCACGGAGGTTCCCGTACTCGGGGTCCGACAGCAGGTGCCGGGTGCGGTAGAAGACGTTGTTCATCGCCATGATGGCGGCGGCCGACTTCGCCGCGGTGTACGCCTCGGCCGAGAGGCTGGCCTTGGCCTCCGGCTCCAGCTCGCGCAGCACCTTCGGCGAGCGCGAGGCGATCGCGCAGGCCAGGACGGTGCCCCACAGCTGCTGCTGGGGGAGCTCGCTGTTGCCGATGACCGAACCGAGGTTCAGCTTCAGGTCCTTGGCGAAGTCCGGTATGGCGGACTTCAGTTCATCGAGTGCCATGTCGTATCAGCTCACTCGCCGGAGAGGAGGGCGACCGGGTCGAGGGTGTTCTCGCCCTTGGTCCAGTTGCAGGGGCACAGCTCGTCGGTCTGCAGGGCGTCGAGGACCCGCAGGACCTCCTTGGGGTTACGGCCCACGGAACCGGCGGTCACCATCGTGAACTGGATCTCGTTGTTCTGGTCGACGATGAAGACGGCGCGCTGGGCGAAGCCGTCCTCGCCCTCGATGCCGAGGTCACGCATGAGCTCGTGCTTCGAGTCGGCGAGCATCGGGAAGGGCAGGTCGGTCAGGTCCGGGTGGTCCTTGCGCCAGGCGTGGTGCACGAACTCGGAGTCACCGGAGAAGCCGAGGATCTGCGCGTCGCGGTCGGCGAACTCGTCGTTCAGCTTGCCGAAGGCGGCGATCTCGGTGGGGCACACGAAGGTGAAGTCCTTCGGCCACGCGAAGACGATCTTCCACTGACCCTCGTAGGTCTTGTGGTTGATCTGCTCGAACTCCTTGCCGCTCTCCAGCGACACACAAGCGGTCAGGTCGAACTCGGGGAACTTGTCACCGACAGTGAGCACGCGCACTCCTTGCTGCGTAGGAAATCCCCTTTTGAGGGCGTTCCTGGGGGTTGGACTGCCCCCACCTTGGCACACAGTGCATTGATCACGGAAATAGCTACACTTGGCCCCGATGATCGGAGGTGCCTATCAGTGGCGTATGTAAATCAGGCTATTAGGGTCAAGCAGCCCAGCCTCTCGCAGCTGCGCGCCTTCGTGGCCGTGGCGGAACATCTGCACTTCCGGGACGCGGCGGCAGCAATCGGGATGAGTCAGCCGGCGCTCTCGGGGGCGGTGTCCGCGCTGGAGGTGGCACTCGGTGTCCAGCTCATCGAGCGTACGACGCGCAAGGTGCTGCTCACACCCGCGGGTGAGCGGCTCGCGGTGCGGAGCCGGGCGGTGCTGGAGACGCTCGGCGAGCTGATGGAGGAGGCCGAGGCGGTGCGCGCGCCGTTCACCGGGATACTCAGGCTCGGCGTGATCCCGACCGTCGCGCCGTATCTGCTGCCGGCCGTGCTCAGGCTCGTCCACGAGCGCTATCCCGAGCTGGACCTCCAGGTCCACGAGGAGCAGACCTCCTCGCTGCTGGACGGGCTCGCGGCCGGGCGGCTCGATCTGCTGCTGCTCGCCGTGCCGCTCGGAGTGCCCGGGGTCACGGAACTCCCCCTGTTCGACGAGGACTTCGTGCTCGTCATGGAGAAGGAGCACCGCCTCGCCGGAGCCACCGGCCTGCCGCGCGAGACGCTGCGTGATCTGCCGCTGCTGCTGCTCGACGAGGGGCACTGCCTGCGCGACCAGGCGCTGGACATCTGCCGTGAGGCAGGACGCACCCAGGGCGCCCCGGTGACGACGACCGCCGCCGGGCTCTCCACGCTGGTGCAGCTGGTCGCGGGCGGGCTCGGGGTGACGCTCCTGCCGCGTACGGCGGTGACGGTGGAGACCGGGCGCAACGAGGCGCTGTCCACGGGCTGTTTCACGGACCCCGCGCCCTCACGTCGCGTGGCGCTGGCCGTGCGGACGGGCTCGGCGCGGCACGAGGAGTTCGAGGAGCTGGCGACCGCCCTGCGGGGCGCGCTGGGGACGCTGCCGGTACGGGTGCACACGGAGGGGTGAGCCCACCCGCGCCCGCCCCGCCCTCGCGGGAGAGGCGCACGCGGAGGGTGAGCCCGTACGCCGACGGGCTCACCCCGCGCCCTCACTCGGTGCGCAGCCCGTCCGGGCGCATCATGCGCCACAGCAGGGGGAGCGAGAGCAGGGTCACTGCCACGACGAGGGCCCCTGCCGCACCCGCCAGCGGCAGGAACAGCCACCACCGCGTCACCGTCTTGGCCAGCATCCAGGTCATGAAGGCACCGAGCCCGACACCCCCCGCGATCGCGACCAGGAGGCCGATGACCACGGGGACGGCGGTCTGCCAGAGCACCGACCAGCCGAGAGTGACGCGCCTGGTGCCGAAGGCGACCAGTACCGACAGCAGCCTCTTCCGCTCCCGGAGCTGTTCCAGCTGGGAGACGAGCATCGAGGCGGCGATCAGCAGCAGCGTCGCCGACGCGCCGAACCGCAGGCCCGTCTGCACGCCTGCGTACCGGCGGTCGCGTTCCTTCGAGGCCAGGGTGGCCACCCGCATCCCCGGGTCGATCCTGGCCGCCGTGTTCCGCACGTACTCGGACACGTCCTCCACGCCCTCGTCGACCTTGATCTGCGCGACGGTCAGCGCGCTCGGCAGGATGCGCGGGTCGATGGCCCCGACCGTCGCCATGATGCCCCAGTGCTCCTCACCGGCCGGGTCGCGGCGGGCCGTGACGGTCCGCGCGTCCGCGGGCAAGGTCCAGCGCACCGGCTTCGCGTCAGGCTCCCATTCGAGGGAGGCGTTGAGCTCGATCTCCTCACCCTTGCGCGCCGTCTCGTCGACCCAGTCGCTCATCTCCTTGTCGTCCCCGGGGTGGACGACGAAGACGTCACCCTCCGCGCAGGAGCTGATCTCGGCGAGCTCCTTCAAGGTGGCGCAGTCACCCACGGTCAGGGAGGTGGTGGGCGTGACCTCGTCCTCCCTGTACGTCCCCGGCTTCGTCACGTACGTCTCGACGGTGCCGATGACGCGTTCCACCCCCTTCGTCGCCCGGAACTCCTCGATGGTCCGGGCGGCGGCGTCCCCGGTGACCTGCTCCGAGAAGGTGTGGAACTGGGCGCGCGACGGATCCTGCCCCGTCATCGCCTCGAACTCGTCGCCGACCGCGGCGAACAGCATCTGGAGGGCCACCGCACCGGCCACCGCCACGGTGATGCCGCTGACGGCGCGGGACGCCGCACCGCTGTTCAGCTGGAGCCGGCGGACCGCCAGCTGCCAGGGCAGCGGGCCGCCGCGCAACCTGCCCACACATGCCTCGACGAGCCAGGGCAGGAGCAGGGCGAGTCCGAACAGGACGAGTACGGCGCCGGCTGCGAGCGGGTAGGGATCGACGGTGGTGGACTCCTCCACCCGGCCCGTCAGCCCGAGGACGGCCAGCCCCAGCGCCGGTACCAGCAGCCGCCACCACAGGCGGCGCCTGCGGCTGCCCGCGTTGCGCAGGACCCCCAGCGGTTCGACGGCCACCGAGCGCATGGCGACCAGCGTGACGGCCACGGCGGACAGGGGAACGGCCACGGCGACGAGCGCCACCTGCCAGGCGGCGGGGGTGAGGTCGGACGGGAAGGCGCTGTGGTCCCACACCTCGACGTGGCCGACGAACCTGCGGCCCACGAGGAAGAACACCGCCCCGGCCAGCACGCCCAGCGCGGAGCCGAACAGCGCTTCGCCGGCCGCGATCCGGCGGGTCGCCCGGATGTCGGTACCGACCAGGCGGAGAGCGGCGAGCCTGCGGTCGCGGCGGTCGCCGCCGAACCGTACGGCGGTGCCGATGAAGACCGCGACGGGTGCCAGCAGCACGACGCAGATCATGATGACGAGGACGACCAGGACGGGCGAGAGCGGCTCGCGCCCGCCGGCGTCGCCGTAACCGGCAAGCCGGTGCCCGCCGCCGGCGCGGGTCAGCGAGTCGCTGCCCACGTAGAAGTACAGCTCGTTCGGTGAGCGCAGGCCCGTGTCGGCGATCGTCGAGGTGATCCGGTACGGCAACCGCTCCTTGAGGAGCGCGCCCTCCGGGGAGGACAACAGGTCACGGAGAGCGGGCGAGGCCGCCATCTCACCGGGCGCGGGAAAGGCCGCCACGCCGGGCGGTACGGCCGGATGTGCCCCCTCCGCGCGCATCAGGAATCCTTCGACGGTCCGGCCGCGGTACTCCGTCGTCGCGCCGACCCGCAGGACCGTGCTGTCCGACTTCGGGACGTGGGCGCTGTTCCGCGACACCGAGGCCTCTGTGCGGGCCTGGTCGCGGGCGGAGCGCTGGTCCAGCAGATGCGGCACGGACGCGGCCGTCAGCAGCATCGCCACGCCCAGCCCCACGCCGACCGCGGTGAGCGCGGTCCGCGCCCAGCCCTCCCGGCCTCCCGCGACGGCGAAGCGTATGCCGAGGCCGAGGTCGCGCAGCCACGTCATACGGCGTACTCCGCGTCGAGGCAGCGGCCGTCGCGCACGACGATGTCGCGGTCCGAGTACGCGGCGACGCGTGCCTCGTGCGTGACGAGCACGACGGCGGTGCCGGCGGTGCGGGCGGACTCCGTCAGCAGTTCCATGACCCGCTCGCCGTTGAGGGAGTCCAGCGCCCCCGTCGGCTCGTCGGCGAAGATGACCTTGGGGGAGGCGGCCAGGGCGCGGGCCACGGCCACGCGCTGGCCCTGACCGCCGGACACCTCTCCGGGGCGCCGGCCGGCGCTGCTCCCGACCTCCAGGCGCTCCATCCACTCCAGGGCGGTGCGTTCGGCCTCCTTCCGCCTGACGCCGTCGAGGCGCAGCGGCAGGGCGACGTTCTCCACGCAGGTCAGCTCGGGGACCAGCTGACCGAACTGGAACACGAAGCCGAAGTCGGAGCGGCGCAGGGCGCTGCGCTCGGCGTCGGACATCGAGGACAGCTCGCGCCCGCCGTAGCTGACGGTGCCCGCGTCGGGGGTGACGATTCCGGCCAGGCAGTGCAGCAGGGTCGACTTGCCGGAGCCGGACGGGCCCATCACGGCGACGATCTCGCCCGGGTGCACGGAGAAGGAGGCACCGTCGAGGGCGGGCGTCGAGCCGTAGGTCTTGCGCAGGTTTTGGGCGACCAGGAGGGAGCCGGCGGGAGTCACGGGACGACCACCTCGGCGAGCTTGTCCAGCCGCGCGGCGGTCAGTTCGAGCCACCGCAGGTCGGCTTCGAGGTGGAAGAGGGCGTGGTCGCAGATCAGCTGGTCCGCGAGGTCGCCCTTGCGCTTGCGGTCGGTGAGGACGCGCATCAGGCGCAGATGCTCGGAGCGCTGCGCGTCCAGGAGGCCGGCCGCGCTCCGGCCGGTGAGCAGGGCCAGGACGACCTTCGTGTACAGGGTCGACTGGAGGTACGGCTCGGGCTTCTCCGGCTGTGCGAGCCAGCTGGAGACATCGGTGATGCCCGCGTCGGTGATGGCGTAGCGCTTGCGCTCGGGCCCGCCGTCCGTCTCGACCCCGTCGACCTCGACGAGCCCGTTCTTGAGCAGACGCGACATGGTCGCGTAGACCTGGCCGTAGTGCAGGGGCCGGTCCTGCCCGAACTTCTCGTCGAAGGCGCGCTTGAGGTCGTAGCCGTGGCGGGGACCGGACTCCAGGAGTCCGAGGAGTGTGTGACCGATTGACATGAGGCGCACTGTACATGGTGTGTATACCTGGCGTGTATACGAGTCCCTGAGCCCGCCGGCTCCCGAGGGTTCCCACCCGGGGGCCGGCGGTGCGCAGTCACCCGGTGGGCCCCGGCTGCTCCCCCGGAGGGGACTTCGGCGGCCGGCCCCGGCGGGGGATCGGTGCCGCGCTCCCCGGGAGCCGGCCCGCCTCCGCGAGGGCGCGCCTCAGCAGGAACTCGATCTGCGCGTTCGCGCTGCGCAGCTCGTCCGACGCCCACCGGGCCAGCGCGTCGTGCACCGCCGGATCCAGCCGCAGCAGCATCTGCTTGCGGGTGGGGCCGCGCCGGGCCGGCCGGCCCGCGCCGGCGTCGGGAGGAGTCGCTTCGTCCGTCACTGGTAGAGCGTGCCCGTGTTCAGGACCGGCTGCGCGGCGCGGTCACCGCACAGCACCACCATCAGGTTGCTGACCATCGCCGCCTTGCGCTCGGAGTCGAGCTCGACGATGTCCTGCTCGGCGATCCGGGTCAGCGCCATCTCGACCATGCCCACCGCACCCTCGACGATCTGCTGCCGGGCCGCGACGACCGCGCCCGCCTGCTGCCGCTGGAGCATCGCGGAGGCGATCTCGGGGGCGTACGCGAGGTGGCTGAAGCGGGACTCGATGATCCGTACGCCCGCCGCCTGCACCCGGGCGGTGAGCTCCGCCGCGAGCTTCTCGGTGATCTCCTCGGCGTTGCCCCGCAGCGAGAGGCCGTCCTCCTCGTGGGCGTCGTACGGGTACTCGATCGCGATGTGCCGGACGGCCGCCTCGGTCTGGGTGGCGACGAACTCCAGGAAGTCGTCGACCTCGAAGAGCGCCTGCGCCGTGTCCTCGACCTTCCAGACGACGATCGCGGCCAGTTCGATCGGGTTGCCGTACGCGTCGTTGACCTTCAGGACTGCCGTCTCGTGGTTGCGGACACGGGTGGAGATCTTGCGGCTGGAGGTCAGCGGGTTGATCCACCGCAGGCCGTCCGCGCGGATCGTGCCGACGTACCGGCCGAAGAGCTGGATGACCCGGGCCTCGCCCGGAGCGACCATCTTCACACCGCTCATGCAGAAGAAGGAGGTGACGACCAGGAGCAGGCCCAGGACGAAGAGCGGGATGCCGACGCCGTTGTGCCCGTCGGAGCCGAGCACGCCGCCGACGATGGCCAGGGCCACGCCGACGAGCACCCCGAGGACGGTCAGCAGGAGCCCCAGACCGCCGGGGATGGAATGGGCGGTCGTCTCCCTGACCTGCGGGGCGGGCATCTCGGGTGCGTCCGGGGTCAGGTCTGCGCCGGGGTCGGTGGTGCCGGGAAGGCCGTGCTGTGCGGACATGGGTCCCCCGTTTCGTGCGGCATAGCGCCGCGCTAGCAATGTGATTACACATTAACGGGTTTCGCAACCTTGCGCATCCCTCGCGAGTCGGTTCCTTCAGGACCGGGTGCTGATTCTCACGTCCGGAAAAGACCGGATCGCTTGTCTTTTGTCCAGGCTTTCGGTGTTAGCTGGCAGGTCTGACCGGAGCGGTACGAGCAGAAGAACAGGAGCACCACAGCGATGGGCCGAGCGGATGCGCGACGGGCTGCCAGGAGCGGTGGCATACGCCGGCTCTTCACGTGGCGGAAGATCCTGGGTACGTTCTTCGGCCTCTGCCTGCTCGTCATGGGGGCCTTCGCGGCGCTCTACGTGTACGTCGACGTGCCTGAGGCCAACGCACAGGCCCAGAAGCAGAGCAACGTCTACAAGTACAGCGACGGCACGCTGCTGGCCCGGAGCAACTCCGAGGTCAACCGGGAGATAGTCGACCTCGACGTCGTACCCGAGAGCGTCCAGCACGCCTTCGTCGCCGCCGAGAACAAGTCCTTCTACCGGGACCAGGGCGTCGACCTCAAGGGCACCGCGCGCGGTCTGCTCAACACGCTCTCCGGCAAGGGCAAGCAGGGCGGCTCCACGATCACCCAGCAGTACGTGAAGAACTACTACCTCACGCAGGACCAGACGGTCACCCGCAAGCTCAAGGAGCTGGTGATCTCGCTCAAGGTCGACCAGCGGATGAAGAAGGACGACATCCTCGCCGGGTACCTCAACACGGTGTACTACGGGCGCGGTGCGAGCGGCATCCAGGCGGCGGCTCAGGCCTACTACGGCGTCGACGCCAAGGACCTCGACACCTCCCAGGGCGCCTACCTCGCCGCGCTGCTCCAGGCCCCGAGCCAGTACGACTGGGCGGTCGCCTCCAAGACCGGCAAGAAGCTGGTCAAGGAGCGCTGGGCCTACACGCTGGACAACATGGTCGACGAGGGCTGGCTCGGCCAGGCCGAGCGGGACAAGCTGACCTTCCCCGTCCCGGACTCGCCCAAGGCTGCCCCCGGCATGGACGGCCAGACCGGCTACCTCGTCGAGGCCGCGAACGACGAGATGGAGCGCCAGGGCATCACCGAGGAGATGCGGGAGGCCGGCGGCTGGACGATCACCCTCAACATCGACAAGAAGAAGCAGAAGCAGCTGGAGAAGTCGGTCGACGCCCAGCTGGAGGACCAGCTCGACCGCAAGGCCAGCAAGGTCGACGCGACCGTCCAGGCGGGTGCCACCTCCGTCGACCCCAAGACGGGCAAGGTCGTCGCCCTCTACGGCGGAGTCGGTGCCACCGAGCACTGGATATCCAACGCCACCCGGCAGGACTACCAGCCCGCGTCCACCTTCAAGCCGCTGGTGCTCGCCTCCGCGCTGGAGAACGGGTCGAGGACCCAGGACGGCGACCTGATCGGTCTCGACACCGTGTACGACGGCACCAGCAAACGCCCCGTCGTCGGCAGCGACACCCCGTTCGCCCCGCAGAACGAGGACGACATCAGCTACGACAGCCCCACCGTCCAGACGGCGATGGACAAGTCGATCAACTCCGTCTTCGCGCAGATGGTCGTCGACGTCACCCCGAGCGCGGTGAAGAAGACCGCGCTCGCCCTCGGCGTACCGGACAAGAACTTCCCCGAGCGGCCCGCGATCACGCTCGGCACCATGAACGCCTCGACGTGGGACATGGCCGGGGTCTACGCCACCCTCGACAACCACGGCAAGAAGGTCACCCCGACCATCGTCAAGTCCGCCGTGCACCGTGACCGCACCATGGAGCCCGTCGACGGCACCGGCGGTCAGGTGATCAGCCGGGCGTCCGCCGACACCGTGACGAAGGCGCTGACCGAGGTGGTCGACATCGGCTCCGGCCGAGCGGCGAACACCTCCGCCTACGACGCGGCGGGCAAGACGGGTACGTCGGAGAACAACAAGGCGGCGTGGTTCGCCGGGTACACCCCGGAGCTCACGACGGTCGTCGCCCTGTTCGGTGAGTCCACCAAGGACGGCGGAGGCCAGGTCACGCTGACCGGCACGGCCAATTCCGGCCGCGCCAACGGTGGCGGCTTCCCCGCGAGGATCTGGGCGGACTACACCCTCGGCGCGCTCGGCGGCGGCTCCGACGCGACCTTCGACCTGGAGGGCGTCGAGCGCGGCGAGACGGTGGTGACCGAGAGCCCTTCAACGACCCCCTCCGAGTCCGAGGAGCCCTCCGAGACCCCGTCCGAGGAGCCCGAGACGCCCTCGCAGACGCCGAGCGAGACCCCGAGCGAGGAGTCGCCGCCGGCACAGACGCCGAGCGAGACCCCCTCCGGGACGCCCAGCACGACGCCCAGCAGGACCGATGAGCCCGGTGACGGGGACCAGCCGCCCGGCGAGCGGCCGGGCGCGGAGAATCTGCTGGGTCAGTAGACACACGAGGGGCGGGTGCCGGCCGGCACCCGCCCCTCGCCTGTCCGGCCTCAGCCGCCGCTCGCAGGTCCGGCGTCAGCCGTCCCTCGCTCGTGTGCGGCGTCAGCGGCCGTGCGGATCAGGGGGTGGCCATCTCGAACCAGACCACCTTGCCCGTGGAGAGCCGGGTCGCACCCCACCGCCTCGCCAGCCGGTTCACCAGGAACAGCCCGCGCCCGCCCTCGTCGGTCTCCCGGGCGCGCCGCTGCCTGGGCAGCTGCGGCGAGTCGTCGCCGACCTCGCAGCGCAGGATGTCGGTGCGCAGCAGCCGCAGTGTCACCGGCCGCTCGGCGTAGCGCACCGCGTTGGTGACCACCTCGCTGACCAGCAGCTCCATCTCGTCCGACAGATCGTCCAGACCCCACCGGCTCAGCGCCCTGCGGGCCAGCCTGCGGGCCCGGCCCGGCGCCGCGTCCTCCGGCTCCAGGTACCAGTACGCGACATCGCTGGGCGCGATCCCGTCGAAGCGCGCGGCCAGCAGGGCGATGTCGTCGTCCCGGTCTCCCGGGCCGAGCATGTCCAGCACGTCGTCGCAGAGCGCCTCCAGCGGCGGCGAGTGGTCCGGCCCGGTCAGCTGCGCGGTGGCCGCGAGCCGCTCCCGGAGGATCTCGATGCCCGTCCAGACGTCCCGCATCCGGGACTCCACCAGGCCGTCCGTGTAGAGGAGCAGCGTGGCCCCGGCCGGCGCGTCCAGCTCGACGGCCTCGAAGTCGACCCCGCCGACCCCGATCGGAGCCCCCGGCGGCACCCGGAGCACCTCGGCCCGGCCGCCCAGGTGCAGCAGCACGGGCGGCGGGTGGCCCGCGTTGGCGACGGTGATCCGGTGCGCGACCGGGTCGTACACCGCGTACAGGCAGGTGGCCATGCGGTCACTGCCGAGCCGCTGGGCCTGCTCGTCCAGATGGTGCAGGACCTCCTGCGGCGGCAGGTCGAGGCCGGCCAGCGTCTGCGCGGTGGTGCGCAGCTGGCCCATGATCGCCGCGGACGTCATGGAGTGACCCATCACGTCACCCACGACCAGGGCGACCCGGCTGCCGGGGAGCGGGATCGCGTCGTACCAGTCCCCGCCGACCCGGGCCGTCTCCGCGGCCGGGAGGTAGCGCGACGCCAGGCGTACGCCGGTGGGCTGCGGCAGGGAGTCGGGCAGCATCGTGCGCTGCAACTCGTCGGCGATGTAGGCCTCGCGGCCGTACAGCACGGCCTTGTCGATGCCGAGCGCGGTGTGCGTGGCCAGCTGGGCGGCGACCAGCAGGTCGTTGGCTTCGAAGGGCGGACGGTCCGTGCCCCGCAGGAAGACGGCGGCACCGATCACCCGCCGCCGGCCGCGCAGCGGTGCCAGGATCGCGCGGTGCCCGGTGGGTACGGTCCGGCCCGCCCCCAGCAGCTCGGGCAGGGCGACGCGGGCGGCGGCCGAGTCCCCGAAGACGGGCCGCACCCCGCGCAGCACCTCGGCGAGCGCGCCGCCCGCCCGGATCTCGCACAGGTCGGCGGCCGGCAGCAGCCCGGCCTGAGGGTCCGTGACCAGCGGCCGCAGCCGCTCGCCGTCCGAACCGCTCTCGCTCTCCTCCTCGGGCAGCCGCAGCCTGTCGGTACGCCGCAGCCGCAGCACGAACGGACTCACCGGCCGCTCGTCGCCCACCGGGAGCGGGTCGCGCAGATAGACGAGTATGGCGTCGGAGAACGTGGGCACGCTCGCCCTGCACAGGCCGAGCACGATCTCGTCCAGGTCTATGCCCCGGGCGATCCGGCGGGTCGCGGCGCCCACGAACCGCAGCCGGTCACCCTCGCGGCGGCTGACCGCCTGGGTGTCGGCGCCGGGCGCCGCGGAGTCCGCGGCCGTGCCCGGCGAGGGATTCGGGACCGGCGCGCTGTTCGCGGCAGGATTCACCGCGGCCTCGCCCCCAGCGCCCGGCACCCGGGAGGGGCCGGGGATCGCGGCGGTGGCAGCGGCGCCCGGCGGGGCCTCCTGCTGCCGGGGCCGGGCGCGTTCCTGCGGCCGGGCAGCGAGCGGCTGCCGGCCTTCGTGGGAGGTGGGATGCTCCGTCACGCGTGGGATTCCGTCCGTCCGGGCCGGTTGTATGAGGCAATCACCTTGTGGGGCGCCACTGTGCCCCGGCAAGAGCGCTGAGAACAACGGCTGTCACCGGATGCCCTCGGGAAAGGGGCCGAAACCGTACGGCCGCCGGGCGGCCTCCTACGGCGTCTCCCGGCGGCGGGGCAGCGGAAAGCGAGCACGTCTCCACCCCTCGTAGTGGTTCGTGCGACCGCACGGCCCACCCGGCTTCGTGGCCCGTGTGACTCGTGCGGTGCGTGCGGTGACTGGTGGTCAGGTCCCCGGCCGTTCCGGCCGGTTGCGGTGAAGCGGTCCGGCGAAGCTGTCCATGGAGGCCGATCCTACGTTCGCCCCCCTGGGGTGCATCAAGGGTCTCACGACGGCGTGGGGGCAGGGGCGCGGTCCCAGTCATCCGGCAGCGCGGGCACCTGCCACAGCGGGTCGGGCCTCCAGTGTTCCCAGCCGTCGCTGAACGGCGGGCCCCAGCGCCGGATCACCTCGACGGCCGCCAGGCCCGCCTCACGCACCCGCCCGGCGGTGGCGGCGTCCATCAGCCCGACCCGCTGAGCCTGGGCGAACTCGTCCTCGTCGAGCCACTCCCAGCTGTGGTCGGGACGCACGGAGATGTCGAGGAAGTGGTCCTGCGAGTCAACCCCGCCGGACCAGCGTGACCTGGGCTCCTCCAGGTTGACGTACCAGTTGCGGAAGAGCCAGCCGCGGTCCCAGAACAGCCAGACGGACCAGGGGTCACCCGGCCGGGCGAGCTTGAGCACACCCGAGCCGAACCAGCGCGAGCGCACCGTCGTGCGCGGGCGGGTGTAGCGGGTGGCGAGCGGCTCGGCGTGGACCTGGGTGCCGTCGGCCAGGACCGGCCGCACACACTCCGTGCCGGACGCCATCCAGACGGCCAGCAGCTCGTCGGTGTCCTGGACGACGGTGACGGGGCGGCAGATGTGCACCGAGGGGCCGCCGTCGCCCGGCCTGCCGTTGGCCCGGTAGCGCCAGAGGATCTGGTCCCCCGGTGCCCAGCGCCCGTCGTCACCCGCACCCGCCGGGGTGCCTGCTCCCGTACCCGCTTCCGTCGCTGTCATGAAGAGATCTTAGGGACGTGGCCCCCGGCGCGCCGCCCCGCGCGTCACGGCCGGGTCATACGCAACACGTCGAGGGCCGCGTCGAGCTGTTCCCGCGTCAGGTCGCCGCGCTCCACGTAACCCCCGGCCAGCACGGTCTCCCGGATCGTCGTGCCGTCGGCCAGGGACTTCTTGGCGACCTTCGCCGCTTCCTCGTAGCCGATGTACTTGTTCAGCGGGGTCACCACCGAGGGCGAGGACTCCGCGTACTGCCGCGCCCGCTCCACGTTGGCCGTGATGCCGTCGACCGTGCGGTCGGCGAGCAGCCGGGAGGCGTTGGCGAGCAGCCGCACCGACTCCAGGAGGTTCTTCGCGATCACCGGGAGCATCACGTTGAGCTCGAAGTTGCCCGCGGCCCCGGCGGCGGCGACCGTGGCGTCGTTGCCCGTCACCTGGGCCGCGACCATCAGCACGGCCTCCGGGACGACCGGGTTGACCTTGCCCGGCATGATCGAGGAGCCGGGCTGGAGATCGGGCAGGTTGATCTCGGCCAGCCCCGTGCGCGGCCCCGACGCCATCCAGCGCAGGTCGTTGGAGATCTTGGTGAGCGACACGGCGACGGTACGGAGCTGGCCGGAGGTCTCCACGAGCCCGTCCCTGGCCCCCTGCGCCTCGAAGTGGTCACGGGCCTCCGTGAGCGGGAGCCCCGTGGTGCGGGCGACCTCGGCGATCACGGCGGCCGAGAAGCCGGGCGGCGTGTTGATCCCCGTCCCCACCGCCGTGCCCCCCAACGGGAGTTCGGCGAGGCGGGGGAGCGAGGAGCGCAGCCGCTCCACGCCGTGGCGGATCTGCGCCGCGTAGCCGCCGAACTCCTGGCCCAGGGTGACGGGAGTGGCGTCCATCAGATGCGTACGGCCCGACTTCACGACGTCCGCGAATTCGGCCGATTTCCGCTCCAGGGCGGCGGCCAGGTGTTCGAGCGCCGGGATCAGATCCGCGGTGACGGCCGCGGTCGCGGCGATGTGGATGGAGGAGGGGAACACGTCGTTGGACGACTGGGAGGCGTTCACATGGTCGTTGGGGTGCACCTCGCGCCCCAGCCGCTCGGCGGCGAGCGTGGCCACGACCTCGTTGGTGTTCATGTTCGAGGACGTGCCGGAACCGGTCTGGAACACGTCGACGGGGAAGTGCTCGTCCCAGCGCCCCGCCGCCACCTCTGCCGCGGCCTCCTGGACGGCCTCGGCGATCTCCGGGTCCAGCACCTTCAGCTCGGCGTTGACCTTGGCCGCGGCGGCCTTGATCCGGGCCAGGGCCTCGATGTGGGCCCGCTCGAGCCGTTGCCCTGAGATGGGGAAGTTCTCCACCGCGCGCTGCGTCTGCGCCCGCCACTTGGCGTGCGCGGGCACCCTCACCTCGCCCATCGAGTCGTGCTCGACGCGGTACTTCGTTTCCTCGGCCGATCCGTCCATGGTGTGCAAACCTCCTGATGCAGATGAGCGCGTGGTCCGTTCCCCGTATTCCCCGGGTGTTCCCCGGGGCGCCTTCCGGGCGCCGTCCGCCAGAAAATATCCGCACGCGGGCCGCCGGCCGGACATACGCGGCGGGTCGGGCGCCGCCGGAGGCCCCGGGAACACCGCAGGGGTGCCCCGCCGTGGCGGGGCACCCCTGCGGACACCGCGTCCGGGCGGTCAGCCGAGGCCGGGACCGCGGACCGGGATGCTGGTGAAGGTCGGCGCCGGGGCGGGCTCGGTGAAGAAGTCGTTGCCCTTGTCGTCGACGACGATGAACGCGGGGAAGTCCTCCACCTCGATACGCCAGACCGCCTCCATGCCGAGCTCCTCGTACTCGACGACCTCGACCTTCTTGATGCAGTCCTGGGCCAGACGTGCCGCGGGGCCGCCGATCGAGCCGAGGTAGAAACCGCCGTGCGCGTCGCAGGCGTCGGTGACCTGCTGGGAGCGGTTGCCCTTCGCCAGCATGACCTTGGATCCGCCCGCGGCCTGGAACTGGGCGACGTAGCTGTCCATGCGGCCGGCCGTCGTCGGGCCGAAGGAGCCGGAGGCGTAGCCCTCGGGGGTCTTCGCCGGACCCGCGTAGTACACCGGGTGGTCCTTGAGGTACTGCGGCATTTCCTCGCCCGCGTCCAGCCGCTCCTTGATCTTGGCGTGCGCGATGTCGCGCGCCACGACCAGCGGGCCGGTGAGCGAGAGCCGTGTCTTGACCGGGTACTTGGCCAGCTCGGCCAGGATGTCGTCCATCGGCTGGTTCAGGTCGATCTTCACCACGTCACCGGACTCGTCCAGGTGCTCGTCGGTGGTGTCCGGGAGGAAGCGCGCCGGGTCCTTCTCCAGCTGCTCCAGGAACACGCCCTCGGCGGTGATCTTGGCGGTCGCCTGGCGGTCGGCCGAGCAGGACACGGCGATCGCGACGGGAAGCGAGGCGCCGTGCCGGGGGAGGCGGACGACCCGGACGTCGTGGCAGAAGTACTTGCCGCCGAACTGGGCGCCGATGCCGATCTTCTGGGTCAGCTCGAAGACCTTCTGCTCCAGCTCCTGGTCCCGGAAGCCGTGGCCCGTCGGGGAACCCTCGGAGGGCAGCTCGTCGAGGTAGTGGGCGGAGGCGTACTTCGCGGTCTTCAGCGCGAACTCGGCCGACGTACCGCCGACCACGATCGCCAGGTGGTAGGGCGGGCAGGCCGCCGTACCCAGCGAACGGATCTTCTCCTCCAGGAACTTCATCATGGAGGCCTCGTTCAGGACCGCCTTGGTCTCCTGGTAGAGGAACGACTTGTTCGCCGAGCCGCCGCCCTTCGCCATGAAGAGGAACTTGTACGCGCCGCCGTCGGTCGCGTACAGCTCGATCTGCGCCGGGAGGTTCGAGCCGGTGTTCTTCTCGTCCCACATGGTCAGCGGCGCCATCTGCGAGTAGCGCAGGTTCAGCTTGGTGTAGGCGTCGAAGATGCCGTGCGACAGGGCCTCCTCGTCACCGCCCTCGGTGAGGACGTTCTGCCCGCGCTTGCCCATGACGATGGCCGTGCCGGTGTCCTGGCACATGGGGAGGACCCCCGCGGCGGCGATGTTCGCGTTCTTCAGCAGGTCCAGCGCGACGAACTTGTCGTTGGACGAGGCCTCGGGGTCGTCCACGATGCGGCGCAGCTGCGCCAGGTGAGCGGGGCGCAGATAGTGCGAGATGTCGTGCATGGCCTCGGCCGCGAGGGTGCGCAGAGCCTCCGGAGCCACCTTGAGGAACGTACGGCCGTCGGCCTCGAAGGTCGAGACGCCCTCGGCGGTCACCAGCCGGTACGGCGTGGTGTCCTCTCCCAGGGGGAGCAGATCGGAGTACGCAAACTCTGGCATTACGGCCATTCCTCACTCGGCGACGGCGGCTGACCACCCTTGGGCAGCGCATCCACCAGGGTAGAACCCCTGAGGGCCGCCTGGCCTGTGAGGTAAGGCTCACCCGGCAGGCCCGCCGCTCCCGGCCGGAATCCGGGCAAGTACGCGCGCGGGTACCTGTCGCGATCTATCGCGTTTGAGTAAGCTGGTCCGGTGGACCTCGAGAAGCAGCCCCAGCAGCCCGTCGCTCCGGCCGGTCCCGCGCCCGCCGGAATCCGAGCGTCCGACGCGGACCGGGACCGGATCGCGGACATCCTGCGCGAGGCCATGGCCGAAGGCCGGCTGACCGCCGAGGAGCATGCCGAGCGGGTCGACCTCGTCTACCGGGCCAAGACCGTCGGCGAACTGGAGCCGCTGGTGCGGGACCTGCCGGTGCAGGGCGGCCCCGCCCGCCCCTCCGCCCCGGCCTACGGGTACGACGCCGAGGCCCCGACCGGGCCTGCCGAGAATCTGGTGGCGGTGTTCAGCAGCTCCACCCGCAAGGGGCGTTGGCGGGTCGGCGGTCGCACGAACGCCTTCGCGGTCTTCGGCAGCGTCGAGATCGACCTGACCGAGGCGCTGTTCGGGCAGCGGCTCACGGTCGTCAACGCGACCTCCATCTTCGGCAGCGTCGAGATCAAGGTTCCCGAGAACATCTCGCTGCGCGGCAGCGGTACGGGCATTTTCGGCAATTTCGAAGTCGACACACTGGAATCCGCCGACCCGGAAGCACCGGTGGTCATCGTGAACGGCTACTCCGTTCTCGGCAGCGTCGAGGCAAAACCCAAACGTGGCAAGCTCATTGCCAATCTGCACAAGCAGTTGCGCAAGCACCTCGGCCACTGACGGCGGTCGGCGGGGACGGCGCGAATTTCGGCCAGATTCCGATTCGGCGGCCTTGCGCGGGGCCGAAGGTGACGCCACTCAGTGCATAGGCGTGCGTACAGCGGGTAGGGACAGCTGCATCGTCTCGCGCTCACGAAGCCCAAGCCGTCGTCAGGAGTGGACCGTGCTGCATTCGCCGCATCAGCCCCTGCAGGTCGCCGCCGTTCCGTCCCAGCGCACTCCCGCGCGGGAGGACCAGGCGGGGCCCTGGCACTCGGAGGCGGTGTGCCGCCGGGACGAAGCCGGGCTGTTCTTCGCTCCGTCGAAGGAGCCTACCGCTGCCCGGCTCTCACGCGAAGAGGCCGCGAAGCAGGTCTGCGCGAGATGCCCGGTGATGGTCGAGTGCCGGGAGCACGCCCTCATGCAGCCCGAGCCCTACGGCGTCTGGGGCGGACTGACCGCCGCCGAACGCCGGGTGGTGCTCGCCCGGCGCCGCCGGCGGGAGATGGAGCTCAAGGCCGCCGCCCCGGCGGAACGCATAGCCGCGGCCGGCTGACCCTCGCGCGAAGGGATGTGGGGGCCGCCCGAGCGGGCGGCCCCCACATCCGTGCGGCCGGGTCTCCTGCGGCGGCGCGGTCACGCGACGCGGACACCCGGCCGTCCTTCTTGCCCGGCTCTCCTACCGGGCCCTTCGGCCGGGCTCTCCTGCCCGGCAGAAGGCCGTCCCTCGCGCTCGGCCCTTCGGCTCGGCGCGGTTGCCCGGCGGCCCAGCTGCTCAGCCGGCTGTTACTTGGCGCGGTCGAAGTCGATGGCGCTGTAGGCGCGCAGCTTCGACAGCCGGTGGGTCGAGTCGATCTTCCGGATCGTGCCGGACTTGGACCGCATCACCAGGGACTCGGTGGTCGCCGTCTCCGCGCGGTACCGCACACCGCGCAGGAGTTCGCCGTCGGTGATCCCGGTGGCGACGAAGAACACGTTGTCCCCGCTGACGAGGTCGTCCGTCGAGAGCACCCGGTCGAGGTCGTGACCGGCGTCCAGCGCACGCTGCCGCTCCGCCTCGTCCTTGGGCCAGAGCTTCCCCTGGATGACACCGCCGAGGCACTTTATGGCGCAGGCCGAGATGATGCCCTCGGGGGTTCCGCCGATCCCCATGAGCAGGTCGACGCCGGTGCCCTCGCGTGCGGCCATGATCGATCCGGCGACGTCGCCGTCGGAGATGAACTTGATCCGGGCGCCCGTCTCCCGGATCTCCTTGACGATGCCGTCGTGACGTGGGCGGTCGAGGATGACGACGGTGACGTCCTCGGGGGTGGAGCTCTTGGCCTTGGCGACACGCCGGATGTTCACGGACACCGGGGCGTTGATGTCGACGAAGTCGGCCGCCTCGGGTCCGGTGACCAGCTTGTCCATGTAGAAGACCGCGGACGGGTCGAACATCGCACCGCGGTCGGCGGCGGCCAGGACGGCGATCGCGTTGGGCATGCCCTTCGCGTTGAGCGTGGTGCCGTCGATCGGGTCGACGGCGATGTCGACCTCGGCTCCGGTGCCGTCGCCGACCCGCTCGCCGTTGAACAGCATGGGGGCTTCGTCCTTCTCGCCCTCACCGATGACGACGATGCCGTTCATCGACACCGTGGAGACGAGGGTGCGCATGGCTTTCACGGCGGCGCCGTCGGCGCCGATCTTGTCGCCGCGGCCGACCCAGCGCCCGGCGGCCATGGCGGCGGCCTCGGTGACCCGGACCAGTTCGAGGGCCAGGTTGCGGTCTGGGGCCTCCGGGGAGACCTCGAGCTGGGACGGCAGATGATGCTCGGACATCGGAGCGCACCTTTCTGTACGACGACGACCGGAAAAGAGGGTGCTGTGACTCTATCGGTAGGTCGATAAAATGAGCAGAGCGGGTCACGAATGAGCGGATGCCCGCTGGCGGGGCGCCCGGGGCCTCATGCCACCATTGGGTCCGTGGCAAGCATGCGAGGCAAGCAGACCGTCCGGGACATGTTCCTGTCGATGCTCGTGATCACCGCAGTGGCGGGCGTCGTCTACATCTTCATCCCGCACGACGACAAGGCCGACCCGATCAAGGCGGTCGACTACCGGGTCGAGCTCGCGACGGCCCGTCGCGCCGCGCCGTATCCCGTGGCGGCCCCGGCCGGGCTGTCGAAGGACTGGAAGCCGACCTCCGTCTCGTACGAGAGCCAGGCGGGTGCGGGCTGGCACCTGGGCTTCCTCGACCCGGACGGGCGGTACGTCGCCGTGGAGCAGTCCACGACCCCCGCGAAGAAGTACGTCCCCGAGGTCAGCCACGACGCCGAGGACACCGGCCGCACCCAGGAGGTCGCCGGCGAGGAGTGGCAGCGCTGGGAGGGCCCGAAGTACGACGCCCTCGTGCTGCACGCCGAGGGTGTCACCACGGTCGTCACCGGCTCGGCACCGCTGGAGAGCCTGACGGAGATGGCCGCAGCACTGAAGACGGCCTCCTGAGGTCCCGCGCGCATACGGAAGGACCCCCGACGGCGAGCGTCGGGGGTCCTTCCGTATGCGCGGCCCGAGGGGATCAGACGGTCGTGACGACCTCGTCGTAGGACAGGCGGGGCAGGCGCGGGAACCAGGCGTCCTCGCCCGGCTTGCCGATGTTGACGGCCATGAGCAGCTTGTGGTCGCCGTCCAGGAACTCCTTCTCGATGCCCGCGGCGTCGAAGCCGGTCATCGGGCCGGCGGCCAGGCCGGCGGCGCGGACGCCGATGATGAAGTAGGCGGCCTGGAGCGCGGCGTTCAGCGCGGCGGACTGCTCGCGGACCGGGCGCTCGGAGAAGAACGCGTCCTTGGCCTGCGGGAAGTGCGGCAGGAGCGCCGGGAGCTCCTCGTGGAACTCGTGGTCCGCGACCAGGAGGGCGACCAGCGGGGCGGCCGTGGTCTTCGGGCGGTTGCCCTCGGCCATGTGCTTGACCAGGCGCTCGCGGCCCTCGGCCGAGCGGACCAGGACGACGCGCAGCGGCGACTGGTTGAAGGCGGTGGGGCCGAACTTGACCAGGTCGTAGATCGCCTGGACCTGCTCGTCGGTCACCGGCTCGTCGGTGAACGTGTTGGCAGTGCGGGCCTCGCGGAAGAGGAGGTCCTGGGCGGCGGGGTCAAGAACGAGGGACATCTGGAGCGGTACCTTCCGAACGGATGAAGGGGGTCAAGTGATGTGATCACCGTACCAGGAATAGATTAAAGTTCAACTAAATCCTCCCCGGAGTGATCCACCGCACAGCCTTCGCCGTATGAGAACGCGATGCATGAGAGCGCGAGCATGAGAGCACGAGGCATGAGAGCGCGATGCATGACCCGCCGTCCGGGATCGCTGCGCTCGGGGAGCCCCTTGCAGCCGCGCCAGGGACCGCCGCGCCCGGGGGCCCAGCACCGCCGCGCTCAGAGCCCTCCGCAGGTCCGGCCGCCGTACCGATCCGCGCGGGAGTGTCTGCCGGCACCCGCCCCGACGAATCCGCGCCCCTCAGTCCGTGCCGCCGCCGTCCGCCGTGGGCTCCTCCGGGCGGGCCAGCGCCGCGTCCAGGCGGGCGCGCGCTCCCTCCAGCCAGTGCCGGCACACCTTCGCCAGCTCCTCGCCGCGCTCCCACAGGGCCAGCGACTCCTCCAGCGTCGTGCCGCCCGCCTCCAGGCGGCGTACGACCTCGATCAGCTCGTCCCGTGCCTGCTCGTACCCGAGCGTGCCCGTCGCGGCAGCCGTCGTCGTCCCGTCGTCCGTCATGCCGTCCACCCTATGCGCGGGGTCCGACAGACCCGGCCCCTCACTCCGCCACCCGTACGGTGAACTCGCCCTCGGAGACCCGCGCGCGCAGCTCGCCGCCCGGCGCCCCGGCCTCCCCGGGGGAGCGCACCACGTGACCGTCCGGCCGCTGGAGCACCGCGTACCCGCGCTCCAGCGTGGCCGCGGGCGACAGCGCGAGCACCCGGGCCCGGGTGTGCGCGAGCTCCGAATCCGCGCGGTCCAGCAGGTGCCCCAGCACTCGGCGGCTCCGTCCCACCAGCGCGTCGACCTCCGCGGCCCGCTCGTCCACCATCCGGTGCGGGTGCTCCATCGAGGCCCGGCCCAGCGCGTGCGCCAGCCCTCGCTCCTCCCGGTCGATCAGCCCTCGCACCGTCCGCAGGGCCCGGTCCCGCAGCTGCTGCACGCGGTCGAGCTCCTCGCCCACGTCAGGGACGACCTTCTTCGCCGCGTCCGTGGGCGTCGACGCCCGGACGTCGGCGACCAGATCGAGCAGCGGCGAGTCCGGCTCGTGCCCGATGGCGGACACCACTGGCGTCCGGCACGCCGCCACCGCGCGGATCAGCTCCTCGTCCGAGAACGGCAGGAGATCCTCCACGCTGCCGCCGCCACGGGCGACGACGATCACGTCCACCTCCGGCAGCCCGTCCAGCTCCTTGACCGCCTGGACCACCTGATTCACCGCGTGCACACCCTGCACGGCGGTGTTGCGCACCTCGAAGCGCACGGCGGGCCAGCGCCGCCGGGCGTTCTCCAGCACATCGCGCTCCGCCGCCGACGCGCGCCCGGAGACCAGGCCGATCAGCTGCGGCAGGAACGGCAGCGGTTTCTTGCGGTCCAGGGCGAAGAGGCCCTCGGCTGCCAGCGACTTCTTCAGCTGTTCCAGCCGCACCAGCAGCTCGCCGATGCCCACGGGCCGTATCTCGGTGGCCCGCAGGGACAGCTGCCCTCGGGGGGCGTACCACTCGGGCTTCGCGAGCACGACCACCCGCGCGCCCTCCGTCACCACGTCGGCGATCCGGTCGAAGACCTGCCGGAAGCAGGTCACGCTCACCGAGATGTCGTGGGAAGGATCGCGCAATGTCAGGAACACCACCCCGGCGCCCGGCCTGCGCGACAGCTGGGTGATCTGCCCCTCCACCCAGACCGCGCCGAGCCGGTCGATCCAGCCGCCGATCAGGCGTGACACGTCGCCGACGGGCAGCGGGGCTTCCGGGGACGTAGTGAGAGCCATACGGGCGAGCGTATCGGCCGCGACCGACAACCAGGGCTTTTCGTCCGGGCCGTGCCGGAGGGGCGCGGTTCCGGGCAGCTCAGGTCTCCCGGGGTCAGGGCCGCTCCGGTGCTCCCGGGTTCCGGGCCCCCCGGGGACGGACGCTAGGCGGGCCGCCGGCCCCACTGCACCGCCAGCACCACCAGCCCGATCCCCAGCCAGCACAGCCCGACCAGCTGGGCGCTCGTCGTCGCCTCCAGGATCACCGCGACCAGGATGGCCGCACCCACCACCGGCATCAGCACGTGCCGCCACCAGCTCGGCGTGCCCTCCATCCGGCGTACGGCGAACCAGCCCACCACCGACGCGTGCAGCAGCACGAACGCGGTGAGCGCGCCGATGTCCACCACCGACACCAGATGGTCGAGCCCGTCGTCGCGCCGGGCCGCCCACACCGCCGCCACCAGCGTCACCACCGCGGCCCCCGTGATCGCCACCCGCGGCACCCCGGATTTGGCGTCGACCTGGGAGAGGAACGAGGGCAGCCGCCGCTCCCTGGCCATCGCGAACACGAGCCGCCCGGCAGCCGCCTGCCCGGCCAGCGCCGCGAAAGCCGCGCCGATCGCCTTGCTCACGGCCACCAGGTCGTGCAGCCAGGTCCCGACCGAGGCGTCCACCGCGTCGTAGAAGGCTGAGCCCTGCTTCCCCGGATCCGCCGCCAGCTCCGCCGAGGAGACCGGTTCCAGCAGGGCCGCCAGATACGACTGAGCCACGAAGAGCACCCCGGCGAGCACCAGACAGAACAGCACGGCCCGCGCCACCTTCGCCGAGCCGCCCGTCACCTCCTCGGCGAAGGAGGCGATCGCGTCGAAGCCCAGATACGACAGCACCGCGACGGAGACCGCCCCCAGCACCGCGGTCATCGAGAACGCGGAGTCCCCGGTCAGCGGCGTCAGCCAGCCCCGCTGCGCCCCGTCCCTGACCAGCACCACCACCGCCGACACCACGAACACCAGCAGCACCACGATCTCCATGGCGAGCACCGCGAAGCCCACCCGGGCGGCCGCCCGCACGCCCCAGAGGTTGAGGGCGGTCGTCACGACGACGGCGATCGCCGTCCACACCCACCGCGACACCTCGGGCACCAGCGCGTTCATCGCGATCCCCGAGAAGAGGTAGGCGACCGCAGGGATGAGCAGGTAGTCGAGCATCGCCATCCAGCCGGCGATGAACCCGGGCCCTTCCCCCAGCCCCTTGCGGGCGTACGCGAAGACCGACCCGGCCAGCGGGGCGACGTGCACCATCTGCGCGTAACTGAACGCGGTGAAGGCCATCACGACCGTCGCCACGAGATACACCAGCGCCACAGCCCCTCCGGACTTGGCGTCCAGGGTGCCGAACACGCCGACCGGGGCCATGGGCGCGATGAACAGCAACCCGTAGACCACCAGGTCCCGGAACCCGAGTGTGCGGTGCAGCCTTCCCTCGTCCGTGCTGCTGCCGGCCATGAACCCTCCATCGCTTGATCGCGTACGCATCAGTCTCCCGACCACGCCGATCCGGCGCCTGTTCGGTACGGCCTTACGATGGGACGCATGACTGCTACGCCCAGCCCGTCACCCGCCGCCGCCCCGAGTGGAGGCGCTACGCGCCGCAGTAACACCCGCCGTGTCCTGCTCGCCGCGCCCCGTGGCTACTGCGCGGGTGTGGACCGCGCCGTGATCGCCGTGGAGAAGGCCCTGGAGCAGTACGGGGCCCCGATCTACGTCCGCCACGAGATCGTGCACAACAAGTACGTCGTGCAGACGCTCGAGAAGAAGGGCGCGATCTTCGTCGACGTGACCGCGGAGGTGCCCGAGGGCTCCATCGTGATGTTCTCCGCGCACGGAGTCGCCCCGACCGTCCACGCGGAGGCCGCCGAGCGCAAGCTCGCCACCATCGACGCGACCTGCCCGCTGGTCACCAAGGTCCACAAGGAAGCCGTCCGCTACGCCAAGGAGGACTACGACATCCTCCTGATCGGTCACGAGGGCCACGAGGAAGTCATCGGCACGAGCGGTGAGGCGCCCGACCACATCACGCTGGTCGACGGCCCCGAGGACGTCGCGAACGTCGAGGTCCGCGACGAGTCGAAGGTCGTCTGGCTCTCCCAGACCACGCTCTCCGTCGACGAGACGATGGAGACCGTCGGCGCGCTCAAGCAGAAGTTCCCGAACCTCCTTTCCCCGCCGAGCGACGACATCTGCTACGCCACGCAGAACCGTCAGATCGCGGTGAAGAAGCTGGCCGAGGACGCCGAGCTGGTCATCGTCGTGGGCTCCAAGAACTCCTCCAACTCGATCCGCATGGTCGAGGTCGCCCTCGACGCGGGCGCGCCCGCCGCCCACCTGGTCGACTTCGCCGACGAGATCGACGAGGCCTGGCTGGAAGGCGTCACCACGGTCGGCCTCACCTCGGGAGCCTCGGTCCCCGACGTCCTGGTCGACGGCGTACTGGAGTGGCTGGGCGAGCGAGGTTACGCCGACGTGGAGACGGTGAAGACCGCCGACGAGTCGATCACCTTCTCGCTCCCCAAGGAGCTCCGGCGCGACCTGCGCGCCGAGGCCGCCGCGCTCTCCGCCGGGTGACCCCGGCTCTCCGCCGGACGACCCGGGTGCGCTCCCCGGATCGACCCTCCGGGGAGTGACAGGCGCCACCTGCCCGTACCGTGGATCACATGGAGATTTTCGGTGTGGACATCGGCGGTTCGGGCATCAAGGGTGCGCCCGTGGACCTGGACCGCGGAGAGCTGGCGCAGGAGCGCCACAAGGTACTGACACCTCACCCGGCCACGCCCGACAGCGTGGCCGCAGGTGTGGCCGAGGTCGTCGGACACTTCGACTGGCAGGGGCCGGTCGGCATCACGTTCCCCGGGGTCGTCACCGGCGGCGTCACGAGGACCGCGGCCAACGTGGACAAGGGCTGGATCGACACGGACGCCCGGGCGCTGCTCAGCGACCGCATCGGCCGGCCCGTCACGATCCTCAACGACGCCGACGCGGCGGGCATCGCCGAGATGACCTTCGGCGCGGGCCGCGACCGCAAGGGCACCGTGATCATGCTGACCCTCGGTACGGGCATCGGCAGCGCGGTCTTCACGGACGGGCACCTCGTCCCGAACACCGAGCTCGGCCACCTGGAACTGCACGGTCACGACGCGGAGAAGCGCGCCTCCACGAAGGCCAAGGAGGACGAGGACCTCAGCTGGCAGCACTGGGCGCACCGAGTGCAGAAGTACCTGGTGCACGTGGAGATGCTGTTCTCGCCCGAACTCTTCATCATCGGCGGCGGCGTCAGCCGCAAGGCGGAGAAGTTCCTGCCGCTGATCGAGCACGTACGGGCCGAGATGGTGCCGGCCGTACTGCAGAACAACGCCGGGATCGTCGGCGCGGCCATGGCGGCCGCCGGCAAGTGAGCCCGGCCTGATCCGGAGGGGAAGCCCTACGGGCGGGGGCGGCGCGCGGCTGCCCGGTCGGCCCTGACCAGGTGCCGCTGCCGCTCCCGCATCTGCCGGATCTTCCGTACGGAGGCGATAAGACCCGCCACGAGCGTGCCCCCGTACAGCCAGCCTGCGTGGACGGCGAGCGCGGTCACGACGGCCATCGCCTGCCCGCCGAAGCCGCCGGTGCCCCCGGCGACGGGGATCACGCCCACGGCGAAGGCGATGGGCACGATGATCGGGGCGGTCACCAGGTCGGCGGGCCGGACCCAGTAGGCGGTGAGGGCGCTGACGAGCAGGAACAGCACCCCGTAGACGGCCTCGGAACCGCCGAGGAGCAGTTGGTCCAGGCAGGCCAGCAGGAACATGGTCAGGGCCGCGAAGAGCCCGGCACCGATGCCGGTCAGCCTGGGGTTGGGAAATCGCCGCAGCGCCAGCACCACGGGCGCCACGGAGCCCGGACGGGGCCCTGCCGCCCCCTGGCCCGGCGCAGGCGCGGGGGCGACCGCCACCGTCACCGGATAGGCGGACGCCGCCGTGCCCTCGCCGAGGCCACCGGGCGGGGGAGGCGACACCTGCGAGGGCTGCCTGCGCTGCGGGGTACGTGTCCTGTGCTGCTCCACCCCGACAACCTAGGTCGCGGGACGGTCTCCCGCGGGTGCGGGACACGCCCTTTGGATGACCTTGGCTCTGCGTTCGAGGCCACACGGCCGAAACACAACCGTTCGGCCCCGGGAAGGGCCCCGCGTCCGCACCCGTGACGGGGCGCCCGGCCCCGCCCGTAAACTGGAGAATCGGGTCCACGCGCGGCCCGCCCGCACAGCCCCCTCTCCTCACTTCAGGAAGTCGCCAAAGTGTCGCTCACGATCGGAATCGTCGGCCTGCCGAATGTCGGCAAGTCGACCCTGTTCAACGCCCTGACCAAGAACGACGTGCTGGCGGCCAACTACCCGTTCGCCACCATCGAGCCGAACGTCGGCGTCGTGGGCGTCCCCGACCCGCGCCTGGACAAGCTCGCCGAGATCTTCAACTCGCAGAAGCTGCTCCCCGCGACCGTCGACTTCGTCGACATCGCCGGCATCGTGCGCGGCGCGAGCGAGGGCGAGGGCCTGGGCAACAAGTTCCTCGCGAACATCCGCGAGTCCGACGCCATCTGCCAGGTCATCCGGGCCTTCAAGGACGAGAACGTCGTCCACGTCGACGGCAAGGTCTCGCCCAAGGACGACATCGAGACGATCAACACCGAGCTGATCCTCGCCGACCTCCAGTCCGTCGAGAAGGCCGTCCCGCGCCTGACGAAGGAATCCCGCCTCCAGAAGGAGAAGGTCGCGGTCCTCGCCGCCGTCGAGGAGGCCCAGAAGATCCTCGAAGCGGGCGACACCCTCTTCTCCAAGGGCATCACCGCCGGCACCGAGAAGGGCCGACTGCTCCACGAGCTGCACCTGCTCACGACGAAGCCGTTCCTCTACGTCTTCAACGTCGACGAGGACGAGCTGGTCGACGAGGACTTCAAGAACGAGCAGCGCGCCCTGGTCGCCCCGGCGGAGGCCATTTTCCTCAACGCCAAGATCGAGTCCGAGCTGATCGAGCTCGACGACGACGAGGCCCTCGAACTCCTCCAGTCCATGGGCCAGGAAGAGCCCGGCCTGGCTACCCTCGGCCGCGTCGGCTTCGACACCCTGGGCCTCCAGACCTACCTCACGGCAGGCCCGAAGGAAGCCCGCGCCTGGACGATCAAGAAGGGCGCCACGGCCCCGGAGGCGGCCGGTGTGATCCACACCGACTTCCAGAAGGGCTTCATCAAGGCGGAGATCGTCTCCTTCGAGGACCTCGTCGAGACCGGCTCGGTCGCCGAGGCCCGCGCGAAGGGCAAGGCGCGCATGGAGGGCAAGGACTATGTGATGCAGGACGGCGACGTGGTGGAGTTCCGCTTCAACGTGTAGCGTGTGGCATACCACCACTTCACTGATCTGGCAAACATGCAGGTCAAATAGGGTCTGGCTCTTCGGGGTCAGGCCCCTTTATTTTTACCGTGCTGGATAGGTGCTGGATTTCCTGACCTGTCGTCACCTGTCATCACCCCTGCTCACCCCTACCGTGCTGGATTCGTGCTGGATGGGATGGGGGTGCCCGTGCTGGGATTTGTGTGAGCGGGGCGCTGACCGAGCTGTGAGGTAGTGCGGACGTGGCGCTTTTCCTACTCGTTTGACACAATCGGGGGCATGGCTGAGGCGACGTACAGCATCGGGGAAGGGCCAGCGACGCGGGTGAGCTTGTCGCTGCCGGAGGGGACCGCGGAGGCGATCCGGGCTCGGGTGGGCAAGCGGGAGTTCTCCGCGTTCATCGCCGAGGCGGTCGAGCGTGAGCTGCGCGGGCAGGTCCTGGACGAGTACCTGGCGGACTACGAGAGCCGCAAGGGGCCGGTCTCCGAGCCGGCTCGTCAGCGGGCGCGGCAGGTCTTCGACGAGGTGTTCGCCGAGGAGGCCGAGTGGCCCGCCGCAGGCTGAGTCACGAGGGGACGCTCGTCCTCGACAGCGAGGGACTCTCGAAGCTACTCGCTGACGAAGAACAGGTGGTGGCTCTGATCGCTGAGGCGCGCTCGCGTGGCATGGAGGTCGTGATCAGTGCGCTCACCATCATCGAGGCCGTCCACGCTCGTACGAACAAGTCACGCCTAAACTGGGTGCTTTCCGGGCTGCGGGTCGTCCCGGTCGGTGACGAGGAGGCGAGGGCTGCCTCGAAGTTGCTGATGAATGCCGGGTTGCACGGACACAAGTACGCGATCGATGCGGCCGTCGCCGAGGCCGCGCTGCGACAGCACCGCCCCGTGGTCATGCTGACTTCCGATATTGACGACATGGCCAAGCTGTGCGGCGAGCGGGTCCGGCTCGTGGCGGTGTGATTTCCCTTGGTCCGGCTCAGTAGGAGCGGGGTCCGTAGGGGCTCCAGTGACCGAGGAAGGGCTTGAGGTCGTCGCCGCTGGGTTTCGGCGGCGTGGGCAGTTTCGGCGCTGAGGCCGATTCGGTGAGGTTTTGGAGGTGCGCGTCCGCGAACGCGAGCCACGCCTCGACCTCGGCCCGCTCCTGCCCGGGCGGAAGTGTTGTGGCATGGACGCCTACTGCTGCGACGTATTCAGTCAGGCGCCTGGCCTGGTACCAGGTGTCTGCCTGTTTTCCGAGTTGTTTGACACAGTAGGCGTGGGCGTAGGCGGCGTGGGCTTCCTGCATGGCGGCTTCCCAGCGCTTTTGCTGTACCTCTCTGGCTTGCTGGTCTGCAAGGCGTTTGCGTTCTGCGGCTTCGCCGCGGAGTCCGACCTCCTGCACGATCTCGGCGAGTTGTTCTTCCAGAGGCCGGTCGGGGAGATCTGCCCATTCGCTTGCACGGTGCGGGCTGCCGCCGCGGAGTATGAAGCGTAGGCGGCTGGAGGGGGTGTAGTCGAAGCGGGGGATGCGCATCCATGAGTGCTTCTTGGCGTCGGCGAGTTCCTTGTCTGTGGGGACGTGTTCGCTGCGGTCCTGTTCTTGGAGGACGAGGAATCCGACACTTTCGCCGTGGGCGGTGATGGAGAAGTGCGGTGGTGCCTTGCGGCGCCGATGGGGCGGGGGCGCGCCCTCTGCGGTTCCGAGCGATGCCTTGTGGCCTTGGGCTGTGGTGGCGGCGATGAGGGTCTGGATGATGCGCAGGGCTCGGCCCTGGAGGGGTTTGGTCAGGCCCATGGGCTGCGGCTGCTTTTGGAGGGCGGCCACGACGGCATGGGGTTTGGTGAGTCTGGCCGGCACAGGGAGCGGGGTGAGTTCCGCGAGGCGCCAGGCAGGGATGTCGACCAGCTTGATCTCGTAGCCGCGGTGGGTGCGGTATCCGTGGATTTCCTGCGTGTGGGGGATCTTGCCGGACTTGCGGGCGGCGTTGACCCGTGACGCCCAATTCACCGCGTGCGGGCCGGATTCGATGGGCTTGATGAGACAGCCGTCGTTCGCAACGGCCAGTTCATCGAGTAGCTGGTCCGCGTAGTTCGCAAGGGCCTTCGGCACGGCTCGGGGGCGCGGCGGTGCCGATTTTCGGGCGGGGCGCTCCGGCGGTCGGGTGCTCTGCTCCACGGGGCGGATGCCGCGTTCGATGAGATGCTGCCGCCCCTTCTCGGTGAGGTGGGCGCTCCAATGCCCGCGGCGTTTGATGACTTTGATAAGCCCTCGGTTCTGCAGGGCTTGTCCGCTGGTCTTGTACGTGCTGTCTGGCCAGACTCCGTCGGGACACCCTTGGCCCACCCAGCCGAGCACTGCCCGCTGCCGCTTGTTGAGGTCCTGTTCCATGTAGCCTCCCGCCGTCCCCTGGGTGCCCTGACCCCGGAGACGATGCCCGCTGCCCTTGCGGGAATTCTGGGTTGTTGAAAGGACTCCTCGTTCGGATGAGAGATATAGAGGGCGTGTTTACGGCGAGAGTCCCGGGCGGCTACGCAGCCTCGTCGCGCATGGCGGACTGGGCCGACTCGCTTTCGACGCCGATGACTTCGACGGTCACGCCGCGAGCGGCGAGGGCCTTCGCGGTCAGGGCGAGGGTGATGGCGGAGAACGGGAAGAGGGAGTCCGGCGTGAGCTTGGCTCCGTCCTTCAGAAGGATCGCGAAGACGACGCGGCGCGGGGTGAAGTCCTCGGGGATGCTGCGGGACGGATCGCTGTTGACGTGTACGGACCGGGCGAACTCCGCGCGTACGGCCGCGTTCTCGAAGAGGAGCTCAACGGAGACGCGCGCCTGGCTGAACAGGTGACTCAGCGGGCTAGAGGAGTGCGCGGGCTTCACGAGGACAAGAGTGTCGTCCTCGGTGAACAGGTCGCAGATCTCGACGGAGTTGCTTGCCCGAAAAGGGTTGTGGACATTCTTCTTGTCCAGGCAGACCCAGCCGCGACGGGCCTGGGCGGCCAGCTTGTTGTAGTCGCCTTCGTCTACGGGACGCATCACGCGCATACCCTCCTTGTTGAGCTTCTCGACGAGCGGCCAGCGGGGGAGATCGACGGAGGGCGCGTCGGGGAACAAGGGAGCCACGGTCTCGTTGACGTTGCGCAGGTAGCCCGCCCCGAGCTCGTACCACTCACCGTCGAGCAGACAGAACGTGCGGGAGCTGAGGGAGAAAGTGGCCTCGATCCACTTCATGGCGGTTTCCTTGGACAGGGCTTCCAGGGAGGCGGTGCGCGGGGCGAGCGCGGTCCGTGCGGAGAGCGTGTCACGAAACAGTTCGACGGTGCCCTGCCGGAGCGCCGTGACGCGGGCGCCTGCCTTGATCACACGGGCCCGCTCCAGGACGTAGTCGAGACTGAACTCGTCCCGGAGGTGGGGCGGGCAGGACCCGATCTTGATGGTGCAGGCGGTGGACCGGGGCAGGTCGGTGCTCTGGGAGAAGGGGACGGCGGTGATGATCCGGCCGTCTGCGGGACGGCCGAGCGTGGCGTCCAGTTCCGCGTCGAGCGCGTCGATGAGGGAAGGGTCCTTGACCGCGGTGATGTGCTCGACGAAGGCCAGGTCGGGGTGGGGAACGACGTGCTCGCAGATCGCGGCGATGGCGCGGATGTCCTTGATCAGTGTGGCGGGGGTGGTGCCGAGTTTGATACGGAGACCGATGCCGCCCTCCGCTGTCATGGCCCCGTTCCTGGTGCCGCTCCCTGCGGTGAGGTCGACATCGTCGAGGTAGCCGCCGAGGTGGCGGATGATCCGCCCGTGGTCCCGGAGGCCGAGTGCCGGTACGGAGGCGCCGGCATGGACCAGACAACTGTCGATGCGCGCCTGGCCGAGGACGCTGGCAGTGAAGTCCCGCACCTGCCGCGGGTTGATGGCGCGGATACCGAAGGACAGACCGAAGCGCGCGTCCTTGAGCTGGGTGGGGAGAAGCCGGTACCCCTGGTCGAAGCCGATCGCGTACACCGCGCCGTCGACGGCGAGCATGAGCAGTGCGCCGGTGCGCTGCTCGCTCTGCAGCAGGTCCGACCCGTCGGTGAGCCGGAGGACGTCCTTGACCCAGGCGGCTTCCTCCTTCGCTACGGCGAAGGACACCGCGAGGGCGGGAACTCCCATGTGATCGCTGACGTCGCGCACGACCGCGTCCAGGGTGTCGAGGGCACCGACGTCGAGGGCTTCGAGCATCGACTCAGGGGTCGCCTTGACGTGGGTCAGGCGGTACAGGGTGCGCTTCGACGCGGTGCTGGACACAGAGGCCTCCTGGGGCGAGGTTGCGGTGCGGTTCGGTAACACAAGCGGCCTTACGGGGCGGGTGGTGTCGAGGAGGACAGGGGTGAGTGCCCGGCAAGGGAGCAGAGGTGCGGCGATGAGGACGCCGGTGCGGTCGGACTCGTATGGGGTTGGCGTCCCGGCGGGTGGTGCCGGGGTGATGGTGACGAAGGTGCCAGAGGATTGGAGTCAAAATGTTTCGAGAACCTGATAACCCTGGTTATCAACCGCTGGCCAAGCTGAAGGTTCGACCGGCTGTAGCGTGTGAGGTGCCCTGGGAGAACGTTCTCGACCGAGAGCACCGGGCAGTCGTCACGAGGGGAGCGGAACCGCATGGCTGGCACACGTGAAGCAACCGCTCCCATCCTGCCCGAGGAGATCTCCTGGCGGATCAGTTACGCCGAAATCGGGACCTTGGCCCGGGTCCAACGTCCCGTCGTCACCACCTGGGCCCGTCGGCACGCGGATTTCCCCGAGCCCGTCGCTTACGAGGGGGCCAGCCCGCTCTTCGACGGCCGTGAAGTCGCCGAATGGCTTCTGTCCACCGGCCGCGGCAACGCTGACGCCGACCAGATCCGGGCGGAGCTTGTGCTGCACACCCTGTCCGCCTGGCGGCGCGCGATCCCCGCTCGCACGCTGGTCGACACGGTGACCGCGCTGCTCTGCCTGCGTCAGCTCCTCGACGAACCCCTCTCCGGCCTGCCCTGGCAGACGATCCTGGAGCGTGCCGCCGAGACCGACTTCGACGACACCTTCCTCCAACGTGAGCTGAGCGATCTGCCGGACGCCGAACGGCAGGGTCCTCTGCTCGCCGTGCTCGCCGACCAGCTCACCGAGGCCGCCTACACCCCGGCCGAAGCGCTCGAACGGGTCATGGACGCACGTCGCCGCCTGGGCTGCGACGACCTCGTCGCCGATGAACCGATTCCGCTGGTGAGCCGCACGATGGCCCGCCTGACCGGCCTCGCGCGGCTGAACGAGCGCGAAGAAGGGGCAACGGCCGCCGTCCTGCATCCCCGGAGCGGCGATCTACTGGTCGCCCTGGGCGAATCCGTGTCCGACGCCGAGGACTCACCTTTGTTCCTCTCCGCGGACTCGATGCCGGACCTGGCCCGGCTCGCCCGCCGCCGCCTCATGGCACAGGGCGTCCAGGAATTCGAGATGGATCTTGCCGACGGCGAGGAACTGGCCACGGAAGACTGGGGATACCCGCACGTCATCGCCTGCTGCCTGCCCTATGAGGCGGCCGAGACCCGCAGCCCGCTCGCCGTCCTGCAGCGCCTGCAGGATCTCACCGACCTCCTTGCCGAGGACCGCACGGCCGTCGTCCTGGGACCCGCCGACGCGCTCGTCCGGCCCCTGCCCGCACGCGGGGAAGCGGACCGTCTGCGCCGGGACTTCCTGGAACAGCACCTCCTCAAGGCCGCGATTAGCCTCCCCGAAGGCGTACTCCCTTTCCGCCCGGCCCACCGCACCGCGATCTGGATCCTGCACCGCACCCCCGAAGACAAGCGCACCGGCCAAGTCCTCCTCGCCGACCTCTCCTCACGCAACCTCACCCCGCAGACTCTGGACGCGCTGGCCGAGGACATCGACATCTTCCGCGACGCCGGCTGGCGGGCGGACAGCCGCCACGAACCGCGCAACGCCGCCGTTGTCCGGGCCACCGCGCTGACCAGTGCACCCGGTGCCGCGTTCACCCCGCAGCACCGCCCGCCCGCCGACCGCTACACCCGCACCGTCGTCGAACGCCCGGCCCGCATCTCCGAGACCGAACTCCGGCTCCAGCAGCTGATCGACGCCACCCGTAGCGCACTCGACCACGCGCCCATGATCCGCGCCAACGCCGTCCTGCGCCCCGACGACCGGCCGGCCCGCCGCACCACCGTGGCCCGCCTGCTCAAGGACCGCCGCCTGCGCCGACTGCCCGGCCACCGCATCGCCGCCGAACACCTCCTCACCGGCGGCGCGGGCCACTACACGGTCCTTACCCCGGCCGAGATCACCGGCAGTGCGCCGGTCGACAGTCACCGCATCGACCGCGCCATACTCCTCAACACCTACGAGCACGCCTACTTCACCGAACCCGGCGACATCGTCGTCACCGCCACCCCGAGCTTCGGCGCGTACGTCGACGACGAGGGCCTGTCGGTGGTGGCCTTCCCCGCCCGCCTCCTGCGCGCACGGTCCGACGCTGAGCATCCCGTACGGCCTCGCGTCCTGGCGGCGCTCCTGCGCTCGGCGGCCACCGAACACCGGCGGGTGAGCGGCGCGGTCCGCTCCGCCCGCCGTATAGAAGACCTCCTCATCCCAGACCTCCCCGACGACGAGGCCGAGCGTTATGACGCCCTCCTGTCCGACATCGCCCGCCGCACGGCCCTGCTGCGACAGCACGCGGCGGCCCTCGACGACCTGACCTCCCTGACCGCCGCCGGCCTCGTCGACGGCACCCTGACCCTCACCGAACCCCCTCTCGTCTGATCTCTCGTCCGACTCTTGAAGGAGACCTGAGCGCCCATGCCGCCCCGGAAGAAGAAGCCCGCCGACCAGGCGGAGCTGTTCACTGCCTCCACGCCCAAGGAGATCCAGGCCATCCTTTGGAAGGCCGCCGACAAGCTGCGCGGCTCCATGGACGCCAACCAGTACAAGGAGTTCGTCCTCGGCCTGATCTTCCTCAAGTACGTCTCCGACGCTTTCGAGGAGCGCCGCGAACAGCTCGCCAAGGAACTCGCGGAGGAAGGCATCGCCGAGGACCGCCTGGATGAGTTCCTGGAGGACCAGGACGAGTACACCGGGCACCACGTCTTCTGGGTCCCCGAGAGCGCCCGCTGGTCCTCGATCTCTGCCAACGCCAAGAGCGGCAGCGTCGGCGAGGTCCTTGACCAGGCGATGGACGCCATCATGAAGGCCAACCCGTCGCTGACCGGCGTCCTCCCCAAGATCTTCAACAAGGACAACGTCGACAAGAAGCGCCTGGCCGAACTCGTCGACCTCATCACCGACGCCCGCTTCGGCGGCAACGACGACAAGCCCGCCCAGGACGTCCTCGGCGAGGTCTACGAGTACTTCCTCGGCAACTTCGCCCGCGCGGAAGGCAAGCGGGGCGGCGAGTTCTACACCCCGAGCAGCGTCGTCCGCCTCCTAGTGGAGGTCCTGGAACCGTACGAGGGCCGCGTGTACGACCCGGCCTGCGGCTCCGGCGGCATGTTCGTCCAGGCCGCCAAGTTCATCGAGGCCCACCGTGGCCGCGGCCACAAGGCCGACATCTCCGTCTACGGCCAGGAACTCAATGAGCGCACCTGGCGCCTGGCCAAGATGAACCTCGCCATCCACGGCATCGACGGCAACCTTGCCGCCCGCTGGGGCGACACCTTCGCCGACGACAAGCACCCGGACCTCAAGGCCGACTACGTCATGGCCAACCCGCCCTTCAACATCAAGGACTGGGCGCGCAACGAGTCGGATGCGCGGTGGAAGTACGGCGTCCCACCGAAGTCCAACGCCAACTACGCCTGGCTCCAGCACATGATCAGCAAGCTGGGGGAGCGGGGAACGGCCGGTGTCGTCCTCGCTAACGGCTCGATGAGCAGCCAGCAGAGCGGGGAAGGGGAGATCCGGCAGGCGCTGGTGGATGGGGACATGGTGGCGTGCATGGTCGCGCTGCCGGCACAGCTGTTCCGGACGACGGCGATTCCGGCTTGTTTGTGGTTCCTGGCGAAGGACAAGTCGCCGGGGGGTGTGAAGGGGCAGAAGGCTGCGGCTACGGATCGCCGGGGCGAGATCCTGTTCATCGATGCCCGGGACATGGGCGAGATGGTCGACCGCACTGAGCGCGTTTTGACGGACACTGACCTTGCGAAGATCGCGGGAACTTACCACGCGTGGCGTGGGACGACGAGCGCCAAGGATGCGGGGGAGTCGTATGCAGACGTGCCTGGGTTCTGCGCGAGCGCGGACTTGAAGACGGTCCAGGAGCGCGGGTATGCGCTGACGCCGGGGCGGTACGTCGGGGCGGTCGAGGCGGAGGAAGAAGACGTCGAGGCGGTCGGGGAGAAGATCGCGCGGCTGACCGGGGAGCTGTACGAGCTGTTCGACAAGTCGGACGAGCTGGCGAAGTCCGTGCGCGAGCAGCTGGAGAAGATCGATGGCTGAGTGGCCCACGGTGAGGTTCGAGGAAATCGCGGCCCCCGAAAAGAGCGCATTCTCAAAGCCCTACGGTTCTGCGTACACAAGGAATGATTACGTACCGAGCGGGATTCCGCTGGTGCGCGGCGTGAACTTGGGTGCAGGTCCGTTTCATGACGACGATTTCGTGTTCATCTCTTCGGAGAAAGCTGACACGCTTCCTGGTGCAAATCTGAAGCCGGGTGATCTGGTGATTACTCACCGTGGGACGATCGGTCAAGTTTCGATGATCCCTCGAAATCCGCGACATGACCGCTATGTGTTGTCTACGAGCCAGGTGAAGGCTCGGCTTGATCATGCTAAAGCCGTTCCCGAGTTCTATTACTATTGGCTGCTTTCGCCGGTGGGGCAGAAGGAAATTCTGCAACACGTTTCCACGGTCGGAGTTCCGGGGCTTGTTCAGCCGGTTGCGACGGTTAAATCATTCAAGGTGCCAGTTCCGAGCCTGGATGAGCAGCGGAGTGTGGTTGCTGTCCTAGGGGCGCTGGACGACAAGATCGCCGTCAATGAGCGCATCGCCACAACTGCTGATGACCTCTCCCGGGCGCTCTTCGGTGAGGTTTTGCTGAAGTCGGTCGATGGATTTAGTGATCAGCCCCTGTCGGCTGTGGCGGAGTTCATCAACGGACGGGCTTTCACGAAGGGTGCCACCGGGACGGGGCGAATGGTTGTGCGGATTGCTGAAATCAACAGCGGTCCGGGGGTCTCTACGGTTTACAACGAAATCGACGTTCCGGATCGGCACTTGGCTCGCCCTGGCGACTTGCTGTTCGCGTGGTCTGGTTCATTGACTGCTGCGCGATGGTTTCGACCCGAAGCGATTATCAATCAGCACATCTTCAAATGTATTCCGAGGGATGGGTATCCGATTTGGCTGGTGAGTCAGCTAGTGCATCGGAAGTTGGATGAGTTCCGTGCAATCGCTGCCGACAAGGCAACCACGATGGGGCACATTCAGCGCAGGCACTTGGATGAGCCTGTACCGGTTCCAGGCCCCAAGACGTTGGGGGCTCTGGATCGAGTGATTAGCCCTCTCTGGGAGCGCGCGCTGGTAGCTGAACAAGAGTCTCTGAGCCTCGCCACCCTCCGCGGCACTCTCCTCCCCCAACTCATGTCCGGCCGCATCCGTGTCAAGGCCGCCGAAAAGATTGTCGAGGATCACGTATGACCACGCACGGGAACGACGACGGCATTGGCGACACCCCCGCCCCCGACAACTTCCGCCCCCTCGAAATCGACTGGGAGTTCCTCGCCCTCGAAGAGCTTCTGGAGCTTGACTGGCCAAATGCCGAGGGCAATGAGCTCGCGCCCGGTTCCGGTCACCGCCGTTCGTGGGACGACCTGATCCTGTACTCCGATCTCCGCGAGGCCATCGAGCGGCTCAACCCCGCCCTCCCCCCGGAGGCCGTCCGTGAGGCCCTCGCGACCGCCGCGACCCCGACCTCCCAGGACACGTACGAGGAGAACCGGACCGCGCACGGCTACCTGGCCGAAGGCGTCCACTCCGTCACGTACACCGACGCGCTCGGCGCCGAGCACACGCCGACCGTCCGGATTGTTGACCTGGAGCACGCGGACGCGAACACGTACCGCGCCGTCCGCCAGGTGACCGTGATCAACGGTGAGCGCAACCGCCGCTTCGACCTCGTTCTGTACGTCAACGGGCTTCCGCTCGCCGTCATCGAGCTCAAGAGGGCCGGCGACCCGAACGCCACTCTTGCCGCCGCGCACACTCAGATCCGGCACTACGTCGAGGAGTTCCCGACCGCCTTCCGCTACAACGCGGTCGTGCTGCTCTCCGACGGGATCACCGCGAAGTACGGCACCCCCTTCACCCCGTACGAGCACTTCGCCCCGTGGAACACCGACGAGTTCGGCGCCCGCGTGGACACCGTGGACGCTGCCGCCGTCCACGCCGACGCCGATGCCGACATCCCGACCGGCCAGGACCTCGCCCTGCACGGCCTGTTCACCCAGCCCCGCTTTCTCGCCCTCGTCCGGTCCTTCATCAACTTCGTGCCGGCCAAGCGCATGAAGCGGATCGCGAAGCCGCACCAGTACTTCGCGGTCACCCGCGCCGCCGATGCTGTACGCCGCGCCGCCGCTACCGACGGCAAGGCCGGCGTGGTCTGGCACACCCAGGGCTCGGGCAAGTCCGAGGAGATGGTGCTGACCACCAACCTCGTCATGCGCGACCCCGCCCTGCACAACCCCACCGTGGTGGTCGTCACCGACCGCACTGACCTCGACGACCAGCTCTTCGACACGTTCAAGGAGAGCGAGGTCCTCCCGGAACAGCCCCACCAGTTCCTCAACCGCGCCGAACTCCGCGAAGAACTCGCCGCCAAGCGCACCGGCGGTATCCTCTTCACTACCCTGCAGAAGTTCGGCAAGACCAAGCAGGAGAAGGAATCCGGGACCGACCACCCCCTCCTCTCCGAGCGACGCAACATCGTCGTCGTGGTCGACGAGGCCCACCGCAGCCACTACGACCACCTTGACGGCTACGCCCGCCACCTGCGCGACGCGCTCCCGCACGCCACGCTCCTCGCCTTCACCGGCACCCCGATCTCCGAGGCCGACCGCAACACCCGCGAGGTCTTCGGCGACTACATCGACACCTATGACCTCAAGCGGGCCGCCGACGACGGCGCGACCGTGAAGGTCTACCACGAGAGCCGAGTCGTCCAGCTCGTCCTCGACCACGACGTCGACCCCACCACGATCGACACCGAGGCCGACCGCATCACCGACGGCCTGGACGACACCGAGCGCACACGCGTGGAGCAGGCCGTCGCCACCATGAACGCTATGTACGGCGCCCCGGCCCGGATACGGGACCTGACCCAGGACCTGGTCGAACACTGGGAGGCGCGGCGCACGGCGATGCTGCCCTTCGTAGCGGACGCCGACGACGCACCCGGCGGAGCCCCCGGCAAGGCGATGCTCGTCTGCGCCACCCGCGAGATCTGCGTCCGCGTCTACGACGCCCTGAAGATCCTGCGCCCCGACTGGCACACGGACGACCCGACCACCGGCGCCATGAAGATCGTCTACTCCTCGGACTCCCGCAAGGACTCCAAGGAACTGCGCGTTCACGCCCTGCGCGACTCCCAGCGCAAGGCCGTCATCAACCGTGCCAAGGACCCCGAGGACGAACTCCAGCTCCTCATCGTCAACAACATGCTCCTGACCGGCTTCGACGCACCGTCCATCCACACCATGTACCTGGACCGGCCGCTGCGCGGCGCCGGCCTGATGCAGGCCCTCGCCCGCGTCAACCGCCGCTTCCGCAAGAAGGAGGACGGCCTCCTCGTCGGCTACGCCCCCCTCACCGAGAACCTCCAGAAGGCCATCGCCGAGTACTCCGCCGACGACCAGGCCGACCGGACCCTCGGCCAGCACATCGGCCGCGCCCTGGACGAACTCCGCAACGAGTACGACATCCTCGATCAGATGCTCCTCGGCTGGAACTGGCGCGAACGCCTCTCCCGCCCCGACCCGAAGGCTTTCATCAAGGCGGCCTACACCACGGCCGAGTACCTCCGCAGCCCCGCTACCCAGGGCAACAACCCCGACCAGCTCGACGACCCGAACCAGACGCTCAGTCGCCGCTTCCGCGAGCACGGCTACCGCCTGGAGCGCTTCTTCGCCTTGGCCGGCTCCTCCGCCGACATCTCCTCCCGGTTCACCGACCAGCCGTACTGGAAGCGTGACATCCAGTTCCTCGTCGAGGTCCGTACGTACATGGCGAAGCTCGACGCCATGGACCGTGAGGCCCAGGGCCTGCCCGTCGCCCGCGACGTCGCCCTCTACCTCTCCCAGCTCACCTCCTCCGTCGTCGAGACCGGCGGCGTCACCGACCTCTTCTCCGAGGCCGGACTGGACAAGGCCGACCTCACCCACCTCAACGACGCCTTCGTCGGCCGCCTGCAGAACAGCGAAACCCCGCACCTGGCAGCCGAAGCCCTGCGCCGTCTCGTCGAGCAGAAGATGCGCGAGCAGACCCGGCACAACATCGTCCGCCAGACCGCGTTCTCGGTCCGCCTCCAGGACCTGATGACCCGCTACATGCGTCAGCAGCTCACCAGCGCCGAGATCATCGCCCAGCTGGTGGAACTGGCCAAGACGGTCGCGGAAGACGCCCGGCGAGGTGAGAAGTTCACCCCGCCGCTGGGGAACGATGAACTCGCCTTCTACGATGCGGTCGCCGACCTCGGCAGCGCTCGCGACCTCATGGGCGACGAGGTCCTCTCCGGTATCGCCCGGGACCTTGTGGTCCAGGTCCGCAAGAACCTCAAGAAGGACTGGATCGCCCGCGAACCGGTCCGGGCCAGGCTCCGCGCCACGATCAGGCGCCTCCTGGCCCGCCACGGCTACCCGCCGGAGCAGTCCAAGGAAGCGATCGACCTGGTGATCCGCCAGATGGAACACTTCGCCGACAAGTGGTCCCAGGACGGCTCGACCGCGGACGCATAGCCCTCGTCCGTATCGGCTCCTTGCCCCGGCACAGCGCTTGCTTGGCGCGGCTGTTCTCTGCCCGGTTGGATGCCCCGTGTTGAGACTGGCATCGGACGTGTCCGCTCCCCTTGCTCAAAAGCAAATTCCAGTGCTGCGCGACGCGGAGAGCGCCCGGCCGCTACCTTCGAGTCCGCGGAACGGTCCGCAGAACGGTAGAGAAGTCTGGGGGAGTTAGGGCATGTCGCAGAGAGCGCTGCTGTTGATGGTGGTCGTCCTGGCGTCTGTGGTAGTGGGGCTCGTGGCCGGCATTCTCGAGTTCGCGGGCGCGGGGAAGACTGTCACAGCTGTCAAGTACGGCGGTGGTGCCTGTGGCGTCGCCATGCTCATCGGACTTGCCACTGTTACGTGGCTGATGTCGTCGTGATCCCGAAGGAGCGAGGAAGCGAGCTGGGGCGCCTGAAGTACCGGCGAGTGCTTCTGGCCGTTGAGAAGCTGCGCAGCACGACTGATGCCGAGACGACGTACCGACTCGCCTTTCAAGTGGTCTACCTCCACTGCTGGTCCAGCCATGGAGCAGCAGTGGAGCCGGGGCGCCCGTGGCGCCCCGGCTCGGGGTCCGCGGGTGCGATGCTGAATGCGATCTGGCCGCGTACGCCCGTCGCTCGTACTTACAACCTGCCCGCGTGCCGCGACGAAGGCGTGAGCCGCCCCTTCGAGCTCATCGATCCGGCTCTCCGCGAGCTGATCGTGGAGGTTCGGCGGCTGGAGCCCGACGTGGGGCTCTTCGATGTGTTGCTCGACATGTACTCGACGCGCTATTCGCGCGGCGATGACTACTTCACGCCGAATGATCTGGCGTACCTCTTCGCAGGACTGGCTGCTCCCCGAGGAGGGGAGGTGGTTCGGGACCCGGTGTGCGGAAGCGGGCGACTACTGCGAGCCGCCGCCTACCGGGCTCGAACCCAAGGTGGCGAGGTGCGCTTGTCCGGAGCGGATCTCAATCCGACGGCACGCTATGCCGCGGCCGTCAACCTTGCCCTGCACGGATTGCATGCCGACCTCGGCAAGGGAGAAGCTGACAGCCTCCGGGCTGGGACGTCGCCGGAACCGGCCGACGTGATCGTCGCCAATCCTCCTGTGAACCTGCGAGATTGGGGGCATGGCGAACTCAAGGACGACAGACGGTGGACCCTGGAGGTACCACGGCCGGGCAACGCGAACTTCGCCTGGGTCCAGCACATTCTTGCCGACCTGACCCCGCAAGGGCGGGCCGTTGTCCTGCTCTCCCCCGGAGCAGCCCACAGCAGCAATAGCACCGACGGTCTGATCCGTCGCAGGTTGCTCGAAAACGGTCTGGTTGTAGGCGTCGTGGCTTTGCCGGCATGGCTCTTTCCACACACCAGCACGAGCATGGCGCTGTGGCTGCTCGCCAAAGGGGAGCGGCCGAACACCCATCGGGTCCTGTTCGCGGATGCAGGAAAACTACCGACAGCGAGGGACGGGTCACGGCGCATTTTCGACCAGGACTCGGTCGAGCGCCTTCTGCGGATCTTCGGTGAGTGGCAGGGCCTCCGGCGCTGTGAGGACGAGGGCGCTCCTGAATCCGCGCCATGGTGCCGTGCGGCGAGTCTTGAGGAAATCGCTGATGCGGGCTTCGACCTGACTCCCGCGCGCTATGTGCGGAACGGGGGCACCGCGCAGTTGCATACAAGTGACGGAGACCGGAGCCGTAAGGCCGAGCTGCATGAGTGCATGGATCGTAGCGCCGCAGCCAGGAACCGAGTCCGTGATGCCCTGGAGAGCAGGCATGACTACAGAATCGGATGATGTCCCCACTCCGTGGCCCGTCGTTGAGTTGCGTGAATTCCCTGGGGTCGAGTACGCCGCCTACGGAATTACGCGACAGCAGAAGGCATCCGGCGGAATCCCTATGATCCGCGCCACAGAGATTGTCGAGGGAGGTGTGCACGTCCAGGAGTTCACATTTGTGCCTCCCGATGTGGCCAGACGCCACCCACGCAGCACGCTGAGGTCCGGGGACCTCCTTGTCGTGCTCGTGGGGCGTGTGGGGGAGGCAGCAGTTGCAGGGGAGGAGCACGCAGGATGGAATGTCGCCAGGTCGCTCGCAGTCGTCCGCTGGACACCAGAGGGCCGCGCCCAACAATGGGATCTGTGGCTTCGATGGTGGCTGAAGACCTCGCAGAGCCAGAGCTATCTCACGCTGTCCTCGTCGAACGCCGAGCACATGACCTTGCCTCTGCAGGCACTCAACCGACTTCCCGTGCCAGTGCCTCCAGCGCCGGCGCGGGAGAGGCTGCTTTCGCTGATCTCGCTTGCTGAGCGCAAGAATGCGTTGAACACCCGGATTGTGTCTTGCGCGACGGAACTAGCGGATGCGCATTTCATGGAGGCGCTGCAGGCGTGCGGGCAAGGTCCCGCTACTGAGCGTGCAGTAGGCGAAGTGTGTCAGGTTACGGCTGGTGCGGCACAGTCTCTGCCGGACAGCGAGCAGTCGGCTATGCCGTGGGTGTCTCCCCGCGAAGTACTGAACTGCAGGTCAGTACATCTGGGTGCAGTGACTTCACGCACCGTGGCCCAAGCGGAGGTTGTAAGCCCGTCCGGCAGCCTCTTGATCGCGCCCCGTCCCGGGGAGGTGCGGACCGTGCTCACTACTACGCCGGTAGTGCCAGGCCGGCGGACGCTCGCCATTTACACGGAGTCCGAGGTCGATCGGATGTGGTTGTTGCACTCGCTGCGTTACCGGAGGCGGGAGTTGACGGCCGTTACGCAGGGCGAGCAGGCCCGCGCGATGAGGCGCAAGGACTTTTCCCGTTACAAGATCCCCTGGCCGACCGATGCGGTGAGGCGGGACTTCGCCAGGCGTGCTGCTGCCCTGCACGACCTCGCCTACGCCTCCGCCAGGGAGCGACACGTGATGGAGGAGCTGGTGGTGCACGAGCTGGAGAAGGGGGGCCTGGCGCGTCTCACTTCGGCCAGCTGAATGCCGACCTGATCCACGTTGCCCCTCTCCGGAGCACGGAATCCAACGCTCTGAACGAACGGCGCAGTACCGCGCGCACCGTTTCTCCGCTAGCGGTCCGAGAGCGCCCTGACTAGCCATGTCTGGGGCGCCCCCGGCAGGCAGGACTCGAACCTGCGGCCAAGCGCTTAGGAGGCGCCTGCTCCACTCGCTGAGCAATGCAGGCTGACCTGCGACAGCGCGGAAGCTTCTGACTATGCCCCGCCAAACCGGGGGTATACGGGAGCTGTGGATGCTCGCGCCGGCCCCGAGGTCTGGACGTGCATTCTGGGCGGCGGCCAGGCGTCGGAGCTGGCCGCTGGCGTCCAAGGAGACCGCGAGTGAGCGCGAGCGCTGTGCTGCTCTGCGGGGTTCGGTGCGGTGGCACGAGCCTGATGCGGCGCTCGTAGAAGTTCCGCAGACTTCAGGCATGTGGGGGCGCTTCCGGGTAGCGTTGGCGATCTTCGGTATTCTTGTACTTTGTCGCGCATCCCGTGCTGGGATGGTGCTGGGATGCGCCCGCATTTCCGCAGGTCGCAGCCTTGTGGTGGAGTTCCGCTTCAACGTGTAATGGCTGACTTAGCAAGCATGCAGGTCAGATGGGGTCCGACTCTTCGGAGTCGGACCCTTGGTTCTTTCCCGTGCTGGGATGGTGCTGGGGTACGGGCGGGCTGCCCGTGCTGGGATTGAACTTGCGTACAGCTCAGCTCTTCTGTGTATACAGCCACCTCGGCGGGGCGTGCCTGGCAGTTGTGGAGTGGTCATGAGGACTTCTCCAGTAAGTACTCACGCATGTGGCGCCTGAGGCCCTCAAGGACTGTTCTGTCGGAGCGCCTCGGTCGGTCCGCACGCCTTCGGGGGCCGAGTGAGGCGCTCAATCTGGAAGCTGAAACCTCCGGGTGACGTTCGATATCCGGCGCTGTGCTCCAGCCTCTGATGCAAGTTGCTCTCAGGGCATCCAGGCGGGTCGATGTAATTTATAGCTCAAAATTGATATCATTGGCGAGTCGTTGGGCTGTGGAGGGATGACTGATGGCCAGGACTGTGATCGATCTGGACGAGGAGATCGTCGAGCAGGCGATGCGGGTATACGGGGTGAAGACGAAGGTCGCCGCAGTGCGGGCGGCCATGGAGGAGGGGGTGAGGCTGCGGTTGCGCCGCGAGCTGTTCGATGCCATTGATGACGGTGAGTTCGAGGACGCGTTCGCGGAGATCCGGTCGCAGACGGGGCCGCGGAATCCGGACGGTTCGCTGAAGCGTGAAGGCGGGGCTTCGGCGGCGTGAAGGGGCGCTACCTCATCGACAAGTCCGCCTTGGCCCGCCGGGGTAAACCGGCGGTGCGGGCCCGGCTGGATGCGCTGGACCGTGACGGGCTCCTAGCGGTGTGCGCCCCGACCGAGTACGAGGTTCTGTATTCGGCGCGCGGAAAGCCCGCGGCGCTGCGTCTGCGTGCTCTGCTCCGTGGTTTCGACTACTTGCCTTGCAACGACGAGGAGTTCGAGCGGGCGCTCTCGATCCAGGCGTTGGCGCTGAACGCTGGATTCCACCGGGCGCTGTCGCTGGCCGACGTCCTCATCGCGGCGACGGCCGAACGGCACGGGGCCACGGTCCTGCACTACGACGGCGATTTCGACATGATCGCCTCGGTGAGCGGGTTGCAAGCCGAGTGGGTCGTGGAGCCCGGCACCGCCGACTGAGCTGGGAAACGCCGCATGTCGTGCTAGCGAGTGCCTCGATGGGTGACAGCAGAGTCCACGCATCGTTGGCCGGGCCGTGGCGAATCCATTTGGCGGCGTGGTACGGGTGCCGCAGTTGAAGCTCGGGCTAGAGATTCGAGCACGCGTACACCGGCAGGCGCAGCTGTTGGGTAGATCCTCGGCGTCGAGCGTTCTTGTATTTTGGCGTGAATCCCGTGCTCGGATGGTGCGGGGACGCGCTCGCACAACCGCAGGTCAGACCAGTTGTGGTGGAGTTTCGCTTCACCGTGTAGCGGGTTGGTCGCTGCAAGTTGGCGTTCGCCGGAATGCTGGTCAGAGGGGCCGGATGCGGGTGAGTCCGGCCCCGCCGCATTCACGTGCTGACTGGTGCTGAACTCAGCCGCGGCGGGGTGGAGCGAGCTTCTCCAGGTCGAGGTTGATCTCGAATGGCACCGGACGGTTGAGTGAGCCCCTGAAGATGCCAACGGGTACGTAGGTGGCGGTTGGCTCGTCAAGCTCGTAGACGTGGACGACGGGCGCTCCGCCCTCGTCCTCGATGCGCCAGTAGTGCGGGATGCCGGCCGCTGCGTATTTGTGGAGCTTCACTGTGCGGTCCCGGTGTGCGGACTCGGGGGAGACCACCTCGACGGCGAGTCGTACTTCATCCGGTGCAAACCAGGTGCGGTCACCGTCGAAGTCGGCTGTCGTCACCAGCAGATCCGGCTCGGGCCGATTGCGTTGATCGAGTTTGATGGTCATCTCCCGTCCGACCCTTACGTCGGCCGGCGCCTGCTCCATGAGAGCCACGGTGAGCATCGTGACGAGATGGCCGTGCCACCACCGCTGCGGGGACATCATGAAGACGAGGGCTCCGTCGATCAGCTCGGTGTGGCGCGGTGCTTCCGGGAGGCGGTCCAGGTCCTCCGCGAACCAGCCTTCCGCGCGGGGCGGGCGCATCCAATCGGGCAGTGCGGTCATGGCTCAACCGTAGCGACTCGGTGAGGTCCGGGCCACGAGCTCGACGACGGCAGAAACAAGAACCGTCCTCGTCGCCCACAGGTGTGCCGTCTGCTCGCGCTCCGCTGCCGCGTCACACCGTGTAGCGGCTGACATTCGCGACGTCACTGATCTGGCTGGCTCGACTCCCAGGAGTCGGGCCCTTGGTTCTTCCGGTGCGGGATGGAGCTGGGACGGCTGACCCCTCGTCACCTGCGCCCCCCGCTCATCCCTACGGTGCTGGCAGCGTCCTGGGAAGAAATGAGAGCGCCCGTGCTGGGTCGAGCGGCCCTGGCCTTCCTTGGCGGGGTCCGCGTCGGCCAGCCTCGCTTTGCCGGGGAACTCGCGCACCGAACGCTCCTGCGCGGCATTTGGGGGCCCAGTCTCAGTGACGCATCAGGCGCGGGCCGCGTCCCCCGGGTTGTGGCGCCGGTAGTAGCGAGCGACGCGGGCCCTGTTGCCGCAACGGATGGGCGAACACCAGCGACGGCGAGGATGCGACGGCAGGAAGACCATCAAGCACTCGCCCGCCTCGCATTCCTTGAGCCTGCCGATCGCGGGGTCGGTGAGCAGTTCGGCCGCGGCATCGGCCAGGGCGGCGGCCAGTCGGACCCCGAGCGGGCCGGACCGGCGGGAGGTGGCTGTGACGGTGGTGCCATCCCAGCCGAGTTCGCGTACGGGCGGCGCCGCGCGCTGGGCGTCGGTGAGCCCGTGCAGGGCGGATGCGGGGGGCGTGGTCGCGTTCAGCAGCGCCCGGACAGCCGCTTCGGTGTGCTCTCGGACAATGTGGACGGGGAGGAGATCGTCCTGGGCCGGCGCCACGGCCGTGACGTCTTCCTGAAGGCGGTCCGCCTCCAACGCCAGCCACCGGGCCAACTGCCGAGGGGTGCCGAGCAGATCCACCCGGCCGTCGGTGCTCATCGGACGGGTGTTGATCAGGTCCAGGGCCAGGGCCTCACCGGTCAGCGGTTCACTGTCAGGCATGGGCTAATGCTAACTCAAGCGATTGACGCATTAGCAGAGCTTGGGCTAGGACTAATGCATCTTCACGCCAAGGAGGCATGTGTCATGACTTCTGCGAGCACGTTCCGCATCCCTGTTCCGGCCCCGGCTGCCCACCGGTTCGTCGAGGTCGACGGAGTCGAGGTCTTCTACCGGGAATCCCTGCCTGAGCGTGCCGACGCTCCCGTGGTGCTGCTCCTGCACGGCTTCCCCTCCGCATCGCACCAGTTCCGCCGCCTCATCGACACCCTCGGCAGCCGCTATCGGCTGATCGCCCCTGACTACCCGGGCTTCGGACACACCCGGGCCCCGGACGGATTCACCTACTCCTTCGAGCGGCTCGCCGATGTCGTCGAGGGCTTCACCGAACGCCTCGGGCTGACCCGATTCGCGATGTACCTCTTCGACTTCGGTGCCCCCGTGGGCTTCCGCCTGGCGCTGCGGCACCCAGAGCGGATCGCGGGCCTGATCGTGCAGAACGGCAACGCGTACGCCGAGGGGCTGTCGGATGCGGCCCGCGAATTCACCGCCCTCACCCCCGACACCCCCGGCGCCGAGCAAGCCGTCCTCGACCTGTTCACCCTGGACGCCACCCGCGCACAGTACGAGGGCGGTACCGCCGCCCCTGAGCTGATCGCACCCGAGGGCTGGCTACTTGATCAGTACTTCCTCGACCTGCCCGGCCGCCAACAGGCGCAGCGCGCCCTCGCCTACGACTACAAGAGCAACATCGCCGCCTATCCCGCCTGGCAGAAGTGGCTGCGCGAGCAGCAGCCACCGACACTGATCACCTGGGGCATCCGCGACCCGTTCTTCCCCGCACCCGGTGCACGCGCGTACCTGCGTGACGTGCCCGATGCCGAACTCCATCTGTTCGAGACCGGCCACTTCGCCTTGGAAGACCACCTGCCGCTGATCGCCCCGCTGATCGCCGGCTTCCTCGACCGCACCCAGTTCTGACAGTCTCAGCCGCCCTCCCGCCGCACCGACGAAAACTCCTGCCGGATGCCCGCGATCAGATGCCGTCCATCTCGACAATCACCGGGGCACCTTGGCCAGTCCGATGCCCGGCCGCCGCGATTGCGGAAGTCGGCCATCCGGACACCGGTAACGGCAGGCGCGCCGCTGTCTGCCCCGATGAGGTCGAGGCCTGGACGTCGCCGACCGGATCGTTGCAGCGGCTCATCGACGTGGTTCAGGCCTGCGGCTGAAACCAGGCCCTGGCCGCGAGCGTCCGCTCGTCCCCGCCGCCCAGGCTGTCAGCGAGGGCCGGTCCCCGGCAGGTGCCAGCCCGTGTACGCCTCCGCGAGATAGGTGCCGCCTGCCCGTGATTCGACGACGCTGCGCAGTTCGCCGATCTGGCGCATGCGGTCGAAGTCGCTCGCACCGGGCTGCACATGGAGCATGCTCGTCATCCACCAGGAGAAGTGCTGCGCCTTCCAGATGCGCTGCCGGGCGGTTTCGGCGAAGGCGTCGAACAGGGTCTCGTCCCGGTCGAGCAGCAGGCTGCGCAGCGCGTCGGTGAGCAGGACGACGTCGGCGACGGCGAGGTTCATGCCCTTGGCGCCGGTGGGCGGGACGGTGTGGGCCGCGTCGCCGACGAGGACGACACGCCCGCGGCGCATCTCGTGCGCGACGAAACTGCGGAAGCGCAGCACGTCCCGCTGGAAGATCGGGCCCTCGTGGAGGGTGGTGCCGGGTACGCGGGCCTGGAGCATCTCCCACAGTTGCTCTTCGCTGTACGCCTCGGTGTCGGTCTCCGGGTCGCACTGGAAGTACATGCGCTGTACGTCGGGGCTGCGCTGGCTGATGAGCGCGAAGCCGTCCGGCGAGTTGCTGTAGATGAGTTCCCCGGCGCTGGGCGGCGCCTCGCACAGGATGCCGAACCAGGCGAACGGGTACTCCCGGAAGTAACCCCCGTACGCGCCCGTCACGGCCTCGCGGGCGACGCTGCGCGAGCCGTCCGCACCGACCACGACGTCGGCCTCGATCTCGATCGCGTTGCCCTCGGCGTCCCTCGCGAGAACGCGCGGCCGGCTGCTCTCGGCGTCCTCGACGCGCTCGGCGGTCACCCCGAAGCGGAGGTCCTGGCCGGCGGCGAGACGTGCGGCGACGAGATCCTTCAGGACCTCGTGCTGCGGGTACAGCCACACCGCGCGTCCGACGGTGTCGCTGAAGTCGATCCGGTGGCCCTCGCCGCCGAAGCGCAGCTCGATGCCCTCGTGCTTCTGGCCGACCGTCAGGACACGGTCCGACGCGCCCGTCTCGGAGAGGACCTCGACGGTGCCCTGCTCCAGGATGCCGGCACGAATGGTGGTCTCGATCTGCTCGCGGGTGCGGGAGTCGATCACGACCGACTCGATGCCGCACCGGTCCAGCAGGTGGGAGAGCAGCAGGCCGGCGGGTCCTGCGCCTATGACGGCGACACGAGTACGTACAGGCATGTCGTTTCCTTCGACGGGCCGACGGGGATGGCAGGGAGTCTGGCCCAGCGAGACGCCGCCGACGACCAGGGTTCCCATTGAACGGGAAGCGGGTTTCGGAGGCGGCACCCCGGCACGGGCCGGTTGCGCGGGTCGTCCCCGAAGGGCCGTGCCGACCCGGACGCGCGTGGCCAGGGCTCATGCCGCCCGGTGGCGAGGCGCCCGCACGCGCGACTACGGGCGGTGCGTGCCCATGGTCGCCGAGATGCGGGCCGCCGCCGCTCGGAGCTCCTCGACCGCGAGCCCGGTCGGAGCGTCCCGGGGCAGGACCACGGACAGCGCGGCGATCACCGGGCCTCGTCCCTCGCGTACGGGCACGGCGACCCCGGTCGATACGGACTCCACCGATCCCGGTGCCACCACGACGCCCTCACGGCGGATCCGGGCCAGCTCGCGGCGCAGCCGCACCGGGTCGGTCTCCGTTCCCGCGGCCACCGCGTCGAGCGGCCCGGCGAGTATGCGCTCCCGCAGTTCTTCCGGGCTGTGGGCGAGCAGGACGAGTCCCGACGAGGAGGCGTGCAGAGGCAGACGGCCGGCGATCCGGGTGATGTTCGCGCCGGCATGCGGGTGGGACAGGCGCTCGATGAAGAGTGTCTCGTCGTTCTCCAGCACCGCGAGCTGGGTGTGCTCCCGCAGACGGGCCTGGACGCGTTCCATGAGAGGCAGTGCAGCCTGCCGCAGACGCAGGGCGTGCGAGCCGCGCAGGGCCAGTTCCCACAGGCGCATGCCCAGGCGTACCCGCTGGTCCTCGTCGCGCTCCAGCAGACCGCACTCCAGGAGGTCGGCCACCATCCGGTGGCCGGTGGAGGAGGGCAGGCGCGCACGGCGGCTGATCTCCGTCGCGGTCTGCACGGTGCGGTCGGCGTCGAACGTCTCGAGGACGCGAACGATCCGTTCGGTGACCGACTCCCCGGAAGGCGAGTTCGCCATCGTCCGCCTCCGCTCCCGCTCCACCCGGAGCATTACTGGCGAGACTACCCGCCCGGATTCGCGGTATCGCCGTACGGTGACGCGCTCCGGGGGCCGTCGAAGGATGCCCCGCCTGTGCCGCGGATCGGTGCCGCTCCCCAGCGCCTGCCGTTATTCCCCGAGAACGTCCAGGTCGGTAAGCGATGGCGGATCAGGCCGTCCGACCGATTCTCCGGTGGCGATTTCGGGCAGCTCGACGGGGGCCTCGGTGGAATAGGAGCCGGACGTGCTCACGGACAGGGCCGGAATCGACGTGGGGACGGCCCGCGGCGGGAGTTCCGTGGTCAGTGAGACCGGCCCGACGTGAATGTGCGGGGTTGCCATGTCCGGTGGTTCGTAGGGCGTCTGCGGCTTTCCGGCTACGGGGCGCGCGGTGTCGAGGTCCGTGCGCGCGTCGCTCCCCGGGGCCGGGGAGGGGGAGGGCGAGGGCGCGTGAGCGCGGTGCGGCTTCGTACGGGGAGAGGGCAAGTCCTCGGCCGGGGCGGCCGGCGGGGCTCCTGCCCGTGGGGGCCGGCTGTCCGGCAGCCCGGGGGAGGGGGCGGGCAGGAACAGTCCCGCCACGGCGACCGTCGCAGCCGACGCCGCCACTGCCGACCGGGTGGTGCCCATGCCGGGGAACCGGCGTACGCACATCCATACGGTCGTGGCCACGGCGAGGCTTCCGGCCAGGGCGTCCCGTAGCGACCGCCGGGCCCTGGCGAGCAGGGACTCGGTCGCCCGGTAGCTGAGCCCCAGGGTCCGGGCCACCTGCCCCACGTCGAGATCCCGGGACCTGAGCCGCAGTGCCTCCGCCTGGCGGGCGGGCAACAGCTCCATGCTGCGGTCGGCCAGCCACCTGGCCTCCGCCCGGTCGCAGGCGGCCTCCTCGACCTGGAAGGGGTCGACCGGGGCGGCGGGAAGGCTCCTGGCCAGCTCCGCGTCGCGGGCGATCTGACGGTCCCGTTCGGCGCACGCGCGTACGGTCGCGAGCCTGAGCCACGGGCGTACCCGGCCGTACTGGACGTCCGGATCCTCCACCGCGCGGATCATTGCTTCGTGGACGGCGTCCTCGGCCTCTTCGTCGCTCGACGAACGACGGCGCGCGATCTCCAGCAGCTCCTCCCGGTGGCTCCAGACGAGCTCCCACCGGTTGCCGGGGCTGTGGAGGGGGCGAGCGGGGTGTGGGTTCCTCACGTGCGAAGCCCTCCGGTCCGCCGTCCAGGGGCGGGCCCGGTGCGGGTCGGTTCCCGGTATGCCGACGTCCTTATGGCTCAACGCCCTTACGCCCCGATGTCGTTACGTGCCGATGCCCTGACGCGCCAACGCCCCTACGCCCCGCGGCCTGGTCGGCATCGGGGCATACGGGCTCGGCGTCGGATCAGACCGAGAGCGTGGCGGCGGAGCCGAGCCCGGCAACACCCAGCACGTTCACGCCGACGGCGCCCGAGAAGTCGGCGGAGAGGGGCGACTCGATGGATACGGCACCGGCCAGGCCGCCGAGGAGGCCGCCGGACACGTTGTCCAGGTCCGCGTCGGAGATTTCCTGGGTCTGGATCTGGGGGGCGGAGCTCATGAGGTGAATTCCCTTCGCATTGCTTTCGAATGGCAGGGGCCAACTCCGTCAGGAGAAAAGGCCCTTGCTGTTTTCGCGGGAGTCGACGCGTTCGCATGTCCGAATGCGGTACATGCTTTTGCGGCTCCGCGATGTGAAGGATGAAAGCACGTGGGCGCGTCGTGGGGCCACCCGGACAGCAGTCCCGCGTAATGCTTTTCGTGGTCGGGAAACCGGCGCGGGCACATCGCTTCATGGACCGGTACAGCTTCTTCACGCGACCGCCCGACAGATGCTCCGTCGTCCCGGACTTCGATCCGCCGCGAACGGGACATTCTCTGCCATGCCTGCCGTGGATGCGCTTCCGGCGTGGAGAGCCGCCGGAGTTGCCACGGCATCTGCGGACGCGATGTGCAGATCTGCCGCAGACGGGCACGGTCGAGGCACCCGTCCCGCTCTCCGGCCCATATGCCCCGCGGCCTGGCAGGTCCACGGGAACGGCGCCGGGACGGTCGGGCGTGGTGGTTGGGTGGGTAGGGCAGGGAGCGGCGGGCCGCCGGGTGCGGGATCCGGCAAGGAGAGGGAGTCATGGAGCCGTTGGCAGCCGGGGATCCGGAGCGGGTGGGCGGTGAAGATCGTGCATCCGCACCTGGCCAGGCAGGCGGAGTTCCGGCTGGAGGTCACGGCTGCGCGGGCGGTCAGCGGCGCGTTCACCGCGCCGGTGGTGGCGGCGGGTCCGGAGGACGACCCGCCGTCAAGAAGGAGCTACCGGTCCTGCGCCGTGACGGTCAGCTCCGTCACCCCCGTGGGCTTCTCCGCGTCTGCGGAGCGGACCGTCAGACGGATCCGGCGGGCCGTGTCACCCGGGTGGAACGGGCGCCAGGTGCGGCCGTCCAGGGAGGTCTCCAAGGTGTGCGAGGCCGGCGCCACGTCCGTCCACCGGGGGGTGAGCGCGGCGATCCGGGTCGCGTTCCGCAGGGTGACCGTCAGGGTGCCGGCCGCGCCCTCGGGGGACCAGGACGTCGAGGGGCTGCCGTCCACCGCCGCCTCCGCGTACAGCCCAGGAGCCTCGGAGGTGGCCGTAGCGGGCCGGCAGCGGGCCACATCCGGCGTCGGGACAAGATCGGGGCGCCGGGTGGGGAGCGTGAGGGTGCCGGAAAGACGGCGCGGGCCCGCGGGGGTGTGGACCGTGAAGGGGGCGCCGTCCGTCAGCCGGACCGTGGTCGTCCGCGGGCCGACGGCGATGTCGTACGTACGGCCGCGGTAGCGCAGCCCCGTCACCTGCACGCCGTCGCGCAGGTGCGGCGGCAGCAGCGGGTCGAGGCGTACGCCGTCCTCGCGCAGCCTGAGCCCGGTCAGACCGTGCGTGAAGACCTGGAGCAGACCGCCCTTACCGGTGAGGAAGTCCTCGGCGGGGAAACCGGACAGCGGGTCCTGGGCGCCGGACTTCTCGCCCCGCGCCTCGGAGAAGAGGCTGTACGGGCCCCGGACGAACGGGCGTACGGCGCGCTGGAGGTACGTGTACGTGGCGCAGCCCGGCTCCCCGATCGCGGCGGCGTCGATGGCGTGCACCGAGTCCGTCATCGCGGGGCCGTCCGGATCGGTCCGGGCGGCGTAGTGGTCGAGCGTCGCCGCGGCGGCACCCTCCTCCATCGGCCACTCCAGCGGGTAGATCAGCAGCACCGTGTCGGCCTGCTTGATGGTCGATCCGTTGTAGCCGGCGTACTGGAGGAAGATCTTCCGCTCCGCGTCGTACGGGATGCGCAGCCCCTCGGCGACCCGGGTCCAGCCGGTGGGGGCGGGGTGGCCGAGAATTCCGGCGGCGCGGGTGGCGTGGCGCAGGGCGGTGGCGGCGACGGCGTTGGTGAAGACGCCGTCCGTGACGCCGTTGCTGTATTCGTCGGGGCCGGCGACGTTCATCACCGAGTAACTGCCGTCCGGGTTCGCTGTGGCGCGCGACTGCCAGAAGTCGGCGATGCCCTTCAGCAGAGGCCACCCCCGGCCGGCCAGCCAGGCGCGGTCGCCGGTGGCGAGGTAGTACTGCCAGACAGCGAGCGAGACGTCGCCCTGGAGGTGGTTCTGGGTGAGGCAGTGCGGCGGGTCCCAGCTCTGGCACTCGGAGTCGAGACGCCCCTCGCTCGCGCTGGTCCAGGGGTAGAACAGCCCCTCGTACCCCAGCTTCTCCGCGTTCGCGCGGGCGGCGGTCCGCGTCCGGTAGCGGTACTCGACGACAGAGCGGGCGAGTTCGGGGCGGGTGACGAGCAGTCCGGGGTACATCCACGTCTCGGCGTCCCAGAACACCATGCCCGCGTAGTTGTCGCTGGTCAGCCCGGCCGGGGCGATGCTGTCCGAGGAGCCGGGCCGGGTGCTGGCCAGCAGGCCGTACTGTGCGGCCCGCAGCCACGCCTGGAGGTCCGGACTGCCGGGTACCTCGACGTCCGAGGCCCACGCCGCCCGCCAGGCCGCCGCGTTCCCCGCGAGGACCCCGGCCCAGCCGCGCAGGGCCGCGCGTCCGGCGGCGGCCCGCGCGGAGGCGAGCGGGGTGCGGGAGGTGAGGGCGGTGTCGACGCCGACGTACTTCTCGAAGGTGTACGAGCGGCCCGCGCTGACCCTGGTGCTGCGAGCCCCCTCGGTCCCCCGTTGGACGATCGCGCCCTCGGTGCCCGTGCCCAGCGTGCGGAAGGTGCCGTCCTCGCGGACCGTGACCCGTCGCGCTCCGCGATCGTCCAGCCGGCCGGTCACCGTGGCCGTGCCGCTCCAGTGCGGGGTCATCCGCAGGCGTACGGCACCGGTGTGCACGTCGGAGCGGTCGGTGAGCACCTCGTAGGTCAGATCGGTCGCGCGGCCGTCCGCCGTGGTCCAGCGCAGTGAGGTGACCACGACGCCGCAGCGCAGATGCAGGGTCTGGCGGTAGCGGGAGATCCGGCCTGCCGGGGTGGCGGAGCCGTACGTCTCGGAGCCGACGCGCACGTCGAGGGTGGTCCAGCTCGGCAGCGCGGCGATCACCTCGCGCCCCTCGGCCAGGGCGCCCTCGCGTCCGTACAGCCCGGAGACGAAGGCACCGTCGTACCGTGGGGTGTAGAGAGGCCAGCCGGTCTTCTCACCCGTGGCGGCGTATCCGGCGCCGGTGGCGGGCACGCGGTGGCCCAGATAGCCGTTGCCGACGTAGGGGTCGTAGCCCTGGGCCTCGCCGAAGGTGGTGGATGCCGGTGTCCACGAGGCGTCGGAGCGGGCGTCCGCCCCGCAGACGGGCGAGTGGGTGCGCCCCGCCGCGGACGGGAACGGCTGCGCCGGGGTGTGCCCGGCCGCGTACGAGAGCGGAGGCAGGGGGGCGATCAAGGCGCCGGCGACCAGGGGCGCGAGGAGGGGGATGCGCTTGAGGCTCACCGTACGAAGGTAGGGAAGGCGGCGCTGCCCGTGCGGTAGCGGCGCGCGGGAGCAGCGACCCGGTCCACGGCCGGAGAGGGAGAGCGGCATGTCGTACCCGGAACCCGTCTACCAGGGCGGTGAGGGCGAGATCACCGCGCAGTACCGCTCGGCCGACACCGCCCCGAACCTGCTGACACGCAGCGGCGGAAACACGCACTACCTGGCCACGACCGAGTCGACCCACGGGGAGTTCGGGCTCTACCGGGTCACCCTGGGCCCGAAGGCCGGTGGTCCGGCCACACACTTCCACCGGTCGATCTCCGAGTCGTTCTACATCCTCGACGGGACGGTGCGGATCTACGACGGCGAGCGGTGGACCGACACCGCCGCGGGCGACTTCCTCTACGTGCCGCAGGGCGGACTGCACGCCTTCCGCAACGACTCGGAGGAGCCCGCGTCGATGCTGCTGCTCTTCACGCCGGGGGCGCCCCGCGAGGAGTACTTCGAGAAGGTGCACCAGGTCTCCGACTGGCCGGAGAAGGACCGCGCGGAGTTCTTCATCAAGCACGACACCTACTGGACCGACTGACGGCCCGCCACATACCCGCCCTGACCTCGCGCGACCGTCAGGGCGCGAGGCCGGTCTTGAGGCCCGCTCCGCAGAGCGGCACGACCACGCTCCGGTCCGTCACGTCCCCGACGGCCGCCCAGCAGGCGACCCCCGTCGTCTCCACGAAGAAGCCCCGCGCGGCCAGGTCCTTCTGCGCCGCCCGGATCCGGTCCTCCGTCACGGTGAGGAAGGTGCCCCCCGACTTCCGTACGGCCGCGAGGATCTGCCGGGCGCGCGGCGGGCGGGGAATGGCGATGCCCTCGGCGAGAGTCGGTGACGCCTCACCCGGGAGGCCCGGCAGATCCTCCGCCCCCGCGTGGAAGGCCCTGGCCAGCGGGGACACCGCCTCCGCCTGTACGGCGACCAGGGCCGGGCGGCGGTCGATCAGGCCGTGCGCGAGCAGTTCCTCCGCGGCCAGGGCGGCGCCCAGCAGCAGGGTGCCGTTGCCGACCGGTACGGCGATGGCGTCCGGCAAGGTGCCGCCCAGCTCCTCCCAGATCTCGTAGACGTATGTCTTCGTGCCGTGCAGGAAATACGGGTTGAAGACGTGCGAGGCGTAGAAGGTGCCGGGCGCCCCGGCGGCGCTTTGCGCGGCGGCCGCCGCGGCATCCCGTCCGCCGGGCACGACCTCCAGGCGGGCGCCGTGGGCCCGGATCTGCTCGGTCTTCTTGGGTGACGTCCCCTCGGGGACGTACACCGTGCAGGGCAGCCCGGCGCGGGCGCAGTAGGCGGCGACGGCCGTGCCCGCGTTGCCGCTGCTGTCCGCGACGACCCGCTCGGGGGAGAGCCTGCGGGCGAGTTCGGCGAGCATGACGGCGCCACGGTCCTTGAAGGAGAGCGTGGGCATCAGGAAGTCGAGCTTGGCCGAGACATGGGCGGTGAGGGGGACGAGCGGGGTCCGTCCCTCGCCGAGGGAGACGGCCGGGGCCGAGAGGGGGAGCGCCTCTTCGTAACGCCAGAGTGAATTGACGCGTCCGCTCAGCGAGTCGGGACGGACCGCTGACAGGTCACCGGCGTCGAGATCCCAGGGGCCTCCGCAGACCGGGCAGCACCAGGTCAGCGTCGTGCAGGCGGCACGAGAGCCGTCACGCGGGCAGAGGTAGGAGGCCGTGGCTGTCCGTGTGTCGGGCATGTGGCCAATGTATTGCCCGCCCAGTGACACCCTTGTGCGATTCCTATGGATCGGCCAATCTTTCGCTCAGCAGGGCGCGCCGCTCACATGAAGCCACATGGAGCGCGGTTCCTCCTGTGTCTGGTTTGTCATGCCCATGACCTAACCTGCCGTGTCACCCACCTGACGCACCCCCAGGCGACGCGATGCGGGCCATGCACCCCCATGCATCCCCACCCACTGCACCGCAACCGAGGAGGACTCCCCCCCATGGCAGCGACACGTTCCGCACGCTACGCGCGAAGACTGGCCGCGACCAGCGTCATGACCGGCGCGGCCCTGGCGCTCGCTACCGCCGCTGCCCTCCCGGCCGCGGCGTCCGGCAGCGCGCCGGAAGGCCACGTCGAGAACGCGGGCGCCCCGGGCGCGATCAGCGGCAGCTACATCGTCACGCTCGACGAATCCGCGGCCGAGGCCGGTTCGAAGGCCGGCAAGGCGCTCGCCGCGGAGTACGGCGCCACGATCAAGCGGACCTACCGCGCCGCGGTCAACGGCTACGCGGTCGAACTCTCCGCCGCCCAGGCGAAGAAGTTCGCCGCCGACCCGGCCGTCGAGTCCGTCGTGCAGAACCGGACCTTCACCATCTCGGGCACGCAGCCCTCTCCGCCCTCCTGGGGCCTGGACCGGATCGACCAGACGGCCCTGCCGCTGAACCGCAGCTACACCTATCCCGACAAGGCGGGCGAGGGCGTCACCGCGTACATCATCGACACCGGTGTGCGCATCAGCCACAGTGACTTCGGCGGGCGTGCCTCGAACGGCTACGACGCCATCGACGACGACAACGTGGCGCAGGACGGCAACGGCCACGGAACCCACGTGGCGGGCACCGTCGCCGGGACGTCGTACGGAGTCGCCAAGAAGGCGAAGATCGTCGGCGTACGCGTCCTGGACAACAGTGGCTCCGGCACCACCGAGCAGGTCGTGGCGGGCATCGACTGGGTGACGGCGAACGCCGTCAAGCCGGCCGTCGCCAACATGAGCCTGGGCGGCGGTGCGGACTCCGTGCTCGACGCCGCCGTGCAGAGCGCCATCAACTCCGGCATCACCTTCGCCGTCGCGGCGGGCAACGAGTCGACCAACGCCTCCACCAAGTCCCCGGCACGCGTGGCCGCGGCGATCACGGTCGGCTCCACGACCAGCACCGACGCCCGCTCCAGCTTCTCGAACTACGGCAGCGTCGTCGACATCTTCGCCCCGGGTTCCTCGATCACCTCGACGTGGAACACCGGCGACAGCGCCACGAACACCATCTCCGGCACCTCGATGGCGAGCCCCCACGTCGCCGGTGCGGCGGCGCTGTACCTCGCCGACCACCCGGGCCAGACCCCGGCGCAGGTCTCCGCCGGACTCGTCGCCGCAGCGACCAGCGGTGTGGTGACGAGCCCGGGCACGGGCTCCCCGAACAAGCTGCTGAACGTCAACGCGGGCGGCACCACGCCGCCGCCCACCGGCAGCAAGTTCGAGAGCACGACCGGCTACACCATCGCCGACAACGCCACGGTGGAGTCCCCGATCACCGTCTCGGGCGTCAGCGGCAACGCGCCGTCCGCGCTCAGCGTGCCCGTCAACATCACACACACCTACTCGGGGGACCTCAAGATCGACCTGGTCGCTCCGGACGGTTCGGTCTACAACCTGAAGGCCTACGGGACGGGCGGCAGCGCCGACAACGTGATCACCACGTACACGGTCAACGCCTCCTCCGAGGCCGCCAACGGAACCTGGAAGCTCAGGGTCTCCGACAACGCCACGTACGACACCGGCCGGATCAACTCCTGGGCCCTGCAGTTCTGACGCGGGCCGCACGATGAACCGGTGAACGCGAGGCGGGGCGACTGCCCCGCCTCGCATCCGTCCCGGGCATCGTGCCCCTCTCGGGGCGGTGTACGTGCCGCAGCGCCCAGGCGTCAGTGCCGTCGCAGGCCCCGGTCGACCGCGGTCATCAGCTCGCCGTCGTCCGTGTCACCGTCCAGCGACCAGAACATCGCACCGCCCAGACCCCTGTCACGGATGTACGAGGTCTTGGCGCGCAGCACCGACGGGTCGTCGTACGTCCACAGGGTGGAGCCGTCGAACAGCCAGGCGTGGCCGTTGCGGGCGTCCCGGTGCACGGCGAACTTCCCGGAGTCGGCCAGCTTCTTGAGCGCCTTGTAGTCCTCGTAACCGGCGGCGTACGTGGCCGGAGCAGGTGCCGAGGCCGGCTGCCCGAGCCCGTCCCCGCCTCCGGTGACGCCCGTCCACCCCTGGCCGTAGAACGGCATACCCATGACCAGCTTGCGGGCGGGGGCCCCGCGCCTGATCCAGTCACGGACCGTCTGGTCGACGCTGAAATCGCCCTTGGCGTACAGGGCCGACTGCTGGGCGGTCGTCGCCTCGCCGGAGACGTGGAAGTCGTACCCCTGGAGGTTGACGAAGTCGAAGTCCCGCATGATGCGGGGCACGTCGAAGCCGGCGTCGATCTTGGCGGGGGCGGTCGGGACGAAGGCCGAGAGTTCGTAGTGCTTCGGCTTCCCCTTCCGGCTGCTCCGGGCGTGGGCGTCGAGCTGCGTACGGAACTCGTGGACCAGGGCGGTGAAGTTCCGCTTGTCCTCGGGGCGGTGAACGGTGTCGGTGTCGCCGGCGGAGCCGGGCCACTCCCAGTCGAGGTCGATGCCGTCGAAGAGCCCGGCAGCGGCCCCCTCGCCCCCGCGGGCGCCGTCGACGGGCAGGTCGCCCTTGATGTACAGGTCGATGCAGGACTTGACGAGTGCCTTGCGGGAGGCGGGTGTGCGGGCGGCGTCCGAGAAGTGGGTGGACCAGCTCCATCCGCCCAGGGAGATCATCACCTTGAGGCCGGGGTGCTTGGCCTTGAGCTCGCGCAGCTGGTTGAAGTTGCCCGCGAGGGGCTGCGTCTCGGTGTCGGCGACACCGTCGACCGATCCGGCGGCGTCCAGCGGGCGGGCGTAGTCCGCCCAGGCGTCGGCCTCCCCGGGCACGTTGCCTGTGAAGCACTCACCTTCGGGACTGACGTTGCCGAAGGCGTAGTTGATGTGGGTCAGCTTGGCCGCGGTACCGCTGGTGTCCAGGTCCTTGACCTGGAAGTCGCGCCCGTAGACACCCCATTGGGTGAAGTAGCCGACGGTTCGGTACGCGCGGTCGTGGTGGCCTCGGGCACGGTCGGTGCCGTCCGCCGTCGCCGCGGGGGCGAGTCCGGCGAGCAGGGTGAGGGCTGCGGCGGCGGTGATCGTTCCGGTGAAGGTTCTTCGGCGCATGGGGCTCGTTCCTGTGCGTGGTCCGGGATGAGGGCCGGGTGCGTGTCGGAGAGGTGTTCCGTCGCCTGGAGGGCGACGGGAGCCGTGCTGTGCACAGGAACGTATTGGTCTGGACCAAAAGTGGTCAAGGCTCTGTCGACATCCGTCGGGCATGCGCGGCAGATATGCGCTGGTGGCCGGGTAATCATCACTTCGGGTGAAACTCTGGCCCGTGCTTGCGGTCTTCAACCCACGGTTGCCACGCTGTTGCTGTCTGTCAACCTGTTGGGAGTGGCCTGTGGCTTTCGGTGAGCAGCCCGCCTATCTGCGCGTGGCGAGCGATCTCAGGGAGAAGATCGTCAACGGTGCGCTGCCGCCCCATACGCGCCTGCCCTCGCAGGCCCGTATCCGCGAGGAGTACGGGGTCTCGGACACCGTGGCCCTGGAGGCGCGCAAGGTGCTGATGGCGGAGGGGCTCGTGGAGGGGCGCTCCGGGTCGGGCACGTATGTGCGGGAGCGCCCGGTGCCGCGCATGATCGCTCGCTCCGGCTACCGTCCGGGAGGCGGATCCACCCCGTTCCGCCAGGAACAGACGGCGGAGGGGGTGCGGGGGACCTGGGAGTCCCGCAGCGAGCAGGAGGGGGCGAGCCCCGAGATCGCCGAGCGCCTGGGGACCGAGCCGGGTGACCGCGTGATGCGCACGAGATACGTCTTCCGGGAGGCCGGCGAGCCGGTGATGCTCTCCACCTCCTGGGAGCCCCTGGCCGTCACGGGGCGTACGCCGGTGATGCTGCCCGAGGAGGGGCCGCTGGGCGGCTGCGGCGTCGTCGAGCGGATGGCGGCCATCGACGTCGTGGTGGACAACGTCGCCGAGGAGGTCGGTGCGCGCCCGGGGCTGGCGGAGGAGCTCCTGGCGCTCGGCGGGGTCCCGGGCCACGTGGTGATGGTGATCGGGCGTACGTACTACGCCTCGGGGCTCGCGGTGGAGACGGCCGACGTCGTGGTGCCTGCCGACCGGTACAGGATCGCCTACCATCTGCCGGTCAAATAGCGGGCGGGGCAGGCGTGGTGACGGGTATCGGCGGGCGGGGCGGCCGTGGTGACCGGTGGGAGGGGCCAGGTGTCCGCCCCGTGTGATGCGGAGTTAACGCCTACGGCCGGTACGTAACCGGCGGGCAATGCCCCGTCGTGACGACTTGTCATGTCCGCCTCTTAGCTTCCCGTTCGTCACCCGCACACCGGACCGACGAACGGGAAGTCACCGATGACGGACATCGCAACGTCCACGCCGGGCGAGGCGCCACTCCAGGAACCTCAGGAAGACCCACGGCTGCCGAGGCGGAGCTACGCCCGGCTCGCGGCCGACGAGAGCCGCGAGGACTACTCCCTGCGCTACGCGCCGCACTCCTTCCGGCGCTGGTCGCCGTCGACGGTCGCGGGGACGGCGCTCGGCGGCATCGCGTATCTGGCCGACTTCGCGATCGGCGCGTCGATCGTCTTCACGTACGGCTTCACCAGCGGGCTGGCCTCGATCCTGGCGGCGGCGGTGATCATCTTCCTCACCGGCATACCGATCGCCCGGGCCTGCGCGAAGTACGGCCTGGACATGGACCTGGTCACGCGCGGCGCGGGCTTCGGCTACTTCGGGTCGACCCTGACCTCGCTGATCTACGCGTCCTTCACCTTCATCTTCTTCGCGCTCGAAGGCTCGATCATGGCGCAGGCCATGCACCAGGCGATCGGGCTGCCCGTGGAGATCGGCTACCTGGTCACCACGCTGATCGTCATCCCGATCGTGTTCCGGGGCATGGGGGCGCTGGCCAAGGTCCAGGCCTGGACCCAGCCGGTCTGGATCATCGGCATGGTGCTGCCCTTCGTCGTCCTCGCCTTCGAAGCCCCGGACTCCTGGGGCGCGTTCAGCTCCTTCGGCGGTACGGAGGGAGCCGGACCGGGCTTCTCCTGGATCGCCTTCGGCCTCGGCACGGGTGTCGCGCTCTCGCTCATCGCCCAGATCGGTGAGCAGGCCGACTACCTGCGCTTCATGCCCGCCAGGACGCGGGCCAACAAGCGGCGCTGGAATCTCGCCGTTCTCGCCGCCGGACCTGGCTGGGTGATCATCGGTGCCGCCAAGCAGCTGGGAGGCGCCTTCCTCGCCTTCGTCGCGCTGGAGGCGGTCGGCAGGACACACGCCCTGGAGCCGATCGCGCCGCAGATCGAAGCCCTCAAACCGTGGCTCGGCTCCTTCGCGCTCCCCGCCGCGGCGCTGTTCGTGATCGTCTCGCAGATCAAGATCAATGTGACCAACGCCTACAGCGGCTCGCTGTCCTGGTCGAACTTCTTCTCCCGGATCACGCACAGGCACCCGGGCCGGGTCTGGTACATCTTCCTCAACCTCGCCATCGCGCTCACGCTGATGGAGATGAACATGTTCGCCGCCCTCAACAAGCTGCTGGGCTTCTACTCCAACGTGGGCATCGCCTGGATCGTGGCCGTCGCGGCGGATCTGGTCATCAACAAGCGGATCGGGCTGAGTCCCCCTTACATCGAGTTCAAGCGCGCCTATCTCCACGCGGTCAATCCGGCCGGCTTCGGGGCGATGGTCATCGCCTCCACCGTCTCGATCCTCGCCTTCTTCGGGCTCTTCGGCAGGTACGCCGAGGCGTTCTCCACCTTCATCGCGGCCGGACTCGCGCTGGTCCTCTGCCCGTTGATCGCCTGGCTGACAAAGGGGAAGTACTACCTGGCCCGGCCGAATCCGGTCAACGGCCCGGGCGTCGAGATCGCCGACATCACGGCCACGCACACCTGCGCGGTGTGCGAGACCGGCTACGAGCTGCCGGACATCGCCGACTGCCCGGTCCAGGCGGGGCCGATCTGCTCGCTCTGCTGCTCCCTGGACGCGGAGTGCGGGGACGTCTGCCGCAAGGCGCCCGGCGCAGGCCCGGTACTGATGCCGATGCCGGTACTTCCGGCCCGGACACCGGCCGCCGACTCCGTCATCTGACTGCGGCCGGTGGTCCGAAGGGGGCGCATTCGCGAGAGTGCGCCCCCTTCGATGTGGCCGGATGCGTGCCTCTTTGTGTAAATCCGCATCCGCTGAGTAAAGGTCAGGCGTACGCTCGGGCATATGCGTACTGCGGTTTCCTGGGGATCCTTAGAGACGTGCACGCCGGCGGGGAGAGGGGCGAGATGCTGGGGAGAAATGTCATGACCGACAGCGGCGCCGTGCTCCCCTGGCTGGTGATCAGGCAGGACGACAACGGCAACAGGTACCGCGTCGGGCGTTATGCGACGCAGGACGAGGCGCAGAGGATCGCGGACGGCCTGGACCGGAACGGGCACAAGCAGCTCTACTGGGTGGAACGCACGACCCGGGGCGCACACCCGTAACGGGAGACGTCACCGGTTACGCTCCGGCGCATGAGTGATTCCGTGGTGGTGGCCGGGGCCGTCTGTGAAGGTGGACGGCTCCTTGCTGCCCGCCGCAGCGCCCCGCCGGAGCTGAAGGGGCGCTGGGAGCTGCCGGGCGGCAAGCAGGAGCCCGGTGAGAGCGGCGAGCAGGCGCTCGTGCGCGAGCTCCGGGAAGAGCTCGGCGTGGAGGCGGAGCCGCTGGAGCGCATCGCGGGGGAGTGGCCGCTGAAGCCCGGCCTCGTGCTCCGGGTGTGGATGGTCCGGCTCGTGTCGGGTGAGCCCAGCCCGCTGGAGGACCACGACGAGCTGCGCTGGCTCGCGCCGGAGGAGGCGGGCTCCGTCGACTGGCTGGACCAGGACCGGCCCGCCGTGGCAGAGGCCGTGCGCCGGCTGCGCGAGGGGCCGCGCGTCTGACACGGGCAGGCCCGCGCGTCCGACGTGCCGCGCGAGGGGGCGAGCGCACGCAGGACGCGCGCCGTCCGATGTGCGCAGGCCGTTCGCCCGGCCGGGGTGCCGGGTGAGGGGGCGGGCGTGCGCCGGTCGGAGCGGCGTGACGACTCCGCCGTCCGTACCCTGCCCGACTGCCCGACTGCCCGACTGTGCCATTGCGTCGCGCGGCGCCACTCCCGTCCCGGTCCGTGGACCTGCCCCTCTGCCGTGGTGCCCGCCCCATGCCCCGCCGCTGCCGGACGGCCGTGCGGCGTACCGTCCGGAGACGTGGCGCATACACCCGTACGGCCCATCCCTCCCCATCGGCGATAAGTTGTTCCGAATATCGGGTATGTGCCGATTAGCCCTTTGACGAGGGATACGCCTGCTGCCGGCCCTGGGAAGTGATCGGCGTGACCGATACCGAAGGCGATTGCGCCGAGTGGAGCTTTCCGGCGGTACCGGGCTCCGTGCGCAGCGCCAGGCATGCGGTCCGGGACGCCTTGCACTACTGGGGGTTCGACGCGGCGCTGGGGGATCTCGCCGTACTCCTCGTCAGCGAACTGGTGACCAATTCCCTGCGCTATGCGTCAGGCCCCATCGGGGTCCGGCTGGTGCGTCCGCACCCGGACGGAGAACGGCCCGACGACGGGGGCCACGAGCCGGGTCTGCTCGTGGAAGTTTCCGATCCGGTTCCGGAACCGCCCACCGAACGTAGTGCCGGACCCGAGGACGAGGGGGGCCGCGGACTGCAGCTGGTGGCTTGTTCCGCGCGCCGCTGGGGGACCCGGCGTGGAAAGACCGGCAAGACCGTGTGGTTCGAGCTCCCTCTCTCTGGTTAGGAGTGCAGGGGGACGCACAGCGATCACCGGAGGTCGGGCAGGACCTGGCTGAAAGGGACTGAGACCGTGCTGTGATCGTGAACGCCGTGCCGGTGAGGCCCGTAGTGCTGAATACTGCGGGCAGGACCGGTCCGGTGTGTGAGCTGGAGGGGACGGTCGCGTGAGCGAGATACCTGGGACAGCGGGCGACGTCATGTGGCAGAGCAGCCCGCCTGGCTCGATCTATGACTACATCAGGGTCGCCTCATTCTCGATCGGGCCCGACGGGCTGATCGAGCAGTGGAGCCGGAGGGCCGCTGGTCTGTTCGGCATGGCCTCCGACGAGGTGGTGGGCAAGGACCCGGTCGAGGCGTTCATGCCCGCCGAACTGCGCCCTGATGCCCACAGACGAGTCGGCGAGATCCTCGACGGCAAGGAGTGGACGGGTCTCGTCCCGTTCCGGATCCCGGGCGAGAACTCTGTACGCGGACTCGCCGAGGTCTATGTCATGCCGAGCGAGACGGGAACGGGTGAACGCGCCGCGCTCTGCATCGTCGTCGATGTGAGGGCGCTGCGGCGTATCGAGACGGACCTCGCGGCCTCACAGGCGATTTTCGGCCAATCTCCCTTCGGTTTCGTCCTCTTCGGTACCGACTTCACCGTCGTACGGGCCAACCAGCGGTTCGCCACCGTCTTCGGGGGCGAGGCCGACGACCACCGTGGCCGCACCGTGGAGGACTACCTGCCGCGCCCGGAGGCCGACCGCCTCTCCGCCACGCTCCGGCGTGTCCTGGAGACGGGTGACGCGGTCACCGATCTCCAGCTCGTGGGCACACCGCCCGGCGCCCTCGGACGGCGCCACTGGTCCATGAACCTCTACCGCGTGCACAGCGGTTCGGGCCGCCCTGTCGGCATCGCCGGCCTGGCCACCGATGTCACGCAGCGGCACATCGCCGCCCGCGAGGCGGCCAGCGCCCGCCGTAACCTCGCGTTGCTCAACGAGGCCAGTGCGCGCATCGGCAACTCCCTCGACCTGGAGACCACCGCCCGGGAACTGCTGGACGTCGCGGTGCCCGGATTCTGCGACCTGGCCTCCGTCGACCTGTACCAGGGGCTGCTCACCGGCGAGGAGGCGTCCCCCGCCAGCTGGGGCCGTCATCACCAGGAGTCGGGCACCGGCTCGGCCGAGCTGCGCAGGGTGGCCCACGCCAGTGCCGTGTCCGACGCGCTGCCAGGGGTCATCCCCGGCGCCCGTGCCGGGGAGGGGGCACCCCACGGGAACACCGGACCGCCCGCACTCGGCTCGGTCCACCGCTACCCCTTCCACTCGCCCTGCGCCGTCGCCCTGCGCAGCGGACGCGTCGCGAACGTCCCCGGGGACGAGCGCGGCTTCGTCCACTCCACCCTCGCCGTGCCGATGGTCGCCCACGACGTCGTCGTCGGCCTCGTCCAGTTCTCCCGTACGAAGGGCAGCGAACCCTTCGGCGAGCGGGACAGGGCCCTGGCCACGGAGCTCGCCGCCCGCGCCGCCGTCTGTATCGACAACGCCCGCCTCTACCGGCGTGAGCACGAGCGCGCGCTGATACTCCAGCGCAGCCTGCTCCCACCGGGCGACCCCGAGGCGGCGGGGCTCGACATCGCCTGTCGCTACCTTCCGGGCAACACGGCCACCGAGGTCGGCGGCGACTGGTTCGACGTGATCGAACTCCCCGGTCACCGCACCGCGCTGGTCGTCGGAGACGTGATGGGCCGGGGGCTGAGGGCAGCCGTCGCCATGGGCGAGCTGCGCACCGCCGTACGCACCCTGGCGCTCCTGGACCTGGAGCCCGCCGAGGTGCTCTCCGCCCTGGACGAGGTCGCCCGAGGGCTCGGCACCCCGGGCGGTGGGGAGCGGAGCGACGGCTTCGGCGCGGGCGGCGGGGCACAGTGGCCCTCCCGGGCCGCCCACAAGTCACGCGAGGCCGACCTCTCCGAGGTCTATCTGGCGACCTGCGTGTACGCGGTCTACGACCCGGTCACCCGGCGGTGCACCTTCGCCAACGCCGGCCATCTCCCCCCGGTGGTGGCCGAGCCCGGTGAGCCCGCGATGCTGCTCGACGTACCGCCGGGCATGCCGCTCGGTGTCGGCGGCGAACCCTTCGAGGAGGTCGAGGTGGAGCTGAGGGAGGGCTCGCTGCTCGCCCTCTACACCGACGGGCTGGTCGAGTCCCGCGATCACCCCCTCGACGAGGGACTGGACGCGTTCCGGTCCGCCCTCGCCGAGCCCTCGCAGCCACTTGAGGACGTCTGTGACCACGTGCTGTCCTCGCTGGACACCCGGCACGGTGAGGACGACATCGCCCTGCTGATGGCCCGCATCCAGGGGCTCGCCCCGGACGCGGTCGGCGACTGGCGGCTGCCGCGGGAGCTCCGCTCGGTGGCCCGTGCCCGGGAGCTGGCCCGCGAGCAGCTCACCGCCTGGGACCTGGACGACCTGGTGGACACCACCGAACTGCTCGTCAGCGAACTGGTCACCAACGCACTGCGCTACGGCGAGGGCGAGATCAGGCTCAGGCTGCTCCGCGACCGCACGCTGGTCTGCGAGGTCTGGGACGCGGGCCTCGTCCAGCCGCGGCGCCGGCGCGCCCGCGACACCGACGAGGGCGGGCGCGGGCTGCAACTGGTCGGGCTCCTCAGCGCCGCCTGGGGATCACGGCGCACTCCGCGCGGCAAGACGGTCTGGTTCGAGCTGGCGCTGCCCGACGGAGAGCCCGCCGCGGAGCTCTCCGTGGAGCAGTTGCTCAGCATGTACTGACCGCGCGTACGGGCAGGGGGCGCGCGGTCACGAAGCGGACTTCAGGGCGGCGAGCCTGGCCTCGATCTCCGCGCTGTCCCCGAGGCTGTCCAACTGCTCGAACTGGGCGTCCAGGGACGACGCGGCGAGTTCCTGCTTGCCGACCGCCTTCGCCTCCTCGCGCCGCACCTTGTCCTCGAAGCGCCCGAGTTCGCTCGTCGGGTCCATCACGTCGATGCTCTTCACGGCGTCCATCATCCGGTTCTGCGCCTGCGCGGACGCGGCCCGCGCCACCAGTTCGTCGCGTTTGGACTTCAGCTGGGTCAGCTTGTTCTTCATCTGGTCCAGCCCCGACTTCAGCTTGTCCACCACCACGGTCTGCGAGGCGATGGCGGGCTCCGCCGTCTTCGCCTCCTGCTCCGCCTGGAGCTGCCGCCCCAGGGCGACCTTGGCGAGATTGTCGAACTTGTCGGCCTCCGCCCCCGCCGCCCCGGCCCGCAGCTCGTCGGCCTTCCTGCTGGCGGCGAGGGCCTTCTGGCCCCACTCCCTGGCCGCGTCGACGTCCTCCCGGTGGTCCTCCTCCATCAGCCGGAGGTTGCCGATGGTGGCCGCCACCGCCTGCTCGGCCTCCGCGATGTTGTTCGTGTAGTCGCGGATCAGCTGGTCCAGCATCTTCTGCGGGTCCTCCGCCTGGTCGATCAGGGCGTTGATGTTGGCCCGCGCGAGCTGGGTGACCCGGCCGAGGATGGTCTGCTTGCTCATGGCACCTCTCCTTGTGACGACAACTGGTGGTGCGGAACGTGGGGCCCGCGGCCCGGGGTCCATGGCCGGAAGGGGCCGGGCAGCCGTCAGAAACGGCCCCCGCCGCCGCGCCGGCCACGAGTCCCTCCGCCGCCGAAACTGCCCGGCCCGCCGCCGAACCCGCCTCTGGAACCGCCGAATCCGCCGCCGAGGCCTCCCCCCAGCCCTCCTCGGCGGCCACCCCCGCCGAGCAGCCCGCCGAGGATGATGCCGCCCAGGACGGCGCCGCCCGCCCCGCCTCCGCCGCGCGGTCCGCCGAATCCGCTCTGGTTCCTGTACTCCCGTACGTCCTGCTCGGCCAGGCTCCGCGCCTGCGCGGCCAGGGCGTCCGCCTGCTGGGCCTCGGCCAGGGCGCCCTGCGGATCGTTCGACCCCGACAGCTCCCCTGCCCGCTCCCAGCGGCGCTGGGCCTCCGCGAGCCGGGTACGCGCCTGGCTGCCCACCGCCCCGCGGTTGGTGGTGATGTAGTCGGCGGCGGCGCCGATCGCGGCCCGCGCGGTCAGCATCGCCTGGTCGAGGAGCGAGCGGGCCCGCTGACTGCCGTGCTCCTGCTCACGGGCTCCGGCCAGGGCCTCGTCCAGCGCCGCGTCCGCCTCCTCCACCCTGCGCAGCGCGTCGATCGGGTCGTACGGACCCGAGGCCGTCTCGCCCTTCACGTCGGCGACCACGGCGTCGGCTCGGGCGACCCTGCCCCGCAGGTCCGCGGTGGACACACCCTCCTGGGTGCCGTCGAGCAGGCCCCTGGCGTCGGCGAGGTCGGTCTCCGTCTCGGTGAGCGCGCCGGGCAGCTTCTCCGCAGCCTCGGCCAGCTCCCGGGCCCGCCGGTCGACGGCGTCCACCAGCGTGGAGATCTGCTTGATCGCCCCTTCGGCGGCGCGGACGTAGACGGCGGCCTCCGCGTTGTTCCCGCTGTCCACGGCCTGGCGGGCCTGGTTGAGGCTGGAGGTGGTGAAGACCAGCCGGTCCTTGGCCTGTTCGATGTCCTCGGCCGAGGGGGCGGTGGCCGAGGACGCGTACCGCTCGCGCATCGCGGCGAGCGCCGTCTCCGTGGTGGAGACACGGGCGATCAGCTCGCGGAACGTGGTCTCCGCCGTCCCCACGGCCTGCGGTGCGTTCTGTTCGAGGGCGCGCAGCCGGTCGAAGTCCTCGGACACGGCGTCCAGGCGCTCGTTGGCGTCCGTGCAGCGGCTGATGATCTCGTCCAGCATGCGGCGCCGGGTCGCGTCGTCCTCGGGGAAGGCGTCGTCCAGCTGCTGCCGCAGCCGGAAGGCGGCGGTCAGCTCGGCCTTGGCGCGTGTCACGGCCGCGGCGAAGGGAGCGGCGGCCTCCTCGCCGAACTGGGCGGTCGCGAAGCCGAGTTCCTCCTCGCTGGTGCGCACGGAGTCGTCCGTGTCGACCAGGTCGGCCTTCGCCCGCGCGTCCAGTTCCGGCAGCGGAACCTGCGGTTCGGTCCCGGCCGCCGCCCCGCTGCCCCAGCCGCCCGCCGCCGGAGTCGTCCGGGTCGCCGTACGCCGTCTGCGGCGGGCGAAGGCGAAGACGGCGACCGCGGCCACCACGGCGACGAGGGCCAGCGGGACGAGCAGATTGACCGACGCGCCGCTGTCGGATCCGCCGCCGGGGTCCGCCGCACCCGGGGTGATGGCGGGGGTGGGCACCGGGTCACCGGCCAGGACCGCGGCATACCCGTCGGCGGCGCCGATCGCGGCACCGGCCCAGTCGTTCTGCCGGAGCGCCGGCTCGATCGCGGTGTTCGCCACGTCCTGGAGCTGCGCGTCGGTGAGCCGCGACCCCTGGTCGACGGAGTAGGCGTACTGCCGGTCGTGAGTCGCCACGGCCAGCAGCAGGTCCTCCTGTCCGAGGCCGTTGCGGTTCGCGGTCTCGTCGGCCCAGCTCCGGGCGTCGCGGCCGGAGAAGTTGCGTACGTACACCACGAACAGCTGGATCCGGCGCTCTTCGAACAAGCGGTCGAGTGCGGTCTCGACCTGCGGCTCCCGGTCCCCGAGCGCGTCCACCCTGTCGGTGATCTGCCCCTCGCGGGACAGCTCCGCGGGATCCTCCGCCCGGGCGCCCGGGGCGCCCGGCAGGGCGATCCAGAGCACCGCGGCCAGCACGGCGACGAGAACCCTGCTGGATGTCGAAGGCCGGGGCATCCCGGTACGGCTCGCAGGCGGCGTCACATTTGGGAGGCTATGTCCGCCCCCTGCCGCCCGCGACCCGACAGGCGGGGACGTCCTCGTCACCAAGCAGCAGTGGGGCGCGTTCCACGGCACGGCGCTCGACCTGGAACTGCGCCGCCGGGGCATCACCCAGGTCGCGCTCTGCGGAATCGCCACCAGCATCGGCGTCGAGTCCACCGCACGTGCCGCCCACGAGCACGGCTACCACGTCACCGTCGCGACGGACGCCATCACCGACATGGACGCCGACGCCCACCGCAACAGCCTGGAGAAGATCTTCCCGAGGCTCGGCGAGACCGGCACCACCGACGCGATCACCGAGCTGCTGGGCTGACCCGACGGGCCCGGGCCCGGGCCCGGGTCTCGGACCGGGGCCGCACGGGTGAGATCCGCGGCCCCACCGGCCGTGTCTGCCCCCGCCCGCGCGTGAAAGTGCGTTCAGTGGATCAGCGAATCAGTCTGATCAACTGCAAATGCCACCAGAACGCATCATCCGGTCCATTCCGGTACGGGGTGGGCCGGGCCGGCCCCGGAGGTATCAGCCATGGCCCACGTCGGCGTCCCGCGCGGGACGGTCCGAAAGCGCCGCTCGGTCGCGCTCCTGGCGACAGGTGTGCTCACGATCCCGGTACTGGCGGGCTGCACCTCGGACAGCGAGGCCCCCTCTCCGGTGGCCGTCCCCCAGGACATCGCCCCGGCCGCCCGGGACCGGGTCGCCGAAGGCTCCACCCTCACCTGGGCGATCGACGCGGTGCCCGCGACCCTCAACGCCTTCCAGGCCGATGCCGACGGCGCGACCGCGCGTATCACCGGCGCCCTGCTCCCCTCGCTGTTCCCCATGGACGCCAGGGGTGAGCCCAAGCGCAACCCCGACTTCCTGGAATCCGCGAAGGTCATCGAGCAGGAGCCCAAGCAGGTCGTCCTCTACAAGCTCAACCAGCAGGCGGTGTGGAGCGACGGCCGCGAGATCGGCGCCCCTGACTTCGTCGCCCAGTGGCGCGCGCTGAGCGGCAAGGACTCGGCGTTCTGGACCGCGCGCAACGCGGGGTACGAGCGGATCGAGAAGATCGAACGCGGCAAGGACGACCTCCAGGTCCGGGTCACCTTCTCCAAGCCGTACGCGGACTGGCGCTCGCTGTTCTCGCCGCTCTACCCCAAGGAGGTGACCGGCTCGCCCGGCACCTTCAACGACGGCGCCCGGACCACCCTCAAGAACACCGCCGGGCCCTTCCGGCTGCGTGCGGTGGACAAGAAGAAGGGGACCGTCGTCCTCGACCGCAACCCGCGCTGGTGGGGGAACGAGGCCAAGCTCGAGACCCTGGTCTTCCGCGCCGTGAAGGCCGGTGACCGGGCCGCCGCACTCACCGACGGCACGGTGGACGTCGCCGACGTCGAGCCGGCGACGGCGAACCGCATCGCCCTGGCCGCCCGCGAACGCGCCGGGAACGCCGGGGCGCCCGCCCACGGTCCCGGAGCCGGCATCACCCCGGCCGCGGCCCTGCGGTCCTGGGCACTGGCCCACGGTTCGGACGAGGAGGCCGCCGAGACGGCGCGGGCCGCCCGTGAGAAGAACCAGGAGGCCGTCGCCGTGTACGCCGCCGAGCAGAAGGCGCTGCGCGGATTCGACGTACGCAAGTCGCTGGAGCCCGCCTACACGCAGCTGGCGCTGAACGGGGAGACCGGGCCCCTCTCCGACGACCGGGTACGGCGCGCCATCGCCCGCACCCTGGACCGCCAGGAGCTGGCCGACAGCGTGCTGAAGCCGCTCGGGCTCTCGGCCGAGCCGCCCGGGAGCCACCTGGCCCTGGCCGGTCAGCCCGCGTACAAGGACGGCAGCGGGGCGCTCGGCGAGCAGGACACCAAGGAGGCGCGGGCGCTGCTGGCCGACGCGGGCTGGACCCCGGGCGGTGCCGTCCGCAGGGCCGAGGACACCAAGGCGGGCAGCCAGGCCGAGAAGGAGAAGGCCGAGGACGGGAAGAAGACGGAGAAGGCCGAAAAGGCCGAGAAGGCCGAGGGGAAGGCCGGCAAGGGCGACGCGGCGGACAAGGCCGGGAAGGACGACGCGGCCTCGCGGGAGGAGGGGTCGTACATCGTGGGCGACGGCAAGGCGGGCGACCGCGCGGCCGCCGGGGACGCCGAGATCGCGGCGCAGGACAGGAGCCCCGGCGGCGCCGCCGGCGCCTACGCCCCCGCGGGTACCGCAGCCCCCGCCCCCGCCTCGGTCAGGAACCGGGTCGGCAAGGCCGGCAAGCCGCTGACCCTGCGCTTCGTCCTCCCCTCGGGCCCCGGATCGCAGTCGCTGCGCAGTGTCGGGCAGAAGATCGTCGAGATGCTGGACACCATCGGCATCGGCACCCAGATCACCAAGGTCTCCGACGAGAGCTACTTCAAGGACCACATCGCTTCGGGCGACTACGACATGGCGCTGTACTCCTGGCCCGCCACCGCCTACCCGGCGACCGACGGCCGCCCGATCTTCGCCAAGCCGGAACCCGCCACCGACGGCTCGCTGCTCGTCGAGCAGAACTACACCCGGGTCGGTTCGGACCACATCGACCAGCTCTTCGACCGCGCGGTGTCCGAACTCGACGCCAACGCGTCCAGGGAGCTGCTGAAGCAGGCGGACGCCCGGATCTGGGCCGCCGCAGGATCGATTCCGCTGTATCAGAGGCCACAGCTCGTCGCCGTCGACAAGAAGCTCGTGAACATCGGCGCCTTCGGCTTCGCCGCGCCCCGGTACGAGGACATCGGATTCACCGCGCGACAAGCGGCAGGTTCCCCCGCGAATCGTAAGAAGTAGCAGGTCAAAGCCATATTCGAAGCTCAGATACAGCTCAACTCCCTTGCCCGCCGGAACCTCCGGCGGGCAAGGTGGTGTCCGCCCAGACCCGGGCCGCACCCCCTTTTCACACCCCTTGCCGTCCGTCCTCCCACCGGCCGGACGATGACGTGATACCACCTGAATATCGGCTGAATTATGGCCGAACCCCGGCTCCGGCGATCGGCCCGGGAAGCCCCGGACTCGACGGGCCCGTACCATTGGACTAGCCGTGGCGTGCCGCCCGGCGGGCGTACGAGGACTCGAGACCGACTGAGACGCCTGATCCCACGATCCGAGAGAAGCGCAAGCCACCCATGCCCACGCGCCACGACATCCGTAACGTAGCCATCGTCGCCCACGTCGACCACGGCAAGACCACGCTGGTCGACGCCATGCTCAAGCAGGCGGGCGCCTTCGCCGCCCACGCCGCCGAGAACCTCGACGAACGCATGATGGACTCGAACGACCTGGAGCGTGAGAAGGGCATCACGATCCTCGCCAAGAACACGGCGGTGAAGTATCACCCCAAGGACGGCGGGGACCCGATCACGATCAACATCATCGACACCCCCGGCCACGCCGACTTCGGCGGCGAGGTCGAGCGCGGTCTGTCGATGGTGGACGCGGTCGTCCTGCTCGTCGACGCCTCCGAGGGCCCGCTGCCCCAGACCCGCTTCGTGCTGCGCAAGGCGCTGTCCGCGAAGATGCCGGTCATCCTGTGCATCAACAAGACCGACCGCCCCGACTCCCGGATCGCCGAGGTCGTCGACGAGACGTACGACCTGTTCCTGGACCTGGACGCGGACGAGGACCAGATCGAGTTCCCGATCGTCTACGCCTGCGCCCGTGACGGCGTCGCGTCGCTGACCAAGCCCGAGGACGGCACCGTCCCGCAGGACAGCGACAACCTGGAGCCGTTCTTCTCCACGATCCTGTCGCACGTCCCGGCCCCCGAGTACGACGAGGCCGCACCGCTGCAGGCCCACGTCACCAACCTGGACGCCGACAACTTCCTCGGCCGCATCGCGCTCTGCCGCGTCGAGCAGGGCGAGCTGCGCAAGGGCCAGACCGTCACGTGGATCAAGCGCGACGGCACCATGTCCAACGTCCGCGTCACCGAGCTCCTGATGACCGAGGCGCTCACCCGCAAGCCCGCCGAGGTCGCCGGCCCCGGTGACATCTGCGCCGTCGCCGGTTTCCCGGACATCATGATCGGCGAGACCCTGGCCGACCCCGAGAACCCGATCGCGCTCCCGCTGATCACGGTCGACGAGCCCGCCATCTCGATGACCATCGGCACGAACACCTCGCCGCTCGTCGGCAAGGGCGGCAAGGGCCACAAGGTCACCGCCCGTCAGGTGAAGGACCGTCTGGACCGTGAGCTGATCGGTAACGTCTCGCTCCGCGTCCTCGACACCGAGCGCCCGGACGCCTGGGAGGTCCAGGGCCGTGGTGAGCTCGCGCTGGCGATCCTGGTCGAGCAGATGCGCCGTGAGGGCTTCGAGCTGACCGTGGGCAAGCCGGAGGTCGTCACCAAGCAGATCGACGGCAAGACGCACGAGCCGATCGAGCGCATGACCATCGACTCCCCCGAGGAGCACCTCGGTGCCATCACGCAGCTGATGGCGACCCGCAAGGGCCGCATGGAGACGATGACGAACCACGGTTCGGGCTGGGTCCGCATGGAGTGGATCGTGCCCTCCCGCGGCCTCATCGGCTTCCGTACGGAGTTCCTGACGCAGACCCGCGGCACGGGCATCGCGCACTCCATCTTCGAGGGCCACGAGCCCTGGTTCGGTGAGCTGCGTACCCGTCACAACGGCTCGCTGGTCGCCGACCGCGCCGGCTCGGTCACGCCGTTCGCGATGGTCAACCTCCAGGAGCGCGGTGTCATCTTCACCGAGGCCGGCACCGAGGTCTACGAGGGCATGATCATCGGCGAGAACTCCCGCGCCGACGACATGGACGTGAACATCACCAAGGAGAAGAAGCTCACCAACATGCGTGCGGCGTCCGCGGACACCACGGAGAACGTGGTTCCCGCCCGCAAGCTGTCGCTGGAGCAGTCCCTGGAGTTCTGCCGCGAGGACGAGTGCATCGAGGTCACCCCGGAGACCGTGCGTATCCGCAAGGTCGTCCTGGACGCCAAGCAGCGTGGCCGTACCGCCTCGCGCGCCAAGAACGGCTGACCTGACGGAATCGTCCGACCACGGCCGGCGAAACGCCGGTCCGGGGCATTGACATGAGGCCCGGGCCCCCGCAGACACTGTGGGGGCCCGGGCCTTTCGTCAACCCGTTTTTCTGACCGACGTGTCCGTATATCGTGCGTCGCTCTCCGGAACATGTGTTAACGGTCCGTTTCGGGGGTGTCTGTCTGAGATCACTTTGTCCGGATTTCGGGCAACCATGCCTTCTCGATGTTGTCAAACCGAGACCCTTTAAGTGTGGTTTACAGCCCGGTGTTCCTTAATAGTTGGCTCCATTGAGCTCGGGTCAATGGGTCGTCGCACTGTGGGGAGTGCGGACTCACGAGCACACTCGGGGCACTGGAACGATCGCCGTCAGGGGTGTCGGTGGATCTCTGCAGTGCCCCTCTTGTAGTCAAAAGTGGACTCATGAGGAGGAAACCCATGCGCGGTGCCAAGAGCGCCAAGTGGGTCGCGGGAGCGGCAATCATCGCCCTGGCCGCGACTGCCTGTGGCGGGGGCAACGATGACGACAGCAGCAACTCTGCTTCGAAGGAGAAGGGCAAGCCCGAGGGCTACGTCTCCATCGACGTCGGTGAGCCGCAGAAGCCGCTGATCCCGGCCGACACGAACGAGTCGCTCGGCAGCTACGTCATCCAGTCGGTGTTCACCCAGCTCCTCGACTTCGACGCCGAGGGCAACATCGTCTACACGAACGCCGAGTCCGTGAAGTCGGACGACAACAAGACGTGGACGGTGAAGCTCAAGGCGGGCTGGAAGTTCCACGACGGCACCCCGGTCACGTCCGAGTCCTACATCAAGGCGTGGAACTGGTACGCGAACGTCAAGAACGCCCAGCAGAACGCGTTCTGGTTCGAGGACATCAAGGGCTACGCGGACGTCCACCCCGAGAAGGGTGACCCGAAGGCCACGGAGATGTCCGGCCTGAAGGCCGTCGACGACACGACCTTCACCATCGAGCTCAACAAGCCCGTGCCGTACTACGAGTACAAGCTCGGCTACACCACCTTCGCCCCGCTGCCGGAGGTGTTCTACAAGGACACCAAGGCGTTCGGCCAGGCGCCGGTCGGCAACGGTCCCTACATCTTCGAGAAGTGGGACCACAAGAAGCTCATCCAGGTCAAGGCCAACCCTGACTACCAGGGTCCGAACAAGGCCAAGAACAAGGGTGTCCTCTTCAAGAACTACGCGACCGTCGAGGCCGCGTACCAGGACCTGATCTCCGGCAACCTGGACATGATCCGCCAGGTCGGCCCGAAGGACCTCCCGAAGTACAAGACGGACCTCGGTGACCGCGCGATCGACGAGCCGTACGCGGCCATCCAGTCGCTCGTCCCGACCTTCTACTCGAAGACCTTCAAGGACATCGACCCGAAGGTCCTCCAGGGTCTGTCGATGGCGATCGACCGCGACACGATCACCAAGACCGTGCTCAACGGCACCCGCAAGCCGGCGACGAGCTTCACGCCTCCGGGCGTCGCCGGTAACCAGGACCTGGGCACCGACGTGTTCAAGTTCGACGCGGCCAAGGCCAAGGCGCTCGTCACCGAGGGCGGCGGCGTTCCGGGCAACAAGATCTGGATCCAGTACAACGCCGACGGTGGCCACAAGGAGTGGGTGACCGCGGTCTGCGAGTCCATCCGCAACTCGACCGGTGTCGACTGCGTGCCGGACGCCAAGCCGGACTTCCAGACCGACCTGGAAGCGCGTGACAACGACCAGGTCAAGTCGATGTACCGCGGTGGCTGGGTCGCCGACTACCCGCTGAACGTCAACTTCATGCGGGAGCTGTACGGCACCACCGCCGAGGCCAACAACGGCCGGTTCTCCGACAAGGAGGTCGACGCGGCCTTCAAGAAGGGCGACAACGCCGCCAGCCTGGAAGAGTCGATCAAGGCTTACCAGGACGCGGAGAAGCTCGTCCTCGAGAAGATGCCGGCGATCCCGCTCTGGGAGTACAAGACCAACGGTGGCTACTCGAAGTCGGTCGACAACGTGACCATCGACTTCCACGGTGACTACAACATCACCGAAGTCACCGTCGTCAAGTAACCCACGCCTGAGGGCCCCCACTCGGCCATCAGCCGCCCACACCAGGCAGTAGGTCCCGGGGGCCGCTCTTCCTATCGGGAGAGCGGCCCCTGGGCTGCTTTATCCCTTTCGGAGGCAAACATGGGGCGTTACGTCGCGCGGCGACTGCTCCAGATGATCCCGGTCTTCCTCGGGTCAACCTTGCTGGTCTTCGCCATGATGTACGCGCTGCCCGGCGATCCCGTGCGCGCGCTCGCGGGTGAACAGACCGTGGACCCCACGCAGATCGCCGCAATGAAGAAGGAGCTCGGGCTCGACCTGCCGCTCTGGCACCAGTACTGGAACTACCTCGTGAACTTGTTCCAGGGGGACTTCGGTACGCAGATCGCGAGCGGTCGGCCCGTCGCCGACATCATCTCGGAAGCGTTCCCGATCACGGTCCGGCTGGCTCTGTTTGCCTTCATCTTCACGGTCGTCGTCGGTATCTCCATGGGCGTCTTCGCGGGCCTGAAGGCCGACACCCTTCGTGACCGCGGTCTGCTCGTCCTGACGCTGCTGCTCATCTCGGTCCCGTCGTTCGTACTCGGCTTCCTCGGCCAGTACTTCTTCGCCTTCCAGCTCGGCTGGGTCGAGCCCAACGTGAGCATGGAAGCGAGCTCGAACGAGCTGATCCTGCCCGCTGTCGTGCTCGGGTCCCTGTCGCTCGCCTATGTGGCACGACTGACCCGCACCTCGGTCGCGGAGAACCTGCGCTCCGACTACATGCGCACCGCCGTCGCCAAGGGGCTGCCGCGCCGCCGCATCATCGGGGTCCACCTGATGCGCAACTCGATGATCCCCGTGGTCACCTTCCTCGGGACCGACCTGGGCGCCCTGCTCGGCGGCGCCGTCGTCACCGAGGGCATCTTCAACGTCAAGGGTGTCGGCTCCGCCGTCTTCGACGCGCTGCGGCACCGCGAAGGTGCCACCGTCGTCGGCATCGTGACGCTGATCGTCATCGTCTATCTCGTCGCCAGCCTGGTCGTCGACCTGCTCTACGCGGTCCTGGACCCGAGGATCCGTTATGCCTGAGACGCTCAAGAAAGCCACCCCGGACACGCCCGGGGCCGTGGCGGCACCCGCTGCCGTCGCACCGGTCGGCAAGCCCCGCAGCCTGTGGTCGGACGCCTGGCACGACCTGCGGCGCAGCCCGCTGTTCGTCGTCTCGGCCGTCCTGATCGTCTTCCTGCTGGTGATGGCCATATTCCCCGGCCTGTTCACCGGCGCCGACCCGCGCTACGCGGACCTGGCCCACCACTACCTGCAGAAGCCCAAGTGGGGGAACTTCTTCCAGGAGGACTGGTTCGGGTACGACATCCAGGGGCGTTCGATCTACGCGCGTGTCGTCTACGGCGCCCGGGCCTCGATCACCGTCGCCGTCGTCGTCACCGCCCTCGTCACGATCCTGGGCACCGTCGTCGGCATGCTCGCCGGCTACTTCGGCGGCTGGATCGACACGATCCTGTCCCGGGTCACCGACATCTTCTTCGGCGTGCCGTTCATCCTCGGCGCGATGGTCGTCCTCACCTCGTTCGAGGAGCGCAAGATCTGGGTCGTCATCCTGGCCCTGGCCTTCCTCGGCTGGACCCAGATCGCCCGTGTCGCGCGCGGTTCCGTCCTGACGATCAAGCAGGCCGACTACGTGATGGCTGCCAAGGCGCTCGGCGCCTCGACCAGCCGCATCCTGCTCCGGCACATCCTGCCCAACGCGATCGCCCCGGTGATCGTCGTCGCGACCATCGCGCTCGGCGGCTACATCTCGGCCGAGGCCACCCTGTCCTTCCTGGGCATCGGGCTGGCCGAGCCGACCGTGTCGTGGGGTGTCGACATCTCCTCCGGCCAGGAGCAGCTGCGCAACGCCGCGTTCGTGCTGATCATCCCGTCGGTCATGGTGTCGATCACCGTTCTGGCGTTCATCATGCTCGGCGATGCGGTACGCAACGCCCTCGACCCCAAGCTGCGCTGAGGGAGGCGTACATGACCATCATCGACAAGACGGCGGATGTCCCGGCTCCGCGTGGTTCGGACGACGCGAGCGGCCCGCTGCTCGAAGTCCGCGACCTGCACGTGGAGTTCCACACCCGCGACGGCGTCGCCAAGGCCGTCAACGGAGTCAACTACAGCGTCAGCGCGGGCGAGACCCTCGCTGTGCTCGGCGAGTCCGGTTCCGGCAAGTCCGTGACCGCGCAGGCGATCATGGGCATCCTGGACATGCCCCCCGGCCGCATCCCGAAGGGGGAGATCCTCTTCCGCGGCCAGGACATGCTCAAGATGTCGGGCGAGGAGCGCCGGCAGATCCGTGGCCGGAAGATCGCGATGATCTTCCAGGACGCGCTCTCCTCGCTGAACCCGGTGCTCTCCGTGGGCTACCAGCTCGGTGAGATGTTCCGCGTCCACCAGGGCCTCTCCAAGAAGGACGCCAAGGCCAAGGCCATCGCGCTGATGGACCGCGTGCGCATCCCGGCGGCCAAGGAGCGGGTCAACGACTACCCGCACCAGTTCTCCGGCGGTATGCGCCAGCGCATCATGATCGCGATGGCGCTCGCCCTGGAGCCCGACCTGATCATCGCGGACGAGCCCACCACGGCGCTCGACGTGACTGTCCAGGCGCAGGTCATGGACCTCCTCGCGGAGCTCCAGCGCGACTTCAACATGGGTCTGATCCTGATCACGCACGACCTCGGCGTCGTCGCCGACGTCGCCGACAAGATCGCCGTGATGTACGCGGGCCGGATCGTCGAGACCGCCCCGGTCCACGAGATCTACAAGCGCCCCGCGCACCCCTACACCAAGGGCCTGCTGGAGTCGATCCCGCGCCTGGACCAGAAGGGCCAGGAGCTCTACGCGATCAAGGGCCTGCCGCCCAACCTGCTGCACGTGCCGTCCGGCTGCGCCTTCAACCCGCGCTGCACGATGGCGCAGGACATCTGCCGTACGGAGATCCCGGCCCTGCGCCCGGTGACCGAGCAGGACGGCACCGAGCTGGTCGGCCGCGGCAGCGCCTGCCACTTCTGGAAGGAGACGATCCATGGCTGAGCTCGACAAGGAGTCCGTGGACGCCACCCCGAACGTCACCGAAGTGGCGACGGTCAACGCGGCCACCGAGACGGAGGCCGTCGCGGCCCTCGACGCGCCGGTCTCGCAGGGGGAGCCGATCCTCCAGGTGCGCAACCTGGTCAAGCACTTCCCGCTGACCCAGGGCATCCTGTTCAAGAAGCAGGTCGGCGCGGTCAAGGCCGTGGACGGGATCTCGTTCGACCTCTACCAGGGCGAGACCCTGGGCATCGTCGGTGAGTCCGGCTGTGGCAAGTCCACGGTCGCCAAGCTCCTGATGACGCTGGAGCGGGCCACCGCGGGTGAGGTCTTCTACAAGGGTCAGGACATCACCAAGCTGTCCGGCCGCGCGCTGAAGGCCGTACGCCGCAACATCCAGATGGTGTTCCAGGACCCCTACACCTCGCTGAACCCGCGCATGACGGTCGGCGACATCATCGGGGAGACCTTCGAGATCCACCCCGAGGTGGCCCCGAAGGGCGACCGGCGCCGCAAGGTGCAGGAGCTCCTGGACGTCGTCGGGCTCAACCCGGAGTACATCAACCGGTACCCGCACCAGTTCTCCGGCGGTCAGCGCCAGCGCATCGGCATCGCCCGCGGCCTCGCGCTCAACCCGGAGATCATCATCTGCGACGAGCCGGTCTCCGCGCTCGACGTGTCGGTGCAGGCGCAGGTCATCAACCTGATGGAGAAGCTCCAGGACGAGTTCAACCTCTCCTACCTCTTCATCGCGCACGACCTGTCGATCGTCCGGCACATCTCGGACCGGGTCGGTGTCATGTACCTCGGCAAGATGGCCGAGATCGGTACGGACACGCAGATCTACGACCACCCGACGCACCCCTACACCCAGGCGCTGCTGTCGGCGGTCCCCGTGCCGGACCCCGATGCCCGTGAGGGCCGCGAGCGGATCATCCTCTCCGGTGACGTTCCGTCGCCGGCGAACCCGCCGTCGGGCTGCCGCTTCCGCACGCGGTGCTGGAAGGCGCAGGACAAGTGCGCCACCGAGGTGCCGCTGCTGGCGATCCCCGAGCGCTTCAAGGCGACGGACACGCCGGCCGCGCACGAGTCGGCGTGCCACTTCGCCGAGGAGAAGGATGTCGTGCACGCGGCCTAGTGCCGCGAAAAAGCGACAAGGACGCCCGGTCCCCGTTGGGGGCCGGGCGTCCTCGCGTTCCCGCACCCTGTAGGGCGTACGGCGTAGGCCGACATGCGACGAAGTGTCATATGAGGTGATATGAGGCATTGAGCTACTCACGTGAACCTTAGGAGGCACTTCATGCGCGGAGCCACACAGGCCAGGTGGGCCGCATGCGCCGTCGCTGTCGCCCTGACGGCCACGGCCTGCGGCGGTGGGGACGACAGTGGCGGAGGTGGCGCCGACGGGATCGTGAGCTCGTCCTGGGGTGACCCGCAGAACCCCCTGGAGCCCGCGAACACCAACGAGGTGCAGGGCGGCAAGGTGCTCGACATGGTCTTCAGGGGCTTGGTGCGCTACAACCCCAAGACCGGCGAGGCCGAGAACGAGATCGCCGAGAAGATCGACAGCACGGACTCGCAGAACTTCACCATCACGATCAAGGACAACTGGACCTTCAGCAACGGCGAGAAGATCACGGCGAAGTCCTTCGTGGACGCGTGGAACTACGGCGCCGCGCTGAAGAACAACCAGAAGAACGCCTACTTCTTCCAGTACATCGACGGCTACGACAAGGTCCACCCCGAGTCGGGCTCCGCCAGTGCCGACACGCTCTCCGGCCTGAAGGTCGTCGACGACACGACCTTCACGGTCAAGCTGTCGCAGAAGTTCTCGCTCTGGCCCGACACCCTCGGCTACGCGGCCTTCGTGCCGCTGCCCAAGACCTTCTACTCCGACCACGACGCCTGGCTCGCCAAGCCGGTCGGCAACGGCCCGTACACCATCGACCAGTACGCCAAGGGCTCGTCGATGAACCTGCGCAGGTGGGACGACTACCCCGGAGCCGACAAGGCGCAGAACGGCGGCATCGACCTCAAGGTGTACACCGACAACAACACCGCCTACACCGACCTGACCGCGGGCAACCTGGACCTGGTCGACGACGTGCCCGCCTCGCAGCTCAAGAACGTCGAGGCGGACCTGGGCGACCGGTACATCAACACCCCGGCCGGCATCATCCAGACGCTCGCCTTCCCCTTCTACGAGAAGGAGTGGAACACCCCCGACGCGGTCAAGGTCCGCCAGGGCCTGTCGATGGCGATCAACCGGCAGCAGATCACCGATCAGATCTTCCAGAAGACCCGCACCCCCGCCTCCGACTGGACCTCACCGGTCCTCGGCGAGGAGGGCGGCTTCAAGAAGGGGCTCTGCGGCTCCCCGTGCGAGTACGACAAGGCGGCGGCCAAGAAGATGATCCAGGAGGGCGGCGGCATCCCCGGCGGCCAGCTCAAGATCTCGTACAACGCCGACACCGGCTCCCACAAGGAGTGGGTCGACGCGGTCTGCAACAGCATCAACAACGTCATGGGCGACAACAAGGCCTGCGTCGGCGGGCCCGTCGGCACCTTCGCCGACTTCCGCAGCCAGGTCTCCACCCAGAAGCTGACCGGTGCCTGGCGTGCGGGCTGGCAGATGGACTACCCGCTCATCCAGAACTTCCTCCAGCCGCTCTACTACACCAACGCCCCCTCCAACGACGGCAAGTGGAGCGACGAGAAGTTCGACGACCTGATCGACAAGGCCAACGCGGAGAGCGACAAGGCCAAGGCCGTCGCCACCTTCCAGGACTCGGAGAAGGTCCTCGTCGAGCAGATGCCCGTCATCCCGCTCTGGTACCAGAACGGCAGCGCGGGCTACTCGGACAGGGTCGAGAACGTCTCCCTGAACCCCTTCAGCGTCCCGGTGTACGACCAGATCAAGGTCAAGTGACCCCCTGAGCCGGGGGCCGGTGCGGCACACCGCACCGGCCACCCGGCTTTCCGGTCCTCACGCCTGCTCGCCCAGGGGGTGCCCAGCCGGTCACGCAGGGCTCGCGGGGCCTGACCGGCCGGACACCTCCCCAACCCCCGGAGCCCTGCATGGGACGTTATGTGATCCGGCGGCTGCTGCAGATGATCCCCGTCTTCTTCGGCACCACGCTGTTGATCTTCCTCATGGTGAACGTGATGGGTGACCCCATCGCGGGCCTCTGCGGCGACCGCCAGTGCGACCCCGCGACCGCCGCTCAGCTGCGTACCGAGTTCGGCCTCGACAAGCCCGTGTGGCAGCAGTACCTGACCTACATGGGCAACATCTTCACCGGTGACTTCGGTACCGCGTTCAACGGTCAGAAGGTCACGGAGCTGATGGCCACGGCCTTCCCCATCACCATCCGGCTCACCATCGTGGCGATCGTGTTCGAGATCGTCATCGGCATCAGCCTCGGTGTGGTCACCGGGCTGCGGCGCGGCCGGCCCGTCGACACCGTCGTACTCATCCTGACCCTGGTCGTCATCGCCGTGCCGACCTTCGTCACCGGCCTGCTGCTCCAGCTGCTCCTGGGGGTCGAGTGGGGCATCATCAAGCCCTCCGTCTCCCCGGAGGCACCGGTCGACGAACTCATCGTCCCGGGCCTCGTCCTGGCGTCCGTGTCGCTGGCCTACGTCACCCGGCTCACCCGCACCTCGATCGCGGAGAACGCCCGCGCCGACTACGTCCGAACCGCCGTGGCCAAAGGGCTTCCCCGCCGGCGGGTGGTCGTACGGCATCTGCTGCGCAACTCCCTGATCCCCGTCATCACCTTCATCGGCACGGACGTGGGCGCCCTGATGGGCGGGGCGATCGTCACCGAGCGCATCTTCAACATCCACGGAGTCGGCTACCAGCTCTACCAGGGGATCCTGCGCCAGAACTCCCAGACCGTCGTCGGGTTCGTCACCGTCCTGGTCCTCGTCTTCCTGGCGGCGAACCTGATCGTCGACCTCCTGTACGCCGTACTCGACCCGAGGATCCGCTATGCCTGAGCAGAAGCCGTGGGACGAGACGACGGGCAGCGGGGCCATCTCGGGGGCGGGTGCGGGCGGGGGCATGGACCTCGCGATGGACGAGGGCGTCACGCTGGAGAAGACGCCCGGAGGCCCCGAGGGCACCGGTCCCGCCGGCAAGCCGCGCAGTCTCTGGTCCGACGCCTGGCGGGACCTGCGCCGCAACCCCGTCTTCATCATCTCCGGGCTGGTCATCCTGTTCCTGGTGATCATCTCGATCTGGCCCTCGCTGATCACGGACCAGGACCCGCTCAACTGCGACCTGGCCAAGGCCCAGGAGGGCTCCCAGCCGGGGCACCCCTTCGGCTTCGACGGCCAGGGCTGCGACGTCTACACCCGCACCGTCTACGGCGCCCGCACCTCGGTGACCGTCGGCGTCCTCTCCACCGTCGGGGTCTCGCTGCTCGGCGGGGTGCTGGGCGGACTCGCGGGCTTCTTCGGCGGGGCGTGGGACGCCGTCCTCTCCCGCATCACGGACGTCTTCTTCGGCATCCCCGTGGTCCTCGGCGGGCTGGTCTTCCTGTCCGTCGTCACCAGCTCCACCGTCTGGCCCGTCATCGGCTTCATCGTGCTGCTGGGCTGGCCGCAGATCGGCCGTATCGCGCGGGGTTCCGTCATCACCGCCAAACAGAACGACTACGTCCAGGCGGCCAGGGCGCTGGGCGCCTCCAACCCGCGGATGATGCTGCGCCACATCATGCCCAACGCCATCGCGCCCGTCATCGTCGTCGCGACCATCGCCCTCGGGACCTACATCTCGCTGGAGGCGACCCTCTCGTACCTCGGCGTCGGTCTGAAGCCCCCGGCCGTCTCCTGGGGCATCGACATCTCCGCCGCCTCCCAGTACGTCCGCAACGCGCCGCACATGCTGCTCTGGCCCGCCGGGGCGCTGGCCGTCACCGTGCTCGCCTTCATCATGCTCGGCGACGCGGTGCGCGACGCCCTCGACCCCAAGCTGCGCTGAGGAGTCCGCTGCCATGTTGCTCGAAGTGCGCGATCTGCACGTGGAGTTCCACACCCGGGACGGGGTCGCCAAGGCCGTCAACGGGGTCAACTACTCGGTGGCCGAGGGAGAGACCCTCGCCGTGCTCGGCGAGTCCGGCTCGGGCAAGTCCGTCACCGCCCAGGCGATCATGGGCATCCTCGACACGCCGCCCGGGAAGATCAGCGGGGGCGAGATCCTCTTCCAGGGCCGCGACCTGCTGAAGCTCAAGCCCGAGGAACGGCGCAAGGTCCGCGGCCAGGAGATGGCCATGATCTTCCAGGACGCGCTGTCCTCGCTGAACCCGGTGCTCAGCGTGGGTGAGCAGCTCGGCGAGATGTTCGTCGTGCACCGGGGGATGTCCCGGGGGGACGCCAAGGCCAAGGCCATCGAGCTGATGGACCGGGTGCGCATCCCGGCCGCGCGGGAACGGGTCGGCAACTTCCCGCACCAGTTCTCCGGCGGCATGCGCCAGCGCATCATGATCGCCATGGCGCTGGCGCTGGAGCCCGACCTGATCATCGCCGACGAACCCACCACCGCCCTCGACGTGACCGTCCAGGCCCAGGTGATGGAGCTGCTCGCCGAGCTCCAGCGTGAGCTCAACATGGGGCTCATCCTCATCACCCACGACCTCGGGGTGGTGGCCGACGTCGCCGACAAGATCGCGGTCATGTACGCCGGCCGGATCGTCGAGACCTCGCCGGTCCACGAGATCTACGCGGCGCCCGCCCACCCGTACACCAAGGGCCTGCTGAGGTCGATCCCGCGCCTGGACCAGAAGGGCCAGGAGCTCTACGCGATCAAGGGGCTGCCGCCCAACCTGCTGCACATCCCGCCCGGCTGCGCCTTCCACCCCCGGTGCCCGATGGCCCAGGCCGTGTGCCGCACGGACGTGCCGCCGCTCTACACCGTGGACGAGGAACGCCGGAGCGCCTGCCACTTCTGGAAGGAGACGCTCGATGCACGCTGACGGAGCGGGACGCGAGGAAGTCACAGGAACGGCGGGCTCCACGCTGCTCTCCGAGGCGCGGGAGACGGACCGCACGCGGCCGTACGCCGAGGGCGATCCGATCCTGCAGGTGCGCGGCCTGGTCAAGCACTACCCGCTCACCCGGGGCATCCTCTTCAAGAAGCAGATCGGTGCCGTCAAGGCCGTCGACGGCGTGGACTTCGACCTGGCGGCGGGCGAGACGCTCGGCATCGTGGGGGAGTCCGGCTGCGGCAAGTCGACCGTCGCCAAGATGCTGGTGCATCTGGAGCCGCCGACCGGGGGCTCGATCCGCTACAAGGGCGAGGACGTCACCAAGCTGTCCGGCCGCGCGCTGAAGGCCGTACGCCGCAACATCCAGATGGTGTTCCAGGACCCCTACACCTCGCTGAACCCTCGCATGACGGTCGGCGACATCATCGGGGAACCGTACGAGATCCACCCCGAGGTGGCCCCCAAGGGCAACCGCCGGCAGAAGGTGCAGGATCTGCTCGACGTCGTCGGGCTCAACCCGGAGTACATCAACCGCTATCCGCACCAGTTCTCCGGCGGTCAGCGCCAGCGCATCGGCATCGCCCGCGGCCTCGCGCTCAACCCCGAGATCATCGTCGCCGACGAACCGGTCTCGGCCCTCGACGTGTCGGTCCAGGCCCAGGTCGTCAACCTGCTGGACCGGCTGCAGGCCGAGTTCAGCCTGAGCTTCCTGTTCATCGCGCACGACCTGTCGATCGTCCGGCACATCTCCGACCGGGTGGGCGTCATGTACCTCGGGCGGATCGTCGAGATCGGCACGGACGAGGAGATCTACGACCACCCCACGCACCCCTACACCCAGGCGCTGCTGTCCGCCGTGCCCGTGCCCGACCCGTCGGCACGGGACCACCGCGAGCGGATCATCCTGCACGGTGACGTCCCCTCGCCGGCCAACATCCCCTCCGGCTGCCGCTTCCGCACCCGCTGCTGGAAGGCGCAGGAGCGGTGCGAGCTGGAGGTGCCGCTGCTGGCGGTGCCGGCCGTCCTCAGGGAGGTGGACTCACCGGCCCGGCACGACTCCGCATGCCACTTCGCCGAGGAGAAGCGGGTGGTGCCGCAGGAAGCGCCCGGGCGGGAATCCATGCCGGGTCAGGAGGAGGCGCCCCGGCAGGGTGACGCGTGGGCGCCGGGTGACGGGTCCGGGCAGGGTGGCGCGTCGGCCTCGCCGCCCACGGGTGAAACAGGCGACAAAGAAGGATAAATGAGCCTCATCTTCGTTAACACGGAGGCAACTTGACCGTCTCGGCACCGATATACGAACGCACCACCATGGACAAGGTACGGCCGTGCGGGTGCCGTTAACCGGCCGGGGCGTTCATCACGTCGCCCCGGCCGGTTACCCGTTCCCCCTGATTCCCAGAGGTCCCCTTGTCCATCGGCGGACCGCGGTGGAGTATCGCTGGGGTGATACTCACACGGGGAGCCAGAATCACCGGAGCGGTGCTGTGCGCCGTGCTCGCGGCCGTGGCCGCCGCCTGGATCGTGCGTGACCTGCGTGCCGTCGGCGATCCCACGGATCTGCTGCGCTACTGGGCCGGCTACAGCGACGCCCGGCCGGAACGGCTCCCCGCCACCACGCAGACCGACGTGGTGCTGCTCGTCGTGAGCGTCCTCGCCCTTGTCGCCGCGCTCCGCTCGTCGATCGCGGCCTCCGCGCTCGTCGCCACCGGAGTGGTCACCCTCGTACTGCGGCTGCCCGGTGTCTGGACCGTCGGAGCGTCCTGGATGGACGGACGCTTCAGCGACGAGCTGCGCACCCGCGCCCTCGTCGGCACCTTCGCCGTCCTGGCGGCGGGTCTCGCGCTCGTCATCACCGGCGCGGCCGGCCGCAGGCAGCCCGAGGACTCCTACGAGCCGCTGCCGACCCGGCCGGGGCAGGCGGCGGGTGTCACGGCCTTCCTGCTGCTCGGCGCCTCGGGGGCCGTCCTGCTCGCCTGGGAGGTCCGGCAATTCTTCACGCTGCCCGACGCGCTCTATCCGGACTGGTTCATCGGCGGTCGCGCCATCCCGATGGGGCTCACCGACGCGCCGCCCGGCTGGGGGAACGTGGCCCTGGCCACGGTCTGCCTCGTGGTGGCCTGGACCGCGCTGTTCCGGGCCGTCCACGCACGGCCGCTGGGCATGATCGCCGCGGCCTTCCTGCTGGTCTCGGGTGGCTTCGGAACAGCGCGGGCCTTCCACCACCGGCTGCTGGACCGCTTCGGCGACCTCGGGGCGGAGTACCAGCTCATCGTGCTCACCTCCTTCCTGCTCGCCTTCACCGGGGCCGTCGTCCTGCTCGTCCTGGCTCGCCGGGGCTTCGAGAACACCGGCACGGGGAACCAGGGGTACGGCGGCTACGGCTACCCGCGGACCGGTGCGCAGGGTTACGGCTACCCGCCGGGCGGGACGCCCGGATACGGCTATCCGCAGACGGGGACACCCGGATACGGCCACCCCTCGGGCCCGGCCCCCGGCTACGGCTACCCGCAGGGCGGCGGCCAGGGGTCGTCCCCACCGCCGCCCTCCTCACCGCCGCCCAGCTGGTGAGCGCCCCGTCTACGCCCGGGACAGCCCCAGGGACCGCCTGAGGAAGTCGACCTGGAGCAGCAACAGGTTCTCGGCGACCTGCTCCTGCGGCGTCATGTGCGTCACCCCGCTCAGCGGCAGCACCTCGTGCGGACGTCCGGCGGACAGCAGCGCGGAGGAGAGCCGCAGCGCGTGCGCCACCACTACGTTGTCGTCGGCCAGGCCGTGGACGATCATCATCGGCCGCGCCTCGCCGGCCGGGGCGGACAGCCCTTCGTCGGTGATCAGCGAGTTGCGGGCGTACACCTCGGGCTGCTCGGCGGGGTCGCCGAGATAGCGCTCGGTGTAGTGGGTGTCGTACAGCCGCCAGTCCGTCACCGGTGCGCCGACCACCGCCGCGTGGAAGACGTCCGGGCGCCGCAGCACCGCGAGCGCCGAGAGGTAGCCGCCGTACGACCAGCCCCGCATCGCCACCTTGGAGAGGTCCAGGGGGAAGCTGCCGGCCAGCCCGTGCAGTGCCTCCACCTGGTCGTCGAGACTGAGGGTCAGATCGTCCCTGACCGCCTTCTCCCAGGCCGGGGAGCGGCCCGGGGCGCCCCGGCCGTCCGCGACGATCACGGCGAAACCGTGGTCCGCGAACCACTGGGACGTGAGGTGCGCATTGTGCGCGGCCACCACCCGGCGGCCGTGCGGGCCGCCGTACGGGTCCATCAGGACGGGAAGCGGACCATCCGACTCCTGATAGCCGGTGGGGAGCAACACGGCGCACGGGATGCGCCGTGCGCCCCCCTCCGTCAACCGGACCCGGGCCCGCAGCGACGGCTCCTGGGCGAGATTCGCCACGGTGGCGATCCGCTTGCCGTCCCGCAGGACCTGTACGTCCGCTCCGGGCCTCTCCGGGGACGCCGAGACCAGCACCGTCACCCCGCCCGCGCGCACCGCGGAGTGCACCCCCGGACCCTCGCTGACGCGCTCCACGCCCAGCTCGTTGACCCGGTACACATGGCTCTGGCCCGTCTCCGGATCCGCGGCGTCCTCGCCCGCCGTGGCCTGGACCAGAAGGTCCGACCCGCCGATGTCCAGCACCGCCTGGACGTGCAGCCGGCCGCCGGTCAGCAGCCGGTCGCCCACCGAGAGCACGCGCGCCCCGCCCTCGTCGGCGACCCGGACGAGCTGCCCGTCAGGAGCCCACGCCGGGACTCCGGCGAAAAGATCGAGCCAGATCCCGTCTTCGTCCACATGTACGGTCCGCGTCGCGCCGCTCTCCGTGTCGACGGCCAGATACAGCTGACTGCGCTGGTCACGGGCCTGCACCAGAAGCAGCGGTGCGCCGTGCGAGGACCAGTGAACCCGCGCCAGATAGGGAAAGACCGACCGGTCCCAGACAACCTCCGTGCGTGCCCCCTCCAGATCCGTCAGGAAGAGCCGCACCTCGGCGTTGGCCGTCCCCGCCGCCGGATACGCCACCTCGGAGGGCTTGCTGCCCGGGTGCGCGGGATCGGCGATCCACCACCGCTGTACGGCGCTGTCGTCAGCCCGGGCGACGAGCAGGCGCTCCGAGTCCGGCGACCACCAGAAGCCCCGGTAGCGGCTCATCTCCTCGGCGGCGACGAACTCTGCCAGGCCGTAGGAGACATGCGCCTCCTCCGGCTCGGCGAGCGGGCGGTCCCCGTCGCCCTCGGCCCCCACCACGCGCAGCGTGCCGCGGGAGACGTAGGCGATGTGCCGGCCGTCGGGGGACGGGCGCGGATCGATCACCGGGCCGGGTACGGGCAGGGCGCGCGCCGTGCCCGCCCTCAACTCGGCGACGTACACCTTGCCGGAGAGCGCGAAGGCCGCCAACTCGGCCGCTTCGTCGACCGCGTAGCCCACGATGCCCGCAGAACCCTCCCGGGTCCGCTCGCGCCTGGCCCGCTCCTGCGGCGACAGCTTCTCGGCCGAACCGCCCAGCAGGGCGGCGGGATCGGCGGCGACCCGCTCCTCGCCCGTCACGGTGTCGAGGACCATGAGCCGGTTCGCGCGGTCGGTGCCCGAGGGCGACCGGAGGAAGACCACCCTCGTCCCATCCGGTGAGACCGTGAAGGCGCGAGGTGCGCCGAGAGTGAACCGCTGGGTCCGGGCGTGCTGGCGCGGAAAAGACAGCTTCTGCGAGGTCATGGCTCCGAACCTAGCCCGCGGCGGGCGGTCCGTGCGCCCCTCGTGCTGCTGTGCCCCGATCAATGCGTCGGCACGGATAGTTATGATCCGTAGCGCTCGGTGGGTATGAACCTGCTGGCTCCATGTGTGCTGCCTGTCCCGACCGTACTGATGGAGGTGAACCGCCGTGGCACTCTCGATTTCGGCGGTGGTGCTGCTGGCGATCGTCGTCTTCCTGCTGATCCGGAAATCCGGACTGAAGGGCGGACACGCGGTGGTCTGCATGTTGCTCGGGTTCTATCTCGCGAGCTCGTCGATCGCACCGACCATCTCGGAGGTGACGTCGAACGTGGCAGGAATGATCGGGGGCATCAAGTTCTGACGGGCGGCCCGGGCGGCCGGGACACCGTGGGGCGGTCCGTGCGGGGGACGGTCTGCTCGTAGGGTGGTCCCATGAAGGACCTTCCCGCCCGCCGTCTGCTCCTGGTGCACGCGCACCCCGACGACGAGTCGATCAACAACGGCGCCACCATGGCCAGGTACGCGGCCGAGGGCGCCCACGTCGCCCTGGTGACCTGCACCCTCGGCGAGGAGGGCGAGGTCATCCCGCCCGGCCTCGCGCACCTGGCAGGGGACCGGGACGGCGGCCTGGGCGACCACCGCGTCGGTGAACTCGCCGCCGCGATGCGGGAGCTCGGGGTGAGCGACCACCGCTTCCTGGGCGGCGCCGGCACCTACCGTGACTCCGGAATGATGGGCACGGAGCAGAACGACCGGCCCGGCGCCTTCTGGTCCGCCGATCTCGACGAGGCCGCCGGGCACCTCGTCGGCGTGATCCGGGCCCTGCGCCCCCAGGTTCTTGTGACCTACGACCCGGACGGGGGCTACGGCCACCCCGACCACATCCAGGCGCACCGCGTCGCGATGCGCGCCGCGGACCTGGCCGCCGACCCCGCCCACGAGGACGGCGCGGCCCCGCACACCGTCGCCAAGATCTACTGGAACCGGGTGCCCCGTTCCGTGGCCGAGGAGGGCTTCGCCAGACTGCGGGAGACCGCACCGGACGCCTTTCCCGGGATCGCGGCGATCGACGACGTACCCGGAGTGGTGGACGACGCGGAGATCACCACGGAGATCGACGGGACCGGCTACGCGGAGGCGAAGACCGCCGCCATGCGGGCACACGCCACCCAGATCGCCGTCGACGGCCCGTTCTTCGCTCTTTCGAACGATCTCGGGCAGCCGGTCTTCACGACCGAGTACTACCAATTGGTGCGGGGCGTCCGTGGCGTGGACCATGGTGAGCGGGAGCGCGACCTCTTCGCGGGCCTGACCGACGCGCCCCTCGCACCGGGAGCACAGACATGAGCAGCAGGCAGAGGCAGCGCGCCTCGTCGCAGTCGCCGCGCACCAACGCCCCGCCCAGGAGCCCCGGTCCCACCGGACTCGCCGCGCCCCCGAACCCCCGGCGTATCCCGATGTACGTCGGCCTCGCGGTGCTCGGCGCGGCCGTCGGGCTCGCGGGCACCCTCGTCCAGGCGGCCCTGTTCCCGGGCGGGTTGCTGCTCGCGCTCGCCGCGTCGGCAGGGCTGTTCTACGGCGGCCGGGTGCTGACCCGTACACAGCTCGGCGCGCTGGTACCGGCCGTCGGCTGGTTCATCGCCGTCGTGCTCCTCCTCGGCGGGCGCCCCGAGGGCGACTTCGTCTTCGGCGCCGAACTCGGCCTCGCGCTCTTCATGCTCGGGGGGATGGCCGCCGCTGTGATGTGTGCCACGATGTCGCGGCTGCCGGATCCGGCCAACGGCACCGGTGGAACCGGCACGTGAGGTGGTATGTCCGCTCCCGGTTGTCCCTCCGCACGGCGGTGGGTGCATCCTTGATTCCCCCGGGCGCGGAGAGTCTTACGGCGGCGGCCAGTATGGTGGTGCGCGCGCCGAGCCGTCCCCTGGCCTGCGGCACGGGGGAAGTACGGGCGGCGGAGCCAATCGGGAGAACCTGCTTTGAGTCGTGAAACTGACAGTTCGTCCTCCGGGCCCCAGGGGCGCGGCGGAGCCGCGTACCCGTCGGGTACGCCGCCGTACGGATCACGCCAGTATCCGTCGCTGCACCCGTCTCAGGAGGGGGCGGAGGGGACTCCGGAGCCTGCGGATCCGCCTCAGCCCGAGGAGCCCAGAACCGAGACGACGCTGACGACGCGCATCCGGATCAACATCCCGGGTTCGCGTCCCATCCCGCCTGTCGTCATGCGTACGCCCATGAGTGAGACCGATCCCACCGGGGGCCGTCCGGCCACCGAGCGGACCGGCAGTACCCCGAGGCCCGGCGCTCCCGTGCCGTCGCCGGCCGGTCCGCCCGGCGGCCCCGGCCCGGAGCCGCGCGACGGTGGTCCCGTCGCCGAGGCGCCGGCCGAGAAGCCCGCGAGGGAGAAGAGCGGCAGCGACTGGTTCGCCCCGCGCAAGGCCCCGGCACCCGCCGCGGGTGCGGCGGCCTCGGGTTCCGCCCCGGGCACGCCCGGCCAGGGCCCCGGTGTTCCGGCCCCGGGCGGCCCCTCGGCCGGTGGGCCCGCTTCCGGTCCCGGGCCGACGCCGCCCCGCACGGACTCGCCGCACTTCCCGGACGGCCCGCAGGGGCCCGGCGGCCCCGGTGGTGCACGCCAGGGCGGCAGCGGCCTCGACGCGCTCGGCGCGGGCGGCCCCGGCGGCCCGCGCCCCACGCCGAACCTCGGTACGAGGCCGCCCGGCGGCCCCGGCCCCTCCGGGCCCACCACCGGCCCGGTCACGGGCAGTTCGGCGCTCACCCCCAACCTCGACGGCTTCCCCGGCGGCAGCCGGCCGGGCCCCTCCGGCGCCCGGCCCGGCGGCCCCGGCGGCGAACCGCCGAGGATGTCGGACGACACCGCCATCCTGACGCCGCAGGCTCCGGCACCCGGCCCGGGTTCCGGCGCGGGCCCGGGTTCCGGTTCCGGCGGGAACGTCTCCGGCGACACGCTCACCAGCGGGATCCCCGTCATCCCGCCGGACTCGCGCGACACCCGCTCCCCGTTCCCCGGCGGTCCAGGCGGGCTGCGGCCCGAGGGCCCCGCGGGCGGCGGACCCGCGGATCCGGGTACGCCGGCCCCCGCGCCCCGGCCCGCGCCCCAGGCCGCCGCGCCCGCCAAGAAGGGCCGCTCCAAGCTGGTCCTCCTGGGCGTGGCCGTCTTCGTACTGCTCGGCGTGGCCTACGGCGCGGGGCTCCTGCTGAACCACTCCGAGGTCCCCAAGGGCACCACCGTGCTCGGCGTCGACATCGGCGGCGGGACCAAGGAGGAGGCGGTCACCAAGCTCGAGGCCGCGCTCGGCAAGCGTGCCCAGGCGCCGCTGCAGCTCTCCGTGGACGGCAAGAAGGAGAAGCTCGCCCCCGAGAAGGCGGGTCTGACCCTGGACAGCCAGGAGACCGTGCGCGGTGCCGCGGGCAGCGACTACAACCCGGTCTCGGTGATCGGCTCCCTGTTCGGCGGGGCGCGCCCCGCCGACCCGGTGATCCCGGTCGACGAGGAGAAGCTCGGGGTCGCGCTGACCGACCTGGCGGGTGTCTCCGGCTCCGCCAGCGACGGCACGATCAAGTTCGAGCCGAACAAGGCCGTTGCCGTACCGGGCAAGCCGGGCAAGTCGCTGGACGTCAACCGGTCGATGATCTCCGTACGCGATGCCTATCGCGCACAGGTGCAGACCGGAGAGCCGGCCGTCGTGGAACTGCCGGTCGCCGCCACCGAACCCACCGTCACCCAGGCCGAACTCGACCGGGCGATGAAGGAGTTCGCCGAGCCCGCGATGTCGGGTCTGGTGACCATCAAGGCCGGGCCCAAGCAGATCGACTTCGGCCCCGCGAGGTCGTTGCCGCAGATCCTGTCCATGAAGCCGGTGGACGGCAAGCTGGTCGCGGTCTACGACAAGAAGGCGATCGAGACCCTGCTCGACGGCGTCTTCGACGGGATCATGATCACCAAGGGCGACGGCAAGCAGTACCCCGTCAGCGCCGACGACGTGGCCCACGCCATGCAGGGCGCGCTGCTCGGCAAGACTCCTGCCGAACGCACCGTCGCGATCGAGCTGAACGGCGAGGGCTGACCGACCTGGCAGCAACCGTACGACGCCGCCCCCGCCCGGACCTTCCCGGGCGGGGGCGGCGCCGTACGGCGGCGGTGTGCGACAGTGCGGGACCATCCATGAGGAGCCGGCCGCGGGGCGGCCCGGGGAGGAGACCGATCGATGTCGACCATGTGGAGTCTGACGATCGACTGCGCGCACCCGAAGTCACTGGCGGCCTTCTGGGCATCGGCGCTGGGGTACGTGGAGAAGCCTCCGCCCGCCGGGTTCGCCGACTGGCAGCAGTGGTTCGCCCACCACGACGTTCCGGAGGAGGAGTGGGACGACGGTGCCTATCTCTGTGATCCGGACGGCCACGGCCCGAACCTGTCCTTCATGAGGGTCCCGGAGCCCAAGACCGTGAAGAACCGGCTGCACCTGGACGTACAGGCGGGCGGCGGCCGTCAGACGCCCTGGGAGATCCGGTGGCCTCGGGTGACCGAGGCGGTCGAGCGGCTGACAGCCGCCGGTGCGACCGTCGTCCGGGAGTACGAGTCACAAGGCCGGCCCGACCACGTCCTCATGGCCGACCCGGAAGGCCACGAGTTCTGCGTGCTCTGAGGACCGGCCGAGCCGCGGGCCGGCCGTGTTGAGGTCCGGGGCTATGGTTCGTGATGCGAACTAATATGGTTCGTGGAGCGAACTATTGGCGCTCGACGGGGGAGTGGGGACACATGAGTCGTGCAGTGGCGGTCATCGGCGGCGGTTACGGGGGAGCCGCCGCGGCGAAGGCGCTGGCCGAGGAGGCCGACGTCGTACTCGTGGAACCCAAGGACGCGTTCGTCCATGCGGCAGGGTCCCTGCGTGCGCTGGTGCAGCCGGACTGGGCGAGCAGCATCTTCTTCCCCTACGGCCGTCTGCTCAGCCGGGGCAGGGTCGTCCAGGGCCGGGCGGCTTCCGTGGATCCCCGTGGGGTCACCCTGGAGTCCGGCGAGCGGATCGAGGCCGATCACCTCGTCCTCGCCACCGGCTCGCGTTACCCCTAGCCGGCCAGGACGGACACCGACGTCTCGGCCGAGGCGCCGGAGCGGCTCCGCGCCCTCGCCGGAGGGTGAGGTGTCCCTGCTGCCGGCGGAGGCGGTGGCCGCGTACAAGGGGGCGGATCTGTTCACGGGGCGCTTCGTGGAACTGTTCGGCACCGCTTGATCGCGCTCACCGAGGGCTCACCGGGCCGGGCGGGGGCGCGGGTGCCCCACTCCGCGCGGCCCGAGTGTGCCGGCGGGAAGCGTTCAGACCTGTTCGCGGGCGGCGGCGGAGGGGCAGTCGTCGGCCTCCATGAAGACCACCGGCACCTCGTTGTCCAGCACCACGCGGGCGAGCAGGTCCGCGAGCACGCTCCGCTCGGCGCCGTCGAGGGAGGCGGGCAGGGCTTCCACCCGCCGGCAGGTCGCGGCGTAGAACTCGTCGACCAGCTCGCGGCCCCGGTCCGTGAGGGCGATCCTGACGGCACGGCCGTCCAGCGGGTCCGGCTCCCGGCGTACGAAACCGTTCTGGGCGGTGCGGTCCACGAGCCCGGTGAGGCTCGACTTGGCGAGCCCCAGCACCGCGCCGAGCTCGCCCATTCCGTACGGCTTGGCCATCAGCACGCAGAGCAACTGGCCCTGCTGGGGGGTCAGTCCGAAGGCGCGGCTCGATTCCGCATAGGCGGCGTTCACCAGGAAGGACGCGCGCACCAACGCGGTCGTGACGCTCATGCGCGCCTCTGCGTTCCGCATGCGGCCAGAATACGGCAGCAGCGATGACACGCCTCGTTCGCGGTACGAATTACCGGAGGGAGGACCTCCGGCGTAGCCTTCGGTGAAATCCTCGGCGGAACCGGGCCTAATTGAGCAGGGCCCTCGCGGCCTGGGCGCGGTGGCGGATGGCTTCCGCCGCCGTCGGCTCGATGCCGTCCACGATCTCGGCGTACTCGTCCATCTCCGCGGCCCCGCGCAGGAACTCCCCGCGCTGTACGAGGAGCTGGGCCCGCTCGTAGCGGAGCCTGGCCGGGTGCGAGGGCAGCAGCAGGGAGAGTTCGAGCGCCCACAGCGCGACGTCGGTGCGCTCGGGGCGTGCCGACGCCCAGGCCCGGATGTTGTTCAGGACCCGCAGCACGGTCTCCAGGGGCCTGGCGGGCACCGGCGCCGAGGTGTCCGGCGGAGCCCCGGTCGCGCCCGTCACCAGCAGATCCGCGTCCTCGCCGGTCAACGGCGCTCCGCCGGCGAAGGGGTCGGCGAGCACCCGCTCGGCCGGGTCGCCGAAGCCGACCACGTAATGACCGGGGAGCGCCAGGCCGTACACGGGTGCGCCGGCCCTGCGCGCGACCTCGATCCAGACGACGGACAGCAGGATGGGCAGCCCTCCGCGCCGCCGCAGCACCTGCTGGAGCACCGAGGAGTCCAGCCGCTGGTAGTCATGGGACGATCCACCGAAACCGCAGCGCTCGCCGAGCAGTTCCGCGAGTGCCGAGGCCCAGGCGCGGGGGCTGCGCGCGCCGTACGGGAGGAGGCCCGCCAGCCGGTCCAGTTCGATCTGCGCCGCGTCGACGCCGTGCGGATCGGGGTCCCCGGCCGTCGCCGGGAACGCCTCCGCGCCCAGCAGGAGACAGAGCAGCGCGAGGTCCGGCCGCTCGGCGCGTGCCTCTTCGGCGAACCGCCGCCGGCGTTCGGCCGTGCCGGGATCATCGGTGCTCATGTGTGACACGTACCCCTGCTGCTGTCTCCGTCACGCGGGCCGGAAGTGGTGGTAACTGTGATGGGTGGCGAAGCCCATGCGCTCGTACAGCGCACCGGCCCCTTCATTGTCCGTCTCGACCTGGAGCCACGCGGCCGAGGCGCCCTCGTCCAGCGCGGTGCGGGCCAGGGCCGCCATGACGGCCGTCGCGAGGCCCCGGCGGCGGTACTCGGGACCGACCTCGACGGCCATGAAGCCCGCCCAGCGGCCGTCGACCACGCAGCGCCCGATCGCGCCCGGCGATCCCGCCGGGTCATCGCCCGGCACGGAGGCGAACCACACCGACGGGCCGCTGTTCAGCACCTTCAGCACGTGGGGCCCCGGGGTCTCGAAGCGCTGGTAGCGCGAGAGCCACGCGTCGTCCGTCGTGCGGGACACGCGTACGGCGGTGACGTCCGCGTCCAGGTCCCCGATCGGCGCCAGCGCCGCGATCCGGAGGTCGGCCGTCACCTCGCGGCGCCACCCGTGCTCCTCCAGGCCGGAGCACAGCAGCTCCTGCGTGCCCTCGGCGCCCGTCGCGGTCTGGACGTAGGCGGGCAGGCCGCGTTCGCCGTACCAGCGGCGGACCCGTTCGAGCGCGTCGCCGAGCGGGAGCCCCGGATCGCCGAGCGGCAGCACCGAGTTGGCGCGGCGGGTGAATCCGGCCGAAGCGCGCAGCCGCCACTCGCCCAGCGTCTCGCTCTCCACGGGCTGCCAGGCGCGCGCGGCGACCAGGGAGAGTTCCCGGAAGGACGCGGCCGGCCCCCGACGGCGAGCGGGCGCGGGCGGCACCACCTTGCCCGCCACCAGCGAGGATTCCGCGATGTGGACGCTCTCGCCGTTCTTCGTCGTGACGGAGAGCACTCCGGCGTCCCACGATGTGAGAACGCCGACCGTGTCGGTGAACTTGGCGCTCCGGCCGGGGGCCTCGACGGCGCGCCGGATCGAGACGCGTTTACCCACGTCAGCAGCTGTCATGCGAACCTCGAGCTGTCCGCCCATGGTGAATTCCACAGCTCTGTACGCCCCTCCTGTTCGGATCGTGCCCCGGAACGGAGATACTAGGTGGCGGGCATCGACGACGCCGCGCTCCCGCGCGAGAGCCAACGCCCTACCGAGGAGGAACGACAGCGTGACCTACGTCATCGCGCAGCCTTGTGTCGACGTGAAGGACAAGGCCTGCATCGAAGAGTGCCCCGTCGACTGCATCTACGAGGGCTCACGGTCCTTGTACATCCATCCGGACGAATGCGTCGACTGCGGAGCCTGTGAGCCGGTCTGCCCGGTCGAGGCCATCTTCTACGAGGACGACACCCCGGAGGAGTGGAAGGACTACTACAAGGCCAACGTCGAGTTCTTCGACGACCTCGGCTCGCCGGGTGGTGCGTCCAAGCTGGGTCTCATCGAGCGCGACCACGCGTTCATCGCCGCGCTGCCGCCGCAGAACCAGTAGCGGCGGCCGCACGAGCGCCGCCCGGTCCCGTACGGCTCGTCACCGTACGGGACCGACGTGTTTCCGGCAGCCATGCCCCCGTACGAGAAAGCAGAGTTCCGTGTCCGCAGCAGTTCCCGTGTCGTCCCGTCTCCCCGTCTTCCCCTGGGACAAGCTCGCGCCCTACAAGGCGACGGCCGTCGCCCATCCGGACGGTCTCGTGGACCTGTCCGTCGGCACGCCGGTCGACCCGGTGCCCGAGCTGATCCAGCGGGCGCTGGTCGCCGCTGCCGACAGCCCGGGCTATCCGACGGTGTGGGGGACCGAGGCGCTGCGTGATGCCCTGACCGGATGGGTGGAGCGCCGGCTCGGCGCGGCGGGCGTCCGGCACGAGAACGTGCTGCCCGTCGTCGGCTCCAAGGAACTGGTCGCCTGGCTGCCCACGCAGCTCGGCCTCGGCGCGGGCGACAAGGTGGCCTACCCCCGCCTCGCCTACCCGACGTACGAGGTCGGCGCCCGGCTCTGCGGCGCCGAGCCCGTCGTCTACGACGACCCGACGGAGCTGGACCCCGAAGGGCTCAAGCTGCTCTGGCTCAACTCCCCGTCCAACCCGACGGGCCGGGTGCTCCCGCAGGACGAGCTGACCCGGATCGTCGCCTGGGCGCGCGAGCACGGGGTGCTGGTCTTCAGCGACGAGTGCTACCTGGAGCTCGGCTGGGAGGCGGAGCCCGTCTCCGTGCTTCACGAGGACGTCTGCGGCGGGACGTACGACGGCATCGTGGCCGTCCACTCGCTCTCCAAGCGTTCCAACCTTGCCGGATACCGCGCGGCCTTCGTCGCCGGAGACGCGGCGGTGCTCGGCGAACTGCTCCAGATCCGTAAGCACGGCGGGATGATGACCCCGGCCCCCGTCCAGGCGGCCACGGTCGCGGCCCTGGGCGACGACACGCACGTGGCGGAGCAGCGTGAGCGCTACGCGCGGCGCCGTACGGTGCTGCGTGCCGCGCTGGAGGCCCACGGCTTCCGGATCGAGCACAGCGAGGCCAGCCTGTACCTCTGGGCCACGCGGGACGAGCCGTGCTGGGAGACCGTGGCGCATCTGGCCGAGCTCGGCATCCTGGTGGCGCCGGGCGACTTCTACGGTCCCGCCGGGGACCGCTTCGTGCGGGTGGCGCTGACGGCCACGGACGAGCGGGTGGACGCGGCGGTCAAGCGGCTTTCGTAGAGCTGCCGCGGGGGCGAGCCGGGGTGCCCGCCCGCAGACGCGCCGAGGGGCCTCGGGAGTGCGCACTCCCGAGGCCCCTTCGTGTCCGTGCGGCACGCGTGCCGGTGGATCAGCCGATCGGCAGGCCCTTGGCCGGCAGGCTGTCGGAGGCCAGCTCGCCGTCGGTCACGGTGCCGGCCTTCTCCAGGGTCTTGCCCGCGGCGGGCAGGGTCGTGCCGACCACCTTGCCGCCGGTCTCGTTCGCGACCTCGGAGCCCTGCTTCGCGGTGGAGTCCACCGTGCTGCTGAGACCGGCGCCGTCGAGCGAGGTGAGGCCGCCGAGCGCGGGCGTCTGCGGCAGCCCCGCGGCACCCGCGGCACCGGCCGCGCCGACCACGGGGGCCGCACCCGCGGCGATCAGCAGCGCGGCACGGGCGATCCGACGGGTCAGGGGGAGGGACATGATGCTCCTTCGGCGGGACGTCGACAGTGTCGTGGCAGATGTGGAACCTGCCTGTCCGGTTGGTCGGACGCACTGAACAACAGGTCGGGGGGCGGGGAAGGTTGCGGGGCACCGAGGTAAAGAGTCGGTAATGCGTCAGATAATCCGCAATGGAGGAACCCGGGCGAACGGGGCATGTGCCGAAGGCCTGATGAACCGTCACTTCCCTTTGGGTATAAGGAAATTCAGGGATCGGTGAGGGCTGGAGATCGGCCGCTCGCGCCGTGGTTCGGGGCAGCGGTGTACGGCCCGTACGGATGACGGGCCGTACTACTGAGCGAGCCGCATTCGGACGGTGCCGCGGGCCGATTCCGAGCGCTCGGTGCGCCAGCCCGTGTCACTGGTCCATGTCCGGCCGTCGTACGAGACCTCCTCGATCCGCAGCGTGCCGGCCCGGGCGACCGCCCAGTGGGCGAGCTCCCAGCCGCGCCGGGAGGCCGAATCGTCCCCGGCCCGCACGGGCACCGACACCGTGTTCGCGGCAGCGGCGCCCGCCGACCTCGTGGAGGGCAGGACGTCCTTGCCGAAGGCGCGCACCAGGTCCGCCCGCACCTCGGCCGCGTCCCCCGGGCCCGCGCCCGGCTCCGTCGACAGCGAGCAGGTCAGCGAGGCGGGCGCGCGCCCGGTCAGGGCGGCGGACAGCAGCGTGGCGTCCGGCTCGTGCTTGGCGTAGGCCTGCGGGAAGCCGCTCTTCTGGACCCGCTGGGCCGCGACGGTCAGCGGCAGCCGCGAGTAGCCGGGGACCTCGGCGAGGTGCTCGTAGAACTTCCCGGACGAATAGACCGGGTCCATGATCTGGTTCGGTGTTCCCCAGCCCTGCGAAGGGCGCTGCTGGAAGAGCCCGAGCGAGTCCCGGTCGCCGTGGTCGATGTTGCGCAGGGCGGACTCCTGGAGAGCGGTCGCCAGCGCGATCGTCACCGCGCGCTCCGGCAGCCCGCGGGTCATGCCCACCGCGGAGATCGTCGCGGCGTTGGCGGCCTGGTCGGGAGCCAGCTCGTACGTGCGTCCCCCGCCCCCGTCGGCCGGGCCCACGGTGCAGCGGGGAGCGCCCTTGTGGCCGGAGAGGTACTGCACGGCCAGATAGCCGGCCAGGGCCACGAGCACGGCGAAGGCGGCCATGACTCGGAAGAGGAGGCTGCGGCGGGGAGCGGAGGTGGTCCGGGGCACGGGGCCCACCGTACTGGAGGGTACGACGGGGGCCGAGACCGAAGTCCCTTAGGCTCGTGACCATGGATGGACACTCGCTCGACCTCGCACTGGACGGCCCGGCGCTCACCGCCCGGCTGGTCGACTTCCCGTCGGTCAGCGGGCAGGAGAAGGACCTCGCCGACGCCATCGAGGCGGCCCTGCGCCCGCTGCCGCATCTGACCGTCGACCGCCACGGCAACAACATCGTGGCCAGGACGGACCTCGGCCGTGCCGAGCGCGTCGTGCTGGCGGGGCACATCGACACCGTCCCGATCGCGGACAACGTGCCGTCCAGGCTCGACGACGACGGGGTGCTGTGGGGATGCGGGAGCTCCGACATGAAGTCGGGCGTCGCCGTCCAGCTGCGGATCGCGGCGACCGTGCCGGAGCCCAACCGCGACCTCACCTTCATCTTCTACGACAACGAAGAGGTCGCCGCCCACCTGAACGGCCTCGGACACGTGGCCGAGGCGCACCCGGAGTGGCTCGCGGCGGACTTCGCCGTCCTCCTGGAGGGCTCCAACGGTGAGGTCGAGGGCGGCTGCCAGGGCACGCTCCGCGTCCATCTGCGCTTCAAGGGCGAGCGGGCCCACTCCGCTCGCGGCTGGATGGGGTCCAACGCGATCCACGCGACCGCCCCGGCACTGGCCCGGCTGGCCGCGTACGAGCCGCGCCGCCCGGTGATCGACGGGCTGGAGTACCACGAGGGGCTCAACGCCGTGGGCATCGAGGGCGGCGTCGCCACCAACGTCATCCCGGACGCCTGCACCCTGGTCGTCAACTACCGCTACGCCCCGGACATCACGGCCGAGCAGGCCGAGGCGCACGTCCAGGCGGTCTTCGCGGACTGCGGCGTCGACGAGTTCGTCGTGGACGACCACACCGGCGCCGCGATGCCGGGTCTCTCGCACCCCGCTGCCAAGGCCTTCATGGAGGCGGTCGGTGGCGTCGCGCGGCCCAAGTTCGGCTGGACGGACGTGGCCCGGTTCGGCTCCCTGGGCGTCCCCGCCGTGAACTACGGTCCGGGCGACCCCCTCTTCGCCCACAAGCGGGACGAGCACGTGCGGGTCGAGCGGATCACGCACTGCGAGGAGCGTCTGCGCTCCTGGCTCACCAGCTGACTCACGGCATTCCCCTGCACGTAACCTCCGCCGATCTACGCTGAAGCGACACACGCACACGCAGGTCGGCGGAGGGAGCAGGTCATGGGCAACCCGGAGGACGCACGGATCCCCGAGGGCGCGCAGATTCCCGAGGGTGCGGTGAAGCCCGAGGAACAGCGGCTGGGCCCGGTTCTGCGTCGCAGGGACCAGGTCCAGCCGGGCACGACCGATCAGAGGCTGCTGGACTCCGAGGGCGACTCCGAATGGGTCCACACCGACCCCTGGCGGGTCATGCGGATCCAGTCGGAGTTCGTCGAGGGCTTCGGCGCGCTGGCGGAACTGCCCAGCGCCATCAGCGTCTTCGGCTCCGCGCGCACCCCGGCGGGCGGGCCTGACTACGAGGCGGGCGTACGGATCGGCAGGGCGCTCGTCGAGGCGGGATTCGCCGTCATCACGGGTGGCGGCCCAGGGGCGATGGAGGCGGCGAACAAGGGGGCCCGGGAGGCCAAGGGCGTCTCCGTGGGGCTCGGCATCGAGCTGCCGTTCGAGTCGGGGCTGAACCCCCACGTCGACATCGGCGTCAACTTCCGCTACTTCTTCGTGCGCAAGACGATGTTCGTGAAGTACGCGCAGGGCTTCGTCGTCCTGCCGGGCGGCCTGGGCACCCTGGACGAGCTCTTCGAGGCCCTGACCCTGGTGCAGACGGGCAAGGTGACGCGTTTCCCGATCGTCCTGTTCGGCACGGCCTACTGGGGCGGCCTGGTGGACTGGCTGCGGGACACGGTGGTGGCGGGGGGCAAGGCGTCCGAGCGGGACCTCATGCTGTTCCACGTCACGGACGACGTGGACGAGGCGGTCCGGCTGGTGACGAAGGAGGTCGGCCGGTAGAGGCCCTTCACCCGGACCCGCCTCCCGGCCACCGCAGGACCCGGGAGGCGGGTCCTGCGCCGTACCCGGGCGCCGGCCCGCCGCGCCGTCCGGCGCCGGGCCTAGGCCAGCCCCCGGCGCGCCACGGCCGGCGCGCGGTGGCCCGCGATGGACGCCACCATGTCCAGGACCTGCCGGGTCTCGGCGACCTCGTGCACCCGGTAGACGCGCGCACCCAGCCACGCGGACACGGCCGTCGTCGCGAGCGTGCCGAGCACGCGCTCCTTCACCGGCTTGTCCAGCGTCTCTCCCACGAAGTCCTTGTTGGAGAGGGAGACCAGGACCGGCCAGCCCGTGGCCGCCATCTCCTCCAGCCGGCGTGTCGCCTCCAGCGAGTGCCGGGTGTTCTTCCCGAAATCGTGCCCGGGGTCGATCATGATGCCGTCCGGGCGGACCCCGAGCTCCACCGCCCGCTCCGCCAGGCCCACGGTCACCCGCAGGATGTCCGCCATGACGTCGTCGTACGTCACCCGGTGAGGGCGTGTACGCGGTTCCGCGCCGCCCGCGTGGGTGCACACGAGCCCCGCTCCGTGGCGTGCCGCCACCTCCGCCAGCTTCGGGTCGACGCCGCCCCACGCGTCGTTCAGCAGGTCCGCCCCCGCCTCGCAGACCGCATCGCCCACGTCGTGCCGCCAGGTGTCCACGCTGATCACCACGTCGGGGTGGCGGCGGCGCACCTCGGCGACGAAGCCCACCGTGCGGCGTGCCTCCTCCTGCGCCGTCACCTCCTCGCCGGGGCCCGCCTTCACCCCGCCGATGTCGATGATCGCGGCGCCCTCGGCCACCGCCTGCTCGACGCGGGAGAGCGCGGGCTCGTCGCGGAACGTCGCTCCCTGGTCGTAGAAGGAATCGGGAGTCCGGTTCACGATCGCCATGATCACCGGCTCGTTCGGCCCGAATTCCCGCCGCCCCAGCCTGAGCGCACCGCTTCGCATCCCTGGTTCCTCCTGTAGCTCGCCTGCGCCTGCGACCCTAACTGTCGGTGCCGCATGGCACGATCTGACCCGGACAGGTATGCCGCTCCCGAGGAGATGAACGTGTTCTGGTTCTTGCTGCTCACGATGGCCGTGGTGGTGGCCGCGGTCACGCTTGCGGTGGTCGGTGGAGGCACGAGCGCGGTGTTGCAGGAGGTCGAGCCGGAGCGGCTCACCGACCCGCTGCCCGCGAACCGCCCTGTCGGCCGTGCCGACATCGAGGCGATGAGGCTGCCGATGTCCGTGCGCGGCTACCGCATGGCGGACGTGGACGAGGCGCTCGACAGGCTGGGCGCCGAACTCGCCGAGCGGGACGCCCACATCGCCGAGCTGGAGTCGGCGCTGGCCGGGGCCCAGGCGAGCGCGGTGACGGGGCCCGACCTGTTCAAACGGCCCGGTGAGCCGCTCACCGGGGAGAGCGGCAAGCCGAGGGACGAGGAGGACGGGCGATGAGCGGGGCCGAACCCGCCGCGGACGGCCGCCCGCGCTGCCCGTGGGGCCTGTCCACGGAGGACTACCTCGCCTATCACGACACCGAGTGGGGCCGCCCCGTCCACGGTGACGACCAGCTCTTCGAACGGCTCTGCCTGGAGGCGTTCCAGTCCGGGCTCTCGTGGCTGACGATCCTTCGCCGGCGCGAAGGCTTCCGCAGCGCCTTCGCCGGGTTCAAGATCTCCGCGGTGGCGGCGTTCACCGACGCCGACAAGGAGCGGCTCCTCGCCGACGCCGGGATCATCCGCAACCGCGCCAAGATCGACGCCACGCTCGCCAACGCCGAGGTGCTGGCCGGCTGGGGCGAGGGAGAGCTGGACGCGCTGATCTGGTCGTACGCCCCGGACCCGGCGACCCGGCCCGCCCCGCGCACACTCGCCGACGTCCCCGCTGTCACCCCGGAGTCCACGGCGCTGGCCAAGGAGCTGAAGAAGCGGTCCATCCGCTTCGTCGGCCCCACCACCGCCTACGCCCTGATGCAGGCCTGCGGCCTGGTCGACGACCATCTCGCCGACTGCGTGGCCCGGGGCGGGCGCTGAGGGTCCTCCGACGCCCCTACCTGCCCAGGTACTTCGGCGGCTGCTTGGCCAGGAAGGCCTCGACCGCGATGGTGTGGTCCTGCGACGCGCCCGCCTTCGTCTGGAGTTCGTCCTCCTTCTCCAGGGTCTCGGAGAGCGTGTGCCCCGCGCCGTAGGCCACGGACGCCTTCAGCGCCGCGTACGCCACCGTCGGTCCGTCCGCCAGCGCGCGGGCCACGGTGCGGGCCTCCGCCGCCAGATCGGCCGCCGGCACCACCTTGTTCGCGATGCCCAGCTCGTACGCCTCCTGGGCGGAGATCGAACGCGGGAAGAACAGCAGGTCCGTCGCCCGGCTCGCACCGATCAGCCGGGGCAGCGTCCAGGAGACGCCCGAGTCGGCCGTCAGCGCCACGCCCGCGAAGGACGTGTTGAAGGCGGCGGTGTCGGCGACCACGCGGTAGTCGGCGGCGAGCGCGAAGCCGAAGCCCGCCCCGGCGGCGACCCCGTTGACCCCCGCGACCACCGGCTTCTCCATCTCGGTGATCGCCCGCACGATGGGGTTGTAGTGCTCCCGTACGGTGCTCAGCGCGTTGCCGGTGCCCGACGCGCTCGCCTCGGCCAGCTTGGAGACGTGCTCCTTGAGATCCTGGCCGACGCAGAAGGCGCGCCCGGTGGCGGTCAGCAGAACCGCCCGCACCGCGGGGTCCTCCGCGACCGCCAGCAGCGAATCGCGGAGCGCGACCTTGGCCGCCGTGTTCATGGCGTTCATCGCGTCGGGGCGGTTGATCGTGATCGTCGCGAGCCCGTCGCTCACTTCCGTGAGCACGGTGTCGGCCAGGTCGGCCATCGCTGGGTCTCCTTAGGGCTCCGGCATTGTGCCTGTCCAGGCAAGCATGGCTGACTTCCGGCGGGCCGGACATGTGACCTGCGTCTAACGATTGGCTCTCGGCTGAGGGCCGGGGGTGGCGCAGTATCGCAGCCGGATCGCCTAATTGGGGTGTTTTGGGAAAGCGCGTTGCGCAAGCGATGCCGAGCGATGTTGGTCATCGGGGTCTTCGATGCGGGATAATGCGGAGGAAGCATTGTGTTCGACGCCGGTGAGGCAGCGCCTGTCATGGGGCCGCCGGCTGCGATGAGCTGGTTTCAGGAAGGGGAACGAGCATGGCGGCCATGAAGCCGCGGACGGGCGACGGCCCGCTCGAGGTGACAAAGGAGGGGCGGGGCATCGTCATGCGCGTTCCGCTCGAAGGCGGCGGTCGGCTTGTCGTCGAGCTGACTCCGGACGAGGCCGACGCACTTGGCGACGCACTCAAGCAGGTCGTCGGCTGAGGCGCAGGCGCCCACACTTCACCACTGCCCCGGCACGGACTCCGTGCCGGGGCAGTGGCGTACCGGGGTGTGTCCAGGGCCGCTCCCGCGAGGGCCGGCCGGGCGGAGGCGGAGAGGCCGGCGGCCGGTCAGCCGCGCCGCACCGCGCACAGCAGGCCGTCGCCCACCGGGAGCAGGGTCGCCATGAGCTCCTGGCTCTCGCGTACCGCCCGCAGCAGCTCACGCAGGCGCAGCACCTCGGCCGGCTGCGCCGCGGAGTCGATGGTGCGGCCGTCGGCGAAGACGCCCTCGAAGCAGACCAGGCCGCCCGGTCGTAGCAGGCGCAACGATTCAGCGAGGCAGTCGAGACTCTCGAGCCGGTCACCGTCGCAGAAGACGAGGTCGTATCCGCCGTCCGCGAGCCGCGGCAGCACGTCGAGGGCACGCCCGGGGATGAAGCGGGCCCGGTTGGTGGCGAAACCGGCCGCGCGGAACGCCTCCCGGGCGAACTGCTGGCGCTCGGGCTCCGGATCGACGGTGGTCAGTACGCCGTCCGGACGCATGCCCTGCAAAAGATAGATCCCGGACACGCCGGTCCCCGTGCCGATCTCGGCGACCGCCTTGGCGTCCGCGGTGGCGGCGAGCAGACGCAGAGCCGCGCCGGTGCCTGAGGACACCGGGCGGAGCCCTGACTCCTGGGCCCGGTCCCGCGCCCAGAGCAGAGCTTCTTCCTCGGCCACAAAGGCGTCGGCGAATGCCCAGCTCGTCTGCCGGTTGGCGGTAATGACCCTCTCCTGTCCCCGTAGTTCGCGCAACGGTGACTGTATCCGCTGGACCCGGGAACCCGCAGATGGGACCAGGCGTTAGAAGGGGGTGGAGGACAACGGCTGGACCGGCCCCTCGGGCCTGGCCCGGAATGTGCCTCTTGCCCCCGGGGAAACCCGGGGCACCAGCAGGTAAAAGGCTTATCCGGAGCTAACGGGCGAGGTGGCTATGGTAGGGGCTCCACTGGACACCACCAGAGCCGATAGGGGAGGTGCGGCTGCGCCTGTGGATCGGAGAGGAGCGCTGCGGCGCTTTCTCAGGTCGGCGGGTGAGCCGAAATCCGTGACCGACATTGCTGACCGTTCTTCCAACGAACCCGCACCGACCGCGACCTTCGCCTCAGATGCGGATTCCCAGGCGTGGACCCCGCCCTCATGGGAAGAGATCGTCAGCACGCACAGCGCCCGTGTGTACCGCCTCGCCTACCGGCTGACGGGTAACCAGCACGACGCCGAGGACCTCACCCAGGAAGTCTTCGTCCGCGTCTTCCGGTCGCTGTCGACCTACACGCCCGGCACCTTCGAGGGCTGGCTGCACAGGATCACGACGAATCTCTTCCTGGACATGGTCCGCCGCAAGCAGCGGATCCGTTTCGACTCGCTCGGGGACGACGCCGCCGAGCGACTGCCGAGCCGTGAGCCTTCTCCGCAGCAGGTCTTCAACGACACGCACTTCGACGCGGACGTCCAGCAGGCGCTGGACACCCTCGCGCCCGAGTTCCGTGCCGCGGTCGTCCTCTGCGACATCGAGGGCCTTTCGTACGAGGAGATCGCCGCCACGCTCGGCGTCAAGCTCGGCACGGTGCGCAGCCGTATCCACCGCGGCCGCTCGCACCTGCGCAAGGCACTCCAGCACCGTTCGCCCGAGGCCCGCGCCGAGCAGCGTTCCCTGGCGGACGCGGTCCTGGCAGGGGAGGGCGGAACGGCGTGAGTGGCACAAGTCCGACCCCCGCGGAGCAGCATCTCGGGGACCGGCTCGCCGCGCTTGTCGACGGCGAGCTCAAACACGACGCCCGGGAACGGGTCCTGGCCCATCTCGCGACCTGTTCGCGCTGCAAGGCCGAAGCCGACGCCCAGCGGCGGCTGAAGAGCGCCTTCGCGACCTCCGCGGCCCCGTCGCCCTCCGAGGGTTTCCTCGCCCGGCTACAGGGTCTGCCCGGCGGCTCCGGCGCCGACGAGGACGGCTCCGACGGCCCCTTCGGCGGTAGCCGGCGTTTCGGGGACGGAATCTTCCCCGTGCTGCAGCCCGGTGGCCCCGCGGACCAGGGACGCTCGCCGCTGGGCGGCCTCGGCTACCTCCCCACGGCCCACGGTTCGACCGCGGTGCTCCCGGGCGGCTCGTCCGGCCGCGGCTTCCGCATCCATGACGTGACCCGCGAGGCCGACCGGTCTCCCTGGCGCGCCCGGCGCTTCGCGTTCGCCGCGGCCAGTGCCGTGTCGCTCGCGGCCATCGCGCTCGGAGGCGCTCTCCCGCTCGACTACAGCCCCGAGGCTCCCTTCAGCGCCGAGGGTGCGGGCAGCAGTGCCATCCCGCTCGACGCGGAGGAGCGGACCGGCGCCGCCGGAACCGCGGCCAGCCGCAGCGGTGGCGGCGCGCTCGCCGTGCAGGGGGGTCGGGGAGGTTCCGCCGGCCCCACTCCCTCCGCCTCCGCCAGGCCCGTGCTCGCCTCCGCGCCCTCGCTGCTCAGCACGTCGTCGCTCACGGGGGGCACGTACACCTTCCCCGTGCTGAACGTGAGTGTGCCGCCGCTCATACGCCCGACCGACGCCGGCCCGCTCTACTCGGCCGCACCCGGAGGGGGAGCGGACCTGAAGCAGGCCGTGCCCTCCGCCACGGCCGCGGTCCCGAACCTGTACGACCGCGCGATGCCCCTTTCCCCACTGCGCTGACCGGCGGCCTGCGCACCGATTCGCAAACCTGGTTGAATTCCGGTGGGACGCCTCTGTGGGGCGTGCAAGGGCCAGTTGCGGGGAGAGCATGGACGACGGTAGGCCCAGCGGGCCGAAGACGAAGTGGTGGAGCCGTCCCTCGACGGGACGGTCGGGCCCTGCCGAACCGGAGGCCTCCGCACCCGTGACCGGAGCGGCGGACGAGACCGCCGGCTCGCCCGAGCCGTCCGCCGGGGCCGAGGACTACCTGCACGCGCCTCCGGCTCCCGCCGCGCCGTCGACCTCTGGGCCCCTGGCTGCCGAGCGGGCGGTCCGGACCGAGCCCGAGGACTACACACCCGCGCCCCCGGCCCCCGCCGAGCCGGCCACCCGGTTGACGGCCGCTCCGCCCGCCGCCGGGCCGGACGTTCCCGCCTCCGCAGCCCCTGCTGCCCCTGCCGCTCCGCTCGCCGCCGGGCCGGGGGTTTCCGACTCCCCGGCCCCCGCCGCCACGACCACACCCGCGCCACGGGCTCAGCCCCTGCACGCGCCCGACGAGTACAGCACCCCGCCCTACGGCGGCCCGGGGCCGTGGGCGCCCGCCCCGCCCGTCCAGCGTCCGGTGCCGACCCCGGCCCAGGGCACCCCCGTACCCCCGCCGTACGCGGGCACGAACGGGCACGGGATGACCGCGCCCGCGCCCGCACCCCCGCCTGCGCCCGCACCCGCTCCGGCCGGCCAGGGGGGCACCGGTGAGGGCTACGCGCCTCCTCCGCAGTCCCAGGCGGCGCCGCACCCCCACCCCACGGTGCCCCCTCAGCCCACCGCGCAGGCTCAGCAGACGCACCCGGGCCCGCAGGTGCCGCAGCAGCCCTCGCAGTGGCTGCGCTACGACCCCTGGGGTGCGCCTCAGCAGGCTCAGCAGCCGCAACTGCCCCTGACCCACCAGGGACCCGAGAGCCGGTCTCGCAAGGGCCGCCGGGGGTCCGTCCTCGTCGGCGCCGCGCTTCTCGCCCTCGTCGCGGGCGGGATCGGTGGCGGCATCGGCGCCTACGTCGAGCGCAACGGCGGCCTCACCACCGTCGAACTCCCCCAGGCGGGGCGCGACGACGGCGGCCGGGCGCCCGAAAGCGTCGCCGGTATCGCCGCGAGCGCGCTGCCCAGCGTGGTCACCCTGCACGTCAGCGGCTCCGGCGAATCGGGCACCGGTACCGGATTCGTCCTCGACGGCAAGGGCCACATCCTCACCAACAACCACGTGGTCGCCCCCGCGGGCTCCACCGGCGACATCACGGTCACCTTCAGCGGAGGGGAGACCGCGTCCGCCGAGATCGTCGGCAAGGACAGCGGCTACGACCTCGCGGTGGTCAAGGTGACCGGCGTCTCGGGTCTCAAGCCGCTGCCGCTCGGGAACTCCGACAACGTCCAGGTGGGCGACCCGGTGGTGGCCATCGGCGCCCCCTTCGACCTGTCCAACACGGTCACCTCGGGCATCATCAGCGCCAAGCAGCGGCCCATCACCGCCGGCGGGGAGAAGGGCGACGGCACCGACGTCAGTTACGTCGACGCCCTGCAGACCGATGCCCCGATCAACCCCGGCAACTCCGGCGGGCCCCTGGTCGACTCCGAAGCCCATGTCATCGGCATCAACAGCGCCATCCGCGCCGCCGACAGCGCCTCCGGTGCCGACGGCGGCCAGTCGGGCTCCATCGGGCTCGGCTTCGCGATACCGATCAACCAGGGCAAGCGGGTCGCCGAGGAGCTGATCAACACCGGCAAGGCCACCCACCCCGTGATCGGCGTCACCCTGGACATGGAGTTCACGGGCGACGGCGCCAAGGTCGGCGGCAAGGCCGCCGACGGCGGAGCGGCCGTGACGGAGGGAGGCCCCGCCGACAAGGCGGGCATCCGGGCGGGCGACGTCATCACCGCCGTGGAGGGGCAGCGCGTGCACAGCGGCGAGGAGCTGATCGTCAAGATCCGCGCCCACCGGCCGGGCGACCGGCTCGGTCTCCGGCTGACCCGCGGTGGTGAGGAACTGTCCAAGACGTTGACCCTGGGTTCGGCGAGCGGCACCTGACGGACACCGGCAGGTACCGCGCGGACAGCTTCGCCGGGTACCGTGGAGCGGCCCGGGCCCTGACGACCTGGCGGCGGAGAACACGCAGAGAACACGAGGAGCAGCAAGGTGTTCAATGACATAGGCGCACTCGAGTTGCTGACGCTCGTGGTTCTCGCCGTGCTCGTATTCGGCCCGGAGAAGCTGCCCAAGGTCATCCAGGACGTCACGCGCACCATTCGCAAGATCCGTGAGTTCTCGGACAGCGCGAAGGAAGACATCCGCTCGGAGCTCGGACCGCAGTTCAAGGACTTCGAGTTCGAGGACCTCAACCCCAAGACGTACATCCGTAAGCAGCTCACGAACGGAGACGACGAACTGGGGCTCAAGGAGATCCGCGAGAGCTTCGACCTGCGCAAGGAGATGGCCGAGGTCACCGACGCGGTGAACGGCCGCGAGAGCGCGCCCTCCACCGCGGCAGCGGCGTCCGGTGCCGCCGGGGCCCCCGACCTCCTCAAGAAGCCCGCGCAGCCCGCCAAGGACGAGCGCCCGCCCTTCGACGCAGACGCCACCTGAGACCCGTCAATCCCGGCTCGTCCGGACGGTATGGCTATTCTCCATCTGTCCGGTTGCGAGGTTGCCCATGCCCATGGGGGGAGGGCCGCTCCGGATCAGCGGAAGATCGAGGAGGCGGCCGGGCAGATGGAGACGACGAGTCGGGTAGGGGCGGACGGTGCGCCCAGCACAGTCACCGCAGAGGGGGTGCCGGCGACCCGGCGTACTGTCGACGGCTATCTCAAGGCGCCGTTCCCCTGGTACGGGCTGGACGGGGCCTTCACGGGCCCTCGCTGGCTGATGCACGTCACCGCCGCGGCGGACGACACGGTGCAGCACGGTTCCACCGGGCACGGCGAGGAGCCGGTGGTGCGCGCCGACGCGGGGGCGGAGAAAGCGCGTTTCGCGGTGGTCGTGACGGTGGGCAGCAGCCCGGTGCGTGACAGCGACGACGGTACGGGTGTGCTGGACGCGACGACGGTCTCGTCGGCGGCCTGGCTGGCGGGCTCCGGCCTGCTGGACTGCACCTGGCCCCCGCAGATGGACCACACGCTGCGTGGCGAATGGCTGAACCAGCAGACGGAGACGGCCTTCGAGCTCGCCGACGACCTCGGCCGGGCTCCCTGGTCGACGCTCTCGCTCCCGGTGGACGGGGTACCGGTGGAGTTCCACTACCGCGAGTCCGAGTTCGGCTGGGTGCTCGCCGGGTCGGCCCCGGACGGGGTGCACATCGGTGCGTACGGGCGCGGCATGAGCGCCTACGGCCTGGGTTTCGCCGTGATCGGTGACATCGCCTCGTACGAGAGCTGACCGGCACGCCCTGGTCGAGCGGCACGCGTGAGCCGAGCGGCACGCGGGAGCGGGTGGCGGTGGCCCGGACGAGGCCACCGCCACCCGCTCACGGGCTCAGAACTTGTTGCGCGGGGTGAGACCCAGCGACATGCCCGACAGGCCGCGCTGACGGCCGCTCAGCTTCCCGGCGATGGACCGCAGGGCCGAGCCGGCCGGGGAGTCCGGGTCGGACAGGACGACGGGCTTGCCCTCGTCGCCGCCCTCGCGCAGGCGTACGTCGATCGGGATGGACCCGAGCACCGGCACCTCGGCGCCGACCGTCTTCGTCAGCCCGTCGGCGACACGCTGACCGCCGCCCGAGCCGAACACGTCGACCATCTCGTCGCAGTGCGGGCAGGGCATGCCCGACATGTTCTCGACCACACCGACGATCTTCTGATGGGTCTGCACGGCGATGGAGCCGGCCCGCTCCGCGACCTCGGCCGCCGCCTGCTGCGGGGTCGTGACGACAAGGATCTCCGCGTTGGGCACGAGCTGCGCCACGGAGATCGCGATGTCACCGGTGCCCGGCGGGAGGTCGAGCAGCAGGACGTCCAGGTCGCCCCAGTACACGTCGGCGAGGAACTGCTGGAGCGCGCGGTGCAGCATGGGCCCGCGCCACACCACCGGGGCGTTGCCCGGGGTGAACATGCCGATGGAGATCACCTTCACGCCGTGCGAGGACGGCGGCATGATCATGTTCTCGACCTGGGTGGGCTTGCCGTCCGCGCCGAGCATCCGGGGCACGCTGTGCCCGTAGATGTCCGCGTCCACCACACCGACCTTGAGCCCGTCGGCCGCCATCGCCGCGGCGAGGTTCACCGTCACCGAGGACTTGCCGACGCCGCCCTTGCCGGACGCGACCGCGTAGACCCGGGTCAGCGAACCGGGCTTGGCGAACGGCACCTCGCGCTCCGCCGTGCCGCCGCGCAGCGAGGAGGCGAGCTCCTTGCGCTGCTCGTCACTCATCACGTCGAGCGTGACCTCGACCCGAGAGACGCCCTCGACACGGGCCACCGCGTCGGTCACGTTCTTGGTGATCGTCTCGCGCATCGGGCAGCCGGAGACCGTGAGATACACGGTGACAGCGACTACACCGTCAGGATCGATCTCGACCGACTTCACCATGCCCAGCTCGGTGATCGGTCGGTGGATCTCCGGGTCGTTCACTGTCGCCAGTGCTTCGCGCACCGCGTCTTCCGTAGCCATAGTGACGATGGTACGGCGCCGGTCCCTACGGGCGGGTAGCCCCTCCGCGGTCGCCTTCGTCACTCTCGGCGGGGAGGAAGAGCCGTCGCTCCTCCATGTCCTTCACCATCGCCTCCAGCTCCGAGCGGATCCAGTCACGGGTGGCGACCTCGCCGAGGCCCATCCGGAGTGCGGCGATCTCCCTGCTGAGGAACTCGGTGTCAGCGATGGAGCGCTCGTTCTGCTTGCGGTCCTGTTCGTGGGTGACCCGGTCGCGGTCGTCCTGCCGGTTCTGGGCGAGCAGGATCAGAGGGGCCGCGTAGGACGCCTGGAGCGACAGCATCAGCGTCAGGAAGATGAACGGGTACTCGTCGAACCGCAGGTCCGGCGGCGCGAAGATGTTCCACACCACCCACAGGATGATGATCAGCGTCATCCATACGATGAAGCGTCCGGTGCCCAGGAAGCGGGCGATCCGCTCGGAGAACCGGCCGAACGCCTCGGGGTCGTACTCCGGCAGCAGCCTGCGCCGGGGCGCCTTCGGCTGGTCGAGCCGGAAGCGCGGCGGGCGCACGATGCCCGACGCGCCGGTCGGCGCGGCCCGCGAACGGTCCTCAGCTGCCACCGGTGGTCTCCTCCTCGCCCTGGAAGTCGGTCTCGCGCCAGTCCTCGGGGAGCAGGTGGTCCAGCACGTCGTCGACGGTCACCGCGCCCAGCAGCGAGCCGCTCTCGTCGACCACGGGTACGGAGACCATGTTGTACGCCGCCAGATAGCTGGTCACGGCGGGCAGCGGGGTGTCGGGCGTCAGCGGCACGAGATCGCTGTCGACGATCGAACTGACCAGGGTGAACGGGGGGTCGCGCAGCAGCCGCTGGAAGTGCACGGTGCCGAGGTACTTGCCGGTCGGCGTCTCGTCAGGTGACCGGCACACGTACACCTGGGCGGCGAGCGCGGGGGACAGGTCCTGCTGGCGCACCCGGGCCAGGGCGTCCGCGACCGTCGCGTCGGGCCGCAGGATGATCGGCTCGGTCGTCATCAGCCCGCCCGCGGTCCGCTCCTCGTACGACAGCAGACGGCGTACGTCGGCTGCGTCGTCCGGCCGCATCAGGGCCAGCAGCCGTTCCTTGTCCGCCTCCGGGAGCTCCGAGAGCAGGTCGGCCGCGTCGTCCGGGTCCATCGCCTCCAGGACGTCCGCCGCGCGGTCCTCCTCCAGCTTTCCGAGGATCTCCACCTGGTCGTCCCCGGGGAGCTCCTCCAGGACGTCCGCCAGCCGGTCGTCGTCGAGCGCCGCGGCGACCTCGGCCCGGCGCTTGGGCGTCAGGTGGTGCATGGCGTTGGCCACATCGGTGGGGCGCAGCCGTTCGAAGGTCGCCACCAGGCTCTCGGCGCCCTGCCCGTGCTCCTCCAGCGAGAAGCCGCTGATGGCCGACCACTCCACCGTCAGCGTCTCGCCCTTGCGGCGCAGGGCACCGCCACGGCCCTTGCGTACGAAGAACTTGTCGATCTCCCAGTCCCGGCGCGCGGGGAGCTGCTGGATGGCGACGTCGAGGACGGTCACCTCCTCGTCCGTCTCCGTCAGCCGCACCCGCCGGTCGAGGAACTCGCCGAGGACGAGTCGCTCGGTCGGGCGTTGCTCGAACCGCCGCATGTTGACCACGCCGGTGGTGATGACCTGGCCCGACTCCACTCCGGTCACCCGGGTCATCGGTACGAAGATCCGCCGCCGGCTCACGACCTCGACGACCATGCCGAGCAGACGTGGGGGCTTGCCTCCCACCCGCAGCATCGCCACCAGGTCACGGACCCGGCCGACCTGGTCGCCATGGGGGTCGAACACCGGTACGCCGGAGAGGTGGGAGACGAAAACCCTGGGAGCGCCTGCCGCCATCCTGTGCGCCTCCCTCGTCCTTCACGTCCTCCGCCGCCGTGATCAGGCTAGCCCGTACCGGTCGGGGGCGCCCTGGCGGACCGTCCGTAAGGCGCTCTGCCGAATGGCGTACGCGGCACGGGTACGCTGCCGTCTGCCACCCCCGACACACAGATGAGAGGCAGTGCGCCCGTGACCTCTTCCGCCCCGGCCGTCCGGGCCCGACGCCGGACCGTTGCCGCCGTGGTGCTCTGCGCGGGAATGACCGCCGCGCTCACGGCCTGCGCGGGAGAGGACCCGGACAAGGGGACCAACGGCGTCGGCAAGCTGACGGCCACACAGATCGACAGGAAGACGCGGGCGGCCGCCGATGCCGCGGAGACGGTGCGGCTGACGGGCAAGCTGGTCAGCAAGGGCGTCACGTACACCCTGAACATGCGGCTCAGCGGTGAGGGCGGCACCGGATCGGTCACCTCGAAGCAGAACACCTTCGCGCTGCTGAGGGTCGGTGACGAGCTCTTCCTCAAGGCCGACGCGGGCTTCTGGAAGGACGAGACGGGCGACGACGAGAGCGCCCAGGCCGCCGACAAGCTCCAGGGCAAGTACGTCAAGGTCCCCGAGGACGACCCGACCTACCAGCAGCTGCGCGGCTTCACGGAGAAGAAGACGCTGCTCGACGGGATGCTCACGCTGCACGGGAAGGTCAACAAGGGCGGCCGGGACACCATCGGCGGGGTACGCACCGTGCAGATCATGGGCGGAAAGGGTGAGGGGGGCGCACTGGACGTGTCCCTGAAGGGCACTCCGTACCCCCTGCGGGTGGCCCGTGGCGGGGGCGGCGGCACCATCACCCTCGCGGACTGGGGACAGACCTTCCCGCTGGAGGCACCGTCCGAGGACGACACCGTCGACTACGGCGGCCAGCTGCCCAGGTCCTCCTCCAGCTGACGGCAGGCCCTCAGCGCCTGCCCCTGCGCTTCAGGAGCAGGCGGGGCAGCGCGGCGGGAGCCGTCCGGCGGGTGGTCGCCGGCGTGGGCAGCGGCGTCGCGGCCAGCGACCCGTCCGGGAGGTCCGTGGTCCAGGCGCCGGGCGTCAGCCGTACGACCCGGCACTCACGCGCCCAGCGCTCGGTCATCCGCTCGGCGTCCGGTGCGTTCAGCCGCTTGCCCTTGAGCTCGCCGACCGCCGCCTCCCACTCCTCGGAGTGCGGCTCCAGGACCATGACCTCGGCCGTCCAGGCCACGAGCCTGCCGCCCTTGTCCTTGCTGCGTACGGTGACCTCGGCGGCGCCGCCGGCGTCCAGCCCCGGGGGCAGCGGCTGCTCACCGGGGCCGTCCCCGACGACCACCGCGGCGCCCTCGTGCCACACGTGCCACAGCGCCCGGGAGGGCCCGGAGCCCCGCACCCAGATCAGGCCGGACTTCTTGGTGGCCTCCTCGACGAGAGCCCGGGCCAGCAACACGTCAGCAGCAGTCATGCCCGAACTCTATTGCGTCCTCCGTCCGGACCGGGCGCGAGCCCGGCGTGACCCGGACGGGTGGTCCTAGAGCCAGCCGTTGCGCTTGAGGGTGCGGTGGATGGAGAAACAGACGACGCCGATGAGCGCCAGCACCATCGGATAGCCGTACGTCCACCGCAGTTCGGGCATGTGGTCGAAGTTCATGCCGTACACCCCGCAGATCATCGTCGGTACGGCGATGATGGCCGCCCAGGAGGTGATCTTGCGCATGTCCTCGTTCTGGGTGACCGTCGCCTGCGCCAGGTTGGCCTGGAGGATGGAGTTGAGCAGTTCGTCGAAGCCGATGACCTCCTCGTGCACGCGGGCGAGGTGGTCGGCCACGTCACGGAAGTACTTCTGGATGTCGGGGTCGATCAGCCGCATCGGGCGTTCGCTCAGCAGCTGCATCGGCCGCAGCAGGGGCGACACGGCGCGCTTGAACTCCAGTACCTCGCGCTTCAGCTGGTAGATCCGTCCCGCGTCCGAGCCGCGGGGGCTGCCCTTCGCCGGGGTGGAGAACACGTCGATCTCCACCTCGTCGATGTCGTCCTGCACCGACCCGGCCACCGCGATGTACCCGTCGACGACGTGGTCGGCGATGGAGTGCAGCACGGCGGAGGGGCCCTTGGCGAGCAGTTCGGGGTCGTCCTGGAGGCGGTGCCGCAGGGCGCGCAGCGAGCCCTGGCCGCCGTGCCGGACGGTGATGACGAAGTCCCGTCCGGTGAAGCACATCACCTCACCGGTCTCCACGACCTCGCTGGTCGCGGTCAGTTCGGCGTGCTCGACGTAGTGGATCGTCTTGAAGACCGTGAACAGCGTCTCGTCGTACCGTTCCAGCTTGGGCCGCTGGTGGGCGTGGACCGCGTCCTCCACGGCGAGCGGGTGGAGGCCGAACTCCCGGGCGATACCGGCGAATTCCTCCTCGGTCGGCTCGTGCAGGCCGATCCAGGCGAAGCCGCCGTCCTCGCGCACCTGGAGCATCGCCTCGCGCGGCGTCAGGCAGGAGGCGTCGGTGACCCTGCGGCCGTCGCGGTAGACCGCGCAGTCGACGACGGCGCTGGAGGCGGAGGGGTCACGGGTGGCGTCGTACGTGCTGTACGGGGTGTTGCTCTTGCGCAGGGACGGGCGCACGGCGGCGCGCAGGTCACGGATCATCGACATGGCTGGCTCCTCTTTTCCGGAGGGCCGTCGGCGGGGCGTGGAACAGCCCGGAATGGGGACGTGCGCTCACGTCCGCAAAGCGGGCGGCACCGCGCGGGCGCGATGACGGCGTTCGCTACAGACAGGCAAAAACGAGGGGCTCTTCCGTTGCGCGAACTGCCGTGGTGAGGTCCGGGAAGGACGTCAGATCACAGAAGGAAGGCGTCGTGCGGAAGAGCGGCTGGTACTGCACGGTCGACTTGGATCCACCGCGGCCCCACCTCCTCCGGCCGGTCCCCCGTGGGGGATCACGTGTTGTCAGGACTGAGAGCGACGCTTTGCGTGCTGTCCCGACCGACGGCCCAGGCTATCAGCCTGACTCAGGGCCAATTCCTTCCTTTGCCCGTTCACAACGCGTTCTATGCTCGCGGCATGGGAGAAATTCTTGATCTGGTCGAGGCCCGGCTCCGGACGGCGCTGGGGGAGCCGGACGCGCGCGCCGACGTGACGTTCCTCGGCACGGACCGTATCGAGGTGCTCCGCTTCATCGACGGCGACGTGGTGCGCTACGCCACACTCGGCATGTCGGCCCAGCCGATGGCCGACCCCACCTCACCGCTCGCCGACCCCGTGAAGGGCCCGCGCGCCGAACTGGTCCTGTCCGTACGGGTGGGGCTCGCCGACACCGACCAGGTGCTGCGGCCCCTCGCGGTGCTGGCCGCGTCCCCGCAGGTCGAGGGGCTGATCGTGGCCCCGGGCGCGTCTCTCGACCTCGGGCAGCCGCTCTGGCCGGGGGCGCCCTTCAGCTCGGTCCTGGTCGCCGAGCCGGGCGGCCTGGTCGAGGACCTGGAGCTGGACGCCCCGATGGACCCGGTGCGCTTCCTGCCGCTGCTGCCGATGACGCAGAACGAGGCTGCCTGGAAGCGGGTCAGAGGGGCGCAGGAGCTCCAGGCGCGCTGGCTCTCGCAGGGCACGGACCTGCGGGACCCGCGCCGTACCTCCGTGGCGCTGGACTGACGCGGGCGGGGCGTGCGGCGGAGCGCGTGTCGGACACGCCGTCGTGCGTGCCGGGACGGTGAGGCCCCGCCGTGTGCCGGGACACGGAAGGCGGCGGCACGTGGAGGGCCCCGCCGCGCGGCCAGGAGGGGGACCGCGGGCGGGGCCGGACAGGGTGGGCCTGTGGTTCAGCCGGCGAAGACGGTGACGCCGTCCTCGGTGGCGTGCCGGGGCTCCAGCTCCTCGGCCTCGTGGGTCAGGGCCGCGCGCCGGACCCACACGACCAGCGCGCCGACGAGGGCAGCGACCGCGGCGACCACGAACGGGATGTGGATGTCGGTCCACTCCTCGATCTTCGGCGCGAGGTAGGGCGCCGCCGCTGCGGCGAACCAGCGGACGAAGTTGTAGCCGGCGCTCGCCACCGGGCGCGGCGCGTCCGAGACGCCGAGAGCCAGCTCGGTGTAGACGGTGTTGTTCATGCCGATGAAGGCGCCGGAGACGATGGTGCAGACGACGGCCGTGGTGTGGTCGCCGTATCCGAGGATCACCAGGTCGGCGGCGAGCAGCACCAGGGAGCCGCCCACCACCTTCAGCGAGCCGAAGCGGCGCTGCAGGCGCGGTGCGACGAGTACGGAGAAGACGGCGAGCAGCAGGCCCCAGGCGAAGAACACCGCGCCCGACCTGTACGGCGACATGTCCAGTACGAACGGCGTGAAGGCCAGGATCGTGAAGAAGGCGTAGTTGTAGAAGAACGCCGAGGTGGCGACCGAGGCCAGGCCGCCGTGGCCGAGCGCCCTGACCGGGTCGAGCAGTGAGGTCTTCCGGGCCGGCTTCGGCTGTTCCTTGAGGAAGGCGCTGATGCAGAGGAAACCGATCGCCATCAGCGCGGCGGTCCCGAAGAACGGATAGCGCCAGCTGGCGTCACCGAGCAGCGCGCCGACCAGCGGCCCGCACGCCATGCCGAGACCGAGGGCCGACTCGTAGAGCAGGATCGCCGCCGCACTGCCGCCCGCGGCGGCTCCCACGATCACCGCGAGAGCGGTCGACACGAAGAGGGCGTTGCCCAGGCCCCAGCCGGCCCGGAAGCCGACCAGCTCGCCGACGGACGAGGAGGTCCCGGAGAGCGCCGCGAAGACGACGACCAGCGCGAGACCGGCCAGCAGGGTCTTCCGGCCACCGATGCGGCTGGAGACGAAGCCGGTCACGAGCATCGCGACCGCGGTGATCAGGAAGTACGAGGTGAACAGCAGGGAGACCTGGCTCGGTGTGGCCTTCAGTCCCTCGGCGATGGACGGCAGGATCGGGTCCACCAGGCCGATCCCCATGAAGGCCACGACCGAGGCGCCCGCCGTGGCCCAGACGGCCTTCGGCTGGCGCAGGATGCTGGTCGCCCCTTCGTCGAACGGATCCTCTCCCCGCATGGTTCTCTCGCTCTCCACTAGGTCGTTGCGTCATACACAGAATAAGTTAGGCATTCTAATAAGTGCAAACTGCATCTATTTCTCCTGGTGGGAGCCGCGCTGCGGACGGGTGATCGTCCTTGACGCGGCGGCGGCCGGGGAGGACCGTGGGGCGTTATGAGGGGCGAACCCAGTTGCCCGAAGTGCGGTGGCCGGGTCAGGGCGCCCGGCCTTTTCGCCGATGCCTGGCAGTGTGCCGTGCACGGCCAGGTGCACCCGATGCAGCCGGTGGTCCCGCCCAGCGTCGAGGCGCTCGGAGTCGTGGTGCACCGGGCCCGGGTGCCGGTGTGGATGCCCTGGCCGCTCCCCGTGGGCTGGCTGTTCACGGGCGCGGCGTACGCGGGCGACGACCGCAGCGGTGGCCGCGCCACCGCGGTCGCGTGCTCGGGCCCCGGTCCGCTCGGCGGCATGGGGGAACTGCTGCTCGTCGCCGAGGAGCTCGGTGTGGGGCTCGGCGCGCGCTATGCCGGCATCGAGGGCCCGGACCCCGGCGCCGCCCTGGGCGTCGACTCCGCACCCGATGCCAAGGTCCACGCGGCCGGGCGTCCCACCGCGCTCTGGCACGTCAAGGACGCTCCCGCCGATCGCGCGGTCTTCGCCGGCGAGGCCAGAGGGCTGTGGCTCTGGGCGATCATCTGGCCCGAGCAGTCAGGGCTCCTGATGTACGACGAACTGGTGCTGACCGACCTGCGCGACGCGGGGGGCGAGGTGGACCTCCTGCCGTGCGGAGCGCTCACCCCCCGGTTGCTCACACGGCCCTGACCAGGGGCCCGGTGCGGGACGGGGCGTCCTGGGGGCGCCCGGGACCAGGGGCCCGGTGCGGAACGGGGCGTCCTGGCCGAGGGCCGAAAGGGTGACGCCCGGCGGTTATCCTTGAGCGTCCCCTGTCCGGCCGCCAGCACTGGAGTACGCGTCGTGCGCATCGATCTGCACACCCACTCCACCGCGTCGGACGGCACGGACACCCCCGCCGAGCTGGTGGCGAACGCCGCCGCCGCGGGTCTCGACGTCGTCGCCCTGACCGACCACGACACGGTGCGAGGCCACGCGGAAGCGGTCGCGGCCCTCCCCGAGGGGCTCACCCTCGTCACCGGCGCCGAACTCTCCTGCCGCATCGACGGCATCGGCCTGCACATGCTGGCCTATCTCTTCGATCCGGACGAGCCCGAACTGGCCCGCGAGCGTGAGCTCGTCAGGGACGACCGGGTGCCGCGGGCCCAGGCCATGGTGCGCACGCTCCAGGAGCTGGGCGTCCCGGTCACCTGGGAGCAGGTCGCGAGGATCGCGGGCGACGGCTCGGTCGGCCGCCCGCACGTCGCCACCGCGCTCGTGGAGCTGGGCGTCGTGGACTCGGTCTCCGACGCCTTCACCTCCGCATGGCTCGGGAACGGCGGGCGCGCGTACGCCGACAAGCACGAACTCGACCCGTTCGACGCGATCAGGCTGGTCAAGGCCGCGGGCGGCGTCACCGTCTTCGCCCACCCGCTCGCCGTCAAGCGCGGCGCGGTGGTGCCGGAGACCGTGATCGCGCGGCTGGCCGAGGCCGGGCTGGACGGCATCGAGGTCGACCACATGGACCATGACAAGTCCACCAGGGCCCGGCTGCGGGGACTCGCCGCCGAGCTCGGGCTGCTGCCGACCGGGTCCAGCGACTACCACGGCACCCGCAAGACCGTCCGCCTCGGGGAGTACACCACCGACCCCGAGATCTACGGCGAGATCACCCGGCGCGCCACGGGAGCTTTCCCCGTGCCGGGCGCCGGAGGACGGCTCCCCGCGTAACGGGGCTTTCGCCCCCGGCAGGGGCACGCCCCGACCGTAGCGGCATCCCCGCTTCTTCTTCCTTCGTCGCGCGCAGGCGCGTCCGGCCGTCAGCGTGGCGCCGACGTGCGCGCACCTCCCTGTTCGGCCCGCTCATCTCCCGCAAGGCTCAAGGCTCACCGTGTTCGACATCGCTGTCTTCGGATCCCTCTTTCTCACCCTTTTCGTGATTATGGATCCCCCCGGAATCACCCCCATCTTCCTGGCCCTCACCGCGGGCCGGCCCGTCAAGGTCCAGCGCAGGATGGCCCTGCAGGCCGTCGCCGTCGCCTTCGGGGTGATCGCCGTCTTCGGTCTGCTCGGCCAGCAGATCCTCGACTACCTGCACGTCTCCGTCCCCGCGCTGATGATCGCCGGCGGGTTGCTCCTGCTGTTGATCGCGCTGGACCTGCTCACCGGCAAGACGGACGAGCCGACGCAGACCAAGGACGTCAACGTCGCCCTCGTGCCGCTGGGCATGCCACTGCTCGCGGGCCCCGGCGCGATCGTCTCGGTGATCCTCGCGGTGCAGGACGCCGAGGGTGCCGGCGGCCAGCTCTCGGTCTGGTCGGCGATCGTCGCCATGCATCTCGTGCTCTGGGTGGTCATGCGCTACTCGCTGCTGATCATCCGTGTGATCAAGGACGGCGGCGTGGTGCTGGTGACCCGGCTCGCCGGAATGATGCTCTCGGCCATCGCCGTGCAGCAGATCATCAACGGCGTCACCCAGGTCATCCAGACCTCCTGAACGCCTGGATGCCCCGGCGTGGAGCGCCCCGGGACGCCACAGCGCCCCCGCACAGTCCTTCCGTGCGGGGGCGCTTCGTCTTCTTCAGCTCGTCATGCGCTCGTCTTCAGCGACACGAAGCGAAACAAGGTGTTATGAAGCCGACGTGTCGGCCGGCCGGATGTAGATGCGCTGGCCCATCGAAGCGGCCTGCTGCACGATCCGGTTGACGGAGGCGGCGTCCACGACGGTGCTGTCCACGGCGGTACCGTCGACATCGTCGAGTCGCATGATCTCGAAGCGCATATGGCTTCCCTTCGTCTGATCCTCCTGCTGGAGAACTACTGGGAGGACGGGCTCGCCGTCCGTAAGGATGTGGAGCACACGGCGATCGCGCCCCGCGCTCCACAGGGGTTACAACGGCTTGCCGACAGCAAACATTCCCTACGCTAAGGAAATTTTTTGGATGTCTAAGTACCCGTCGGTAATCAGCCATACGCGGACGATGAGGTCCGCATGAAACACGCGGACACGCGGACGGTCGAAGGACCGGACATCCGCGAACAGCTGGACCGCACCAACGCACTGCTCCAGCGTGTCCTGGCAGAGGTGTCGAAGACCCCCTCCACCCATGCGATCTTCGTGGACGCGGGCTACGTGTACGCGGCCGCCGGTCTGCTCGTCACCGGCACCGAGGACCGCCGCTCCTTCGACCTCGACGCGGAAGGGCTGATCGAGGCCTTCATCGACAAGGCCCGCACGATCTTCGCGGACAGCAGGCTGCTCCGCGTGTACTGGTACGACGGGGCCAGGCGCCGCATCCACACCGTCGAGCAGCAGTCCATCGCCGAACTTCCCGACGTGAAGGTCAGGCTCGGCAATCTCAACGCCAACAACCAGCAGAAGGGCGTCGACTCACTCATCCGTACGGACCTGGAATCACTGGCCCGGCACCGTGCCATCAGCGACGCGGCGCTCGTCGGAGGCGACGAGGACCTGGTCTCGGCCGTCGAGGCGGCGCAGGGTTACGGAGCCCGGGTCCACCTCTGGGGCATCGAGGCGGGCGAGGGGCGCAACCAGGCGGAGCCGCTGCTCTGGGAGGTCGACAGCCAGCGCACCTTCGACCTCGACTTCTGCCGCCCGTACGTGACCCGGCGCTCCGTCACGATGTACGACGACGACAGCCCCGCCCCCGCCCGCGAGGACGTCCGTTTCGTCGGAGCGCAGATCGCCGCTGCCTGGCTCTCCTCGCGCGGCCGTGAGGCGCTCGCCGACCTGCTGCCCGGGCACCCCTACCTGCCGGGCTCCGTCGACCAGGACCTCCTCGTCGAGGCCGAACGGCTCCTCCAGCACTCCCTGCGCGGTCACGCCCCTCTGCGCAGGGCGCTGCGCGACGGCTTCTGGCAGCACCTCCAGGCGCAGTACTGACGGTCTGCGGGCCGCCCCGGGCCGTGGCGTCAGGGGCGGACGCCGTTCCAGAACGAGATCAGGGAGGCGGCCGTCTCCAGGGGCCGGGCCGTGTTGGGGGAGTGCTCGGCGCCCTCGATCACGGTCCGGCGGGCGCCCAGCCGCCGCGCCATCCCGTCGAGCAGCGGCAGCGGCCAGACGTCGTCCCGCTCACCCGAGATCACGTGCACCGGCAGGGACAGCGCGGCGAGCTCGGCCACCCGGTCGGGCTCGCACGACAGCTGCGCGCCGGTGGCGATCAGCTGCGCGGGGTCGTGGCGCAGCCAGCGGCGGCGCAGGTCCTCGCCGTCACCCGTGTCGGCGTCCTCCGGCGGGTCCATCGCGCGCATCATCTGCCAGACGTCGGCCATGCTCCACCGGCCGAGGGCGTCGCCGAGCAGCTGTGCCTTCTTCTGCTGCGCGGGGTCGATCTCCGCGGGCCCGGAGGACATCAGGGTCAGCGAGCGGAAGGGGGTGGCGTCCCGCAGCACCGCCGCGCGGGCGATCTGGCCGCCCAGGGAGTGGCCCAGCAGATGGATCCCGCCGGACACCGACGCCCCGCCGTCGTCGGCCGCAGCGGCCTGCGCCAGTACATCCAGCGCCAACTCCGCCTGTGCATAGGTCTCTTGGCGACCCGACCCCTCGGTCTCGTACTGCCCCCTGCCGTCGACGGACAGCACCCGGAAGCCGGCCTCGGCGAGGGGTTCGAGCAGCGCGATGAAGTCCTCCTTGCTGCCGGTGTACCCGGGCAGCAGGAGGGCCGTGGAGTGCGCGCCGCCGGACGGCGCCGCGTCCAGCACGGCGAAGTCCCCGCGTGCGGTGCGCAGCACGCGGGAACGGGCACAGGAGGGCGGGGTGAAGGTGGGCGGCCGGCTCATGGGGCCGAGGGTATCGCCGGAGGCCGGACAGCGCCCGGGAGGAGCCACGGCCCCGGCCCCGCATCGGGGTACGGTCCCGGGCAGACGTACGGCCCCGGCCCCCGCAGTGCGGGAACCGGGGCCGTACAGAAGCTGGACCGCCGCTGCGGATCAGCTCTCGGTCGTCTCCGCGGCGGCGGCCGTCGCGGCGCGGGACCGGCGGCGGCGCGGCTTGGCGGGAGCCGCCTCGCCGTCCACCACGGCCTCGGTCACCGGGGCGGTCTCAGCCTTCTCCGCGGCACGCGGACGGCGGCGGCGGGGCTTGGTCTCCGCGGCCTCTTCGGCGGCCGTGGTCTCGACGGTCACCTCGGCCTTCGGCTTGGCGGCGGCACGGGTGCGGCGGCGGGGCTTGGTCTCGGTCACGGGCTCGGATGCAGGAGCGATCTGGAAGTCGACCTCGTCGGCCGGCTTCACGACCCGGGCACGGCGGCGCGGCCGGGTGGCCACGGGCTCCGCGGCGGGCGCGGAGACCGCCACGGTCTGGAAGTCCACCACCGGCTCGGCGGCCGGGGCCGCCACGACGGCCGGCTCCGCGACAGCCGAAGCGGCACGCGAACGGCGACGGCGCGGCTTCGACACGGGCTCGGCCTCGGCCACCGGTGCGGCCTCCACGGCCGGGGCCTCGGTCACGGCCACGGCGGCCTCCGCCACGGCCTCCGCCACGGCTTCGGGAGCGGCTGCACGCGTACGGCGACGGCGGCGCGGCGTACGCGGCTCCGAGGCGTCCTCGACGGGCGCGGCCTCGGTGGACGGCGCCGGCACGGTGACGGCCCCCTCCTCCATGCTGCTGCCACCGCGGGTGCGACGACGCTGCCGCGGCGTGCGCGGCGGGCGCTCCTCGCGGGGTGCCGGGGCGGAGGCGGCGGACTTGCGGCCACGGCCGCCCGTCTCGCCGAGGTCCTCGACCTCCTCCGCGCGCAGACCCGCACGGGTCCGCTCGGCCCGGGGCAGGACGCCCTTGGTGCCGGCCGGGATGCCGAGCTCCTCGTAGAGGTGGGGAGAGGTGGAGTACGTCTCCGGCGGGTCCGGGAACTTCAGGTCCAGGGCCTTGTTGATCAGCTGCCAGCGGGGGATGTCGTCCCAGTCGACCAGCGTGATCGCGATGCCCTTGGCGCCCGCGCGGCCGGTACGGCCGATGCGGTGGAGGTAGGTCTTCTCGTCCTCCGGCGACTGGTAGTTGATGACGTGGGTCACGCCCTCGACATCGATGCCGCGCGCGGCGACGTCGGTGCAGACGAGGACGTCCACCTTGCCGTTGCGGAAGGCGCGGAGCGCCTGCTCACGGGCGCCCTGGCCGAGGTCACCGTGGACGGCGCCGGACGCGAAGCCGCGCTTCTCCAGCTGCTCCGCGATGTCGGCGGCCGTCCGCTTCGTACGGCAGAAGATCATCGCGAGCCCGCGGCCCTCGGCCTGCAGGATGCGCGAGACCATCTCGGGCTTGTCCATCGAGTGGGCGCGGTAGACGAACTGCGCCGTGTTCTTGACGGTCGTGCCCTCGTCGTCGGGCGAGGTGGCGTTGATGTGCGTGGGCTGCGACATGTAGCGGCGCGCGAGGCTGATGACGGCACCGGGCATGGTGGCCGAGAACAGCATCGTCTGGCGCTTCGGCGGCAGCATGGTGATGATGCGCTCGACGTCGGGCAGGAAGCCCAGGTCCAGCATCTCGTCGGCCTCGTCGAGGACGAGGACACGGATGTGCGAGAGGTCGAGCTTGCGCTGGCCCGCCAGGTCCAGCAAGCGCCCCGGGGTGCCGACGATCACGTCGACGCCCTTCTTGAGGGCCTCGACCTGGGGCTCGTAGGCCCGGCCGCCGTAGATCGCGAGAACGCGGACGTTACGGACCTTGCCGGCGGTCAGCAGGTCGTTGGTGACCTGCTGGCACAGCTCGCGCGTGGGGACGACGATCAAAGCCTGCGGCGCGTCCGTCAGCTTCTCGGGCGCGGCGCGGCCGGCCTCGACGTCGGCGGGGACGGTGACGCGCTCCAGGAGCGGCAGTCCGAACCCGAGCGTCTTGCCGGTGCCGGTCTTGGCCTGGCCGATGACGTCGGAGCCGGAGAGCGCGACGGGGAGCGTCATCTCCTGGATGGGGAAGGGGGACATGATGCCGACCGCCTCGAGGGCTTCGGCCGTCTCGGTGAGAATTCCGAGGTCGCGGAACGTAGTCAGGGTGCTGCCTCTTCTGTGAGACGCGGCCCGAGGCGAACGCTGGGGGTCGTACCGTGCCGGGGTTGGTCATCCGGCCGTGGATGGGCCGGGTGGCGCGGGACCACTGCCGTCGCTCGAGCGCTCGTGCCGCTGAGGGGGCCCCTCATCTGCGGTCGTACGTGGTGTACGCCTCGCGTGGAGGGCTGTCGGGTCGGAGCCGATCGGGCCACCGACCGGGCATCCTCATTCAAGGTCGCGCTCCTGGCACAAGAAAATGCTCAGTAAGCGCAATACCACTGTACCCCGGATTCGCGCATGTGTGTTGGGCGAATTCATCGGAACGGTGTGATGTCTCCGGTCGGCCAGGCCCTTCCGCCCCCCACGTGGCGGGCTATTCTGCGCTCCATGGAGACGCCTGACAACGCCACTGAAGCATCCGACGACGCGCCCGCACCGACCGGAATCGCCGCCCAGGACTGGGCCACCGCCTCTGCCGACCCGCAGTACCGCGCCGCGGTCGTGGATCTGCTGGGCGCGCTCGCCTACGGGGAACTCGCGGCCTTCGAGCGGCTCGCCGAGGATGCGAAACTCGCACCGACACTCGGTGACAAGGCGGCCCTGGCGCGGATGGCGTCCGCCGAGTTCCACCATTTCGAGCAGCTGACCGACCGGCTCACCGCGATCGACGCGGAGCCGACCGGCGCCATGGAGCCCTTCGCCAAGGCGCTCGACGACTTCCACCGCCAGACGGCGCCCTCGGACTGGCTGGAGGGCCTGGTCAAGGCGTACGTCGGCGACTCGATCGCCAGTGACTTCTACCGGGAGATCGCCGCCCGGCTCGACTCCGACACCCGCTCCCTCGTGCTCTCCGTGCTCGACGACACAGGGCACGGGAACTTCGCCGTGGAGAAGGTGCGGGCCGCGATCGAGGCCGAGCCCCGTGTCGGCGGCCGCCTCGCCCTGTGGGCGCGCAGGCTCATGGGCGAGGCGCTCTCGCAGGCACAGCGGGTGGTCGCGGACCGCGACGCCCTGTCCACGATGCTCGTGGGCGGTGTGGCGGACGGCTTCGACCTCGCCGAGGTCGGCAGGATGTTCTCCCGGATCACCGAGGCCCACACCAAGCGGATGGCCGCACTCGGCCTCGCCGCCTGACCGGGCCCGTCAGACCGCCGCCGACCGCACCGGCCGGCTGCCGCGCGGGCGGATCAGCAGGGACAGGGTGACCGCCCCCACCAGCACGGCACCGGCCGGGGTCGCCAGAAGATGTGCTCCGCCCAGCGCCGAGTGGGTCAGATAGGCGCCGAACAGGGCGCCGAGCGCACCCGTGACGAACACCACACGGGGGGACGGAAGGCGGCCGGGCAGAGAGCGCAGCGCGACCCACGAGAGGGCGAGTCCGAGCACGACGGAGCTGATGGGTTCCCAGAGCACTGAGGGGTCACCTCGCTTGATGGCGCGGCGGGCAATCGGTCGTAGGCCGTACTACCCGGGGCTTGCGGAACGCAACCCTCCTCAGCCTCCGCCGGCCCCCACCGAGGGAACGTCCGGGGCGGATCCGGAGCAGGACCGAAGCAGAAGAGGTGGAGGCCCGGCGGACATGTCCGCCGGGCCTCCACCTCTTCTGCTTCGCGTCGCGCGTGCTACAGCGCGCCGAACCCCACCCGCCGGGTGCTGGGCTCGCCGATCTCCACGTACGCGATCCGGTCGGCCGGCACCAGGACCTTACGGCCCTTGTCGTCCGTGAGGCTGAGCAGCTGCGCCTTGCCGTTGAGCGCTTCGCCGACCGCGCTCTCGACCTCTTCGGCGGAAAGTCCGCTCTCCAGAACGATCTCGCGGGGCGTGTGCTGCACCCCGATCTTGACCTCCACGGCTATGTCCCTCCGACGGTCCGTCTCTGCGCGGTGAACCGCGCCGTACGCAGCACACATTAGCCCGGTGAAGGGACCGGACAGGGGCCGACCGGCAACGCCCGCAGCGAACACCGCCCCGGCCGAGGCCGTGCCTCAGTGCTGATCGGCGCCGTGCAGCGGGAATCCGGCGATGCCTCGCCAGGCGAGGGAGGTGAGGAGCTGGACGGCGGTGTCCCGCGGAATCCCCGAACGGCTGGAGAGCCAGTAGCGCGCCACGACCTGGGAGACCCCGCCGAGGCCGACCGCCAGCAGCATCGATTCGTCCTTGGAGAGTCCCGTGTCACCGGCGATGACGTCGGAGATGGCCTCAGCGCACTGGAGCGAGACCCGGTCGACCCTCTCGCGGACCGCCGGCTCGTTGGTCAGGTCGGACTCGAAGACCAGCCGGAAGGCACCGCCCTCGTCCTGCACGTACGCGAAGTAGGCGTCCATCGTCGCCTCCACGCGCAGCTTGTTGTCCGTCGTGGAGGCGAGCGCCGTGCGCACCGCCTGCAGCAGCGCCTCGCAGTGCTGGTCCAGCAGGGCGAGGTAGAGCTCGAGCTTTCCGGGGAAGTGCTGGTACAGCACCGGCTTGCTGACGCCCGCCCGCTCGGCGATGTCGTCCATCGCCGCGGCGTGGTAGCCCTGCGCCACGAAGACCTCCTGCGCGGCGCCCAGCAGCTGATTGCGTCGGGCACGGCGGGGCAGCCGGGTGCCCCGTGGGCGCGCCGCCTCTGTCTGCTCGATGGCTGTCACGCCGCCTCCCAAGAACTCGTGATCGAACACAGTCGTACCGTGCACGCTGCGCCGTGGATGCCATCGTACTTTTCGGTAACCCGGGTGCGCGCGGCGCGGACGCAGAATTTCACGGACCGGACGGCTGCGGTAGCCACAGATGTGCCGGTCAGCACCGCAAAGCGGTGCGATCTACCGGTAATCGTCCTCATCTTCCGCGACGATGCGGGCCTGTTCGGCGGCGTCGGCCTCGTTCGCCGCTCCCGGGTCGATGCGGGTGAGGGGCTCGTCGTGCTCGGGCCTCACGGGGGACCGCTGCTCGACGGCGTCCGCTTCGGGCGCCTCGGGGGCGCGCTCCTCCGGCTCGGTGTCCTCGAAGGTGTCGGGGTCGCTCGGGTCGACCGTCATGGTGGCTCCCTTCCTTCCCTTGCAGCCTAGGAGCAACCCTCCAGGGACGCTATGCGGCCTGTGACCGCGAACACATGAACCACCGCGTGATCGTCTCGTAACATTGCCGCATGTCTTCGACCGAGCTGCCCGGTATCCCAGCCGTCGCCGCCGCGGTGGCTCCCACGGTCAGTGCCGTCCGGGTGGCGGAGGGGGAGAAGCTGCGCACCGTCACTCCGGTGGGCCTCACCCTGAACGTCCGCTCGCGCCCGGCAAGGACGGCGGACGCCGCTCCCGCGCTCTTCGTGCACGGGCTGGGCGGCTCCTCCCAGAACTGGTCGGCCCTGATGCCCCTGCTGGCGGACACGCTCGACTGTGAGGCGGTCGACCTGCCCGGCTTCGGGGACTCCCCGCCGCCGGACGACGGCAACTACTCCGTCACCGGACACGCCCGGGCGGTGATCCGGCTCCTGGACGAGGAGCAGCGCGGGCCCGTTCACCTTTTCGGTAACTCTTTGGGGGGCGCCGTTGCCACCAGGGTCGCGGCCGTGCGGCCCGATCTGGTGCGCACCCTGACCCTCATCTCCCCTGCTCTGCCCGAGATCAGGGTCCAGCGGCCCGCCGTGCCGACGGCGCTGCTCGCACTCCCGGGCGTCGCTTCCCTGTTCGTCAGGCTCACCCGTGACTGGACCGCCGAGCAGCGCACGCGCGGAGTCATGGCACTCTGTTACGGCGATCCGGCACGCATCTCCGACGAAGCCTTCCGCCACGCGGTGGCCGAGATGGAGCGCAGGCTGGGGCTGCCGTACTTCTGGGACGCCATGACACGCTCGGCCCGGGGCATCGTCGATGCCTACACGCTGGGCGGACAGCACGGACTGTGGCGCCAGGCCGAGCGGGTGCTCGCACCGACCCTGCTCGTGTACGGCGGACGGGACCAGCTCGTCTCGTACCGGATGGCACGCAGGGCGTCCGCGGCCTTCCGCGACTCGCGTCTGCTGGCACTGCCCGACGCCGGGCACGTGGCGATGATGGAGTACCCGGAGGCGGTCGCCCAGGCGTTCCGGGAACTGCTCGACGAACGCGGCGGGAGCTGATCCGGGGCGTGGGACGACACAGCCGAAAGGGCCCCGAGGTCACAGGGCGCGACACCGGGGCCGGCGCAGCCGCGCCGGCCACCGGGCGGGGTACCGGCCGACGGGGACGGAGCGCCGCCCCGCCACCCGCGGTCCCGTTCCACGACGCCCCCCAGGTGCGCGGCGGGCACCCCGAACAGCGTGAGTCCGGCGGCGGATGGGGGACCGGCCCGCTTCCCGCGTACGACCGCGACCGCGATCCGGCGGAGCAGGGCGGTCCGGAGGCATACCGGGCCCGGCAGGCCATGGCGCGGCAGCAGGCGGCGCAGCGGATGGCGGCGGAGCGGCGTACCGCCGGGCCGCAGACGGGCAGCGCTCCGCTGATACCCGGCCCCCGCAAGGAGTTCCTGGAGGCGTTCGACACGGCGCCTTCGCGTCCCGTCCCGCCCCCGTCGGCCGCGCGCGCGGCCGAGACCTTCGAGACCTCGGCGCCGCCCGCCGGGCCGGCGGGCCCGGAAGGCCCCGGCGAGGACCTCGGCGCCCCGGACGGCCGGGAGCCGAAGGGGAGCAAGGGGCGCACCTTCACCGGGATCGCCGCCGCCGCGGTGACCACGGTCCTCGCGGTCGTGGTGGCCGGGCAGGTGGCGCAGGACTCCGGGAGCACCCCCGACGCGCCGCGGACCACGGGTGTCGACCGGCAGGACTCGGACGACTCCTCCCGTTCCGTGGACCGCGCCACCCCCGAGGTGAAGCAGCAGGAGGTCAAGCCCCTGTCGTACGCGCAGAAGATGGCCGCCGTCTATCCGATGGCCGCGGGCCTGAAGGGGTCCGGGGACTTCGAGGCGGTGGCGGGGCACGCCGACGCGCCGGGCAAGGGGCAGCTGCACCGGTACCGGATCGACGTCGAGAAGGGGCTCGGTCTCGACGCCGGGCTGTTCGCCGAAGCCGTGCAGAAGACGCTGAACGACGAACGCAGTTGGGCGCACGACGGTGCCATGACCTTCGAACGGATCTCGTCCGGCAAGGCCGATTTCGTGATCACTCTCGCGAGCCCGGGCACCACCGCGGTCTGGTGCGCGAAATCGGGTCTGGACACCACCGAGGACAACGTCTCCTGCGACTCCGCGGCCACCGACCGCGTGATGATCAACGCCTATCGCTGGGCGCAGGGTGCCGCCACCTTCGGTCCGGACAAGCTCCTGATCTACCGGCAGATGCTCATCAATCACGAGGTCGGCCACCGGCTGGGCCACAACCACGTCAGCTGCCGCACGCCGGGAGCCCTGGCGCCCGTGATGCAGCAGCAGACCAAGACCCTGGAGCTGGACGGCGTCAAATGCCGGCCCAACCCGTGGGTGTATCCGGGCAGTTGACCGGCGAGGCGGAACCTCCGTCCCGGATCGTGAGACGCCCGTCTCATTCCGCGTTGACATAGCGGAAGCGGTCCTCCATATTTCTCCGCATGTCACGCACGTCCGCATCCACCGAGCGCGCCGCCATCGAGCTGGCGCTCTTCGGCGTGGCCGGGCACTGCGTAGCCGACATTCTCTGTCGCTGACGCCTGCTCGAGCGCGCGTCGGCATCGGTGGAGCCTTTCCCGGCTCCCCGGTCCAACCTGACTGCCGCGCCCGGGCGTTCACCGTCCGCAGGCGCGGCATGTGTGTCTCCAGGTCTCCCACCCCCTCGGAGGGGCTGGGACCTCGCTGCGCCCCGGACGGGCATCTCTCCCGTTTCCCCGTCGCAGCAGCACACCGAGAGGTCATCTTCCGATGAGTCAGCCGTCCGTCATATCGCGCCGCGTGGCAACCGCCGCCGCAGTAGGTCTCGCCCTGGTCGCCGGACTCGCGGCCTGCGCGGGGCCGCAGGACAACGGGGGGAGCGGCGGTGGCGACGGTGCCTCGGGCAAGCCCGCCAAGGGCGGCACCCTCACGGTCCTCAACAGCAACCCCCAGCAGGACTTCGACCCCGCCCGGCTCTACACCTCCGGCGGCGGCAACGTCCCGTCCCTCGTCTTCCGTACGCTCACCACACGCAACCGCGAGAACGGCGAGGCGGGCGCACAGGTCGTCCCGGACCTGGCCACCGACCTGGGCACGCCCAGCAAGAACGCCACCGTCTGGACGTACACCCTCAAGGACGGGCTGAAGTACGAGGACGGCACCGCGATCACCAGCGCGGACATCAAGTACGGCATCGAGAGGTCCTTCGCCGCTGAGCTCTCGGGCGGCGCGCCCTACCTGCGGGACTGGCTGATCGGCGGAGCCGACTACCAGGGGCCGTACAAGGACAAGAAGGGCCTCGACTCCATCGAGGTCCCGGACGACAAGACCATCGTCTTCCACCTGAACAAGCCCGAGGGCGAGTTCCCGTACCTCGCGACGCAGACCCAGACGACCCCGGTGCCGCAGGCCAAGGACACCGGCACCAAGTACGAGGAGCACCCCGTCTCCTCCGGGCCGTACAAGGTCGTCTCGAACGAGAACGACGGCGAGCGGCTCGTCCTGGAGCGCAACCCGCACTGGTCGGCCGCCACCGACGAGGAGCGCAAGGCCTACCCGGACAAGATCGACGTACGCTCCGGCCTGGATTCCGCCGTCATCAACCAGCGGCTCTCCGCCTCGCAGGGCGCCGACGCCGCCGCCGTCACCACCGACACCAACCTCGGCCCCGCCGAGCTCGCCAAGGTCACCGGTGACAAGGAACTCGCCGCACGCGTGGGCACCGGCCACTTCGGCTACACGAACTACATCGCCTTCAACCCCAAGGTGAAGCCGTTCGACGACCCGAAGGTGCGTCAGGCCATCGCCTACGCCGTCGACCGCTCCTCCGTGATCAACGCGGCCGGCGGTTCCTCGCTCGCCGAGCCCGCCACCACCTACCTGCCGAACCAGAAGTCCTTCGGCTACACGCCGTACGACCACTTCCCCGCAGGGGAGACGGGCAACGCGGCGAAGGCGAAGGAGCTGTTGAAGGAGGCCGGCCACGCCAAGGGCATCGAGGTCACCCTCACGCACTCCAACGACAAGGACTTCGAGACCAGTCCGGAGATCGCCACGGCGATCCAGGCCGCGCTCAAGAAGGCCGGCATCACCGTCGAGCTCGAAGGCCTGGAGGGCAACGACTACTCGGACACCATCCACAGCGCGTCCAAGGAGCCGGGCTTCTTCCTCGCGCACTGGGGCGCGGACTGGCCCTCGGGCGGCCCGTTCCTCGCGCCGATCTTCGACGGCCGGCAGATCGTGAAGGACGGCGCCAACTTCAACACGGGCTTCCTGAACGACGCCTCGGTCAACAAGGAGATCGACGAGATCAACAAGCTCACCGACCTGGACGCCGCCGCCACGCGCTGGGGCGCCCTCGACAAGAAGATCGGCGAGCAGGCCCTGACGGTGCCGCTCTTCCACCCGGTCTACAAGAGGCTGTTCGGCCAGGACGTCAAGAACGTCGTCATCAGCGACTGGACCGGCGTGCTCGACATCTCCCAGGTCGCGGTCAAGTAACCATGTCCGAAGCACTTCTGGTCCAGGAGGCGGGAGCGGCCCCGGTCGCCGCTCCCGCCTCGGGGGCCCGGCAGTTCTGGCGGCGGCTGCGCGCACAGCGCGCGGCCACCGCCGCGGCGGCCGTGGTCCTCCTGCTCTTCCTGGCCGCGATCGCCGCGCCGCTGCTCGCCGCGCTCGCGGGCCAGGACCCCGACACCTACCACCCCGACCTCGTCGACTCGGCGGCCGGCGGGGTCCCCATCGGCTCCTTCGGCGGCATCGGCGCGGACCACTGGTTCGGCGTGGAGCCGCAGACCGGCCGCGACCTCTTCGCCCGCGTCGTGTACGGGGCCAGGGTCTCGCTCGGCGTGGCCGTCGTGGCCACCGTCCTCCAGGTCACCATCGGGGTGACCGTGGGACTGGCCGCCGCTCTCGGCAGCCGCAAGGCCGACCAGGTCCTCAGCCGGATCACCGACATCAACGTCGCCCTGCCGCTCATGGTCATCGCGCTGGGGCTGCTGGCGATCGTGCCGTCCTCCTTCCCCCGCCCCGTGCTGATCGCCCTCGTCATCGGTGGCATCAACTGGGCGGGCACGTCGAAGATCGTGCGGGCCCAGGCGCTCGCCCTGAAGTCCCTCGACTTCGTCTCGGCGGCCCGGCTCGCCGGACGCGGACGGTGGAGCGTCGCCCGGCGGGAACTCCTGCCCTCGCTCGCCGCGCCCGTCATCACGTACGCCGCGCTGCTCTTCCCCGTCAACATCACCGTCGAGGCGGCCCTGTCCTTCCTCGGCGTCGGCATCAAGCCGCCCACACCCTCATGGGGCCAGATGCTCACCGAGGCCGACACCTGGTACCAGTCGGCCCCGACCTATCTCCTGCTGCCCGCCGGGCTGCTGTTCGTCACCGTGCTCGCCCTGACGGTGCTCGGTGAGGGCATCCGGACGGCGCTCGACCCGCGGGCCGCCTCCCGGCTGCGGGTCGGCACCGGGCGCGGGCGGCGCGAGGAACGTGCGAAGGAGCCGACGACGTGACCGGGTTCCTGCTGCGGCGGCTCGGAGGCGCCGTCTTCGTGCTGCTCTCCCTGACCGTCATCCTGTACGCGGTCTTCTACGTGGCACCGGGTGACGTCGCCCAGATCGCCTGCGGACCGCGCTGCTCCCCGGCCCAGGTCGCCCAGGTCACTGAGCAACTCCGGCTCGACGACCCCGTGTACACGCAGTACTGGCACTTCCTCCAGGGCATCGTCGCGGGACGGGACTTCTCCACCGGCACGGGCGTGGAGCACTGCTCCGCGCCCTGCCTCGGGGTCTCGTACCAGAGCGACCAGCAGGTCATGCGGCTGATCCTGGCCAAGCTGCCGGCCACCGGCTCGCTCGTGATCGGCGCGTTCGCCGGGTGGATCCTGCTCGGCGTCGGCACCGGGGTGCTGTCCGCCTGGCGGCGGGGCCGGATCACCGAGCGGGTGCTGACCTGGCTGACGCTGGCCGGCACGGCCACGCCGGTCTTCGTCATCGGGCTGCTGCTCATCATCGTCTTCTGCTCCACGCTGCAGTGGCTGCCCTCGCCCGCCTATGTGCCCTTCTCCGAGAACCCCGAGCAATGGGCCTGGGGGCTCCTGCTGCCGTGGGTCTCCCTGGCTCTCATCGAGTCCGCCAAGTACGCCCGCCTGACCAGGAGTTCCATGCTGGAGACGCTCGCCGAGGACCATGTGCGCACCTTTCGCGCGTACGGGGTCGGCGAACGCGCGATCATCGGGCGGCACGCGCTGAGAGGAGCGCTCGCGCCCGTGATCGCGCTCAGCGCGCTCGACTTCGGCAGCATGTTCGGCGGTGCCGTACTGACCGAGTCCCTCTTCGGGATCCCGGGCATCGGGCGCGAACTGGTCCACGCCGTCAAGGTCGTCGACCTCCCCGTGGTCGTCGGCATGGTGCTGGTGGCCGGCTTCTTCGTGGTGCTCGCCAATGCCGTCGCGGACGTCCTGTACGCGCTGGCCGACCGACGGGTGGTCCTGTCATGACATCACCGCTGGTGCGGGTCGAGGACCTCACCATCGACTTCGGGGACGTCCGTGCCGTGGACGGACTCTCCTTCACCCTGGAGGCGGGATCCGCCCTCGGCGTCGTAGGGGAGTCCGGCTCCGGCAAGAGCGCGTCCGCCTCGGCGCTGCTCGGGCTGCACCGGGGCACGGGCGCCCGGGTCACCGGGACCGTCCACGTCGCCGGCACGGATGTGGGTGCGGCGGACGAGGCCGGACTGAGGGCCCTGCGGGGCGCCGAGGCCGCGATGATCTTCCAGGACCCGCTCTCCTCGCTCGATCCGTACTACACGGTCGGCGACCAGATCGCCGAGGTGTACCGGGTGCACAACCGCGTCTCCCGGAGGGCGGCACGGGCCCGCGCCGTCGAGGTCCTGGACCGGGTCGGCATCCCGGACGCGCCCCGGCGGGCCCGCTTCCGGCCGCACGAGTTCTCCGGCGGGATGCGGCAGCGGGTGCTCATCGCGATGGCCCTGGCCTGCGAACCCCGGCTGATCGTGGCGGACGAGCCGACCACGGCTCTCGACGTCACCGTGCAGGCCCAGATCCTGGACCTGCTGCACGAGCTGCGCCGCGAGACCGGCACGGGCCTGCTGCTGGTCACCCACGACGTGGGCGTCGCCGCCGAGAGCGTGGACGACATCCTGGTGATGCGGCACGGACGGGCGGTGGAACGCGGCCCGGTCGCCGAGGTGCTGGGTGCTCCGCGGGAGCCGTACACCCGTGAGCTCCTGGCGTCGGTGCCCCGGGTGGACGCGAAGCGGGCGGCCCGGGTTCCGGGGCCCCGGGTCACCGGGGAGGAGGGCGTGCCGCTGCTCGAAGCCGTCGGCCTGCGGCGTGAGTTCGGCCGGGGTGCCGGGCGCGTCACCGCCGTGGACGAGGTCTCGCTCACCCTCCACGCCGGCGAGACCCTCGGGATCGTGGGCGAGAGCGGCAGCGGCAAGACGACCCTCGGACGCATGCTCGTGCGTCTGCTGGACCCGACGGCGGGCGGCCTCCGTTACCGGGGCAGGGACATCGCCTCGCTGCCGGAGAACGACCTCAGACCCTTCCGGCGCGAGCTCCAGATGGTGTTCCAGGACCCGGTCGCCTCGCTCAACCCGCGCCGCTCGGTCGGGGAGTCCGTGGCCGACCCGCTCCGGGCGGCGGGGGAGACCGACGAGGGGCGGATCCGGGACCGCGTGGGCGAACTGCTGGAGCGTGTCGGCCTCGACGCCGGGCGCTACGGGGGCTATCCGCACGAGTTCAGCGGCGGTCAGCGGCAGCGGATCGGCATCGCGCGTGCGCTCGCCGCCGAGCCGAAGCTGATCGTGTGCGACGAGCCGGTCTCCGCGCTCGACGTCACGACCCAGGCCCAGGTCATCGCGCTCCTCGCCGAGCTCCAGCACGAGCTGGGCATCGGCCTCGTCTTCATCGCCCACGACCTGGCCGTCGTACGCCAGGTCAGCGACCGGGTGGCGGTGATGCGGCAGGGCCGGATCGTCGAACAGGGGCCGGTCGACGAGGTGTACGGATCGCCTCGGGACCCGTACACCCGGCAGCTCCTGGCGGCCGTTCCCGCACTCGATCCCGTGCTCGCCGCGGCGCGCCGTGCGACCCGCAGGGAACTGGCCGCAGCCTGACCGTGAGTCACTGAACGCCCCATTGTCGCAACAGAACGCGATCGACGCGGGAAAGTTACGACGGTTCACCCCTTTCGGTGGTGCGACGGACAACCGTCCGTCGCACCACCTGCGAATCCGCTTACGGTCGTCCCGCTGCGAGTCGCCGATCAACGGCGGCCGCCCACAAGGGAGATCGGGGGTGTGCTCGTGCGGATCGGACTCCTCACGGACGGTGGTTATCCGTATGCGACCGGTGAGTCCAGACTCTGGTGCGACCGTCTGGTGCGCGGTCTGCCCCAGCACGAGTTCGACCTCTTCGCGCTCAGCCGCTCCGCCGACCAGGAGCAACGCGGCTGGGTGAAGCTCCCCGACCGGGTCGGCCGGGTGCGGACCGCACCCCTGTGGACCCACCAGCCGGACGACCGGCACCCCGGCCGTCCCCGGAGGCCCCAGGGCCGGATCGCCACAGGACTGGGGCGCGCGTACGGGCGCCGGGACCGGCGGCGCTTCACGGCGCACGTGACGGCGCTCGTCGAGGCGGTCTGCGCCGGCCCGGGGGCCGGGCCCGAATCCGGCGAACCGGAGACGGCGGCGGACCTCTTCACGGACGGCATCTACGGCCTCGCCGAACTGGCCCAGGAGCGCGGGGGTCTGCACACCGCCCTGCGCTCCGAGGCGACCGTACGCATCGTGGAGTCGGCCTGCCGCGCCCCCGGCACCGGGCGGACCGTCCACAGTGCCACCGTCCCCGACCACCTCGCCTTTGCCGCTGGGCTGGAGCGGGCGCTGCGTCCCCTCTCCCTCGACTGGTACGACGAGGACGGCCTCGGCGCGGTCGACCTCTGCCATGCGGCCTCCGGCGGGGCCGCGGCTCTGCCGGGACTCCTGGCCAAACGCTTCTTCGGTGTGCCCCTGCTGGTGACGGAGCACGGCGTGCCGCTGCGCGCCCACTACCTCGCGGCGCCCGAGACCCCGCTCGGCGCCCCGGTGCGCGCCCTGCTGGCCAACTTCCACGGACTGCTCGCCTCCGAGGTGTACCGGCAGGCCGCGCTCGTCACCCCCGGCAACACGCACGTACGCCGCTGGCAGGAGCGGTTCGGGGCCGACAGCGGCAAGCTGCGTACGGTCTACCCGGGCATGGAGGCCGAGCGCTTCGCCGCGGTGGGTGAGGGCGACGACGGCGGCGGCCCCGGCACCCTGGTGTGGATCGGCCGGGTCGAGCCCGCCAAGGACCTCGTCGGCCTGCTGCACGCCTTCGCCGAGGTGCACAGGGGTGAGCCCGGCGCCCGGCTGCGGATCTTCGGCGCGCCCGCCCAGGGCACGGAGGGCGAGACCTACCTCGCCCGGTGCAGAGCCCTCGCCGCCCAGCTCTTCCCCGACGAGGCCCCGGACGCACACGCGATCGGCGACAACCCGGTCACCTTCGAGGAGATCGGCGGCCCCGAGGTGCCCGACCTCGCGGAGGCCTACGCGGCGGGCGGCGTCGTCGTCCTGTCCAGCGTCGTCGAGGGCTTCCCCATCAGCCTGGTGGAGGCGATGTTCTGCGGGCGGGCCACCGTCTCGACGGACGTGGGCGCCGTGGTCGAGGTCGTCGGCGGCACGGGACTGGTGGTGCCCCCGCGCAATCCGCGGGCGCTCGCCGACGCCTGCCTCACGCTGCTGCGCGACCCGGAGCGCCGGGCGCGCCTGGGCGCGGCGGCACGCGCCAGGGCGCTGGAACTCTTCACCGTCGAGCAGAACCTCGAAGCATTCCGCGGCATCTACCTCGACCTCGTGAGCCAGGCCCCCGCCCGGTGGACGGCACCGCCGGACGCCCAGGACCCGATCGGAGCGCCGCGCCCCTTCGCCACACCCCCGGAGGCCCATGTGCTGGGCGAACCGGCCCGCGAGCCGGTCGGGTCCGGCGCCTCCCGGGTGCCGAGCTGGGCCGTCGGCGCCGAAGGCGTGTGCGCGGGCGCACGCGGAGCGGGGGACGGCGATGCGTGACGACACGAGCCACCACGACCACGGAGGTGCCCCCATGGACGGACCGGCCGAAGCCCCGGCCCCGGACGCCGCGTCCAAGCCTCGTCCGGGGGACGAGGGGGCTGTCCGGTCCGCCGTCCGGGCGCCCGAGATCGCCCACCAGCCCACCCGGCGGACGGCCGCCCGGCGCGGGACCGCGGACCCGGTGAAGGTGCTCATGCACCGGCACCGCGATCTCTGCGAGCGGGCCGTCGACCCCCTGGAGATCGCCGCAGGCCTGGAGGCGCACGGGCTCACCGACCGCGCCGCCGCGCGCTACCGGCACCGCGACGTGTTCTCGCTGGCGGAGGAGCTCTATGCCCGGGTCCCCGGCGCGGGCAGAGCGGCCGGCGCCCGGCGCCCGGCGGCGCGGCCGGAGCCGGACATCGAACCGCGGGCCGGCTGGGCGCTGTCCGCGCTGCTGCCCGGCGCCGCCTGCCTCGCGACCTCCGGGGCGCTCCGGGCCACCGAGGGCGTCCTGGGCGGGGAGGCCCGATGCGCGGTGACCGCCGCGGGAGCCCTGCTCGTCCTCGTCTGCCTCCGGCTCTGCCTGCGCGCCGGACCGCTGCACGCCCCGAACGGCACCGGCGGCGTCACGCTCTACGTCTGCTGGCTCCTCGGCTACACGGTGTACGGCGACGACCTGCTGGCCCAGGTCATCAGCGGCGGCCCCGACGGCGACTGGTCCGCGACACCGGCGCCCCTCCTCGGGCTCGCGCTCGCCCTGGCCCCCGCGGCCTGGTGCGCCCATCTGTTCGCCACCCACGCCCGGCACCGCCTCGCCGGGTCCCACGCACTGGCCGAATTCGGCGCCGGCGTTCGCCCGCTGCTCCTCGGTGTCGTCGCGCTCTTCCTGTGCGCGACGACCGCACTGCTGTTCCTGGCCGGCCTCGGACACCCGGGCGCGGCGGGCGCCCCCGTGGTGACCGCGGCCCCCGTCGCCCTCGGCGGACTGCTCTTCGTGGCCCGCCTGCTGGCCGTGCACGGGTTCCCGGAACCCGCCGCCACCGGACTGGCCGCCGCCTGCGCCGTCGAGGTCGCGGCCCCCTTCCTGGTACTCGCCGGACGGCTGCCCGGTCTCGACCTCGTCGCCGGACCGGTCGACATCGTCGTGGCGGCTGCCGGCCCCGGTGGCGTACCCGCCCTCGGCTGCGGCGTCGCGGCGCTGGCGCTGCTGGTCCACGCATCGGTCACCCTCACCCGGGCATCCGCCCACGCCCCGGCGTAGCCGGGCCCCCGCACGTCCCGCGGAGCCGACGCCGCGGGCTTCCCCCCGCTCACCCCTTCCTCAAGGAGACACCGGACATGACCGCCCAAGCCCCCGCACCGGCAGCACGCCGTCGGCACCGAGGGGGTGCGCGATGAGGGTTCTGCTGCTCGGAGCCAACGGATTCCTCGGCCGTTTCGTCGCCGACCGCCTGCTCGCCGACCCCGCCGTGCACCTCACTGCGCTGGGCCGCGGCGACGACGCCGACGTGCGGTTCGACCTCGCGGGCGGCAGCCCCGGAGCGCTCACCCGCTTCCTGGACGCCGTCCATCCCGGGGTCGTCGTCAACTGCGCCGGTGCCACCCGCGGCGGCGCCCGCGACCTGACCCGCCACAACACCGTCGCCGTCGCGACGGTCTGTGAGGCCATGCGCCGGAGCGGGTGCAGCGCGCGGCTCGTCCAGGTCGGCTGCTCCTCCGAGTACGGGCCCTCGCAGCCCGGCTCGTCCACCGCCGAGGACGCCGTGCCCCGCCCGGGAGGTCCGTACGGCGTCAGCAAGCTCGCCGCCACCGAACTCGTCCTCGGCTCCGGTCTGGACGCGGTCGTCCTGCGGGTCTTCTCGCCGGTCGGCCCGGGGACCCCGGCGGGCTCCCCGCTCGGCAGGCTCGCCGAGACGATGCGCCGGGCGATGCAGTCCGGAGACCCGGAGCTGAAGCTCAGCGGCCTCGGGGTGCAGCGTGACTTCGTCGACGTACGCGATGTGGCACGTGCCGTGCACGCCGCGTCGCTCTCCGCGGCCCAGGGCGTCGTCAACATCGGCACGGGCCGGGCCGTGCGGCTGCGCGACGCGGCGGCCGTTCTCGCCAGGGTCGCCGGATACGCGGGCGCGCTCCACGAACTGGACGCGCCGCCCGCCCGGATCCCCATCGGCGCCCCCCGGGCGTCGGCGGAATCCGTCGTGGAACACCTCGCGGCGACCCCGTCCCCCTACCCCGACGGCTGCGGAGCCTGGCAGCAGGCCGACGTCCGCACCGCCAGGGACCGGCTCGGCTGGCGCCCCCGGATCAATCTGGAGGAATCCCTCGCCGACATCTGGATGGAGGCGGCATGCCGTATCTGAGCAGCACCGGCTCCGTCCTGCGGGCAGGCGCCGCGGAACAGCTCGGTGTCGGCGTACCCGGTTACGCCCATCCGCTCCTCGCCCCCGAGGAATGGGACGGGCTCAACCGGCCGGGCACCCCCCTGCACTGGGCGGTCCTCAACATCGACAACGGGCCGGGCGCCCGCCCCGACCCGCACTGCCTGGAGGCCGCCGGACGCCTCCACAACGCCCGCGAACGCGCGATGCACGGGGAGGCCCCGGACGACACCGTCCGGGCCTCGGGGGGCAGGCTGCTCGGCCACATCGACCTGGCCTTCGGCAGCCGGCCCTTCGGGGAGCTGATCTCCGACGCCCAGTCCTACCTCGACTGGTACCGCGTCGGCGGGTTCTACCTGCACCACTGCCCGGCCGAGCGTGACCGCCTCCCGGCCGTCCGCCGGCTGACGAGCACGCTCACCGCGCTCCTGGCGGACAGCGACAGCGGCGACGAGGAGGGCGGGCACCTGGTCCTCGGTCACGACGGCCACCCGCACCCCGGGTACGCCGAGGCGGCCGACCAGCTGGTCACCTTCCGCGGGCCGTGGACCGACTACCGCTGGTCGCAGGTGGCCGAATGGACCGCCGCCTACGAGCCTGGCCGTTTCGCCCACTTCGTCCACGGCGTCCCGCGTACCCATCTGGAGGAGGCCATGCGTATCGCGCGCTGGCAGGGAGCGGGGACGATCTTCTTCACGGACCGGGACGGCACGAGGGGACAAAGCGACCCATTCGCGGCACTGCCCAGCTACTGGGACGAATTCGTCTCGCGGATCGGACCCGGTATCTCGGAATGAGGAGCGGCGTGGCAGTGTTACGGGAGAACAACCGTACGTAGATGAAGTACGTAGAAACCGACCACCTGCATTGTTGAGGTTCCTGTGTCGCTGCCACCCCTGGTCGAGCCAGCTGCTGAGCTCACCGTCGACGAGGTCCGCAGGTACTCCCGCCACCTGATCATCCCGGATGTCGGGATGGACGGACAGAAGCGGCTGAAGAACGCGAAGGTGCTCTGTGTCGGAGCCGGCGGTCTCGGCTCGCCGGCTCTGATGTACATGGCCGCGGCCGGCGTCGGCACGCTCGGAATCGTCGAGTTCGACGAGGTCGACGAGTCGAACCTGCAGCGCCAGGTCATCCACAGCCAGGCCGACATCGGCAAGTCCAAGGCCCAGTCGGCCAAGGAGACCGTGCAGGGGATCAACCCCCTGGTGAACGTCGTCCTTCACGAGGAGCGGCTCGAAGCCGAGAACGTGATGGACATCTTCGCGCAGTACGACCTGATCGTGGACGGCACGGACAACTTCGCCACCCGCTATCTCGTCAACGACGCCGCGGTCCTGCTGAACAAGCCGTACGTCTGGGGCTCGATCTACCGCTTCGACGGCCAGGCGTCCGTCTTCTGGTCCGAGCACGGTCCCTGCTACCGCTGCCTCTACCCGGAGCCCCCGCCGCCCGGGATGGTTCCCTCCTGCGCCGAGGGCGGTGTCCTGGGCGTGCTCTGCGCGTCCATCGGCTCCATCCAGGTCAACGAGGCCATCAAGCTGCTCGCCGGCATCGGCGACCCCCTGGTCGGCCGTCTGATGATCTACGACGCCCTGGAGATGCAGTACCGCCAGGTGAAGGTCCGCAAGGACCCCGACTGCGCGGTCTGCGGCGAGAACCCCACCGTCACCGAGCTCATCGACTACGAGGCCTTCTGCGGCGTCGTGTCCGAGGAGGCCCAGGAGGCGGCGGCCGGTTCCACGATCACTCCCAAGCAGCTCAAGGAGTGGATCGACGGCGACGAGAAGATCGAGCTCATCGACGTCCGTGAGCCGAACGAGTACGAGATCGTCTCGATCCCCGGCTCCCGGCTCGTCCCGAAGAACGAGTTCCTGATGGGCACCGCCCTCCAGGACCTGCCGCAGGACAGGCGCATCGTCCTGAACTGCAAGACCGGTGTCCGCAGTGCGGAGGTCCTCGCGGTCCTCAAGTCGGCGGGCTTCGCCGACGCGGTACACCTCGGCGGCGGCGTCATCGGCTGGGTGAACCAGATCGAGCCCGAGAAGCCGGTCTACTAGACCCGCGTAGCGCGGAAGGGCCGGCTCCGAAGGAACGGGGCCGGCCCTTCCGCCTGCCGGGCGTCATGAGCAGGTGCGGCCGTCGGCCGGGACCCTCCCGTCCAGGAAGTAGGCGTCGACGAGGGCGGTCACACAGGCGCTCCCGCCGTACGAGCCGTGCCCCTCACCCTTGTTGGTCACCATGACGCCGACTCCCTCGCCCAGTTCGTCCGCCATCCGCCGCGCGCCCTCGTACGGCGTCGCCGGGTCGCCTGTCGTGCCGATGACGAGGATCGGATCGGCGCCAGGAGCGCTCGCCTCAGGGGTGTCGCGTTCCCCCTCGACCGGCCAGCCCGCACACCAGCCGGCCGTGTCCCACGCCAGGAACGGGCCGAAGACGGGTGACAGCTCGCGGAATTCGGGGAGCAGCGCCCGGGCCTCGGCAGCCGTCGGCCTCGCCTTCGCGTCGGCGCAGGAGATCGCCCGCTGGGAGTGGCCCTGGTCGTCGTAGTGCCCGTCCCCGTCCCGGCCGTTGTACGCGTCGGCCAGCGCCAGCAGCCGGTCGCCCCGGCCCGTCTTCTCCGCCTCGTCGAGCGCGGCCGTCAGGGTGGGCCAGCCGCTCCTGGAATAGAGGGGTTTCACGATGCCGAGCACGGCCAGCGATTCGTTGAGCTCGCGGCCGGAGGCCGTCGGCAGCGGATCGCCGTCGATCCGCTCCAGCAGCGCCGCTATGCGGCGGGTGCCCGCCCCGGGGTCCTGCCCGCGGTCCCGCAGGTAGTTCTCCAGGGCCCGCTGGAAGCCCTTCGCCTGGTTGCGCGCGTGGCCGACGGAGTCGGCCGTCGGGTCGACCACGGCGTCCAGCACCACCCTCCCGACCTTGTCGGGGAAGAGGTGGGCGTACGTACCGCCGAGCTCCGTGCCGTAGGAGACGCCGAAGTACGACAGCTTCCGGTCGCCGAGGGCCACCCGGATCGCTTCCATGTCCCGGGCGGCGTTCGAGGTGCCCACGTGGGGGAGCACTGTGCCGGACAGGCGGGCGCAGCCGGCACCGAAGGCCGTGCCGTCCGCGACGAACGCGGCCTCCTCAGCCGCCGTGTCCGGGGTCATGTCGACCTCGCGGTAGGCGGTCTCCTGCTCCTCGTCGCTGCGGCAGTGGACGCCCGCGCTGGCCGCGACGCCGCGCGGGTCGAAGCCCACCAGGTCGTAGCGGGTGTTGAGCTGCCTGTACGAACCCGCGGCGCGCGGCAGGATGCCGACGCCGGAGCCGCCGGGGCCGCCGAAGTTGAAGAGCATCGACCCGAGCCGCTCGCTCTTCCTCGTGGCCGTCTTGCGGATCAGCGCGATGCCGATCGTCTTCCCTTGCGGCTCCGCGTGGTCCAGGGGCACGTCGAGGGTGGCGCAGCGCCATCCGGGGCCCGGCGCGCTGCCGCCCTCCGGAGCGGCGCAGCGCTTCCACTCCAGCGGACGGGGCGTGCCCGGTGCCTTCGGGTGCCCCGGTGACTCCTGGTGCTCCGGGTCCTGGCGCTCCCGCGACGAACCGTCCGGCGACTGTGACTGCGGCTGCGCCGTGCCGCCGTCGCATCCCGCGAGGACCGCCGTCAGCAGCAGGGCGGCCGTGGTCGCCGCGGTGACCGAGCGGACACGTCCGCGTACGCGCATGCGCGCTCCCTCCCCCTGAGCCCCCGGGCCGGACACCCGGAAGCGGTCCGGGCGTCACCCATGTCCGGACGTCCAACGAGCGGTCACCCGCAGACCGTTCCCGGCTTCGGCACTTTCCCTTCCAGCAGATAGCCGTCCACGGCCTTCTGCACACAGGTGCTGCCACTGTTGTACGCGCCGTGCCCCTCGCCCTTGTAGGTGAGCTCGATGCCGACACCCTTGCCGAGCTCCGCGGCCATGGCCTTCGCCCCGGCGTACGGGGTCGCCGGGTCCCCGGTGTTGCCGATGACCAGGATCGGGGCCGAGCCGGGCGCGCTGACGTCCGGGGTGTCCCACGCGCCCTCCACGGGCCAGCCGGTGCAGGCCATCAGTCCCCAGCCGAGGTAGTCACCGAAGACGGGGGAGGCCTCGCGGAACCGGGGAAGCGCCTGCCTCGTCTGCTCCAGGGTGAACCGCTGCTCGGAGTCGGCGCAGTTGACGGCGGCGTTGGCGGCGTTCGAGTTGTCGTAGGAACCGTCCTCGGAGCGGCCGTTCAGCGAGTCGGCGAGCGCGAGCAGCAGTCCGCCGTTGTCTCCGTCCGCCTCGTCGAGGCCCTGTTCGAGCAGCGGCCAGGTCTCCTGGGAGTAGAGGGCCGACGCGATGCCCGTGGTGGCCTGGGTCTGGGTCAGCTCCCGCTCGCCGAGCCCCGGGACGGGCTTCTTCTCCAGGTCGGCGAGAAGACGGGCGATCCAGTCCTGGACCTCCTTCGAGGTGGCTCCGGGGAGCTTGCAGTCGTCCCGTTCCGCGCAGTCGGCGGTGAAGTTGTCCAGGGCGAGCTGGAAGCCTTCCGCCTGTCCGATCGAGGACTCCAGGGAGTCCTCCGTCGGATCGACGACGGCGTCCAGGACGGCCCTTCCGACGTTCTTCGGGTACAGATGGGCGTAGACGCCGCCCAGTTCGGTGCCGTACGAGATCCCGAAGTAGTACAGCTTGTCGTCCCCGAGCACCTGGCGCAGCAGGTCCATGTCCCGGGCCGCGTTCGTCGTGCCGACGTAGGGCAGTTCGTCCCCGGAGTTCTCCTCGCAGTCCGCGATGTAGGACTTGAGGTCCTCGGCGAACTCCTTCTCCTCCTGGGCGTCGTCCGGGGTGCCGTCCTGCTCGTAGCGCGCGTCGAGTGCCGCGTCGTCCGAGCACTCCACGCCCTCGCTGCGGCCGACCCCGCGCGGGTCGAAGCTCACCAGGTCGTAGCGGGTGCGCAGTGCGTCGTAGTCGGTGCCGAAGGACGGCAGCGTGGCGACGCCGGAGGCGCCGGGGCCGCCGAAGTTGAAGATCAGCGAGCCGATCCGACGGTCCTGGTCCTTGGCGGCGGCGCGGATGAGGGCGAGTTCGATGGTGCGGCCGTCCGGGTCCGCGTAGTCGAGGGGCGCGTCCATGAAGGAGCACTCCCAGGCGGCCCCGCCCGGCAGCGGGGAAGGGGCCGTGCCGCTGCCCTGGGCCGTGTTGGGCGCGGGGCACGGCTGCCAGTCGAGCTTCTGGGAGGTGAGCTCCCGGGGTGTCGCCGTGGGAGCCGCCGTCGCGGCCACCGTGGGTCTCGCCTCCGTACCTCCGTCGTCGCCGTCGTCCGAACAGGCCGCCAGCGGCAGGAGCACGGTGGCGGTGGCGGCGAGGGCAGCGGCACGCAGGGCGGGGGAAGTCCTCATGCCCCCATCGTGCGGCGGGGCGTGGGGCGGCGCGCGGGGCGTGGGCCAAGCGAGTGGCCCCGCCTCGGGCGCATGTTCTAGAGCTCGCCCTTCCGGGTCAGCTGGTTGAAGCAGAGCCATCCGGGAAGCACCGGCAGCCACAGCGTCATGACGCGGTACAGCAGCACCGCGGGCGCCGCGACCTCCTTCGGCAGGCCGACCGCGATCAGACCGAGGGTCAGCGCACCCTCGACCGCGCCCATACCGCCCGGGGTCGGCGCGGCCGAGCCCAGGGCGTTGCCCGCGAGGAAGACGACGGCGATGCTCGCGTAGCTGAGCTGGGGGACGTCGGGACCGCTGAACGCGCGGATCGACGCGTCCAGGCACAGCACGAACAGTCCGGTCAGCAGCAGCATCCCGCCGATGCCCGTGACGAGCTTCTGCGGGCGCTGTACGACGTCGAGCATGCGCGGTACGACGCCGGCGAACAGTGACCGCACCCGGGTGACCACGAACTTCCGCAGGAACGGGATCGCGGTCACGACCAGCACGAGCACGGCGACCGTGAGCAGGCCGGCGATGACCGTCCTCGACGGGGTGAGGGAGTCCGGGGTCTTCTCCGTGCCCGTCAGGTAACCGAAGAGGGCGAGCAGCAAGATGTGGCAGCCGAGACCGAACAACTGCGACGCGCCGACGCTCGCGACGGCGAGCCCCGGGCGTACCCCGGCGCGTTGCAGGAAGCGTGTGTTCAGTGCCACGCCGCCGACCGCGGCCGGTGCCACGATCTTCACGAACGACCCCGCCACCTGCGCCAGCACGGTCTTCCTGAACGGTACCCGCTCGGGCACGAAGCCCAGAAGGCTCATGGCCGCGGCGACGTAGCTCAGGGCCGAGAAGCCCAGGGCAGCCGCCACCCAGCCCCATTCGGCCTGCTCCACGACGGTGCCGAAGTCGGCCTCGGTGACCTGGGAGATCAGGAAGTAGGCGGCGATCGCACCCGCGATGAAGCTGAAGAGCGTACGCGGCTTGATGCGCTCCAGCCGTACCGGCTCGACCGGCGCCTGCGGCCTGATCAGCAGCACCTGGCGGCGGATCTGGGCCAGCATGTCCTCCTCGCGGGCCTCTTCCAGGGCGTCGTCCATCGCCCGCTTCTCGGCCTGCTTCTCCGTACGGAGCGACTTGCGGGCGGCCTTGCGGTCGGCGGCCGCGGCGGCGTCGTGCTCCTCGGCCTTGGCCTGCTTCGCCGCCTGCGAGGCTTCCAGCACCGCCTCACGCTCGCGCTGCGAACGCTCCCGGGCGAGCCTGCGCAGCGTCGCCCGGGTGGAGCGGCTCAGTGCGATCGGCTGCAGCAACGGCAGACAGTCGGCGACGGCGTCGGGGCCGAGCACGGCCAGAGCCCCGGCCACGGCACGCTCGGCACCCACGCGCAGGCCCGTGGTGGTGAGCAGCTGGGCGACGTCCATACGCAGGATCAGGTCACCCGCGGCGATCTCGCCACCGCGCAGATCGGTGACGAACACCGTGCCGGAACGATCCACCAGGATCGCGTCGCCTGTCAGCCTGCGGTGCGCGATGCGCCGCGACTGGAGTGCCTGTACCTGCCGCCAGGCGCCCCGCACCAGCTCGTCGGTGATCTCCTCGTCCTCCATGGCGTCCAGCGAGCGCCCGCCGATGTGCTCGTACACGAGCATCACCGCGTCCGGGCCCAGCTCGGACGTGGCGATCAGCTTGGGAGCGTTGGCCCCGGCGGCGATCGCCGCGTACGCCAGGAGCGCCTCCTGCTCCAGGGCCTGGCGCAGCGACTGGATGGAGCGGCGCTGGGTGATGCTGCGCAGGGTGAGCCTGCGCCACACCCGGTAGAAGAAGCCCTGAGCCTGCTGTTCACGGTCGACGACCGTCACGTCCAGCGGTGGCCCGTCCTCCAGGGTGACCAGATAGCGGCGGCCCCGGTCGCTCTGCTCGACGCTCTCGGGAGCCTCCTCGGTGCGCATCGCGGCGACCGGCCGGAAGCCGACGTGCCGCAGACCGGCCATCAGGTGCTGGCCGGTCGGGCGTACGTTCGGTGAGCCGACGGTGTACAGGGTGCCGTACGCCACCGTCCAGCCGATCAGCACGGTGAGGACGATCGAGAACGGTGTGGTGTAGCCACCGACCAGCATCGCGAAGGCGTCCAGGAGCAGCACCACCCACAGCACGACCCGCCAACGGGGTCTGCGGGCCATGCCGACGGCCGTCATGTAGGCGATGACGGGTGCGAGATAGCCGTGCACGGGGTCGGTGAGCGCGTCCCCCGGCTGTGGCTGGGTCAGCGCGTCCCGGATCGTGCCGGAGGCCGACCTGGCGACCCAGAGGTCGGTGGCCAGGGTCACCCCGTGGGCCAGCACCGCGGCGAGCACACCGTCCGCGATCCGCAGCCCGTCGCGCTTCACGAGGCGCTCGATCGCGAAGGCGACCGGCACCAGCAGCACGGCGATGCTGGAGACCAGACCCGCGAGCTTGATCAGCAGGTCGGGCGCCTGGTCGGTGCCCTTCGAGATGTCGTCCTCGAGGCCGGTGGTGGTGCCCTGGGCGAAGGCGGCGATGGAGAACAGCAGTGCGATCGCGAGGACACCGACGAGCAGCCGCAGCAGGTCCGACGGGCGGTGCACCCGGGCGGGCAGCAGTGGCTCGTCACCCGAGACGCGGTCGCTCAGCGAGGCGTCCGCCGACGCGAGGGTCGAGCCCGCGAGGGGCTTGCCCTCCCGCTCGGCGGTCACCCCCGCCTCGGACGCGTCCGGACGCGGCTCGGCGTCAGAGGCGTCCGCCGCCTTCGGTGGCTGCACGCCCTGCTCCTTCGCCTCTGATGAATCTTCGTGTTCTCGTATCACCGGTCACCGCCCGCATGATGGTGGCACGGCCTGCGGACAGAGGGGGGCATCAGGGTGCACGGCACGGGCGCGATGCGCAACATACGCGGCTTCGCCCCGGCTTGCACGCTGTGTGACCAGGACGACACCGGGCACTCCCGGCTGTCGGTGGCGTACGGCAGGATGTGACGGATGAGCGAAGACCGGACGAGCGGTGACCGGCCCGGCGCCCCGCCCGCCACTCCCGTGACCGACGAGCTGCCCGTCTACGCGGAGCGGGTCCTGGACGTGGCCGACCTGATCCCCCCGGGCCGCGTCATGACGTACGGGGACATCGCGGAGTGGCTCGGCGACGGCGGACCGAGACAGGTCGGACGTGTGATGGCGCTGTACGGATCCGCCGTGCCCTGGTGGCGTGTGGTGCGGTCCGACGGGGCGCTGCTGCCGGGTCACGAACTGCGGGCGCTGGACCACTATCGCGAGGAGGGCACCCCGCTGCGCGAAGCCGCGCACCGGGCGGACGGGCACCTTCCGCGCCTCGACATGAGGCGGGCCAGGTGGGACGGCGTGACCGGCGGTCCGGACGCGGGCGACAAAGCTCACATCTGACAGCTTCCGCCATCGTGCCCCGACGGGACAGGCGCCGGGCCGGTGAAGGGGAGGGACCCGGCCGCCGGGGCGCACATGTGACGGGGGACGCGGTCCATCACCCGGTTTCCGCCCTGCCGCTGGCGTAGCGTCGTCCACACGCGGCACCTCCGCTCCTCATCCGTTTCCGTCACCGTCCGGCTGTCTTCATGAGGCCGCCACCGGCGGCCGGCCACCGGCAGCCACCCCAGCAGACCGAGTACACCCACCAGGACCGGCGATCCACGTGAGCTCCTCCTCCACCACCCGGCACAGCCCGCACCGTCAGGCACGGCGGCGGGCTCCGGGCGCGTACCGGCTGGTGCGTACGCCACCGGGAGCCGCGGACCCCCCTCTCCTGGACGCACCGCAGCGCGCGGTGGTTGATCACCGCGACGGTCCGCTGCTGGTCCTCGCGGGGCCGGGCACGGGCAAGACCACGACCCTGGTCGAATCGGTCGCGCGGCGCGTGGCCGACGGGACCGACCCGGCCCGCATCCTCGTCCTCACCTTCAGCCGCAAGGCGGCCGTCGAACTGCGCGACCGGATGGCGGCCCGGCTCGGCGGAACCCGGGGCCCGCAGGCCACCACCTTCCACTCGTACTGCTACGCCCTGGTCCGCGCCCACCAGGACGCGGACCTGTTCGCCGAGCCGCTGCGCCTGCTCTCCGGCCCCGAACAGGACGTCACCGTGCGCGAGCTCCTCGCCGGCCAGCTGGGCCTGGAGCGGGCGGGGCTGTCCCATGTCCGCTGGCCCGACGAACTGCGGGCCTGCCTGACCACCCGAGGCTTCGCCGACGAGGTGCGCGCGGTGCTGGCCCGGAGCCGTGAGCTCGGGCTTGGACCCGACGCGCTGGCCGCGTTCGCGCGCCGCACCGGCCGCCCCGACTGGAGCGCCGCCGCCGAGTTCCTCGCCGAGTACCTGGACGTCCTCGACGCCCAGGGCGTCCTCGACTACGCGGAACTCGTCCACCGGGCGGTCCTGCTGGCCGAGCGGCCCGAGGTGGCCTCCGTGCTGGCCCGGAGCTACGACGCCGTACTCGTGGACGAGTACCAGGACACCGACCCCGCCCAGGTACGGCTGCTGCACGCGCTGGCCGGAAACCCGGGGAGCGGTGCACCGGGCACGGGCGGCGGCCGGACGCTCATCGCCTTCGGCGACCCCGACCAGTCGATCTACGCCTTCCGGGGGGCCGACGTGAACGGCATCCTCGACTTCCCCGACACCTTCCGCCGCGCCGACGGCGCGCCCGCCCCGGTCGGTGTCCTCACTACCTCGCGCCGCTCCGGTGCGCGGCTGCTCGCGGCCACCCGGCTGCTCACCCGCCGGATGCCGCTCACCCGGCTGCCCTCGGACAAGGTCCGCGCCCACCGCGAGCTGTCCGCCGTGCGCGACGGCGGCCGGGTCGAGGCGTACACCTACCCGACGGCCTCCACGGAGCTGGAGAACATCGCCGACCTGCTCCGGCGCGCGCATCTGGAGGAGGGGGTGGCGTGGAGGGACATGGCGGTCCTCGTACGCGCCGGCGGACGTTCGATCCCCGCCGTGCGCCGGGCGCTCACCTCGGCAGGGGTCCCCCTGGAGGTGGACGGCGACGATCTGCCGCTGCGCCACGAGCCCGCGGTCGCCCCGCTGCTCACCGCCCTGCGAACCGTCGCCACCGCGGCCCTGAGCGGTGCCGCCCCCGAACACCGGGACGGGCCGGCCGCCGAGGGCGAGGGGGCGGAGGACCGGGTCGACACCGAGGGCGGGGGAGCGCAGGGCGGGATCGACACCGAGGGCGGGGGGACACAGGGCCGGATCGACACCGAGACCGCCCTCGCTCTCCTCGGCTCGCCCCTCGGTTCGATGGACGCCGCCGACCTGCGCCGGCTCGGCCGGGCGCTGCGGGACGAGGAGCGGGCCGCCGGGCAGCGGGTGCCCCCGCCTTCCGACGAGCTGCTGGCCCAGGCACTCGCGGAGCCCGAACGCCTGGTCACGCACGACCCCGCGTACGCCCGCGGAGCCCAGCGTCTCGGCGCGCTCCTGCGCAAGGCCCGCGAACTCCTGGAGGGCGGCGGCACCGCCGAGGAGGCCCTGTGGACCCTGTGGAACGGCACCCCCTGGCCCGGCCGGCTGGAGCGGGCGGCGCTGCGCGGCGGCGCGGCCGGCCGCAACGCCGACCGTGACCTCGACGCGGTGTGCGCCCTCTTCGAGACCGCCGCACGGGCCGAGGAACGCACCGGGGGGCGCGGCGCGCTCAACTTCCTGGAGGAGATCGACGCCCAGGACATCGCCGCCGACACCCTGTCCCGGCGTGCCGTACGCCCCGACGCCGTACGCCTGATGACCGCACACCGCTCCAAGGGCCTGGAATGGCGCCTGGTGGTCGTCGCCGGAGTACAGGAAGGGCTCTGGCCCGACCTGCGCCGGCGTGGATCCCTCCTGGAGGCGGACCGGATCGGGCGCGACGGTCTCGCCGAACCGCTCACCCCGGGGGCCCTCCTCGCGGAGGAACGCCGCCTCTTCTACGTCGCGGCGACCCGCGCCCGTGAACGCCTGGTCGTCACCGCCGTGAAGGCGCCGGCGGCCGACGGCGACCAGCCGTCCCGCTTCCTCACCGAGCTCGGGGAGGAGCCCCGGGACGTCACCGGCCGGCCCCGCCGGCCGCTCGCGGTCGCCTCACTCGTCGCCGAGCTCCGCGCCACGACCGTCGACCCGGCCGCCTCCGAGGCCCTGCGCGACGCCGCCGCGCACCGGCTCGCCCGGCTCGCCGCGCTCACCGACGACGAGGGCCAGCCGCTGGTCCCCGCGGCCCATCCGCATCGCTGGTGGGGGCTGAACGAGCCGACCCGCTCCGAGGTGCCGCTGCGCGACCGGGACCGCCCCGTCGCGCTCTCCGGGAGTGCGCTCGACCAGCTCGCCAACACCTGCGCCCTCCAGTGGTTCCTGGGCCGGGAGGTGAAGGCCGACGCCCCGGCGACGGCCGCCCAGGGCTTCGGCAACGTGGTCCACGTACTGGCCGACGAGGTGGCCTCCGGGCGGACCGCCGCCGACCTGGACGTCCTGATGGAGCGCCTGGACTCCGTCTGGGACGGCCTGGTCTTCGACGCCCCGTGGAAGTCGCAGCAGGAGAAGGAGACGGCGCGCGCCGCCCTGGAGCGTTTCCTGCGCTGGCACGTCATGGACCGCGCCGGGCGCACGCCCGTCGCCAGCGAGCACGACTTCGACGTCACCCTCGAAGCCGGCGAGTACGCCGTGCGCATCCGGGGCTCCATGGACCGGGTCGAGCAGGACGCCGAGGGCCGGGCGTACGTCGTCGACTTCAAGACCGGCAAGGGAGCGCCGACGAAGGACGAGGTGGCCTCCCACCCCCAGCTCGCCGTCTACCAGCTGGCAGTCAGGGAGGGCGCCGTCGACGAGGCCTTCGACGGCCACCGCCCGGAAGCGGGGGGAGCCGAACTCGTCCAGCTGCGCCAGCCCGCCCCGAAGAAGGAGGGCGGCGACGCCCTTCCCAAGGTGCAGGCTCAGGAACCCCTCTCCGGGGAATGGGTCTCCGACCTGCTGGCGACGGCGGCGGGACGTGTCCTGGACGAGCGCTTCACACCGACCGCCGGCCAGCACTGCACCCACTGCGCCTTCAAGGCGTCGTGCAGCGCACAGCCTGAAGGCGGTCAGATCATCGAATGAGCGCACCGGCGGATTCGGGGCGGGAGGGCGTTGTCGGTGCCTCCGGTTAGCCTCTCTGGAGTGTCCTCCCGCATCACCGACCCCGAGCAGCTCAAGGAGCTCCTCGGGATTCCCTTCACTCCGGAGCAGACGGCCTGCATCACCGCGCCGCCCGCCCCGCAGGTGATCGTGGCCGGAGCGGGCTCGGGCAAGACCACGGTGATGGCCGCCCGGGTGGTGTGGCTGGTGGGGACCGGCCAGGTCGCCCCGGAGCAGGTCCTCGGCCTGACGTTCACGAACAAGGCCGCCGGGGAGCTCGCCGAGCGGGTGCGCAAGGCCCTCGTCGCGGCCGGGGTCACCGACCCGGACGTCATCGACCCCGACGACCCGCCGGGCGAGCCGAGCATCTCCACCTATCACGCCTTCGCCGGCCGGCTGCTCACCGACCACGGACTGCGGATCGGCCTCGAACCCACCAGCCGCCTTCTCGCCGACGCCACGCGCTACCAGCTCGCAGCCCGGGTGCTGCGCGAGGCGCCCGGCCCCTACCCCGCGCTGACCAGGTCCTTCCCCACCCTCGTCAGCGACCTGCTGGCCCTGGACGCCGAACTCGCCGAACACCTCGCAGGGCCCGAGCAGCTCCTCGAGTACGACACCGGTCTCCTCGCCGCCCTGGAGACGGCCCGGCTGACCAACGCCGAGCTGCGCAAGATCCCCGAGACGGCACAGGCCCGCCGCGAACTCCTCGGACTGACCCGGCGCTACCGCGAGGCCAAGCGCAGCCGCGACCTCCTCGACTTCGGCGACCAGATCGCCCTCTCCGCCGAACTCGCCCTCACCCGGCCCGAGGTCGGCGCGATCCTCCGCGAGGAGTACCGGGTCGTCCTGCTCGACGAGTACCAGGACACCTCCGTGGCCCAGCGGCTGCTGCTGGCCGCGCTCTTCGGCGGGGGCGGGGACGGCGGCACGGCGGGCCACGCCGTCACCGCGGTCGGCGACCCCTGCCAGGCGATCTACGGCTGGCGCGGCGCCTCCGTGGCCAACCTCGACGACTTCCCGCACCACTTCCCGCACGCCGACGGCACCCCCGCCACCCGCTACTCCCTCAGCGAGAACCGCCGCAGCGGCGGCCGGCTGCTCCACCTCGCCAACGGTCTCGCCGAGCCCCTGCGCGCCATGCACGAAGGGGTCGAGGCACTGCGCCCCGCACCCGGGGCCGAGAGGGACGGCACGGTGCGCTGCGCCCTCCTGCGCACGCACTCCGAGGAGATCGAGTGGCTCGGTGACTCCCTCGCCCACCTGGTGCGGACCGGAACACCACCCGGGGAGATCGCCGTCCTGTGCAGGACCGCGGGCGACTTCCCCCGGATCCAGGCGGCGCTCGTCGAGCGGGACGTCCCCGTGGAGGTCGTCGGCCTCTCAGGGCTGCTGCACCTGCCCGAGGTGGCCGACCTGGTCGCCGTCTGCGAGGTGCTCCAGGACCCCGGCGCCAACGCCTCACTGGTCCGGCTCCTCACCGGCCCGCGCTGGCGCATCGGACCGCGCGACCTCGCCCTCCTGGGGCGCCGCGCTCGCCTTCTCGTCCACCGTTCCTCGCCCGGGGACGACGGTACGGACCCGGACCGCCGCCTGGCCGAGGCCGTCGAGGGCGTCGATCCCGCCGAGGTGATCTCGCTCGCCGACGCCCTCGACACGTTTCTGGAGGCCGGCGGGGCCGAGGACGACCGTCTGCCGTTCTCCGCCGAGGCACGCGTCCGCTTCGCCCGTCTCGCCACCGAACTGCGCGACCTGCGCCGCTCCCTGGCCGACCCCCTCATGGACGTACTGCACCGGGTCCTCGCGACCACCGGCCTGGAGGTGGAACTCTCCGCGTCGCCGCACGCCTTGGCCGCCCGCCGCCGCGAGACCCTGAACAACTTCCTGGACGTCGCGGCCGGCTTCGCCGCGATGGACGGGAACGCGACCCTCCTCGCCTTCCTGGGTTTCCTGCGGACCGCCGCGCAGTACGAGAAGGGCCTCGACAACGCCCTGCCCGGCGGCGAGAACACCGTGAAGGTCCTCACCGCCCACAAGTCCAAGGGCCTGGAGTGGGACGTCGTCGCGGTGCCGGGGCTCGTCACCGGCCAGTTCCCCAGCACGCGTGCCCGGGAGGCGTGGACCTCGCAGCCGCAGGTCCTGCCCCACGCGCTGCGCGGCGACGCGCCCACGCTTCCGGCCCTCGACACCTTCGACGCCAAGGGCCTGAAGGCGTTCAAGGAGGAGATGAAGGAGCACCAGCACACCGAGGAACTCCGCCTCGGGTACGTCACCTTCACCCGCCCCCGCAGCCTGCTCCTGGGCTCCGGCCACTGGTGGGGCCCTTCCCAGAAGAAGCCCCGGGGGCCGTCCGCCTTCCTGGACGCGCTGTACGAGCACTGCGCGGCAGGACACGGTGAGATCGAGGTCTGGGCGGACGAGCCCGATGAGGAAGAGGAGAACCCGGAGCTCCGCCGGAAGGACGCCGACCAGCCGTGGCCGCTCCCGCTGGACGACACCGCGATGGCCCGCCGCCGCGCCGCCCGGGACACGGTCCTGGCCCATCTGGAGGCGCTGTCGGCCACGCCCGTGGCTGACGCGTACGAAGGGCAGGGGCACGCACCCGGCACGCCTTCGCGCGAGGAGCCGCCGTACGAGGACGAGCCTCCGTACGAGGAGCCGCCGTACGGCGAGGAGCCCCCGTACGAGGAAGAGCCGCCGTACGGCGAGGAGCCCCCGTACGAGGAAGAGCCGCCGTACGAGGACGCCGGAGTTCCGCAGGAGTCCCTGGGCGGCCGTCGGCGGTTCCCGGGACCCGGCGCGGTTCCGCCCGCCGAGGCGCCGCCGTCCGCAGGGCCGGCACTCGCCGAGCCGCACGCGCCTCTCTCCGCCCGAGCACCGCACGTGCCCGGCGCGCGCGCCCCCCTGGACGCGGGTCTCACCCCGGAGGAGTCCCGCACCCTGGCCTCCTGGGACCGCGATCTCGACGCCCTCGCCGGTGAGCTGCGCCGTGCCCGTGCCACCGTGCGGGACGTCGTCGTACCGGCCACGCTCTCCGCCACCCAGCTGCTGCACCTCGCCGACGACCCGGAGGGCTTCGCACGGGAGCTCGCCCGGCCCATGCCCAGGCCCCCACAGCCCGCCGCGCGCCGGGGAACCCGCTTCCACGCCTGGGTGGAGTCCCGGTTCGAGGAACTGCCGCTGCCGATGCTCGGCCCGGACGAACTCCCCGGGGGCGACGAGAGCGACGCGGAGATCGCCGACGAACGCGACCTCGCCGAGCTCAAGGAAGCCTTCGAGCGCACCGCGTACGCCCGGCGCACTCCGTACCGCGTCGAGACCCCGTTCCAGATCGCTCTCGGGGGCCGGGTGATCCGGGGCCGGATCGACGCGGTGTACCGCACGGGTGACACCTACGAGATCGTCGACTGGAAGACCACCCGGCACCGCACGGCCGATCCGCTGCAGCTCGCCGTCTACCGCCTGGCATGGGCCGAGCTGCACGGCCTGCCGCTGGACGCGGTGACCGCGACCTTCCTGTACGTACGCACCGGGGAGACCGTCCGCCCCGCCGGGCTGCCGGGGCGGGATGAGCTGGAGAAGCTCCTGCTGGACGAGCCACCTCCGTGAGGCCGATAGGCTCATAAGCATGAGCGACACCCCGGACAGCGCCGTCCGCACGTACACGGAGCAGCACCGCACGACCTTCCTCGACGACCTCGCCGAGTGGCTGCGTATCCCGTCCGTGTCCGCTCAGCCCGAGCACGAGAAAGACGTACGGCGCAGTGCCGAATGGCTGTCCCGCAAGCTGTCCGAGACCGGGTTCCCCCTCACCGAGATCTGGGAGACACCGGGCGCCCCGGCGGTCTTCGCCGAGTGGCCGTCGGACGATCCCGACGCACCCGTCGTGCTCGTCTACGGCCACCACGACGTGCAGCCCGCGGCCCGTGAGGACGGCTGGAGCACCGACCCGTTCGAACCGGTGATCCGCGACGGCAGGATGTACGGGCGGGGTGCCGCCGACGACAAGGGCCAGGTGTTCTTCCACACACTCGGCGTCCGCGCCCACCTCGCCGCGACAGGCCGTACCACCCCCGCCGTGCACCTCAAGCTCCTCGTCGAGGGCGAGGAGGAGTCAGGTTCACCCCACTTCCGGGCGCTGGCCGAGGCGCACGCGGGCCGCCTCGCCGCGGACGTCGTGATCGTCTCCGACACCGGCATGTGGGACGAGAACACCCCCACCGTCTGCACCGGCATGCGCGGCCTCGCCGAATGCGAGATCGAGCTGCACGGGCCCTCCCAGGACATCCACTCCGGGTCCTTCGGCGGTGCCGTCCCGAACCCGGCGACCGCACTCGCCCGCCTGGTCGCCGCTCTCCACGACGAGGACGGCAGTGTCGCCGTCCCCGGCTTCTACGACGGGGTCACCGAGCTCACCGAGACGGAGCGGGCTCTCTTCGCGCAACTGCCCTTCGACGAGGCCACCTGGCTGCGCACGGCCGCCTCGCAGGCCACCGCGGGCGAGGCCGGTTACTCCACCCTCGAACGCGTCTGGGCCCGCCCCACCGCGGAGGTCAACGGCATCGGCGGCGGCTACCAGGGCGCCGGCAGCAAGACCGTCATCCCCTCGTCCGCGTCGGTGAAGCTGAGCTTCAGGCTGGTCGCGGGCCAGGACCCGGAGCGTGTCCAGGAAGCGGTCCGCGCCTGGGCCGAGGCCCGGATCCCGGCCGGCATCCGCCACCGGATCACCTTCGCCCCGGCCACCCGCCCCTGCCTGACACCGCTGGACCACCCCGCCCTGCAGGCGGTGGCCCGTGCCATGGGCCGCGCCTTCGGGAGCAGGATCCTCTTCACCCGGGAGGGAGGCTCGGGCCCGGCCGCCGACCTTCAGGACGTGCTCGGGGCGCCCGTCCTCTTCCTGGGCATCTCCGTACCGTCCGACGGCTGGCACGGACCCGACGAGAAGGTCGAACTGGACCTCCTCTTCAACGGCGTGGAGACCGCCGCCCATCTGTGGGGCGAGCTGGCCACCGCACTGCGCTGAATCTCTGAACGCCCGATCCACCCCCGGGGGAGTAGGAAGCACCTGTGACCACCTTCGACAACGCCACCGCAGACCGTCCGATCGGTCTCACCGCACCCAGCGGTATCGACCGCGCGGCGCACCACCGGCTCGACGAGGCCTGGCTCGCCGCTGCCTGGAGCCACCCGACGACCAGGGTCTTCGTCGTCTCCGGAGGCCAGGCCCTCATCGACGACACCCCCGACGGCGGCACCGAGCTCGTCATGACGCCCTCCTTCGAGGCGCCGCTCACCGAGACCCACCGCTACTTCCTGGGCACGGACGCGGACGGCGTCCGCTATTTCGCGCTGCAGAAGGACTCCCTGCCGGGCCGCATGGACCAGTCCGCGCGCGCCGCCGGGCTGCGCGAGGCGGGCATGCTCCTCGGCCCGCGTGACGCCGGACTGATGGTGCACGCCGTCGCCCTGGAGAACTGGCAGCGGCTGCACCGCTTCTGCTCGCGCTGCGGCGAGCGCACCGTGATCGCCGCCGCCGGCCACATCCGCCGCTGCCAGGCCTGCGGGGCGGAGCACTACCCCCGGACCGACCCCGCGGTGATCATGCTCGTCACCGACGACCAGGACCGTGCGCTGCTGGGCCGCCAGGTCCACTGGCCCGAGGGCCGCTTCTCGACGCTCGCCGGCTTCGTCGAGCCGGGGGAGTCGATCGAGCAGTCCGTGGCGCGTGAGGTGTTCGAGGAGGCTGGGGTGACCGTGGGCGAGGTCGAGTACGTCGCCAGCCAGCCCTGGCCGTTCCCCTCCAGCCTGATGCTGGGCTTCATGGCCCGGGCCACGTCCTCGGAGATCAACGTGGACGGCGAGGAGATCGAGGAGGCCCGCTGGTTCTCCCGTGAAGAGCTGACGAACGCCTTCGAGTCGGGCGAGGTGCTCCCCCCGTTCGGCGTCTCCATCGCCGCACGCCTGATCGAGCTCTGGTACGGCAAGCCGCTCCCCCGGCCGGGCAGCACCGGCTGAGAACCACCCCGGACACGGCGGCGAGTACCCCGGTACGGCGACGAGGGCATCGGCTCGCCGCGACCGCTCCGCACGCGGGTGCCGCCGCCTCCGTACGCCGGTGCCCACGTGCGGTTCTCAGCGCAGGTCGAGCAGCATCACGTCATGGAGGTCCGCGCTCCCGCCCCATGGCCGTGCCTCGCCGATCTTGCGGTATCCCCAGGCCCGATAGGCGGCCGACGCCGCCTCGCTGCCCGGGTGGACGTTCAGCAGCACCCGCTCGGCCGCGAGGCCGTCGAGCAGCGTCTCGTGCAGACGCCGCGCGACACCCTGTCCGCGCCACGCTCGGCGAACCGCGAGTTCCATGAGCCCGAAGGCGCGCTGCCCGTCCTCGCGTCGTACGTCGTCGGGCACGGGCACGGTCAGTTCGTCCCACCAGCCCGTGTCGGCGCCGAGGGTGTGGCCGTACGCCATGCCGACCGGCTCGCCGTCGCCGGTACGGGCGGAGGCCGCGCGGAAGGTGGGTCTGCGGACCTGGAGTGGAAAGCGGCGGAAAGCCGCGGCTACATCGTCCTCGGTCTCGTCGTAGGGATGCTCGGCGAACGCTTCGGCGTAGATCAGCCTGAACGCGTCCTCGGCCTGCGCTGCGGCCGGTCCGCGCATGAGTTCCGTCGCGACGGTCCGTGCCATGTCATCCGTGCCCCCTGCGAACGGTCGCGCGCAACGCTCGCCGCTCCCGCGGGGCGCCGGACCTCCCGGATCCTATCCACCGTGCGAGCGGGACCGGGGCAAGCGCGTACCGGTCGTGCCGGCGGGACCGGGCACTCGCGTACCCGGTGCCGGGCACATGTGCGCAGCCCTGGAGACGCAGAACCCCTGACCGGCTCCGGGCCGGTCAGGGGTCGTGTGCCGCGAGGACGCGGCGGGATGGCGCGTGGCGGGGATTCAGACGCCGAGCGCCTGCTTCACCTGGGCGAGGCTGGGGTTGGTCATCACGACCTCGGCGCCACCGCCGGAGGGGACCACCTGGACAGTGGGAACCGTCTGGTTTCCGCCGTTCGCCTTCTCGACGAACGCCGCCGAAGCCGGGTCCTGCTCGATGTTGACCTCGGTGTACGCGATGCCCTCGCGGTCCATCTGGCCCTTGAGCCGGCGGCAGTAGCCGCACCATGTGGTGCTGTACATCGTCACAGTGCCCGGCATGTCGTCGGTGCTCCCTTGTCTCGTACGTCTCACTGGGAAGTCGGGACAGCACGCGTACGTACCTTCCCGCACTGAGCCAACGCACGTGGGGCGAGCGCCATTCCCGCCCGCCACCGGTACGACAAACGCCGGGCCCTGTGGACAACCGCCGCACCGGCCCCGCGCGACCTGGCAGCATGGCGGGGTGACAGCAGCAACGCATTCCACCCTCTTCCCACAGGTCCCCGACTCCGCGGACGCCGTGCTCGACGGGCTCGACCCGGAGCAGCGCGAGGTCGCGCTGGCCCTCGGAGGACCCGTGTGCGTGCTGGCCGGAGCCGGGACGGGCAAGACGCGGGCGATCACGCACCGCATCGCCTACGGGGTGCGTGCCGGCATCCTCCAGCCGACGACCGTGCTCGCCGTCACCTTCACCAACCGTGCCGCTGGTGAGATGCGGGGGCGGCTCCGCCAGCTCGGCGCGACGGGTGTGCAGGCCCGCACCTTCCACTCCGCCGCGCTGCGTCAGCTCCAGTACTTCTGGCCGAAAGCAGTCGGTGGCGAGCTCCCGCGGCTGGTGGAGCGCAAGGTCCAGCTGGTCGCCGAGGCCGCGGCGCGCTGCGGGATCCGGCTGGACCGCAACGAACTGCGGGACGCCACGAGCGAGATCGAGTGGGCCAAGGTCACTCAGACCGTCCCGGCCGACTATCCGGCCGCCGTCGCGAAGACGCAGCGCGACGCCCCGCGCGACCCGGCCGAGCTCTCGCAGATCTACGCGATGTACGAGCAGATGAAGCGGGACAGGGGGGTGATCGACTTCGAGGACGTGCTGCTGCTCACCGTCGGCATCCTCCAGGACCGTCACGACATCGCCGAGCACGTGCGCCGTCAGTACCAGCACTTCGTCGTCGACGAGTACCAGGACGTCAGCCCGCTCCAGCAGCGGCTCCTCGATCTCTGGCTCGGGGACCGGGACGACCTCTGCGTCGTCGGTGACGCGGGCCAGACGATCTACTCCTTCACCGGCGCCACCCCCGACCACCTGCTGAACTTCCGCACGCGGCATCCGAACGCGACCGTGGTCAAGCTGGTGCGGGACTACCGCTCGACGCCGCAGGTCGTCCATCTGGCCAACGGTCTGCTGAGCCAGGCCAGGGGCAAGGCGGCCGAGCACCGGCTGGAGCTCGTCTCCCAGCGGGACAAGGGTCCCGAACCCGTCTACACGGAGTACCCGGACGAGCCCGCGGAGGCCGAGGGCACCGCGCGCCGCATCCGCGATCTGATCGCCGCCGGCGTCCCGGCCGGAGAGATCGCCGTGCTCTACCGGGTCAACTCCCAGTCCGAGGTCTACGAGCAGGCGCTCGCGGACGCCGGTGTGCCCTACCAGCTGCGCGGCGCCGAGCGCTTCTTCGACCGCCCCGAGGTGCGGGAGGCGGGGGTCGCCCTGCGCGGCGCCGCCCGCGCGGGCGGCAACGACTCACTGCTCGACGGTGCCGACGACCTGCCCTCCGAGGTGCGGGCGGTGCTCTCCACCAAGGGGTGGAGTTCCAAGCCGCCGGCGGGTTCGGGGGCGGTGCGGGACCGCTGGGAGTCGCTCGCCGCACTCGTCCGGCTGGCCGAGGACTTCGAACAGGCCCGGCCGGGCGCCACCCTCTCGGATCTCGTGGCGGAGCTCGACGAGCGGGCCGCCGCCCAGCACGCACCCACCGTCCAGGGCGTCACCCTGGCGTCGCTGCACTCGGCGAAGGGGCTGGAATGGGACGCGACGTTCCTCGTCGGTCTCACCGAGGGCATGATGCCGATCGCCTACGCCAAGACCGACGAGCAGGTCGAGGAGGAGCGCCGACTGCTGTACGTCGGGGTCACCCGCGCCCGCTTCCACCTCTCCCTGTCCTGGGCGGTGTCCCGGTCGCCCGGCGGGCGCGGGGGCCGTCGCCCGACCCGGTTCCTGAACGGCCTGCGGCCCGGCTCCGCGGCGCCGGGGGCACGGGCCGGCGCCGGAGGGGGCGGCGGCATCGACCGGGGTTCCCGCACAGGGACCGGACCGGGACCCACGGGCGCGGAGCCTCTGGCCCGGCCCGGGCGGCGAGGGCCGGTGCGGTGCCGCGTCTGCGGCAGGACACTCACCGACGCCGGTGAGATGAAGCTGATGCGCTGCGAGGACTGCCCGTCGGACATGGACGAGGCGCTCTACGAGCGGCTGCGCGAGTGGCGTGCCGACACGGCGAAGCGGATCAGCCAGCCCGCCTACTGCGTCTTCACGGACAAGACCTTGATGGCCATCGCGGAGGCGGCGCCGGACAGTGAGGGCGAGCTCGTCGTCATCGCCGGTGTCGGCAACCGGAAGCTGACCAGGTTCGGCACCGACGTGCTGGCCATCTGCGCAGGCCGGGCCCCGGGTACGGAGTCCTGGGAGGACGGCGACGGGGTGTGAGAAAAACTCGTCCAGAAAATAGTTTGCGCGCGCAGCAGTCGTCACCATAGGTTCTTAACCACGGGAACAGCGACTTCTCTGAAGCCCTGACTCCGTGCTGTACTTATCCGAATACCGCAGGATCGGCCCCGGCCGGTCCCCTGAGACGCCGAGAGGAGGCGATTGTCGTGATCAGCATCATCAACACCATCAAAATGACCGATCCGTCGGTCGTCTCCGCCTGCTCGCTCGGCCTCACCCGTTCTTCCGCGCTCTCGCTCCGTGGCATCAGTGCGTCCGGCGTCTCCGCCGCCCGCCCGCTGTCCCTGGCGATCCTGCCCGTGCGGGAGCGCAATGAGCGACCGACCGAGGCACCGGAAGCAGCAGTAGCGAAGGGACAGGCCGCGGCCTATGCCTTTGCGGCAGCCGGTGCCGGAGCCAAGAAGCAGACGACGCAGCACCACACGATGTGGGCCTTCCGTGGGCCTGAACCCTGGAGTGATCCAGCCTGATGTGAATCAGGCCGGCGCCTTCAGGGCCGCGGAACCCCACTCGGGATCCGCGGCCCTTTTGTTTTGTCCGAACGGATGAGACGAGACGAAGGAGCCTCGGGACAGCAGGACCTGGTACCAGCCGCCAACCGGCCAACAGGCCGGCACGACCAGACGAGGACAACGCCACCGTGCAACTCGAGACGCACGCCCCGTCCGTACCGCCTTCCGACACGATCTCCCCGCCCGGCCTCACGGAGGACTCCACCTTGATCCCCCTCACCGCGCTCACCGCGCTCGACGACGCCATCGAGAACCTCGGCGTACCCGTCCCCTGCCGCTCCTACGACCCGGAGGTCTTCTTCGCCGAGTCGCCGGCGGACGTCGAGTACGCCAAGTCCCTCTGCCGGACCTGTCCGCTCGTCGAGGCCTGCCTCGCCGGAGCCAAAGAGCGTCGCGAGCCGTGGGGCGTCTGGGGTGGCGAACTGTTCGTCCAGGGCGTCGTCGTCGCCCGCAAGCGTCCTCGTGGCCGTCCGCGCAAGAACCCGGTCGCCGCGTGACCGCCGGCCTGGGGGTCATGTCCCCCACACGAACGAAGCGCATCGGAACCATCGACCGTCCCCACACCCATGACCCCCGAAATCAGGCACCAATGACCACCCCCACGAGGGAGCCCGTCGGCTCCGCCACCCCTGACGTCACCATCATCGGCGCGAACGACTCGCGCCAGAACAGGACCCGCGAGATGCAACTCATCCCAGAAGCCCTGGCGCGTGCGCATATGCACGAGCGCCTGAGGGAAGCCGAGCAGGGACGCCAGGCCGTGCGCCTGGTCGCCGCTCGGCGGATGCAGCGCCGTGCGGAGCGCGCCTCGATGCGCGCCCGCCGGGCGCTCGCCATGGCTGTCATGCACTGACAGCCGCACCGTAGAACGACGCGACACGGCTGCCGGGCAACCGCTCCGCCCTCGATGCAGCCACCTCCCCTTCCGCGGGGCCGGCCCGAACAGGCCGGCCCCGCGGTGCGTTTCACCACGCCCCACCCGGACCACGGCGTTATCGTCGCGAGGTGGACGAGGAGACCCGTCAGCCCGCCGAGCCTGCCGCCGACCGTGTGCGATGCGCGCGCTGCGGCACCACCGCGGACGGCGACGGTCCGCCGCCGACCTGGCTCTGCTCCGTGGAGAACGGCACGCGCCAGTACTTCTGCGAGGCGTGCGCGCGCGCCCACATCAGGGCGATCGAGAGCCGGCTCGACTCCGACTGGTGGTGACACGCGGGCCCGGACCCGCCTGCGCTGGGCCGGCGCCGGGCGCGGCCGTGGTGACATGCGGGTCCGGGACCGCCCGCGCTCGCCCGGCACCGTACGCGGCGGGGCCTGGTCTCGCGCTCGGGCTGCCGCGCCTCGTTGTGCCTCCGCCGCCCGCGCCTGGCCACGCGAGCGCCGAGCCAGGCCCCGCGTCGAGCGCCGAGCCTGGCCCAGCGCTCGGGCTGCCGCGTCTGCTCACGCCTCCACGGCCGTGCTCTCCTCGCCCCACTCCTCGGTGCTGTCCTCGGAGTTGTCCTCCCCGTCGGGCGCGTACGCCAGGAACCCCGGCAGCCAGGACTCCAGTTCGTCCCGGAGCCGGACGGTCGCGCCCAGTTGGCACAAAACGCCGATCGTGCTGAGCGTGACGCGATGTATCAGCAGATAGGAAGGGGGGAGATTCAACTGCTTGCCCAACTGGTGCGCGGGGGAGCGCGGATCGGCTATCCGGGCGGCCTGGCTGCGCAACCAGGAGCGGGAGAAGGTGAACTCCTCGACCTGGGCCGGCTCGATGATCGGGAGGAGGTATTCGAGCACGGCGTCCGCTTCGAGCTCGATCGACTCCTTGACGAAGCCGTCCTCGCGGAGCATCGCGTAGACACCGTCCGCGTCACCCTCCAGCGCCATCCGCAGAGCATCACCGATGGTCTGCGGCAGCCCGCCGGGGAGCCGGTCCACCGTGCCGAAGTCCAGCACCCCCAGGCGCCACTGCTCAGCACCCCCGCCGAGCTCACCCGCTCCTGCACCGCCCTCGCCCGCACTGCCCATGTCCGCGCCGTCGGCGTCGGTCTCGGAGACGGCCGCTTCCGCCGGAGGAAGCAGCCGGAAGTTTCCCGGATGCGGGTCGGCGTGCAGCAGGCCGGTGCGGGCGGGGCCCGAGAACAGGAAGCGCGCCAGCAACTGTCCTGCCCGGTCGCGTTGTTCCGGTGTGCCCTCGGCGATGACCAACGACAGAGGTATGCCCTCCATCCACTCCGTCACCAGCACCTGTTCGCTCTGGTGCACCACTCCGGGGATCACCACATCCGGATCGTTCTCGAACTCCGCCGCGTGTTCCCGCTGGGCCCGCGCCTCCAGTTCGTAGTCCAGCTCCTCGGAGACCCTGTTCCGCATCTCGGTGATGAGCGGCTTGATGTCCATCCCCGGCACCAGCGGGCCGAACAGCCGCGCGAAGCGGCTGAGCTGGGTGAGATCCGAGAGAAGTGCTTCACCCGCGCCCGGATACTGCACCTTCACCGCGACATCCCGTCCGTCGTGCCACACGGCTCGATGGACCTGCCCGATCGAGGCCGCCGCCGAAGGGCGGTCCTCGAACTCCGTGAACAGCTCTCGCCAGTCCTCACCCAGCCGCTCGGCGAGTACAGCGTGGACGGTGTGCGTCGGCATCGGCGGTGCTGCCTCCTGCAGCTTGGTCAACGCCGCCCGGTAGGGGCCTGCCACGTCCTCGGGGAGCGCGGACTCGAAGACGGACAGCGCCTGCCCCAGCTTCATCGCGCCCCCCTTCAACTCACCCAGGACCTTGAAGAGCTGATCGGCCGTCCGCTGCTGGACCTCCCGGGCCACGATCTCCGCGGACTTCCCGCCGATCCGCTTGCCCAGGCCCCATGTCGCACGGCCGGCGAAGCCGAGCGGCAGCGCTGCCAGCTTCGCGGTACGGGTGACCGCCTTCCGGGGAAGATCAGACATGTGCCCCTCCAGTTCCCAGACTGCCGTGCCGCGTGAGTACCGGGTCCCCGCCGTCGGCGACGGTCACCCCGTCATTGTGTCCTGCGCAGCACCGGCCGCGGAGGTGAGCTCCCCCTCAGTGTGCCCGGCGGCACCGCAGGCGCAGTCGGGGTGGGGCTCCAGCCGATCCGACCGCCAGTCCAGCAGCGGCATGGCGGCCTCCCACCGTGCCCCGGTGCTGGCAGGCAGCTCACCGTCGAGAAAGGACAGCGCGTGAGCGGCCGCGAGACCGGCGACCGCGGTCGCCAGCGCCAGGTCGCAGGCCTGCACGCCGTGACGCCGCCCTGACTTCCACTGGGCCATCATCCGCGGCCACTGCGGGTCCGATCCCGCTCGGTGCAGTGCCAGGCAGCCCGCGCAGCCGGTGCCTCCGGGCAGCACCAACGGCCCGACCACTCCCGTGGCTTCGATCACCCCGGCATAGAGATGCGGTGTTCCCGACTTGATCCACGGCGCAGCCGTACCGGGATCCGGGGCGTAGACCGAGAGGCCGTCCCTGGGCGCCACGACGACGAGGGACAGCGCGGGCTCGCCACCCGCCCGCACCGCCTCCGGTCCTCCCGCCCGCGCGGGGCCGCCGACCGCGGACCGGCGGACCAGCTGCCGGGCGGCCGTGTCCCTGCGCTCACCGACCGATGAGGCCGGCAGCCCGCCCGGTGCGACGTCGCCCGGCTCGGTACGGCCCCCGTCGAGCACCTCGATGTGCCCCACCCCCGAACCGGCCAGCAGAGCGGCGACCGCCGCACCCACCCTGCCCGCGCCCCGCACCTGGACCCGCATCGCGCGCCGCGCCGCCAGGGTGCGCAGCGCGCCTCCGGGTGCAGGGTGGACGACGGACAGGGCTGCCGCGTCGGGGCGCTGGCGATCGAGGGTCTCGGCCCGTCGGCGTAAGGCGTCGGCCTCCGCCCCGCCCGCGTCCGGATCATCCAGCAGACCCGCCTCCGTGAGCCGCGACACGAGAATGTCCACATGACGGTCCGACAGATCGAGAGCTCTGGCCTCTTCGCGGAGCAGAGGCAGTCCTCGTGTTCCGTCGAGCAGTTCCAGAAAGCTTCCCGTGGCGATATCCACCGGGCCGAGCGTTACCGCGTGGGCGGGCGTCACACCGAATTGCACGGTGTTCCGTCCACGCCAGGCCCGGCGCAGGGCCGGCTTCAGCATCGGATGCATGACTTCTCCAGGGTTCGGTGTGGGGATCCGTTGCCAGAATGCAACGTGGCGGCGAAACGGGCCGAAAGTTATCCACAGGCTGGGGTATTAGTCGTTCAAATGGCGCGACCCGGGAAGTGGATCAACATCGAACAGTGGCGGAGGCGGGACTTCCCCCGTCGGCAACGGGTAACGTCGTGCCGTGCCCGCCGACCTCTCTCCCGGTCTCGCCGGGGAGACCCCCGCGCGCAGCGCCGAACGCCAGCCGCGCCGCGCCGCCACCCAACAGCCCCGCGCATCGCTGTCGAGCGCGGTCGAGGTCCGCAGGAGTTCCCGGCGCAGGAGAACGGTCTCCGCGTACCGGGAGGGTGACCGCACCATCGTGCTCATCCCCGCCCGGATGTCGGAAGCCGAGGAGCAGCGCTGGATCGGTGTGATGCTCGACAAGCTCGCCGCTCAGGAGAGCAAGCGCGTCATCGGCGACAGTGAGCTCGCCGAGCGTGCCGAGCGGCTCTCCGGCCAGTATCTGGACGGCCGGGCACGCCCCGCCTCGGTGCGCTGGGTGACCAATCAGAACACCCGCTGGGGCTCATGCACCCCGGCCGAGGGAAGCATTCGTCTCTCGCACCGGCTGCAGGGCATGCCGGAGTACGTCATCGACTACGTACTCCTCCACGAGCTGGCCCACCTGCTGGTTCCCGGGCACGGTCCACGCTTCTGGCGACTGCTGGAGTCGTACGCGCGTACCGAGCGTGCCCGCGGTTATCTCGAAGGAGTCGTGGCGGCCGAGCGGCTCCCGCATCTGCCCGCCGCACGCGAAGAGTGACCTCGCCGATTCTGTACCGGGTCTGTACCGGCTTGGCTCGATCTCGTGGTTTGCGGTTAGCCTGACGCAACGCATTCACCTTCGGGATGGGGGACGGTCGTTACGCATGGCCAGGGAATTCCAGCGCGGCCACAAGGCCAAGATCAGTGATCTCACGCCAGGGACGGATCTGTACGTAGGTGTGCAGATCGCGGGCCCAGGCCTGACGTTCGACATCAGCTGCTTCGGCCTCGATGCCAATGAGCAGCTCTCGGACGACCGGTATTTCATCTTCTTCAACCAGCCCACATCGCCCGAGGAGTCCATTCAGCTTCTCGGCGCCCAGGCCGGTGACACCGAGTCCTTCCGCGTCACCCTCGACCGTATTCCCGCGAACATCCACAAGCTGTCCTTCACCGCCACACTCGACGGCGCCGGACAGATGTCGCAGGTGGGCCCCGGATACATCCGGATCGTCGCCGGCGGAGAAGAAGTGGTGAGGTACGCCTTCACCGGTTCGGAGTTCACGACCGAGCGCGCGGTCATGCTCGGAGACTTCTACCTGAAGGACGTCTGGCGGTTCGCCGCCGTCGGCCAGGGCTTCGACGGCGGACTCGACGCGCTGCTCAAGAACTTCGGAGGAGAGGTCGCCGAGGAGGCTCCCGCCCCCGAGCCGCAGGGCGCCGCCCCGGGGTTCGCCCCGCCCGCCCAGGCCACGGCACCTCCCGCGTTCGGAGCGCCTGCCGCCCCCCAGGCACCGCAGCCCGCCCCGGCGTTCGGAGCCCCTGCGGCTCCGGCTCCCGCGCCGCAGCCGATGCATGCCGCCCCCACCATCGCGGCCCCTGTCACGCCGCCGGCGCCCGCTCCGTACGGACAGCCGCCCCAGCAGCCCCAGTTCGGGCAGGTCCCGGGCCAGGTCTCGCCGCCGCAGGCCCCGCCGTACGGGCAGCAGCCGCCGCAGGCCCCGCCGTACGGGCAGCAGCCACCGTCCGCACCCCCGTTCGGCCAGCAGCCCCCCGCGCCGTTCGGGCAGCAGCCCCCCGGCATGCAGCAGGGGGTGCCCCAGGGCCTCCCGCCGGGTGGCGCCGGGCTCCAGGCAGCCCTGCAGCCTTACAAGGAGGCGCCGACCGGGCAGCGCTGGACCTCGCAGAACCAGCAGCTCATGCGCGTCGATCTGACGATGGGCGGTACGCCCGTCCTGGCCCGCCAGGGCAGCATGGTGATGTACCAGGGCAAGGTCGACTTCGGGTACAAGGGCGCCGGTTTCTCGGGCCGCATGGTCGGCAACGCGACGGGCCAGGAGATGCAGCTGATGCGCTGCACCGGCCGCGGGCAGGTCTTCCTGGCCGAGGAAGGCTCGCATCTGCACCCCATCGAGCTGCAGGGCGACGGGATCTGCGTCTCCGCGGAGAGCGTCCTCGCCTTCGACGAGTCCCTGCAGTACGAGGTCCGCAGGATCGAGGGGCACGGCATCCCCGGCGGCGCCCTGTTCACCATGCAGTTCCAGGGCACCGGCACGGTCGTCATCAAGACCCACGGCGTCCCGGTGGTCCTGCCGGTCACCCCGACCACCTTCGCGGACTGCAACGCCGTCGTGGCCTGGTCGTCCGCGTCCCAGGTGATCCTCTCCAGCCAGGTCCGGCTGCGCCGCAACGCGTACCCGGGCCACAGCGGGGAGACCGTGAATCTCCAGTTCCGGGGAGCGCCCGGGAACTTCATCGTCGTCCAGCCGTACGAGGTCTGAGGGAGCCCGTCATGAATCAGCAACTCGCGGGCTTCGCCCCGACCCCCGTCACGGCCCGCATGGAGAACCACGGCCGCACGATGCTCAAGGTCGCCATGGCCACCGGCCAGGACCTCTACGCACGTACCGGCTCGATGGTCGCCTACGAGGGCTTCATCCAGTACGAACCCAACCCGCCCGCCGTCCGCCAGATCGCCTCCCAGTGGATCTCCGGCGAGGGCGCTCCCCTGATGAAGTGTGCGGGTGACGGGCTGCTCTACCTCGCCGACTACGGCGCCGACGTGGTCGTCATCAACCTTGACAACGACGCCCTCTCGGTCAACGGCACCAACCTCCTGGCCTTCGACGGCCACCTCTCCTGGGGTGTGGAGCGCGTCAAGGGGCTGGCCAAGTTCGCCGGCCAGGGCCTGTGGAACGTCGGCATCCAGGGCACGGGATGGGTCGCCATCACCTCGCGCGGCACGCCGATCGTCGTCGACTGCGGCCGGGGCGAGGACGAGACGTACGTCGACCCCGACGCCCTCGTCGCCTGGTCCCCGAACCTCAAGGTGAAGGGCAAGCGCAGTTTCAAGGCGAGCTCGCTCATCGGGCGGGGCAGCGGGGAGGCCTACCAGATGGCCTTCTCCGGCCAGGGCATCGTCGTCGTCCAGCCGAGCGAGGACAGTACGGACCGCCTGCGGATCCGGCACTGAGCGGGGGAGAACACATCATGCAGAGTCCGCTTTTCAGCCACACCGAACAGCAGTCCCAGGACCGCTACACCGTCCAGAACCCGCAGCTCCTGCGGGTCTCGCTGACCGGTCACGACGACGTCCTCGCCCGTAAGGGCGCCATGGTCGCCTACCAGGGGCTCATGGAGTTCGACGGGGAGTACCAGTCGCAGAGCCAGCGCCGTGCCCGCAGGAACACGGGCGAGGGCCTCGACCTCATGCGCTGCTCGGGCCAGGGCACGGTCTACCTGGCCAACCTCGCCCAGTACATCCACCTCGTCGATGTCGACCACGAGGGCATGACGGTGGACAGCGCCTACGTACTGGCCCTGGACTCCTCGCTGCACACCGAGGTCATCGCGGTGGACAGCCAGTACGGCATCTCCGGCACCGGCAAGTACCAGCTCAACATCACCGGGAACGGCAAGGTCGCGCTCATGACCTCCGGCCAGCCGCTGATGATGCAGGTCACGCCGGACAAGTACGTCAACGCCGACGCCGACGCGATCGTCGCCTGGTCGAGCGGGCTCAGGGTGCAGATGCAGGCCCAGACCCACTCGTCGGGAGTCATGCGCCGCCGCGGGAACACCGGCGAAGGCTGGGAGCTGAGCTTCCTGGGCCAGGGGTTCGCCCTCGTCCAGCCGAGCGAGGTGCTGCCTCCGCAGAACGCCCAGATCGGCCAGGGCGCCGCCGCCCAGTTCGGTGTGGGCCAGCACGGCGCCCGCAGCCAGAACCAGAACAACGCCTGGAACTGAGCCGTCCGTACGCGGCAGAGGCGAGCACACGCGACGAGGGGCGGGCCCCGCGGGTACACACCCGTGGAACCCGCCCCTGTGCGGTTCTAGGCGAGCTGCTCCAGGCGTGCGCGGGTGCTCTCCAGCAACCGCGACACCGAGGCGTCCGCGGTGTCCGCCACCTCGTCGTACGGGAACCAGCGCAGATCCAGGGACTCGTCGCTGATCCGCTCCATGGCCCCGGCCGACGCCACGGCCGCGTACTGCACGTCGAGGTGCCAGTGGCAGGGCGCCGGGATGGGATGCCGGTCCAGCCGGACCGGCCCGCCTGGCAGCAGGGTGAGCCCGGTGATCCCCGACTCCTCCGTGGCCTCGCGCAGAGCCGCCCCGGCCAGGGTGGTGTCCTCGGGCTCGCAGTGCCCGCCCATCTGCAGCCACATCCGGAGCTTCCGGTGCAGGGTCAGCAGGACCCGTCCGCGCTCCGGATCCACCACCAGGGCGCTGGCCGTCAGATGACCGGCTTCGCACGCCTTCCACATGCCGTCGGGGTGACCCGCCAGATGGTCCAGATAGGTCAGCCGCAGCTGGGACTGCTGTGGCTCGGCGGCGGTGAGGTCGTAGGCCTGGAGTACGGAGACCGCGTCGTCATGGAGGCTCACCGGCCGGAGTCGTCCTTGCCGTCGTCGTTCGCCCCGTCCCCGGGCTCGTCCCCGGGCTCGTCCTCGCTCCGCTCCTCGGCGGCAGGCTTCTGTGTGCCCTTCGCCGCCTCGCCCAGCATCTTGTCCAGCTCCGAGAAGTCGAGCTGCTCGTGATGGACGAAGCCGTCCGGGTCGTCCAGGTCCCGGGCCGTCGGCAGCATGTCCGGGTGCTCCCAGAGGTCGTCTCGGCCGTCGACGCCTCGGGCGTCCGTGAGCGAGGCCCACAGCCGGGACGCGTCCCGCAGGCGGCGCGGACGCAGCTGGAGCCCGATCAGGGTGGCGAAGGTCTGCTCCGCGGGGCCGCCGGTCGCCCGCCGCCGGCGCATCGTCTCGCGCAGCGCGTCCGCCGAGGTCAGCCGGGACTTCGCAGCCTCGTGCACCACCGCGTCGACCCAGCCCTCGACGAGGGCGAGAGCGGTCTCCAGACGGGCCAGCGAGGCCTTCTGCTCCGGGGTGTCCTCCGGCTGGAACATGCCCTGCTGGAGTGCGTCCTGCAGCTGCTCGGGCTGCGACGGGTCGAACTGACCCACGACGTCCTCGAGCTTGCTGGTGTCGACCTTGATGCCGCGCGCATAGGCCTCGACAGCGCCGAAGAGATGCGAGCGCAACCACGGGACGTGGGCGAAGAGCCGCTGGTGGGCGGCCTCGCGCAGCGCGAGGTACAGCCGCACCTCGTCCTGCGGCACGCTCAGGTCCTTGCCGAACCGCTCGATGTTCAGCGGAAGCAGCGCGGCCTTGCCCGCCGGTCCCAGCGGGAGGCCGATGTCGGTCGAGCCGACGACCTCGCCGGCGAGGACGCCGACGGCCTGCCCGATCTGCTGGCCGAACATGGCACCGCCCATCGAGCGCATCATGCCGATCAGCGGGCCCGCCATGGCCTGCATCTCCTCCGGCAGGACGTCGCCCATCGCCAGACCGACGCGCTCGGCCACCGGGTCCACCAGCTGCTGCCAGGCGGGCAGCGAGGCCTCGACCCACTCGGCGCGGCTCCACGCGACCGTCGAGACGGAACCGGAGGGCAGCGACGTCACCCCGTCCAGCCACAGGTCGGCGAGGCGCAGCGCCTCGTCGACGGACGACCGCTCCGAGGGGCCGACGCTCGCGTCCTTGCTGCCGTCCGGGGTGCCCTGCGACACCGTCTGGCGGGCGATCTGCTTCGCCATGTCCCAGTTGACCGGGCCGCCCTCGTAACTCAGCATCTGGCCGAGCTGCTGGAAGGCCGCGCCCAGGTCGTTCGGGTTCATCGAGCCGAACATCGCGGCGAACGGGTTGTCCCCGCCCATGCCGGGCCCGAATCCGAACGGGTTCGCCGGCCCGCCCGAGCCCTGCCCACCACCGGTGGGGTCCTTCTTCTTGCCCTCGTCGCCGTCTTCCGGCTCCTCCGGCGGAAGGCCGAATCCGAATGGGGTGTCACTCACGGGTTTCCTCGGCTCGTAGGGCCGCCGGCTCGAACCGACGGCGACTGCCCGACATCACCATCCAGCGTAGACACCGAACCCCGCTCGGGGCCTCAGTGCTCCGCCGGCTCCCGGCCTGCGGCAGGATGGACGCCACCTGGTACGCACGCGTCATTCGGGTACGTACTGAAGACAACCGCTGGAGACGCCCGGTGAGTTCCCCAGATCCGCAGGTTCGCGCAGCGCGAAACCTGGCCGACCCCTCGCCCGAAAGCAAGCCCACGAAAAATCTTTCCCGAAGTCGCGGCCCCGTCGTCGCGGTCACCGGCGCCGCCACCGGCGTCGGTGAGCTGCTCACCGCCCATCTCGCCGCTTCCGACGAGATCAAGCAGGTCATCGCCATCGACGAGCGCCGGGGAGACGTCTCCGAGGCGACCTGGCACATCCTGGACGTACGGGATCCCGCCATCGCCGAGAAGCTCCGCGGCGCGGACGTCGTCGTGCACATGGCACTCGATCTCGACCTGGAGACCGACCCCGCCGCCCGTACCGCGTACAACGTGCGCGGTACCCAGACCGTACTGACGGCCGCCGCGGCCGTGGGCGTCCACCGGGTCGTGCTCTGCACCTCGGCGATGGTCTACGGCGCCCTGCCCGACAACGACATCCCGCTGTCCGAGGACGCCGAGCTCCGGGCAACCGCCGAGGCCACCGGCGTCGGCGACCTGCTGGAGATCGAGAGACTCGGCCGCCGTGCGCCCCGCGCGCACCCCGGTCTCAACGTCACGGTGGTACGGCCGACGGTCCTGGTCGGCGGCACGGACACGGCTCTCACCCGGTACTTCGAGTCCCCCAGGCTCCTTGTCGTGGCCGGATCACGCCCGGCCTGGCAGTTCTGTCACGTCGACGACCTGGTGACCGCCCTGGAGTACGCGGCGCTCGAGAAGATCGACGGCGAGTTCGCGGTCGGCTGCGACGGCTGGCTGGAACAGGAGGAGGTGGAGGAGCTCTCCGGCGTGCGCCGCATGGAGCTGCCGTCCGCCGTCGCCCTCGGCGCCGCGGCCCGGCTGCACCGGATCGGCCTCACGCCCTCCCCGGCGGGCGACCTCGCCTACACGATGCACCCCTGGGTCGTCAGCGTGAGCCGGCTGCACGACGCCGGATGGCGTCCGCGGTGGACCAACGAGGAGGTCCTCGCCGCGCTGCTCGAAGAAGTGGAGGGGCGGCACACCGTCGCCGGCCGTCGACTCGGCCGCAAGGACGCCACCGCGGCGGGCGCCGCAGGAGCGACGGTCGCACTGCTCGGTACGGCGGCGCTGGTCAGACGAGCCCGCAAGGCGCGCCGCCGCTTCTAGCCGGACCGTTCCCGTCCGCCGTCCCACTGGTAGGAGGCTCCAAGCCGGCCGGCGCGCCGCCGGTCGAAACCGCTATTCCGCGATGCGGGTGCCGTGCGGCACGATGGCACCATGGCACGCACCCACGATCACCCCGGCGAGCAGGCAGCCCAGGACCCCATCCGGCTCCTGGACATCCGTGACACGCCGCTCTCCGTCGACGAGGTCTTCCGCGCGGTCGGGGACGACGCCGCGGGGGGTACGGCGCTCTTCGTCGGCACGGTCCGCGACCACGACGGCGGCCAGGATGTCGGCGCCCTCGGATACTCCTGCCACCCGACGGCGCGGGACGAGCTCCGCAGGGTGGCCGAGAAGGTCGTGGCCGAGTTCCCGGTGCGTGCGCTGGCCGCCGTCCACCGGGTGGGTGAACTGGGTGTGGGCGATCTGGCGGTGGTCGTCGCCGTCTCATGCGCCCATCGGGGTGAGGCCTTCGAGGCGTGCCGCAAGCTGATCGACGACCTCAAGCACGAGGTCCCGATCTGGAAGCACCAGCGTTTCTCCGACGGTACGGAGGAGTGGGTCGGCGCCTGCTGAGCGCAAACCGCCCCAGGGGGCATCAGCCCCGATTTGCGTAACCGCACCCCTGCCATGAGCGTTGGTCCTGCAGGTGGTTAATCTTCTGATCGTCAGTTGCGGTCGCTCATGGGGTAGGGAGGTCGTGATGGCAGCACTCGCCTGGCTCTTGATTCCGCTCATAGCTGCTCTTGGCGCGGCGATATGGGGCGGGTGGGCAGCCCGCAATCGAACGACCGGTGATGTCACCGAACTCGCCGGCTACGCCCGGTTCCGTGAGGCGATGGAGAAATCGCATTCCGGTTCCGAGGCCGTCTGACACTCCGGCAACCGCACGCGGTCGCCGATCCCGCACCGCATCGGCTCGCTGGACGCGTGGGTACTCCGCGAGTGAGCGATGCTCCCCGGCCTCCCGGCTCTCCGGTTTTCCGGCCCTCCCGGCAACCGCTCGGCCCCCCTCGTACGGACCGGCCCCGACGGTGCACTGACAGGCCCTTCCCGTACTGTCGTTCCATGCCACGCCGCACCGCGACGATGCTCGCCTCGACCCTCATCCTGATCGCGCTGCTCTGCGCAGGCGTGCTGATCCCCGTGCCGTATTCGGAGATGTCTCCGGGCCCGACCGTGAACACCCTCGGTGACGCGCGAGGCGAGCCCGTCCTGCACATCAGTGGCCGCAAGACGTACCCGACGTCCGGGAATCTCAACATGACGACGGTCCGCGTCACCGGCGCCGACTACGACATGAACATCGTCGAGGCGGTCTACGGCTGGCTCGCCCACGACAGCGTGGTCGTGCCGCACGACACCCTCTACCCGGACGGCAAGACCGAGGAGGAGTCCACCCAGGAGAACGCCGAGGAGTTCAGCCAGTCCCAGGAGAGCGCCAAGGTCGCGGCCCTGGAAGAGCTGAAGATCCCGGTCACCTCCCGTGTGGTCGTCTCCACGGTCGTCAAGGACAGCGCCGCCGAGGGAGTGCTGCACGCGGGCGATGTGATCAAGGCGGTCGACGGAACGGCGGTCGAACAGCCCGAGGACGTCGCGAAGCTCGTCACGAAGCACGAGCCCGGCGAGGACGTCGTCTTCACGGTCGTTCCGGCCAAGGCCGCGGCTGCCGCGGAGAAGGCGGGCAAGGAGCCCCAGGGCTCTCGCGACGTCACCCTCACCACCCGGAAGGCGCCGGCGGACCCCTCCAGCCCCTCCGAGGACCGGGCGATCGTCGGTATCCAGGCGGGAACGGACCACACGTTCCCGTTCGAGATCGACATCAAGCTCGCCGACGTCGGGGGTCCGAGCGCTGGACTGATGTTCTCGCTCGGCATCATCGACAAGCTGACCCCCGGAAAGCTGACGGGCGGGAAGTTCATCGCCGGGACCGGGACCATCGACGACGAGGGCACCGTCGGGCCCATCGGCGGGATCAACATGAAACTCGTCGGCGCGCGGGACGCGGGCGCCCGTTACTTCCTGACGCCGGACGACAACTGTTCCGCCGCGGCGTCCGACACCCCGAGCGGTCTCACCCTCGTGAGGGTGAAGACGCTCGACGACGCCAAGAAGTCCCTGGAGAAGATCCGTGCGGGGGACACGGCCGCCCTGCCGAAGTGCTCGGTGGGCTGAGGCCGGCCCCCGCCGCAGGGGTCAGGACTCGAAGGTGGCCGCGAGAGCGTCGGCGAGCCCCGGGACCAGCCCCGCGCCCGTCAGGACCTCCGTCGGGGAGTCCTTCTCCCGCAGCCTCACGGCGGAGTCCCGCGCGCCGTCCCGCAGCACGGCCACGGTCATCCGCACCTCCTGACGGTCGGGATGCTCGGCGACCCACTTGGTGAGCTGGGCGTCGCTGAGGCCTTCCGGTACGGATGCCTCCGCCGACGGCGGAAGCATCATCCGCTCGACGGTCATCGCGCAGCCGACCACGGCGTCGGGCCAGGCGATCGTGGCGAGGAACTCGTCCAGCGCGGTGCCGGCGGGGAGCTCCTCCTGTTCGACGGGGGTCAGGGCCGCTCCCGTGGTGGAGGAGTCGTCCAGGCCGAGCTGCGCGGCGAGGCCCGGCTCGTGGGCACGCAGCCGGGCCGTGTCGACCAGCGCGAAGAGCCGGGCCGGCTGGTCCCAGCCGAGGCCGGCTGCGTAGGTGTCGATCTCGAGGACGGCGACGGTCAGTGGACTGGCGGCCATCGGGGGGCCTGAGGGGGAAACGTTGGGCATGGTCAATATCCTGCCTCCTTCCGCCCCGGGAACGGGAACTAGGTAAAGCCTCAGTAAGTTGCATAGATGGGCTCTACGATCGCTGGGCCTGCTTCACACGACCGCGAACTTCGAGGTGCGCACGTTGGCTTTCCAGATGCCGGACCGCGGCGGAGGCCCGACCGGGCCACGGATCAGAGTCGGCCGCCCGTCCCGGCGCGTCCGTACCCTGCTCATGACATTGGGTGTCCTGGCGGTCCTCGCCATGGCCTTCGTCATGTTCGCCGGGTTCTGGACGGACTGGCTCTGGTACAGGTCCGTCGCGTATTCATCCGTCTTCACCACCACCCTGTGGACCAAGATCGGGCTGTTCCTCGTCTTCGGACTGCTGATGGCCGTCACCATCGGCGTGAACATCTGGCTCGCGCACCGGCTGAGGCCGCCGCTGAGCGCGATGTCGCTGGAACAGCAGAGCCTTGACCGCTACCGGATGAGCGTCGCCCCCTACAAGAAGTGGGTGCTGCTCGCGATCACCGCGCTCGTCGGACTGATCGCCGGCGCTTCCGCGTCGGGCCAGTGGCGTACGTGGCTCATGTATGTCAACGGCGTGCCGTTCGGGCAGAAGGACCCCCAGTTCAAGCTGGACGTCGCCTTCTACGCGTTCGACCTTCCGTGGTACCGCTTCCTGCTCGGGTTCGGTTTCGCGGCCGTCGTGCTGTCGCTGATCGCCGCGGCGGTGACCCACTACCTGTACGGCGGACTGCGGGTCACGAGCCCCGGTGCGCGGGCCACGGGGGCGGCCACCGGCCACCTCTCGGTGCTGCTCGGCATCTTCGTCTCGCTGAAGGCCGTTGCGTACTGGCTCGACCGGTACGGCCTGGCCGTGAAGTCCAGCGACTTCAAGGCCACGGACAACTGGACGGGCCTGCGCTACGTCGACGCGAACGCCTACCTGCCGGCGAAGACGATCCTGTTCTGCATCGCCGTGATCTGCGCGGTGCTGTTCTTCGCGACGCTCTGGCGGCGCACCTGGCAGCTGCCGGTGATCGGCTTCGGGCTGATGGTTCTCTCGGCGATCCTGATCGGCGGTCTCTACCCGGCGATCGTGCAGAAGTTCCAGGTCCAGCCGAACGAGCAGGCGAAGGAAGCGCCGTTCATCCAGAAGAACATCGACGCGACACGAGATGCCTACGACATCGATGACGCGCAGGTGGACGACTACTCGGGCAAGGCCACGACGACGGACGCGGCCAAGCTCCGCACCTCCGCCAACGAGGCGGCCAGCTACCGGGTGATGGATCCGAACGTCGTATCCCCGGCCTTCCAGCAGCTCCAGCAGAAGAGGAACTACTACCAGTTCCCCAAGACGCTGGACGTCGACCGCTACAAGGGCGAGGACGGCAAGGAGCAGGACACCGTCATCGGTCTGCGCGAGCTCAACCTCGACGGACTCCCCAAGCGGAACTGGATCAACGACCACTTCACGTACACCCACGGCTACGGCGCCATCGCGGCCAGGGGCACCACGACGGGCACGAACCCGTCGGGTTCCCCGGACTTCACGGAGTCCGGCCTGCCGACCACCGGCGAGCTGGGGGAGTACGAACAGCGGATCTACTACGGCGAGAAGACCGAGCAGTACTCCATCGTCGGCGGGCCCCAGAAGGAGCTCGACTATGAGGAGGACGGCGAGAAGACCACCAGCTACAAGGGTGACAGCGGGGTCAGTCTCTCCAACGCCTTCAACCGCGCCGCCTACGCCGTGTCCTTCAGCGAGCCGCAGATACTCTATTCCGGAGCCATCGGCGACGGTTCGCGCGTCCTGTACAACCGCACGCCCAAGGAGCGCGTCGAGGCGGTCGCCCCCTGGCTGACCATCGACGGCGACGCCTACCCGGCAGTCGTCGGCAAGCGCATCCAGTGGGTCGTCGACGCCTACACCACGACCAACGGCTACCCGTACGCCTCGCGTACGACGCTCGGCGACACCACGGCCGACTCGCTGACCACCAACCAGCGAGCCGTCGTCGCCCAGCAGAACCAGGTCAACTACATCCGGAACTCGGTGAAGGCCACCGTCGACGCCTACGACGGCACCGTCACGCTCTACGAGTGGGACACCGAGGACCCGGTGCTCAAGACGTGGCGCAAGGCCTTCCCGGGGACCGTGAAGGCCCGGGACGACATCCCGAAGGACCTGATGGACCACCTGCGCTACCCGCAGGATCTGTTCAAGGTCCAGCGGGAGCTGCTCACGCGCTACCACGTCGAGAACCCCGCGCAGTTCTACAGCGGGAGTGACGCCTGGCAGGTGCCGGACGACCCCACCAACAAGGAACCCGGGGCCGTTCCGCCGTACTACCTGAGCATGAAGATGCCCGGGCAGGACACGCAGAAGTTCTCTCTGACCACGACCTTCACACCCAAGGGGCGCCCTGACCTGGGGGCGTTCATGGCGGTGGACGCGGACGCGGCCAGTCCGGACTACGGCACCATAAGGCTGTTGAGAGTCACCACCACGGTCAAGGGACCGGGCCAGGTGCAGAGTGAGCTCAACGGCAACGACGACGTCGCCGAGTTCGTGAGAAACCTCAAGGGCACCGACTCGGACATCGAGTACGGCAATCTGCTGACCGTGCCGCTCGACGGGGGCTTCCTCTACATCGAGCCGGTCTACACGCGCGGTGGCACGCAGAACTACCCGCTGCTGCGCAAGGTCGCCGCCTCGTACGGATCGAAGATCGTCTTCGAGAACAGTCTCGGGGAGGCGCTCAACGCGGTCTTCGGGGTCGACGGCTCGGACACCACCGAGCCCACGGAGCCGGAGGAGCCACCGGGTGACACCACGGAACCCCCGGCCACCGGGGACGCGGCGCTGAAGAAGGCCATCGCGGACGCCCAGAAGGCGTACACGGCGGGCGAGACGGCTCTGAAGGAACAGGACTGGGAGGCCTACGGCAAGGCCCAGGCCGATCTGCAGAAGGCCCTCGAGCGTGCCGCGGCCGCGCAGCCCAAGGCCGGCAGTGCCTCGGACTCCGAGGGCGCCACGAAGCCGGAGGGCGACGACCAGGGAAGTTGAGAAAGCGGCACCCCGCGTCGTGGTACGGTTTGAACACAACGACGCGGGGTGGAGCAGCTCGGTAGCTCGCTGGGCTCATAACCCAGAGGTCGCAGGTTCAAATCCTGTCCCCGCTACTGAATGACGAAGGCCCGGATCTTTCGAGATCCGGGCCTTCGTCATGCCGTGCGCCTTTTTCTCAAGTTGTCGGAGTGAAGTGCGGTTCGCGGGGCACGAGTTGGACCCAACCGTGTTTCACTTGTCTCTCTGTGGGCATGTCGACAAAACGCTGAAGTGACCTCACTGGCCGCGATATACGAGGTGTACGCGGGTTACAGGTGGTGCGACGATGGTATTTATGGGGGACAGGGCAACTCTGTTGGAGACAGGGCGGTTTGTGCAGCGACGCGTTCGAACGACGGAAAGAGTGGAAGATGCGGTATTCGCCGCTGCCGTCGCCGACGCCGCTGACACCGTCGAGCGCGCGCGAGAGGCCGCTGCCGTCGTCGTGGAGACCGCCGGCACGGCGACGGACGACGCGGCAGCGACCGGCTCCTCGGGGAGCACGGACACCACGGACACCCCGGATCACGCCGACGAGACCGAGGCGCGGCACAGGCGCGCCGCGGAGGCCGGGGACACGGCCTCGATGAGCGTCCTCGGCGCTCTGCTGCTGCGCCGGGGCGACCTGGACGGCGCCGAGGCCCACCTGCGTGCGGCCACCGCCGACGGCGACCGTGCCGCCGCCAACAACCTCGGTGTGCTCCTGCACCAGCGGGGATACGCGGACGAGGCGGCGGGCTGGTGGCGCATCGCCGCCGTCGCGGGCTCCGCCGCCGCGGCGCACGCCCTGGGCCGTCACCTCCGCGAGCGGGGCGACGAGCCCGGAGCCGAGTACTGGCTGCGCCAGTCCGCCGAGCAGGGGCACGCGCTGGGCGCGTACGCCCTGGCCGACCTGCTGGAACACCGGGGCGACGTCGGCGCGGAGCGCTGGCTGCGCGCTGCCGCGGAACAGGGCCACCGGGAGGCGGCGTACCGCCTCGCGCGGGCGATCGAACGCAACGCCGTCGGTGACGCGCATGACGCCTTCGGCCTGGGACGTGTGGCTGACGGCCCTCGTGGACTGGCCGCCGGTGCGCCCGCGAAGCGCGACAGCCCCGTGGCGGGGCCGAACGCCGGACGCGTGGGGGAGGCCGAGCAGTGGTACCGCCAGGCCGCGGCGCGCGGGCACCGTCGTGCCGCGCTGCACCTCGGCGCCATCCTCGAACAGCGGGGTGAGCTGAAGGAGGCCGGCCGCTGGTACCTCACGGCCGCGAAGGAGGGCGAGCCGCGCGCCGCGTGCGCACTCGGATTCCTGCTGCGCGACGCCGGCGACGAGGAGAGCGCGGCCGTGTGGTGGCTTCGCGCTGCCCAGGACGGTGACGGCAACGCCGCGAACGCGCTGGGCGCGCTGCACGCCGCCAGGGGCGAGCAGCAGACGGCCGAGCGCTGGTACCGCGCCGCCATGGACGCGGGCGACGTGAACGGCGCCTACAACCTCGGTCTGCTCTGCGCGGCCCAGGACCGGACCGCGCAGGCCGAGCAGTGGTACCGCAGGGCCGCCTACGCCGGCCACCGGGAGGCGGCGAACGCGCTGGCCGTGCTGCTGTTGCAGGCGGGGGACGCGACCGGGGCCGAGCCCTGGTTCTCCAAGGCGGCCGAGGCGGGCAGCGTCGACGCCGCCTTCAACCTCGGCATCCTGCACGCCGGCCGGGACGAGGACCGTACGGCGCTCGGCTGGTACGAGCGGGCGGCGGCGGCCGGGCACACCGACGCCGCGCTCCAGGTCGGCATGGCGCTGCTGCGGGACGGCGAGGAGCAGGAGGCCGAGCGTCATCTGCGCTGTGCCGCGGGCGGCGGAAGCGCGGAGGCCGCCTTCCGGCTGGCCGGCGTACTCGACCTGCGCCAGCCGCCACCGGGGCCTCCCGCGCTCGGGGAGCCGATGCCGGAGAAGACCGAGTGCGAGGAGTGGTACGAGCGAGCGGCCGAGCAGGGCCACCGCCGCGCCCAGGTCAGGGCCGGGATGCTGGCTGCCGCGCGCGGCGACATGGCGAGCGCGGCCCGCTGGTACCGCGAGGCCGCCGAGTCGGGCAGCCGCAACGGGGCCTTCAACCTCGGCCTGCTGCTCGCCCGGGAGGGCAGCGAGCGCGAGGCGGCTCTGTGGTGGAGCCGCGCCGCCAACGACGGGCACGGCCGGGCCGCCCTGCGGCTCGCGCTGCTGGCCGCCCGCCGAGGCGAGCTCGCCGAGGGGCAGCGCTGGTGCGCCCGTGCGGTCGAGCTGGGGCCGGCGGAGGTGGCCGAGCGGGCGGCGCGGCTGCTGGAGGCGCTGCACCAGGAGCTCACCGCCTGACCTGGCGCGGTGCGGCACGTGGGGCGTGGGTGCGGACGAGGTGGGTTCGCGCGGCGTCCGGGGCGTACGGGGCCCAGGGGTTCGCGCGGGTGTCCGGGGAATGAATTTGCTCCGGTCGGTAGGGGTGCCGTAGGGTTGCACTCACAACGACGCGGGGTGGAGCAGCTCGGTAGCTCGCTGGGCTCATAACCCAGAGGTCGCAGGTTCAAATCCTGTCCCCGCTACTGAAGACAGAGGCCCGGATCCTTCCAAGGATCCGGGCCTCTGTCGTATGCCCACGGATAGGGCGCGGGCGGGCAGCGCGCGGGTATGTGAGTACGGCGGTGCGGCCACGCGCCGAGGTTCACACCGCTGCCGCTGCCCCGTGACGGGTGGGGACGGCGGCGCGCCGCCGTCAGGCCCGTACCGACGGCCCGGGCGCAGATGCGGTCTCAGTCGCTGCGGTCGGTCTCAGGCCGTGGCGGCGCAGTTGGGGCAGATGCCCCGGTAGGTCACTTCGACCTCCGAGACCGTGAAGCCGAAACGCTCCTCGGCCGGCAGGTCGGCGAGCGGGTTGCCGGACGGGTGCACGTCCCGGATCGCCCCGCAGCGGCCGCACACCAAGTGGTGGTGGGGCCGATGGGCGTTCGGGTCGTAGCGCTTGGCCCGGCGGTCGGTGGTCACCTCGATGACCTCCCCGAGGGACACCATCTCGCCCAGCGTGTTGTACACCGTGGCGCGGGAGATCTCGGGGAGCCGGTCCACAGCTCTCGCGTGGACCTCGTCCGCCGTCAGATGCACATGGTCCCCTTCGAGAACCTCGGCCACGACGCGCCGCTGTGCCGTCATGCGCCAGCCGCGTCCACGAAGTCGTTCCAGGAGGTCACTCATGAGCACCAGCCTAACAGTGGAGCGGCCAAGTCCCGAGTAGGTGTGACTTTAGATGGCAGCTTGACTTGGACAAAGTCCATTGTAGGATCGGTGACGGGTTTGGCCAAGGACAGGCTAGGGCCGAGGACAGCTGTGCAGGGACCGACGCTGTGCAGGACATGACGCAGGAGGCGCGCGTGACTCAGGGACCGCTCACCACGGAGGCCGGCGCTCCGGTTGCCGACAATCAGAACAGCGAGACCGCTGGCCCGGGTGGACCGGTTCTCGTTCAGGACCAGGCGCTGCTGGAGAAGCTCGCCCACTTCAACCGCGAGCGCATCCCGGAGCGTGTCGTGCACGCCCGTGGCGCGGGTGCGTACGGCACCTTCACGCTGACCCGGGACGTCTCGCAGTGGACCCGTGCGAAGTTCCTCTCGGAGGTCGGCAAGCAGACCGAGACCTTCCTGCGCTTCTCCACCGTCGCGGGCAACCTCGGTTCCGCAGACGCGGTGCGTGACCCCCGCGGGTGGGCGCTGAAGTTCTACACCGAAGAGGGCAACTACGACCTCGTCGGCAACAACACCCCGGTGTTCTTCATCAGGGACGCCATCAAGTTCCCCGACTTCATCCACACCCAGAAGCGCGACCCGTACACCGGCTCGCAGGAGGCGGACAACGTCTGGGACTTCTGGGGCCTGTCTCCCGAGTCGACGCATCAGGTGACCTGGCTCTTCGGTGACCGTGGCATTCCGGCCTCGTACCGTCACATGGACGGCTTCGGATCGCACACGTTCCAGTGGAACAACGAGGCCGGCGAGGTCTTCTGGGTCAAGTACCACTTCAAGACCGACCAGGGCATCAAGAACCTCACCACCGAGGAGGCCGTCCGTCTCTCCGGTGTCGACCCCGACAGCCACCAGCGCGACCTGCGTGAGTCCATCGAGCGCGGCGACTTCCCGTCCTGGACGGTGCAGGTCCAGATCATGCCGGCGGCAGAGGCGGCCACCTACCGCTTCAACCCGTTCGACCTGACCAAGGTGTGGCCGCACGCGGACTACCCGCCGATCGAGATCGGCAAGCTGGAGCTCAACCGCAACCCGGAGAACGTCTTCGCCGAGGTCGAGCAGTCGATCTTCAGCCCGGCGCACTTCGTCCCCGGTATCGGTCCGTCCCCGGACAAGATGCTCCAGGGCCGCCTCTTCGCGTACGGCGACGCCCACCGCTACCGCGTCGGCATCAACGCCGACCACCTGCCGGTGAACCGTCCGCACGCCACCGAGGCGCGCACCAACAGCCGCGACGGTTACCTCTACGACGGCCGCCACAAGGGCACGAAGAACTACGAGCCGAACAGCTTCGGCGGCCCGGCCCAGACGGGCCGGCCGCTCTGGGAGCCCGTCCCCGTCACGGGCGGCACGGGTAACCACGAGACGCCGCGGCACGCCGAGGACGACGACTTCGTGCAGGCGGGCAACCTCTACCGGCTGCTCTCCGAGGACGAGAAGGGCCGGCTGATCGACAACCTCGCCGGATTCATCTCCAAGGTCTCGCGCGACGACATCGCCGAGCGCGCGATCAACAACTTCCGTCAGGCTGACGGAGACTTCGGCAAGCGGCTGGAAGCCGCGGTCCAGGCCCTGCGCGGCTGATACGGACGCTTGTCGTCGGCTGCGGGCCGGAACCCCTTGACTCAGGGGGGTCCGGCCCGCGGTCGTGTCCGGACCCGCGCGGGCCCGGGCGCGGAAGGTGGCGTCGCCCGGACGCCCTCTCAGACCGCCATTCCGGCCGGCCGCCGCCTGGCGGGCACCCAGCACCGGATGATGTCGCGCACCGACACGACGCCGACGGGCCCGTCGGCGTCCAGCACGATCAGATGCCGGAAGCCACCATGGGTCATGGCCTCCGCGGCCTCCTCCAGCGTCCAGACGGGCGAGGCGAAGACGACGTCGGTGGTGGTGTGGGTGGCGGCGGTCTCGGCATCGGGGTCCAGCCCCGCCCCGACCGCGTCGAGGATGTCGCGCTCGGTGATGATCCCGAGTCCGCAGGTGTCCGAGTCGTGGACCACAGCTGCTCCGACACGCCGGGCCGACATCAGCCGGGCCGCCTGGCGGAGCGTATGGGCCGGGCCGATGGTGAGGACCAGCGTGCTCATGGCGTCGCGGACGAGCATGAAGAGAGCCACCTCCTTCGAGGAGTGACCTGCGAAGCGGCCCTCGTGAGCGGATTCACAAGTTCACAAGTGGGGGGACTCTCAGAGTGGCACCCCGGAGGGAACCCGACAAGGACCCGGGAACTCTCCAAAGGCCCGGCTGCCGGACAAGGACCCCGGCGCTCCCAGGGCGCCTTGCCGGGTGCCGCCCCTAGTAGCGCTGGTTGAGATAGCCCAGCAGTTCGTCGTGCAGCAGACCGTTCGAGGCCGCCGCGTTGCCGCCCCCCGGGCCGGGGACCCCGTCCAGACCGGTGAACTGCCCGCCCGCCTCCTGGACGATGATCGCGTTCGCCGCCATGTCCCACAGGGACAGCTCCGGTTCCGCGCAGATGTCCACCGAACCCTCGGCGACCATCATGTACGGCCAGAAGTCGCCGTATCCCCGGGTGCGCCAGCAGGCCCGCGTGAGATCCATGAAGCCGTCGAGCCGGCCCTGCTCCTCCCAGCCGGTCAGCGAGGAGTACGCGAACGACGAGTCCGCGATCCGCTCGACCTTCGACACGTGCAGCGGTGTCGCGGAGGTCAGGCTGCGGCCGGTGTAGGCGCCCGCGCCCTTCGCGGCCCACCAGCGGCGGTTCAGCGCCGGGGCAGACACGACGCCGACCACCGGCTGGAAGCCGTTCTCGCCCGCTTCCATCAGGGAGATCAGCGTGGCCCAGACCGGGACGCCCCGTACGTAGTTCTTCGTCCCGTCGATCGGGTCGACGACCCAGCGCCGCGGCCCCGTGCCCTCGACGCCGTACTCCTCGCCCAGGATGGCGTCACGCGGACGTGCCCGGTGCAGATGCCCACGGATCAGTTCCTCGGCGTGTTTGTCGGCCTCACTCACCGGGGTCATGTCCGGCTTGGTCTCGACCTTGAGGTCCAGAGCCTTGAACCGGTCCATCGTCGCCGCGTCGGCGGCGTCCGCCAGTACATGGGCAAGGCGCAGATCATCGTGGTAATCGGGCATGCCGTCACAGTATCCACAGCCACCCGGGCGGGCTACACGGCCCCGTGGCCGCCGGCGGCCGTTTCACGGCCCGCGAACCGCGAGGACCCTTGACAGCCCTCCGGAGCGCGTCAACTCTGAAGCGCAGACCCCAGGCGTGGGAGGCGACGATGCCTACGGCGCGTGAAGCTTTGCTGGACGCCGCGGAATCGGCGCTCGCCACCCTGCCGTGGACCGCCGTGCGCATGGTCGACGTGGCGGCGAGGGCGGGAGTCTCGCGGCAGACCCTCTACAACGAGTTCGGGAGCAAGGACGGCCTGGCGCGCGCCCTGATCCGGCGCGCGGCCGACGGTTACCTCGCCGGTGTGGAACAGGCGCTGCGCGCGGCCCGGTCGCGAGGGGACGAGCCGGCGGAGCTGGCCCGCTGGACGGTCCGGGCGGCCCGGGCGAACGCGCTGGTCAAGGCGCTGCTCACCGGCGTCTGGGGAGAGCGCTTACCCAGACCGGGCGCCGCCCGTGCCGGACGCCGCACGGGCCCGGCCGCCCCGGCCCCGCCCACGCCCGCGGAACTGCTCACGCTCGTACGGGACCGGGCCGTGGCCGCCATGGGGAGCGGGCCCGCGCCGCTGGACCGCGCGCAGCTGGAAGTGGCCTGCGAGACGGCGCTCCGGCTCGCGCTCTCGTACACGCTGGTGCCGGCGGTCCGCCGAAGTGCCGGGGCAGGTCAGTGCGAGGAGCCGGAGAGCTGGAGGCCGATCACTCCGACGATCACCAGCGAGATCGACACCAGCTTCAGCGTGGAGACCACGTCGTCGAGGAAGATCATCCCGTAGATGGCCGTACCCGCGGCTCCGATGCCCGTCCACACCGCGTAGGCGGGGCCGACGTCGAGCTTCTTGAGGGACAGCGTGAGCAGGCCGAAGCTTCCCAGCGCGAACACGCAGAAGGCGATGGTCGGCCAGAGGCGGGTGAATCCGTGGGAGAGCTTCAGGCACACGGCGAAGCCGGTCTCCAGCAGTCCGGCGACCACGACCAGCAACCACGCCATCGTCAGGTGCCTCCCACGTAGGTGACGGTTCGTCCGCTCGACGCGATTATGCCCTTACCGGGCCGGGGAACTCGCAAACGTGCGCGAGTCGGGCAGTCGGGCGTCGGCGGCCTGCGGCTCCGGGGCCGCCAGGCGTCCCGCGCCCGGGGCCTCAGTCGCCCTCGCGACGCTCCCGGGTGGACAGGAGCCTGCGCAGCGAGTCGAGCCGTGCCGGATCGGCGTGCCCCTCCGCGACCCAGGCGTCCAGGGCGCACTCCGTCTCCTGGCTGTCGTGGGTGCAGCCGCGCGGGCAGTTCTCGGTGCCCGGCTGGAGATCGGGGAAGGCGTTGATGACCCGGGAGGGATCGACGTGGTGCAGGCCGAACGAGCGCACACCCGGGGTGTCGACCACCCAGCCGCGGCCGTCCGGGAGCGGGAGCGCCAGGGCCGAGGTCGTGGTGTGCCTGCCACGCCCCGTGACGGCGTTGACCACCCCGGTCGTCCGCCGGCGGTCCGCGGGAACCAGGGCGTTGACCAGCGTCGTCTTGCCGACCCCGGAATGCCCGACGAACGCCGTCACCCGGTCGTTCAGCAGCTCGCGCACCCGGTCGGCGGCGTCGCCGTTCTCCAGCTCCTCGCGGCTGGTCACGATGTACGGGACCCCGAGGGGGGTGTACGCCTCCAGGAGCTTGTCCGCCGAGGCCAGATCCGACTTGGTCAGCACCAGGAGCGGGGTGAGCCCGCCGTCGTAGGCCGCCACCAGGCAGCGGTCGATCATGCGCGGGCGGGGCTCCGGATCGGCGAGCGCGGTGACGATCGCCAGCTGGTCGGCGTTGGCGACGACCACCCGCTCGAACGGATCGTCGTCATCCGCCGTGCGCCGCAGCACCGAGGTGCGGGCGCCGATCCGCACGATGCGCGCCAGGGTGTCCTTGGCGCCGGACAGGTCGCCCACGAGGGAGACCCGGTCACCGACCACCGCGGCCTTGCGGCCCAGCTCGCGGGCCTTCATGGCCGTCACCGTGCGGTCCTCGACCAGGCAGGTCAGCCTGCCCCTGTCGACGGTGAGGACCATGCCGTCCTGGGCGTCCTCGTGCTTGGGGCGGGTGTGCGTACGCGGCCGGTTGCCCTTGGGGTTGGGGCGTACGCGGATGTCGTCCTCGTCGGGGTTCTTCCCGTAGCGGCGCATGTCCTCAGACCTCGCGCCGGTCCGCGGACACGCCGAGCGCTCCAGGCGACACCCCTACGGCGCCGGAGGGTTCCCCGAGCATGCCGGTCCACATGTCCGGGAAGTCCGGCAGGGTCTTGGCCGTCGTACCGACGTTCTCGATCTCAACCCCTGCCACGGCGAGGCCGATGATCGCGCCCGCCGTCGCCATCCGGTGGTCGTCGTACGTGTGGAAGGTGCCGCCGTGCAGCGGGCGGGGCACGATCCGCAGGCCGTCGGCGGTTTCCGTGACATCACCGCCGAGACCGTTGATCTCGTTGGTCAGCGCCGCGAGCCGGTCCGTCTCGTGCAGCCGCAGATGGGCGACGCCGCTGAGCGTGGAGGGGGAGTCCGCGAGAGCGGCGAGGGCCGCGATGCCCGGCGTCAGCTCACCGGCCTCGCTCAGGTCGACGTCGATGCCGTGGATCCGGCCGGAGCCCGTGAAGGTGAGGCCCCGCTCGGTCAGCTCGTACGTGCCACCCATTTCGGTGAAGATCTCCCGCAGCATGTCACCCGGCTGGGTGGTCCGCAGTGGCCAGTCCGGGACGGTGACCCGGCCACCGGTCACCAGCGCGGCGGCCAGGAACGGCTGGGCGTTCGAGAGATCCGGCTCGACGGTCAGGTCACGGCCGAGCAGCGCGGAGGGGGAGACCCGCCAGACATCGGGCTCGCCGCCCGACTCGGGCTCGTCGACCTGCGCGCCGACCGAGCGCAGCATGTCGACGGTCATGCGGATGTGCGGCATGGAGGGCAGCGCCGAGCCGGTGTGGCGCACCTCCACGCCCTGGTTGAAGCGGGGGGCGGACAGCAGCAGCGCCGAGACGAACTGGGAGGACGAGGAGGCGTCGATGGCCACCGGTCCGCCGTCCAGCGCGCCCGCGCCGTGCACGGTCAGGGGCAGCGCGCCCCGGCCGTCGTCGTCGATCCGGGCGCCCAGCGCCTTCAGCGCGTCGATCACGCCGTGCAGCGGCCGCTCGTAGGACCGGGGATCCCCGTCGAAGTGGACGGGCCCGTCGGCGAGGCAGGCCACGGGCGGCAGGAAGCGCATGACCGTGCCCGCGTTGCCGACGTCCACCTTGGCCGGGCCGTGGAGACCGGCCGGGATCACCCGCCAGGCCTCGCCCGAGCCGTCCGGGCCGACGCCCTCCTCGATGCCGACGCCCATCGCGCGCAGGGCCTGGGCCATCAGCAGGGTGTCGCGGGAGCGCAGCGGGCGGCGCAGCCAGCCCGGCTCGGAGGAGAGTGAGGCGAGGACGAGGGCGCGGTTGGTGACCGACTTCGAACCGGGCACGGTGACGGTCGCGTCGACGGCCCCGGTCGCACGGGGGGCGGGCCAGAGGGCGGGGTGCACGGAACTCTCGGTCATGCCCCTCACTTTAGTGGCTCGCCGCAATCCCAGTTCCCGATCAAATCGGATGAAACCAGGGCGTAACGCAAGGGTGGTACAGGGCCTGCGCCCAGCCTCTCCCGCTCCCGGGCCCTCAGAGCCCCAGCAGCCAGCGTCCGCCGCCGATGAGCGAACAGAGCGACACCGCGTGGAAGAGGAACAGCCACATCGCGGCCGGAGCGTGTGTCAGCCGGGCGAGCTGGTCGGCATCGGAGTCGGGGGCGCCGCCGTACCTGCGCTTGGACTGGAGCTCGAACGCCGGACGCACACCGCCGAGCAGCAGGAACCAGACCACCGTGTACGCGAACGCGGACTGTACGTCGGCCGAGGTCAGCCACGACACCAGGAGGAAGGTCGTGCCCGTGAGGATGACCGTCAGCGCGCCGTACAGGTTGCGGATCATCACGAGCATCACCGCCAGGAGCGCGGTCGCCAGCCACAGGAGCAGGGTGATCCGGCCGTTGGTCAGCAGCCAGGCGCCGCCCAGGCCGAGCAGCGGGGGCGCCGTGTAGCCCGCCGCGGCGGTGAGGATCATGCCGATACCGGTGGGCTTGCCACGGCTGACGGTGAGGCCGCTGGTGTCCGAGTGCAGCCTGATGCCGGAGAGCTGCCGCCCGGTGAGCAGGGCGACGAGGCCGTGGCCGCCCTCGTGCGCGATGGTGATCGCGTTGCGCGAGAGGCGCCATATGAGGTTCGGGACGACGGCGACCAGCGCCGCCGTGGCGGTGACGACCACCAGCCACTGCTCGGGAGCGGGCTGGGTGCCGAAGACGCGATCCCACAGATCGCCCAGTTCGGTGCTGTCCATGGTGCGGGCGGCTCCTCGATGTGGTTGAGGGATCGGCGTCCACTCGGCCGGCGGGTCGTGGCAGTCTGGCACTTATGTGCGGACGGTATGCGGCGAGTCGGCGGCCAGAGGATCTGACCGGGCTCTTCGGCGTGGAGAAGTGGGAACCCACCGAGACTCTGGAGCCCGACTGGAACGTGGCGCCGACCAAGGAGGTCTACGCGGTTCTGGACCGTCCTGTGAAGGACGCAGACGACCCGCGTCCGGTTCGCCAGCTGCGCGCTCTGAAGTGGGGACTCGTCCCGTCCTGGTCGAAGTCGCCGGAAGGCGGCGCCCGCATGATCAACGCCCGCGCGGAGACGGTCCACGAGAAGCCGTCCTTCCGCCGCCCCTTCGTCTCCCGGCGCTGCATCCTGCCCGCCGACGGCTACTACGAGTGGGTCACCGGGGCCGACGAGCGGCAGCTGGAGGAGAAGGGGAGGAAGAAGCGCCCCCGCAAGCAGCCCTACTTCGTCACCCCCGCCGACGGCTCCGTCTTCGCCATGGCGGGGCTGTACGAGTTCTGGCGGGACCGGACGCTTCCCGACGACCACCCGCAGGCCTGGTGGGTCACCTGCTCCGTGATCACCACCGAGGCGGAGACGACGCCGCTCGCCGTGGCCCCGGCCGAGGGGCCGTCCTCGCTCTCCGAGATCCACCCCCGGATGCCGCTGATGCTCACGCCGGACCGCTGGGACGCGTGGCTCGACCCCTCGCGCACGGACATCGACGAACTGAAGGGCCTGCTGGAGCCCCCGCCCGGCGGGCTGATGCGCGCCTATCCGGTGGCCACCGCCGTCAGCAACGTCCGCAACAACGGCCCCGAGCTCCTGGAGGAGCTGGCCGCGCCTGAGGTGGGCACGCTCTTCTGACCGGCAGGATGGGGCTGTGAGCCGTACTACAGGGACAGCGCAGCGGACCGAGACCGTCGGCACGGACGCCGGGGAGGCCAGGATCACCTGGCACCCCGCCGAGGGGGCCCGCCTGGTGCTCGCCGTCGGCCATGGGGCGGGAGGCGGCATCGAGGCCCGCGACCTCCGGGCGCTGGCCGCCGTCCTGCCGGAGCGCGGGGTGAGCGTCGCGCTGGTCGAACAGCCGTGGCGGGTCGCCGGGAAGAAGGTCGCGCCCGCACCCCGGACCCTGGACACCGGCTGGCGTGGCCTGTGGCCGGCGCTCACGGTCCCGGGCCTTCCCGTCGTTGCCGGGGGCCGCAGTGCGGGGGCCCGGGTGGCGTGCCGTACGGGCGCGGAGCTCGGCGCCCGCGCGGTGCTGGCCCTGAGCTTCCCGTTGCACCCGCCGGGCAGGCCGGAGAAGTCCAGGGCGGACGAGCTGCTCGGGGCCGCCCTGCCCACCCTCGTGGTCCAGGGAGGCCGCGACCCGTTCGGGCGCCCGGAGGAGTTCCCCCAGGGGCAGCACGGACTCGTCGAGGTGCCGCACGCCGATCACGGTTTCGCCGTACCGAAGAAGGCGCCGCTGACCGAGGATCAGGCGATGGAGCTGCTCATCGGAGCAGTGGCGTCATGGCTGGACGGACTCACCTGAGGGAGACGGCCGCTGGGCCGAGCAGCCGGCCACGCCCTCCTGGGACGGCCGTGCGGACGTCCGGAACCTCCTGGGACGGCCGTCCGGATCGAGACCGGAACGTAGTTCTCCTCACATCCGCCACGGCCCCGTGCCCCGGGAATGCGGCACGGGGGGCGGCTGTTGTCGGTGGTGTCGGTACAACAACGCCGTATGTCGAGAGGGAGTCCGTCGCATGGGTTCGACCATCTGCCCGAGCCGATCGAACGCCGCCGAGCTGGAGTGGACGGTGCTTCGCGCGGACAGGACCACCCCGGCGCGGGCCGCGGGCGGAGCCGGTCGTCAGCCCGCGCGGAAGCAAGGTCGACTATTCTCCGATGCGAGCGGGTCCGGTCTCGGTTCCGCCACATCGTTGGAGGAGGTGGGTCCGGTCACTGGGACCGACACAGGGACCGACGACGGGCGTGCGCAGGAGACGACTGCCGAGCGCAACGCGCGTTTCGAGCGGGACGCTCTCGGATATCTCGACCAGATGTACTCGGCCGCGCTGCGCATGACGCGCAACCCCGCCGACGCGGAGGACCTCGTCCAGGAGACGTACGCGAAGGCCTACGGCTCCTTCCACCAGTTCCGTGAGGGCACGAACCTCAAGGCGTGGATGTACCGCATCCTCACCAACACCTTCATCAACTCGTACCGTAAGAAGCAGCGCGAGCCCCAGCGGAGTGCCGCCGAGGAGATCGAGGACTGGCAGCTGGCACGGGCGGAGTCGCACATGTCGACCGGTCTGCGCTCGGCGGAGTCCCAGGCCCTCGACCACCTGCCGGACTCCGACGTGAAGTCCGCACTGCAGTCGATCCCCGAAGAGTTCCGCATCGCCGTGTATCTCGCCGACGTAGAGGGCTTTGCCTACAAGGAGATCGCGGACATCATGGGGACACCCATCGGTACGGTGATGTCCCGGCTGCACCGGGGACGCCGTCAGCTGCGCGGCATGCTGGAGGACTACGCGCGCGAGCGCGGACTCGTCCCGGCCGGAGCCGGTGAGTCGGACGACACGAAAGGCTCGGCCTCATGAGCTGCGGAGAGCCGCACGAGACGGATTGCTCAGAGGTTCTCGATCATCTCTACGAGTTTCTCGACCATGAGATGCCCGAGGGCGACTGCACCAAGTTCGAGGTGCACTTCGAGGAGTGCTCACCGTGCCTGGAGAAGTACGGCCTCGAGCAGGCCGTGAAGAAGCTGGTCAAGCGCTGCTGCGGGCAGGACGACGTCCCCGCCGATCTGCGCTCGAAGGTGATGGGACGGATCGACCTGATCCGTTCCGGCCAGGCGGTGCCCGGACAGGACGTGTCCCTGGGCGGGGCCGACCGGCCGGCCGCCGCCGCCGAGTGACGACGCACGCGACGGGCTGACCGACTGAGGGCCCGCCGGACCGAGGTCCGGCGGTGCGCCCGTGCCCGGCGGTGGGGCACGTCGTCGGCCGGAAGGCCCCGCGACGCGTCTCCTGTCACCCGAATGTGCTAATCCGAGGCGTTCGGAACCTCGCTGTCCCCCGACTCGCTAGCCTGGCGCCCTCCATTGACGAGGCTGGGGGCGGGCGGTACGGGTGAGGGGCACACCGGGAGCGGCGCGCGTCTACATCCTCTGTGTGGCGGTGTGCGCCGCACTCTGCGCTCTACCCGCGGTGTCCCCGGGGGCCGAGACCCCCTGGGGCACGCTCGGCCTGCTGGCCGCTCTCCATCTGGCCTGCGAACTTCTGGGCCGCTGCCGCCTCCTCGGCAGCTCCGTACCGATCGGTGCCGGATCGTTCTTCCCCCTGCTGCTCGCAGCCGCCTTCCTGCTCCCGCCGTCCGCTGCCGCCCTCGTCGCCGTACCCGGCGCGCTCGCGGGCCGGGTGGAGCGGCCGCCCGCCGCGGCGCGCCGGATCTGGCGGGCCGCGCAGCTCGCCCTGACCGTGGGGGCGGCGTCCTGGGCCTACGGGCTCCTGGGCGGGCCCGGCACGCTCGGCGGCACGGGCGGCGCCGAGCCAGACCTTCCGTACGCCCTCGTCCCGGCCTGTGCGGCGGCGCTCGTCTTCAGCCTCGTGCCGGCCGCCCTGGACGGCGGCATCCTCGCCACGGCCGAGCGGGTGGCCGTCCGGCACGCGTGGCGCGGGGCGGCGGCCGGCTCCCTTGGGCCGCACCTGGTGCACGCGCTCGCCGGGCTCATGATGGCCGTCCTCTGGCGCAGCTCGTACGGCCCGGTGTCGGCGCTGGTCGTCCTGCTGCCGATGTACATCAACTGCTGGGTGTTCGCCCAGTACCACCGGCGGCACGCCGCTCACCGCGCCACCATCAGGGCGCTCGTCCAGGCCGTCGACATCAAGGACGGGTACACCCGGGGACACAGCGAGCGAGTGGGACGCGCCTCCGAGCTGATCGCCCGTGAGCTGGGCATGGAGGAAAGCCGGATGGAAGCCCTCCGCTTCGCCGGGATCCTGCATGACGTCGGCAAGCTCGGCGTGCCGACACGCGTCCTGCGCAAGGACGGACCGCTGACCCCCGAGGAGCGGCGGGTGATCGAACTGCACCCGGAGTACGGGCACGAGATCGTCCGGGGCATCGGCTTCCTCGACGAGGCGCGCGCCGCGATCCTGCACCACCACGAACGGCTGGACGGCAGCGGTTACCCCTACGGCCTCGCGGGAGCGCAGATCCCCGAGTTCGCCCGGGTCGTCGCCGTCGCGGACGCCTTCGACGCCATGACCTCGACTCGCTCATACCGGCGGGGACGGCCGGTTCCGGTTGCCGTGGAAGAGCTCGAACGCTGCGCCGGAAGCCAGTTCGACCCCAGGATGGTGCGTGCCCTGGCGCGCGCCCTGGACCGGCACGGCTGGTCCGCCGAGGCCAACACGGTCACCTCGGAGGAGGAGCAGGCCGGCCTGCCGCACCAGAAGAGGGCCGGGGAGCCCACGGGAACCGCCGGCAGGCCCGGGGGGCCCCGGTGAAGCCCCGGAGCCCGGCGCCGGCCGCCCTCGTGGTCCGCGGCGCCGCCCTGCTGCTCGCCGTCGCGGCGCTCGGACACACCCTGTGGCACGGCGTCGCCGAACCGGGCCACGCGCTCGCCTTCGGCCTCCTGATCACTGTCGGTGAGCTGGCCCGCTGGGGAGCCCTGCCCGGTGAACGCGAGCCCGCGCCCCTGGGTGCGGCGGGCGCCCTCGCGTACGCGCTGCTCGGGCGCAGCGCCGGGGAGGCCACCACGCAGGGCGTCCTCCAGGTGGTCACCGTCGTCGTCGCGGCGCAGCTGCTCGCCTCCGTACCCCATGTCGCGCGGGGCAGCGGTCCGGGGCCCGACCAGCTGGCACGCCGCGTCCTGACCGTCGGCTTCGCGGCCGTGTGCTTCCAGCCCCTCCAGCAGTCCGGTCTCTCGGAGCGCTGGCTCGGGCAGGGGCCGCACGTCGCCCTCTTCCTGCTCCTCCTGCTGCTCCTCACCGCGCTGTGCGACGCCGTCCTCGCCGCCCTCACGGCGGGTACGGGCCGCCGGTACGGGCCGCAGCTCCGCGACGAGCTCCACGCGCTCAGCGGCATCGGCTCCGCCGTCTGCGCGACCGGGGTGGTGATGTCCCTCGGGGTGGCCGTGGCGGGGCTGTGGGCGCTGCCCGTGCTGTGCGTACCGCTGCTGCTCACCCAGGTGTCGTTCCGCCGTTACGCCGCCGTGCGTACGACCTACCGGCAGACCATCGCCTCGCTGGCCCGGTCCACGGAGATCGCCGGCTACACCCCGCACGGGCACGCCCGCAGGGTGGCCGACCTCTCCACCGCCGTGGGCCGTGAGCTGGGGCTGGCCGGCCCCGAGCTGACCGTCCTGGAGTACGCGGCGCTGATGCACGACATCGGCCAGCTCTCCCTCCTCGACCCGGTGGCCGACGGGGCCACCACAGTCCTCCCGGCCGCCGAGCAGCGCCGGATCGCGCTGCTCGGAGGGGCGGTGGTCCGCCAGACCGGAGTGGACCCCGCGGTCGCCGCAGTGGTGGAACAGCAGGCGGATCCGTACCGGGAACAGCAGACCGCCGCCAGGATCGTCCGTACGGTCAACGCGTACGACGACCTGTGCGGGGAAGGCGTCAAAGGGCCCTTGGGGGCTCTGGAGCAGCTCAGGCTCGGCACCGGCCGCGACTACCAGCCGCAGGTCGTCGAAGCCTTGGCCAGAGTCCTGGGGCGTGGTGGTCTGGCCCCGGTGCGGGCTGGGTAACCCATGGGTAATGAGCGAGCGTCCGGCCCGGCATGGTTGGATGCGAAGGAGAGCGGAAGACGAGGGTGTCCAGTCGGGACAGGCGGGAATCGTGAGGATCTTCGGGAAGGTACGGCATCGGCCATCCGCCTCTTGGCGGCAGGCCACGGACCGCGCGTTCACGCTGATCGGCGACGGCCGGTACGAGGACGCGGGGGCGCTGCTGACACGCGCGGCGGACCTGGAGCCCTGGCTCTCCGAGTCCTGGTTCAATCTCGCGCTGCTGCACAAGTTCAGGCACGACTGGGAGCAGGCGCGGGCCGCGGGTCTGCGGGCCGTCGCGCTGCTCGACCGGGAGTCCGGTGCTCCGGACTGGTGGAACGTCGGGATCGCCGCCACGGCGCTCCAGGACTGGCCACTGGCCCGCAGGGCCTGGCAGGCCTACGGGCTGAAGGTGCCGGGCAGCGGCCAGCACAACGCCGCGTCCAACAGCGAGCCCACGGGCATGGAGCTGGGGAGCGCGGCCGTGCGGCTCTCGCCGGAGGGCGAGGCCGAGGTCGTCTGGGGCCGCAGGCTCGATCCGGCGCGCATGGAGGTGCTGTCGATCCCGCTGCCGTCCTCGGGGCGCCGCTGGGGCGAGGTCGTCCTGCACGACGGTGTGCCCAACGGGGAGCGGATCACGGCGGCCGGGCCGTCCTACCCGGTCTTCGACGAGATCGAGCTCTGGGCCCCCTCTCCCGTGCCGACCTGGGTGGTGCTGCTGGAGGCGGCCACCGAGGCCGACCGGGACGCGTTGGAGCAGCTCGCCTCCGACGCCGGGTTCGCGGCGGAGGACTGGTCGTCCTCCGTGCGGCTGCTGTGCCGTGCCTGTTCGGAGAGCCGGATGGAGAGCGACGAGGGCGACGGTGAGCACCTGGACCCACACGACCACAGCGAACCGGGCCACCCCGGCCCCCTGGGGCATCGCACCGCGGGCGACCTGTGGGTGCCGGAGCGCGAGTGCGGGATAGCGGCCCCTGCCGCACTGGTGCGCGGGCTGCTGGACGGCTGGGTGGCGGACAGCCCCGACAGCCGCGAGTGGCGGGATCTGGAAGAAGTCTGCTGAGCGGTGCCCGTAGGCTGTACGGGCACCGATTCCGGTGCGGGTACTCACGGGTTCAGGTTTGCAGGAAGGCGTACGGCGGACATGTCGCAGCAGGAGACGGACCAGCAGGCCGGTGTGGACGACGAGGGATTCCTCGTGGACACCGAGGACTGCGAGGCGCGTGAGGCGGCGCACCGCGAGCGCGGGACCTCGCGCCCGATCACGGTGGTCGGCAACCCGGTGCTGCACAAGGAGTGCAGCGACGTCACGGAGTTCGGCGACGAGCTCGCCCAGCTGATCGACGACATGTTCGCCAGCCAGCGCACGGCCGAGGGCGTGGGCCTGGCCGCGAACCAGATCGGTGTGGACCTCAAGGTCTTCGTCTACGACTGCCCGGACGACGACGGGGTGCGGCACGTGGGTGCGATCTGCAACCCGGTCCTGGAGGACCTGGCCCCGGAGCAGCGCAACCTCGACGACTCCAACGAGGGCTGCCTCTCCGTGCCGACGGCCTACGCCTCGCTCGCCCGTCCCGACTACGCGGTGGTGCGCGGCCAGGACGCCCAGGGCAACCCGGTCAAGGTGCGGGGCAGCGGTTACTTCGCGCGCTGCCTCCAGCACGAGACGGACCACCTGTACGGCTACCTCTACATCGACCGGCTCTCGAAGCGGGACCGCAAGGACGCGCTGAAGCAGATGGCCGAGGGCACGCCGCGCTACGAGGTCGTCCCCAACGACTGACCCTTCGCGACGACTCCCGCGGATGAGGGGCTCCGCCGGCCCGGCGGAGCCCCTCATCCGTGTCCGGCCACGGTCGGCATGCGCGGCCCGCCCGTCTGCGGAGGATCGGCCGACCGGCGTTCTCCGGGGCGTAGTTGACGCGCGTCGACCCGTCCGCCAGGCTCACCCCTACACCGCAGAGCAAGTCCTCATCGTGCAGGGAGACCCCCCATGATCAGACGTACCGCACATCTGCTGCTCGGCCTTGTCATGACCATGGCTTTCGCCGTCGGCGGGGCCCTCGTCACCGCCGGCACCGCGCAGGCCGACGGCTGTTACACCTGGACCCGCACGCTCTCGCCGGGCGCCACGGGCAACGACGTCACCCAGCTCCAGATCCGGGTGGCCGGTTACCCGGGCTACAACTCCGTGCTCGCCATCGACGGCTCCTACGGCCCCGCCACCACGGCCGCGGTCAAGCGCTTCCAGTCCGCCTATGGCCTCGCCGCCGACGGTATCGCCGGACCGGCCACGCAGGCCAAGATCTACGCGCTACAGGACGACGACTGCACCCCCGTCAACTTCACGTATCCCGAGCTCAACCAGTGCAACAGCACCTGGGCGGGCGGAGCGGTCGCCGCGGGTACGGCCAAGGCCAACGCCCTGAGCAGCATGTGGAAGCTGCAGGCCCTGCGGCACGCCCTGGGGGACCAGCCGCTGCGGGTCACCAGCGGCTTCCGGTCGACCTCCTGCAACTCGGCGGTGGGCGGAGCGACGAACAGCCGCCACCTCTACGGTGACGCCGTCGACCTCGGCGCCGGGCCCCACTCGCTGTGCACCATCGCCCAGCAGGCCCGCAACCACGGGTTCAACGGGATCCTCGGCCCGGGCTATGCCGGGCACGGCGACCACATCCACGTGAACCAGGGACCGAGCCACTTCTGGTCGGCCTCGCAGTGCGGCATCTGACCGCACCCGTCCGGTAGCCCTGCCCCGCCGGGGGTGGTGACCACCCTCGGCGGAGCCCTGCCCTCAGGCCACTTCCACCAGGCCGGCCGGTCCCCGGAACGTCCGGCGGTACGCGTTCGGCGTCGTGCCGAGCGCCCGTACGAACTGATGGCGCAGCGCCGCCGCGTTGCCGAATCCGGTCCGGCCCGCGATCGTGTCCATGGTCTCGTCCGAGGTCTCCAGGAGGTGCTGCGCCAGCAGTACCCGCTGACGGAGCAGCCAGCGGTACGGCGTGGTGCCGGTCTCCTGCTGGAAGCGCCGGGCGAAGGTCCGGGGTGACATGTGGGTCTGGGCGGCCAACTGCTCGACGGTCAGCTCCTCGTCGAGATGGCGCTCCATCCAGGCGAGCGTCTCACCGACCGTGTCGCACCGCGTGGGCGGCAACGGGCGCTTGATGTACTGCGCCTGGCCGCCGTCCCGGTGCGGGGGCACCACCATGCGGCGCGCGAGGGTGTTCGCGACGGTCGGCCCGTACGCCTGGCGGACCAGGTGCAGGGCGGCGTCGATGCCCGCGGCCGTGCCCGCCGACGTGATGACCGGGCCCTCGTCCACGTAGAGCACGTCCGGCTCCACCCGGGCCTCGGGGAAGCGGCGGGCCAGCTCGTCGGCATGCCGCCAGTGGGTGGTGCAGCGGCGCCCGTCCAGCAGCCCGGCCGCGCCCAGGACGAAGGCGCCGGAGCAGACGCTCAGGACCCTTGCCCCGCGTTCCACCGCCCGGCGCAGTGCATCCAGGGCCTCCCGCGGGTACGTCCGCTCCGAGAAGCGGCCTCCTGAGGGCACGGCGATGAGCTCGGCCTCCTCCAGCCGGTCCAGCTCGCACAGCGCGCTGATGGAGAACCCGGCGTGGGTCCGCAGGGTCGGGCCCTCGGCGGACACGACGGCGAAGTCGTGGACGGGGAGCCCTTCCTCGGACCGGTCGAGACCGAACACCTCGCACAGGACGCCGAGTTCGAAGGGATGGACATCGTCGAGCAGCAGAACGGCGACATTCTTCAGCATGACGTCAGTGTGGCAGTAATTCGAGGGTGTATGACAGTCCTGCCACTGACCGAATCCGGGCGGACGGACGACAGTAGAGGCATGAACACATTCCTGAGCTACCTGTCCATAGCCGCACTTTTCGCCCTCGTCCTGCTGCCCGCGCTCGTCGGGTTCGCGCGGGAGCGCCGCATCGACCGCGAGCTGCGGGAGGCGGAACTCCACCGGGAGGTCCGGCCCCCGGAAACGGCGGACGCCGCGCGGCCCGTCACGGCCACGCGGCGCCCGTACCTCAGGTCCTGGGCCAGGATCTAGAAGTCGTCGTCGAAGCCGACCGACCCCTCCACCGCCACCTGGTACGCGGAGGGCCGGCGTTCGAAGAAGTTGGTCAGCTCCTGCACCCCTTGGAGCTCCATGAAGGAGAACGGGTTCTCGGAGCCGTAGAGCGGCGGGAAGCCGAGCCGGGTGAGCCGCTGGTCGGCGACGCACTCCAGGTACTGGCGCATCGACTCGGTGTTCATCCCCGGCAGGCCCTCGCCGCACAGGTCGCGGCCGAACTGCAGCTCCGCCTCGACCGCCTCGCGCAGCATGTCGGTGACCTGCTGCCGGAGTGCGTCGTCGAAGAGGTCCGGCTCCTCCTTGCGGACGGTGTCCACGACCTCGAAGGCGAAGTTCATGTGCATCGTCTCGTCACGGAACACCCAGTTGGTGCCCGTGGCGAGACCGTGCAGCAGACCGCGCGAGCGGAACCAGTAGACGTAGGCGAAGGCTCCGTAGAAGAACAGCCCCTCGATGCACGCGGCGAAGCAGATCAGGTTGAGCAGGAAGCGACGGCGGTCGGCCTTCGTCTCCAGCCGCTCGATCTTCTCGACCGAGTCCATCCACCGGAAGCAGAACTGCGCCTTCTCGCGGATGGAGGGGATCTCCTCGACCGCGTCGAAGGCCGCCGCACGGTCCTCCGGGTCGGGGAGATAGGTGTCGAGCAGCGTCAGGTAGAACTGGACGTGCACGGCCTCCTCGAACAGCTGACGTGACAGGTACAGCCGGGCCTCGGGCGAGTTGATGTGCTTGTAGAGCGTCAGCACCAGGTTGTTGGAGACGATCGAGTCACCCGTCGCGAAGAACGCGACCAGCCGGCCGATCATGTGCTGCTCACCGGGGGAGAGCTTGGCGAGGTCGGCGACGTCGGAGTGCAGGTCGACCTCCTCGACCGTCCAGGTGTTCTTGATCGCGTCCCGGTAGCGCTCGTAGAAGTCCGGGTAGCGCATGGGGCGCAGCGTCAGTTCGAAGCCCGGGTCGAGCAGGTTCTTGTTCTCGGAAGTACTCATCACTGGCAGGCCTCGCAGGACTCGGGGTTTTCGAGGGAACAGGCAATGGCGTCCGCGTCGGGAGCCGAGGCCTGCTGTACGGGAACAGGGGCCGCGGCCGACGCCGCGCGGGCGATCCGGGTGGCCGGGCGCGAGCGCAGGTAGTACGTCGTCTTCAGCCCTTGCTTCCAGGCGTACGCGTACATCGAGGAGAGCTTGCCGATCGTCGGCGTCTCCAGGAACAGGTTCAGCGACTGGCTCTGGTCGAGGAACGGGGTACGCGCCGCCGCCATGTCGATCAGACCGCGCTGCGGGATCTCCCACGCCGTGCGGTACAGCTCCCGCACGTCCTCGGGGATCCACCCGAAGCCCTGCACCGAGCCACTCGCCTCACGGAGTGCCTCACGGGTCCGGGCGTCCCAGACGCCGAGCTTCTTCAGCTCCTCCACCAGGTACGCGTTGACCTGGAGGAACTCGCCACTGAGCGTCTCGCGCTTAAAGAGGTTGGAGACCTGCGGCTCGATGCACTCGTACACCCCGGCGATCGAGGCGATCGTCGCCGTGGGGGCGATGGCGAGCAGCAGCGAGTTGCGCATCCCGCTCCTGGCGACGCGGGCGCGCAGCGCGTCCCAGCGCTCGGGCCAGTTCAGCTCGGTGCCGTAGTGGTCCGGGTGCAGGACGCCACGGGCGGCGCGGGTCTCGGACCAGGCGGGCAGCGGGCCGGACCGCTCGGCGAGGGCGCAGGAGGCCTCATAGGCGGCCAGCATGATCCGCTCGGAGATCTTCGTGGACAGTGCGCGGGCCTCGGGGGAGTCGAACGGCAGGCGCAGCTGGAAGAACACGTCCTGGAGGCCCATCGCGCCCAGGCCCACGGGGCGCCAGCGGGCGTTGGAGCGGCCTGCCTGCTCGGTGGGGTAGAAGTTGATGTCCACCACGCGGTCGAGGAAGGTCACCGCGGTGCGGACGGTGGCGTCCAGCCGCTCCCAGTCGATGGTGCCGTCGGCGACGAACGCGCCGAGGTTGACCGAGCCGAGGTTGCAGACGGCCGTCTCGCCGTCGTCCGTGACCTCGAGGATCTCCGTGCAGAGATTCGACGAGTGGACGACGCGGCCCGGCTCGGCGGTCTGGTTGGCCGTGCGGTTGGAGGCGTCCTTGAACGTCATCCAGCCCTGCCCGGTCTGAGCCAGCGTCCGCATCATGCGCCCGTACAGCTCACGCGCCGGCATCGTCTTGCGGGCCAGCCCCTTCGCCTCGGCCGCGCGGTAGGCCGCGTCGAACTCGTCGCCCCACAGGTCCACCAGCTCGGGGGTGTCCGCCGGGGAGAACAGCGACCACTCGGTGTCCGCGTCGACGCGGCGCATGAACTCGTCCGGGATCCAGTGCGCCAGGTTGAGGTTATGCGTGCGCCGCTGGTCCTCGCCGGTGTTGTCGCGCAGCTCCAGGAACTCCTCGATGTCCGCGTGCCAGGTCTCCAGGTAGACCGCGGCCGCCCCCTTGCGCCTGCCTCCCTGGTTGACGGCCGCGACGGAGGCGTCGAGCGTCTTCAGGAACGGCACGATGCCGTTGGAGTGCCCGTTGGTCCCCCGGATGAGTGAACCCCGGGCCCGGATACGGGAGTAGGAGAGTCCGATGCCGCCCGCGTGCTTGGAGAGGCGCGCCACCTGGTGGTAGCGGTCGTAGATCGAGTCGAGCTCGTCCAGCGGGGAGTCCAGCAGGTAGCAGGAGGACATCTGCGGGTGACGGGTGCCGGAGTTGAACAGGGTGGGGGAGGAGGGGAGGTAGTCGAGCCGGCTCATCAGGCCGTACAGCGCCGCCACTTCCTCCAGAGCCCGCTCGGAGGTGTCCTCGGCGAGCCCGGCGGCGACGCGCAGCATGAAGTGCTGCGGGGTCTCGACGACTTGGCGCGTGAGCGGGTGGCGCAGCAGGTAGCGGCTGTGCAGCGTCCGGAGCCCGAAGTAGCCGAAGCGGTCGTCGGCGCCGTCGGCGAGCGCCTGCTCGACCAGGGCGTCCAAGGCCTCGGCGTGCAGCGCGACGAACTCCGCCGTACGGTCCGCGATCAGGCCTTCGCGGTGTCCCACGGCGACCGAAGCGGAGAAGGAGACGGCGCCCTGTCCGGCCGCCTCGTCCGCCACGGCACGGGTGAGGAGCCGGGCGGCCAGCCGGGAGTACGCCGGGTCCTCGGAGATCAGGCCCGCCGCGGCCTCGGTGGCCAGCGAGCGCAGCTCCGCCTCGTCCGCCCGCGCGCTGCGGCCGCGGAGCGCGGCGGCGGCGACCCGTCCGGGGTCGGTGTCGGGGAGATCGGCCGTCAGGCCGGTCAGGGTCCGCAGCAGTGCGGTCCCGGGCGCGTCGGTCGTGCGGCCTTCGAAATCCGCGGCTGAAACCGGATCGGCTGGCGCGATGGTCACTGGGGCTATCCCTCGCTCGGCTCGGTGCCTGCGGGAGCGGGGCAGCCGGGCACGGCGAAGCCCGTCGAAGGGCGGCACGGAGTGCACGGCGTCCACCGGCCCTCCGCGGGGCCCGGACGTCTCGGCGTCCGGTTCGGTCGAGCCGGACGCACTGTCGACAGGTCTTCGGACTTCGCCGGTGCGCGTGAGCGCACCGGTCACACCGTTGCGGGACAGTTCCGGACTCACACCGGATTCCCCTGCGGCGACAGCGAGGTCGAGCATACATGTGGGGGCTACCGAATGAAGCAGCCCCCACATCTTGTGTCGTGAGGGGTCACAAGGCCAGACGGAAGGTCAGGAGTGGGAGATCGGGAAGAGGGCACCAGTCCCGTTCCGGAGTCCGCTCGAAGCCGAGCCGCCGGTAGATGCGATGGGCACCCAGCATGGCCGGCTGCGTCGACAGGACGATTCCGGTGAGCCCTCCCGCGGCCCGCGCCCGGTCGACGCAGGCCCGCACCAGTGCCTCGCCGGCGCCCCGCCCCCGGGCCTCCGGCGCGACTGCCAGCATCCGGAACTCCGCCTCGTCCTCCCCGGCTATGTCGGCCCACGGGCTGCCGGGCGCGACGTACGTGACGCCTCCCAGCAGCTGTCCCTCGGCGTCCAGCGCCACCAGCACCTCGGCCTCGGCCGCCCGGCGTCCGACCGCGCGGAGCTGTTCCAGATAGGGATCCTCGGCTCCGAAGTCCAGGAGACCGTCGCCGAGATACGCCTGGGCGGTGATCTCGCCCAGTTCTACGTGGTGGGCGGGCAGGACCGGCCTGATCGATACGTCCATGGGCGGAAGTGTGCACCAGGCGGTGGGCGCCGCGCGCACCTGTTTCGCGCCGGGACCCCTCCCGGGGGACGGGGACCAGGCACGACGCCGTTCTGGGGTTCCCGGGGACCCGGCACGACGCCGTCGCGGGTCCCCGGAACGGGTCCCGGCACGACGCCGTCCCGGCAGGAAGAGCCCTGCCGGGACGGACGCCGCACTTCTCACCACTGCCGCGAGGTCAGTGGCCCCCTCCCGGGGCGCCCACCGTGGCCGGCGGGAGCTCCGTCTTGACGCCCGGGTCGCCCACGTCCGCCGTGTAGTCGCCGGGGGAGGTCTCGTCCACGCCCGCCGGTGCCTTCACCGCGTTGAGGACGAAGGTCAGGACGACCACGACGACGACGTTCAGCACGAAGGCGGTGAGACCGATGTAGCCGATCTCGCCGATGCCGGGGATCTCCTTCGAGGACCCGCCGAAGTGCTTCTGGGTCGGGCTGGCCACGCCGTACGCCGCCACCGTTCCGTAGAGCATGCCGACCGCCCAGCCGGCGATCAGTGCCCAGCGGTGGAACCAGCGGGTGAACAGGCCGCCGACCAGGGCCGGCATCGTCTGGAGGATCCAGATGCCGCCCAGCAGCTGGAAGTTGATCGCGACCGTCTTGTCCATGGTGAGGACGAAGGCGAGCGCGCCGACCTTGACCAGGAGCGAGACCAGCTTGGAGACCTTGGTCTCCTGGGCCGGGGTCGCGTCGGGCTTGATGAAGTCCTTGTAGATGTTGCGGGTGAAGAGGTTCGCCGCGGCGATCGACATGATCGCGGCCGGCACCAGCGCGCCGATACCGATCGCGGCGAAGGCCACGCCCGCGAACCAGTCGGGGAACATGTTCTCGAACAGCTGCGGGATCGCCAGCTGTCCGTTGTCCACCTTGACCCCCGCGGCGATCGCCATGAAGCCGAGCAGGGCCAGGAGGCCGAGCATCAGCGAGTACAGCGGCAGGATCGTGGTGTTGCGCCGGATCACCTCACGGCTGCGGCTGGAGAGCGTCGCCGTGATCGAGTGCGGGTACATGAAGAGGGCGAGCGCCGAACCCAGTGCCAGGGTCGCGTAGCCCCACTGGCCCATCTCGCCCGGGACGAGGCCCGCGACGGGCTTGCCCGCGGCTTCGTTCTTCGCAGAGAACGCCTCGCTCGCCTTGGAGAAGATGTCGTCGAACCCGCCGAGCTTGATCGGGATGTAGATGATCGCCACGGCGATGACCAGATAGATCAGGCCGTCCTTGACGAACGCGATCAGCGCCGGGGCACGCAGCCCCGAGGAGTACGTGTACGCGGCGAGGACCGCGAACGCGATCAGCAGCGGCAGGTCCTTGATGAACCAGTGCGTCGTCTCGCCGCCGCCGACGCCCATGACGTCCAGCACGGCCTGGATGCCGACCAGCTGGAGCGCGATGTACGGCATCGTGGCGAGGATGCCGGTGAGGGCGACCGCCAGCGAGAGGCCCTTCGAACCGAAGCGCCCGCGGACGAAGTCCGAGGTGGTGACGTAGCCGTGCTTGTGCGAGACCGACCAGAGGCGCGGCAGGAAGGTGAAGATCAGGGGGTAGACGAGGATCGTGTACGGGACGGCGAAGAAGCCCGCCGCGCCCGCCGCGTAGATCGCCGCGGGCACCGCGACGAAGGTGTACGCCGTGTAGAGGTCGCCACCCAGCAGGAACCAGGTCACCCAGGTGCCGAACGACCGTCCGCCCAGGCCCCATTCGTCGAGGCTGGCCTCGTTCTCGGCCTTGCGCCAGCGCGCGGCCATGAACCCGATGACCGTGACGGCCAGGAAGAAGAAGATGAACACGGCGAGTGCGACGCCGTTCACGCCGTCCTTCATGCGGAAGCACCCCCCTTGCGGGCGCGCTGGTCACGCTGCCACAGCTTGTACGCGACCATGGTGAGGGCGGTCGAGAGGAGCACCCAGAGCATCTGGTACCAGTAGAAGAACGGGATGCCTATGAAGGTCGGTTCGACCTTCGCGTACGAGCTCACCCACAGCATCGCCACGAACGGGGCGATCAGACAGAGCGCGATGACCACTCTGGCGGGTGTCACCACCGGTGGTTTCGCATCGTTTTCTTCCGTCATTGGCGACTCCGTCCCCTCGCTGATCACCTGGTGTAATGCGCAGGAAATCTAGGCGAGAGATCCGGCCACCGTCACCCCCCGTCCGCATTGCGGTCCGGCAACGGTCCGGTGTCGCCCGAAAAAGACCGGTCCCCCCGCGTGTGCGCGGGGGGACCGGTGGGGCCGTGTGTCCGTCGGCGTCTCAGTCGGTGGGACGCTTCAGGCGGGCCACGAACTTGTAGCGGTCGCCGCGGTACACCGAGCGGACCCACTCGACCGGTTCGCCGTGTCCGTCGATCGAGTGACGGGACAGCATGAGCATCGGCAGGCCGACGTCCGTGCCGAGCAGCCCCGCCTCGCGCGGAGTGGCGAGGGAGGTCTCGATGGTCTCCTCGGCCTCGGCCAGCCGGACGTCGTACACCTCGGCCAGCGCGGTGTAGAGCGAGGTGTACTTCACCAGGGAACGCCGCAGCGCGGGGAAGCGCCTGGCCGAGAGGTGCGTGGTCTCGATGGCCATCGGTTCACCGCTGGCGAGCCGGAGCCGCTCGATCCGCAGCACCCGTCCGCCGGCCGTGATGTCCAGCAGCCCGGCGAGTGTGTCGTCCGCGGTGACGTAGCCGATGTCCAGCAGCTGCGAGGTCGGTTCGAGGCCCTGGGCGCGCATGTCCTCGGTGTACGAGGTGAGTTGCAGTGCCTGGGAGACCTTCGGCTTGGCGACGAAGGTGCCCTTGCCCTGGATGCGTTCCAGCCGGCCCTCGACGACCAGCTCCTGGAGGGCCTGGCGCACGGTCGTACGCGAGGTGTCGAACTCGGCGGCCAGGGTCCGCTCGGGCGGCACCGGGGTGCCCGGCGGCATGGTGTCCGTCATGTCGAGGAGATGGCGCTTGAGCCGGTAGTACTTCGGGACGCGTGCCGTACGCCCACCCGCGCCGGTCTCGCTCGTCACTCTGCCCCCGTCGGCACCCATGGCCCGCCTTCCCGACTGCTGCGTTGCTGCCGTCACCGGCTCCTCCGTCTGTAGCGGCTCACATGGTGGCACGGTCCGGTCACGGGTCGTCGCCCTCCCTCAGGTGTCGGTCCGATAACGGACGCGAGTGCACTTCTTATACACCCTTGACACCCCTAAAGGTCTAGGCCAAGCTCCGGGTACTGGTCTAAACCATTAAAGACCAGGTCCCAGCCCCACAGGTAGCGCCAGGCGTACGTCTTCGCGGTGGGCGGGGGGTTGCTGGTATCCCTGAGGAGGGTGTGGCATGAATCGCAAGCTCATTGCGGCAGTAGGCGTCGCAGCGATGATGACCGGTATCGCGGCGTGTGGTGGGGACGGTAGTGACAACGCCTCGAAGGACCCGAAGGACCGTACCGAGAGCCTGACGGTCTGGCTGATGGTCGACGCGCAGAGCACCTGGCCGGAGCTGGTCAAGGACGTCAACGCGCAGTTCAAGAAGAAGTACCCGAAGGTCAAGGTCAACGTCCAGTACCAGCAGTGGGCGGACAAGGCCAAGAAGCTCGACACGGCCCTCGGTGGCGACAAGTTCCCGGACGTCGTCGAGCTCGGCAACACCGAGACGATGCAGTACATCCTCAACGGCGCCCTCGCCGAGATCGACCCCAAGAAGTACGACAACTCGGACACCTGGATCAAGGGTCTGAAGGACACCTGCACCTTCGAGGGCAAGCAGTTCTGCGTGCCTTACTACGCGGGCGCCCGTGTCGCGATCTACAACAAGGACATGCTCAAGAAGGGCACCGGCAGCGACGTCCTCCCGCAGACCGAGGACGAGCTGCTCGCCGCACTCGACAAGGTCTCGGCCGAGTACACCAAGAAGGACAAGCGCTTCTCGTCCCTCTACCTGCCGGGCCGTTACTGGTACGCGGCCATGTCCTACGTCGCGGGCTACGGCGGCTCCATCGCCGAGTACGACGAGGGCGCGAAGGAGTGGAAGGGCAACCTCTCCTCCCCCGAGTCCCAGAAGGGCATCGAGCACTTCGTCAACCTGGTCAAGAAGTACAACAAGGCCGACCAGACGAAGGACGAGCAGGACCACGCCAACGTCATGGCCAACGAGAAGACCTCGCTGATCTACGGCAACGGCTGGGAGGCCGGCTCCGTCGTCGACGGCGCCAACAACGGCAACCCGAAGCTCGAGGGCAAGATCGGCACAGCCGGCATGCCCGGCCCGAACGGCAAGGCCCTCCCGTCCTTCATCGGTGGTTCGGACCTCGCGGTGACCGCCAAGTCGAAGGTCACCGACCTGGGCGAGGAGTGGGTCTCCCTCTTCACCAGTGAGAAGTCGCAGGATGTGCTCACCTCCAAGAACATCCTCCCGAACAACGAGAAGCAGCTCGAGCCGCTGAAGTCCAAGCCCGAGACGGCCGCCGTCGCCAACGCGGTGCCGGACGCCTGGTTCACGCCGATCGCGCCGGGCTGGACCTCCATCGAGAAGGAGGAGGTCCTGGAGAACATGCTCCTGGAGATCCTCAAGGGCACCTCGGTGGCCGACGCCGCCAAGAAGGCCGACGACAAGATCAACGAGCTCATCAACAAGTAGTCCCCGGGCCTTCGGCTCTCCAGGCGGGGGTCCGGCGAACACCGGGCCCCCGCCTCCCTTTTCTCAGGTAGAAACGCCGTGATTCCCGGGTGCAGATCCCCGGAATCCCGATGGAAGGTCAGTCACGTGACTGCTGCCGACACCAAGGCCGCCGGTCCACCGGTCCCCGTACCGCGTGTCCCGGAGAAGACCGGGATCTCACCCTCCGGACAGGAAGCCGACGGGCCCCGCCCGAAGAAGCGGCGTAAGAAGGGAGCGCTCCTCCCTTACCTCCTGATCCTGCCGGCGATCCTGGCTATCGCCGCCGTCTACGTCTACCCGCTGATCAAGACCGTGATCATGTCCTTCCAGGACCTGGGACGGGCGGCCCTGTGGGGCAACGGCGAGACCCCGTGGGTCGGCTTCGAGCAGTTCACCAACATCCTCGGCGACCCGGAGTTCTGGGCGGTCGTCGGCAGGACCATCGTCTTCATGGTCATCTGCGTCACGCTGACCATGGGCCTCGGGCTGCTCATCGCCCTCATGATGCTGAGGCTCTCCACCTGGGTCAGGCTCGTCCTCACGGTGGCTCTGATCGCCGCGTGGTCCATGCCGCTCATGGTCGCCGCCTCGGTCTTCCGGTGGCTCTCCGACTCCGACTACGGCCTGATCAACACCCTGCTCGCCGACATCACCGGCAACGAGGACAGGTGGCTGGGGCACAACTGGTTCCTCGACCCGTGGCAGGGCTTCGGCATCATCACGCTCCTGGTCGTCTGGGGCGCCATCCCGTTCGTCGTGATCACGATGTACGCGGCCCTCACCCAGGTCCCGAAGGAACTGGAGGAGGCAGCCGCCCTCGACGGAGCCACCGCCTTCGGCGTCTACCGCTACGTGACCTGGCCCGTCATCAAGCCGGTCTTCACGATGGTCGCCACGCTCTCGGTCATCTGGGACTTCAACGTGTTCGGCCAGATCTGGCTGCTGCGCGGCAACAAGCCCGAACCCGAGTACGAGACCCTCGGCCTCTACTCCTTCTCCAAGGCGTTCGAGTCCACCTCCTTCAGCCAGGGCAGCGCGATCGCACTGATCACCGTCCTGATGCTGTCCGGCGTCGCCGTGTACTACCTGCGCCAGCTGATCAAGACGGGAGAGGTCGAATGAGCGCCTCCACGCCCACGAACGCGCCGGCCCAGGTCCTGCGGCCGGACCGCAAGAGGAACCGGCTCGGCTACAACATCCTGGCCCTGGTCACGGCCGGGATCATGGCCTTCCCGGTCTACTGGCTGATCGTCAGCTCGCTGCGCCCCAACCACGAGATCCGGTCCTACGACCAGACCCTGTGGCCGTCCTCCCTCACCTTCGACAACTTCGCGCGCGCGGTGAAGCAGGACAACTTCGCGACAGCGATCCAGTCGAGCCTCATCGTCTCGGTCACCGCCGTCCTCGGCGGCATGATCATCGCGACCCTCGCGGCGCTCGCCATCGGGCGCTTCCGCTTCTTCGGGCGGAAGGCGCTGATGATGGTCATGATCCTGGTCCAGATGCTGCCGCCGACCGCGATGCTGATCCCGATCTACCTCCAGCTCAACGCGATGGGGGGCATCGACGAGTACTGGGGACTCATCGTCGTCTACCTGGTCTCCACGCTGCCCTTCGCGACCATCATGATCCGCGGATTCGTCATCAACATCCCCGTGGAGCTCGAGGAGTCCGCGATGGTGGACGGCTGCACCCGCATGGGGGCCTTCCGCCGGGTCATCTTCCCGCTGCTGGCTCCGGGGCTCGCCGCCGCGTCGATCTTCGCGCTGGTCAACGCCTGGAACGAGTACCTCTTCGCGTACATCCTGATCAACGACAACTCCAAGTACACCCTCAACGTGTGGCTGATGACGTTCACCACGGAGCGCGGAACGGACTACGGCGCGCTGATGGCGGCCTCCACACTCATCTCCATCCCGGTCGTCATCTTCTTCATGATCATCCAGGGGAAGATGGCTACGGGGCTCACCTCCGGCGCCGTGAAGGGATAACGCAGCCTCATGACCACACTCGTGTCCACCACGGACACCGTCACCCGTGACGCACTCGCCGTCCTCCAGCCGGGCTTCACCGGCACCACCGCTCCGGACTGGCTCCTGCGCAGGGTCGGCGAAGGGCTGGCATCCGTCGGGCTGTTCGGCCGGAACATCGACTCGCCCGAGCAGCTGGCGGCGCTCACCGCGCGGCTGCGGGCCGAGCGGGACGACGTGCTCGTCGCGATCGACGAGGAGGGCGGGGACGTCACCCGGCTGGAGGTCCGCAACGGCTCCTCCTTCCCCGGCAACCTCGCCCTGGGCGCCGTCGACGACGTGGACCTGACCAGGGCCGTTGCCAGGGAACTCGGCCGGAGGCTCGCCGAGTGCGGGGTCAACCTCAACTGGGCGCCGTCCGCCGACGTCAACTCCGATCCGGGCAACCCGGTGATCGGCGTGCGCTCCTTCGGCGCCGATCCCGCCCTCGTGGCCCGCCACACCGCCGCGTACGTCGAAGGCCTCCAGGCCGCCGGCGTCGCCGCGTGCACCAAGCACTTCCCGGGGCACGGCGACACGGCGGTCGACTCGCACCACGCGCTGCCGCGCATCGATGTGGATTCGGACACCCTGCACGCTCGTGAGCTGGTGCCTTTCCGTGCCGCCATCGCGGCGGGTTCCAAATCCGTGATGAGCGCACATATCCTGCTACCCGCACTCGACCCGTCCCGGCCCGCGACCCTGAGCCCTCGCATCCTCACCGGTCTGCTGCGCGAGGAACTGGGCTACGACGGGCTGATCGTCACCGACGGCATGGAGATGGACGCCATCGCCGGCACGTACGGCATCGAGCGCGGATCGGTCCTCGCCATAGCCGCGGGCGCCGACGCCATCTGCGTCGGCGGCGGGCTGGCCGACGAGGACACCGTGCTGCGGCTGCGTGACGCGCTGGTGACGGCGGTGCGGACCGGCGAACTGCCGGAGGAGCGGCTGGCCGACGCCGCCGCACGTGTACGGGCCCTGGCGTCATGGACGCTGCGGGCCAGGGGGGCTGCCCCGGAGCCGGGCGCGGACATGCAGGAGGGGACCGCGCCCGGCGCCGGAGCCGACATCGGGCTGATCGCCGCCCGCAGGGCCGTGACGGTCACGGGCTCCGCCGCACCTCTGCGGGAGCCGGCGTACGTCGCGGCCTTCACCCCCGTCGCCAACATCGCCGTCGGCGCCGAGACGCCGTGGGGTGTCGCTGCCGAGCTGTCCAGGATCCTGCCCGGCACCGTGGCGGACACCTACGACAGCGGCAGCGAGAATGCCGCAGCCGATGTGCTGCGGGCGGCGGGGGAGCGGCGCATCGTCGCCGTCGTCCGCGACGCCCACCGGCACCCGTGGATGGGCGCGGCCGTGGACGCCGTGGTGGCGGCGCGGCCGGACACGACGGTCGTCGAGATGGGGCTGCCCATGGCGCCGGCCCGGGGCGCGTGGCACATCGCCACGCACGGCGCGGCCCGGGTGTGCGGGGTCGCGGCGGCGGAGACGATCACCGGCACGGCGCCCTGACCCCGTCTGACGTGACCACGAACGAGGGCCGGGCCACCGCACGGTGGCCCGGCCCTCACGCGTACGAGGAGTCCTACAGGCCCTGCCACTGCGGCTTCGCCGCATAGGTGGCGCGGAAGTAGTCCGCCAGCTTCAGCTTCGACGCCGCCGCCTCGTCGACCACCACGGTCGCGTGCGGGTGCAGCTGGAGCGCGGACGCCGGCACCACGGAGGCCACCGGGCCCTCGACCGTACGGGCCACGGCCTCGGCCTTGCCCTCACCGGTGGCCAGCAGGATCGGGTGGCGGGCCTCCAGGATGGTGCCGATGCCCTGGGTGATGACGTGGCGCGGTACCTGCTCGATGTCGTCGTCGAAGAAGCGCGCGTTGTCGATCCGGGTCTGCTCGGTCAGCGTCTTGATGCGGGTGCGGGAGGCGAGCGAGGAGCACGGCTCGTTGAAGCCGATGTGCCCGTCGGTCCCGATGCCCAGGAGCTGGAGGTCCACCCCGCCCGCCTCGGCGAGCGCCTTGTCGTACGCCTCGCAGGCCGCCTGGACGTCCTCGGCCGTGCCGTCCGGTCCCATGAAGGACTTCTCGGACAGGCCGAGCGGCTCGACGACCTCGCGCAGTACCACCGAACGGTAGGACTCGGGGTGGCCCGCGGGCAGCCCGACATACTCGTCGAGCTGGCAGATCCGTGCGTTCGACGGGTCCACGGCGCCGGAGCGGACCTTCGCCGCCAGGGCCTTGTAGACGGGCAGCGGGGTCGAGCCGGTGGCAACGCCGAGCAGGGCGTCGGGCTTGCGGCTCAGCAGTGCCGCGATGGCCTCCGCGATGAGTTCTCCGCCTGCCGAGGCGTCCGGGACGATGACAACTTCCACGCTGTGCCTGCCGATCTGAAGAGTGGCGGGTGGTATAGACCAATCTAGGTGCCCAATCTAGCAGAACGGCACGGCTCGGAGGTGAACCGCTCGCCTGTTCGTCACCGGTTGTCGCCCTGTCGGCGGACGGTCGCGCCGGCGGGGTGTGGATGCCGCGCTCCCAGGGGGTGAAAGCCGCTCGCCGTGGGTGTGGAGGCCGCGCACCGCGAGGGGTGAAGGCCAGGTGCGGCGGAGGCGGGAGGCGCGCGTGCGGCGGGAGCGGCGGCCCCGGAAACACCCGCGGGCCGCGGCGCCGGGACGGGACCCTCAGCCCGTCCGGCACCGCAGCCCGGAGCTTCCTGGCCGGCGGTGTGCGGTGCCTCCGGCCGTGTGAGGCGTCGGCGCAGTCAGGGCAGAGAGCGCCGGACACCTCGGTCCGTTCTCCTGTGCGGGGAGAACGGAGGTCTGTCGTGCACGGGGCGCGACCTGGGTCTGGCGTCCGTACACGGTGCATTGTGGACTAGACCAATAGGTCGTGTCCATCGGTGGGCGCGGATTTCTCGCCGCGGTGCGCCCTCCCACAGTGTCACGCATCGGCGGGCCGATCGGTTCGGAACCTCTTCGATTCCGCGGGTACGCTCGCACATGTGCCCTCCATGAACGATCTGGTCCGCCAGCACACAGCCCTGAGTGACACCGACCTCGAGTGGCTCCACCTGCTGGTCTCGGAGTGGCAGCTGCTCTCCGATCTGTCCTTCGCCGACCTCGTCCTGTGGGTGCCCACCCGCGACGGGACCCGCTACGTCTCCGTGGCGCAGATGCGGCCCAACACCGGCCCCACCTCCTACCAGGACGACATGGTGGGCCATCTGGTGCCGCGGGGCCGCCGCCCGCTGCTGGACGCAGCCCTGGACGAGGGCCGCATCGTCCGCGAGGGCGATCCGGAGTGGCGGGAGGAGGTGCCCGTACGGGTCGAGTCGATCCCCGTACGGAGGGAGGGCCGGGTCCTCGGGGTCATCGGCCGCAACACCAACCTGCTCACCGTCCGCACACCGTCCCGGCTGGAGCTCACCTACCTCCAGTCCGCCTCCGACCTGGCCCAGATGATCGCCGCCGGGTCCTTCCCGTTCCCCGGCCAGCAGGTCGACATGGACGTGTCCCCGCGTGTGGGCGACGGGCTGATCCGGCTCGACGCCGACGGCATCGTGCAGTACGCCAGCCCCAACGGCCTCTCCGCCTACCACCGCCTCGGCCTGGCCTCGGACCTGGTCGGCCACAACCTCGGTGTGACGACCGCCGAACTCGCGCCGTCGCGGGGCCCGGTGGACGAGGCGCTGGTCAAGGTGGCGAGCGGATACGCGCCGAGGGAGTTCGAGGTCGAGGGCGCCGGCGGCGTCATCCAGCTGCGCGCGATCCCGCTGTCGCCCAAGGGTGTGCGCATCGGCTCGCTGGTGCTGCTCCGGGACGTGACGGAACTGCGGCGGCGTGAACGGGAATTGATCACCAAGGACGCCACCATCCGGGAGATCCACCACCGGGTGAAGAACAACCTCCAGACGGTGGCAGCCCTGTTGCGGCTCCAGGCGCGCCGGATGGAGTCGGAGCGGGGCCGCGAGGCGCTCAACGAGGCGGTGCGGCGCGTGGGTTCGATCGCCATCGTGCACGAGACGCTGTCCCAGAATCTGGACGAGCGGGTGGAGTTCGACGAGATCGCCGACCGGGTGATCGCCATGGTCGCCGAGATCTCACCCGGCAAGGTCACCTGCCGTCGCACGGGCCGCTTCGGGATCCTCGACGCGGAGGTGGCCACCCCGCTGTCGATGGTCCTCACCGAGGTGCTGCAGAACGCACTCGAGCACGCGTTCACCGTCGCCGAGCACGGCACGGTCGAGGTGTCCGCGGTGCGCGGCGGCTCATCGGCCGAGGCCCGGCTGCTGATCACCGTCACGGACGACGGGCGGGGGCTGCCCGAGGGGTTCGACCCGCAGAGGGCCGGTAATCTGGGTCTCCAGATCGTGCGGACGCTGGTCGAGGGTGAGCTCGGCGGCACCTTCGGGATGGTCCCGGCACCCGGTCGCGGCACCCAGGTGGTGCTCGACATCCCCGTCCGGACCGCCCCGTCCCGCAAGGACCAGTAACGGAGGCTCCGCACACAGCAGTGGGCCCGGACCGTGGTGACGGTCCGGGCCCACTGCGTGGTGCTCACGGTGCGATGCGCTTCGGGGGTACTGCGCGCTGCGACTCGAAGGCGGGGCTGTGCGTACGCTCTGTACGCGCCGCCGGGCTGAGGCTCGTCGTGCGGGGGGCGTCGGTCAGGCGCTGGCGTTACGCGCCCGGTTGCGAGCGGCGCGGCGCTTCATTGCGCGGCGCTCGTCCTCGCTGAGGCCACCCCAGACGCCGGAGTCCTGGCCGGACTCGAGCGCCCACTGCAGGCACTGCTCCATGACGGGGCAGCGACGGCAGACGGCCTTGGCTTCCTCGATCTGCAGCAGCGCAGGACCGGTGTTGCCGATGGGGAAGAACAGCTCGGGGTCTTCCTCACGACAAACGGCGTTGTGACGCCAGTCCATGGCTGCTACCTCTCCTTGGTATTACATGCTGTTGCTTGTGAATGTGAACGCTTTCACGAATCCCCCCGCAGACGAAGGTCCGACGCCCAGAAGAGCTGGATGTGGTCCTGTTGTGGTGAGAAGGGGTTCTGGCTCTCAGTGGAGGCCGATGTTGCGGGCCGTCCCGATCGCCATGTAGAGATTCGCAAACCTCGGCGGCGGATACAACCCCTTCTGGAAAGTTTTTTTTGATTCCTCGGTGTCGACTAGGTCACAGCCGTACTTCTAAGGGGTGGGGGCCAGCCCAAACGTTCGAGTCAAAGGACTTTGGGCCCTTCCACTCACACAATCACACGCAGTGCACGGCGTACGCCTGTGAACGTCACGCTCGTACGCAGTCCCAGGTGGTCACCGTCCATCTGGAAGGGCAGAGGCGCCTTTGAATGCAAGGTGAAGTCCGTGAGGTCGTGCAGGGAGACGGCGTGCTTGCCGTGCGGGCCTTTCTCCGGGCTCGAAGTGAGCAGCTGAGTGGCGTACCGGGCCACCGCGGCGGTGGTGAGACGCTTCAGTCCGAGGACGTCCAGGCCCGTGTCGAAGGACGCCTTGGGGGCGGCGTACATCGGGCGATTGCCCAGGTAGGTCCACGGTGCGGTGTTGCAGATTATGGACAGCGCGAGATCCGTGACCGGCTCCTGGCCGGGGACGTCCAGCGTGATCAGGCCATTGCGGCGGTGCGGTTCCTCCAGGAACTGGCGTATCACCTGGCGCACGTAGAGCGGGTGGGTCGAACGCTTGCCGCGTTCGCGCTTCTGTTCCACCCGGCCGAGGACGCCGGCGTCGAATCCGAGTCCGGCGCAGAAGGTGAACCAGCGTTCCGGCACGGCCTCGTCCGCCGTTCCGGGGGTTCCGGTCGCGAGGCCGAGCCCCACCGTGCGTTCGCTGCGGTCGGCGAGCGCGTCCAGGATGGCGCCCGTCGCCTCCACGGCGTCGTTGGGGATGCCCAGGGCGCGGGCGAAGACGTTGGTGGAGCCGCCGGGGACCACGGCGAGGCTCGGCAGGCCCTCGGGGTCCGGGCCGCGGTGCAGCAGGCCGTTGACCACCTCGTTGACCGTGCCGTCGCCGCCCAGGGCGACGACCAGGTCGACGTCGTCGGAGTCGGCGGCCCGGCGTCCCAGGTCACGGGCGTGCCCGCGGTACTCCGTGGTCACGGCCTCGATCTTCATCTCGCTCGCCAGGGCGTGAATCAGTACGTCGCGGGTCCGCGCGCTGGTAGTGGTGGCAGCTGGGTTGACCACGAGAAGTGCGCGCATGCCCGCCAGGGTACCTACCGCGCCGTACCGCTCTGAAGTTCCGCTCGGTCCGTTCGCTCGCGTGTACGGAGAGTGAGCGGGCCCGTTCGAGTGCGCCGACGGACCCGATCCGGTGGCCCCGGGCCCCGGCTTCGCGTCCGGAGGGCCGGGATGCGAATCTGAAAGGCGTGAGCACTCAGCAGAACACGTCCTCCCCGTCGCCGGCGGCCGGCTCCGGGAAGCCCGGCCGCATCGCCGCCCTGGCCGCACTCACCGCCCTCGAAGGTGCGGCGCTCGCCGTCGGCGGGCTCTACATGGTGGCCGTCGGGCTGTTCGGCCGGCCCGACAGCATCCAGCAGGCGGAGATGGGCGGGCTCACACTGGTGGCGCTCGGCGTGATCCCGCTCTTCGCCGCCCGTGGTCTGCTGCTGCGGCGCAGCTGGAGCCGCGGTCCCGCGCTCATCACGCAGCTCATGGCGATGCCCGTGGCCTGGACGCTGCTGCGGGCGCAGGGCGCCATGATCCCCGCCGGCATCGCGCTCGCCGCCGTCGCCGTCACGGCGCTCGTGCTGCTGTTCAACCCGGCGACCACCCGGGAACTGGGCATCCGAGGGCCGCGCACGACCCCGGAGGCCTGACCGGCAAAGCGTCCCGGCCCCTTCGGCTACTCCTCGACGAGCAGCCGCTCGCGCAGCTGCGCGAGCGTGCGGGCCAGCAGGCGGGAGACGTGCATCTGGGAGATGCCGACCTCCTGCGCGATCTGCGACTGGGTCATGTTGCCGAAGAAGCGCAGCAGCAGGATGCGCTTCTCGCGCGGCGGAAGGTCCTCCAGCAGCGGCTTGAGCGACTCGCGGTACTCGACGCCCTCCAGCGCCTCGTCCTCCGAGCCCAGGGTGTCCGCGACCGCCGGTGACTCGTCGTCCGTGTCCGGCACGTCCAGGGAGAGCGTGCTGTAGGCATTGGCCGATTCCAGCCCCTCCAGGACCTCTTCCTCGGAGATGCCCAGGCGCTCGGCCAGCTCGTGCACCGTGGGGGAGCGGCCGTGCTGCTGGGAGAGCTCCGCGGTCGCCGTGGTCAGCGACAGCCGCAGCTCCTGGAGGCGGCGCGGAACCCGCACCGCCCAGCCCTTGTCCCGGAAGTGGCGCTTGATCTCGCCGACGACCGTGGGGGTCGCGTACGTCGAGAATTCGACGCCGCGGTCCGGGTCGAAACGGTCCACCGACTTGATCAGGCCGATCGTGGCGACCTGGGTCAGGTCGTCCAGGGGCTCGCCGCGGTTGCGGAAGCGGCGCGCCAGGTGCTCCACCAGCGGCAGATGCATCCGCACCAGCCTGTTCCGCAGCTCGGCCTTCTCGGGCGAGCCGTCGGGAAGCTCCCGCAGCTCGACGAAGAGGGCCCGCGCACCGCTGCGGTCGTGTGGATCGTGCTGCCTGTGCTCGCTCATGTGGCCCGCCCGCTCCGCCTGCGACTGCTCCACCGCGGCCGGACCGCCCTGCACGCCGTCCGCGCCCTCCGCCCCGTCCTCCGGGTGCGGCCGGGCCTGCTGCTCCGGCAGGGCGGCTGGCCGCACCGCCCCGGACCGGATCGTCTCGTCCCGCACAGGACCGTCCCCGTTCCCGTCGCTCACGCCGGCCCGGGTCCCGCGCCGCGCTGTTTGTAGAGGCTGATGCTGACCGTACGGTCGTCGGCGACCGTGGAGTCGACCTTGCCGGCCAGTGCGGAGAGCACGGTCCAGGCGAAGGTGTCGCGCTCAGGGGCGCGGCCGTCCGTGGTGGGTGCCGACACCGTCACCTCGAGGGAGTCCCCTACGAGGCGGAAGACGCAGCTGAGGACCGAGCCCGGCACGGCCTGCTGGAGCAGGATCGCGCAGGCCTCGTCGACCGCGATACGGAGATCCTCGATCTCGTCGAGAGTGAAGTCCAAGCGGGCTGCGAGGCCGGCCGTGGCCGTACGCAGCACCGACAGGTAGGCACCCGCAGCGGGCAGCCGGACCTCAACGAAGTCCTGGTTCCCGGGCTCGCCTGCGATCTGGGACACCCTCACCTCCAAGGTGGCACAAACTCGTTCGAGGCTCCGGGACGACTGCCCGGGGCCGTGCGGTCCGTCGTCGGTCCTGTGGTCCGGCGACGCTATCGCGACCCATGATGCCGTGTCGCCGGGGCTGCGACCCCGTCGTAACTCATGGTAGGCACATGAGCACACACAGTGGCTAGAGGTCTGCGGCGGTCAATTGCGAAGAACCGGCGCCGGTTTGACGTACCCAGGCGTCAGACGATCGAACCGTCCGCGAAGCACCAGCGCCAGCTCTCCGCGCATTCGAAGCTGCGCATCACCGGATGGCCGGTCTCCTTGTAGTGCGCCGTCGCGTGCTTCAGGGGCGAGGAATCGCAGCATCCGACATGCCCGCAGACCAGGCAGAGCCGCAGCTGCACGGGATGCGTGCCGGCCGCCAGGCATTCAGGACAGGTGTCGCCGAGCGGGGTGGGCTCGGGGCGCGGCAATTCGTCAACGTGGAGGCACTCACTCATGATGGCCACGTTACGTCGGATGTGGGGACGGTGAGATGGACGCATTGCCGCTGGTGGCACTCGTCGCGGTCAGTGCGGCGGTGGCGGGGGCGGCCCGCCGGACGCCGGTGCCGGCACCGCTGCTGCTGGTCGCCGCCGGCCTGCTGGCGGCGTACCTGCCGGGGGTGCCGACCTACACGCTGGACGCGCACATCGTGCTGCCCCTGCTGCTGCCCCCGCTGCTGTACACGGCTTCGGTCGACAGCTCGTACCTCGACCTGCGGGCCAATCTGCGGCCGGTCGCGCTGCTGTCCGTGGGATACGTGCTGTTCGCGACGTTCGCCGTGGGATGGCTCGCGTACCTGCTCGTCCCGGACCTGCCGCTCACCGCGGCCCTGGTGCTCGGCGCCGTGGTCGCCCCGCCGGACGCCGTCACCGCCGCGGCGATCGCCCGCAGGGTCGGACTGCCCACCCGGGTCACCACCATCCTGCAGGGCGAGTCCCTGGTGAACGACGCCACCGCGATCACCGCCTTCAAGGTGGCCCTCGCCGCCGCCGTCGGCGAGGGCATGAGCTGGGGCGCCGGGGTCGGCGAGTTCCTGCTGGCCTCGGTCGGCGGGGTCGCCGTGGGCCTGCTGCTGATGGTGCCGCTGCACTGGCTGCGCACGCACCTGAAGGAGGCGCTGCTGCAGAACACCCTGTCGCTGCTGATCCCCTTCGTCGCGTACGCCGCCGCCGAGCGGGTGCACGCCTCCGGGGTGCTCGCCGTGGTCGTCGTGGCGCTCTACCTGGGGCACCGCTCGTGGCAGGTCGACTTCGCGACGCGGCTCCAGGAGGCGGCGGTCTGGAAGATGGTCGCCTTCGTCCTGGAGTCCGCGGTTTTCGCGCTCATCGGGCTGCAGCTGCCCTTCGTGCTCAGGGGACTGGGTTCCTACGGGGTGTCCGAGGCCCTCGGCTACGCCGTCCTCGTGTTCGTCGCCGTGGTCGTGGTGCGCTTCGTCTGGGTGTACCCGACGAGCTATCTGCCGCTGTGGCTCTCCGAGCGGACGAGGCAGCGCGAGGGCCCGCTGCCCTGGAGTTCGCCCCTGATCGTGAGCTGGGCCGGGATGAGGGGCGTGGTCTCCCTCGCCATCGCCTTCTCCATCCCCCTGGTCACGCACGACGGCGAGGACTTCCCCGCCCGCAACCTCGTGCTGTTCCTGACCTTCACCACGGTCATCGGGACTCTGGTCGTCCAAGGGCTCACGCTGCCCCTCCTGGTGCGTGTGCTGAAGCTCCCGGGACGTGACGTGCGCGCCGAGACGCTGGCCGAGGCCCAGGCGCAGAGCGAGGCGTCCGAGGCCGCGGACGCGCGGCTGGCCGAGCTGCTGGAGAGCCCGCGCAACGCACTGCCCGATCCGCTCGTCCAGCGGCTGCGCACCGTCATGGAGAGGCGTCGCAACGCGGTCTGGGAACGGCTGGGCGCGGCCGACCCGGTCTCGGGCGAGTCGGCGGACGACACCTACCGGCGGCTGGCGAGGGAGATGATCGCCGCCGAGCGCGAGGTCTTCGTGCGCCTCAGGGACGCACGGCGGATCGACGACGAGATGCTGCGCGCCCTGCTGCGACGGCTGGACCTGGAGGAGGCCGCCGCCTACCGGGAGCCGGACGGCGCCTGACCGCGCTCGCGGCCGTCCCAGGGGCGGCCGGTGACGACGGCGGTGACCGTGGACCCCGGGGCGAACGCGCCCTCTCCGGCCAGCACGGTCAGCCCGTAGAGGAGTTTGGCCACATAGAGCCGCTCCACCGCAAGACCGTGCCGGTCCTCGAAGTCGTCCGCGAAGGAGTGCAGCTCGGGGGTCGTACGGGCGTAGCCGCCGAAGTGGAAACGCTCGTCCAGGGACCACCGTCCCGCGGGGCCGTTGAACGCCTCCTGCTGCAGGGCGCGCACGGTGTCCCCGAGGAAACCGCCGCGCAGCACCGGTATGCCCAGGGCGCGCTGCTCCGGGCCGAGCCCCGCCGCCAGGCCCGCGAGGGTGCCCCCGGTGCCGCAGGCCACCGCCACCGTGCCGCTCAGGCCGCGCAGTTCCTCGCCGAGGGCTGCGCAGCCCTGTGCGGCGAGCGCGTTGCTGCCGCCCTCCGGGACGACCAGGCAGTCACCGAAGCGGCTCAGCAGGCCGTCCAGGACCTCGGGAGCGGCCTTCGCGCGGTAGGTCGCCCGGTCCACGAAGTGCAGTCGCATGCCGTCGGCCGCGCACTGTGCGAGGGAGGGGTTGAGTGGGCGGTGGGCCAGCTCGTCGCCCCGTACGACACCGACGGTGGGGAAGCCGAGCAGGCGTCCGGCGGCGGCCGTGGCCCGCAGGTGGTTCGAGTAGGCCCCGCCGAAGGTCAGCACGGTGCGTCCGGCGGCGGCCCGGAGGTTCGGAGCGAGCTTGCGCCACTTGTTGCCCGGCAGGTCCGGATGGATCAGGTCGTCGCGCTTGAGCAGCAGGGTCACGCCGTGCCGCGCGAAGCGCTCGTCCTCGGCCGGCTGCAGGGGCGAGGGGAGCACCGGCCGCAGCCGGGAGAGGTCGGGCGCTTCGTCATGCATGCCCCCATTGTGTGGCGCACGGGTGCTTCCGACGCGGGCGCCCCGGGCCCACCGGCGGCGGTGCCCGGGTGCCGCGCTACTTCAGCCGGTCGTGGATCCGGTTGCGCATGCCCGTCATCGAGAAGCCGCGCGGGTCGACCTTTCCCGGTTGCCACTCACGGTGCGCGATGACCGACGGCGCGTCCCAGCCGTGGAAGCGGCAGACCGCTGCGGCGGCCTTCTCGATGGCTTCGAGCTGGACGGCGGGCCAGGGGTCCTCCCCGTCGCCGAGGTTCTCGCACTCGAATCCGTAGAAGTGCCGGTTCCCGTCCGTGTTCGACTCGTTGTCGGACGGCAGCCGCTTCTCGGCCACCACGGCGCGCAGGACGTCGTCGTCGCCGAGCCCGGCGTGGTTGGTGCGGCCGTAGCCGACCAGATGGACCCGGCCGTCCTTGGCGATCACGCCGTGGCAGAGGGGCCCCGGCAGGCCGGCGTGGCCGTCACGGCAGATCTCGACCGTGCGGGCGGTGCCCCGGGTGACGGTGTGATGGAGCATGACCCCGTGCACCGGCCCCCAAGGACCCTTGTGGTTGCGGTTGTGCGTACGCCAGTCGCCCACCTGGACGACCGTGAGTCCTTCGTCCTTCAGGGCCTTGAGGAAGTTGCTCGCGGACATGGGTGAGGACATGGCCGACTCCTTCGTTGCTGGGGGAGCGTGTCCGTACAGCGCTTCTACCGGAACGGGAGCCTCCGGAAGGAGCGTGTCCGTACAGCGCTTCTACCGGAACGGGAGCCTCCGGCAAACCTGTTCGGATTTGCGCCGGGCCTTGTGCGAGCCGATCCGGACAGTCCGCGAGCGTCGGGTCCCGCGGCGCTCAGTCCTGGGCGAGCCACAGGTCGGGGCCGAACACCTCGTAGTGGATGTCGGCCGCCGCGACCCCTTTGCCGAGGAGCTGGGAGCGCACGGCGCGCATGAAGGGCAGCGGACCGCAGAGGTAGGCGTGCGTGCCCGGGGCGACGGAGAGGCCACTCAGGTCGACCGTGCCGGTCCGCTCCTGCGAACCGCCGGGCTCCGGGTCCTCGTACCAGAAGTGGGCGGAGGCGTCGGCGAGCTTGGCGGTGAGTGCCGCGTGCTCGGTGCGCAGGGCGTGGTCGGCGGGCGACCGGTCGCCGTGCACGACGGTGACGGGCGAACGGTGCTCCTCGGCCACCAGGTGCTCCAGCATCGAGAGGATCGGGGTGCAGCCGATGCCGGCCGACACGAGGAGCAGCGGGGCGTCGGAGCCGTCGAGCACCAGGTCGCCGTAGGGTGCCGAGACGCGCAGGCGGTCACCGGCTCGCAGTCGCGCGTGCAGGTACGCCGAGACCTCGCCCTCGGGGCCGCTCTCGCCGCGGACCCACTTCACCGCGAAGGAGCGCAGGTCGGCGCCGGGCGCGCCGGTGAGGCTGTACTGGCGTATCTGGTGTGCGCCGTCGGGGAGTTCCACCTGCACGGAGACGTACTGGCCCGGCCGGAACGCGGGAGCCGGAGCGCCGTCGGACGGAGTGAGCCGGAAGGTGGCCACGTCGGCGGTCTCCTCGGTGCGGGAGACCACCGTCCACTCGCGCCACACGTCGCCCGCCGTCACGCCCTGCTGGGCGTAGAGCCGTTCCTCGATCGAGATCAGGGCATTGGCCATCAGCCAGTGGACCTCGTCCCAGGCCGCGGCGACCTCAGGGGTGACCGCGTCGCCGAGCACCTCGGCGATGGCGGCGAAGAGGTGGGTGTGCACGATCTGGTACTGCGGGGCGGTGATGCCCAGTGAGGCGTGCTTGTTGGCGATCCGGCCCAGCATCACATCGGGCCGGGTGCCAGGGTGTTCGACCAGCTGGGTGGCGAACGCGGCGATGGATCCGGCGAGCGCCTGGCGCTGAGCGCCGGACGCCTGGTTGCCTCGGTTGAACAGATCCTGAAGCAGCTCCGGGTGGGCCTCGAAGAGCTTGCGGTAGAAGAGGTCCGCGATGTCCCCGACGGCCGCGCCGACGGCGGGGAGCGTGGCTCGGACGGTGGCGGTCGAGGTCTCGGAGAGCATCCGTTGACTCCTCTGTACGTGGGTGCCGTACGGCGGCCACCCGGTTTAATTGGTAAGGCACATGCTGATTTTTGCCCGGCCTGATGCCGCCCACACGCGAGGGGGTGCGCGCGGGCGGGACGAGGGTGGATCAGCCGGGCGCGGGGCGGCTGCGGCTGATGCCGAGCAGCAGCGGGCCGGTGGGGGAGGCGGTGAGATCGCCGACCGTGAGCGGGTCGAGGGAGGCGTAGAACGCCTCTTCGGCCTGGCGCAGCGCGGAGCGGAGCCGGCACGCGGAACGCAGCGGGCACGGGGTGCTGCCCTCGCATTCGACGACTTCGCCGGGGCCTTCCAACTGCCTGACCAGGGCGCCGATCGATGCCGACCGCCCGGCGGTGCTGAGGGAGAGCCCTCCGCCCCGGCCGCGGCGCGCGTCGACGAGACCGAGGTGCTGGAGGCGTGCGACGACCTTCGCCGCGTGGGTGTACGGCACCTGCATGGTGTCCGCCACCTCGCGGGTGGTCGGCGAATCCTCGCCCTCTGACGTGACGGCCAGGCGCATCAGCACCCGGAGCGCCACATCGGTGAATCGTGTCAGCCGCATGGCGGCAGCGTAGATAACTTGCATATGCGATGCAAATTAGGGTCCCACTCGGATCTGTCGAGGGGCGCGTCATGATGGGTGGGTGCGGCTCCGTGACGGATGCGGAGTGCGCGAGGTCGAGAGAGGTGGTCAGCGGCCGTGCCGAAGCCGAACGCAGCCGACGGGATACCGGCGAGCAAGGTCATCACCGACCCGGACAGCCTGGGCCGCTACGCACACGACGAAGCGGAGTGGGCGCCGGCCGGCCGGCCCCTCGCCGTCGTACGGCCCCAGGACACGGAGGAGGTGCGGGCCGTCGTCGCCCACTGCGTGGAGCACCGCATCCCGGTGGTCCCGCGCGGCGCGGGCACGGGACTCTCGGGCGGGGCCAACGCGGTGGACGGGGCGGTCATCCTCTCCTTCGAGGACATGAACCGGATCCTGCGCGTCGATCCGGTGGAGCGGCTCGCCGTCGTCCAGCCGGGCGTGGTCAACGACCACCTGCGCGCCGCCTGCGCGGAGCAGGGCCTCTGGTACCCGCCGGACCCCGCGAGCTCCCCCTGGTCCACCATCGGAGGTAACGCCGCCACCAACGCGGGCGGCATGTGCTGTGTGAAGTACGGCGTGACCCGCGACTACGTGCTCGGGCTGGAAGTCGTCAACGGCCTCGGTGAGGTCGTCCGGGTGGGCCGGCAGACCGCCAAGGGGGTCGCCGGCTACGACCTGTGCGGGCTGCTCGTCGGCTCCGAGGGCACCCTCGGCGTGATCACCGAGGTCACCGTGAAGCTGCGCGGCGCGCGGCCCGCCGAGCGCACGGTCGCGGGCTTCTTCGACTCGGTGGTCGCCGCCGGTGACGCGGTGAGCAGGGTCACCGAGGCGGGCATCGTGCCCTCCGCGCTCGAACTCCTCGACCGGCACTGCCTGAAGGCCGTCGACGAGTGGAAGAACATGGGGCTGTCGGCCGACGCGGACGCGATCCTGCTCGGCCGGGTGGACACCCCGGGCGCAGCGGGCGACGCCGAGGCAGAGGCCATCCGCGCCTGCTTCGCCGACGCGGGTGCGGCCTGGGCCGAGGTCTCCACCGACCAGGCCGAGGCGGACGCACTCTTCCAGGCCCGGCGGCTCGCCTACCCGGCGCTGGAGCGGCTGGGCCCGGTGCTCACCGAGGACGTGGTCGTGCCGCGGGCCCTGGTGCCCCAAATGCTTGCGCGCGTCGAGGAGATCGCCCGCGCGCACGACGTACGTATCGCCAACATCGCCCACGCGGGCGACGGCAACCTCCACCCCCTCATCATCACCGAACCCGGCGACGAGGCCGCCCGGGCACGCGCTCAGCTCGCCTTCGAGGACATCCTCGACGCGGCGATCTCCTTCGGCGGCACGGTCACCGGCGAACACGGCGTAGGACTGCTGAAGATGGGCGGGATGGACCGTGAGGTGGGCCCCCTCAACCTGGCCATGCAGCGGGCGGTCAAGGCCGCCCTGGACCCGTACGGCATCCTCAACCCGGGCAAGGTCGTCGCGTCGGGAGCACCCCTGGCGAGGTGACCGACGGCTCGGGCGGCAGCCCGAGGGCCTCTCGTCCGGGTCGTGCCGATCCGGCCCGCTCCGGACGATCACCTAGCGTAGGGGCTCGCTGAGCTCGACGGCGCGCAGGGCCGCCGCCAGTGCCTGCTCGTCACCGATGTCGAGGGCCGTGTCGGTCAGCTTGACGACGTGCTCGTCACCGTGGGCCGCGGCCAGTTCGAAGACCTCCTCGGGCGTGACCGGCCCGGGCGGGACCCAGGCCACCGGGGCCTCGGGCGCGTACATGGCGGTCACCGCGGCGGAGGCCGTCCAGGCGGCCCGGAGGCTCGGGACCCACAGGGTCGGGGGCAGGGCGGGCAGGGTGCGCAGTACGGCGTTGGGCGCCGTCGCCGCGTGGACCAGCATCGTCGGGTCGCCGTGGCCGTGGGTCGCGTACCGATGGGTGGCCGCGGTGACCAGTTCGGTGAGGCGGCGGCGCGCCTCGGCGGGGTCGGTGACCGTGTCGGCCCACACCGGAAGGCTCCTGACGCCGTCGAGCCGGGCCGGGAAGCCGCCCTCCCGTTCGGCGATCGGAGGCACCATGTCCAGGGACGCGGCAGCGCTGGGGGCGCCGGGTGCGGGAGTGAGGCCCGTGACCGGGCGGTGGCGGGCCGCCCAGTAGCCGAGGCCGTGGGCGAGTTCCGTCAGCCTGGGCGCGGTGCTCGCGCCCGCCAGGAGCGTGCGCACCGCGTGCCCCACGCGGATCACCGGATGCGTCGATCCGCCGTACATGCCGGGCAGGAGGCGCGGCCACCACTCGGTGAGCACGTCGCGCCAGGGACGCTCGGCGATCTCCCGTCCGAAGTAGCCGATCCAGTCGGCGGCGCGGCGCGGATCGCCCAGCGCGGAAAGCCAGTCGGCCGCCGTGACCGGTGCGACGCCGGCCGGGAACTCCTCCAGCTTGGGCGCGTACGCGTCGAGCCAGCGGTGCACCGAGCGTGCCTGTCCGTGCGCGGCGAGAGCCTCGACGGCCATCGGCGCGTGGTTGGTGAGCCGCCCGAGCCGCTCGGGCCCCGAGGCGTGCAGCCGCTGGAGTGCCTCGTCGAGTGCGCCTGTCGTATCCATGGCGCAGACGGTAGGCGGCCGTCGGCGGAGCCGTAACGGGCGGAAGTCCTGGCGCGGGGCGGGGAAATGGTCCTACGCCTCGGGGCCCGTTGACGTCCGCCCTGCGAAGGGGGCCGGCGTGACCGGTGGCGGACCGGCCGTTGTCCTCGCAGCCCCGCCCCGCGCGCCGACATGTATCGGCCAGGGTCCGGGCAATGTGCCCCGCCCAAGCCCGATTAGTCACACTCTTTTGTGTAATAGCGCACGGAGTCCTTCGGCTGGAAGTCTTCTTCTCGCAGGTCAGCCCATGATCGAGAGGATTTCGGATGTCCGTTGGTGAAGAGGTTCGGGACACGCAGCCGCAGCCGCAGCAGAGTCTCGGCACAGCGGCTGCGCGGAACCTCGCGACGACCACCAAGTCCGCCCCGCAGATGCAGGAGATCACCTCGCGGTGGCTGCTGCGCATGCTGCCGTGGGTTCAGGTGCAGGGCGGCACCTACCGGGTGAACCGCCGCCTCAGCTACTCGGTGGGAGACGGCCGGGTGACGTTCGTGCAGACGGGCGACCGGGTCACGGTCATCCCCGTCGAGCTCGGCGAACTCCCGGCCCTGCGCGACTTCGAGGACGAGGACGTGCTGGCCGAGCTGGCACGCAGGTGCGAACAGCGTGACGTCGCTGCGGGTGAGGTGCTCGCGGCGGCGGGCGACGCCGCGGACCGCGTCCATCTGCTGGCCCACGGAAAGGTCGAGAAGATCGGGTCCGGGCCGTACGGCGACGAGACGGTGCTCGGGGTCCTCGCGGACGGGGCCTACTTCGGCGACCACGTCCTCGTGGACGGCGACGCGACCTGGGAGTACACGGCCCGGGCGGTGACCGCCTGCACGCTGCTGACCCTGCGCCGGTCAGACGTGCTCAACCTCGCCGCCCGCGCCGACTCGCTCCGCGACCACCTCGCGGGACTGCTCGCCATCCCGCACCAGCGCACCAACCCTTACGGCGAGGCGGCGATCGACCTCTCGGCGGGACACGTGGGTGAGAGCGTCGTGCCCCACACCTTCGTCGACTACGAATCGGCGCCGCGTGAGTACGAACTGAGCGTCGCGCAGACCGTCCTGAAGGTCCACAGCAGGGTGGCCGACCTCTACAACCAGCCGATGAACCAGACCGAGCAGCAGTTGCGGCTGACGGTCGAGGCGCTCCGTGAGCGTCAGGAGCACGAGCTCATCAACAACCGCGAGTTCGGCCTGCTCAACAACTGCGACTACGGGCAGCGGCTCCAGCCGCACGACGGAGCGCCGGGCCCCGACGACATGGACGAGCTCCTGTCGCGGCGGCGCGGATCGAAGCTGTTCCTCGCCCACCCCCGGGCCATCGCGGCCTTCGGCCGCGAGTGCAACAAGCGTGGCCTGGTGCCGGAGAGCGTCGAGGTCGGAGGGCACCACGTGCCCGCCTGGCGGGGGGTCCCGATCTTCCCGTGCAACAAGATCCCGGTCACCGACGCCCGCACCACGTCGATCATCTGCATGAGGACCGGTGAGGCCGACCAGGGCGTCATCGGGCTCCAGCAGAGCGGTATCCCGGACGAGATCGAACCGAGCCTCTCGGTGCGGTTCATGGGTATCGACGAGCAGGCGATCATCTCGTACCTCGTGACGGCGTACTACTCCGCGGCCATCCTGGTCCCGGACGCCCTCGGCGTCCTGGAGAACGTGGAGGTGAGCCGCTGGCGGTGACGCTCCCCGGGCCCGGGCGCCCACCGCCCGGGCCCCGGAAGGCCGAGGCCGCGACCAAGGTGCCACGGGGCGCCCGGGAAGGACTGACCGTGACCATGACCAGTACGGATGCGGCGATGGAGGGGCGGAAGGCCGCCGTGCTTCTGGAGCACACCCGCAACGCCGTCGACCCGCACCTCCGGGCCGCCGTCGAGACGCTGCCCGGAGCGATGCGCCGGGTCGCCATGTACCACTTCGGCTGGCAGAACGCCGACGGCACGCCCGCCTCCGGGGCGGCCGGCAAGGCCATCAGACCGGCGCTCGTCCTGGCGGCCGCCCGCGCCCTGGGCGGCGATCCGGAGGCGGCGATGAGGGCGGCCGTGGCCGTCGAGCTCGTGCACAACTTCACCCTGCTCCACGACGACGTCATCGACGAGGACACCACCCGGCGTCACCGACCCACGGCCTGGGCGATGTTCGGTGTGCCGGACGCCGTCATCACGGGGGACGCGATGCTCGCCCTCGCGCTGCGGCTGCTGGCGGACGACCCGCACCCGGCGTCCGCACATGCCGCGGTGCGGCTCTCCGCCTGCGTCATCGAACTCTGCGCGGGACAACAGGCCGACTGCGCCCTGGAGGAGCGCGGCCCCGACGACGTGACGCTGGACGAGTGCCTCGCCATGGCCATGGCCAAGACAGGCGCCCTGCTCGGCTGCGCCTGCGCACTGGGGGCGCTCTACAGCGGCGCGGGGGAGCGCGAGGTCCGGGCCATGGACGGCTTCGGGCGCGAAGCGGGGCTCGCCTTCCAGCTCATCGACGACCTGATCGGCATCTGGGGGGACACGGACCGTACGGGCAAGCCGGCCGGGGCGGATCTGACCGCCCACAAGAAATCGCTTCCGGTGGTCGCGGCGCTCACGTCGGGCACCCCGGCCGCGGACGAACTGGCGGCGCTCTACAGGGGCGCCCTGAACACACAAGGGGAGGTGAGGATGGCCGCGGACGCGGTCGACCGGGCCGGCGGCCGTGACTGGGCGCAGACCGCCGCGGCGGACCGGATGGCCCGTGCGGTGCATCATCTGTCCGTCGCGGTGCCCGGGGCGGACGCTGCCGGGGACCTGCTGGCCCTCGCGGAGTTCGTCACCCGCCGAACGCACTGAGCACAGACGCCCATGGGCCGGCTCCGGCACCCGGACCCCGCGGTTCCCCCGCGGCCCGGGCCCGGTTGCAGGAAGCGGCAGAGACGGGGCCGGCCTTCGGTGTACGGGGAGGGAGCATGGCCCGGGGCGGTGACCGGGCCGCCTCCACCCTCCTGACGGAGCGTCGCCATACCTCATGTGGCCTGCCTCCAGGGCTTGCTGAGGGCGTGCCGGGCCCCGTGGTGCCGGAAGGGGAGGGTGCCACCGGCGGGCACCTGGGTACGGACTACAGTCCCTGCTCATGACAGATGAGTCGTGGGCAGGCTGGTACCGGGACCGTCATGGTTCCGAGGCCGTCATTTTCACCACGGACGGGCAGCAGCTCCGTATCCGCGTCCGGGGAACGGACTTCGAGGGCGAGAGCTTCGACCGTCTGGGGCCCGCCGCGGGCGCCCCGGCCCAGGAGGGGCTGTTCGACCTGGTGGACGGTGTACTCGGCGACTGCGTGCTGGAGTGGGATCTTCCGCTCCCGGTCCTCGTGTCCGGCACGGTCCGCCAGGCAACCCTCAGCTGCCTGCTGTCATTGCGCCGGGCCGACCCGGATCTGTATCTCGCCCTTCATCTGGACGGGGCGGTATACGAGTCGAACCGCGCCGAGGGCGACTTCGCGGCTGCCCTGGCCACGGTCCAGCGCATCCTGCCGCCGGACATGCATCTCCAGTCCTGCATAGCCTGCGCCTTCTCCGACTACTTCCCGGCTCCCGTTCGCGGCCTGTCCGGCGGGCTCGCCTGCTTCCGCGGCGCGAAGGACGCCTACCGCGACGTGGCGGGCGGCCAGGACGTCGCCGGACTGTGGGACCGGCGGAGCGGGTTCGTCCAGGAGATATGGAGCTGCCGGGAGTTCGAACCGCGTCCGGCACACGGCGCCGGCACCGGTCACCGAGGCGCCTTCCCGCTCGAACTCGCCTGACCTGACCTGACCTGACCTCGCCGGACCGGACCTGGCGAGGCGGGGGCAGGACGGCACGGCCGGAGCCGGGGTTCCCCGTTCTGCCGACAGCGAGGTCCGGTTTCCTCGACGCGTCCCGGCGGGCAGCCTCACCGCATGAGGATCTTGATGCTGGGCGGCACGGAGTTCGTCGGCCGTGCGGTCACCGACGCGGCGCTCGCCCGGGGTTGGGAGGTGACCGTCTTCCACCGCGGCCACCACCCGCCACCGGCCGGGGTGCTGTCGCTGACCGGTGACCGGACCGCGGGCGAGACGGGTCTTGCCGCGCTGGCCGGCGGCAGCTGGGACCTGGTGGTCGACACCTGGAGCGGCGCTCCCTCGGCCGTGCGGGACGCCGCCCGCATGCTGTCGGGCAGAGCCGGGCACTTCAGCTACGTCTCCAGCAGATCGGTCTACGCATACCCCGCCCCGGCAGGCCTCACGGAGGACGGCCCGCTGGTCGCCGGAGCCTCCCCGGAGGCGGGGGCGGACGTCCCGTACGCCGAGGCCAAGCGCGGCGGGGAGCTGGCCGCCCTCGATGCCTTCGGCGAGCGCGCCCTGCTGGCCAGGGCCGGGCTGATCCTCGGCCCCGGCGAGAACATCGGCCGGCTGCCGTGGTGGCTGTCCAGGACGGCACGGGGCGGTCCGGTGATCGCGCCGGGGCCACCGGACGCCGCACTCCAGTACATCGACGCCAGGGACCTCGCCCAGTGGCTCCTGGACGCCGCGGCGGACGGCCTGGGTGGGGCGTACAACACCGTCAGCCACCCGGGGCACACCACCATGGGCGAGCTGCTGGAGGCCTGCGTCCGCGTCACGGGCGACGTCGCACAACTGCGCTGGACCGACCCGGAGGTGATCCTGGCCGCCGGCGTCGAACCGTGGACGGACCTGCCGATCTGGCTGCCGGCCGGAGAGCTGTACGACACCCTGCATCAGGGCGATGTCACCAAGGCGCACGCCGCCGGCCTGCGGTGCAGACCCGTCGCCGAGACCGTCGCGGACACCTGGACCTGGCTGCGCGGGAGAGGGGGCACCGCCCCGCAGCGGCCCGACCGCCCGTCCGTCGGCCTCGACGCGCAGACGGAGGCGAAGCTCCTCTCGGCACCCGGCAGCCCTTAGCGTGGCCCGATGACCGAACACCTGCTGCACCTCACCGAAGAGCCCCTGTGGGAGGCCGCCCGGAAGGCCGGGACGTACGAGATGTCCACCCGGGGCCGCACCCTGCGCGAGGAAGGGTTCATCCACTGCTCGCTGCCCCATCAACTGCCCACCGTGGCCCAGGCGGTGTACGGGACGGACGACCAGGGGCTGGTGGTGCTGGTCATCGACCCGGGCCGGCTCCCGGCCCCTGTGCGGTACGAGGCCATGGAGCCCGGTGGTGAGGAGTTCCCGCACATCTACGGACCGCTTCCCGCCGACGCCGTCGTCGAGGTGCGCCCCTGGGCCGCACACTCCTCGCGCGCGGGGGGTGAGGCGGGATGACCATTCCTCTGGTAGCGGTGACCGGCGCGAGCGGAGCGGTGGGCGGCAGGGTGGCCGCGAGACTGGCCCGGGCGGGTGTCCCGGTCCGGCTCCTGGGCCGGGACCCGTCGCGCCTGCCCCGGCTCTCCGGCGCGGTCGCCGCGCCGCCCGCTCCGTACGGCGACGCCGACGCCATGCGTCGTGCCCTGGACGGTGCGCACACCCTGTTCCTCGTCTCGGCGCACGAGAGCCCCGGCCGGGTCCTGGAGCACACCACCGCCGTGGACGCGGCCCTCGCTGTGGGCGTCGAGCGCATCGTCTACGTGTCGTTCCTCGGCGCGGCACCGGACGCCACGTTCACCTTCGCGCGCGACCACTGGCACACCGAGGCACACATCCGGGTGTCCGGGGTGCGCCACACCTTCCTGCGGGACAGCTGGTATCTGGCGGCGATCCCCGCGATGACGGGCACGGACGGCATCCTGCGCGGCCCCGCAGGGGAGGGGCGGGTCTCGGCCGTCTCCCACCAGGACATCGCGGACTCGGCGTCAGCCGTCCTGCTGGACGCGGGAACCGGCCACGACGGGGCGACGTACGACCTCACGGGCCCCGAGGCGTTCACCCTCGCGGAGGCTGCCGGTGAGCTGAGCCGCCGCACCGGCCGCACGATCCGGTACGTACCCGAGACCGCCGAGGAGGCCTACGCATCCCGCGCCCACTACGGCGCCGAGGAGTGGGAGGTGGCCGGCTGGGTCACCTCGTACGAGGCGATCGCGGCCGGCGAACTGGAGACGGTATCGCAGGCCGTCCCCACCCTCACGGGCCACCCGGCGCAGAGCCTGGGCACCTACCTCCTGGAGAACCCGGACAGCTACCGCCACCTCCTGCCGGGCAGCTGACCGCGCCCCCTCGCCCGAAAACGAGAAACCGCACCCGGCCCGCGGGAGCAGCCGTTGCCGGCGGCCTGCGGGCCGGGTGCGGTCAGCCGGACGGTCCGACCCCGATGGGAGCGGGCCGGACGTGCCGGGCACGTGTCACGCCTTCTTGGTCTCCCAGAAGATCTCGTCGATGCGAGCGATCAGGTCCAGAGCCTTCTGGCCCGTGGCCGGGTCGTTCGAACCCTTGGCCGCGGAGAGCGCCTTCAGGGTGTCGTTGACCAGCTGGTGCAGCTCCGGGTACTTCTCGAAGTGCGGGGGCTTGAAGTAGTCGCTCCAGAGCACCGAGACGTGGTGCTTCGCGAGCTCGGCACGCTGTTCCTTGATCAGAACGGCGCGGGTGCGGAAGTCCGCGTCCTCATTGGCCTGGTACTTCTCCTGGACGGCCTTGACGGACTCCGCCTCGATGCGGGCCTGGGCCGGGTCGTACACACCGCAGGGCAGGTCGCAGTGCGCGCTGACCTTCACCTTGGGGGCAAACAGGCGGGAAAGCATGGAGCTGTCCTTCCTCGTGATCGTCTTCTCAGGTGGGACATTACTCCGTGGGAAGCGGCTTTTTGTGGCTGCCCCCTGGGGCTTAGGCCAAAAGTCCGGGGTGAGGATGGGACGGTGGGCCGAAAAGACGGACGGTGCGCGCAGCGGTGTACTGGAGGATGGACCGGGAGGTGCCACACATGCCGGAACCGGCGCAGGGGTCAGGGAGCGGGCGGGCGGCGCGGAGGCCGTTCCAGGTCGTGGAGGTGACGGGTCCTTCGATGGTGCCCACGCTGTACCACGGGGACTGGCTGCTCGTGCAGTACGGGGCGCCTGTGCGCCCAGGGGACGTGGTGATCCTGCGTCACCCGTTCCAGCAGGACCTGCTGGTCGTCAAGCGCGCTGCCGAGCGGCGCGGCAACGGCTGGTGGGTGCTGGGCGACAACTCGTACGCGGGCGGTGACAGTACGGACTACGGGACGGTCCCCGAGGAACTCGTGCTGGCCAGGGCGCGGGCCCGTTACCGGCCGCTGGGCAAGGATCAGCGGTCGGTGCTCGGAGTGCTGGGCTGGGCGGTGTCCGCCGTCCGTCGGGTCTCCTCGGAGCGGTCCGTCTCCAGGCGCTTGCGGGCCCGGTAGGCGGCCACGTTGGCCCGGGTCGCGCAGCGGTCCGAGCAGTAGCGCCGCGAGCGGTTGGTGGAGGTGTCGAGGTAGGCGTTGCGGCACGGTGCCGCCTCACAGAGGCCGAGCCGGTCCACCCCGTGCGAGGTCAGGTGGAAGGCCAGGCCCATCGCCGCGATCGCCGCGAACCCTGCCGTCGCGTTCGAGGGGTGGTCGGCGAGATGCATGTGCCAGTCCGGCTTGCCGTCCTCGTCCCGGGTGTCGTGTCCGGAGATCTGCGGACTCACGGGGAACTCCAGCAGCAGGGAGTTGAGCAGATCGACGGCGAGGGTCTCGTCGCCGTCGTCCGCGGCCTCGAAGACCGCGCGCAAGCGCGCCCGGACGGACCGGAAGCGGGTCACGTCGCCGTCGGTGGCCCGGCGGGCCGCCTGCGCGCTGGCGCCGAACAACTCGCGCACGGCCTCGACCGTCGTGAGGCTGTCCTTGTCGCGGGCCGGCTCCTCGGTGTTGACCAGACGCACGGCGTAGTCCGAGTAATAGGCCAGTTCCACTTGTAGTCCTTACGGCGTCGGTCTATGGTCGCTGTGTCGACCAGTGTAATGGGCGGTCGTGCTCAATGAGTCTTACGCGTACGGGTACAGGTGGAGGTTCGGATGACAGGTACGGGCACCGACTGGCAGTCCTGGCAGGAGAGCTGGGACCGGCAGCAGGAGTGGTACATGCCGGACCGTGAGGAGCGGTTCCGGGTGATGCTGGACATGGTCGAGGCCGTCGTGGGGCCCGAACCGAGAGTGCTCGATCTCGCGTGCGGTACGGGAAGTATTACGGACCGGCTCCTCAAGCGGTTCCCCAAGGCCACCAGCACGGGCGTCGACCTCGACCCCGCGCTGCTCGCCATCGCCCGCGGCACCTTCGACGGGGACGACCGGGTCACCTTCGTGACCGCCGACCTGAAGGACGCGGCCTGGACCGAGCGGCTCCCGCACACCTCCTACGACGCCGTGCTCACCGCCACCGCGCTGCACTGGCTGCACACTGAACCGCTCGCGGCCCTGTACGGGCAGATCGGCGGGCTGGTCAGGGACGGCGGGGTGTTCATGAACGCGGACCACATGATCGACACCACCACCCCGCGCATCAACGAGGCCGAGCGCGCCCACCGGCACGCCGCCATGGACCGGGCGAAGGCCGCAGGCGCCGTGGACTGGGCCGCGTGGTGGGCCCTGGCGGCCGAAGACCCCGCCCTCGCGGGGCCCACCGCCGAGCGGTTCGCGATCTACGGCGAGCACGCGGACGGCGACATGCCCTCGGTCCACTGGCACGCCCGCACCCTCCGCGAGGCGGGCTTCGGAGAGGCGCGCGCGGTCTGGGCCTCGCCCTCGGACAGCCTGGTGCTCGCCGTGAAGTAACGCAGGTGAAGGGGCGGAGAGGCGAAGGACGAGGGGTGGCTCCGGCCGCCCCTCGTCATCTTTTCGCCGCCCCCTGCAACCCTCGGCCCGTTCCGGCGCACTGGAAGGGTGAGACGGTCCGCCTCCGCGGACCCGGGAAGGGGCGCCGATGGCACGGATCGAGGACGACGCGGCACTGCACGCGTTCGTGGAGAACAGACGCGCGGCGCTGTTCCGCAGCGCCTACCTGCTGTGCGGCGACCGGCACGAGGCCGAGGACCTGGTCCAGACGACGCTGGTCAAGGTCGTGCTCGGCGGGAAGAGGCACGGGCGGCTCGACAACATCGAGGCGTACGCGCGCAAGACGCTGGTCAACACCCACATCGCCGCGCGCCGTCGCTTCTGGCGGCGCGAGCGCCCGTACGGCGAACTGCCCGACAACGCCGGCGAACACGCGGAAGCGGACACGGGCCTCATGGTCCGGGCGGCGCTCGCCCGGCTCACGGCCAGGCAGCGGGCGGTGCTGGTGCTGCGCTACTGGGAGGACCTGAGCGTCCAGGCCACGGCCGAACTGCTCGGGATGCGGGAGAGCACGGTCAAGAGCCACACGGCTCGGGGACTGACGGCGCTGCGCGCCGTGATGACGGCGGACATGGCGGAGGAACTTGTATGAACGACGTGCGCGAGTTGCTGGGGCGGGCCGCCGAAGGGGCGGGACAGCCCGGGGTCTCCACCGAGGCGGTGTACGCGCGAGCCGGCCGGGTGCGCCGCGGGCGTCGTGTCGCCGTATCGGGTGCCGCGCTGGCCGTGGTGGCGGCGGGAGCGCTCGCGCTCCCGGGCTTCACCGCCGGGCAGGGGGTGGAGCAGACGCAGGTGGCGGCCGCTCCAGAGAAGAGCGGCCCCCGGGACAGGGCGGAGCGGCTGACAGCGCTGCTTCCGGACGGAGTGGGAAGCGTCGAACAGGTCTCCCTCGCCGTCCTCATCAAGAACGCGACACCCGAGCAGGCCAAGGAGACCTACGTGGGTCCGCTGGACGGGCAGTACTCCGTCCGCAGGGACGGAGGCGTCGGCTTCCTCACCCTCGGTTACATGCCCCGCGCCCAGGTGGTCCGCAAGCTCGCGGGGACGGACCCCGACGACGACCTCTGCGTGGCCCGCGGCAAGGAGCCGCCCCGGTCGGAGTGCGTGCGCGAGGAACTGCCGGACGGCCGGATCCTGACGATCTGGCGCGACGCGATGGACTACGGCGACGGCGGCACACCGCAGTGGGGTCCCGAACTCACCGCCCGTCTCGTGCTGAAGGACGGTTCGCTGCTGGCCGCGCGCGCCAGCACCGGCTACGAGGGCAGCAGGTCGCAGGGGCCGCTGCTCAAGAGCACTCCGCTGGACCGTGAGCAACTGCGCACCCTGCTGCTGCGCCCGGAGCTGGTGCCGGCGGAGCAGTCCGGGCAGAAGAAGTAGCGGAGGGCACGGGGCGGACAGCGAGGAGGGCGGCACGGACCCGGTCCGTACCGCCCTCCTCGCCGTGCGACGGGTTACAGCACCTTCGACAGGAACGACTTCGTCCGGTCGTGCTGCGGGTTGGTCAGTACGTCGCGCGGGTGGCCGGACTCGACCACGACGCCGTCGTCCATGAAGACCAGCGCGTCGCCGACCTCACGGGCGAAGCCCATCTCGTGGGTGACGACGATCATCGTCATGCCCTCCTCCGCCAGTCCGCGCATGACGTCCAGGACGTCGCCGACGAGCTCCGGGTCGAGCGCGGAGGTCGGCTCGTCGAAGAGCATCAGCTTCGGTTCCATGGCCAGGGCGCGCGCGATGGCCACACGCTGCTGCTGTCCGCCGGAGAGCTGCGAGGGGTAGTTCTTCGCCTTGTCGGACAGGCCGACCCGGTCGAGCAGGCGTTCCGCGCGGGCCCGGGCCACGGCCTTGGCCTCGCCCTTGACCTGGACCGGGGCCTCCATGACGTTCTCGATGGCCGTCATGTGAGGGAACAGGTTGAAGCGCTGGAAGACCATGCCGATGTCCCGGCGCTTCAGCGCGACTTCGCTGTCCTTGAGCTCGTAGAGCTTGTCGCCCTTCTGGCGGTAGCCGACCAGGTCGCCGTCGACGTAAAGCCGGCCGGCGTTGATCTGCTCCAGGTGGTTGATGCACCGCAGGAACGTCGACTTGCCGGAGCCGGACGGGCCGATCAGGCAGAACACCTCACGGGGGGCGACCTCCAGGTCGATGCCCTTGAGGATGTGCGCGGGGCCGAAGGACTTGTGGACGCCCTCGGCCTTCACCATGGCGGTCATGCGGCGCCTCCCTTCGGGCGGCCCAGCGACAGCATGGTGGCCCTGATCTTCTGGAACGGGGTGTCCGGCAGGCTGCGGCTGGAGCCGCGCGCGTAGTACCGCTCCAGGTAGTACTGGCCGACGCTGAGCACCGAGGTGAGCACCATGTACCAGGCCGCGGCCAGGAACAGCATCTCCACGGTGGCACCCGAGGTCTGCGAGACGTTCTGGGTGGAGCGCAGCAGCTCGGTGTACTGGACGGCGACCGCGAGCGAGGAGGTCTTCAGCATGTTGATGACCTCGTTGCCCGTCGGCGGCACGATCACCCGCATCGCCTGCGGGACGACGATCCGGCGCAGCGTCTTGCCGTGGCTCATGCCCAGGGCGTGCGCCGCCTCGGTCTGTCCTTCGTCGACCGACTGGAGGCCCGCCCGGCAGATCTCCGCCATGTACGCGGCCTCGTTGAGCCCCAGCCCGAGCAGCGCGCAGAGGAACGGCGTCATGAAGGACGACCACTCGTCCTTGTAGACCGGTCCGAGGTTGATGTACTCGAACACGATGCCGAGGTTGAACCAGACCAGCAGCTGTACGTAGACCGGGGTGCCGCGGAAGAACCAGATGTATCCCCAGGCTATGGAGGTCGTCACCGGGTTCTTGGACAGCCGCATCACGGCGAGCACGATGCCCAGCACGACGCCGATGATCATCGACAGAACCGTGATGATGACCGTGTTCTTGACGCCCTCGAGGATCTGGTCGTCGAAGAAGTAGTCGGGGATCGCGTTCCAGTTGATGTCGCCCTGCGCGAACGCGTAGACCAGCGAGGCCAGCAGGCCGAGGGCGACGACCGCCGAGACGTACCGGCCGTAGTGGCGCACCGGGATGGCCTTGATCGCCTCCGGCCCCGCCGACGGGGTGGGCGGGGTGACCGCCGGGCCCGCCTTCTTGATGTCAGTCACAGATGTTGCCTTTCAGCGCCGGAACCCGGTCAGGATCCGCCGTTGATCTTCGCCTCGGTGACCGCGCCGGCCTCGACGCCCCACTTCGCGATGATCTTCGCGTACTCGCCGTTCTCGATGATTGCGTTCAGTGCGGCCTCGATCGCCTTCGTGAGTTCGTCGTTGCCCTTGGCGACGGCGATGCCGTACGGGGCCGCCTCGACCTGCTCGCCGACCAGCTGGAAGTCCTTGCCGCCGCCCGAGGTCTTCACCGCGTACGCGGCGACCGGGAAGTCGGAGGAACCGGCGTCGGCGCCGCCGCCGCGGAGGCGGGTCTGGGCTTCCAGGTCGTTGTCGAACGCCTCGATGGCGATCTTGCCCTTGCTGCCGCACTTGGCGCTCTCGGCCTTCGCGAGGTCGTGGGAGACCGTGCCGCGCTGGACGACGAGCTTCTTGCCGCAGAGGTCCGACCAGGTGCTGATGCCCTTGTCGTCGCCCTTCTTGGTGTAGATGGAGACGCCCGCGGTGAAGTAGTCGACGAAGTCGACTCCCTCGCCGACCTTCTTCTTCGTCTCGGAGTCGACGCCCTCCTGGCGGTCCTTGGTGTCGGTCATGGCCGACATCGCCAGGTCGTAGCGCTTCGAGCGCAGGCCCGTGAGCAGCGTGTCGAAGGTGCCGTTCTCGAAGACGAACTTCACGCCGAGCTGCTTGCCGAGGGCGTCCGCGAGGTCGGGGTCGATGCCGACCGTCTTGCCGGACTCGTCCTTGAACTCGACCGGCGGGTACGCGATGTCAGACCCGACCTTGATCTCGCCCTTGTCCTTGACGGCCTTGGGGAGGAGGTCGGCGAGCGGCGCGTCCTTCGTGGTGGCAGAAGCCGACTCCTTCTTGCCGGCACTGTCCGTCTGGTCTCCACAGGCGGTCAGCAGCAGGGTGCCGGCGACCGCGACTGCGCAGACCGCGGCAATCCGGGACTTCGCGGTCGTACGGCAGAGGGTGCTTGCGGTCATGGTCGGAATCCTCCGGCAGTGAGGGAATGCTGGTCAGGTGGGCACGCACGCACCTTCGAGTGTCGCCACCTCGTGTGATTAGGGCATCTTGCCATTCGGACTCACCCAATCAGGGGGCCAGGCATGTCAAAATCGGGTAACGGGTGACCCCCGAACCTCAACGGAGCGGTACGGCACGGCCGGACCATCTGCTGAGAAGTGAACGCTCCTCCGGAGAATCTCCGGTGCGTCTCGGCCTTCGGACGGCCTTTGTGGTCCTTAGTGGACTTGTCCAGATATTCGGTTATGAGTCTTGTCACCGATTCGATACCGACTCGTAAGAGGCCCGGTCCGTCCGGTAAGAAAGACCTTTACACCCCTCATCCGGGGCTCAGGGCGCGTGTGCGGCGCGCCCGCGCGTATGTGTCTCCCCTGCCGGAGCGGGCCAACCGCTCAGTGCCGGGAACGTACGCGGTGCCCGCCCACCCCTCCTCAACCAGGAGTGGCCACCCTCAACTGATGAAGACTTAAGGGGTCAACACAATGGCAGCGGAGATCGTCAATCCTCGCAGCGACAGCACGACGGACGGCATGGCCGGGACGGCCGGAATCAGTGGGGCCGACGAGCCCTTCGATCCCGCGTTCGCCCTGCACCGCGGCGGGAAGATGGCCGTGCAGGCCACCGTTCCGATCCGCGACAAGGACGACCTGTCCCTCGCGTACACACCCGGCGTGGCGAAGGTGTGCAGCGCCATCGCCGAGAATCCCGAGCTCGTCCACGACTACACCTGGAAGTCCCAGGTCGTGGCCGTCGTCACGGACGGCACCGCCGTCCTCGGCCTGGGGGACATCGGTCCCGAGGCCTCCCTCCCGGTGATGGAGGGCAAGGCGATCCTCTTCAAGCAGTTCGGAGGTGTCGACGCGGTGCCGATCGCGCTCGCCACGACCGACGCGGACGAGATCGTCGACACCGTGGTCCGCCTCGCGCCGTCCTTCGGCGGGGTCAACCTGGAAGACATCTCGGCGCCCCGGTGCTTCGAGATCGAGCGCAAGCTCCAGGAACGTCTGGACATCCCGGTCTTCCACGACGACCAGCACGGCACGGCCGTGGTGACGCTCGCGGCCCTGCGCAACGCGGCGAAGCTGTCCGGCCGCACGCTCGGTGATCTGCGCGCCGTCATCTCCGGCGCGGGGGCGGCCGGTGTGGCCATCGCCAAGTTCCTGCTGGAGGCGGGCATCGGTGACGTCGCCGTCGCCGACCGCAAGGGCATCGTCAGCGGGGACCGCGAGGACCTCACGGACGTCAAGCGCGAGCTGGCGGAGATCACGAACCGGGCCGGCATCACCGGGTCCCTGGAAACGGCGCTGGCGGGCGCCGACGTCTTCATCGGCGTCTCCGGCGGTACGGTCCCCGAGGCGGCCGTGGCCTCGATGGCTCCCGGCGCGTTCGTGTTCGCCATGGCCAACCCGAACCCCGAGGTCCACCCGGACGTCGCGCACAAGTACGCGGCCGTGGTGGCGACCGGACGGTCGGACTACCCGAACCAGATCAACAACGTGCTGGCGTTCCCCGGCATCTTCGCGGGTGCGCTCCAGGTGCGGGCCTCCCGCATCACCGAGGGCATGAAGATCGCCGCGGCGAACGCGCTTGCCGATGTCGTCGGGGACGAGCTCGCCGCGGACTACGTGATCCCCTCGCCGTTCGACGAGCGGGTCGCTCCGGCGGTCACGGCCGCGGTCGCCGCTGCCGCCCGCGCTGAGGGTGTCGCCCGGCGCTGACGCCCGGACTGGGCGGGACGGGGTACGGACGCGCGCCACGCGCGCGACCGTGCTCCTGTCCCGCCCCTTTCGCGTCCGTGGAGCCGGACCGTTTCGCGTGCGGCCACCCTCCGTCGGCGGGCGCGTGCCCCGCGCTGGGGTGTGTGTCACACCATCGAACGGTTACGTCACGGCGCGTCACGTCCTATCGTCGTGCCATGTTCGCCGCCTACGCAGCCCGCATCGACCGTGACCGGCCCCTCGACGGACTTGAGCTGGGGGAACGCCCGGCCCCCGAGGCACGGCCCGGATGGACCACTGTCCGGGTCAGGGCCGCATCGCTCAACCACCACGACCTCTGGTCCCTGCGCGGCGTGGGCCTCGCCGAGGACAAGCTGCCCATGATCCTCGGCTGTGACGCCGCCGGTGTCGACGAGGACGGCAACGAGGTCGTCCTGCACTCCGTCATCGGTCAGACGGGCCACGGGGTCGGCCCGGACGAGCCGCGCTCCATCCTCACCGAGCGCTATCAGGGCACCTTCGCCGAGCAGGTCACCGTCCCCAGCTGGAACGTGCTGCCCAAGCCGAAGGAACTCAGCTTCGAGCAGGCCGCCTGCCTGCCCACCGCCTGGCTGACGGCCTATCGCATGCTCTTCACCAACGCCGGTGTGCGGCCGGGTGACTCCGTGCTCGTGCAGGGTGCGGGCGGTGGCGTGGCCACCGCCGCGATCGTGCTGGGCAAGGCCGCCGGGCTGAGGGTGTTCGCCACCAGCCGCGACGAGGCCAAGCGCAAGCGCGCCGTCGAACTGGGCGCCGTCGAGGCGTACGAGCCGGGCGCACGGCTGCCGGGGCGCGTGGACGCCGTCATCGAGACCGTGGGGGCCGCGACCTGGTCCCACTCGGTCAAGTCGCTGAGGCCCGGAGGCACCCTGGTCATCTCCGGTGCCACCAGCGGCGACCGGCCCTCGCACGCGGAACTGACCCGGATCTTCTTCCTGGAACTCAAGGTCGTCGGTTCCACCATGGGCTCCAAGGACGAGCTGGAAGACCTGCTCGCGTTCTGTGCGGCGACCGGGGTACGGCCCGTCATCGACGAGACCCTGCCGCTGGACCGCGCCCGTGAGGGCTTCGAGCGGCTCGCCGCCGGAGACCTGTTCGGGAAGATCGTCCTCACCACCTCATGAGCGGGGCGATCGAGCTGCCGGCGCCGCAAGGGCTGCTGCTTCGGCCCTGGCGGCCCGAGGACGCGCCGGACGTCCTCCGAGCCTTCGTCCCCGAGGAGACGGCCCGCCAGGCCGGCAGGCCCGTCACGTCCATGGCCGAGGCACAGGACTGGGTCGCGGCCCGGGAGGAGGAGAGGGCGGCGGGCACCGCGTACACATGGGCCGTCGTCCGCGAGGGGGTCCCACTCGGGTCCGTGGCCGTGGCGGCGGTGAACCACGTCCACGGCACCGGCTGGGTCTCGTACTGGACCGTCGAGGCGGCGCGCGGGAGAGGCGTCGCGCTGGCGGGCCTAAGAACACTGGCCCGCTGGGCCTTCGGCGAACTGGACCTCTTCCGGCTCGAGCTCGGACACCGGACGAACAACCCCGCCTCCTGCTCCGTCGCCCTGCGGGCCGGCTTCGTCGCCGAGGGCATCGACCGGAAGAAGCTCCGCTACGGCGACGAGCGCTACGACGTGGAGCGGCATGCCCGCCTCGCCACCGATGACGTCAACGATGGTTGACAGGCGTCCTGGTGTCAACGTAAGTTGACGCCATGACCGAAGCAACGGATCTCGCCGCACGTGCCGGTGACCACGACCCGCGCGTCGGGCTGCGGGCCGTCGCCGCGCTGCGGCGTCTGCTGGAGCAACTCGAAGCCGTCCAGGTGAGGAGCGCCCGCGCCAAGGGCTGGTCGTGGCAGGAAATCGCTGCCGAGCTGGGTATCAGCAGGCAGGCCGTGCACAAGAAGTACGGGAGGCATTGATGTTCGAGCGATTCACCAAAGGCGCCCGCGCCACCGTGACGGGTGCGGCGGCCCTGGCGGAGCGGACCGACGCGGACTCCGTCACCGAGGAGCATCTGCTGCTTTCCCTGCTGGACCAGGAGGGCAGTCGCGCCTCCTTCGCCGTCGCGGCGCTCGGGCTGACCGACCGACGCTCCTCGCTGGAGACCTCACTGGCCGAGGCCCGCCGCCGTGGCGGACTCACCAAGGCCGACACGGAGGCGCTGGCCGGTATCGGCATCGATGTCACCGAGATCGTGGCACGGGTCGAGGACGCGCACGGTGAAGGCGTCCTGGCGAGCGACCGCCCGAACCGCCGTTGGTGGTCGGGGCGCCGTCCCTTCACGGGGGGTGCGAAGGGCATCCTGGAGAAGTCCCTGCGCATCGCGCTCGGCCGACGCGACCGCTTCATCGGCGAGGAGCACCTGTTGCTGGCCCTGACGGCCGGCCCAGGCGTCGTCGCCGAAGTGCTCGCCGAACACGGCGCGACCTACGCCACGGTGGAACGCGCGCTGTACGGCGCCGGGGGCGAGGGGCAAGGCCGGGCGCTGGCCGGCTGACCCCGCCGACCACCGGCCCGGGCGGAGGTCGCCAGGCCGTACCGCCGAGGGCGGAAGCCGTCGCCCGCACGGTCCCCTGCGGGCCGGGCGGGATGGAAGTCGCCCCGCCGGGCCCGCACTCGCGTAGCTGCCCCGCCCCGCCCGTCCGCGCGGAAACGCCCCGCCCGCCCGGCAGCTGTCCGGTCCGTACGGTCCAGTGCGGGGCTGTCGCGTGTGGGCGGTGCGTCGCCGGCGGGACGTCCCCGCGGCGCGTACGGGACCTGCCCCGCACGCGCCAGGGCCGTGTCCGTCAGGCGTTGCCCGAAGCCTTCTTCGCCCCCTGGGCCTGCTCCTTCAGCAGTCCCTCGATCCGGGTCGCGGCCGTGGCGAGGTGATGGCGGGCTTCCGTGAGCTGTTTCTCGGTGACACCATGGTCCCGGGCCGCGTCGCGGATGTCGTCGCGGAAGCGGTCCAGCAAGCGGTCCAGGTCCCGGCCCGGGTCGCCGGTGCTCGCGGCGTCCGCGGCCCATTCGATGTCCGGTTCCTCGGGGGCGGGGCGACTGTAGTGTGGCCAGGTCCCGGTGCTCGCGAAGCTGCCGAGCTGCCCTGTGATCTCGGCGAGCCCTTCCCGTACACCCGTGGGCCAGTCGCCGCGCGCGAAGTGCTCCTGGACCTGGCGGGCCGCGTTCTGCATCTGCCGCCGTGCGTTCTCGTGTGCCTCCCGGGCCTGGCGGCGTGCCTGCTCCGCGTCCTCCCGGGCTCTGCGGGACTCGTCCATCGCCTTGCGGGCCTGTTCCTTCCACTCCTGCTTGGCCTTGCGCAGCTCTTCCTTCGCGGTGCGCCACGCCTCCTTCTCGCCGAACCCGGCATCCCAGCCGCCGCCCTTGGGCGCGGAGGTCTGCCTGGACTCCGAGGCCGCCGCGCGCATCTCCTTGCGGAGCCGGCCCGCGGCCCCGCGCACGTCGTCGCGGATCTCGGAGGCCAGCTCCGAGACCGACTCGCGGATCTCCAGCTCCAGGTCGGCCAGCTCGGCGCCGCGTCCCTCCAGCTCGGCCCGGCCCGCGTCGGTGATCGAGTAGACCTTCCGGCCGCCCTCCGTGGCGTGGGTGACCAGGCCTTCGGCCTCCAGCTTGGCCAGCCGCGGATAGACGGTGCCTGCCGAGGGGGCGTAGAGGCCCTGGAAACGCTCTTCCAGGAGCCGGATCACCTCGTAGCCGTGGCGAGGGGCCTCGTCGAGCAGCTTGAGGAGATACAGGCGAAGGCGCCCGTGGGCGAATACGGGGGGCATGTCAGAGCACCTTTCCGGTCGGCTCGGCCTCGTACGTGTGGTCCTGGGCGGGTGGGCGGCGCAGCAGGGCGATGGAGCCAGAGACGGTGGTCGCCTTCAGCTTCCCCGTGCCCGCGCCCAGCGTGCCGGTGATCTTCTTGGCGCCCCACTGGCCGCCCACGCGCAGATCCTCGAAGGCGTTGGAGACGGCACCGCTCGCGGTGTTCGCCTCGACCTTGGCGTCCGCCGGGTGCGGTAGCCGGATGGCGATCTCTCCGGAGACCGACGTCAGCCTGATGTCGGTCGGCTTCGAAGAGGCGTCGAGATCGAGCACCATGTGGCCCGTGACCGACTCGGCGCGCACCGAAGTGCCGGAGCCGTCGACGACCGTCAGATCACCCGACACGGACTGGAAGCGGAGGTCGCCGCTGACGGACTGGGCCTCCAGGCTGCCGGACACGGTCTCGGCCCGGACGGTGCCGGACAGCCCCACCACGGTGCTGTCGCCGGTGACACCCCGCAGCTCCGTGCGGCCCCGGATTCCTGAGAGGACCGCTTCCGCGCCGACCACGCCGACCTCCACGACGGCACCGGCGGGCACCGCGAGGGACACCGCCGCGCGGCGGCGGGGGTTTCTGCGGTCGAGCCAGGTGAGAAAGCCCTGCCATGGGAGGTCCGGGTAGGTGACGGTAAGGGTTCCGCCCTCCTGGGTCACGACCAGCGGAGGGCCGTCGATGTCGGACACCTCCAGCCGCGCGGTCGTGTCGTCGGTGCCCACGACGTTGACCGCGCCGTCGACGATGCGCACGTGGAGCGCCGTCACGGGGTCGTCGAAGGTGAGCTTCCGGGGCTCGGCGACGGTCCACGTCGACTCGGGCATGGTCTGACCTCCCATGAGGTGGCGTGACGCAACATATCGCGTCTTCTGAACAACACGATATATCGCGGATGGCGGAAGTCAAGGCCGAACAGGAGGGGTGCTCGCGGCGAGGGCGGTGAAGAGGGACTGTGCAAATTGACTCAGAGGCAGGCAAATTGCCCTAGCGTGTGAGGCATGACCGCTGCATCCGTGGGTGCCCTGCTCCTCTGCCGGGCCGACCCCGAGACCGTACGGCCCGTGGCCCATCTCCTGCAGGAGCACATGCTGCTGATGCCGGCCGGCGAGGGCTGGAGCGTGCTCGTCCCCGAGGGAAAGCCGTGGCGGCGGGCCGGGTACACGAACGGCGGAGCGGTGGGCGGCAACGGCGAGGCGGTGGGCGGCAACGGCGCCGAACCCGTCGACCGGGTCGTCGGCGGCTGGGCCACCGCACTCGCGGTGGGGTCGACCTGGCCCGTGATCGCCCTGTGGTGGGACGGGGACCGGTCCGGATACACCCTCGCCTCGGGCTTCCGGCGCCCCGTCGGCTACATCTGGCTGGCCGACGGTACCCCGGCCGCCGAGGACGAGGCCATGCGGACGTTCGCCACCCGGCTGGGGCTCGACCCCGTCCTCGACGTACAGGAGCTCGAAGCGCTCACCCGCGCGGACCCCGGGACGGACGCCGACGCCCGCCTTCGCGGTCTGATCGCCGTGCTCACGCGGGCCGGAGTGGCGCTGCCGCCCGGCCTCGCGCCCGGGGAGCCCGCGGACCGGCTGCGCTCGGTGGCGGGGATCCACCCGGAGACGGAGCAGATCGAATGGGCCGGCTGGCGCGACGCCGTCCGTGTGGAGCTCGACGCCGTGGAGAGCGGCAGTCTCGGCCCGTGGATGCTCGGCCCGAGGGCCCGCGCCGTGGCGACGGCGCAGATCGCCGCCGGTCTCCCGCTCACGCTCTGGGGCGCCCGGCGGCGCAGCGGCGGCTGGGTCACGGCCGGCCTGCTCCTGCTCGTGCAGGGCGTGCTGGGACTCGCGTACAACCGTTTCAGAAGTGCGGCCGGGAGCGGCCCCGGAAGCTGACTACTCGTCCTCGTCGTCGTCCAGCCGTGCCAGCCAGGTCGCCAGGCGCTCGACGGGGACCTCGAAGTCGGGGTTGAGGTCGACGAACGTACGCAGCTGCTCGGCGAGCCACTCGAAGGTGACCTCCTCCTCGCCGCGCCGCTTCTCCAGTTCCTCGATGCCACGGTCCGTGAAGTACATGGAACAAGAATAACGAGGCCGGAACGCCCGAGGGCCCGGCCCCGCGAGCATCTCGCGGGGCCGGGCCCTCGGGTGACGTACAGCCGCTGATCAGGCCTCGAAGACCTCGGCGACCAGCTGTGTCTGCTCGGCCTGGTGACGCTTGGCCGAGCCGACCGCCGGGGACGAACCGTGCGGACGCGAGATGCGGCGCAGGCGCTCGCCGTGCGGCACATCGGCGCCGACGGCCAGGTCCAGGTGGTCGATCAGGTTGAGCGCGATGAACGGCCACGCACCCTGGTTCGCCGGCTCCTCCTGTGCCCAGAGGTACTTCTCGGCGTTCGGGTACTTGGCGATCTCGGCCTGGATCTCGGCACCCGGCAGCGGGTACAGGCGCTCCAGACGGATGATCGCCGTCTCCGTGTCCCCACGCTTCTCGCGCTCGGCGTCGAGGTCGTAGTAGAGCTTGCCGGACACGAAGACGACCTTGCGGACCGCCTCGGCCTTGACCGTCTCGTCGCCGATCACCGGGCGGAAGCCGCCGCTGGTGAACTCCTCGACCTTCGAGGCCGCCGCCTTGAGACGCAGCATCGACTTCGGGGTGAAGACGATCAGCGGCTTGTGGTGCGGGTTGTGCACCTGCCACCGCAGGAGGTGGAAGTAGTTCGACGGCAGGGTCGGCATCGCGACCGTCATGTTGTCCTGCGCGCACATCTGCAGGAAACGCTCCGGACGGGCGGACGAGTGGTCCGGGCCCTGGCCCTCGTAACCGTGGGGGAGCAGCAGGGTGACGCCGGACGTCTGGCCCCACTTCTGCTCGGCCGAGGAGATGAACTCGTCCACGACCGTCTGGGCGCCGTTGACGAAGTCACCGAACTGGGCCTCCCAGATCACCAGGGATTCCGGGCGGGCCAGCGAGTAGCCGTACTCGAAGCCCATCGCCGCGTACTCGCTGAGCAGCGAGTCGTAGACGTTGTAGCGGGCCTGGTCGTCGGAGAGGTAGAGCAGCGGGGTGTAGTCCTCGCCGGTCTTCTGGTCGACGAGGACCGCGTGGCGCTGACCGAACGTGCCGCGGCGGGTGTCCTGGCCGGCGAGCCGGACCGGGGTGCCCTCCATCAGCAGCGAACCGATGGCGAGGGTCTCGCCCATGCCCCAGTCGATCGTGCCGTTCTCGACGGAGGCGGCACGGCGCTGCATCTGCGGCAGGAGACGCGGGTGGACGGTGATCCCGTCGGGGATGTTCACCTGCGACTCGGCGATCAGCTTCACGACCTCCGAGGAGACCGCGGTGTTCACGGCGACCGGGAACTCCGCCTGCACGTCCGGGACATGCGGCTGGGACGGCGCCGAGGTGGCCTCGCGGACCTCCGCGAAGACCTTCTCCAGCTGGCCCTGGAAGTCCTGGAGGGCCTGCTCGGCCTCTTCCAGCGTGATGTCGCCACGACCGATGAGGGACTCGGTGTAGAGCTTGCGCACCGAGCGCTTCTTGTCGATCAGGGTGTACATCTGCGGGTTGGTGAACTCCGGGTTGTCGCCCTCGTTGTGACCGCGGCGGCGGTAGCAGATGAGGTCGATCACGACGTCCTTGTTGAACGTCTGCCGGTACTCGAAGGCGAGCCGCGCGACGCGGACCACGGCCTCCGGGTCGTCGCCGTTGACGTGGATGATCGGCGCCTCGATCATGCGCGCCACGTCCGTGGCGTACATCGAGGAGCGCGAGGACTCCGGGGCGGCGGTGAAGCCGACCTGGTTGTTGATCACCACGTGCACGGTGCCGCCGGTGCGGTAGCCGCGCAGCTGCGACATGTTGAGCGTCTCGGCGACGACGCCCTGGCCCGCGAAGGCCGCGTCGCCGTGGAGCGCGACGGGCAGGACCGTGAAGTCCGTGCCGCCCTTGTTGATGATGTCCTGCTTGGCGCGGGCGATGCCCTCCAGGACCGGGTCGACGGCCTCCAGGTGCGAGGGGTTGGCGGCCAGCGAGACCTTGATCTGCTCGCCGTCCAGACCCGTGAAGGTGCCCTCGGCGCCCAGGTGGTACTTGACGTCACCGGAGCCGTGCATCGAGCGCGGGTCGAGGTTGCCCTCGAACTCGCGGAAGATCTGCGCGTACGACTTGCCCACGATGTTCGCCAGGACGTTCAGCCGGCCGCGGTGGGCCATGCCGATGACGACCTCGTCGAGGCGGGCCTCGGCGGCGGAGTCGATGACCGCGTCGAGCAGCGGGATGACGGACTCGCCGCCCTCCAGGGAGAAGCGCTTCTGGCCGACGTACTTCGTCTGCAGGAACGTCTCGAACGCCTCGGCGGCGTTGAGGCGGCGCAGGATGCGCAGCTGCTCCTCGCGCTCCGGAGCGGGGCGCGGACGCTCCACCCGGTCCTGGAGCCACTTGCGCTCCTTCGGCTCCTGGATGTGCATGAACTCGATGCCGGTGGTGCGGCAGTACGACTCACGCAGGACGCCGAGGATGTCGCGGAGCTTCATCATCGTCTTGCCGGCGAAACCGCCGACCGCGAATTCCCGCTCCAGGTCCCACAGGGTGAGGCCGTGCTCGGTGATGTCCAGGTCGGGGTGCTTGCGCTGGCGGTACTCCAGCGGGTCGGTGTCGGCCATGACGTGGCCGCGGACCCGGTAGGAGTGGATCAGCTCGAAGACCCGTGCGGCCTTGGTGACGTCGTCGTCGTGTGAGGCGTCGATGTCCTTGAGCCAGCGGACCGGCTCGTAGGGGATGCGCAGCGCCTTGAAGATCTCGTCGTAGAAGTCGTTCTCGCCGAGCAGCAGCTGGGCCAGGACGCGCAGGAACTCGCCGGACGCCGCACCCTGGATGACACGGTGGTCGTACGTCGAGGTCAGGGTCATGACCTTCGAGATGCCCAGCTTGTTCAGGGTGTCCTGCGACGTTCCCTGGAACTCCGCCGGGTAGTCCATCGCGCCGACGCCCATGATGAGGCCCTGTCCGGGCATCAGGCGCGGCACCGAGTGGACGGTGCCGATGCCGCCGGGGTTGGTCAGCGAGGCGGTGACTCCGGTGAAGTCGTCCATGCCGAGCTTGCCGACGCGGGCGCGGCGGACGATGTCCTCGTACGCCTGCCAGAACTCGAAGAAGTTGAGCGTCTCGGCCTTCTTGATGGCCGCGACGACGAGCTGGCGGTCGCCGTTGGGCTTCACCAGGTCGATGGCCAGACCGAGGTTGACGTGCTCCGGCTTGACCAGGGTCGGCTTGCCGTCCTTCACCGCGAAGGAGTAGTTCATCGACGGCATGGCCTTGAGGGCCTGCACCATCGCGTACCCGATGAGGTGCGTGAAGGAGATCTTCCCGCCGCGGGCGCGCTTGAGGTGGTTGTTGATGACGATGCGGTTGTCGAAGAGCAGCTTCACCGGGACCGCGCGGACGGACGTGGCCGTCGGCAGCTCCAGGGAGGCGTTCATGTTCTTCGCGACAGCGGCCGACGGGCCGCGCAGCGTCACGAACTCCGGGCCCGCGGGGGCCTCGGCCGGGGCCTCTGCCTTCGCGGGTGCCGGGGCGGCCTTGGCGGGGGCTGCCTCGGCGGGTGCCGGGGCGGCCTTCGCGGGAGCCGCTGCCTTCGCCGGAGCGGGGGCCGCGGGCTGGGCAGGGGCGGCGGGCGCGGCGGGCGCCTTCGCCGGAGCGGGTGCTTCCGCGGCGGCGGCCGGAGCCGGTGTCACCGCTCCCGCGGGTGCGGGTACGGGCTTGTCCGCCGTGCCGGACGCGCCCGGCTTGTAGTCGGCGAAGAAGTCCCACCAGGCGCGGTCGACCGAATTCGGGTCCTGGAGGTACTGCTGGTAGATCTCGTCGACGAGCCACTCATTGGGGCCGAAAGCGGCGGCCGGGTTCGACCCGGAGCCTGCTTCTTGATCGGTCGAGATGCTCGAGTTACTGGGGGACTGAGACGACACGGCGGCAACCGCCCTCTTCCGCTTCACAAGGTGATGGACAGCGGAAATCAAGGCTACGCCTCCCGAGCCGTTACGTGCAGGCCGGGCCGGTCTTCGTCGTGCACATCACATCCGAAGCCGGGTTTCGGCGCATGAAATGGCGGGAAACAAGCAGGGTTCCGCTGCCCTTCGGTACGCGAGGCCGGTGCTACGGCCCCCTGGACCGTATCTCTTTCCCGGGACGGGAGAGAACAAGGCCCTCGAACTTCGAACACCAGGTCAACCCGGTAGTTGCCGGTTCCCCGGAAGGGTGACCTGAATCCGGCAGCCGCGGGCGGATTCGGCCACGCCGATGCGTCCGCCATGGAGATCCACCGCCCAGCGGGCGATCGCGAGCCCCAGTCCCGTACCGCCGTCGCTGCCCGGACCGTGCGGCGACGGGGCCTGGCCACGGTTGAACCGCTCGAAGACCCGGTGGCGCTCCGCCTCCGGGATGCCGGGGCCCTCGTCGACGACCTCCAGCTCCAGCGACTCGGGATGGGCTCCACGCCGGGCCAGCACAGTGACCCGGCCGTGCGGCGGGCTGTGCTTGACGGCGTTGTCGATCAGGTTGGCGACCACCTGGTGCAGTCGCTCGGCGTCGGCGTACGCGGTGAGTTCGGGCGGGGACACGTCCAGATGCAGATGGACGTCCGTACGCGAGTGATTGCCGGAGCCGGAGGAGAGCCGGCGCTGGGAGGCGGCCAGGTTCGCCTCCTTCAGCACGCCCGACAGATACGGCCAGACCTCGAAGCGGCGGGCCTTGATCGCCACCACCCCGTTGTCCAGCCGGGAGAGGTCCAGCAGGGTCTCCACGAGTCTGCCGAGGCGCTCGGTCTGTTTCAGTGCCGTGCGCATCGTCTCGGGATCGGCGGCGGACACCCCGTCCACCACGTTCTCCAGCACGGCTCTGAGCGCGGCGATGGGGGTGCGCAGTTCGTGCGAGACGTTGGCGACCAGCTCCTTGCGGTGCCGGTCCTCCGCCTCCAGGTCGTCCGTCATGCGGTTGATCGTCTGCGCCAGGTCCCCGAGCTCGTCGCGCCGCCCGGCGCCGCTCACCCGGCGCGTGTAGTCGCCGTGCGAGATCGACCGTGCGACGGCGCGCATCTCGTCGAGCGGCGCGGTCAGGCCGTGCGCCACGAACTGGGTGATCAGCAGCGTGGCGATCACGGAGAAGACCGTGATGAAACGGAATTCCGTCCTGGTCCGCAGGGCGACGATGAGCAGTCCGGTCGTGATGAAGACGGATATCACGACGAGGGTGCCCAGCTTGGCCTTGATGGAGAAGGGCCGCAGTCCGGACCCGGGCCGGGTCATGGCGCGGGGGTCTCCAAGGCGTAGCCGACGCCGTGCACGGTACGGATCCGCTCGGCGCCGATCTTCCGGCGCAGAGCCTTGATGTGGCTGTCGACCGTCCGGGTCCCGGAGGCGTCGGCCCAGTCCCAGACCTCGGCGAGCAGCTGCTCCCGGGAGAGCACCGCGCGGGGCGTGTTGGCCAGGCAGACCAGCAGGTCGAACTCGGTCGGGGTGAGGTGGACGTCGTCCGCGCGCACCCGCACCCGGCGCTGGGCGTGGTCGATCTCCAGCTCGCCGAGCCGCAGGATGCCGCTGCGCGGGGTCACGGCGGCCAGCGCGGCCCGTTCGACCCGGCGCAGCAGCACGTGCACCCGCGCCGCCAGTTCCCTCATGGAGAAAGGCTTGGTCATGTAGTCGTCGGCGCCGACCCCGAGCCCGACCAGCATGTCGGTCTCGTCGTCGCGTGCGGTGAGCATCAGCACCGGCACGGGGCGCTGAGCCTGCACACGACGGCAGACCTCCAGGCCGTCGAAGCCGGGAAGCATGATGTCGAGCACCATCAGGTCGGGCTGCCACGCCTCGGCCGCGTCCACGGCCGCGGGCCCGTCCAGTGCGGTCTGCACCAGGAAGCCCTCGGCCCGCAGCCGGGCGGAAATGGCGTCGACGATTGTCGCGTCGTCCTCTACCACCAGCACCCGGCGCTGAGCCCCGGGGGTGGCCGCGACGCCGTTGTGGGTGGTGTGTGTCTGTTCCATCGCCCCGCCCCTGCCCGTTCTCGCGGAGGCCATTCCCCCGGAGGCACGGTTATCGCTTGTGGATTTCGTCGGTGATCCCTTGTGCCGCCAAGCAGCGTAAAGGCTGAGGACGCCTCTCGGCTACGCAGGGTGTTGTCCGACGTGAAGGTGTTACCCATGGGATAGGGACGGATCGGCGGACTTGAGGCGTGTGATCCGCAGGGGAACGGGGGCGCGGATACCGGGTGGGGGCTCAGTCCCCCCGCAGTGCGAGATGGACCACGTCCGGCACACCTCGGGCAACGGCTACTTCTTCGGTGCTTACTGCGCGGAATCCGGCATTCCGCAGGGATTCCCCGAAGTCCTCGGACGGCTGGGCGGACCACACCGCGAGCACTCCGCCGGGCTTCAGGCGCGCGCGGCACGCCGCGAGGCCGGTGGCGGAATAGAGGCTTCCGTTGTCCTCGGTGACGGTCCAGTCGGGCCCGTTGTCGATGTCCAGACACAGCGCGTCGTAACGCTCCGTGGCCGTGCCGAGGTGGGCGACGAGATCGGTGCGGAGGATGACGGTGCGCGGGTCCGCGAGGGCCGCGCGTGAGATCCGGCCGAGCGGTCCTTCCAGGTGCCAGTCCACGATCGCCTCCTCCCGCTCGACGACGGTGATCCGCCCCCAGCGGGGCTCGGCGGCGGCGTGCGCCAGGGAGAACCCGACGCCCAGCCCGCCGATCAGTACCGACGGTTCGGGCCGGCCGGCGGGCAGCGCGGCAAGCGCGGCGTCGACCAGGAGTCGTTCGGAACGCCCGTCGGAGGTGTCCATCAGGAAGCAGCCGTTGGCGATGATCTCGTAGTCCTCACCGCGCTCCCGCAGCACGACTTCGCCGAACGGCCCGTCGCGGCGGTCCAGGACGACGGGGCGGTGGGCGTCTGTGACGGGCATGGTCGCGGTCTCCGGTCTCCGGTCGGCGTGGCTCGGCGGCGCCCATTTTTCCCGTGCGAGGAGACCCGGGCCACTGGATTTCGTAGATCTCACCCTCCCTGTCCGGGGGTGCGCGCCCTGTTCCGTCCCGGACCGCACGGGCCGGGACGGTGTCATGCCCTTCGGCGGTGAGGAGCGGGGGAATGGACGCCCCTCGCCGGATGCTGCCGTAGAGGCAGGCAACACCGTGCGGCCCGTCGGGCCCTCCGGCCCGGATCCGTCCGGACGTGGATCCCGGGGCTCCGGACCTGGGTGTGACAGGTGATCGCTCACAGCGAACACGGCGTGGGGAACATTCAGGGACTCACAAGCATTGAGTCCACATAGCTCAACTTGCCTGCCGAAGGGGAGATCATGACTGCCGAATCCAATGCGTCCAAGGCGTCCACGCCGATCGACCTGCCCGTGCTGCCGCTCGACGACGAGGTCGTACTGCCCGGAATGGTGGTTCCGCTCGACCTGTCGGAAGCGGAGGTGCGCGCCGCGGTCGAGGCCGCACAGGCCGTCGCGCGGCCCGGTGGCGGCAAGCCCGAGGTGCTGCTCGTGCCGCGCATCGACGGGAACTACACCGGAACGGGTGTCCTGGGCACCGTCGAACAGGTCGGACGGCTCTCGGACGGCGACCCCGGGGCCCTCATCCGGGCCCGTGACCGGGTGCGCATCGGTGCCGGAACCAGCGGGCCCGGGAACGCCCTCTGGGTCGAGGGCACCAGGATCGACGTGGCCCTGCCCGACCCTCTTCCCGGTTCGGCCGCCGAGCTGGCCAAGGAGTACAAGGCGCTGGCCACCAGCTGGCTGAAGAAGCGCGGCGCCTGGCAGGTCGTGGACCGGGTGCAGCAGATCGACGACATCTCCGCCCTCGCGGACAATTCCGGTTACTCCCCCTTCCTCACCCTTGCGCAGAAGGTCCAGCTGCTGGAGACCACGGACGCGGTCGCCCGGCTGAAGCTCGCCATCCAGTGGCTCGGCGAGCACCTCGCCGAGCAGGATGTCGCCGAGTCCATCGCCAAGGACGTCCAGGAGGGCGTCGACAAGCAGCAGCGCGAGTTCCTGCTGCGGCGCCAGCTCGACGCCGTACGCAAGGAGCTGTCCGAGCTCAACGGTGATCCCGAGGGCGAGACGGACGACTACCGGGCCCGCGTCGAGGCGGCCGACCTCCCCGGGCACGTCCGTGAGGCCGCGCTCAAGGAGGTCGAGAAGCTGGAGCGTGCCTCCGACCAGAGCCCCGAGGGCTCCTGGATCCGGACCTGGCTGGACACCGTCCTCGAACTCCCCTGGACCGAGCGGACCGAGGACGCGTACGACATCCGCGGCGCTCAGGAGGTCCTCGACGCCGAGCACGCGGGTCTTCAGGACGTGAAGGAGCGCATCACCGAATACCTCGCGGTACGCAAGCGGCGCGCCGACCGGGGCCTCGGTGTCGTCGGCGGACGGCGCGGCGGCGCGGTGCTGGCGCTGGTCGGTCCTCCCGGGGTCGGTAAGACGTCCCTCGGGGAGAGCGTGGCCCACGCCATGGGGCGCAAGTTCGTCCGGGTCGCGCTCGGCGGGGTCCGGGACGAGGCGGAGATCCGCGGCCACCGGCGTACGTACGTCGGCGCGCTGCCGGGCCGGATCGTCCGGGCGATCAAGGAGGCCGGCTCGATGAACCCGGTCGTCCTGCTCGACGAGATCGACAAGGTCGGCTCCGACTTCCGGGGCGACCCGGCCGCGGCGCTGCTCGAAGTCCTCGACCCGGCTCAGAACCACACCTTCCGCGACCACTACCTGGAGGTCGAACTCGACCTCAGCGACGTCGTGTTCCTCGCGACGGCCAACGTCCTGGACGCCATTCCGGAGGCCCTGCTCGACCGCATGGAGCTGGTCACCCTGGACGGCTACACCGAGGACGAGAAGGTCGTCATCGCCCGGGACCACCTGCTCCCGCGCCAGCTGGAGCGGGCCGGTCTCGAGGAGGGCGAGGTGAGCCTCGACGAGTCCGCGCTGCGCAAGCTGGCCGGCGAGTACACCCGCGAGGCCGGGGTGCGGAACCTGGAGCGTGCCGTCGCGCGGCTGCTCCGCAAGGCCGCTGCCCAGCACGAGCTCGGTGAGCGGGAGCTTCCGTTCACGGTGACCGACCAGGACCTGCGGGGCCTGATCGGCCGGCCGCACCACGTGCCCGAGTCCGCCCAGGACCCGGCCGAGCGCCGCACCGCGGTGCCCGGCGTCGCCACCGGGCTGGCGGTGACCGGAGCCGGCGGTGACGTGCTGTTCGTCGAGGCCTCGCTCGCCGATCCGGAGACCGGGGCGTCCGGACTGACCCTCACCGGTCAGCTCGGCGACGTCATGAAGGAGTCCGCGCAGATCGCCCTGAGCTTCCTGCGCTCGCACGGGGCGGAGCTGGAGCTGCCCGTGGCCGATCTCAAGGACCGGGGCGTGCACATCCACTTCCCGGCGGGTGCGGTCCCGAAGGACGGCCCGAGTGCCGGTATCACCCTGACGACCGCGCTGGCCTCGCTGCTCTCCGGACGGCTGGTCCGTACGGACGTGGCGATGACCGGAGAGGTGTCGCTGACCGGGCGGGTGCTGCCGATCGGCGGCCTGAAGCAGAAGCTGCTGGCCGCTCACCGTGCGGGCATCACCACCGTGGTGATCCCCCAGCGCAACGAGGCCGATCTGGACGACGTCCCGGCGGAGGTCCTCGACACGCTGGAGGTCCACCCGGTGACCGATGTGCGCCAGGTCCTGGAGATCGCGCTCGCCCCGGCCTCGGCCGAGGTGCGGGAGAGGATCCCGGCCGCCGCATAGGCGTCACGTGGTGACGGACGCGGCGCCACGCGCACGGCCGGTACGGACGGCCCGCCCTCCCCTTGGAGGGCGGGCCGTTCCGCGTGCGGGGCGGGGCCGGTGCCGCCGTTCCGGGGGCAGGACCCACCGGGGGCCGCAGGCGCGGGCCGGGGTGGCGGGGCCGGTCCGGCGGTCAGGGGCGGTAGACCGTGCCGGGCCGCGGCTCCGCGGGGGCCATCAGCTGAGGGACGGTGACGAAGGTGTAGCCCCGCTCCTTCAGCGTGTCGATGATGCCCGGCACCGCGGGCACCGTCCCCGCGTAGATGTCGTGCAGCAGGATGATCCCGTCCCTGCTCGCCTGGTCGAGTATCCGCTCCTCGATCAGCGCGGAGTCGTTCGTGGAGTAGTCCTTGGCGGTCGCGCTCCACAGGACCTGTGAGAGCCCGAGCTCCTCGCAGATCTCCGACACGGTGCCGTCGGTGCGGCCCTGGGGCGGGCGCATCAGCCGGGGCCGCGTCCCGGTGATCTGCTCGATCGCCCGCTGTGTCTTCTCCAGCTCGGCCCGTATCCCGCCGCGGCTCATGTCCGTCAAAATCTTGTGCGACCAGGTGTGGTTGGCGACCTCGTGTCCCTCGTCGGCGATGCGCCGCACGGTGTCCGGGTGCTTCAGCACGTGGTTCCGGCCGAGCAGGAAGAACGTCGCCGGCACCTTCTTCTCCTTGAGGACGTCCAGGAGGCGCGGGGTGTCCTTCGCCGGTCCCGCGTCGAACGTCAACGCGATGCACTTGGCCTCGGCGCAGTCCACGGAGCCGAAGGCCCCCTTGGCGTCGGATGCCGCATCGGCGCGCGCCGACGCGGGGGCCGAGGTCTGGGCCGAACACCCCCCGAGGGTCAGTGTGAGCACGGTCACGAAGGCGGCGGTCAACCGCATGCGGGACAGGGACATCTTTCTGGGCGCAGCAGGCACGGCAGGTCACTCCCCGTGGGCAGGCCGCACACCGGTGGAGCGGCACGGGGTGACTATACATATCGTGTATACGCTGGGTGCATAGTGGGGCGGCCGGGTATCGCGAAGCCCCGGTGACCTGGGGGCGGTCACCGGGGCTCATCCTTGCGCGGCGCTGCGCGGTGGGCCTCCGGGCGGGCGCACGCCCGGAGGGTCACCGTGTGCGGGCTCAGCCGGTGGCGAGCGCCACCACGCGGTCGAGGGCGCCGTTGAAGCGGTTGTGGTCACCGACCGTCGGGCCCGACGACGTGTACTGCCACATCGTGTAGTAACCCCAGCCGGCCGGGAGCTCGCCGACCGTGGTGTTGTAACGGGCCACCCAGAGCGGGTTGGTGCTGCCGAAGCTCGCGTTGTTGCCCGTGCAGTCCTTCCACCAGCTGGTCGCGGTGTAGATCACCGCGTCACGTCCGGTGCGCGCCTTGTAGGTGTTCACGAAGTCGCGGATCCAGGCGACCATGCCGGCCTGGGTCTTGCCGTAGCACTGCGCCCCGTACGGATTCCACTCGATGTCCAGCACGCCGGGCAGCGTCCTGCCGTCCCTGGACCAGCCTCCGCCGTTGTCCACGAAGTAGTTCGCCTGGGTGGCGCCGCTGGTCGTGTCCGGGGTGGCGAAGTGGTACGTGCCGCGGATCATGCCGATGTTGTAGGAGCCGTTGTACTGCTGGGTGAAGTACGTGTTCTTGTAGTACGTCCCCTCGGTGGCCTTGACGTACGCCCACTTCACGCCGCTGTTCCACAGGGTCGACCAGGCGACGTTGCCCTGGTGGCCGCTGACGTCCACACCTTCCGTCTGGACGGCGGTCGCGCCGATGGGTCCGCCGCCCTGGGCGCCGTCGTGAGCGATCACGCCCTGGCCCATCCTCGCCGTCCCTCGTTCGGGGACGACCGCGGAGCCGGCGGCGGACGCCGCACCGGGCAGTGTGAGCAGCAGGGCGAGGGCGGCGAGGAACGCGCCCGCCGCGGCGACACGGGAGCGGCGGGAGCTGGGGGTTCCGGATCTGTGCACGGGCATTGCGTGCCTCCGAGGGCTCGGTGGGGGAGCTCATGGCCCAGGAGCGGGTGCGGGACGCTCCTGCGGTCGTGCGCCATGGTGTGGACATGCCACCCGTGGCACTCATGAAGCTACGCACGTAGACCCGTCCACCGGAAGGGGGTCCGGCCGCCGCCGGAGGTCTACGCCTGCGAAATACTGGCCAAGCTGCGGTAATGGCGGCAGTTGAAAGAAACTTTCACGGGCCGGAAAGCGGATGAGGGGTGTTGACGTGCACGGGAGCGAAAGCGGTGATGAACCCGGCGCGAAGTCCGGAAATGGTGTGGACCACGAGTTTCTCGCGCTGGAGCGCGAGTTGGCGGTCTTCCTGCGCCGGGCGCGCGCCAACTCGGGGGAGATGGCGCGCGAGGTGCACCCGGACCTGGAGGCCGCGGCCTACGGTCTCCTCGTGCGGCTGGAGTCGGCAGGGCGGCAGCGCGCGACGGAGCTCGCCGCCTACTTCGGCGTCGGCAAGGCGACCATGAGCCGGCAGTTGCGGGCCCTGGAGTCGCTCGGTCTGGTGGCCCGGGAGACCGACCCGGCGGACGGCCGCGCCTCCCTCGTCCACCTCACCGACGAGGGGCTCGCACGCTTCCGCAGGGTCCGCGACGCCCGCCGGGGCCGCTACGCCCGCAAGCTCGCGGGCTGGGACCGTGCCGAGGTCGCCGAACTCGCCCGGCTGCTGCACCACTTCAACGAGCGGGCCGAGGGCTGAGACGTGCCGGGCGGCGGAGCGCGCCACGGAGGCGTGCCGGGCGGTGGGGCAGGCCGCGGGAACCGCGGGTGCGGCGCCCGGCTAGAACTCCACCAGCACGGCCGTCGCGTCGTCGTGCGTCTTGCCGCGGCGCAGGAACACGCGGCCGGTGTCGGCCCGCTCCAGCTCCCGCACCCGGTCGATGAGCCCCTGCGGCCCCACCTTGCGGAGCATTCCCAGGGTGCCCGCCCAGTCGCCCTCCCGGAACTTCTCCGACCAGCGGCTCGCCCCGTCGGTCAGGGCGGCCAGCGCCCGGACCTCTGCCCGGGGGGCGTCACCCGTCACCGCGCGTGACGCCACCGACGGGTCGGCGGCCGCCGTGAAGAAGCCGCCCTCCTTGTTCCTCAGGTGCGCGTCCACCGCCTCCTCCGAGGTGAGGGAGGCCGGAGGCAACCGGTCGAGGCGGTCGTCGAGTACCGGCTCGACCGTCCCGTCGAGGGCCTCCAGGAGCAGGACCGAGTCGGAGAGCACCAGGTACTCCACGCGCAGGTCGTCCCAGCGCGCGAGGACCACCGTCGCCTGAGGCGTGCGCACGTGAGAAAGGTCACACAGGGAACGGTGCGTGTCGGCGGTGCGCCGGATGGACGCCGCGAGGATGTCCGCCAGCGTCAGATCCCGCCGCGAAGCGGACAGTTCGGCCAGCGCACCCCCGAGCCGTGAGGTGAACCACGAAACCGAGTGCACGCACCCGTCGGTGCCCCGGGGTGGCGTGACTCCGTCGAGCAGAACCAGGGTGCCTCCCTGGCCGGCCGCAGGAGCGACGGCCGACGCCCAGTCCTCGTTGGGGCGTTCGGGACTGCCGGGCTCGGTGGCGAGTTCGATACGCATCCAGTCAGTCTGCACCAAGCCTTCACGGGGCCTGCACGATCGCCGCCGGACCGTACCAGCAGGTCAGAGTGGCCCCTTGCGGCGGAAGAGTGGGCTCCGCGCATATGCGGGCGGGCATACTGCCAAAGCCGGGCGCGAAGTTCCACCCGGCGGCCCATGCATGGCCGATGGCGCTCCTGGGGAGACTTGTTCGCCAACTCCGGAGTGATGTTCACTCGTTCGAGTGGCGGAGCGGTTGATGCACGGCCCCCTCGCAAAAGCGCTGGAATGGTCTGAAGCCGTACGGTGCACACCAGGGCGGGGTCCGGTTACGTGACCGTGCGTCACCTCTGCTTCATGGGCGGACGAGTCAAGATTGCGAGCACCGGTGCAGAAGAAGCGGCCTCGGAGCAAGGACAGCACGCGCGAGGAGTCCGGGGAGACGCCTCAGACAGCGAGTGCCTCCAAGCGGACCGTACGGGTGCGCAGCCGGCTTGTCGCCGGCGTCGCCGTCGTAGGGATCACCGTCATCGCCGCGGGTGCCCCGGCGGCTCTCGGCGCGTCCTCCGATCTCAACGAGTCCCAGAGCCTGGTCACGCTCGCCGAGCTGAACCAGCAGGCGATCACCCTCGCGCACTCCCTCGCGGACGAGCGGGACGAGGTGATCGCGCACATCGCGGCCGGGCGCAAGAGCGATGACGCCGGGGAAGGCTCGTCCAGCCCGGCGGCCCGTGTCGACCAGCAGGTGGACGAGATCCGGGAGGCCGCCCCCGCGGCGCTGCGCCGGGACCTCTCCACCATCCCCTCGCTCCGCCGCGCCGCGCTCACCGGCGAGGGCTCGGCGATGGACGCGTACCAGGCGTATTCCGAGGTCATCGCCAAGCTCCACGGCCTCGCCGACGAGCTCGCCCAGAAGACGCCGCCCCGCGCCGCGGACGCCACCCGCGCCCCGCTGGCCCTCGGCGGTGCCGTGGAGCAGGCAGCCGCCACGCGAGGGCTGCTCCTGGCCGCGCTCTCCGTGCCCGGCACCGAGCCGCAGGAACCGGAGATCGATCCGTTCACCGGCCTGCCCGTCCAGGGCCAGGACACGAGCAGCACCGAGGACGACCGCAACCGCGACGAACTCAGCGCCGCGGCCCAGCAGGCACGGGTGCGCGAGCTGGCCTCCCTCGCCGAGTTCGACCAGGCCGCCGGGCCGTCCGCGCGGGACAAGCTCGCCTCCACGGTCACCGGACCAGAGGTGACCGAGGCGGAGAAGTACCTCACCCGGCTCACCGACCGCCCCGAACTGTCCGACTCGGACCGGTCCTCCGACCCCGAGAAGCTCGAAGCCGCCCTCTCCGCCCGGATCGACCGCATGCGTGGCGTCGAGTCCGCGCTCGGCACCGCACAGGTGCAGCGCCTGGAGGGGCTGCGCGACGACGACGTCACCGCGCTGGAGCTGCGCCTCGCCCTTCTCGGTGGCTGCCTGCTCATCGCCGTGGGCGTATCGACCGCCGTCGCCCGCACCCTCACCCAGCCGCTGGCCGTCCTGCGGATCGGGGCCGGCCGCATCGCCGAGGCACCCGAGACCGCGGAGCCGGTCCGCTACACCGGGCGCAACGACGAGTTCGCCCAGGTCGTACGGTCCATCAACGCGCTGCACGGCAAGCTGCACGGGCTGCACCACGACGTCACCGGTCAGCTCCAGGACCTGCGGACCGAGCGCGGCGAACTCGTGGCGGGCCGCGAGGCGCTCACCCTCCAGCGGGCCGAGCTCCAGGTCAAGGTGGCCGAACTCAGCAGTCAGCTGGAGCGGCTGAGGAACACGGTCCACCACACCTTCGTCAACCTCTCGCTGCGCACGCTGGGGCTCGTCGAGCGCCAGCTCGGCGTCATCGAGGGCCTGGAGGAGCGCGAGCAGGACCCGGAGCGTCTCGCCACGCTCTTCAAGCTGGACCACATGGCCACCGTGATGCGGCGGCACAGCGAGAACATGCTGGTCCTCGCCGGCGCCGAGCACGGCCAGAGCCACGCGAGCCCGATCCCCCTCGTCGACGTACTGCGCGCCGCGGTCAGCGAGATCGAGCGGTACGAGCGGGTCACCATCCAGTCCCTGCCGCCGCACGCCCAGATCGCGGGCTTCGCCGCGGACGACCTCAGCCACCTGGTCGCCGAACTCCTGGAGAACGCGACCTCCTTCTCGCCGCCCGACTCCCATGTCGAGCTCTCCGGCTGGCTGCTGGAGACCGGGGAGGTGATGCTCTCCGTGCAGGACGAGGGCATCGGCATGTCGGCGGTCCGGATGGGCGAGCTCAATGCCAGGCTGGCGGACCCGGCGTCCTTCGAAGCGGGCGAACAGGCCGCGGACGGGGCCGGGCTGGGTCTTCAGGTGACGTCACTGCTGGCCGCCCGCCACGGCGTACGGGTCCAGCTGCGCGAGCAGAAGGGGAGCGGGGTGACAGCGGTCGTCGTCCTTCCGCAGGCCCTGCTGCCCAAGGCGCCGCCCGCGTCCTCCCCGCCGCCCGTCCAGCTGCCCGGGGACGCTCCCACCCTCAACCTCCCGGGGTCGGTCGCCGAGGCCAACTCCAACGCACTGCCGTCGCGTTCCGCCGGTGACCCGCTGATCGCCGCCGCCGAACGGACCCTGCACGCCGCGGGCACGGACGCGGCGGCAGCACCCGAATCCGCCGCTCCCGCCCCGGCAGACGCCCCCGTACCGGCGGACGCCGCTCCCGCACCGGCGGACGCCGCCCCCGAGCCCGCACCGGCCGCAGCCGCGCCTGCGGCGACCGACCCGGCTCCCGGGGCGACCGCACCGGCCGCGGCGACCGCACCGGCTCCCGGGCCCGGGATCCCCGCGGAGTCCGAGGCCGAGACCACGATGCAGGTCCGGCTGCCCCTGCAGCAGAACACCGAGCAGGAGACCGGGCAGGACACCGAGCCCGGCACCCGGCCCGACGCCCCCCGCCACGCCCGGCCGGAGGCGCAGAGCCCGTACGCCATCGGCCCCGACCGTCACGAGCGCGCCGCCGACACCAGCCCCGCCCAGGCCCCCGCGCCCGCCGCTCCGTCCGCCGCCGACGCCGTCCCGGGTCCCCGGCAGCCGCTGACCGGACTGGGCGAGGAGGTGCCCGACCCGGCCCCCAGCCCCGCGCGCCTCACCGACAAGGGTCTGCCCAAGCGCACCCCGAAGATCACGGCGCCGCCGACGGCCCCGGTCACCGAGCGCAAGGGAAGCCTCGACAAGGAAGCCCTGCGCCGCAGGCTCGGCGGCTTCCACCAGGGCGCCAAGGACGGGCGGCGCGATGTCGAGGCGGAGATCGCCGACAGCGGCCCACAGACCGACCACACTGAGCTGACCGACCGTAACGACGGTCGAATCGATGAAACGGGGGACACAGTCGAGGAGGCACGCAGTTGACTGCGCCCAGCACGTTCGGGCTGAGCACCGAGGCCCGGAACCTTCACTGGTTGCTGAGTAATCTCGTGGAGGAGGTGCCCGGAGTCCACTCGGTCACCGTCGTCTCGTCCGACGGGCTGATGCTGCTCTCCTCGGACCCCGGTCTCACGGCGGCCAAGGCCGCGGGCGGTGCGGGAGGTCCCAAGGGCTCCAGCGCCGACCTCGCCACGATCGTCTCCGGCATCGGCTCCCTGACGATCGGCGCCGCCAAGCTGATGGACGGCGGCGGCGTCAAGCAGACCATGGTGGCGATGGACGAGGGCAGCGTCTTCGTCATGTCGATCAGCGACGGTTCGCTGCTCGGCGTGCACGCCACCCCCGACTGCGACATGAGCGTCGTCGCGTACCACATGGCGCTCTTCGTCGGCCGTGCAGGACACGTACTCACCCCCGAACTCCGCAGTGAGCTGCGCAAATCGATGGAGAGCACCCAGTGACGTCAGCTGCTGAACCCGTACGAAAACTCCCCGTCCGGGGTGCCGACCGCAAGGCGGCACGGGTCCGTCCGTACTCCCTCACCGGTGGCCGGACCCGCTTCGGTCACGTCCTGCTCGTCGAGACGTTCGTCGCCGCGCTGGAAGCACCCGAGGAGCGCCGCGAGCTCACCAACGGCAATCTGGCGTCGCGCGTCATGCCGGAGCTCCGCGCCATCGTCGAACTCTGCCGCCGCATGCGTACGGTCGCGGAGATCTCGGCCCTGCTGAAGATGCCGCTCGGCGTCGTCCGGGTGCTGCTCAGCGACCTGGCAGACCAGGGAAAGATCCGCGTGTACGGAACCGGTCACGGAGCCGGCCAGCCCGACCGCGCACTGCTCGAAAGGGTGCTCAATGGACTCCGCCGTCTCTGAGGCGCCGCTCTTCACTCCGCGCCCGCGAGGTTCGCAGGACGCGCCCGTCGAGGCCGTACAGGCCTGGCAGCTCGACACAACCCGCGCGCCGATCGCCACCAAGATCGTGGTCGCGGGCGGCTTCGGCGTGGGCAAGACGACCTTCGTCGGCTCGGTCTCCGAGATAACCCCGCTGCAGACCGAAGCGCTGATGACGCAGGCCAGCGAGGAGACCGACGACCTCACGGCCACGCCCGACAAGGTCACCACGACCGTCGCGATGGACTTCGGCCGTCTCACACTCGACGACGACCTCGTCCTGTACGTCTTCGGCACCCCCGGTCAGCAGCGTTTCTGGTTCATGTGGGACGACCTGGTGCGCGGCGCGATCGGCGCCGTCGTCCTGGCCGACACCCGGCGGCTCGCCGACTGTTTCGCCGCGCTCGACTACTTCGAGAGCTGCGGTCTGCCTTACATCGTGGCTGTCAACCACTTCGAGGGAACGACCGGTTATGACGAGGCCGACGTCAGGGAGGCCCTGACCGTACCTCCGCACGTACCTGTTGTGATCATGGATGCGCGTAAGAGGATCACCGTCGTCGAGTCGCTGCTCGCCCTGGTGGGCCACGCCCTCGACGTCGCCCCCGAGTAACGACAGACGCACCCAGTACACGTAACGGAGAACCGCGATGCGGAAGATACTCATAGTCGGAGCCGGTCAGTCCGGTCTCCAGCTGGCCCTGGGACTCCAGTCCAACGGCTACGAAGTCACCCTGATGTCCAACCGCACCGCGGACGAGATCCGGTCCGGCCGGGTCATGTCCACCCAGTGCATGTTCCACACGGCTCTCCAGCACGAGCGCGACCTCCAACTCAACTTCTGGGAGTCGCAGGCCCCGCGGATCGAGGGCGTCGGTGTCTCGGTCGCCGGTCCCGACTCCTCGCGTGCCGTCGACTGGGTCGGCAAGCTGGACGGTTACGCCCAGTCCGTCGACCAGCGCGTCAAGATGGCCGGCTGGATGGAGACCTTCGCCCAGCGCGGTGGTCAGCTCGTCATCCACGGTGCCGCGGTCTCCGACCTGGACTACTTCTCCCGTACGTACGACCTCGTGATGGTCTCGGCCGGCAAGGGCGAGCTCGTCTCCATGTTCGGCCGGGACGCCTCCCGTTCGCCGTACGACACCCCGCAGCGCGCCCTGGCCGTCGCCTACGTCCACGGCCTGGGCCCGCGCCCGGAGCACCCGGACTTCGACGCGGTGCGCTGCAACCTCGTCCCGGGCGTGGGCGAACTCTTCATCATGCCGACCCTGACGACCTCGGGCCGCGCGGACATCCTGTTCTGGGAGGGCATCCCGGGCGGCCCGCTCGACGCCTTCCAGGGCATCAAGGACCCGTCGGAGCACCTGGCCAAGACGCTGGAACTCATGGAGCGGTTCACCCCGTGGGAGTACGCGCGCGCCACCAAGGTGGAGCTGACCGACGCCAACGCCACGCTGGCGGGCCGTTACGCCCCGACCGTGCGCAAGCCCGTCGGCCGGCTGCCCGGCGGCGGTCTGGTGCTCGGGGTGGGCGACGTGGTCGTGGCGAACGACCCGATCACGGGGCAGGGTTCCAACACCGCCTCCAAGTGCGCCCACTCCTACCTGCACTCGATCCTCGAACGCGGCGATCAAGCGTTCGACGAGGAGTGGATGGAAGCCACCTTCGAGCGGCACTGGGAGAACACGCGGCATGTCGTGAAGTGGACGAACGCGATGCTCGGCCCGCCGCCGGAGCACGTGCTGAACCTGATCGGCGCGTCCGGTCAGCTCCAGCCCGCCGCCGACCGGTTCGCCAACGGGTTCAACAACCCGGCGGACTTCGACAACTTCTTCTTCGAGCCCGAGAAGACGAACGCCTACCTCGGTTCGCTCACGGGCGCGTAGCAGGCGCCTGGCCCGCGAAGCAGCGGCCGGGCCGCCGCATCCGTCAGCCGGACACGGTCACGGATGCGGCGGCCCGGTGCGTTCGCCGGCATCCGAGCCTTCCCCGCTGTCCGGCGCGTCCCCCGCCACCGCCGTGCTTCTCAGACCTCCGGTGCGTCGTACCCCGTGTCGTCGCCCGAGGTGGCGTCCTCGGGCAGGTCCGGCGGCGTGTACGTGCTCAGCGACTCGCTCTCCGGGTCGGGGCGGACCGCGCCGAGCAGCGGGTTCGAGGCGAGGGGCGAGACCTTCACCGTGGCACCGGGCCTCGGCGCCTGCACGACCGTCCCGTCGCCGATGTAGAGCGCCACATGCGTCGCCTTCGGGAAGTAGACCACCAGGTCGCCCGGGCGCAGCGAACCCAGCGGCACCTTGGGCAGCCGGCGCCACTGCTCCTGCGAGGTGCGCGGAATCTCCCGGCCCGCCGCGGACCACGCCTGCGAGGTGAGGCCGGAGCAGTCGTACGACTCCGGTCCCTCGGCGCCCCAGACGTACGGCTTGCCGATCTGCTCGACGGCGTACTCGACCGCCTCCCCGCCCTCCTCTGACGGTGCCCGGACCGAGCTGAGGGCTCCCGATGCCGTCAGCGCTGCCTGGGCCTTGCCGACGTTCCTGCGTTCCAGTGCCGACAGTGCGGCGAGCTGTTCGTCCGACAGCGAGGCCAGCATCGCCTCGATGCCCTTCAGCCGGGACCGCACGGTGTCCCGCTGCTTCTTCTGGCGCTCGGCCAGCACCCGCTGCCGGTCCCGTACCGCCCGGGACCTGGCGGCAAGTACCTCCGCGTGCCTCTCCGCGCCGGTGAGCCGCTCGATCACGGCCGCCCGGCCCGCCTGGGCGCGCTCGATGACATGGCTCTGCTCCAGGGCCCGGGACGGATCGTGGGCGAGCAACAGCCGCAGGTACGCGGAGAAGTCGGTGCTTCCCTGGTACTGGGCCCGGGCCAGCCGCCCCGCCTCCCTGCGACTGGAGCCCAGTGCCGAACGGGCCTTCGCGACCTCGGCGTCCAGTCTCGCTGCCTGCGCGGTCCGCTTCCTCAGCTCCTCCTCCGTGCCGTTGTGGAGCTCCCCGGCCTCCTCGGCCTGCTGGTAGAGGGTCTGCAACTGCTTCAGCAGCCCGGCGATGCTCTGCGGCGCCGGCCCCGCGGCCGGCGCCGGGTCGTCACCGGCCGGCTCGGCGACGGCGGGGGAGGCGGCCACGACGGCGGCCAGCGCCGCGGTGCAGAGGGTGCGCGCGAGACGGCCTGACATGGCATCACCTCCGGTGACAAGGGCGATGCCGGTTAATCGGAAAAGCCCATGAATGGTCGGATCTCGACCATCCGGTCACTCACCGCAGGGTGATGCAAGGACTGCCAGGCGCGCCGCCCAGGGCTTGCCCCGAACGGCGTACGCCGTGGAACTCGTCCCGGAGGGCGTACGCCGGGAGCGGTCGGTGTGCGGGGAGGTCACTCCACGGGGAAGGCGTAGAAGGCGCGTTCGCGCTGGACGACCACGTGCTCACCGGCGCCGAGCACCCGGTACGGCGCGGTGACCGCGGCGCCCTTCGGGGCCTGGGCTCCGATGTCCTGGAACTTCCACAGCCTCCGCCCGTCCCCGGCCGCGAACGCGGTCACCTGCGTGGCATCGGCGGCGAGCAGCGTCTTCCCGCCGCCGCTGAGGGTGAGCGCGGGTGCGTTGCCGCCGAGCGGCACCTCGGTGGAGCGGCGCCAGAGCAGCCGTCCCGTGGCCCGCTCGACCGCGCCGACCTCCTGGTTGCGGTTCGTGGTGTGCAGCAGAGTCCCGGCGGGGAGCGGCGTGCCGAAGAGGGAGGACGCGGTGCCGTTGAGCGTCCAGAGCGGCTTCCCCGTGCCCGTCTCGAAGGCCTGCAGATCGTCGCCGACGGCGGCGTACAGCCGGCCGCCTTCGTCACCCGTCGCCGCGCCGGACGGTGCGACCGCACCGAACTGCCGGTTCCACAGAAGCTTTCCGGTGGTGCGGTCGAAACAGCGGAAGACGGCCTTGCCCTTGCCGGCCGTCACGTCGGCGGGGGTGAGCGTGGCGGCGTCCTGGCGTACCACGAGGTCGGCGTCGCGGACGGCGGTCAGGCGGTAGGCCGGGGTGCCGGGCGCCCTCCCCGCCGGGACGGCGACGCGCCACAGCTCCTCGCGCCGCACGATGTCGTAGGCGAAGAAGTAGGCCTTGACGACCTGGATGTCCTTGCCGGGCTTCTTGCCCTTCTTGGGCTTCGGCGCCTTCACGGTGACGGTGTGGGAGCCGGTGAACCAGAGGACGGACCCGGTCAGGCCGGTCAGCGGGGCCACCTTCATGCCGGGTACGCCGGTGAACTGGTCGGCGTAGCGCACCCGGTGCCTGATCCGCCCGTCCTCGGGAGACAGCCACAGGAACTCGGTCGGGCTCGCCAGGAAGCAGAGCCCGTCGCCCGCGGCCATGACCGTCTGGGCCCCTGCGGCGTCGGCGCTCTCCCAGCGCTTGCGGCCGGTCCGCAGGTCGACGGCGGTCGCCCCGGCGGTGTCCGTCAGGACCAGCAGTTCGTCCCGCCACACGCCCGCGGTGAGCGGGGCGGGCGCGGCGGCCGGGTGGCTGTACATCCACCGTGGGTCCGGGGCCCGGCCGGGTGCGGTGAGGCGGGGCTTCGCCGCCGGCTTGCCGTCGGCGGCAGGTGCGGGGTCCCCGGACCCGAGGGCGGCCACCACGGTTCCGCCCAGGACCAGCCCGGCGGCACCCGCCGCCACGGTGGTCAGCAGCGCACGCCTGCTGGTGGCGGGGGTGGGTGCGGCGGCCACCGGGGAGGCCGGTGCGGCGCCCGGGAGAGGCAGGGGCAGCGGAGCCGGGGCGCTGTGCGGGGAGCGGCCGTATCCGTGCGGCTGCGCGTGGGCAGGGGCAGGTGCAGGGGCGGCGGGTGGTGCGGAGGGCTGCGAGGGCGCGGCACCGGAAGCCGCCCCGGGCAGCTCGCGAGGGCTCGCAGCGAAAGGCGCGCCGGGACGGTCGCCGGGCTGCCCGCCGGCACTCTCGGCGGAGCGTTCGCGGGGCAGTTCGCCGGGCAGTTCCCGGGGCAGCGCGAGCTGCGCCGTCGCGCGGTCCGACTGCGGTGCGCGTACAGCAGTCCCCAGGAAACGGGTCGTTTCGCTGTCCTCGCCGGTGTCCCCGCTTCCTTCCGCCGCCGCTGCCCGTGTGTCGCCGTCGGCGGGGATCGCGTCCTGGACCGGGTCCGCCGGAGGCTCCAGCGTCCGGGCCCGTGCCGCCTGCTCCGCCACCGCCGCCGTGAGCGGCCCGGGAAGCCAGCCGCCCTTGGCGAGTCCGGCCGCGCCCTCCAGCGCCAGTTCCGCCGCGACCGCTCCGGCGCCGGGCCGGTCGTCCGGGTCCTTCGCCAGGCAGCTCGCGATCAGGGCACGCAACTCGTCCGGTACGGAGCCCAGTTCGGCCGGTCCGTGTGCGATGCGCTCCGCCGCCTCGTCCACGGGGCCGTCGGCGAGCGGAGTCGTCCCGGTCGCCGCGTACGCCAGCAGCAGACCCAGGACGAACAGGTCGGAGGCGGGCCCCACCTCCTTGCCCGCGACCTGCTCGGGGGTGAGGTAGCCGAGCCGTACGGACAGCTGCCCGCCCTCGCGTGCCTCGGCGGAGGCCGCCGCGCCCAGGGGCCCGAACGCCGTCAGCCGGGGCCCGTCCTCGGCCAGCAGCACCGTCTGCGGCGCCAGTCCCTGGAGGACGGCCCCCGTGGCGTGCACCCGGGAGAGGGTCTCGGCCAGGCCGGCGCCCAGTATCCGTACGGCGCGCTCCGGCAGCGGGCCTGCGAGACCGATCGCCTCGGCGAGGGTCACCGCGGGCACATAGGCGGCGGCCGTCCAGAGGCCGTCGTCCTCGGGCACGGCGAGCGGCGGCTGCACCCAGCCGCCGGCCACCCGCTCCGCGATTCCCGCCTCGGACCGGAAGCGCCGCCGGAAGGCGGGTACGGAGGCCAGGGAGGGCCGCGCCGCGGTCACCACGGCGAGCTCGTCGCTCTCCGTGTCCCGGGCCAGGTAGTGCACCGCGCTCGCGCTCTCGCGGAAGCGGGCCAGCGCCGTGTACGGGCCGAAGCGGCGTGGATCGTCCTGACGCAGCGCCTCCATGGCGCACCCCCCTTGTGACCGTGCCCTCGGCACCTGACCGTCGATCTTACGGGCGTGGGCGCGCGCACCGCTCAGGACTCGCTGCGGCGCCTGCTCCAGGGCCACTTGGGGGTGAAGCGCTCACGGCCGCCGGGGGCGAACTCGTAGACCCAGCCGCGCTGGATCCCGAGCCGCTTCGAATAGCCCGCAGGGGCGCGCCGGTAGGCGTACACCGTGGCGGGACCGCCCTCGGCATCCGGGACCGGGACCTCGTACCACTTGGGCGGATGGCCGGTCGGCCCGAGCAGGATCGGCAGCACCCGGCCGTCCAGGGGCCCGCCGCGGAAGGCGGTGTTCTCACTTTTCACCCGGCCAGTCTGACCCAGACGGACTCAGGCGGGCGGCAGCAGGTGCGCCGCCCCGCCCGCGACCGGGACGATCAGCGCGGCGAGCCGCCCGGCGGGGCCGTCGGCGGTCTCCTGGCTCAGCAGGTCCGCCACCACCGAGGCCGTCTCCTCGTCCGACGCGGCGGTGGCCGCGAGCAGGGCCAGCAGATGATCCACCAGCCAGCTCCGCAGCCCGGCGGCCTCCGGCTGCTTCTCCTCGTCCAGCCATATCAGGGACGCCGCCTCCACGGCCGCGATCCACGTACGCACCATCATCCGCAGCCGCGGTCCGGCGGCCTCCTGTCCCGGACCGCCGCCCCGGCCCAGGTGGAGCAGGATCTGCTCGGCCGCCGCCCTGCGCACGCCGTCCACGATCGTGGTGGTGCGCGAGGTCTCGGCCACGCTGCCCCCGCGCAGCAACGCGCTGAATCCGGCGTCGTGCTGGTCGACGAAGCCGAGATAGCGGTCCAGGACCCTGCTCACCCGCTCGGTGGGCGGCCCGACGGCAGGTTCCGCGAAGCAGAGCGTCAGCTGGTCGGCGGCCGAGCCGAGCGCCGCCTCGTACAACTGCTGCCTGCCGCCCGGGAAGTAGCGGTAGACCAGCGGCCGGGAGACTCCCGCGGCAGCCGCCACCTCGTCGATCGACACGTCGTCCGGTGCCCGGTGGGCGAAGAGCGTGAGCGCCGCGGCGAGCAGTTGGGCGCGGCGTTCCTCGACACCGAGCCGTCGGTAGGCGCGGGCCGGCGGTGCTGCGGGGGCGGAGGTCATACTCCGAAGCCTAAGCGCTGCCTTCAAGGGCCCCCTCAGGCCAGCAGTCCCGAGCTCTTCCACAGCCTGCGTCCCACCCCGTTGAGCACGCCGATGTCGTCGAAGAAGTCCGTGAGCCGCTTCGCCCCCGTCTGCATGACCTCGGCGCGGTGGCCGCTGGCCTTCACCTGGGCGAGGGCCTCGTGCCGGTTCAGGCCGACGTTGTCGTACACCTGGGGGTTGACGAAGCAGACGGAGAACACGCGGGCGGCCTCCCCGGAACTCAGCCGGGTCATCCGGCGCTCCCAGGCCGGCGCGGTCACCATCTGGCGGCGCAGCTCCTCGCGTGCGTAGCGCACATGGCGGGCCTCCTCGACGACATGGATGCGGGTCACCCCGCGCACGAGCGTCTGTACGCGCTCGTCGGGGAAGGTGAGCCGCTGCATCCAGTCGAGGATCTCCTCGCCGAGCAGCGTCGCGGCGAACGAACCCGGGGTGGTGGAGACGGTCTTCAGCACCCGTGCCAGGTTGTGGTAGCGGGGAGGTACCGGGTAGCTGGGGGCCCCGCCCCACTCGATCATGCGGGCGAACATCATCGAGTGGCGGCACTCGTCCGCTATCTCGGTCAGCGCGTAGCGCACGTGCTTGCTCGTCACGGACTTGTCGTAGATGTGCCGCACGAGCAGCTGCATCAGGATGATCTCGAACCAGATGCCGAGCGAGGCCAGCGACGCCGCCTCGTGGCGTGCCAGCTCCATCCGCTGCTCCTGAGGCATCCTGCGCCACAACGGGGTGCCGTAGAGGGAGACCAGCTCCGGGGGCCAGAACCACTTGCCGTCCTCGACGGGGGACGCCCAGTCCAGCTCGGCGTCCGGGTCGAAGGAGTGCTTGGCCGAGGCTTCGAGCAGACGGACCGCGACCTGTTCGCGGTCCTTCAGGGGGCCGAGCGCGTCGCGCAGCGCCTGGATGTCCTCGTCGGTCACTGGCGTCATGGCTGAAGGCACCTCTCGCATCAGGGGTTACCGGCGGTCAACTTCCGCTCATGGATTATGAGACGACCTGTCAGCAAGGCAGTCAATCCCCCGTGCGCGACTTGTTGACCGCGCGTCTACCAACGTGTGAACCTGCCAACTGACGTCAGCACCACGGAATGCACGATCCTCGCCAGGCGAAGGAGCTGTCCGTGTCGACACACGACCTCTACATCACCCCGCCCCCGACGCCCGCGTGGCAGGTTCCTGCCACGGGCGCCGCCCGGTTCAGCTGGGACTACGACGACGGCCGCGAACGCCTCCTCGCCCTCTACCAGAAGGGCAAGGACAAGCAGTGGGACGGCAACAAGCGCATCGACTGGAGCCTGGAGGTCGACCCCGCCGACCCGCTGGGCACCCCGGACGAGGCCCTCACGCTCTACGGCACGCCGCACTGGTCGAAGATGACCGAGCGGGACCGGGGTGAGCTGCGCAAGCACTACACTTCCTGGCAGTTCAGCCAGTTCCTGCACGGGGAGCAGGGCGCCATGGTGTGCGCCGCCCGCATCGTGGAGTCGGTCCCCGACCTGGACGCGAAGTTCTACTCCGCGACCCAGACGATGGACGAGGCGCGGCACGCCGAGATCTACGGCCGCTTCCTGCACGAGAAGGTCGGGATGCTCTACCCGATCAACGACAACCTCCAGGGGCTGCTCGGCGACACCCTGCGCGACTCCCGGTGGGACATGCCCTACCTCGGCATGCAGGTCCTCATCGAAGGGCTCGCACTGGCCGCGTTCGGCATGATCCGCGACACCACCACCAAGCCGCTGCCCAAGCAGATCCTCGCGTACGTCATGCAGGACGAGGCGCGGCACGTGGCCTTCGGGCGGATGGCGCTGCGCGACTACTACAAGCAGCTGAGCGACGCGGAACTGCGCGAGCGCGAGGAGTTCGTCATCGAGGGCTGCTACCTGATGCGCGACCGCCTCAGCGGGGTCGAGGTGCTGGAGAACTTCGGCATCGGCAAGCAGGAGGCGAAGGACCTCTCCGAGCACTCGGAGTACCTCCAGCTCTTCCGCAAGCTGCTGTTCAGCCGGATCGTCCCGTGCGTCAAGGACATCGGGCTCTGGGGCGAACGGCTCCAGAAGGCCTACGTCGACATGGGCGTGTTCGAACTCGGCGACTCGAACCTGGACCTGCTGATGGCCCAGGACGAGGAGATCGCCGAGCAACTGGACCGGGACCGCTTCGCCGTGGAGGAGCAGGCGCGCGTGGCGGAGGTCGAGGAGGCGATAGCCGAGGGCGGCGCGCGGGACTGAGCGGGGAACCCGGCCGTGCGGGAAAGGGGTGTACGGAGCCGGGCCGTGCGGAGAGGATGGGGGCATGAACTCGACCACCGTCACAGGGGATCGCGCGGCGGCACGGCGCAGCCTGGAAGCACTCGCGCTCGGTGACGCGTTCGGGGAGCGGTGGTTCCCGCTGTTCAGGCCGCCACGTCAGGCCTACGCCGAGGTCCGGGCGCGCCGGACCCCGCACGAGCCCGTGTGGCACTGGACCGACGACACCGCCCTGGCACTCGCCGTCCAGCGGGTCCTCGACGAGTACGGGCAGGTCGAGCAGGACCGGCTCGCCCTGTACTACGCCCTGGCCTTCGACGCGGACCAGGCCCGCGGTTACGGGCACGGCATGCACCTGTTGCTGCCGCAGCTCCTGTCCTCGCCGGCCGACTGGCGCACCCTGGCGCCCACCCTGTTCGAGGGCGGCAGCCTCGGCAACGGCGCGGCGATGCGGGTCGCGCCGCTCGGGGCCCGCTTCCACGCCGACCTCGGCCGTGCCGCGGAGCAGGCCGAACTCTCGGCGGTCGTCACCCATTCCCATCCCGAGGGCGTCGCCGGGGCCGTGGCGGTCGCGGTGGCCGCGGCACTCTCGGTGCGCGGGGAGTTCACGCTGGAGTCGGTCGCCGAGCGCACGCCCGAAGGGCTGGTGCGTGAGGGCGTGCTGCGTGCGGCGGCAGTGCCGTTCGCCACGGAGCCGTGGAAGGCGGCCGACATCCTGGGCAACGGGCGGCGGATCAGGGCCGACGACACGGTGCCGTTCGCGCTCTGGACCGCCGCCCGCCACCCGGGCGACCTGGAGGCCGCCCTGTGGTCGACCGCAGAGGGCTTCGGGGACGTGGACACGACGTGCGCCATCACCGGGGGCGTCGTCGGCGCGGCCACGGGGGTGGACGGGGTCCCCGCAGAGTGGCGCCTGCGGCGGGAACCGCTGAACTGAGTCGCGGGCGGACGGTGGCGGCCGGCGGTCGGATGCGCGGACGGCCGGACATCGGTGGCCCTCGGTGCCCATCGGTCCGTACTCACCTGCTCCGGCAGCCCGTTCTTCCAGGTGACGTACCGTGAGCGCATGAGCATGCCACCGCCGCAGCAGAATCCGTACGGGCAGCCCTCGCCGCACAGCCCTTACGGGCAGAACCCCCTGCCGCAGCAGAATCCGTACGCGCAGCAGCCGCCCTACCCTCCCCAGCAGCCGGTCCACGGCTACCCGCAGCAGCCCCAGGGCGCCCCCGGGCCGTGGGGGAACGCCGGCGGGCCCGGGTGGCCGCAGCAGCACATGCAGCCGCAGCCGCCGCGCAGGAACCGGACGGGGCTCGTCGTGGGCATCGTGCTGGGGGCGCTCGTCCTCGTACTCGCCGTCGGCTTCGGCGCGTTCGCGCTGCTCGGCAACGGCGCGACGACGGAGTTCCCGGAGGCCACGCACAAGCTCGTGGTGGACAAGACGGTGCTGAAGGGGGAGTTCACCCTCACCCAGGACCTGTCGGACACCGAGGGCAAGGAGATCGAGGAGGCGCCCGACCCGACCGTCCGGGGCGGCGAGGCCGCGCTCGCCCAGTACGGCTCCGAGGAGAACGGCATGCTGGTGCTCTCCGGCCTGTACGGGCGGCTGTCCGACCCTTCGCTCATGCGGACGAAGATCCTGGAGGGCGTCACCGGGGCGGAGGGGACGACCGTGGCCGTGCCTCCCGAGGAGTTCAGGCCCGCGGGGTACGGCATCACCGTGGAGTGCCAGGTCGTGAAGATCAAGGAGATCGGCCTGACGGTCAACAAGCCGGTGTGCGCGTGGGCCGACGGGAACACCGCCGCCATGGTCTCCGTGCTCCGCACCGGCGACCTCGATAAGGACGCGCACTCCGTCGACCTGGAAAAGGCCGCCGAGGAGACCGCGCAGGTCCGGTCCGAGCTGCGCCGGCCGATCAGCTGAACCGGGGCGGCCGGGCCGCCGGCAGGACGCCCTCCACCGCGCGCGCCATGCCGAGGAGCGCCGCGTCCGTGCCCCGGGCGGTCACCAGCTGGAGGCCCACAGGGCAGCCGTCCGGTGTGAAGCCGGCGGGCACGCTCGCCGCCGGATGGCCGCTGAGATTGAACGCCCAGGTGAGTGCCGTGGAGTAGACGTCTCCCGGTCCCTCGTGGCCATGCGGGGGATTGGGCGTGACCGGGGTGAGCAGCAGGGACGCACGGGTGAAGCAGGCGTCCAGCGTACGGTCGTTGGCGTCGCGCAGCCTCCGGGCCGAGGGCGTCGGCCGTGCCGCGCGCGTCGCGAACCACGCCTCCGCGGGGTCGAGCAGATCGCACGCGCCCGGCACCGGACGCACGACCCCGGCTTCCACCAGCCGGTCCACCGCCTTCCGGATGACCCGCGCCACCTCCGGGTCCACGGAGGCGAAGCCGAGGCCAGGGCTGTAGACCGCCGGTACGGGGAGCACCGCGGGTTGCGGGCGGTATCTGTCCAGGACGTGGTGCAGCCAGCTCTCCGCCAGGGCGGCGGAGCTCGCCAGCACGCCCGGCGACGCGAGGCCCGTGCGGTCGGGGGAGGGGAGCAGACCCCTCGTCGTCCGCAGGCCGAAGACACCGCACCAGGCCGCCGGGATCCGTACCGACCCCGCACCGTCGCTCCCCGTGGCCAGCTCCACCAGGCCCGCCGCGACCGCCGCCGCCGATCCCGCCGAGGATCCGCCCGGAGTCCGGTCGGGGCGCCACGGGTTGACCGTGCGGCCCCGCGCTCCCTGCCCCCAGGTCTGCCACTCGGTGCCCGGGGCGGGCACCGAGGTCGCGCCCACCGGTATCCCGCCCGCGGCGGCCAGCCGGACGGCGGCGTACGAACGGATGCCCGCGGTGCCCTTCACGGCGAACGGCAGTCCGGCGAGCGGGAGCCGGGACGCGGCCTCCGCACGGCCGCGCGCCTCCTCGTGCCAGACCTCGGTGAAGGCGCACAGCTCGGGGTCGAACCGGTCGATCCGGGCGAGGGCCGTCTCCAGTGCCGATGTCATGGCCCCAGTGTGCGCCGCGTGTGCCGGACAGCAGCGGGACGGCTTCAGTTCTCCAGCGCGGCTTCCATGACCGCTCTGGCGATCGGAGCCGCGCTGCCGCCTCCGCTGATGTCCGCCCGGTCGGCCGACGCGTCCTCCACGACCACCGCCACGGCGACCGCCGGACGGCCGGAGTCCGGGGCCTGCGCCCAGGAGATGAACCAGGCGTAGGGCCGGCCCGAGTTGTCGACGCCGTGCTGAGCGGTGCCCGTCTTGCCGCCGACGGTCACCCCGTCGATCGCCGCGTTGGCACCGGTGCCGTTCTCCACCACGTCGACCATCATCCGCTGGAGCTGCTGCGCGGTGGCCGGGTTCATCGCCTGGTGGTACGACTCCGAGCCGGGCCGCCGGACGGTGTCCCCGTCGTCGGTCGTCAGCCGGTCGACCAGGTGAGGGCGCCTGAGCTCCCCGCCGTTGGCCACCGCCGCGGCCACCATCGCCATCTGCAACGGGGTCGCCGTCGTGTCGAACTGGCCGATCGAGGACAGTGCCAGCTGGTCGTCGCTCATGTCGGTGTCGAAGTTGCTGCGGGCCACCCGGGACGGGATCTTCAGGTCGTTGTCGTTGAAGCCGAACCGGCCCACCGCCTCCAGCATCCCGTCCAGCCCGACCTCGACGCCGAGATGGGCCATCACGGTGTTGCAGGAGACGCGGATCGCCTCGGCCAGCGAGGCCTTCTCGCAGCCCCGTGCCTCGTTGGGCAGCGTCGTGGAGGTGCCGGGCAGGACGTACGGGGAAGGGGTGTCCGTCTCCGCGTCCGGATCGGTCACCACCCGGGCGTCCAGCGCGGCCGCCGCCGTCACGATCTTGAAGGCGGATCCGGGCGGATAGGTCTGCCGGATCGCCCTGTTGAGCATGGGCTGGCTCGTCGAGCGGTTGAGCCTCGTCCACGCCCCGGTGACGGCGGAGCCCGTGCCCGAGAGGACCTCCGGGTCGTACGAGGGGGAGGAGACCAGCGCCAGGATGCGCCCGGTGGACGGGTCGAGCGCCGCCACCGCCCCGCGCCGGCCGTCCAGGCCCTCGTACGCCGCGCGCTGCATCGCGTCGTCGACGGTGGTGACGACGTCCCCGCCGGGCTGCCTGCTCCGGGTGAGGTCGCCCCACAGCGGCAGCGGGGCGAGGATCGGGTCGGTGCCGGAGAGAATCGCGTCCTTGGCGTTCTCCAGCAGCGTGGTGCCGTACGTCTGCGAGGCGTAGCCCGTCACCGGCGCGTACAACGGGCCGTGCCGGTAGGTGCGTTCGTACGCGAGCTGCTGGCCTGTGTCCTTCGAGCCGGTGACGGGTTCGTCACCGACCAGGATGTTGCCCCGCGGCTGGTCGTAACGGTCGATCGTCGTGCGGCGGTTGGCGGGGTTCGTGTTCAGCTCGTCGGCCTCGAAGAGCTGGACGCGCGCGGCGTTCCCCAGCAGGGCGACGAGCAGCAGCAGGCAGAAGCCGGCGGCGCGCCGGATGTAGCGGATCACTGCTCCTCCCCGGCGGTGGACCCGGCGGCGGATCCGGGGGAGCCGGAGCCGAGGGAGCCGGATTCGGGAGCGGCGGACCCCGGAGCGCCGGAGCCGGTGGGGGCGGGCCCGGCGGCGGGGTCGGGGGTGCGGGCGACGTCGCTGACCCGGATGAGCAGGGCCACGATGATCCAGTTGGTCACGACCGACGAACCGCCCTGGGCCAGGAACGGCATCGCCATCCCGGTCAGCGGGATCAGCCCCATCACGCCGCCAGCGATCACGAAGACCTGGAGCGCCATGATCGAGGCGAGGCCGATGGACAGCAGCCGGCCGAAGGGGTCGCGCAGCGCCAGCCCCGCGCGGAAGCCGCGGGCCACCAGCAGCGCGTACAGCAGGAAGATCGCGGTGAGCCCGGCCAGACCGAGCTCCTCGCCCGCGGTGGCCAGGATGAAGTCGGACTTCGCGGCGAAGCCGATCAGGATCGAGTGCCCGAGCCCGAGACCGGTGCCGAGCATCCCGCCCGCCGCGAAGGCGAAGAGCGACTGGGCGAGCTGGCTGGGCCCCTCACCCGCCTCGATGGTGGCGTACGGATTCAGCCAGTCCTCCACCCTGCTGTGCACATGGGGTTCGAAGGAGCCGACGGCGAAGGCGCCCGCTGCGGCGAGGAGCAGCCCCACGGCGATCCAGCCGGTCCGGCCGGTCGCCACGTAGAGCATGATCACGAAGAGGCCGAAGAAGAGCAGCGAGGTGCCGAGGTCCCGTTCCAGGACGAGGACGCCCACGCTGAGCAGCCAGATCGCGACGATGGGGCCCAGGACCCGTCCGGTGGGGAACTGGAGTTTCCAGATTTTGCGGCCGGTGTACGCGAGCGCGTTGTGGTTCGCCGCGAGGTACGCGGCGAAGAAGACCGCGAGCAGGATCTTGGCGAACTCGCCCGGCTGGAAGGAGAGCCCGCCGACGCGGATCCAGATCTTGGCCCCGTTCACCGCGGGGAAGAAGATCGGCACGATCATCAGCACCAGCGCCGCCGCCACCGAGAGGTACGCGTAGCGCTGGAGCACCCGGTGGTCGCGCAGCAGGACGACGACCGCGATGAAGAAGGCGACGCCGAGCGTGGACCAGATCAGCTGGGTCGTCGCCGCCCGGTCGCTCGGCGTCTCCAGATCGAGCCGGTAGATCAGCACCAGACCCAGCCCGTTGAGCAGCACGGCGATCGGCAGCAGCAGCGGATCGGCGAACGGGGCACGGAAGCGGACCGCGAGATGGGCGAGCAGCGCGAGCAGGCCTAGACCGGCGCCGTACCCGGCGACGTCGGGGGGTACGGCGTTGTTCCGGGCGAGGCCGACGGCGGCGTAACCGTAGACGGAGACGATCACGGCCCCGATCAGGAGCGAGAGCTCGACCCCGCGCCGCTTGGGCAGGCGTAGCTCGGGCGGGCGCGCGTCCGCCGTCGTTGCGGTCATGCACCGCAACGTAGCAAGAGGCGGGTGTTATTTCCCTTATGTCAGCTTCGTGGCACTCCTCGGTGAGCGTTCCCGCGGTGGCTCAGCTCTGGTAGGGGTTCTGGCCGCCGGGCGGCGCGTAGCCGGGCTGCTGCTGCGCGGCGCCGTACGGGTTGCCGTCCTGCCCGCCCTGGGCCTGTGCCAGCAACTGGTCGGCCTGCTCCTTGGGTATCTGCCGCTCCCCGCCGCAGAAGGTGCACTGCGTCGCGTACTTCGTGGAGAAGGGGAACAGCGGCACGAAGAACAGCGTGAACTTGGTGACCTTCTTGCGCAGGGTGTGCGCCGCAGGATTGCCGCACCAGCCGCACACCATGGTGAGGACCGCCAGCTGGTACAGATAGCCTCGTGTACCGAAAATGATCATGATGTGGTTCCTTTCCCCGCTTCTCCCGGAAGCGCCCGCCGGCAGAGCGCCAGCAGCTTCTCGTCCCTGTAAGTGTCGTGACTCCCGTACCCGCCGTCCATCGCGTTGTGGCGGCGTACGGAGAGGAGCTCGGCGCGCAGCACCCGTGTCGCGTCCGAGCCTGCACCGCCGGGGCCCATCAGCGCCAGGCATTCCGCGACCCGGACCCTGACGTGACGGTTCCTCTCCCACGCCGACAGGAGCACGGGAACCACGTCGGTGGTCCGTCCCGAGACCTCCCACAGGGCGATCGCCGCCTCGACCCTGAGCCACAGCTCCTCGTGCGACAGCAGGGCCCGCAGCCGCGGCGCCGCGGCTGCGGCGAGCGGACCCAGCGCGCCCAGAGCGCTCGCCGCGGCCAGGGACTCGCGCGCCCTGTCCGCCCGCAGCCCCTCGGTCAGCACGGGCAGCACCTCCTCGGCATCCCCGGTGACGGCCCACAGGGCCTCCGCCGCCTCCGTCGCCGCCCCCGTCCCGGGCCGGAGGATCAGCCGCCGCAGCTCCGGAACGGCGCAGCCGGCGGCCGGCCCGAACGACGCCAGCGCCCGCACGGCCGCCGTACGCAGCCACTCGCCCCGGTACTCGGGAGCCCCCCGCAGCACCCGCAGCACCTCAGGGGCGGCCTCGCCCGCCCGCAGCGCCGTCAGTCCGGTGAGCAGCGGACTCGCCCTGTCGTACGCGCTCTCGTCCAGGCCGACCTCGGCGAGCCTGCGCCGCAGCGTCCCGGCGAGCGGGGCCGCCGCGTCACCGAGGCACCGGATCGCGAACCCCGTGTCGTGCGGCACCTCCGGCCGCTCCAGCGCCGACGCCAGCGCGGGCAGCGCACGGGCGTCGCCCAGCCCGGCCAGCGCCTTCACCGCCGAACCCAGTCCGGGCGGTCCGCCGGCCCACTCCCTCACCCAGGCCGAGGGGTCCGACGCCACCCTGCCGGCCAGGGCGTCGGCGGCCGGCGCCGCCAGACCGAACAGCTCCTCCAGCACGTGCGAGGCGGCGTCGGCGAGTCGCGGCTCCGGATCTTCGAGCTGAGCCCCGATCAGCCTCACCAGGCCCTCGTACGAACCGCGCCAGGCCCGGATCAGCCCGCCGCTCATCCGCACGGCGTCGACGCGCTGCCAGGGGTCCGGGCTGCCCAGCTGGTCCGTCAGCAGCGCCGTACGGTCGTCCACCCGGTCGTCCAGCCCGCTGTGCAGCGTCCGCAGCAGGTCGGCTGCCCAGGGGGCGCTGCGCCCCGCGGATTCCTCGGAGGCCAGCTCCCGCAGCTGTCCCACCAGGGTCGGCGCGGTGGCGCGGTCCGCCGGCCCGTCCTCGCCGGCCGGCGGTTTCGCGGCGGCCGGTTCCGACCGGACCGGCCCGGAGCGCAGCTCCCGCAGCAGGCCCGACACCAGCCGTACGACATCGCCGGGCAGCGCGTCCGGGGCGCACCTGGCCAGCTGGGCGAGGGCCGCGAGCCGCAGCCCCGGAGAGTACGCCTCGGCGGCCAGCCGGCTCAGCCAGTCCGCGGCCTGTGTGCCCAGCCGCCGGTGGCGCAGCGCGATCCGCCCCGCGGCCTCGACGAGCGCGAGCCGCACCTCGTCGTCCGCCTCCACCGGCAGCCGCTCCCGCAGCAGCGCGAGCACCCTGTCCGGCCGCTCGTGCAGCGTCGCCAGGGCCAGCGGGGCGGCGAGCCGCACGCCCGGGTCCCCGTCGGCGACGAGCTCGAAGAACACCGCCGAGCCGGCGGACACCGCAGCCGCGGCCATGGCGTAGTTGGCGACGCCCTCGATCTCGTCCTCGTCCAGCTCGTCGAGCCCGTCCTCGTCCTCCTCGTCCAGATCGATGCCCCCGATGCTGGTCAGCAGTTCGACGATGCCGCCCCGGTCCCGTATGCCGGGGTCCACGGCCAGCTCGAAGAGGAACGGGATGCAGGCGAGCGTGCACGCGTACACGTCGCCCTGGTGGTGCACCGCGCCGTACATCCCGTCGAGCGCGCTCTCCCGCTCCGCCGGATCCTCGGAGGCGAGCCCGTGCAGGAGCCCCGGCACGTCGTCCGCCGGACCGTAGGCATGCTCCATCGAGGCCCAGTCGACCTCGTCGATCCCCCTGAACACGCCACACCCTCCCCGTGTCTTGCCTCCGCGTCCCGGACGCGGCGGGAAACCGCGTCCGCGAAGCAGCGTCTGCGCAGAGTGTGCACCACGGCCAGGACAATCCACCCGCCAGTTGCGGCCTTTCCTCGCGGTGACCCCACGGCTGTGAACAGGCTGTGCACATCCCCTCAACTCAGTGCCCGGGCCGGTTCCGGTTCAGTGCCCGGGCCGATGTCCGGTTCAGTGCCCGGGGAGGGGCCTCGCCTGCCCGGGATCGTTCAGCGGGCCGAGCAGTTCGCCGTGCCGGTCCAGCCGCGCGGCCATGTCGCCGGCGAGGAAGACCAGCTCCTCCGGTGCCTCGCACGCCTCGATCTCGTCCCAGGTGACGGGCGCGGAGACGGTGGGCCGGCCCTTCGCGCGCAGGGTGTACGGGGCGGCGGTCGTCTTCGCCGCCGCGTTCTGGCTGAAATCCACGAAGACCTTGCCCGGCCGCAGCGCGCGGGTCATCCGGTGCACCGCCAGCTCGGGCAGCGCGCCCTGTGCCTCCACCGCCAGCTCCTTGGCGTACGCCGTCACCTCGTCGGAGGGGGTGGGCACCAGCGGGACGAGCAGGTGCAGCCCCTTGGAACCGGAGGTCTTCCCGTACGCCGCGAGCCCGTCCGCCGCCAGCCGCTCGCGCAGCCACAGGGCGACCACGCAGCACTCGACGGCGCCCGCGGGCGGCCCGGGGTCCAGGTCGAACACCATGCGGTCGGCCACGGCGGGGGAGTCCTGCCGCCACTGATGCGTGTGGAACTCCACCACCAGGTTCGCGGCCCACATCAGTGAGGGGAGGTCCTGTGCGAGCACCTGCCGGGCGCCCGGGTCGTCGCTGCGCGGCACCGGGGCGGTGCGCACCCAGTCGGGCGTACCGGGTGGTGGATTCTTGGTGAAGAAACGCAGTCCCTCCGGGCCGTCCGGATAGCGCAGGAAGGACAGCGGGCGGTCGCGCAGATGGGGCAGCATGGCGTCCGCCGCCGTGGCCGCGTAGTAGTGCAGCACCTCGCCCTTGGTGGTCCCGGAGGCCGGGTAGAGCACCTTGTCGAGATTGCTGAGCGCCAGGCGCCGCCCCTCCACCTCTGTGATCGGCGTCATACGATAAGAATCACATGAAATCGCATCAATGACGGCGTACCGGGCGTGAGGGGTGAACGGTGAGGTCCATCTGGAACGGCTCCATCTCGTTCGGACTGGTCAGCATCCCGGTCAAGCTCATGAACGCCACCGAGAACCATTCGATCTCCTTCCGGCAGATCCATCTCGCCGACGGCGGCCGGATCCGCTATCACAAGGTCTGCGAGCTGGACGAGGAGGAGGTCCCCGCATCCGAGACCGTCAAGGCGTACGAGGACGCCGACGGCACCGTGATCCCGGTGACCGAGGAGGACCTCGCCTCACTTCCGCTGCCCACCGCCAAGACGATCGAGATCGAGGGATTCGTGCCCCCGTCGGCGATCGATCCGCTCCAGCTGGACTCGGCGTACTACCTCTCGGCCAACGGCGTACCGGCGGCCAAGCCGTACGCCCTGCTGCGAGAGGCCCTGAGGCGCAGCGGGAAGGTCGCCGTCGCGAAGTACGCGCTGCGGGGGCGGGAACGGCTCGGGATGCTGCGGGTGGTGGACGACGTGATCGCCATGCACGGCCTGCTGTGGCCGGACGAGATCCGCGCTCCGGAAGGCGTCGCCCCCGACTCCGGCGTCAAGGTCCGTGATGCCGAACTCGACCTGGCCGACGCGCTGATGAACACCCTCGGTGACGCCGACATGGACACGCTCCACGACGACTACCGCGAGGCGGTCGAGGAACTGGTCGCGGCGAAGGCGGCCGGTGAGCCCGTCGCGGAGGCCGAGGGCACGGAGCCCGAGGGGCAGGTGATCGACCTGATGGCGGCGCTGGAGAGCAGCGTGCGGGCCGCGAAGGAGTCCCACGGGCAGGAGTCGGGGTGCGAGGGCGAGGTGGCGGACGTCCACCACATCGGGTCCGGCCGGGGTGGTGCGAAGGGCCGGGGTGGTGCGAACAAGTCCGGGACGCCCGGGCGGGCCCCGGCGAAACGGGCGGAGAGCGGGAAAGCCGCAGCGGGGAAGCCGGCCGCGAAGAAGACCGGCGCGAAGAAGGCGGCAGCGGACGAGCCGTCCGCGAGGACGGCGGCGGGCAGGAAGACCGCGACGAGGAAGGCCCAGGCGAAGAAGGTCGCACTGGACAAGGCCCCCGCGAAGAAGGCCCCCGCGAAGAAGGCATCGGCGAAGAAGGCACCCGCTGAGAAGTCGGCGGCGAAGAAGACGCCGACGAAGAAGTCCGGCGAGGGCACCCGGAAGCGCGCCTCGGCCTGACGCGTCGCGGCGCGGGCCGAGGCGCGTCCGGCGGCCGAGACGCGTCCACACCCGGCGGAGGCGGAGCGCTCACCGGTGGGCGGACGCGGGTTCCAGCGGGTCCGGCAGCAGGGGCAGGTCCAGGCCGTACTCGTCCTGCTCGACGACGTACGTGCAACTCGTGTACGAATAGCCGGGCTTGACGCTGGTGCCCGAGGTGTAGTTGTCCACGGCCGCCTCCTCGTCCGAGCCGCGCTTGTACAGGAAGTGGTAGTCGCCCGCCGGAAGGTTCAACCGCGCCTTCGGGTACGACCTCCCTTCGGCCCGGCAGGACTTCGAGGATCCTGTGGCCTCACTGGCGTACCGCTCGCAGCCGCCGCAGGCCTTCAGCTTCAGCGAGCCCGTGACCGGGCCCGTGTAGAGCACCTCGACGCCGGAGGGCGCGTCGTTGCTGATGACCAGTTCCATGCGGGCCCCGCCCGGAGTTCCGCTCCTGGGCAGGCGCTTTCCGGCCGAGGGGCGGTCCTCGGCTATCTCGGCGGCTATGGCGATGTTCCGGGCCTGCTGCCGGCGCCGGTCCTCCTTGTAGGTGTCCGCGAAGTCGCCCAGGGTCTGCCGTGCCTCGGTGAAGTGCTTGTCCTCGAACTCGTCCACGCCGCAGGCGTACACGCCGTCGCGCACCCCGGCGTCGGCCTGCCGTTCCAGCGAGGGCACCGAGGTCTGGGGGAGCGAGGCGACCATGGTGCGCGTGCCGCGCAGCTGGTCGGTCACGGTGCAGGGGTCCGCGCCCTTCAGGCTCGCCACCTGCTTGCGTATCGTCGTGCTGATCGCCGGGCCGACCTGTCCGGCCTGCGAGGACTCGGGGAACGTACGCAGCAGCGCGCCCAGCTCCTCGCCGCCCGAGCTCGTCCCCGTACCGCCGAGCCGGGAGACCCCGCAGGCGTACAGCGACTCCGCGAGCGGGGTGTCGGGCCAGCCCGCGAGATCGCCGAGCAGTTCCCCGTCCACGCTGTCGGGCACCGTCCGCAGATAGGTAAGGGGGTCGATCGCCTCGCAGTGCTCCTTCGCACGGTACGGCGACGCGACCGAGGTGTAGTAGGCCTCGAGCCGCGCGGGCACGAGGGCGGCGGCCCGCGAGCCCGCGTGCTCCTCGCCCAGCTCCCGGTAGAGGGTGAGCGCGTAGTGGTAGTCGCCCTTGGACAGCGCGAACGGGCTCTTCGCCGCCTTCTCGACCAGGTCGTCGCCCTCTTCCAGACGATCGAGAAGCTCCTGCTCGACGGCCTCGTCCCGAGCGGATCCGTAGGCGAAGGAGCCGCCGACCGGGACCGCGAGCAGCAGCAGTCCGAGGGCGGCGGCCAGGAGCGGCCGGGACGCCCGGCCGGTGTCCGCGCGCAACGCGATGCGGGCCGCGTCGGCACCCGCGAGGACGAGCAGCAGGAGGTAGGCGGCGACGAGCGCCTCGGGAACCCCGTCCGGATCGGCGGGGAGGGCGACCAGCAGCAGGATCCCGGTCGCCGCCCAGCTCACCGCCGCTCGTCGGGTGCGGCGCACCAGGAGGTGGCCGAGGCCGAGGCCGGAGAGATTGAGCAGCCCCGCCGCAAGAGCGCGCAGTACGGCTCCCCGCGGGGGCGGACCTGCCGGCCGGCCCGCAGGCGGTGGCGGACCGGCCGGTGGCCCCGCGGGCGGTGGCGGCGGCTGGATCCCGCCCCACGGGTATTCCGGAAGACGCTCCGTCCCGGAGTCCGCCCCGGACCCGGGTCCGGATCCGGGCACGCCCGGCTGATCACGTGATTCCATCACGGCCCCCCACCGCCGAACCTCGTCAGGTCGCGGGGAATCTGCCCGCTCCCGTACCCGTTCACGCCAGCTCCGGGGCGGACGGCAGAAATGGCGCGAAAGCATTGCTCCGGCCGTGCGCGGGCCGCCAGGGCCGACCTGCGCGGCATGCTGCCGGACCGGCCCGCCGCGCAGTAGAGTGCGGAAAGCCGCGACTGGCGCGCACCCGGAAGGGTGCTCCGTGGAACCGACCACGAGGGAGCGGCACACTCCGGGCACGCCCGGGGCGTCATCGCCGGAGGGCCGTCCGCCTGGGCAATCCGGGTCCATGTCGCCCCCGTGCGACCGACCCGGGAGGATCCCCGTGGCCGTACAGCCGTCCGAAGCCCGCCGCCCCGCCCTGACCGCCGCCGATCCCGAACTCGCCGCATTGGTGAACGCCGAGGAGCGGCTCCAGGCGGACACCCTGCGCCTCATCCCCAGCGAGAACTACGTCTCCGCCGCCGTTCTGGAGGCCTCCGGCACCGTCCTCCAGAACAAGTACTCCGAGGGCTACCCCGGGAAGCGCTACTACGAGGGCCAGCAGGTCATCGACCAGGTCGAGACGCTCGCCGTCGAGCGGGCCAAGGCACTGTTCCGCATGGATCACGCCAATGTGCAGCCGTACTCGGGCTCGCCGGCCAACCTCGCTGCCTACCTCGCGTTCCTGGACCCCGGTGACACAGTCCTCGGGATGTCGCTGCCGATGGGCGGGCACCTGACCCACGGCTGGGGTGTCTCCGCCACGGGCACGTGGTTCCGGGGCGTGCGGTACGGGGTGCGCCGTGACACCGGCCGCATCGATCTGGACGAGGTCCGCGACCTGGCGCGTGCCGAGCGGCCCAAGGTGATCTTCTGCGGAGGGACCGCCGTGCCCCGCGTGATCGACTTCGCCGGCTTCGCCGAGATCGCCCGTGAGGTGGACGCGGTCCTGGTGGCCGACATCGCCCACATCGCGGGGCTGATCGCGGGGGGAGCGCACCCTTCACCCGCCCCGTACGCCGACGTGGTGTCCACGACCACCCACAAGACCCTGCGCGGGCCGCGCGGGGCGATGCTGCTGACCCGGGCGGAGCACGCCAAGGCGGTCGACCGGGCCGTGTTCCCCGGTCTCCAGGGCGGGCCGCACAACCAGACCACCGCCGCCATCGCTGTGGCGCTGAAGGAGGCGGCCGGAGACGGATTCGCCGCGTACGCACACCAGGTCGTCGCCAACGCCCGCGTACTGGGGGAGGAGCTGGCGGCCCGCGGCTTCGACCTCGTCTCCGGCGGCACGGACAACCATCTGCTGCTGGCCGACCTCACCGGCAAGGGCGTCTCGGGGAAGATCGCGGCCAAGGCGCTCGACCGGGCCGGGATCGTCGTGAACTACAACACCGTGCCCTACGACCCCCGGAAGCCCTTCGACCCGTCCGGCATCCGTATCGGCACCCCCGCGCTGACGTCCCGGGGCATCCCCGCATCCGAGATGGCGGCGGTGGCGGAGTGGATCGGTCTGGTGGTCGATGCCGCTCGTACAGGTGACGAAGCGACCGTTTCCAAGGTCCGCGACGAGGTCAGGACGATGATGGACGCCTATCCGGCGCCGGGGCTCCCCCTGGTCTGACGGGGCGCCGGAGCAGTTCGGGCCGGGGCACGCCGGGCCCGGACTGCTCCGGAACGCCGGGCTCCCGATTCCGCGCGCCCGTCCTGCGCCCTGTGCCGCTGCCGGATCGCCGTACAGGCTGGCGGGAGAGACGGACGCCGGCACTGTGAACAGAGGGGGCACGATGCAGGATCTCAAGGTCACGTCATGGCAGCTCTTCGGGCACGACCGGCTCTATGTGAACCTGCCGGACGGCACAGCGATCGGCTGGGCGGACCGGGGCAGCGGCACCATCACGGTGCTGCACCCTCGCTACCGCGACGCCGTGACCGACGCGCTCGCGCGTCAGGTCCCGGACCTGCCGGCCCTCGTCGGTGAGGAGGGCCCGGCGGGGCCGGCGGCACCGCGCACCCCGCCGCAGGTCCCGAGGATCCCGCCGATGCGGGGGATGCGGAAGCGGGACGCGGTGAACGGCGTGCCCGCGCAGAAGCCGCCGCCCGCGGCGGAGTCGATGCCTGGACGGAGGCCGGCACCCGTACCGCCCGTGGAGGGTGGGGCGGTGGTGGCGGAATCCGGGCAGTCCGTCGAGGACGGAGCGGCGGTGGCGGCGGTGGCGGCGCCCGTGCCGCCCGTCGAGGCCCGAGCGGCGGCGTCCGAGACCGGGGCGAAGGCGGAGGCGGATGAGGTCCGGCCGTCGCCGTCGGTGCCGCGGCGGGAAGGCTCCCCCCGCGCGCCCGGCCTGCCCGCGCTCACCCCGGCGAACGACCTTGCCGCACGCCGGCCGGGCGCCGCACTGCGCGAGCAGCTCGGCGAGTCGGGCACCGGGGCGTTCGTACGGGCGGCGACCGGGGCGCTGCGGCGGCACAAGGACGGGGACCCGCGCCGGGGCGCCCTCGCGGGGGAGCGGCGCGTCGGGGCCGAGCTCAAGCGGCTGACCCGGCACGGCTGGCGGGTCCTGCACTCCGTGCCCCTGCCGGACGGCACGGAGATCGGGCATCTGCTCATCGGGCCCGGTGGGGTGTTCGCGGTGAGCACCGAGCACCGCCCCGGGGCGTCCGTACGGATCGGCGACGGCACCCTGCGCATCGACGACGGGACCCCGCAGCCGTACGAGCTCGACGACCGCCCGGGCACCCGGTGGGCCCGCGCCGTGCTGGAGACCCACTGCGCCTTCGAGGTGCCCGTCCAGACCGTGCTGGTGTTCACCGGCGTCACCGCGCTGGAGGTGGTCACGACCCCGGCAGGAGTCCGCGTCTGCCGTGAGCGCCAGCTGTCCGCGCTCGCTCCGCTGACCGGCGTGCTCACCGCCACCCAGGTGGAGCGGGTATACGACGTCGCGCGCAACGGGGAGGCCTGGCCGGACGCGTGAGCGTGGAGCGCGGCCGGGTAGATTCCCCCGGGTCACCGCACGGCCTCGCCGCGCCGCCGAAGGCCGTGCAGTCGAGGGGGCCCTGCCGCGCCGCCGAAGGGGAAGACACATGAAGCTCCGCTGTGCCGTGCTCGACGACTACCAGTCCGTGGCGTCCACCGCCGCCGACTGGTCGCCGGTCACCGGTGAGGTCGACGTCGTGTGTTTCGCGGACCACTGTGCGAACGAGGACGAACTCGTCTCGCGGCTGGCCGAGTTCGACATCGTCGTCACGCTCCGGGAGCGCGTGCCCTTTCCCGCGACCCTGATCGAGCGGCTGCCGCGCCTGCGGCTGATCGTGGCCTCCGGCATGCGCAACGCGTCCATCGATCACGCCGCCGCCGAACGTCACGGCATCACCGTCTGCGGCACCGCGAGCGCGGCCACCCCGCCCGTGGAGCTCACCTGGGCCCTGCTGCTGGGTCTGGCGCGCGGGATCGTGACCGAGACCAACGCCCTGCGGGAAGGCGGCCCCTGGCAGTCCACGGTGGGCGCCGATCTGCACGGTCGCAGACTCGGCATCCTCGGCCTCGGCAAGATCGGCAGCAGGGTCGCCGCGGTCGGCCTCGCCTTCGGAATGGACGTGGTGGCCTGGAGCACGAACCTCACCCAGGAGCGCGCCGACGAGGCCGGGGTGGGCCTCGCCGCTTCCAAGGAAGAGCTGATGGAGACCAGCGACTTCGTCTCCGTGCACCTGGTCCTCGGCGAACGCACCCGAGGGCTGCTGGGCGCGAAGGAACTCGGTCTGATGAAGCCCGGCAGCTACCTGGTCAACACCTCCCGGGCGGCGATCGTCGACCAGGACGCGCTGCTCGACGTCCTGCGGCGGGGCGCCATCGCGGGCGCCGGGGTCGACGTGTTCGACGTGGAACCCCTTCCGGCCGGCCACCCGATGCGCAGCGCGCCGCGCCTGCTTGCCACCCCGCACCTGGGCTATGTCTCGCAGGCCAACTACGCGGCGTACTACGGTCACGCGGTCGAGGACATCCGAGCGTATCTCGACGGCGCGCCCGTCCGCAGGCTCGGCTGAGTGGGTGCCGTCGCAGGGGCCGGCTTCACCAGCCCTTGTGACGGGCCGGGTTCACCGGCGGGCGCCCGGCGTTCGAAGTAGCCTGTGTGCGGGGACACTTCGGCCCCAGGACAGGGAGGGCGCCGCGTGAGCCTGCTCGACGACGAGACGGCAGCAGGCATGGTCCGGATAGCGGCCGGCACGGTCGATCTCCGCGACGACCGCCGCGGCACACAGTGGCAGGAGTCCCTCCAGCCCTTCCTGCTCGCCCGTCTCCCCGTCACCCTCGGGCAGTACTGGGCCCTCACGGACACGGCCCCCGACCCCTCCGTCTCCCATGCTCTGCCCGTGACGAACGTCAGCTGGCTCGACGCCGTCGACCTGTGCAACCGCTTCTCGGCCCGCGTCGGCCTGGCCCCGGTCTACTCCCGCGACGCAAGGAGCGGCGAGGTCGTGCGCGACCCGGCCGCCGACGGCTACCGCCTGCCCACGGAGGCGGAGTGGCAGTACGCGTGCAAGGCGGGCACCACCGGCTACCGCTACGGTGAACTCGACGGCATCGCCTGGTACGAGGGCAACTCGGACGGCAGACTCCGCGAGGTCGGCGGCAGGACTCCGAACGCCTGGGGTCTGTACGACATGCTGGGCAACGTCTGGGAGTGGTGCTGGGACCTCTACGACGAGGAGGTCTACGGCGCGTACCGCACCTTCCGAGGCGGCGGCTGGGCGGAGGCGGAGCGTGGCTGCGGTGCCACCGTGCGCCGTCGCAGCCACCCCACGTTCGCGATCGACGACCTCGGTTTCCGGATGGCCCGCAACGTGAGCTGACCGGCGCGTGGGGACACCGCGGTGTCGCGAGCGGCCCCAGGGCGAGGCGGAAGGCATCATGACGTGGTGCACGAGATCTGGACGGTCGGCCACTGGACGTGCCCGGAGAAGACGTTCGTCGGCCTGCTCGATGCCCAGCGCATCGACACCCTGGCGGACGTCCGGGCGCACCCCGGTTCGCGCCGGAGCCCGCAGTTCTCCCGCGACGTGATGAGCGAGTGGCTGGAACGGGCCGGGGTCGACTACGTGTACCTGGACGAACTCGGCGGCCGGCGGCGCAAGCAGGACGTGGACCCGGCCGTCAACGCGGGCTGGCACAACCCCAGCTTCAGGAACTACGCCGACTACACGCTGCTCCCGGCCTACGAGCAGGGCATCACCCGTCTGACCTCGCTCGCGGAGCGCGGCCGTGTCGCCGTCATGTGCGGCGAGCCGACGCCGTGGCGCTGCCATCGCCTGCTGATCGCCAACACGCTCACCGCCCGCGGCTGGACGGTGCGGCACATCGTGGGCCCCGGCGAGGCGCGGGTCCACGAACTGGGTGCCTGGGGAGCGGAGCCCCGGGTCGACGAGAACGGCCACGTGACGTACCCGGCACCGTAGGCGCACCTCGGTGAAAAACCGTACGGGTGACCGAGCTTGTGTGAGGTAGGTTCTGTTCACTCGAAGGGGGCGAAGTGACCAAGCTCAACCAGATCATCGCCGTGGAGAAGGGTGTCAAGAGCAAGTCGCTCCAGGACATCACCGCGGCCCACCACAAGGTGCAGAAGCCGGCGCTGCTGGCCGGCATCTCGCGTACGTACCAGCCGAAGGACGAGGAGGGCGAGCAGCTGCCGCCCGAGTCCGCCCGGGTGCAGGTCAAGGCCGAGGAGGCGCTGCGTGAGATGTCCGCGTCGCTGACCCGCCTCTTCGACGTCACCGCGACGAAGGACTGGGCCAACTGCTCGGCCCGCGCCGACGTCACCGTCGACGGACGTACGGTCGTCGCCGAAGTCCCGGTCAGCTACCTGCTCTTCCTGGAGAAGCAGCTCACCGACCTGCACACCTTCGTGAAGAAGCTACCCGTCCTGGACGCCTCCGAGTCCTGGTCGCTCGACCCCTCGACGGACTGGTGGAAGACGGACCCGGTCCGCACGATCCGCACGAAGAAGGTCCCCCGCAACCACGTCAAGGCAGAGGCGACCGACAAGCACCCGGCGCAGGTCGACGTGTACTACGAGGACGTGCCGATCGGATACTGGACGACCGTGAAGTTCTCCGGAGCGCTGCCCGCGCGCCGGGTGAACGAGCTGCTGGAGCGGGTCGAGAAGCTCCAGCACGCGGTGAAGTTCGCGCGCGAGGAGGCGAACAGCGCCGAGGTCACCGACCAGCGGGTCGGGGACGCGGTGTTCGGCTACCTGTTCGGCTGACGCCGGACGCGCCAGGCGGCACCCCCAAGAACGCCCCCGCGCCAATGCCGTGGGGGCCGCGCACCCTGCACGAGGCGGAATTGAGGTCCGCCCCGTGTGACGAGCGCAAGCTGAAACTGACGTTCAGCCTGAAGACGCGGTAACGGTGGAGGTTCGAGTCCTCCCCCCGGCTCCACCTGCCGGGGTGGCCCAACATGGCAGAGGCAGCCGCGATCAATCTCAGACTCTCGCTCCAGCTTCAGTATCGCCGCCGATTGCCAGATCGACCGAGTACGGACGAACACCGTTGAATGCTGGTTCGAATCCGGCCTGCGCCTCTACGCGGCGCGGTAGTTCAAAGGCAGAACGCGACGGTATGACGACTGATCCGCACTCTTAAACGGCGCTGGCAAGCGCAATTGGGTGGCAACCCCAGGGGCCCGGGAGCTGGATACGACTCCCGGGCTCCGCCACGTCCGGGCCCGGCCGGCTGTGGGACGCGAGCGCCCCGGCCGCTGAGCGGGATCTCCGCATCTGCCGTCGCCTGCACTCGGCGAGTTCGCCAGTGCCGCCTCCGCCCGTTCGACGAAGTCGCGGTCCGGCATCCGGCGGCCCCGCTCGATCGAGACGACCGTGTGCTTGGAGAAGCGGACCTGGTCGCCGAACTCCTCGCGGGAGAGCCCCGCGTGCTCCCGTAAGGCCGGGACGGACGCGCCGAACGTGCGCAGGCTGTCCGACATGCCGGGCTCGGCGCCGGCTCCCGCGCCTGTTCCGCCCGCCGCCGTAGCCATGACTGCGTCGTCCGTGTTCTCGTAGGCCACCGCGGCCGCCCCGGCGACCCTCCGTCATGGCTGGCCCTCAGGGCTCAACTTCGTTACGGGAATGACCGGTTCGAAGGGTGCATCTCACCCGTCTGCTGTACGTTCCTGGCATGGTCACGGGTGACATGAGCGAGAACGCGGAGTCGCGCTTTTCCGCTCTTCTGGCGGGCGCGGCAAGGTTTCCGGGTGTGCGGGTCGACAGGGAGGCGTACCTCCGGACGGCGCTGGCCCGTCATTGCTCGGAGGATCAGCTGCGTCTAGCGATGAAGAAGAATCCCGCGGCGGCGGGTATCCCTCTTGAGGTTCTGGACAGGGTGGCCGACGCCTCCATTCGCTATGAGACCGCCAAGGTGAGCGCGGCCTCCGCGGCTGCCGGCCTTCCCGGAGTCCTCGCCCTGCCCGCAACCGTGCCGGCCGATCTGGCCCAGTACGTCGCCCACATGCTGCGCATCGCACAGAAGCTCGCCTACCTCTACAGCTGGCCCGATCTCTTCTCCGCCGACAAGGACGACCTCGACGACGCCACCAAGGGAGTGCTCACGCTCTTCTTCGGGGTGATGTTCGGGACCCAGTCCGCGAACGCCGCCGTGGGGAAGCTGGCGGGGATGATCTCCGAGCAGGTGGCCAAGAAGCTGCCCCAGAAGGCGCTGACCCACGGCGTCATCTATCCGATCGTGAAGAAGGTTGCCGCTTCTCTCGGCGTCAGGATGACGACGGAGACCTTCGCCAAGTCCGTCTCTAAGGCGATTCCCCTCGTCGGGGCCGCGGTGTCCGGCGGGCTCACGTATGCGACCTTCCGCCCCATGTCCAAGAGGCTCAAGACGCATCTCTCCGGCCTGGAACTCGCCAAGCCGGTCGAGGGTCAGGTCATCCCGGGTGAGGTCATCCAGGACGAGGACCGTCCGGCCGCGGACGAGGTGAAGATCCCGAAGCCGGGCCGTGACTGGCGTGTCCTGAAGCGTCGATAGGTCGTGACCCGGGCGGCGGCCCGGCTGCCGCCCTCCCGGACGGCCTCTGCAAGCCTTGCCGTACCGCTCCGGACCTGCCGGGCGCTGCGGAGGTTCCGGAGCAAGGTGAACGCGACGTGGCGGCCCTCGTCGGCAGCCTCCGCAACCTGACGCACGGCCTCGTCCCCGGCCAGGACTTCGAGCTGACCGCCCGGCTCCTCGGCCGGACCCTGCGCATCGAGGTCTCAGACGCCCGGGGAGAGTGCCGCCCGCCCGCCCCGGGTGTGGCCGGCCCGGCGCCGCTCGCCGAGGACGGCCGGGCCCGTGACGCACTCGCCACCACCCGGCCCGGTGAGCCGAGCCGATTCCTGGTACCGCTGCTTCCTGGACGGTGAGTTCCGGCCCGGGCGTCACGGCCGGGTGCAAAATGACCAAGAAGGAGGACGAAGCGCAGAGGCTCAGGCAGGGTGGGTGATGTAAGGCATGAGCGGGTGGCCGACGGGACCGAAGCCGGGCGAGCCCTGAGAGCTCCACCCCCTCGCCTCCAGTGAGCGAGCACCGACGCGCGTGTTGCGGTGCACAAGGAGAAGATGTGGCGACAGAGCCCTTCAGCATCGACAAGCGGCCCTTGCGGGATCTGCTGGGGGAGGTCGGGGCGGGGAAGATCCAGTTGCCTGAATTCCAGCGTGGCTGGGTCTGGCCCTGGCCCAACATCGCGAGTCTGCTGGCCTCCGTGTCTCTCAACTACCCGATCGGGACGGTGATGCTGCTCCGGGGCGGCGGGGATGTCCGGTTCAAGTACAGGCCGATCGAGGGAGCGGCCCTGAGCGGGCAGGTGCAACCGGAGTCGCTGATTCTGGATGGACAGCAGCGGCTCACCTCGCTGTTCCAGTCGCTCGCGATGAACAGCCCGGTGGAGACCCAGGACGAGCGCAAACGCCGGGTGAGCGGCTGGTTCTACGTAGACATGATCAAGGCGACCGACGAGAACGAGGATCGTGAGGAGGCCATCCGGTTCATCCCTTCCTCACGCAAGGTGGCCAACTTCCGCGGCGAGATCCTGGAAGATTATTCGACACGGGAGTTGGAGTACCAGCACCGCGTTTTCCCGTTGCGATGTCTCTTCGACAACTCGTGGGGCGACGGCTTCGCCCGCCACTGCAATTTCGCACCGGATGCGATGGAGCTCTGGTACCGCTTCCGCGACAGCTTCATCAAGTCATTCGACCTCTACCACTTCCCGGTCATCGAACTCGGCAAGGGCACCCCACGGCAGGCGGTCTGCCAGGTCTTCGAGAAGGTCAACACGGGGGGAGTCACCCTCACCGTCTTCGAGTTGCTGACGGCGACGTACGCCGCCGACGAGTTCGATCTGCGGCGGCACTGGCACGAGTGCCGTTCTGCCTGGGAAGCGCCCGAATACGCCATCCTGAGAGACGTCTCCAACACCGACTTCCTCCAGGCGGTCACCCTCCTCGCCACTGCCGAGCGGCGGCGCCGGGAAGAGGAGGCCGGCACGGACGAGGAGCGTCTGCCCCGCATCGGGTGCAAGCGCAAGGAGATGCTCGTGCTGGGCCTGGAGGACTACACGCGGTACGCCCCCGATGTTGTCGCCGGCTTCAAGGCCGCCGCAAAATTCCTGCGCCAGCAGTTCGTCTTCGATACCCGATTCCTGCCGTACGGCACGCAGCTCATTCCCCTCGCGGCGATCTTCGCCCTCGCCGGCAAGGACGCGGAGACCGCAGGTGCACAGGAGAAGCTGGCCCGCTGGTACTGGTGCGGAGTGTTCGGCGAGCTGTACGGCGGCACAACCGAGACCCGGTTCAACCTTGACCTCCCCGACGTCGTCGACTGGATCCGAGGATCGACGCAGGAACCTCGTACGGTCAGCCAGGCGCAGTTCGCGGCGAGCCGCCTGCTGACCCTGCGGACCCGGCAGAGCGCCGCCTACAAGGGGATCTACGCGCTCCTGCTCAAGGCGGGCGCCGCGGACTGGCGTACGGGGGAGAAGGCAGAGGTGAGCGTCTACTTCGACGAGGCGATGGACATCCATCACATCTTCCCGCAGGCGTGGTGCCAGAAGAACGGGCACGAGCGCTCCGTCTACAACTCCATTGTCAACAAGGCTCCCTTGACGGCACGGACCAACCGGATCATCGGAGGCCACGCCCCGTCCGACTACCTGCAGCGGCTCGCCAAGGCGGCCGAGACCAGCCCGGAGAGCGTGGAGCGGCGTATCAGGACACACCTCGCGGACCCCGTACTGATGCGGGCCGACGACTTCGATGCCTTCTTCGAGGCGCGGCGGAAGGTGCTCCAGGAACACATCGCCACGGCGATGGGCAAGCCTGTGGTCGACGATCACATTCCGGGGCAGCGACCCGGGGAGGCGATCCAGGCTGCGGAAAACGGGTTGCAAGCCGCCGTCCCGGTTCCACTGGAGGCGTGACACCCCGATCCGTGGCCGAGCCGAATGCCAAGGGCGTCGCCGTGCACCCCCGGTGCCTTGTCCAGCAACGTCAGGGATACCGGGACGCAGGAGTCCACACCGATCGTGGCGGCGGCGCAGGCGAAGCGCCGACAGGACGACAACGGCGACAGGCACGCGGCGGCGTACGGACGGCTCGTCGGGGGGATCGTGGGGGAGCTCTTCATCGGTCCTCCCTCGCGCTTCCCGCTGCGCACGATCCGGGGTCCGTGTCCTGGTTCTGAGGCGCAGTTCCCCAGCGGAGGGCCGTCGGCGGCGCATGAAAAAGACCCTCCGCGCAGCGTTTCCACTGGCGAGAGGGTCTTTTCGGCACTTCCTGCGAAGTGCCCCCGGCAGGATTCGAACCTGCGCACCCGGCTCCGGAGGCCGATGCTCTATCCCCTGAGCTACGGGGGCGATGTCGCTGCGCTCGGCGGCGACGAGTGAAACCCTACCAGCTCCGAGGGGGTGTCCGGGAACAGGTATTTACGTGCCGCGGGCGCCCGTGCGAGGCGGCAGGCGGACAGGCGCCGGCCACTCCTGCGGGGGCGGAAGTGGGCAAAACCCGGACGCAGCTCCTCCTGTCGACCTACTCTCGAAGGGTGTCAGGGGCGTACGGCCGCGTGCTTGTTGTGGACGACAACAAGGTCATCCGGCAGCTGATCAGGGTCAATCTCGAGCTGGAGGGCTTCGAGGTCGTGACCGCGGCTGACGGCGTCGAGTGCCTGGACCTCGTGCACGAGGTCTGTCCCGATGTGATCACGCTGGACGTCGTGATGCCCCGGCTCGACGGAATCCAGACCGCGGCCAGACTGCGCGCCGATCCCAGGACCGTGCACCTGCCCGTTGCCCTCGTGAGCGCCTGCACTCCGTACGAGGTGGAGTCGGGGGAGTACGCGGGGGTCGACGCCTTCCTCGCCAAGCCGTTCGAGCCGAGCGAACTGGTGCGCATGGTGCACCGGCTCGCGCAGCGGGAGAACCGCGTGCCGCTGGACGGCAGGCGCGGGGCGGGAAGGGCCGGGAGCGCCGCCGGCTGACGGGGCGGCCGTGCGCACCGGCTGCGAGGTCGCTGCCCGTATGGCGAAACCGGTTGGCGAAGTGCCCCCTGTCCTCCCATACGCTTGTCCTGTGACCCCCGCAGATCTCTCCAGTACCGTGCTGCACGCTGTGCGCCGCGCGGTCGACGAGGACGCCCTGCGCGCGCCCGTGCCCGCGCGCGTGCGGGTGGAGCGGACGCGGCCCGGCGGGAGCGGGGACTACGCCTGCGCGGTGGCGCTGCAGCTCGCGGGGCCCGCGGGCATTCCGGCGCGAGGGGTGGCCGAGATCCTCCGGGAGCGGGTCGCCGGGGCGCCCGGGATCGGGCGGGTCGAGATCACCGGCCCGGGCTTTCTGAACTTCACTCTCGACCCCACCGCGGGTGGCGCGGCCCGCTCCGGTCGCGTGCGCGAGGTGCTGGAGAAGGGACCGCGGTACGGGTGGGGCACCACCTGCGCCGGCCAGGTCCACCAGCTCCACCACCGGCGCGAGGTACGGGCGGCGGTGGTGGCGGGCGCGGTGGCGAAGCTGCTCCGCGCGCAGGGCGCCCTGGTGCGCACCAGCTGCGAGGAGGCGCCCGACCCGGACTGGGCGCGGCTCGGCGTCACCGTCGACGCGCACGGGCGGCCCCCTGTACCGCTCGGGGAGACCCGGCCCGTTCCCGCCGGGGCCACAGCGGGGGAGCTGCTGGAGCGGCTGGGCGCCGACGCCGCCCGGTGGGGTCTGCTGAGGCCCGCCGGACACGACCACGCGGCCCTCGGCGGCGAACTCCTCGTACAGGGCGAGGGCAACCCCCTCTTCCTGGTCCGCTACGCCCACGCCCGCGCCCGCGCGCTCGTCCGTGAGGGGGCGCGGCTCGGTGTCACCGGCGTGTACGAGCAGTCCGCCGACGTTCCCGCGCCCGCGCTGCACTCCGCGCTCGACGACCACCCCGGCGTCCTCGCCGCCGCCGCCCTCCACCAGGCGCCCGACCGGCTCGCCCGGCACCTCGAAACCCTGGCCGACTCCTTCCTGGACTTCCAGGGCGTGACCCCGCCCCTCCCCGCCGGCGACGAGAAACCCTCGGCCGCCCACCGCTCACGGCTGGCTCTTGCCGAAGCCGCCGGGACGGTGCTCGCAGGCGGCCTGTCCCTGCTCGGCATCAGCGCGCCCGACCACCTCTGAGACCTGAGAGAGCAGAGCAGAACGATGAGCCGATCCGCACACCCCGCCGGGCCCCGTCACGCCGACGTCCTCCCCGAGGGCCACTACACCGCCCCGGCCACCGACCTGAACGAGCTGGACGCGAAGGTCTGGTCCCGCACGGTCACCCGTGACGCGGACGGCGCGCTCACCGTCGGCGGCATCGAAGTCGCCCGGCTGGCAGAGGAGTTCGGCACCCCGGCGTACTTCCTGGACGAGGCCGACTTCCGGTCGCGCTGCCGCGCCTGGGCCGACGCCTTCGGCCCGGGCGCCGACGTCTTCTACGCGGGCAAGGCCTTCCTGTCGCGCGCCGTGGTGCGCTGGCTCAAGGAAGAGGGGCTGAACCTGGACGTCTGCTCCGGCGGTGAGCTCGCCACCGCGCTGGCGGCGGGAATGCCCGCCGAGCGGATCGCCTTCCACGGCAACAACAAGACCGTCGACGAGATCGAGCGGGCCGTGGAGGCCGGCGTCGGACGGATCGTGCTCGACTCGTTCCAGGAGATCGCCCGCGTCTCCCACATCGCCCAGCGGCTCGGCACGCGCCAGCGCGTCCAGATCCGGGTCACGGTCGGCGTCGAGGCGCACACCCACGAGTTCATCGCCACCGCGCACGAGGACCAGAAGTTCGGCATCGCGCTCGCCGACGGGCAGGCGGCGGAAGCGGTCCGCAGGGCCCTCACCCTGGACGGGCTGGAGCTCATCGGCATCCACTCGCACATCGGCTCGCAGATCTTCGACATGGCCGGGTTCGAGGTCTCCGCGCGGCGCGTCGTGCAGCTGCTCGCCGAGATCCGCGACGAGCACGGCGTCGAGCTCCCCGAGATCGACCTCGGCGGCGGCCTCGGTATCGCGTACACCCCGGAGGACGACCCCCGCGAGCCGCACGAGATCGCCAAGGCGCTGGGCGACATCGTGACCCGCGAGTGCGAGTCGGCCGGTCTGGCCACCCCGCGCATCTCCGTGGAGCCCGGGCGCGCGATCGTCGGGCCGACCGCCTTCACGCTGTACGAGGTCGGCACCATCAAGCCCCTGGAAGGCCTGCGGACGTACGTGAGCGTCGACGGCGGCATGTCGGACAACATCCGCACCGCCCTCTACGACGCGGAGTACAGCGTCGCCCTCGTCTCGCGCAGCTCGGACGCCGCGCCCATGCTCGTCCGGGTCGTCGGCAAGCACTGCGAGAGTGGTGACATCGTGGTCAAGGACGCGTTCCTGCCGTCCGACCTGGCACCCGGTGACCTGATCGCGGTGCCTGCCACCGGGGCGTACTGCCGCTCCATGGCGAGCAACTACAACCACGCCCTGCGTCCGCCGGTCGTCGCCGTGCGCGACGGGGAGGCGCGGGTCATCGTCCGGCGCGAGACGGAGGAAGATCTCCTGCGCCTCGATGTCGGCTGATGAAATTCACATCTCAAAATCCGGACGGGTGGCAGAAACCCCCGTCCGGTGAGTGAGACTGGTCCACACATCAGAAGTATGAGAAACGAGGTCGGATGATGCGTACGCGTCCGCTGAAGGTGGCGCTGCTGGGCTGTGGAGTGGTCGGCTCAGAGGTGGCGCGCATCATGACGACGCACGCCGACGACCTCGCCGCGCGCATCGGCGCCCCGGTCGAGCTCGCCGGTGTCGCCGTCCGCCGGCCCTCCAAGGTGCGGGAGGGCATCGACCCCGCCCTGATCACCACCGACGCGACCGCCCTGGTCAAACGGGGTGACATCGACGTGGTCGTCGAGGTCATCGGGGGCATCGAGCCCGCCCGCACGCTCATCACCACCGCCTTCGAGCACGGCGCGGGCGTCGTCTCGGCCAACAAGGCGCTGCTCGCGGAGGACGGCTCCGCGCTCCACGCCGCCGCGGAGAAGCACGGCCGCGACCTCTACTACGAGGCGGCGGTGGCCGGTGCCATCCCGCTCGTACGTCCGCTGCGCGAGTCCCTCGCGGGCGACAAGGTCAACCGGGTGCTCGGCATCGTCAACGGTACGACCAACTTCATCCTCGACAAGATGGACACCAGCGGCGCCGGCTACTCCGAGGCGCTCGACGAGGCCACCGCGCTCGGTTACGCGGAGGCCGACCCGACAGCCGACGTCGAGGGCTTCGACGCCGCCGCGAAGGCCGCGATCCTGGCCGGCATCGCCTTCCACACCCGGGTGAAGATCGGCGAGGTGCACCGCGAGGGCATCACCGAGGTCACCGCGGCCGACATCGCCTCCGCCCGCCGCATGGGCTGCACCGTCAAGCTGCTCGCCATCTGTGAGCGCGCCGCGGACGGCAGGTCCGTCACCGCGAGGGTGCACCCCGCGATGATCCCGCTCAGCCACCCGCTGGCCTCCGTCCGCGAGGCGTACAACGCCGTCTTCGTCGAGGCCGAGGCGGCCGGGCAGCTCATGTTCTACGGCCCCGGCGCCGGCGGCGCCCCGACCGCCTCCGCGGTCCTGGGCGACCTGGTCGCCGTGTGCCGCAACATCATCGGCGCGACCACCGGCCCCGGTGAGTCCGCGTACACGCGCCTGCCCGTCAGCCCCATGGGCGATGTCGTCACGCGCTACCACATCAGTCTCGACGTGGCCGACAAACCTGGCGTACTCGCCCAGGTCGCGACGGTCTTCGCCGAACAGGGCGTGTCGATCGATACGGTCCGCCAGCAGAGTCGGCCGGACAGTCAGGAAACCGGCGGCGAGGCATCTCTCGTCGTCGTCACCCACCGCGCGCCCGACGCCGCCCTCTCCGGGACCGTCGAGGCGCTGCGCAAGCTGGACACCGTGCGCGGTGTCGCCAGCATCATGCGTGTTGAAGGGGAGTAAGGACCCATGACCACCAAGGGCACCCACCAGTGGCGCGGCATCATCGAGGAGTACCGGGACCGGCTTCCGGTCACGAGCACGACGCCGGTCGTCACCCTGCGTGAAGGCGGCACTCCGCTCGTTCCGGCGCAGGTCCTCTCCGAGCGCACGGGCTGCGAGGTGCACCTCAAGGTCGAGGGCGCCAACCCGACGGGTTCGTTCAAGGACCGCGGCATGACCATGGCGATCACCCGCGCCAAGGAGGAGGGCGCGCAGGCCGTCATCTGCGCCTCCACGGGCAACACCTCCGCCTCCGCGGCCGCCTACGCCGTGCGTGCGGGGATGGTCTGCGCCGTCCTCGTGCCGCGCGGCAAGATCGCCCTCGGAAAGATGGGCCAGGCGCTCGTCCACGGCGCGAAGATCCTCCAGGTCGACGGCAACTTCGACGACTGCCTGACCCTGGCCCGCGGTCTCTCGGACAACTACCCGGTGGCGCTGGTCAATTCGGTGAACCCGGTCCGTATCGAGGGCCAGAAGACCGCCGCGTTCGAGATCGTGGACGCGCTCGGTGACGCCCCCGACATCCATGTCCTCCCGGTGGGCAACGCGGGCAACATCACCGCGTACTGGAAGGGCTACAAGGAGTACGCCACGGACGCGCTCTCCACGCACAGCCCCCGTATGTGGGGCTTCCAGGCCTCGGGCTCGGCGCCCATCGTGCGCGGCGAGATCGTCAAGGACCCGGCGACGATCGCCACCGCGATCCGCATCGGCAACCCGGCCTCCTGGCAGTACGCGCTGGACGCGCGGGACGAGTCCGGCGGTTTCATCGACGAGGTGACCGACCGTCAGATTCTGTCCGCATACCGCCTGTTGGCGTCGCAGGAGGGTGTCTTCGTCGAGCCCGCGTCGGCCGCGTCCGTGGCCGGTCTGCTCAAGGCCGCCGAAGAGGGCAAGGTCGACCCCGGCCAGAAGATCGTCTGCACCGTCACCGGTAACGGGCTCAAGGACCCCGACTGGGCCGTCGCGGGCGCTCCGCAGCCGGTCACGGTCCCGGTCGACGCGGTCGCCGCGGCCGAGAAGCTGGGCCTCGCCTGACCGTCGGCGCGGCCGGAGGACCGGCCTCGCCCGGCCGGTCGTCGTGGCAGCTCATCCGCCCCGGAGGCGGAGAGCGCATGGGAGGCGTGCGACACGCATCGTGCGCCTCCTGTGCGCCCTATGTCGCCACAGAACCTTCCTTCGATAAGCTGTACTCAACCCGCCCCGCCGCATCCGCCGCGGTGCAGCAGCCGTCGTGACTGCCGGGCCCCACCCCTCGCACAACGGCACCCCACGCACGCCGAAGTACCCTGCACCACATCCCCGCCGCCGTACAGGAAGAGTCGTCCAACCGATGGCCGGTCCCGCGTTCCGAGCCGCCGCCGTCCGGGTGCGCGTCCCCGCAACCAGCGCCAACCTGGGCCCGGGTTTCGACGCCCTCGGGCTCTCGCTGGGCCTCTACGACGACGTGGTCGTCCGGGTCGCCGACTCCGGGCTGCACATCGACATCGCGGGCGAGGGCGCCGAGACGCTTCCCCGCGACGAGAACCACCTGCTCGTACGCTCGCTGCGCACGGCCTTCGACCTGCTCGGCGGACAGCCCCGCGGTCTGGAGATCGTCTGCGCCAACCGCATCCCGCACGGCCGTGGCCTCGGGTCCTCCTCGGCGGCCATCTGCGCTGGCATCGTCGCCGCCCGCGCCGTGACGACGGGCGGCGAGGCCCGTCTCGACGACGCCGCGCTCCTGGAGCTGGCGACCGAGATCGAGGGGCACCCCGACAACGTCGCGGCCTGTCTTCTCGGCGGATTCACCCTCGCCTGGATGGACGGCGGAGCCGCCAGGGCGATCAGGATGGACCCTGCGGACTCCGTCGTACCGGTGGTCTTCGTGCCGGCGACGCCGGTGCTCACCGAGACCGCCCGCGGCCTGCTGCCGCGCACCGTCCCCCATGTGGACGCCGCGGCCAACGCCGGTCGTGCGGCACTGCTCGTCGAGGCCCTGACCAGGCGTCCCGAGCTGCTGCTCGCTGCCACCGAGGACCGGATCCACCAGGAGTACCGAGGTCCCGCGATGCCGCAGAGCGTGGAGCTGGTGAACCGGCTGCGCGCCGACGGCGTCCCCGCCGTCATCTCCGGCGCGGGACCCACCGTGCTCGCGCTGACGGAGGAGGGCTCCGCCGACAAGGTCGCCCGGCTGGCGGGTGAGGGCTGGGCCGCGAACCGGCTCGCCCTCGACGCCTCGGGCGCGAGCGTGCTGCCGCTCGCCGCGTGATCGCATGTGATTGCCGGTGCATGAGAGGGGGAATGTTTGTTGGAGCCGGTAGTGTTAACCTCAAGTCAGCAATCGACGTCTTCGTGGCGCGTTGCTTCGTGTCCCCTTCCGGGACCACCACTCTTCCGGGAGCCTCCCCGACTGCCTGAGCAGCCTGCCTGAGCTTTCGAGCACGCTCCGGAACCGGCACGACACCCTCTTGCTCGTCCAGGAGTGGGCCGAGCAGGGGGATCTCGCGCCGGAACCCCGCACATTCATCTCTCCGCCGTACCCGGCGGACCACCGCCCCGGCACGGTCCGCGATCGACACGATCAACAGACCGCAGTCGGACAGCACAACCGGTCGCCGAGCCAGAAGGCCGACGTCCGCTCCAGGGAAGGACCCTTCGTGAGCGACACCACCGATCTGATGGGCGTGACTGCCGACAAGAGCGTCGACAGCTCCGTGCCCGCCGAAGGTGCTGCCACTGGCACCACCGCACGGCGCCGCCGCTCCGGCACCGGCCTCGAGGGCATGGTCCTGGCCGAGCTGCAGCAGGTCGCGTCCGGCCTCGGCATCAGGGGGACTGCGCGGATGCGCAAGAGCCAGCTGATCGAGGTCATCAAGGAGGCGCAGGCCGGAGGCTCCTCCACGCCCGCCCCCAAGGCCGCCGCGTCCGCCGGTGCGGACACCGCGAGCAAGCCGAAGCGCCGCGCCACCTCGAAGTCGCGCACGGGTGACGAGACCGCTGCCGCACCGGCCGAGAAGGCCGCGGCCCAGCAGCAGATCGACATCCCCGGTCAGCCGGCCAGCGACGACCAGCCCACGGGCGAGCGCCGTCGCCGCCGCGCCACCGCGCAGGCGGGCAGCCCCGAGACCAAGACCGAGTCCAAGGCGGAGCCGCAGGCCGAGAACAAGGCCGAGGCCCGCCAGGACAAGGGAGAAGGCCGCCAGGACCGCGCCGATGAGCGCGGTGAGGCAAAGACCGACGCCAAGGCCGAGTCCGCCACGGACACCGCCGAAGGCCGCCGTGGCGACCGCCAGGACGGCCGTCGTGGCGACCGGCAGGAGCGCGGTGACCGCCAGGAGCGCGGTGACCGCCGGGACCGCCAGCGCGACCGCCGCGGCAAGGGCGACGACCAGGGCCAGCAGGGCGGCGGACGCCGTCAGGGCCAGCAGGGCGGCGGCCAGGGCCAGGGCCCGGGCCAGAGTCAGCAGGGCGGCGGCCCGCAGGACGACGGTTACGACGACGAGGGCGGCCGGCGCGGACGCAGGGGCCGCTACCGCGACCGCCGTGGCCGTCGTGGACGCGACGACTTCGCGACCGACGTGCAGGTGGCCGACGACGACGTCCTGATCCCCGTCGCGGGCATCCTCGACATCCTCGACAACTACGCGTTCATCCGGACCTCCGGCTACCTGCCGGGCCCGAACGACGTGTACGTCTCGCTCGCCCAGGTCCGCAAGAACGGCCTGCGCAAGGGTGACCACGTCACCGGTGCCGTGCGCCAGCCCAAGGACGGCGAGCGCCGCGAGAAGTTCAACGCTCTGGTCCGCCTCGACTCCGTCAACGGCATGGCGCCGGAGAGCGGCCGGGGACGCCCCGAGTTCCAGAAGCTGACCCCGCTGTACCCGCAGGACAGGCTCCGTCTGGAGACCGACTCCAACGTCCTGACCACCCGGATCATCGACCTGGTCGCACCGATCGGCAAGGGCCAGCGAGGCCTGATCGTGGCCCCGCCGAAGACCGGTAAGACCATGATCCTCCAGGCCATCGCCAACGCGATCACGGTCAACAGCCCCGAGTGCCACCTGATGGTCGTCCTGGTCGACGAGCGTCCGGAAGAGGTCACCGACATGCAGCGGTCGGTGAAGGGCGAGGTCATCTCCTCGACCTTCGACCGTCCCGCCGAGGACCACACCACGGTCGCCGAGCTCGCCATCGAGCGCGCGAAGCGCCTCGTGGAGCTGGGCCACGACGTTGTGGTCCTGCTGGACTCGATCACCCGCCTCGGCCGCGCCTACAACCTGGCGGCACCGGCCTCCGGCCGCATCCTGTCCGGTGGTGTCGACTCGACCGCGCTGTACCCGCCGAAGCGCTTCTTCGGTGCCGCGCGCAACATCGAGGACGGCGGCTCGCTGACCATCCTGGCCACCGCGCTCGTCGAGACAGGCTCGCGCATGGACGAGGTGATCTTCGAGGAGTTCAAGGGCACCGGCAACATGGAGCTCAAGCTCGACCGGAAGCTCTCGGACAAGCGCATCTTCCCGGCGGTGGACGTCGACGCGTCCAGCACCCGTAAGGAAGAAATCCTGCTCGGCACCGACGAATTGGCCGTCGTCTGGAAGCTGCGCCGGGTGCTGCACGCCCTCGACCAGCAGCAGGCGATCGAGCTGCTGCTGGACCGGATGAAGAAGACGCAGTCGAATGCGGAGTTCCTGCTTCAGATCCAGAAGACCACGCCGGGCAACGGCAATGGGAACGACTGAATTCACATCTGACGCAATACCGGTCAACATTCGCTGAAATCCGCCCTGTTACTTCGGTGACGGGGCGGATTTCTGCATGTACCATTCAACTCGCCGTCACTCTCCCCCCACTTACGGCACCACACACCAAATGACTTTGGACAACGGGAGACTTGTGTGCGCATGTCGCGTCGTGGCATACCGGTAGGAAGACTCAGCAGATACCTCGCTGCCGGTATGGCCACGCTGGCACTTCTGGGGGGCGGCCTGACGGCCACCGCCCAGGCCGATGACGGCGGCGAGCAGTTCCTGCCGCCGAAGGGCGCCAAGGTGGTCAGCCCGAAGAACATGTCGCCGAAGATAATCGGCGGCACCAACACCTCGTTCAGCAGCGCTCCCTGGATGGTGCAGCTCCTGTTCGAGTGGGACAACGACGGATATTTCTACTTCACCTGCGGCGGCACGCTCGTCGCACCCAACAAGGTGATGACGGCGGCGCACTGCGTCACCGACGAGAACGGCAAAGCACTCGACATGACCGGGCACGGAATGGTGCTCGCCGGCACCGCCAAGCTCGCAGGCGGTCCCGATGACGAGGGAACTGCCGTCGAGATCACCCGCTCCTACTTCGCGGGTACGTACAACGCGGCCGCGATCGACAACGACATCGCGCTGCTGACGCTCTCCAAGCCGCTGCCCTACACCCCGGCCCAGCCCGCCTCCTACGGCGACACCGCCCGCTACACGCCGGGTACCGTGGCCACGACGTACGGCTGGGGCATGACGGGTTCCGACTGGGACTTCTCCCCGCTGTCGGACACCCTCCTGCGCCTGGAGCAGCCGCTGCGCTCGGACGCCGAGTGCTCGGAGAACCTGGACACCGCGGTGAACGTACCGGGCGCCTACAAGCCCGGTCACATGATCTGCGCGGGCATCGGCGGTACCGGGAACGACACCACGGGCAAGGCGACCTGCCCCGGTGACTCGGGCAGCCCGATGTTCGTCAGCGGCCGGGTCATCGGCATCACCTCCTGGGGGCCGGCCAGCGACTTCGAGGCCTGCAACATCCAGGGCACGTACGACGCCTACACCAAGGTCGCGACGTACTACCGCTCGATCCAGCCGCGGATCGACGACACCAGCTTCAGCCGGGACCACCGTGCCGACCTGTTCGCCCGCACCACCGGGGCGACGGCCTACACGATGAACTCCACCGGCGAGGCGCTCGCCACGCGCAAGGCCTTCGCGGGCTCGTACAGCGCGTACAACCTGATCATCCAGACGGACCTCGACCGTGACGGTTACGAGGACCTCGTCGCCCGCCAGAGCTCCACGGGTGACGTCTACTGGCTGCACAGGTCGGCGACCAGCTCGACGTACGCCAAGACCAAGATGTTCAGCAACTGGAAGACCGTCCGCGCGATCGTCGCCCCCGGCGACGTGAACAACGACGGCAAGGGCGACATCCTGGCGGTCACCTCGACCGGCGACCTCATGGTGTACCCGAGCTACGGCAACGGGAAGTTCAACACGGCGGTCAAGGCGACGACCGGCTACCAGGTGTACAACCAGGTCCGCGGTCACGGTGACTTCACCTACGACGGCAAGAACGACCTGATCCTGCGCCGCGGCGGCAGCAACGACCTCTACATCGCGAAGGGCACCGGCAAGTCCACCGCCCCGTTCGAGACCCCGGTCAAGGTCCGCAGCAACTGGTCCGCCTACGACCTGCTGGTCACGCCCGGTGACGTCAACGGCGACGCCAAGTCCGACCTCGTGGCACGCACCCCCGCGGGCGCCCTGTACCTCCTCAAGGGCACGGGCGTCGGCACCTCCGAGATCTTTGCCACACAGGTGAAGCTCGGAACCGGCTGGAACAGCTACTACACGGTCGGCTGAAACACCAGGTGAGCGCCGGGTTCCCGGCCGGCTCACCTGTCACGGGTGAGGCCCCCGCCGTCCGGCGGGGGCCTCAGCTCGTTGTGCAACGCTTCTCGCTGCTCCGGTCGTCGCACCGTGTGACACCGGACCACGCCCGTGCACCACGGCAGGGGGTAGCAGCGAGGAACGGAAAGAGGGATCCGCATGAGCGAGCAGAGCAGGAGCACCGGCCGAATACGCGGCACCGGCAGCCGCCGGAAGAGGCCCTCGCGAGGCCGGCGGGTCAGGAACGCGGCCCTGTGGGGCGCCGCCGCCCTGGTGGTCGCCGGCGGTTCCGGGCTCGGTTACGCCTACTTCACGCTCAACGGGAACCTGAAGGGCGTCGACATCGACGCCGCCCTGGGGACGGAACGTCCTGACGACGTGGACAACGGATCCCAGGACATCCTGGTCCTCGGATCGGACTCCCGTTCCGGCGCCAACGGCGAGTACGGCGCCGACGAGGGCACCGCGCGTGCGGACACCGCGATGATCGTCCACGTCAACGAGGGTCACACCTCCGCCAGCGTCGTCTCGATCCCGAGGGACACCCTCGTCGAGCGCCCCGCCTGCACGAGCGACACGACCGGCGAGCAGGTCGGCGCCGAGCACCAGACGATGTTCAACTCGGCCTACCAGGTCGGTGGACCCGCCTGTGCGGTGAAGACCGTCGAGGCCATGTCCGGCATCCGCATGGACCACTACGTCGAGGTCGACTTCACCGGCTTCAAGAAGCTCGTCGACGGGCTCGGCGGCGTCGAGATCACCACCTCGCAGGCGATCGACGACCCCGACAGTCATCTCGCGCTGAAGCCCGGCACGCACACCCTGAGCGGGGAGCAGTCGCTCGGACTCGTCCGCACGCGCCACAGCGTCGGCGACGGCAGCGACCTGGGCCGCATCCAGCTCCAGCAGGCTTTCGTGAAGGCGCTGATGGACCAGGCGAAGAGCGTCGGGGTGTTCTCGAACCCGAAGACGCTGTTCCAGCTCGCCGACACCGCCACCAAGGCCGTCACCACCGACTCCCAGCTCGCCTCCGTCAAGAAACTCACCGGCTTCGCGAACGGGCTCAAGGGGCTCGGTTCCGAGAACGTCGACATGATCACGCTGCCCGTCGAGTACGACCCCCAGGACCCCAACCGCGTCCTGCCCCAGGAGAAGGCCGACCGGCAGGTGTGGGCGGCGCTCAAGCAGGACAAGCCCGTCCCGGCCTCCGCCACCGCGCAGTCGGCCGGCGACAAGGGCGAGGCGGGGAAAGTCGTACGGTAACGGCACGGTCGGTCACCGTACGGTCGCGGAACGTCCCCCGGCCGCGCGGGAATACCTGCGACCGGGTCCTCGTTTTGGGAGATACGGCCGGTCCTGGCAGACTGGTACGTCGGCCCCGGTTCACGGACGCGCAATCCGCGCGAACGACCCGGAGCCCTCCCGAAACTAGGAGACACCTTGAAGCGCGACATTCACCCCGAGTACGTCGAGACGCAGGTCAGCTGCACCTGCGGTGCGTCGTTCACCACCCGGAGCACCCTGCAGGGCGGCGCCATCCGCGCCGACGTCTGCTCCGAGTGCCACCCGTTCTACACGGGCAAGCAGAAGATCCTCGACACCGGCGGCCGCGTGGCCCGCTTCGAGGCCCGCTTCGGCAAGGCTGCCGGCTCCGCCAGCAAGTAGCGAGCCACTGCGCCGGTTCCCGGCGCCCTCTAGCGGGGGCGCCGGGGCCGGCGTTTTTTCCGGCTGCGCGGCAGGGTGCGCCATCCAGGGCGCGGAACCGCCGGTACGCCGTCCAGCAGGCCCGCAGACGTATGACGCAGAAACCAGGAGCCCGAGATGTTCGAGGCGGTCGAGGAACTGATCGGCGAGCACGCCGATCTCGAGAAGAAGCTCGCCGACCCGTCGGTCCACGGCGACCAGGCCAACGCGCGCAAGCTCAACAAGCGCTACGCGGAGCTGACCCCGATCGTCTCCACGTACCGGTCCTGGAAGCAGACCGGCGACGACATCGGGACGGCCCGTGAATTCGCCGCCGACGATCCGGACTTCGCCGCCGAGGTCAAGGTCCTGGAGAAGCAGCGCGAGGAGATCACCGAGAAGCTCCGGCTCCTCCTGGTCCCGCGCGACCCCAGCGACGACAAGGACGTGCTGCTGGAGATCAAGGCGGGCGCGGGCGGCGACGAGTCCGCCCTCTTCGCCGGCGACCTCCTGCGCATGTATCTGCGCTACGCCGAGCGCGTCGGCTGGAAGACCGAGATCATCGACTCCACGGAGTCCGAGCTCGGCGGCTACAAGGACGTCCAGGTCGCCGTGAAGACCAAGGGCGGCAACGGCGCGACCGAGCCCGGCCAGGGCGTCTGGGCGCGGATGAAGTACGAGGGCGGTGTGCACCGGGTGCAGCGCGTGCCCTCCACCGAGTCCCAGGGCCGCATCCACACCTCCGCCGCCGGTGTGCTCGTCACGCCCGAGGCCGAGGAGGTCGACGTGGAGATCCACGCCAACGACCTCCGCATCGACGTGTACCGCTCGTCAGGCCCCGGTGGCCAGTCCGTCAACACCACGGACTCCGCCGTCCGCATCACGCATCTGCCGACCGGCGTGGTCGCCTCCTGCCAGAATGAGAAGAGCCAGCTCCAGAACAAGGAGCAGGCCATGCGTATCCTGCGCTCCCGGCTGCTGGCCGCGGCCCAGGAAGCCGCCGAGCAGGAGGCCTCCGACGTACGCCGCAGCCAGGTGCGCACGGTGGACCGCTCCGAGAAGATCCGGACGTACAACTTCCCGGAAAACCGGATCTCGGACCACCGCGTCGGCTTCAAGGCGTACAACTTGGACCAGGTGCTCGACGGCGACCTCGACGCCGTCATCCAGGCCTGCGTCGACGCCGACTCCGCGGCGAAGCTCGCCGCCGCATGAGTTCCACCGCCCCGCCCCGCTCGTGAACCCGTACGGAGAACCGCGATGAACCTGCTGCTCGCCGAGGTGGCCCAGGCCACCCAGCGGCTGGCCGACGCCGGTGTCCCCTCACCGCGATTCGACGCCGAGGAACTCGCCGCGTTCGTGCACGGGGTCAAGCGGGGCGAGCTGCACAACGTGCCGGACGCCGACTTCGACGCCCGCTACTGGGAGACGATCGCCCGCCGCGAGGCCCGCGAGCCGCTCCAGCACATCACCGGCCGCGCCTTCTTCCGCTACCTGGAGCTCCAGGTGGGCCCCGGCGTCTTCGTGCCCCGCCCCGAGACCGAGTCGGTCGTCGGCTGGGCCATAGACGCGGTCCGCGCGATGGACGTCGTCGAACCGCTCATCGTCGACCTGTGCACCGGTTCGGGCGCGATCGCGCTCGCCATGGCCCAGGAGGTGCCGCGCTCCCGCGTGCACGCCGTGGAACTGTCCGAGGACGCCCTGAGGTGGACCCGGAAGAACGCCGAGGGGTCCAGGGTCACGGTGCACCGCGGCGACGCGCTGAGCGCCCTCCCCGAGCTCGACGGCCAGGTCGACCTGGTCATCTCCAACCCGCCCTACATCCCGCTCACCGAGTGGGAGTACGTGGCGCCGGAGGCCCGCGACCACGACCCGCAGATGGCGCTGTTCTCCGGCGAGGACGGCCTCGACACCATCCGGGGCATAGAGCGCACCGCCCACCGCCTGCTCCGCCCCGGCGGGCTCGTCGTCATCGAGCACGCCGACACCCAGGGCGGCCAGGTCCCGTGGATCTTCACCGAGGAGCGTGGCTGGGCGGACGCCGCCGACCACCCCGACCTGAACAACCGGCCCCGGTTCGCGACGGCCCGCAAGGCCATGCCGTGACCACCGGCACACCGGCAGCGCAACGATCCCACCCTTCACACCCGTACACGTCCGAGGAGGCCGGCTGATGGCACGGCGATACGACTGCAACGACGCGACCGACCGCACGACCGGTCTGCGTGAGGCCGCGTCCGCCGTCCGCCGGGGCGAACTGGTCGTGCTGCCCACGGACACCGTGTACGGGATCGGCGCGGACGCCTTCAGCTCGGAGGCCGTCGCCGACCTGCTCGACGCCAAGGGCCGTGGCCGCAACATGCCGACCCCCGTCCTGATCGGCTCCCCGAACACCCTGCACGGCCTGGTCACCGACTTCTCCGAGCAGGCCTGGGAGCTCGTCGACGCGTTCTGGCCCGGCGCCCTCACGCTCGTCGCCAAGCACCAGCCTTCGCTCCAGTGGGACCTCGGTGACACCCGCGGCACCGTCGCCGTCCGGATGCCGCTGCACCCGGTCGCCATCGAGCTCCTCACGGAGGTCGGCCCGATGGCCGTCTCCAGCGCGAACCTCACCGGACACCCCTCGCCGGAGACGTGCGACTCGGCCCAGGAGATGCTCGGCGACAGCGTCTCGGTCTACCTCGACGGCGGACCGACCCCCGGCATCGTCCCGTCCTCGATCGTCGACGTCACCGGCAAGGTCCCGGTACTGCTGCGAGCGGGAGCGCTCACCGTCGAGGAACTCCGCAAGGTGGTACCCGACCTCGAGGTGGCCAATTGACCGCCCCTGAGGGGCGTGGCATAGCGGGGCAGCAGGACACTTTCCGCATCCTCCACGTCAGCACCGGCAACGTCTGCCGCTCGCCCATCACCGAGCGGCTGACCCGCCACGCCCTCGTGGACCGTCTCGGCGATCCGCTGAGCGGCGGCCTCATCGTCGAGAGCGCGGGCACCTGGGGACACGAGGGCGCGCCCATGGAGGCCAACGCCGAGGTCGTCCTCGCCGACTTCGGCGCGGACGCCACCGGCTTCGTCGGCCGTGAGCTCCTCGACGAGCACGTGATCCGCGCGGACCTGGTGCTCACCGCCACCCGCGACCACCGCGCCCAGGTGATCTCGATGGGCCACTCGGCGGGCCTGCGCACCTTCACCCTCAAGGAGTTCACCCGGCTGGTGCGGGCCATAGACCCCGCCACCCTGCCGGACGCCCGCGAGGAGGGCGTCGTCGAGCGTGCCCGCGCGCTGGTGCGCGCCGCGGCGGCCCTGCGCGGCTGGCTGCTGGCGCCGACCGCAGAGGCGGACGAGGTCTACGACCCGTACGGCGCCCCGATCACGTTCTTCCGCTCCATCGGCGACGAGATCAGCCAGGCGCTCGACCCCGTCATGACGGCACTGACCGGCGTACGCGCTCCGCACTGAGGGTGCGCCGACCGGCGTAGAGGACCGCACGGCAGCGGGCAGGGGGCCGGGGGCGGGCCTACATTGGAGCTGACGCCACGCACCCCCCTCCTCAGGCCCGGAGCCGTCACATGTCGGTCACCACTCCAGCCGCACGCGCCACCGCCCCACCGCCCTCCTCGTACGACACCGGCGTGCCGCGGGACGCCGGCGTCCTGCTCCGCCAGGATCCGGAGATCGGCGGCATCCTGCTGGCCGAGGCGGACAGGCAGGCGAACACCCTCCAGCTGATCGCCGCCGAGAACTTCACCTCGCCCGCCGTGCTCGCGGCCCTCGGCTCCCCGCTCGCCAACAAGTACGCCGAGGGCTATCCCGGAGCCCGCCACCACGGCGGCTGCGAACAGGCCGACGCCGCCGAGCGTGCCGCCGTCCGGCGCGCCATGTCGCTGTTCGGCGCCGAGCACGCCAACGTCCAGCCGCACTCCGGCTCTTCGGCCGTCCTCGCCGCCTACGCCGCTCTGCTGCGCCCCGGCGACACGGTGCTGGCCATGGGCCTTCCGTACGGCGGGCATCTGACCCACGGCGCCCCGGGCAACTTCTCCGGACGCTGGTTCGAATTCGTCGGATACGGCGTCGACCCCGACAGCGGGCTCATCGACTACGCCCAGGTGCGTGCCCTGGCCCGGGCACGGCGCCCCAAGGCGATCGTCTGCGGCTCGATCTCGTACCCGCGCCACCCCGACTACGAGCAGTTCCGGGACATCGCCGACGAGGCGGGCGCCTATCTGATCGCGGACGCCGCCCACCCCATGGGGCTGATCGCCGGGGGAGCGGCGCCCAGCCCCGTGCCGTACGCGGACGTGGTGTGCGCGACGACGCACAAGGTGCTGCGCGGACCCCGAGGCGGCATGATCCTGTGCGGTGTCGAGCTGTCGGAGCGCATCGACCGCGCGGTGTTCCCCTTCACCCAGGGCGGCGCGCAGATGAACACGATCGCGGCGAAGGCGGTGGCGTTCGGGGAGGCCGCGACGCCCGCCTACGCGGTCTACGCCCACCGTGTCGTCGCCCACGCCCGTGTCCTCGCCGCCGCACTGGAGGCCGAGGGTTTCGAGATCACCACCGGTGGCACGGACACCCACATCGTCGTCGCGGACCCCGGCCCGCTCGGCGTCGACGGCCGCGTCGCCCGCGAGCGGCTCATGGCGGCCGGCATGGTCCTGGACACGTGCGCGCTCCCGTACGGGGACGCGCGCGGCATCCGGCTCGGCACCGCGGCCGTCACCACCCAGGGCATGGACGAGGACGACATGGCCAGGATCGCCGGACTGTTCGGCGCCGCCGTACGCGAGGAGGGCGGCACGGGCTCGATCCTCGCGCAGGTCCGCGAACTCGCCTCGCGCCACCCGGTCCCGCCGGAGACCGCGCCGGAGCCCCGGCCCTAGCCGGCCGCGGAGCGCGGAACCGCGCGCGGTCCCTTCCTCGTCGTGAAGGGTGGCCGTACCGTTGCGGCGGGCGCGTCCTGGAGGCTCCCGGGTCCGATCTACACTGTGGCCGGAGCGGATGCTCCCTCCACGCTTCCCTTCGCCGGTACCGGGGTCGTGGGCTCACGGGCGTCGCGCTCCCCGGTCTGCCGGTGGGAGCCGTCCGGTTCCCAGCGGATCCGGCGCCAGGAGCCCTCGCCGTCCCGCACGGTACGGTCGACGGTGTGAGGCTCGGTCAACAGCTAGATTTCTGGGGCAGCCCGTGCGTGATTACCTGCTGACGCTCTGTGCCACGGCCGCAGTGACCTATCTGCTGACCGGGCCGGTGCGGAAGTTCGCCATCGCGGTCGGGGCGATGCCCGCCATCCGCGCGCGCGACGTGCACCGCGAGCCGACGCCGAGGCTCGGCGGCATCGCGATGTTCGGCGGACTGTGCGCGGGGCTGGTCGTCGCCGCCCATCTGTTCAACCTGACGAGTGTCTTCAAGCTCTCGAACGAGCCGCGCGCGCTGCTGTCCGGCGCCGCGCTCATCTGGCTGATCGGCGTCCTGGACGACAAGTTCGAGATCGACGCGCTGATCAAGCTGGGCGGGCAGATGATCGCCGCCGCGGTGATGGTGATCCAGGGTCTGACGATCCTGTGGCTGCCCATCCCCGGTGTCGGCACGGTCGCGCTCACCCAGTGGCAGGGCACACTGCTCACCGTCGCCCTGGTCGTGATCACCATCAACGCGGTCAACTTCGTCGACGGCCTGGACGGCCTGGCCGCGGGCATGGTCTGCATCGCCTCGGCGGCGTTCTTCATCTACGCCTACCGTCTCTGGTACGGCTACGGGATCGAGGAGGCCGCGCCGGCCACGCTCTTCGCCGTGATCCTCATGGGCATGTGCCTCGGCTTCCTGCCGCACAACATGCACCCCGCGCGAATTTTCATGGGCGACTCGGGGTCGATGCTCATCGGTCTGGTGCTGGCGGCAGGCGCGATCTCGATCACCGGGCAGGTCGACCCCGACCGTCTGGGCATCTTCGTCGGCGGCGAGCGCGGGGCCACGCACGCGATGCTCCCGGTCTTCATCCCGCTGCTGCTGCCCCTGACGATCATCGCGATCCCGGCCGCCGACCTGGTGCTGGCCATCGTGCGGCGTACGTGGAACGGGCAGTCGCCGTTCGCCGCCGACCGCGGGCACCTGCACCACCGGCTGCTGGAGGTCGGGCACTCGCACAGCAGGTCGGTGCTGATCATGTACTTCTGGTCCGCGCTGATCGCCTTCGGCGCCGTCGGGTACTCCGTGCACTCCGCGTCGCTCTGGATCGTGCTGGTGATCGTGGGGCTCAGCGCCGTGGGCCTGGTCCTGCTGCTCATGCCCCGGTTCACCCCGCGCGCACCGCGCTGGGCGGAGTCCTTCGTGCCGCCGCGCTACCGGCGCAGGCAGCGGAGTGAGGAGGGTGACGCGGAGGCCCCGCAGGGGCAACAGGGCCTGGACGGCTCGGAGATGGCCTCCCCGGCACCGGAACGGGCCCCGGTCGCCGTAGGCGTCTCGGGCGTCAACGGAGCGACAGCCATCGGCCCTCGTTCGCGCTTCGCGGATCGGGACCGTGCCGACTCGCCCCGTTGATCCTGCTGCACAGAAGTCCCTATACCAGACATTGCGTCGTGATGTTCTGCACACACGCGCGGAGTAACCCTCATGTGTGACAGCTGGCACACTTTCTGAGTAAAGACCTCATCAAATAGTTTGTGATACCGTTCACGAAGCCCGGTGAGGAAGCCGAAGGACCTGAGTAGCACGGTCCATCGGCCGGAAACATCGACTCGGACCGGGCCTACGCTCGTCCCTGACGACCTTTGCCCACCCCCTGCAACGCGGAGTAACCGCCATGCCGTCCAACGACGTCCGGACTCTCCTTCACACCGCCGTGCCCACTGCCGCCGTCGGTGTCGTCACCGTCGCCGTCAGCGCCGCGCTCGCGGGCGGTAAGGGAGCGGTCGGCGCGACGGTCGGGACGCTGGTGGTGATTCTCTTCATGGGAATCGGGCTCGGCGTCCTGCAGCGCACCGCGAAGTCCCTGCCGCACCTGTTCCAGTCCATGGGGCTGTTGCTGTACACGACCGAACTGCTGCTGCTGTTCGTCTTCGTCGCCGCGTTCAAGGACACGACGCTGTTCAATCCCAGGGCCTTCGCCGCCGGGGTGATGGTCGCGACCCTCAGCTGGGTCGCGGCGCAGATCCGCGTCCACATGAAAGCCAAGATCCTCTACGTCGAACCGGACTCGTCCGCGGGCAAGAAGCCCGAGAACATGGGGTCGTCGACGTGAGGGGTAGGGCCGGGATAAGCGGTCGTTCGAGACCCTGCTATCGTCCGGTGCCAACTGCGGCACTGCGGGCGCGGGCATCAAAAACGGCGCCTGCTTCATCGCGAGGCGTAATGCCTGAGCCGCCCCCCATCCGTAACACCAGTCCAGTGCCGACCAGCGGCTGCCTGCCGCGCCGACACAACGAGGTTGCCGTACCTATGCGCCACGCTGAAGGAGCCCGCGGTGAGTGCTGACCCGACGACGGTGCTCGCCTTCGAGACCGACTGCCACATCTTCGACGGATGCGGCTTCCCGGCTCCTGGCCTGCACTCCTTTGTTTTCGAGCCGATGTTCACCGTCGGCGGCATCGAGATCAACAAGCCGATGCTGCTGGCGGTCCTGAGCACCGTTGTCGTCGTCGGCTTCTTCTGGGCGGCTTTCAGCAAGCCGAAGGTCGTGCCCGGAAAGCTCCAGATGGTCGCCGAGGCGGGTTACGACTTCATCCGCACCGGTGTGGTGTACGAGACGCTCGGCAAGCGTGAGGGCAAGAAGTACGTGCCCCTCATGGTCTCGCTGTTCTTCTTCATCTGGATCATGAACCTCTGGGCGATCATTCCCTTCGCCCAGTTCCCGGTGGTCTCGGTCATCGGGTTCCCGGTGGCGCTGGCCGCGATCGTGTACATCCTCTGGGTCAGCCTGACCTTCAAGCGGCACGGTTTCGTCGGCGGCTGGAAGAACATCTCCGGCTACGACCCGTCGATCGGCCCGGCTCTTCCCTTCGTCATGCTCATCGAGATCATGTCGAACCTGCTGATCCGGCCGTTCACGCACGCCGTGCGACTGTTCGCGAACATGTTCGCCGGCCACGTGCTGCTGCTGATCTTCACCATCGCCAGCTGGTACCTGCTGAACGGCATCGGCATCGCGTACGCCGGTGTGTCGTTCGTGATGACCATCCTGATGACCGCCTTCGAGCTGTTCATCCAGGCGCTGCAGGCCTACGTGTTCGTCCTTCTGGCCTGCAACTACATTCAGGGTGCTCTCGCCAAGGAGCACTGAGCAGTCCAGCACCACCCCCGATAGTCGTCCGGTGGCCAACCCCCACCGGTTCTGAAAGAGAAGGAAGAAACGGCATGTCCGCTCTTGAGACCCTCGCCGCCGTCAACATCACGGGCAACCTCGGTTCCATCGGCTACGGCCTCGCCGCGATCGGCCCCGGCGTCGGCGTCGGCATCATCTTCGGTAACGGCACCCAGGCGCTGGCCCGCCAGCCCGAAGCTGCCGGCCTGATCCGTTCGAACCAGATCCTCGGCTTCGTCCTCTGTGAGGCGCTCGCCCTGATCGGTCTCGTCATGCCCTTCGTCTACCCGGTCGACTAAGTCGCGGCATTCCGACTGCCCGATGCGACGAAAGGCATTGATGTGAACGCCCTACAGCTGGCGGCCGAGGAAGAGATCCAGAACCCGCTGCTCCCGGCGATCCCCGAGATCGTCATCGGCCTGATCGCCTTTGTCATCGTCTTCGGTTTCCTCGCCAAGAAGCTCCTCCCGAACATCGAGAAGGTTCTGGAAGAGCGCCGCGAGGCGATCGAAGGCGGGATCGAGAAGGCCGACGCGGCCCAGACCGAGGCCCAGAGCGTTCTTGAGCAGTACAAGGCTCAGCTCGCCGAGGCACGCCACGAGGCCGCCCGTCTGCGCCAGGAGGCGCAGGAGCAGGGTGCCGTCATCATCCAGGAGATGAGGGCGGAGGGTCAGCGGCAGCGCGAGGAGATCATCGCGGCCGGCCACGCCCAGATCGAGGCCGACCGCAAGGCCGCGGCGTCCGCGCTGCGTCAGGACGTGGGCACCCTCGCCACCGCCCTGGCCGGCAAGCTCGTCGGCGAGTCCCTCGAGGACCACGCCCGGCAGAGCGGCACCGTCGACCGATTCCTCGACGAGCTCGAGGCGAAGGCCGAGGCCGTCCGATGAACGGAGCGAGCCGCGAGGCGCTGGCCTCCGCACGCGAGCGTCTCGACGCACTGACCGACTCCACGTCGGTCGACGCGGCGAAGCTCGCCGAGGAGCTGGCAGCCGTCACCGCGCTGCTCCACCGCGAGGTATCGCTGCGCCGGGTCCTCACCGACCCGTCGCAGGGCGGCGAGGCCAAGGCCGAGCTGGCCGGACGACTGCTGCGCGGTCAGGTGGGCGGCGAAGCCGTGGACCTGGTCTCCGGCATGGTCCGCTCCCGCTGGTCGCAGTCGCGTGACCTGGTGGACTCGGTCGAGGAACTGGCGAACACCGCAGACCTCACCGCGGCCCAGCGCGCCGGCGCGCTCGACGACGTCGAGGACGAGCTCTTCCGGTTCGGCCGGATCGTCGGCTCCGACGTCGCGCTGCGCTCCGCCCTGACCGACCGGAAGGCCACGGCCTCCGCCAAGAGCCAGCTGCTCCGCAGCCTGCTCGGCGGCAAGGCCCAGCCCGTCACCGAGCGCGTGATCACACGCCTCGTGACGCAGCCCCGAGGACGTAGCCTGGAAGCGGGACTCGAGTCCCTGTCCAGGCTCGCCGCGGAGCGCCGGGACCGCATGGTCGCCGTCGTCACCTCGGCGGTGCCGCTGTCCGATCGCCAGAAGCAGCGCCTCGGCGCCGCCCTGGCGAAGATCTACGGCCGGCAGATGCATCTGAACCTGGACGTGGACCCCGAGGTCCTCGGCGGGATCTCGGTGCGCGTCGGTGACGAGGTCATCAACGGCACGATCGCGGAGCGCCTCGAAGAGGTCACCCGCAGGATGGCCGGCTGACAGCGCGCAGCGCCCACACCGCACCAACTGAACGAGCAAGAATTGCGGCCCGGTTGGGCCGTGCAGAAATTGCAGAAGATTCCTGGGGGTCGCCCCCAGACCCCTTTGAGAAACTTCGGGCCCAACAAGGAGAGCAGGGAACCCCAGATGGCGGAGCTTACGATCCGGCCGGAGGAGATCCGGGACGCACTGGATAACTTTGTCCAGTCGTACCAGCCGGACGCGGCCTCGCGCGAGGAGGTCGGGACGGTCAGCGTTGCCGGCGACGGCATCGCGAAGGTGGAGGGCCTGCCCTCCGCCATGGCGAACGAGCTGCTGAAGTTCGAGGACGGCACCCTCGGTCTCGCCCTCAACCTCGAGGAGCGCGAGATCGGTGCGATCGTCCTCGGCGAGTTCAGCGGAATCGAGGAGGGCCAGCCGGTGCAGCGCACCGGTGAGGTGCTCTCCGTCGGCGTCGGCGAGGGCTACCTCGGCCGCGTCGTCGACCCGCTCGGCAACCCGATCGACGGTCTCGGCGAGATCGCGACCGAAGGCCGTCGCGCCCTCGAGCTGCAGGCGCCTGGCGTCATGGTCCGTAAGTCGGTGCACGAGCCGATGCAGACCGGCTACAAGGCCGTCGACGCCATGGTGCCGATCGGCCGCGGCCAGCGTCAGCTGATCATCGGCGACCGTCAGACGGGTAAGACCGCTCTGGCCGTCGACACGATCATCAACCAGCGCGACAACTGGCGCTCGGGCGACGTGAACAAGCAGGTGCGCTGCATCTACGTCGCCATCGGTCAGAAGGGCTCCACCATCGCCTCCGTGCGCGGTGCCCTCGAAGAGGCCGGCGCGCTGGAGTACACGACCATCGTCGCCGCCCCGGCGTCCGACCCGGCCGGCTTCAAGTACCTGGCGCCGTACACCGGTTCGGCCATCGGCCAGCACTGGATGTACGACGGCAAGCACGTCCTCATCATCTTCGACGACCTCTCGAAGCAGGCCGACGCCTACCGCGCCGTGTCGCTTCTGCTGCGCCGTCCGCCGGGCCGTGAGGCCTACCCGGGCGACGTCTTCTACCTGCACTCGCGTCTGCTGGAGCGCTGCGCCAAGCTCTCCGACGAGATGGGTGCCGGTTCGATGACGGGTCTCCCGATCGTCGAGACCAAGGCGAACGACGTGTCGGCGTTCATCCCGACCAACGTCATCTCCATCACCGACGGCCAGTGCTTCCTGGAGTCCGACCTGTTCAACGCGGGTCAGCGTCCGGCGCTCAACGTCGGTATCTCGGTCTCCCGAGTCGGTGGCTCCGCTCAGCACAAGGCCATGAAGCAGGTGTCCGGCCGCCTCCGCGTGGACCTCGCCCAGTACCGCGAGCTGGAGGCGTTCGCCGCCTTCGGTTCCGACCTGGACGCGGCCTCCAAGGCGTCGCTGGAGCGCGGTAAGCGCATGGTCGAGCTGCTGAAGCAGCCCCAGTACGCGCCGTTCCCGATGGAGGAGCAGGTCGTCTCCGTCTGGGCCGGTACCACGGGCAAGATGGACGACGTCCCGGTCGAGGACATCCGTCGCTTCGAGACCGAGCTGCTCGAGTTCCTGCGCCGCGAGCGCAAGGACCTGCTGACCAGCATCGCCGAGGGCGGCAAGATGTCCGACGACACGCTGCAGTCGATCGCGGACGCGATCGCCTCCTTCAAGCAGCAGTTCGAGACCTCGGACGGCAAGCTCCTGGGCGAGGGCTGATCGATGGGCGCTCAGCTTCGCGTTTACAAGCGCCGCATCCAAGCCGTCACCGCGACCAAGAAGATCACCAAGGCGATGGAGATGATCGCCGCCTCGCGCATCGTCAAGGCGCAGCGCAAGGTGGCGGCGTCGATGCCGTACGCGACCGAGCTCACCCGTGCGGTGACCGCGGTGGCGACCGGCTCGAACACCAACCATCCGCTCACCACCGAGGCCGAGGCCCCGGCCCGGGCCGCGGTCCTGCTCCTCACGAGCGACCGCGGTCTGGCCGGCGGCTACTCCTCCAACGCCATCAAGGCGGCGGAGCGGCTGCGGGAGCGGCTGGCGGCCGAGGGCAAGGAGGTCGACACGTACATCGTCGGCCGCAAGGGTGTCGCGTACTACGGCTTCCGTGAGCGCAAGGTCTCGGAGTCGTGGACCGGTTTCACCGACAGCCCCGAGTACTCGGATGCCAAGAAGATCGCCGAGCCCCTCATCGAGGCCATCCAGAAGGACACGGCCGAGGGCGGCGTCGACGAGCTGCACATCGTCTTCACGGAGTTCGTGTCGATGATGACGCAGAACGCGGTCGACGGCCGGATGCTGCCTCTGTCGCTCGACCAGGGCGAGGAGGAGAGCACCGAGAAGGGCGAGATCCTTCCGCTGTTCGACTTCGAGCCGTCGGCTGAGGACGTCCTCGACGCCCTTCTGCCGCGCTACGTCGAGAGCCGTATCTACAACGCACTGCTGCAGGCCGCCGCTTCCGAGCACGCTGCCCGCCGTCGCGCGATGAAGTCGGCGACCGACAACGCCGGGGACCTCATCAAGAGCCTCTCCCGGCTTGCCAACGCGGCCCGCCAGGCCGAAATCACCCAGGAAATCAGCGAGATCGTCGGCGGTGCAGGTGCTCTGGCCGACGCGTCCGCGGGGAGTGACAAGTAATGACGACGACAGTTGAGACGGCCGCTGCCACGGGCCGCGTCGCCCGGGTCATCGGCCCGGTCGTCGACGTGGAGTTCCCCGTCGACGCGATGCCGGAGATCTACAACGCCCTCCACGTCGAGGTCGACGACCCGGCCGAGGCCGGCGCTCGTAAGACGCTGACCCTCGAAGTCGCCCAGCACCTGGGTGACGGCCTGGTCCGCGCGATCTCGATGCAGCCCACCGACGGCCTGGTCCGCCAGGCCCCGGTGACCGACACGGGTGCGGGCATCACCGTCCCCGTCGGTGACATCACCAAGGGCAAGGTGTTCAACACCCTCGGCAAGATCCTGAACGAGCCGGAGGCCGAGGCGCAGATCACCGAGCGCTGGCCGATCCACCGCAAGGCCCCGGCCTTCGACCAGCTCGAGTCGAAGACCGAGATGTTCGAGACCGGCCTGAAGGTCGTCGACCTGCTGACCCCGTACGTCAAGGGCGGCAAGATCGGTCTGTTCGGTGGTGCGGGCGTCGGCAAGACGGTCCTCATCCAGGAAATGATCATGCGTGTGGCGAAGCTGCACGAGGGTGTGTCGGTGTTCGCCGGTGTCGGTGAGCGCACCCGTGAGGGCAACGACCTCATCGACGAGATGACCGAGTCGGGCGTCCTGGACAAGACCGCGCTGGTCTTCGGCCAGATGGACGAGCCGCCGGGCACCCGTCTGCGGGTCGCGCTGTCCGCCCTGACCATGGCGGAGTACTTCCGCGATGTGCAGAAGCAGGACGTGCTGCTCTTCATCGACAACATCTTCCGCTTCACGCAGGCCGGTTCCGAGGTCTCCACGCTGCTCGGCCGCATGCCGTCCGCGGTGGGTTACCAGCCGACCCTTGCCGACGAGATGGGTGTGCTCCAGGAGCGCATCACCTCGACGCGTGGTCACTCGATCACCTCGATGCAGGCGATCTACGTCCCCGCGGACGACCTGACCGACCCGGCCCCGGCCACCACGTTCGCCCACCTCGACGCGACGACGGTTCTCTCCCGTCCGATCTCCGAGAAGGGCATCTACCCGGCCGTGGACCCGCTGGACTCGACGTCCCGCATCCTGGACCCGCGCTACATCGCGCAGGACCACTACGACGCGGCCAGCCGCGTCAAGGGGATCCTGCAGAAGTACAAGGACCTCCAGGACATCATCGCGATCCTCGGCATCGACGAGCTGGGCGAAGAGGACAAGCTCGTCGTCCACCGTGCCCGTCGCGTCGAGCGCTTCCTGTCGCAGAACACCCACGCCGCCAAGCAGTTCACCGGCCTGGACGGTTCGGACGTTCCGCTCGACGAGTCGATCGCCGCCTTCAACGCGATCTGCGACGGGGAGTACGACCACTTCCCCGAGCAGGCGTTCTTCATGTGCGGTGGCATCGACGACCTCAAGGCGAAGGCCAAGGAGCTCGGCGTCTCCTGAGCCACCGGCTCACCGAGGGGGGTGGGTGTGTCCCGCCCCCCTCACCACGCCCCGTAGAATTGAACCGACACCCGGCACGACCGCCGGGTGGTGACCCGAGGAGCCACCCTTGGCTGCTGAGCTGCATGTCGAGCTGGTCGCCGCGGACCGCAGTGTCTGGTCCGGCGAGGCCACCCTCGTTGTCGCACGTACCACGTCCGGCGACATCGGCGTCATGCCCGGTCACCAGCCGCTTCTGGGTGTGCTGGAATCGGGCCCCGTGACGATCCGTACGAGCGACGGCGGGACTGTTGTCGCCGCTGTGCACGGCGGTTTCATCTCGTTCGCGGACAACAAGCTCTCGTTGCTGGCGGAGATCGCCGAGCTTGCCGACGAGATCGACGTCCAGCGCGCCGAGCGTGCGCTGGAGCGCGCGAAGTCGGACACGGACGCCGCCGCCGAGCGGCGCGCCGATGTGCGACTGCGTGCGGTGGCGGCGCACTGAGCGCCCTCACGAGGAGTTTTTGACTCAGCCGCGGCCCGAGCTGGAGAGATCCAGACCGTGTCGCGGCTGAGGCGATGCAGGTGCAGTGCGTTTCGGCTCGGTTCGGTATCCGTTACTCGACGATGCGAGGAGGTCGGTGGAGATGGTCCTCGCTTTGTGGGTGGGCGGCCTGGTCGTCGTACTGGTCGCGGTGGGTCTGTTCGTCTTCGGCCTCCGCAGGCGGCTGATCCAGCGTTCGGGCGGTACCTTCGACTGCAGCCTGCGCTGGGACGTGTCCGAGGAACCGGATCAGTCCGGCAAGGGCTGGGTGTACGGGGTGGCCCGCTACAGCGGTGACCGCGTCGACTGGTTCCGGGTCTTCTCCTACTCGCCCCGTCCCCGCCGTGGCCTGGAGCGCTCCGCCATCGAGGTGGTCGCGCGCCGGCTGCCCGAGGGTGAGGAGGAGCTCGCGCTCCTGTCCGACTCCGTCGTGCTCGGCTGTACCCACCGGGGGACACGCCTGGAGCTGGCGATGAGCGAGGACGCCCTGACCGGCTTTCTCGCCTGGCTGGAGGCGGCACCGCCGGGCCAGAGGGTCAACGTGGCTTAGACGAAAGGTCTCCCCCCGGACGGATTCCGTCCGGGGGGAGACCCTTTTCCGGTCGCGCGAGGTGTACGAGGACCGGGGAACGTGCGAACCCGGGGCAGAGGCAGAGCGCGCGCCAGCGGGGGGTGCGGAGTGTGCGTGGGCCGGGGTACGCAGACGCGAGGGCCGGGGGCGCGAGGCATGCGAAAACCGGGGAGACAGGGGGCGGACCTGTCTCCCCGGCGCTTTTCCGGGTGCGGCTCTCGTACGTGGGGGGTGACCCCTGTCCGGATCGTGCCTGGCTCGCGCCCGATCCGGACGGGAGCCCCTAGTTCAGACCGTTGTCCATCGCGGTCACGAGCTCACCGTTCGCGGTGTCACCGCTGAACTCCCAGAAGAACGCGCCGCCCAGACCCTGGCTGTTCGCCCAGGCCATCTTGGACGTGATCGTCGCCGGGGTGTCGTAGCTCCACCAGTTGGTGCCGCAGTGGGCGTACGCGGTGCCCGCGATGGTGCCGGTGGCGGGGCAGGTGTTCTTGAGGACCTTGTAGTCCTCGTTGCCGGCCTCGTAGGTTCCGGGAGCCGCACCGGTCGCCGTGCCGCCGGGGGCGGACTGGGTGACACCGGTCCAGCCTCGGCCGTAGAAGCCGATGCCGAGGAGCAGCTTCGAGGCGGGGACGCCCTGCGCCTTCAGCTTGGCGATGGCGGCGGCGGAGTTGAAGCCCTCCTGCGGGATGCCGGAGTACGAGGTCAGCGGCGAGTGAGGGGCCGTCGGGCCCTTCGGTGCGAAGGCGCCGAAGAAGTCGTACGTCATCACGTTGTACCAGTTCATGGACTGTGCGGCGCCGGCGTAGTCGGCCGCGTCGATCTTGCCGCCCGTCGAGCCGTCCGCGGTGATCGCCGCGGTGACCAGGTTGCCGGTGCCGAACTTGCTCCGCAGCGCGGAGGCGACGTTCTTCAGTGCCGCAGGTCCGCTGGTGTCACAGGTGAGACCGCAGGCGTTGGGGTACTCCCAGTCGATGTCGATGCCGTCGAAGACATCGGCCCAGCGGGGGTCCTCGACCAGGTCGTAGCAGGACTGCGCGAAGGCGGCCGGGTTCTGGGCGGCCTGCGGGAAGCCACCGGACCAGGTCCAGCCGCCGAAGGACCAGAGGACCTTGATGTGCGGGTACTTGGCCTTCAGCTTGCGCAGCTGGTTGAAGTTGCCGCGCAGCGGCTGGTCCCAGGTGTCCGCTACTCCGTCGACGGACTGGTCGGCCGTGTACGCCTTGTCGTAGTCGGCGTAGCTGTCGCCGATGGTGCACTTGCCGTTCTGGACGTTGCCGAACGCGTAGTTGATGTGCGTGATCTTCGACGCGGAGCCGGAGGTCACGAGGTTCTTCACGTGGTAGTTGCGCCCGTAGACGCCCCACTCGGTGAAGTAACCCAGGTTGATCTTGTCGCCGGTGCCCGGGTTGCCCGGGTCCGTGGTGCCGGTGGTGCGGACCGCGACCGAGGCGCTGACCGGACCGGTCTGGTCAGCCGTGTCACGGGCCTGCACCGTGTAGGAGTAGTCGGTGCCCTTGGTGAGGCCGGTGTCGGTGTACGTCGTCGTAGTGACGGTCGCGACCTTGGCGCCGTCACGCAGGACGTCGTAGTTCTTGATGCCCTTGTCGTCCGTGGCGGCGGCCCAGGTGAGCTTCGCCGAGGTGTCCGTCACGTTGCTCACGGTCGGGGTGCCGGGCTTGGACGGGGCGTTGTCGCCGGGCACGCTGCCACCGTCGCAGGAGGCGCCGTTCAGCTTGCAGCCGGTGGGGGAGCCGGTGCCGGTGCCGTTGAAGCCGAAGGAGACGCTGGCGCCCGGGGCGACCGTGCCGTTCCAGCTGAGGTTCTTGGCGGTCCAGTGGGTACCGGAGCTCGACACGGAGGCGTCCCAGGCGGAGCCGACCGCGGTGCCGGAGGGGAAGTCCCACTCGATCGTCCAGGAGGAGAGAGCGGTGGTGCCGGTGTTCTTGACGGTCCACTGGCCCTCGAAGCCGGTGCCCCAGTCGGACTTCTTGACGTACGTGGCGGTCGCGGAGGTGGCGGCCTCGGCGGGGGAGGCCAGGCCGACCATGGCGGCGAGCGGCAGCAGCAGCGCGGTGAGACCCGCGACGGCCTTGGACCTGGTGGCTGTGCCGGCTTCACGTCTCCATCTGAGTCGGGACCGGCGTACGGGGTTGTCAGTGCTCAACGGTGCTCCTCGGGTGAGGTCCGGCAAAGGGGGATGATCCGTAACCTGCAGACCCTGCGTCGCCCTGAGCCCGCTTTGTCATGGCGTACTCACCGCAGCGTGTTCGGTGAGATTAGGAAGGTCTGGACCAATCGTCAAGAGGTCCAGACCAAAGTTCCCTGCGGAAATCAGAGTCCCAACTCCTGTGCGAGCACCGCCGCTTGCACCCGGCTGCGCAGTTCCAGCTTCCCGAGCAGCCTGCTGACGTGCGTCTTCACCGTCGCCTCGGCCATCGAGAGCCGGTCCGCGATCTCCGCGTTGCTCAGCCCCTCGCCCAGGCAGACCAGCACCTCGCGCTCCCGGCGCGTCAGCGTGCCGAGCGCCGCGGGGGCGTGCGGCGCCGGCCTGCGCGCGGACGGGGTTCCGGCGAACTCCTCGATCAGCCGGCGCGTCACGGCCGGGGCGATCATGCCCTCGCCACGCGCCACGGTGCGGACCGCGTCGAGCAGGTCCCCGGCGTCGGTGTTCTTCAGCAGGAAGCCCGAAGCGCCCGCGCGCAACGCGCCGAAGACGTACTCGTCCAGGTCGAAGGTCGTCAGCACCAGGACGTCCGCCAGCCGCTCCGTCACCACTTGCCGCGTCGCCGACACCCCGTCGAGCCGGGGCATCTGTACGTCCATCAGCACCAGATCCGGCCGGAGTTCACGGGCCAGGCGCACGGCCGTCTCACCGTCCGCCGCCTCGCCCACCACCTCGACGTCCGGGGCACTGCCCAGGATCAGCACCAGCCCGGCGCGCACGGCCGCCTGGTCCTCCGCGACCAGAACCCGGATCGTCATGTGCACTACGTCCCTTCCTCGACGGGCAGTTCAGCCCGGACCAGCCAGATCTCCGTACCGTCGTCGCGGGGGCACGGCCCCGCCCGGAACGTCCCGCCCAGCAGGGCCACCCGTTCCCGCATCCCCACCAGGCCGGCCCCCGAACCCGGCGCTCGCGGCCCCGGCCGGTCACCGGACACGCTGCTCACCTGCACGGCCAGAAGCTCGGGCGACCGTGTGAGCCGTACGGTCACCGGACCGGGCGCCGCATGCTTCAGCGCGTTCGTCAGCGACTCCTGGACGATCCGGTACGCCGCCAGCTCCACGGGGGCGGGCAGCGGGCCGGAACCCTCGCGGGCGTCGTCCAGGGTGACGGTGAGACCACTGGAGGCGGAGTTCGCGCCGGCCTGCTCCACGAGCGCGTCCAGGGAGGCGAGGGTCGGCGCCGCGCTCGGCGGGCCGGCCGCGCCGTTCTCCCGCAGCAGCCCGATGAGCCGCCGCATCTCGGCCAGCCCGTCGACACTGTTCTGCCGGATCACCCCGAGGGCGTCACGGGAGGTCCCCGGGTCGTCGATGGAGAGCGCCGCGGTGGAGTGGATGGCGATCGCGGAGAGGTGGTTGGCGACCATGTCGTGCAGCTCGCGGGCCATGCGCGCCCGTTCGGCCGTCACCGCCTGGGCCCGGTCCATCTCGGCCAGCAGCGCGGTCTGGTCCGCCCGCAGCCGGGCGGCCTCGGCGGCGTCGCGGTGATTGCGCACGGCGGCACCGGTGAGAGCGGGGCCGAAGGAGACCATGCCGACGACGATCCCGATGAGTACGGCGTCCGCCGACGGGGCCCAGGCGATGAAGCCGACCGTCGTGGCGACGGTGACGAGCAGGGTGATCACCGGGATCCGGCGTGAGGCGGAGGGGGAGCCGTACAGCACCGCCGCGTACACGAGGTCGGTGAACAGCAGCAGGGTCGCGAGACTCCCCACCGTGAACTGGTCGGCCACCAGTGCGAGTGTGCCGACCGCCAGAGCGGTGAGCGGGGCGCTGCGCCGTAGCAGTTCGAGAGCCGACATCACCACCAGCGGCAGCAGGGACACCCAGGGCGCGTCGAAGAGGCGGCCGTTCTGGATGTGGATCCCGATCAGCCACAGGATCACACCGCCGGACAGCCCGGTGACCGCGAGCAGGACGTCGTCGCGGTGCGGGCGCGCAAGGGAGATCACGCTCTCATCCAACACGGCGCCGGGGCGCGGCACGTCCGTACGGGGAGGGAGGCGCGGCTACATCGAAGGATGCAGTCACGTTTCGTCACTGCTGACGACGATCCGGCGCCGCATGACAGGGAGTCTGGAGGGGACCGGAAGGAGAAGTGCCGTGATCGTCACACTGATCGTGCTCTGCGAGGTCGGCTTCTGGGTCCTGCTGGCAGCCGGACTCGCGCTGCGGTACGTCGCGAGGAAGCCCCGGCTGGGCGCGGCGGTGCTGCTGTGCGAGCCGCTGCTGGAGGTCGTCCTGCTGGTGGTGACGGCCGTCGACCTGAAGAACGGCGCCGAGCCCGACTGGAAGCACGGCCTGGCCGCCGTCTACATCGGCTTCACGGTGGGACTCGGCCACTCCACCGTCAAGTGGGCCGACGCCAGGATCGCCCACCGCTTCGCGGGCGGCCCGCCTCCGGTGAAGCCACCGAAGTACGGGATGGCGCGGGCCGCCCACGAGTGGCGCACCGCCGCCCGCTGGATCGTGGCGGCGGGGACGGCCACGGCCCTGCTCCAGGCGGCGATCTGGTACGTCGGCGCGGACGGGGACACCGGATCGCTGCGGATGTGGCAGCAGAAGATGCTCTGGGTGATCGGGATCAACCTGCTCATCGCCGGCGGCTACACGGTGTTCCCCAAGCAGGAGCCCAAGGACCCGGTGGGGGCGGAGCGCTGATCAGCGCTCGCCGCCCGGCACCCACAGCACGTCGCCGACCTCCTTGTTCGCCGTCCTCGCGAGGATGAACAGGAGGTCGGAGAGGCGGTTGAGGTACGTCGCCGTCAGAGCGTTCATCTCGTCCCCGTGCACCTCGAGCGCCGCCCACGTGGAGCGCTCCGCACGGCGGACGACGGTGCAGGCCTGATGCAGCAGCGCCGCCCCGGGCGTGCCACCCGGAAGGATGAAGCTGCGGAGCTTCTCCAGCTCCTCCAGGAAGGTGTCGCAGTCCGCCTCCAGCTTGTCGACGTAGGACTGCTCCACGCGCAGCGGCGGGTACTTCGGGTCCTCCACCACCGGTGTGGACAGGTCCGCGCCCACGTCGAACAGGTCGTTCTGCACACGGACGAGGACCTTCACGACGGCCTCGGGGAGGTTCCCGAGCGCGATGGCCGTACCGATGACGGCGTTGGCCTCGTTGGCGTCGGCGTAGGCCGAGATCCGCAGATCGGTCTTGGCGGTCCGGCTCATGTCACCGAGGGCTGTGGTGCCCTTGTCGCCTGTACGGGTGTAGATGCGCGTCAGATTGACCATGGAGCCAGCCTAAGGGCCTCCGGTCATGCCCCGGCCCTGTGGAAGACACGCGTGCCGACCGTCACAGCCAGGAGGGCGAAACCGAGCGCGACGAGCACTCCGTACAGCATGTGCGCCGTCGCGTACTCCCCGATGTACGCGTCCCGTACCGCGTCCACGAGGTAGCGGAACGGCGTGAAGTGCGACAGGACGTCGAGCCACGTGGGACCGAGCGTCATCGGGAGCATCAGGCCGGAGAGCAGCATGGCCGGCATGGTGAGCGCGTTGATCACCGGCCCGAACTCCTGGGGCGTACGCACCTTCATGGCGAGGGCGTAGGAGAGCGAAGCCAGCGAGACCGTGAGCAGCCCGACGAACACGAAGCCGATGAGCACCCCGGGCAGCGGTGCTCGCAACCCCATGACCAGGGCCGCGAGCACCAGCAGCACCGCCTGGAACATGAACAGCAGGGCATCTCGCAGCACCCGCCCCAGCAGGAGGGCGAAGCGGCTGACGGGGGTGACGCGCATGCGCTCGACCACGCCCGCCGACTTCTCGATGATGACCGAGAAACCCGCGAACGAGGCACCGAAGAGGCCCAGTTGCAGCAGCAGCCCGGGGACCAGGACCTGCCAGGAGTCACCCGGGGAGCCGAGGGGGAGACCGGTCAGCAGCGGGCCGAACAGGAGCAGGTGGAGCAGCGGCATCAGGATCCCGAAGAAGATCTGGAACCGGGAGCGCAGGGTCTGGCGGACGTACCGGCCGAAGACCAGTGAGGTGTCGTGGAGAAGCATCGAGGGGTTCCTATACGGCGACGGGGGCGGCCTCGGCGGTGACCGGTGACCGCCCGGTGATCGCGAGGAAGGTGTCGTGGAGCGAGGCGCCCGGTGAGCCGGCGTGCTCGGCCTTGAGCGCGGCCGGCGCGCCCTCGGCGACGACCAGGCCTCCGTCGATGACCACGAGCCGGTCCGCGAGCGCGTCCGCCTCGTCGAGGTAATGGGTGGTGAGCACGACGGTCGTGCCGAAGTCGTCGCGCAGCCCCCGGACGAGGTCCCACAGGTCCTGGCGGCTCTGCGGATCGAGCCCTGTGGTCGGCTCGTCGAGGAAGAGCACGGCCGGGCGGTGGGTGAGGCCCATCGCGATGTCGAGACGGCGGCGCTGCCCGCCGGAGAGCGCGGCGGTCCTGCGGTCGAGCAGGCCGGAGAGACCGAGTGCCGAGGCGAGTTCGGCCGCGCGCCCGATCGCCTCTGCCTTGCTCAGCCGGTACAGGCGCCCCTGGGTCACCAGTTCCTCGCGCACGCTGACGTGCGGATCGACCCCGCCGGACTGGGCGACGTACCCGCACGCCCCGCGGACGCCGGACGGATCGCCGGCCAGGTCGAAGCCTGCGACGGTGGCCGCCCCACCGGTGGGGGCGAGCAACGTGGTGAGCATCCGCAGCGTGGTGGTCTTGCCCGCGCCGTTGGGCCCCAGAAGACCGACGATCTCCCCGGGCATGACGGCCATGTCGACCGACCTCACGGCGTGGACCGGTCCCGCCTTGGTCCTGAAGGTCCGGGCGAGCCCGGACGTGCTGATGATTGGCATAGCGACCACAAAAACAGAGAGACTCGAAAATTGCAATGCCCCCAAATTTTCAGGAGCCCCAGGGACGCCTTAGGATGGGTCCATGGCTGAGGGACTCAGGGAGCGGAAGAAGCGTCAGACGCGGCAGCAGCTCTCGGATGTCGCCACCGGGCTCTTCCTGGAGCGCGGCTTCGACGCGGTCACCATCGCCGAGATCGCCCTGGCCGCCGACGTATCGGTGAACACGGTGTACAACTACTTCCCGGCCAAGGAAGACCTCTTCCTCGACCGGAGCAGCGGCATCGTCGACCGGCTCGCGCGCTACGTCCGGGGCCGCGGCGAGGGCGAGTCCGCGGCCGACGCCGTCCTGCGTGAACTGCGCATCCAGGTGGAGGGCGTCTCGCCGGCGGTCGGCCTCATGCGCGGGTACGAGCGCTTCATGCAGGTCATCGAAGGTGCCGACGGCCTCAAGGCCCGCCTGTGGCACATCCAGCAGGAGGTCCAGCTCCGCCTGGAGGAGACGCTGCGCGAGGAGGCCGGCGCGGATCAGGGGGACCTCACCCCCGTCCTGGTGGCCGGTCAGCTCTCCTGGGTGCACAGCACACTCATGGCGTACATCGGGCACGAGATGGTCGCCGGGCGTGCACCCGAGGAGGTCTCGCGCGACGCGCTCGTCCTGCTCGACGACATGGAGGACCTGCTCGGCGCGAAGGTGATCGACTACGCGCGGCGCGCCGCCGTGTGACGGGGGCCGGTGTGATGTCCGTCATGTGAGACGTGACGCGCATCTCTTCGCGGCCTCAAGGCCCCTCACGGGTACTAATCTCCGCCGGAGAGCATGCGAACGACCGAGAATGCATAGGGGTGCGAAACGTGGCCAGGAAGCTCGCCGTCATCGGCGCCGGACTCATGGGGTCCGGTATCGCGCAGGTCTCCGCGCAGGCGGGCTGGGACGTGGTGCTGCGTGATGTCACCGACGAGGCGCTGGCCCGCGGGCGTGGCGGTATCGAGGCCAGCTACGGCAAGTTCGTCGCCAAGGGCAAGCTGGAGGCCGCCGACGCCGAGGCGGCGCTCGGCAGGATCGCCACGACCACCGACCTGGACGCGGTGGCGGACGCCGACATCGTCGTCGAGGCCGTCTTCGAGAAGCTGGAGATCAAGCACGAGATCTTCCGTACGCTCGACGGGATCGTGCGGGAGGACGCCGTCCTCGCCTCCAACACCTCCGCCATCCCGATCACCAAGATCGCGGCCGTGACGGAGCGCCCGGAGCGGGTCGTCGGCGTGCACTTCTTCTCGCCCGTCCCGATGATGCAGCTGTGCGAGCTGGTGCGCGGCTACAAGACCAGCGACGAAACCCTCGCCACCGCGAGGGAGTTCGCCGAGTCCGTCGGCAAGACGTGCATCGTCGTCAACCGCGACGTCGCCGGCTTCGTGACCACCCGGCTGATCTCGGCGCTGGTCGTCGAGGCCGCCAAGCTGTACGAGTCGGGCGTCGCCTCCGCCGAGGACATCGACACCGCGTGCAAGCTGGGCTTCGGCCACGCCATGGGGCCCCTCGCCACGGCCGACATGACCGGCGTCGACATCCTCCTGCACGCCACGGGCAACATCTACACCGAGTCCCAGGACGAGAAGTTCGCCGCTCCCGAGCTGATGCGCCGGATGGTCGACGCAGGTGACATCGGGCGCAAGAGCGGGCAGGGCTTCTACACCTACTGATCGCGACCGGCCCCCCGGGCTGTCTGATGTGCCGTCAATCAGACCCGGGGGACCGGGATCCGTACGCCGCGCCGGGCACGGATCCACACGTACCGCCGGACCTGCTTCACCCCTCGGGGTGAATTCGGTATCGGTTCGCTTACAGACGGCAACTTCCCTGTCGCTGCGGCAGTCAGTTGTGGCAGAGACAGAAAGCGAAACCAGACAGACCGACCTTGCTACGGAGTACTTCCGGGGAGCGCATATGCACATCAGGGGCGACCACGCCGAGCTGGTCGTCGGGGGCCGCCTCGATGTCCGAAGCGCGGCGGACGCCCGTACGGTTCTGCATTCCGCGGTCGACGACGGGTCAGGCGACCTCGTGCTGAACCTGACCGAGCTGGACTCCTGGGACGCCACCGGACTCGGCGTCATCATGGGGGCGCACCGCAGAGCCGGCCGGGCCGGCCGGAGGCTGGTGCTGCGCGGAGTGCCTCCGCAGATGCAGCGCCTGCTCGTGGCGACGAGACTCCACAGGATCCTGGCCATCGAGGGGGGCATCGCCGCGGACTCCCTGCCCCGCGTCTGACGGCCTCCGAAAAGGGCCGTGGCCGTGCGTCCGAGGGCGATACACGCACAATCCTCACGAGAATGTGACGTCGTGGGCGGCGCGGCCCCCCACTGGTTCGTAGATACTGTGCGAAGGTTTAGGGTTCGGCCGTCTGCCGATAGACAAGGACCCGCTGGCGGACACCGGACCGTGAACGACGACGGGCGTGCGAGGCCGGAGGGGGCAACCGCGCGCTGCGCGTCTGGGGGGCTTTGACGATGGACCCGATCAGCCGGGGACCGGAAGAGTACGGCCAGGGCAACGACCGGTCCGGTGACGACGCCGGCCGCCGACGGCAGTCCCGTGACCCTCTGACGCCCGACTTCGGGCACCAGACACCGCAGCAGTCCCGCACGGTGCAGCTGATATCGGGTGACTTCCTGCTCACCGTCAATCCGGTCGACGGCAGCGAGATCGAGCCCTGCCGGCCGGGGGAGCGGCCGGAGCCGCCCGTGCGGCACACCCCCGCCCAGCGCGTCGACCGCGAGCGTGCCGCCGCACCGCCGGTGCCCCCGGGACCGCCGCCGGCCCAGCTGCCCCTCCTGGAGCGCCAGGAGGAGCGCGAGCGCCTCGTGCGGCTGCTCGCCCGCGGGCGCTCGGTGTGCCTTACGGGCCCGGCCGGCTCCGGCCGCACAGCACTGCTCGACGCCGTCGCCGGTGACTGCGCGGACCTCGCGCCCGACGGGGTCGTCCGCCTGTCCGGCTACAAGCGGACCGCCACGGACCTGCTGTACGGCCTCTTCGAGGCCGTCCACCGCTCCCCGTCGCACCGCCCCGACCGTGAAGGGCTCCTCGCCCTGGTCCACGGCATCGGCGCCGTCGTCGTCGTCGACGACCTGGAGCTCGGCGGCGCCGCGCTCCAGGAGCTGCTCGACGCGACCCCGGAGTGCGCGTTCCTCTTCGGGGCGACCGCCGACGTGCCCGCGCCCCCCGCCGACTCGGCCCTGGAAGAGGTCTTCCTCACCGGGCTCGGGCGCAGCGCCTCGATCGAGCTCCTGGAACACGTCGTGGAACGCCCGCTCACGGACGAGGAGGCGAACTGGGCGGGAGACCTCTGGTTCGAGTCTCAAGGGCTGCCCCTGCGCTTCGTCCAGGCCGGCGCCCTGCTGCGCCAGCGGGACGAACTGCACACCGTCCAGGACGGCTCCGACGGCTACGACGACGATCCGGACGACGCGCCCTTCGGCACCGCCCGGCCGGCGGAGCTGCCCCTGCCCAGCCTCGGTGACGGCGCGGCGCCCGCCCCGCTGCTCGCCTCCCGGCTGAGCGAGGCCGCCCGCGAGACCCTGCGCTTCGCCGTGGCCCTGGGCGGCGAGGTGCCGCACCAGGCGCATCTGCCGGCCCTCGTGGGCGACACCCACGCCGACGCCGCGCTGGGCGAGCTGTCCCGCAGCGGCCTGCTCTCGCCCGCGGGCCCCCGTTACCGGCTGGCCGCGGGCGCCCTGGCCCAGCTGGAGGCGAGCGGATACGGCGAGGACGCGGACGCGCACGCGCGCAGCGCCGCACAGCACTACGCCTGGTGGGCCGGGCATCCCTCCGTCACCCCCGAGCGGGCGGTCGCCGAGGCGGACGCCCTTCTCGCGGCGATGACCCGCCTCGTCCCCGGTGACCAGGCGGGCCAGGCCAGCGCGGCCGTGCTGCTGGCCCGTAGCGCCGCTCCCGCCTTCGCGGCCGGCCTGCAGTGGGGCGCATGGGAAAAGGCGCTCAGGGCGGGCCAGGAGGCTGCCCGGATCGCCGGTGAGGTGGCGGAGGAGGCCTACTTCCACCACGAGCTGGGCGTCCTGGCGCTCTGCACCGGTCATCTGGACCGGGCCAGGGCCGAACTGGAGACGTCCATCAGCATGCGCGGCGCGCTCGCCGACAAGCCCGGCGCGGTGGCGGGCCGCAGGGCCCTCGCGCTCGTCGCCGACCGATCCGGCGAGCCGGTCCTGAGCACCCCCGCGGGCGAGGAGGTGCCCGCGCCGCGGCACGACGAGTCGGCGTCACCGCCCGGCGGCGTACCGGCGGCCAAGCCCCTCTTCCCCCGGGCGATCGAGACGTCCGCCACCCTGATCACCCGTCAGGAGCCGGACCGGGCGAGCAAGGCCGGCGGGCCCATGGGCATCCTCCGGGGCGCGCGGCGCAACGTGGTCGCGGTCGGCGCGGGTGCCCTGCTGGCGGCCGTCCTCGGCACGGTGGTCACCCTGGGCGCCACGTCCGGGAGCGAGGAGCCTGAAGGGCAGAACGTCACCACCGAACAGTCGGCGAGCGAGGACGACGGCGAGAGTGGTCTCTCCGCGGACGAGCCGGCCGACGACACGGCGTCCGACGACGGCCCGGCACCCGGCACCTCCGAGTCCCCGGGCCCTTCGGGGTCCGCCACGCCGTCCGCGAGCGGCTCCCCATCGCCCGGCGCCTCGGAGTCCTCGGCCGGCCCGGGCACGGGCACCCCGTCGAGCGGCAGTCCCAGCGGGCGCCCGACGTCCGGCGACCCTTCACCGACGAAGAAGCCGACGAAGACGCCGAGTCCCAGCGCCAGCGACACCGAGACCCCGACCGAGACGCCGACCGAGACGCCGACCACGGCCCCGACCCCGACGGAGACCGTGACGACGGAACCGGACTCCTCCAACTCGGCGAGCGGACCGGCGGAGACCGTCACCGCGTCGGCGACGGAGAGCGGCGCCGCGTCACCGACCGTCGCCTGAACGCGAGATCGCCGTACGGGCCCCGTCTCCGGGCCGCCCGTACGGCGATGAGGGGCACTGGCCCCGGGTTCAGAAGAGCCGCAGCTTGTCGTCCTCGATGCCGCGCATCGCGTCGTAGTCCAGCACCAGGCAGCCGATCCCGCGGTCGGTCGCCAGCACCCGGGCCTGCGGCTTGATCTCCTGCGCGGCGAACACGCCCCGCACCGGCGCCAGATGCGGATCGCGGTTGAGCAGCTCCAGATAGCGGGTCAGCTGCTCCACGCCGTCGATGTCACCCCGCCGCTTCAGCTCCACGGCCACCGTCGCGCCGTCCGCGTCCCGGCACAGGATGTCGACCGGACCGATCGCGGTCGGGTACTCGCGGCGGATCAGGGTGTAGCCCTCGCCCATCGTCTCGATGCGGTCGGCCAGCAGCTCCTGGAGATGCGCCTCGACGCCGTCCTTGATCAGCCCCGGGTCCACACCCAGTTCGTGGGACGAGTCGTGGAGGATCTCCTCCATCGTGATGATCAGTTTCTCGCCCGCTTTGTTGACCACGGTCCAGATGCCCTCGCTGTCGTCGGCACCCTCCTTCAGGGTGCACGGCGGGGACATCCAGTTGAGCGGTTTGTACGCCCGGTCGTCGGCGTGGATCGAGACGCTGCCGTCCGCCTTCACCAGGATCAGACGGGGGGCGGAGGGCAGGTGGGCAGTGAGCCGGCCCGCGTAGTCGACGGAGCAACGGGCGATGACGAGACGCATGGTCCGCAACGCTACTCGACGACGACGGGTCCACGCGATTCCCGCCCCACGCACCCCGTACACCTCTTGACGTATGCCACACGGGCTTGCCCCTCTTTGCGACCGTTCGTCGTTGGCCGGTTGTGTTCCCAATCTCCTGGTGCGGCCCGGACTGCGCCCTTACGGTGGAAGCAGGAGGTCGCCGCCTGTGTACGCAGCGTCGCCGTCCTGCCCTGCCCGTAAGGCCCCGGCCACCCGTCGGGGTCGCGAGAGGAGAACCCATGTCGCTCGACGTCTCACCGGCGCTGTTGGAACAGGCCGAGCGAGGCGAGGTCGACGAAGCCGACTTCGTCGACTGCGTCCGGACCTCCCTGCCCTACGCATGGGAGATGATCAGCTCCCTGGTGGCCCAGCTGAAGGTCGACGGCGGACAGTTCGCCGACAACCAGACGCCTCCGCCGGACGAGCAGGCACGTGGTCAGCTGCTGCGCGCGCTCGCGAGTGATGCGATACGCGGCGCGCTCCAGCGGCACTTCGGGGTGCGCCTCGCATTCCAGAACTGCCACCGCGTCGCGGTGTTCCCGCTGGACGCGTCGGTCGACGAGCGACTGGCCCGATTCACCTCGGTGAGGGGTCAGTTGCTCAACCAATCGCCCGAACTCCGGGACTGCTGAACGCTTCTGCTGCCGCTCCGGGCCGCGGGAGGTGCAACTGGCTCCGGGGCGGCAGCTCCCGCACCACCGTTCGCACCACCAGGACGACCAGCGTGAACGCCTCACTCCAGCATGGGCAGCACTTCCGTGCCCAGGCGCTGCACATTCGTCTCCGTCGCCGCGAGATCGCCCGAGCCCTCCACCATCAGGGCGAAGCGGGTGATGCCCGTGCGCTCCGCCGTGGCCGCGAGCCGGTCGGCGGCGAGACGCGGCGGACCCACCGGATGCAGATCGCAGAGGAACTCCGTGTACGCGACGGGATCGCGCATCACGCGGTGCCTGCCGTCGACCGTCACATGGGCATCGAGCCCTTGGCGCAGCCAGCCCGGCATGGCCTTCACGAGCGTCTCCACGGCGTCCGCGGACCGGTCCGCGATCTGGGCCACCCCTGCGGACACATGTGCTACCCGCTCCACGACCTCCGCGGGCTGTCCGGCCTCCCGGGCCGCGGAACGCCACAGCGCGACCATGTCGGCCTTCTCCTCGTCACCACAATGCATCCCGAGGAGCATCGGCAAACCCTTTTCAGCGGCGAGTTCCACGCTTTTCGGGGACGTGCACGCGACGATCACCTCGGGCCCCGGCGGGCCGTCCCCGAGGAGTTCGTCCGCCCGGGGCACCACGGCCACCTCGCGGAAGCGGTACCGCTCCCCGCGGCCCGCCACCCGGGGCTCGCCGAGCCAGTCGAGCAGCAGCTCCAGGGACTCGGGGAAGCCGTGCTCGTAGGCCTCGAGCCCGCCTCCGAACACCTCCAGGTCGACCCACGGGCCGCCACGCCCCACCCCGAGCGTGAAGCGCCCGCCGCTGGTCAGATGCAGGAGCGCGGCCTGCTCGCCGAGCGTGACGGGGTGCTGGGTCGGCAGGACGCTCACCGCCGTGCCCACGCGGATTCTGCGGGTGCGGCCGAGCAGCAGCCCCGCCAGGGTCACCGCGGACGGGCACACCCCGTACGGCACGAAATGATGTTCGGCCAGCCAGACGGAATCGAGCCCGGACTCCTCCGCGACCTCCGCGGAGCGGACGGCCCGGTGCAGGGCCTCACCCTGCCCCTGACCCGGGAACTGGGCTGCCAGTACGAACGTTCCTACGCGCATCGCCAATTGCCTCCTTGCGGCCGACGCGGCCATCCCCCACTGGCAACAACGCCTGACACGTGCCAAAGGCACGGTCCATGAAGAAGTTGTTGCGATTTTCCGCTAACCCACCCGCCTCATCAGCCCTCTAGTGCCCCACACGACACGGGTCAACAGCCGATGCCTCTACGCTTGACGGGACGAACTGCCCGTACACACCCCGTGAGGTGTTCCGTGTCCCCGCGCCGCAACCGCCCCCGAGGCGGCGAGAGTCCTGCCGGCAAAGCCCCCGACGCGGCGGGCCGGTACGGCGGGGGAGGGGCCACGGAGAGCTGGCAGGGCGAGGAGTGGTCGGTGCGCCCGGTGAGCGGCGCGAGCGCCGCGGGCAAGCGCTACCGCTGCCCCGGCTGCGACCAGGAGATCCCGGCCGGGGTCCCGCATCTGGTCGCCTGGCCCGAGTTCGGCGGGGTCGACGACCGCAGGCACTGGCACAAAGCCTGCTGGAACGCGAAGGACCGCCGCACCACACGGGTGCAGCGGTCCAGGAACGCTCCGCGCTACTGAGTCAGACGTCCCGTCGTTCCAGCGCGAAGAAGGCGCCGGCCATGGCCACGGCGGTCACGCCGAGAATCACCCAGAGCGGCTCCCAGCCCGTGGGCCCCGACGAGGTGACCGTCGCGTCGTACATCGCGCCGATCTGGTTGGGGATGGAGTACTCGAAGAGCGCCTTCTGCACGGAGGCCAGCGACGCGGAGAACATGAACATCGCGAGCACGAGCGGGAGCAGCACCACGGCGATCATGATCGTGATGGCCCCGGCGGAGTGCCGCACGATCGCGCCGACGGCGAGGGAGAGCAGCCCGAGCGTCGCGACGTAGAGGCCGATCCCCACGGTGGAGCGCAGCCAGAAGCCCGTGTCGGGTGTGGCGCCGTCGAGCATGGCCGTCTGCAGGACGCCCACGACGCCGGTGGTCACGGTGGTGATCGTGAAGGAGAGCAGGAAGAAGACGACCGACTTGGCGATCAGGATCCGCGCCCGGCTCGGGCACGCGGTCAGCGTCGTGCGGATCATCCCGGTGGTGTACTCCGACGCGATGGTCAGCACTCCCAGCGTGATCACACAGATCGATCCGAGCAGCACGCCGAAGAACCCGAGGGTCAGGACGGGGGCGTCCTCCATGGGGGCGTCGGACATGCTCACGACGAGCGCCACGAGCAGCCCGATGCCGACCAGCAGCACGATCATCACCCCGAGCGTCCACATCGTGGAGCGCACGGAGCGGATCTTCGTCCACTCGGACGCGATGGCGTCGCCCAGGCCGGGCGTGCGCACGGGAATCGGCGAGGCGTAGGGGCCGGCCGGGGCGCCCCAGCCCTGCTGTGGCTGCTGGTACGACGGCTGAGGTGCCTGCGGCGGCTGGGGCGCCTGCGCGGGCGGCGGAGTCGCCGGCATCGTCATCGGGAGTCCTCGCTGGTCTTGCGCTCGGCCGGTTCCGGGGCCGGCGCGGCGTACGGGTTCTGTCCTGGCGGCGGCGGGGCGTACCAGCCCTGCTGCGGCACCTCGGGCGGCGGGGCGTAGCCGGGCTGTGCGTGGCCCTCGAACCCGGTCTGTCCGTGACCGGCCTGTCCGTAACCCTGCTGTCCGTAGCCGGGCGGCGGCACCTGGAGGCCCGCCTTGGCGTCCGCCGTCGAGCGGTAGTCCACGGCGCCCTGCGTCATCCGCATGTACGCCTCCTCCAGGGACGCCTGGTGCGGCGAGAGCTCCCACAGCCGTACGTCGGACTCGTGGGCCAGATCGCTGATGCGGGGCAGGGCGAGCCCGGTCACCCGGAGGGCGCCGTCCGGTTCGGGCATCACCTGGCCGCCCGCCTCCGTCAGCGTGGCCGTCAGCTTCTCCCGGAACTCGGGCCGGTCCGCCGGGAGGCGTACCCGGGCGAAGTCGGCGGAGTTGGCGGAGATGAAGTCGGTGACACTCATGTCCGAGAGCAGCTGGCCGCGGCCGATCACGATCAGATGGTCCGCCGTGAGCGCCATCTCGCTCATGAGGTGGCTGGAGACGAAGACCGTGCGCCCCTCCGACGCCAGCTGCTTCATCAGGTTGCGGACCCAGAGGATGCCCTCCGGGTCGAGCCCGTTCACGGGCTCGTCGAAGAGAAGCACCTGCGGGTCGCCGAGCAGGGCCGCCGCGATCCCGAGCCGCTGCCCCATGCCGAGGGAGAAGCCCTTGGAACGCCTCTTCGCCACGTCCTGGAGCCCGACGACACCGAGCACCTCGTCCACCCGGGCCGCCGGGATGCCGGCCAGCTGGGCGAGCGAGAGCAGGTGGTTACGGGCGCTGCGCCCGCCGTGCACGGCTTTGGCGTCGAGCAGCGCCCCCACCTGGCGAGGCGCGTTGGGGAGACTGCGGAAGGCGTGGCCGCCGATCGTCACGTGTCCGGACGTCGGCCGGTCGAGGCCGAGCATCATGCGCATGGTGGTGGACTTGCCCGACCCGTTGGGACCGAGGAACCCGGTGACCGCACCGGGCCGCACCTGGAAGGAAAGGTTGTGCACGGCCGTCTTCGCGCCGTAGCGCTTGGTCAGGCCGACTGCCTCGATCATTCTCCAGCCCCATCGACTTATCTGTCGTCGGGGCCCAGGCCGTCGGCCGCACGCCCCCCGTAAGAGTTAGGAGGATAACCAGCCGCCGGTGGTTCCGGCCAAGCCGCTGCCGGGAGCGTCGGCCGGGTACGGACGACCCCGGGGACGCCCCGAGCGTCAGGCGTCGCGCTTCTTCAGCACGAGGTAGCCGCCCACGAGCGCCGCCACCACCCACAGGGCCATGATCCCGAGCCCGGCCCATGGACCGTACGGCGCGGGGTCGCTGTTCATGGCGTCCGGCACCACCTGCATGATCTTGGAACCGGCCTGGTCGGGGAAGTACCGGGCCACGCTCTTGGCGCCGGGGACCGCGGAGAGGATCTGCGAGACGAGGAAGAAGAAGGGCATCAGGATGCCGAGCGAGAGCATGGAGCTGCGCAGCATCGTGGCCACGCCCATGGAGAAGATCGCGATCAGGCCCATGTAGACGCCCCCGCCGAAGACCGCGCGCAGCACGTTCTCCGCGCCGATGTCGGTGCGGTGCTCACCCAGCAGGGCCTGGCTGAGGAAGAAGGTCACGAAGCTGGTGGCAAGGCCGACCAGCAGGGCCAGCACACCCGCCACGGCGATCTTGCTGAAGAGGAACGACCCGCGCTGCGGCACTGCTGCGAGCGAGGTGCGGATCATGCCGGAGCTGTACTCCGTGCCCACCACCAGGACGCCGAAGACGACCATCGCCAGCTGTCCCAGGATCATCCCGGAGAAGCCCACGAACGTCGGGTCGAAGGTGGCCTGCTCGGCGGCGGAGAGGTCGTCGAACTGGCTCTTCAGCAGGGCGCTGAGCGCCGCGCCCATGGCGACGGTGACGGCGAACGCGGAGATCAGGGTCCAGGTGGTCGAGGAGACCGTACGGATCTTGGTCCACTCGGAGTTCAGGACAGCGGGTACCGATGCCATCGCCGTCACACCCCCTTCGTGCCGTCGCCGGGAGCACCGACGCCGGGACCGGCCGCGCCTGAAGCACCAGGAGCGTCGGGGGCACCGGAAGTGCCGGGCGCACCAGCAGTGCCGGGCGCACCAGGAGCACCAGCAGTACCAGGCACACCTGGAGTACCACCGTTTCCGGGCTTCCGGTTCCACTGCTCGCCCCACTGCGGGCCTGCGGGCGGTGGCCCGCCGGTCTCAGCGTCCGAGTGCGCGTGGTACTCCACCGAACCCGCCGTCATCTGCATGAAGGCCTCCTCCAGGGACGCGCGCTGGGAACTCAGCTCGTGGAGCACGATCCCGTGCCGGGCGGCGAGTTCACCGAGCCGCTCCGGTGCCTCGTCGTCGATCTCCAGCGTGCCGTTGCCCGACTCGACCGCGACCACGCCCTCGGCGTGCAGCAGGTCGCGCAGCCGCTCCTGTTCCGGGGAACGCATCCGCACGAAGCTGCGGGAGTTCTCGTGGATGAAGTCGGCCATGGAGGTGTCGGCGAGCAGTCTGCCCTGCCCGATGACGATCAGGTGATCGGCGGTCAGCGCCATCTCGCTCATCAGGTGCGAGGAGACGAAGATCGTCCGGCCCTCCGATGCGAGGGTCTTCATGAGGTTCCGGATCCAGTGGATCCCCTCCGGGTCCAGACCGTTGACGGGTTCGTCGAACATGAGGATCTCGGGGTCGCCGAGCAGGGCAGCCGCGATGCCCAGGCGCTGGCCCATGCCGAGGGAGAAGCCCTTGGACTTCTTCTTGGCCACGGCACTCAGACCGACCGTGTCGAGTACGTGGGAGACCCGGCTCGCCGGGATGCGGTTGCTCTGGGCCAGGCACAGGAGGTTGTTGTACGCGCTGCGCCCGCCGTGCATCGACTTGGCGTCCAGGAGCGCCCCGATGTGCTTGAGCGGCTCGTCGAGCTCGCGGTAGTGCCGGCCGTCGATGCGCACCGTGCCGCTGGTCGGGTTGTCGAGGTCGAGCATCATCCGCATCGTCGTGGACTTGCCCGCCCCGTTCGGGCCGAGGAACCCCGTCACCATGCCCGGCTTGATCCGGCATGACAGACGGTCGACGGCAAGCTTGTTGCCGAAGCGTTTGGTGAGACCGTCGAGCTCGATCATGCGTTCACGCTAGAACGGCCGCACGCCCGGCGCCACCACAAGGGCGGAACCGGGCGCGCAAGGGGTACAGCTGATGTACGTGTCTCAGCGGGTCTGCTGGGCCGGGACACCGCGGCCCGCGGACTCGTCCTCCGCCGGGGAGCCGGCCGCCGCGACGGCGGCACCGGTCAGCGTGGCCAGCATCTCGCGGACGTTGGTCAGCTGGGCGTTGATCGAGTCGCGGCGGTTGGTGAGCGCAGCCAGCTCGCGCTCGGACTCGCTGCGGATCCGGTCGGCCTTGGCGTTCGCGTCGGCCACGATGTCCTCGGCCTGGCGCTGTGCCGTCTCGACCGTCTGGCGCGCCCGGCGCTCGGCGTCCGTACGGAGCTTCTCGGCCTCCAGGCGCAGCTGCTCCGCGCGGTGCTCGATCTCCGCGAGGCGCTTCTCGGCCTTGGCCTGACGCGACGCGAGGTCGCGCTCCGACTGGTCACGGCGCTTGGCGAGGTTCGTCTCGAAGTCCGCGGCGGCCTGGGCGGCCTTGGCGCGGGTCTCCTCGAAGAGGGCGTCCGCCTCCTCGCGCTTCTGCTGGGCGTCCTTCTGGGCGTCGGTGCGCAGCGTGCCCGCCTCGCCCTTGGCCTTCTCGACGATACGGACGCCCTCGTCCTCGGCCTTAGCCTTGCGCTCCGCGGCGAAGGTCTCCGCGTCGTTGCGCACCTGCTGGGCGGCCGACTCGGCCAGCTCACGGTGCTGCTCCGCTGCGCGGCGGGCCTCCTCACGCAGGTCCTTCGCCTCCTCCTCGGCGAGGCGGAGGATCTTCTCGACGCGGGCACCGAGCCCGGCGTACGACGGCTCGGCGTCGTTGACCTGGGCCTGGGCGTTCTGCGTCTCGAGGTGGAGCTCCTCGATGCGCTTTTCCAGAGAGGTGATTCGGGCGAGCGCGCTGTCACGGTCGGCGACGAGTTTGGCAATGCGGTCGTCCACCTGACCGCGGTCGTATCCACGTCGCACGAGCTCGAAGCCGAAGGGGGAGGAAGGGTCGCTCATGGGGTTCCTGTCGAATGAGACCGGTGAGGTGTTAGAGGGAATCCTAGGGGCCTGGGCGGCGTGTCAACGTGAAGATGCCGCTTTGGTATGGAGAATGACACCCCTTTTGAGTGGCTGACCCCGGGAGTGCTTGCGACCCCAGGGCTTGAATGTTCATGGCGAATTGCGTGCGTGGCTACCCGTCCGACGCCTTGCCACCCGACCGGGTGCCCGCCGTCGCTCCTGCCTTGACGCCCCCCGCGCCACCGCCTGCCGCCTTGCTCGCCCCGCCCGGAGCCTCGAAAGATTCCAACGCCTCCAGCACGTCCTGGACACGGGAGATCTCCGTATTGATGTCCTCGCGCCTGCGGACCAGCAGGTCCAGCTCCCGGCGTCCCTCGTCGACCATCTGCTTCGCCTCGGCCTCGGCGTCGGCCCGCAGCTTCTCGGCCGCGCGGGTCAGCTCCGTCTTCTTCGCCTCGGCCTCCTTGAGCAGCGACTCGGCGCGCTTGACGGCGGCGATGCGGACCTTGCTCGCCTCCGAGTTGGCGTCCGCCAGCAGCTCCTTGGCCTTGGCCTCCGCCTCCGCCCTCTGCTCGGTCGCCGCCTTCATCAGCTTGTCGACGCGCTCGCCCGCCGTCTTCATCTGCTCGGAGGTCTCGCGCCGGGCGCGCTCGTGCAGTTCCTCGACCTCGCTCTCGATCCGGGCCCTGAGCTCCTCCGCCCGCTCCCGGGTGGCGGTGGCGTCCCGGCGGGCGCCGACGAGCAGCTCGTCCGCGTCCGTGCGGGCCCGCTCCACCAGGGAGTTGCCCTCGACCGTCGCCTCCGAGGTGATCCGGACCGCCTCGTTGCGCGCGGCGCCCACCATCCTGTCGGCCTGCTCCTCGGCCTCGGTCGCGGCGCGCAGCGCCTCCTCCTGGGCCTTCTCGACGAGCTGGTCGGCCTGCTCGGCGGCGTCCGCACGGCGCTTGGCCGCCGATTCGCGCGCCTCGTCCAGCATCCGGTCCGCCTCCTGGCGGGCCTCCGCGCGCAGTTGCTCCGCCGCGGCCTCGGCGTCGGCGCGCAGCCGCTCCGCCTCCTCGCGGGTGCGGGCCGCGTGTTCCTGGGCGGACCCGACGGTCTGCGCCGCCTCCGCGCGCAGCCGCTCGGCCTCGTCGGTCGCCTCGCCGATGAACCGCTCCGACTGCTCGGTGGCCTCGGCGCGGATCCGCTCGCTCTCGCCGGTCGCCTCGGCCATCAGCCGGTCGGCCTGGGCCGCCGCCTCGGAACGGATGCGGTTGGCGTCCTCACGGGCTTCCGCACGGGCACGCGAGGCGTCCTGCTCCGCCGACGCGAGGGCGTCGGAGGCCTCCGTACGGACGCGCTGGCTGTACTCCGAGGTGTCCGAGCGCAACTTCTCCGCCTCGGCGATCGCCTCCGAGACGGTCCGCTCGGCCAGGGACTTGGCCGCCTCCGCCTCCTCGTGCGCGACCGAACGGATGCGGTTGGCGTCCTCGGTGGCCCGCTCCCGCTCGGCGTAGGCGTCGGACCTGACCCGGTCCGCCTCCTCCTGCGCCTCGGTCCGCGTACGCTCCGCCGCGTGCTCGGCCGCGGAGCGCAGCCCGGTGATCTCCTCCTCGGCCTGCTCCTGCAGCCCGGCCACGGAGTCCCGCACCTGCTGCGCGGTCTGCTCGGCGGCCGAGACCAGCTCGGAGGCCCGGCTCTCCGCCTCCTCGACCAGGCGCTGCGCCTCGGCCTGTGCCTCCTCGACCCGCTTGCGGGCGGAGGCCAGGAGCTCCTCGCTCTGCTCGCGGGCGCGCTCGCGCTCCTGCTCGGCCTCGGCACGCGCGGAACCCAGCGCCTCCTCGGCGGCGCGGCGGCGGCGGTTGGCCTCCTCCTGCGCGGCTGCCAGCGCTTCCGCGGCCTCCGCGCCGACCCGCTCGGCCGCGGCGGCGGCCTCGGAGCGCACCCGGTCGGCGGTCTCCTGCGCCTCCGTCTTGAGCCGCTCCGCCTCGGTGGCGGCCTCGGTGCGCAGCCGTACGGCCACACTCTCGCCCTCGGCGCGGGACTGCGCGGCGTCGGCCGCGGCCTCCGTGCGCAGCCGGTCGGCCTCCGCCGTGGCCTGCTCCTGGAGCGTACGCAGCCGTTCCGCGGCCTCGGCGCGGAGCCGCTCGGACTCCTCGCCCGTCTCGCGGCGGATCCGCTCCGCCTCCGTACGCGCCTCGCCGAGCGTCTCCTCCGCGGCGGCGACCCGGGACTCGGCCTCGGCGTGCAGCCGCCTGAGCTCCTCGGCCGCCTCGGCCCTGCGGGCCTCTATCCCGCGCTCGGTCTCCTCGCGCAGGGCCTCGGCCGCCGTCTCGGCCGCGGCGGTCAGGGCGGTCGCCTGCTCCTCGGCCTCGGCGCGCAGCTTCTCCGCCTCGGCGCGGCTGCGTTCCAGAGCCTCCTCGGCCTGCTTGCGCAGGGTGGCGGCACGCTCGGCCGCCTCGGCCCTGACCCGCTCGCTCTCGGTGCTCGCGGACGCCCGCAGCTCCTCCGCGTCGGCCTTCGCCTTCGTGAGGAGCTCCTCGGCGGTACGAGCGCCCTCCTCCAGCTGCTGGACCGCTTCCCGGCGGGCCTCGCCGCGGATCCGTTCGCCCTCGGCGACGGCCTCCGACCGCAGCTGCTCGGCCTCACCCCGGAGACGGCGGGCCTCCTCCTGGAGCTCGACCGTCTTGGCCCGGTACTCCTTGGTGTCGTCCTTGGCCGCGCCCTTGAGCTGATCGGCCTGCTCCGCGGCCTCGCCGCGCAGCCGGTCCGCCTCGGCCTCGGCCTCACGGCGGATCCGGTCCGCCTCCTCGCCGGCGGCCCGGGTGGTGGACCTGGCGTCCTCGGAGGCCTTGGTCAGGACCTCCTCGGCGCTGCGCGCCGCCTTCGCGAGCTGGGCCGCGGCGTCCTCGGCGGCCAGCGTGCGGGCCTTCTCGGCCGCCTCGGCGACGAGCCGCTCGGCCTCGGCCCGGGCGTCGACGAGCGCCTGCTCGGCCTCCTCCTTGAGGGTCTCGGCCTGCTTCGTGGCCTCGCCGACCAGCCGGGCGATCTCCGACTTGGCCGTACGCGTGCGCTGCTCGTTCTGCGACTCGGCGCCGGCCAGCCGCTTGACCGCGGCCTCCTTCGCCTCGGCGAGCACCTTCTCGGACTCCAGCCGCGCCTCACGCAGGCGGGTCTCCGCCTCCTGCATGTGCTGTTCGGCGGCGCGGTTGAGCTCCGCGGTCTGCTGCCTGGTCTGCTCCGTCTCGGCGGTGGCCGTCGAACGCAGCTGCTCTGCGTGGCTGGTGGCCTCCTGCGCCTGCGAGGAGGCGGCCTCCAGCAGCCGCTCGGCGTCCCGGCGGGCCCGCAGCAGCGTGGCTTCGGCCTCGGCACGGGCCGACTCGGCCTCGGAGTTGAGACGTCTGCGGGTCTCGTCGGCCAGCCGGGCCGCCTCGGCGCGGGCTGCGGCCAGCGACTGCTCGGCCTCGGCGCGCGACTCTTCCAGCAGACGGCGCGCCTGGGACTCGGTCCTGGCCCGCAACTGCTCGGCCCAGGCGACGTTCTCGTTGACGTGGGACTCGACGGTCTGCCGGCGCTCCGCCAGTTCCTGGTCGAGCCGCTGGCGCCGCTGCACCGCCTCGGCGTGCAACTCGGCCTGGAGCCGGGCCTGGTGTTCCGCGTGCTCCTGGAGGATCCGCTGCGTCTGAGCCCTGGCCTCACGCAGCTCGCGCTCGGCGTCCGTACGCAGCTGATCGGCCTGGATCTGGGCGTTACGGAGCATCTGTTCGGCCTGGTAGCCGATGTCCGCGCTGTCGTGTGCGGGACGGGCCGCCAGATTGCGCCGCGCTTCGTGCAGCTTGGCGCGCAAGACCTCGACCTGGTAACCGAGGTCCTCGGCGTGCTGGACGGCCTTCTCCCGGTCGGTCTTCAGCCGGTCCATCTCGGCTTCGAACCGCGAGAGATGGTCGTCGTCAGCTCGGTGGCTCTGCTGGCTCTCGTAGCCCCGCACTGCGCGGTCCCATCCTTCCCCGAGCTCTCAACATCGTTCGAGCAGGGGAGACCCCAACCCTGGTCGCAATTCTCCATGCGAGTACCGCTCGCCGGCGAACGGTCCCCCGGGGAATGGTGACAGATCTACGGCGAGGACGCGGCACGGCCCCGACCCGGCCCCGGCCCGGAACCGCCCACTCTACCGGGCCGGGTATCGGTCGGGTCAGTGCTCCTTGGCCGAGGTGACCAGTTCGGTCAGCACACCGTGGCAGTCCTTGGGGTGCAGGAAGGTGATCCTGGAGCCCATCGACCCCTTCCTGGGCTCGTCGTACAGCACCCGGACGCCCTTCCCTCGGATGTCCGCGGCGTCCGCGTCGACGTCCGCCGTCCCGAAGGCGATGTGGTGCACACCTTCCCCGTTCTTCGCCAGCCACTTGCCCACGGCCGAGTCCTCACGGGTCGGTTCGAGCAGCTGGAGGTAGGAAGCACCGCCGTCCGAGGTGTCGTTGATCTTCAGCATGGCTTCCCGGACGCCCTGCTCCTCGTTGACCTCGGAGTGGAACACCTCGAAGCCGTAGGTGTCGCGGTAGAACTTCACTGTCTCGTCGAGGTCGAAACAGGCGATTCCGATGTGGTCGATTCGCGTCAGCATGGAACCAGTGCAGCGCCCCCGGGATGGTTACGCAACGTGCGCGCGATCACACCGACAGCCGGATGACGGGCGCCGTACCGCTCAGTACATTCAGGTAAACCCTCGTTCACAACCGATCCCAAGGGGCTGCGCCTCATGTCAGGAACGACCGGAACCACCTCAGTGATCGTCGCGGGCGCGCGGACGCCCATGGGCCGTCTGCTCGGCTCGCTGAAGAGCTTCTCCGGAGCCGACCTCGGAGGCGTCGCCATCAAGGCGGCGCTGGACCGGGCGGGCATCGGCGGGGACCAGGTCGAGTACGTGATCATGGGCCAGGTGCTCCAGGCCGGGGCAGGGCAGATCCCGGCACGCCAGGCAGCCGTCAAGGCCGGGATCCCGCTCAACGTCCCGGCGCTCACCGTCAACAAGGTGTGCCTCTCGGGGCTCGACGCGATCGCCCTCGCGGACCAGCTGATCCGCGCCGGTGAGTTCGACGTCGTGGTGGCCGGCGGCCAGGAGTCCATGACCAACGCCCCGCACCTGCTGCCGAAGTCCCGTGAGGGATACAAGTACGGTGCGATCGAGATGCTCGACTCCATGGCGTACGACGGCCTGACCGACGCCTACGAGAACATCCCGATGGGTGAGTCCACCGAGAAGCACAACAGCCGCCTCGGCCTGGCCCGTGCCGACCAGGACGAGATCGGCGCCCTGTCCCACCAGCGCGCCGCCGCGGCGCAGAAGAACGGCATCTTCGAGGCCGAGATCACCCCGGTCGAGATCCCGCAGCGCAAGGGCGACCCGGTCCTCTTCTCCAAGGACGAGGGCATCCGCCCCGAGACCACCGCCGAGTCGCTCGGGAAGCTGCGTCCCGCCTTCACCAAGGACGGCACGATCACCGCGGGCACCTCCTCGCAGATCTCCGACGGCGCCGCGGCCGTCGTCGTGATGAGCAAGGCGAAGGCCGAGGAACTGGGCCTCGACTGGATCGCCGAGATCGGGGCCCACGGCAACGTGGCGGGCCCGGACAACTCGCTGCAGTCGCAGCCGTCCAACGCCATCCGGCACGCCCTGAAGAAGGAGGGCATCGGCGTCGAGGACCTCGACCTCATCGAGATCAACGAGGCCTTCGCGGCCGTCGCGGTCCAGTCGATGAAGGATCTCGGCGTCACCTCCGACAAGGTCAACGTCAACGGCGGCGCGATCGCTCTCGGTCACCCCATCGGCATGTCCGGCGCCCGTGTGGTGCTGCACCTGGCGCTGGAGCTGAAGCGGCGCGGCGGCGGTACCGGAGCGGCGGCGCTGTGCGGCGGCGGCGGTCAGGGCGACGCGTTGATCATCCGCGTACCGGGCAAGTAGTCGGTACGAGCGAGCGAGGAGGCCGAGCGTGAAGGTGGACGTCCCCACCCTGGTCGAGCAGGCACGTGAGGGCAGGCCGCGTGCGGTGGCCCGGCTCATCTCCCTGGTGGAGGGTGCCTCACCGCAGCTGCGCGAGGTCATGGCGGCGCTGGCGCCGCTGGCGGGCCGCGCCTACGTGGTCGGCCTGACCGGATCGCCGGGGGTCGGGAAGTCCACCTCCACCTCGGCGCTGGTCTCCGCCTACCGGAGGGCGGGCAAGCGGGTCGGGGTGCTGGCCGTCGACCCCTCGTCGCCGTTCTCCGGGGGCGCGCTCCTCGGGGACCGGGTCCGGATGTCGGAGCACGCTTCCGACCCGGGTGTCTACATCCGCTCGATGGCCACGCGGGGCCATCTGGGCGGCCTCGCGTGGTCGGCGCCGCAGGCGATCCGGGTGCTGGACGCGGCGGGCTGCGACGTGATCCTCGTGGAGACGGTGGGAGTGGGCCAGTCGGAGGTGGAGATCGCCTCCCAGGCCGACACCTCCGTCGTCCTCCTCGCACCCGGCATGGGCGACGGCATCCAGGCGGCGAAGGCCGGAATCCTGGAGATCGGCGACGTCTACGTCGTCAACAAGGCCGACCGGGACGGCGCGGACGCCACCGCCCGCGAGCTCAACCACATGCTGGGCCTCGGGGAGTCCCGGGGGCCCGGCGACTGGCGTCCGCCGATCGTGAAGACGGTCGCCGCCCGGGGCGAGGGCATCGACGAGGTCGTCGAGGCCCTGGAGAAGCACCGGGCGTGGATGGAGGAGCACGGGGTCCTGGCCGAGCGGCGCACGGCGCGCGCGGCCCGCGAGGTCGAGACGATCGCCGTCACCGCGCTCCGCGAGCGCATCGCCGATCTGCACGGCGACCGCAGGCTGGACGCCCTGGCCGGACGGATCGTGGCCGGAGGCCTCGACCCGTACGCGGCGGCGGACGAGCTGGTCGCCGGACTCACGGACGGGAGCCCGGGGCCCACCGACGAAAGCTGAGGCCCCCCGGGCGGCGTGCGGGCCGCCCGGGGACCGCCTCGGCTCAACCTCCGCGCTCAGGGAGACAGTGCTCAAGGACACGGCGCCGAGGGAGACGGTGTTCCTCAAGACGGTGTTCCGGGAGACCGCGCTCCCCGTCCGGTGGGGCGTGAAAGTATTCCGCGCGTGGAACGCGTGCGGTGCGCGTTCCTGCCATGCACTCGGGGGGACGCATGCTGGAGCCGTTGCGCGAGGACTCACCGAGACGGATCGGGCCGTACGCCGTCCTGGCCAGGCTCGGTGCGGGCGGCATGGGGGAGGTCTTCCTCGGGCTGCGCGACGGCGGTGGCTCCGGCGACGCCGGGGACGGCGCGGCGCCGGTCGCCGTCAAGACCGTCCGCCGTGACGTCGCCCAGGACCCCGGCTTCAGGCAGCGCTTCCGCCGCGAGATCGAGGTCGCCCGCTCGGTGACCGGCCCCGCTCTGGCCCCCGTCGTGGACGGTGACGCCGGTACGGAGGTGCCCTGGCTGGCCACCGCCTACGTCGCGGGCCCCACGCTCTCGGCCGCTGTACGCCGTTCGGGCGCCCTGGACGAGGAAGAGGTCCGGAAGCTCGGGGCGGAGCTCGCCCGCGCCCTGGAGACCGTCCACGCCGCCGGTGTGGTGCATAGGGACGTGAAGCCCGGCAACGTCCTGCTCGCCGCCGACGGGCCCCGTCTGATCGACTTCGGGATCGCCCGTGGCGCGGGAGCCACCCCGCTCACGACCACCAGCCGCATGATCGGCAGCCCCGCCTTCATGTCCCCCGAGCACGTGGCGGGCAGCGGTCGCGTGGTGCCCGCGTCCGACGTCTTCTGCCTGGCGTCCGTCCTCTGCTTCGCGGCGACCGGCCGCGACCCGTTCGGCGACGGCCCGGTGGCCGCGGTGCTCTACCGGGTCAAGTACGTGGAGGCCGACCTCGACGGGGTGCCGGGCGCCCTGCGCGCGGTGCTCCAGGACTGCCTGGTGGCCGATCCGGCCGCCCGGCCCACCCCCGCTGAACTCGCCGCCCGCCTCGCGCCGGAGGATTCCGTGCGCTGGCCGGCGCCGGTGGCCGCCCACATCGCCGAGTACGAGCGGGAGCTGGCCTCCGTACGGTCGCTCGGCGGGCCGCTGCTGCCGGGGTACACCCCGACCGAGGCGGCGACCGGCAGCCGGACGCCGGTCGGCCAACTGCCCACCCAGGGGCCCGGATTGCCGCCCGCCGACGCCCCCGCCCGCCCCGCCCGCCGCCGTCGCATCCTCGGCGCGGCACTGGCCGGCATCGTGCTGGCGGGGGCGGCCACGGGAGGTCTGCTCGCGCTGCGGGACGGCGACGGAGGCGAGGGCGGGGGCGCCAAGGGCGGGAGCAGCGCCGCGCCGTCCGGTCCCGCCGGCTGGAAGGCATGGCACGCGACCTTCGAAGGAACCCCGCTCGGCTGCGACGCCGGCAAGGCAGTGGTGGTCTGCCGCATGGCGGACGGGTCGTACGAGGCGCTCTCCGCGTCCGACGGCAAGAGCCTCTGGACGTACGCGGCTGTGGAGGAACAGGGCGGCGGGGACGCCCGGATCAGCCCCACCGGGCAGTTCTTCCTGCCGGGGGGATCCACCCAGCCCGTGGTGGACGCGGACTCGGTGTACTTCGCCACCGGTAACCGTCTCCTCGCGGTCGGCGCCAAGACCGGCACCTCCCGCTGGGAGGCCAGGGCCGGCGGGGCCCACATGGCGTGGAGCTCACCGCGGGTGGCCGACGGCATGGTCTTCGCGGACATCGGTGACCTGCCCGACGGTTCAGAGATCGCCGCCTTCGACGTGCGGGACGGCACGGAGAAGTGGCGGAAGCCGCTCGTCGGGCAAGACCTCGCCCAGGCCGAGCGCGGGGACTTCTGGCCGCTGGGCGCCCAGGACGGGGTGCTGTATGTCAACAACGAGAAGGGTCTCCAGGCTTTCGGCACCAAGGACGGTGCGGAGCGGGACACCGGTTGCCCGGAGAAGACGCCGTCCGACTTCGCCGTCCACTGCCCGGAGAACCAGGACGGCGGCCAGGAGGCCCCGCCCGCCGGAATCGGTGCGTACGCGGCGGTGGTGGCGGAGACCGACCAGGTGACCGTCTACCGGACGGGTGCGACGGCGCCGGCGGGCGAGGAGGAGGCGGCGGAGGACAGCGAGGAACCGGAGATCGTCCTGGCCCGGCGGGCCGACGGCAAGATCCTGGGCCGCTACGGTCTGGGCAAGGACGCGGAGGCACGCAGGAAGAACCCGGCCTCCGCCCCGGCACTCGTCGACGGAACGCTCGTCTGGGCGGACACCGGCGCGCTCCACAGCATCGCGCTCGGCGACGGGGGGACCCCGGGACCTCTGAGGCGGACCCCGATCGAGGACGTGCCGGTACCCGAGATCGAAGATCCGTACGACCCCGCCTACGGCATCGCGCTGGGCAAGGAGAACCGGCCGCCCGAGATCTTCCCGGTGGGCCGGGTCGTGCACATCGTCTACCGCCACGGCATCGCCGTCTCCGTCGCGATTCCCGGCCCGGACGCCTCATGATCGGCCCCCTGCCTCCTGGCAGCCGTACCCGCGTCGGCTCCTACAGGCTCCTGGGGCTGCTCGGCGCCGGGGGTATGGGCGAGGTGTACCTGGCGCGGGAGGAGGGCGCCACGCCGGTTGCCGGCGCACCGCTCGCCGGGCTGGTCGCGCTGAAGACCGTGCTGCCGGGGCTCGACCTCGACGACGGATTCCGGATCCGCTTCCGCCGCGAGATCGCGGCAGCCGGTGCGGTGCGCAGCCCTCGTACGGCCGCGCTCGTCGCGGGGGACGCCAGCGGTGCGACGCCGTGGCTCGCCACGGAGTACGTGCCGGGCCCGTCGCTCGCCGAGGCGGTCACCCGCACCGGTCCGCTGCCCGAGGCCGTGGTCCGGGCGGCCGGTTCGCACCTCGCGCTGGCGCTCGCGGACATGCACGCCGTCCGGGTGCTCCACCGCGATCTGAAGCCCGGCAACGTCCTGCTGGGTGCGGACGGGCCCAAGGTGATCGACTTCGGGATCGCCCAGGCCTTCGAGGCCACGCAGCTGACGCGGACCGGGGTGGTGGTCGGCAGCCCCGGCTACATCTCGCCCGAGCACGTCAACGGCTCACGTGCCCTGGTGCCGGCCTCGGACGTGTTCTGCCTCGGAGCGGTGCTCGCCTTCGCCGCGTGCGGTCGCGGTCCGTTCGACGACCCGGACATGGCCGCGGTCATCTTCCGCATCGCGCACGGCGAGCCGGAACTCGACCGCGTACCGGCCGGGTTGCGTGCGGTGGTCGAACGCTGTCTCGCCCCCCGTCCCGAGGACCGGCCCACCCCGCACGAGCTTGCCGATCTGCTCCTGCCGGGCGGTGTGCCCGGCCCCTTCCCGTGGCACGACGCGCTCCGGGAGCAGTTCGCCGCCCACACCGAACAGGCCCTGCGGTGCGCGGCATCGGTGCGGGCGGCTCCGCCGAGGCCGGCCGCCCCGCCGCAGGCCCCGCCCGCGCGCTCCCGGCGACGGGGGCCGCTGGTCGCCCTGGCCGCGGTCTCGGTGGTCTGCGCCGTGCTGGGTGCGGTGTACCTGCCCGGTCTGCTCGACGGTGGCGGCGGGGACGGCCCCGCCGCGGGACGGCCAGGTGCGTCGGCGTCGGCGTCCGCGCCGGGGGCCGTCTCCGGCCCCACGGTCGTGCCCGGTGCGGATGCCGGCCGCACCGACGACTTCGGGTCCGGCGACCGGAAGCTCCCCGCGCGGCCGGCCGGCTGGAAGCCCTGGAAGTCCGCGGAGGGCATCGGCGAACACGGCTGTGTGCTGTCGGCCGGCACCCTCGTCTGCTCGGGTGAACACGGCGTCACCGCCCTGGACGCCGCGGCCGGCCGTGAGCGCTGGAACCTTCCGGAGGAGGCCGGGACCGGGGACGGGACGGCCGGCCGGTCCGTCGTCGCGGTGGAGGGCGGCACGGTCTACGCCTTCGTACGGGACGAGTTGGTCGGGCTGCGCCTCACCGACGGCAAGCAGGTGTGGCGGCAGCCCCTGCCGAAGGGGCGCCTGGGGATGGGCGCGGTGTACGCGGACGGGGTGATCTACTACGTCGCCCAGGTGAAGGGCGGATCGGCCGGCACCCTGGTCGCCCAGCAGATCACCGGCGGGAAGAAGCCGCAGAAGTGGGAGGTGGACTACGACGAGTTCGAGTTCACGCTCCTCGCCGGTGACGGCCGGGTGGTGGCCGTGGGAAGCGACGTCCGGGTCTTCGACGCCGGGACGGGTGAGCGACTGCCGGGCGACGGACAGGCGGAGGCGCGGTGCGGCCACCCCGTGCTCAAGGGCCGGGAGCTGATCTGTGTCGACGGGGACAGCCTCACGGTGACGGACCTCTCCGCCCCAGCCAGGCGTCGGGTCCTGGCCGACGGGATGGAGGGTGCGATGAAGCCGGCCGTGACGGCGGACGGCACGGTGGTGGTCTCCGTGCCCGGCGAGGTGCGGGCCTTCCGGCTCCGCGACGGCCGGCAAGTCTGGTACCACGTCGACACCCTTCTGGACGAGGCGGTCGGGAACGTCTCGATCCTGGGCGACCACGCCCTCGTCCACGCGGACCTCACGGTGGACGCCTTCGAGCTGGACCGCACGGGCGAGAACCCTTCCGACGCGGGCAAAATCTTCGACCTGCCCGTGCGCGGAACCCCGCCCTCCCTGATCGCGGTCAGCGACGCCCTGTTCCTCTCCTCGCCCGACGACGGCACGGTCCTGTCCGGCTTCGCCCCGTGAGGCGCGGCCGGCCAGGACCGCCGGTCCGGGGTCGGATCAGTCGTCGTCACCGTCGTTGTCGTCGTCCCGGTCGTCCCGGTCGACGGTGACCTTGCCGGTCTTCGCGTCCACGTGCAGCTCGTGCTGCTCGCCGCCCTTGCCCGCGACATCGACGTCCCAGCGGAGCGCACCGCGCCCGCCGTCGTCGCCGTCGTCGTCGAGGTCCACGGATGTCACCGTGCCGGGCTGCGAGCCGAGCGCCGCCTTGACGGCCGCGTCCAGGGAGACGGTCGCGGAGCGGGGTGCGTGCCGGTCGCGGTCGTCGTTGTCGTCGTCCTCACGGTCGGACAGCACCTTGCCGCTCGAAGCGTCCACCGTCACGTCGTGCCAGACCTTGTCCGCGCCGTACACGTCGAGCTCCCAGACGGTACGGGCGCTGTCGTCGTCGTCATCGTCCCGCTCGGCCCCGGTGACCGTGCCGGGGACGGCCTTCAGCGCGGCGCCGACGGCCTCGTCGATCCCGGTGCTCCCGCTCGTCCCCGCCTTCCCGGCGGGCGCGGAGTCGTCGGCGGCGCGGGCGGGGGCCGCCGTCCGGCCGTCCTTCACGCCGTTGTCGGAGTCCGCGAACGCGGCGGTCGTGACGAGCCCGCCGCCGACGAGTACGGCCGCGGTGAGGGTGGCGATGGCGATGTTGCGCTTCATGGGTGTGTTCCTCCCCGATGGGATGTGCGGTGCGACGGGAACCACACTGGCCCGGCGATGCTGAACGCAGGCTGAAGCCACCTGAAGCCTTCTTCAGGTCCGGTGCGGGAAGCTGTCCCCATGCGCCTGTTGATCGTGGAGGACGAGAAGCGTCTGGCGACGTCCCTGGCACGAGGACTCACCGCCGAGGGCTTCGCCGTGGACGTCGTGCACGACGGCCTGGAGGGACTCCACCTCGCCGGCCAGGGCGTGCACGACCTGGTGGTGCTCGACATCATGCTGCCCGGGATGAACGGCTACCGGATCTGCGCCGCCCTGCGCGCCGCCGGGCACGAGATGCCGATCCTGATGCTGACCGCGAAGGACGGCGAGTACGACGAGGCCGAGGGGCTCGACACCGGCGCCGACGACTATCTGACCAAGCCGTTCTCGTACGTCGTGCTCGTCGCCCGGATCAGGGCGCTGCTGCGCCGGCGCGGCGGCTCCGCCTCGCCCGTGCTCAGCGCCGGCACGCTGCGGATGGACACCGCCGCGCGCCGGGTCCACCGGGGTGAGGACGAGATCACGCTCACGGCCAAGGAGTTCGCCGTCCTGGAACAGCTCGTGACGCGGGCCGGTGAGGTGGTCAGCAAGGCGGACATCCTGGAGCACGTCTGGGACTTCGCGTACGAAGGGGACCCGAACATCGTCGAGGTCTACATCAGCACCCTGCGGCGCAAGCTCGGCGCCGCCTCGATCCGTACGGTGCGGGGCGCGGGCTACCGGCTGGAGACACCGTGAGGTCCGTACGCGCCAGGGCCGCGCTGGGCGCCACTCTGGTCGTCGCCGTCGCCCTGGTCGTCGCGGGGCTCGCCGTGCTGACGGTGCTGCGGGGCAATCTGACCGACCGGGCGGGCCTGGAGGCGGAGGTGGCCGCGCGCGAGGTCGCCGGGCAGATCGCCCTGGGGGTGCCCTACACGGATCTGGAGCTGGACGACGAGGAGACCCACCCCGTCCAGGTGACCGACGAGGCCGGGCGCGTGGTGGCCGTCTCCAAGGACCTGGAGGCGGTCTCGGGTACGGGGACGGACGAGGTCGCGCCGACGTCCTCGGCTCCGGCACGGGATGACGACGACGATGACGACGACCCCGCCCGCAGTGAGGTCTCCTCCGGGACACCCGACTTCGTCAGCGGCACCGCCACCGTCGACGGGGAGAGAGCGGACTACCGCTTCGCCGCGGTCGAGGTCACCACCGAGCGCGACGTCACCCTCACCGTCCACGCGGGCGCCCCGCTCGCGGCCGAGCAGGAGGCCGTGGACACCGTACGCAACGCCATGCTGACCGGGCTGCCGCTGATGCTGCTCGTCGTCGCCGTGGTGACCTGGATGGTCACCCGGCGGGCGCTGCGCCCGGTGGAGGGCATCCGGCGGGAGCTGGCCGCGATCACCGCGTCCGAGGACCTCGGCCGCCGGGTCCCCGAACCGGGCTCGCGTGACGAGATCGCCCGGCTGGCCCGGACGACCAACGAGACACTGACGGTGCTGGAGGCCTCGGTGGACCGGCAGCGGCGCTTCGTCGCCGACGCCTCGCACGAACTGCGCAGCCCCATCGCCTCGTTGAGGACCCAGCTGGAGGTCGGGGAGGCCCATCCGGAGCTGCTGGACGTGCCCGGCGCGGTCGCCGACACCGTGCGGCTCCAGGTGCTGGCCGCCGATCTGCTGCTGCTCGCCCGGCTGGACGCGGGGGAGCGGCCGGGGAAGGCGGTGGTCGAGCTCGGGGCGCTGGTGCGCGAGGAGGTCTCCCAGCGCCCGGCGGACCGGATTCCGCCCGAGGTGGCTGTCGCGGACCGAGGGTCGTACGAAGTCGTCGGGTCCCGCGGGCAGTTGGCCCGCGTCGTCGGTAATCTGCTGGACAACGCCCAGCGCCACGCGGAGGGTTCCGTCACCGTCACGGTGAGGCCGGACGGGAGCGAGGTGCTGGTGGAGGTCACCGACGACGGCGCCGGGGTGGCCCCGGCCGAGCAGGACCGCATCTTCGAACGCTTCGTACGGCTGGACGACGCGCGCAGCCGTGACGACGGCGGAGCCGGCCTCGGCCTGGCCATCGCCCGGGACGTGGCCACCCGCCACGGCGGCACGCTCACGGTGGGCACGGCACCCGGGGGCGGGGCGAGATTCACCCTGCGGCTCCCGGCGGCGCCCGTCACCCGGCCGGGGCCGGGCTGAGACGGGGACGGTGGGGGCCCGAGCGGTGGCGAGCCCGAGCGGGAGCCTGCCCCGGGTGGTGGGGCCTGCCCGCGGACGGGCTCGAGCAGGGCAGGCGCCGGGCCGAGGCCCGGGCCGCGTCACGGCTTGCCGCGCCGCCCGTGCAGGTGGTCCGCGATCGGGGTCAGTGCCGAGTGCAGTGCGGTGAGCTGCTCGGGGGAGAGCAGGTCCATGAAGTGCCTGCGTACCGACTCGACATGGTGCGGCGCGACCTTGCGCATCGTCTCCGAGCCCAGGTCGGTGAGGACGGCGAACAGCCCGCGCCGGTCGGACTCGCAGTGCTCGCGCCGTACCAGCTGGGCGTTCTCCATGCGGGTGATCTGGTGCGAGAGCCTGCTCTTGGACTGCAAGGTGGCAGCGGCGAGATCACTCATCCTCATCCGCTGGTCCTCGGACTCGGAGAGATTGACCAGGATCTCGTAGTCGTTCATGGTCAGGCCGAAAGGCTGGAGGTCCTTCTCCAGCTGATGCGTCAGCAGCCTGCTGACGTCCAGGTGCGTGCGCCAGGCGCACTGCTCCGCGTCGGTAAGCCAGCGGGTGGCCGTCTCGGTCTCCATGTATGGATTCTACCTAAGAAGTTGAAAGACGGACGAAGTGGGGGTGTGTGACGCCACGCACGTGAGGGCAGGGCGTCACACTCCGCAGACTACCGTTCACAATCCGAAGCGCCGCTGGAGGTCCCCCAGCTGACCGGGTATGCGGGGTGTGGAGCCGTGTTGACCCCCGGCCCCGGGACCACCGCCGGGCACACCCGGCTGGTGCGGCACCGCGCCCGTCGCCTGCTCGGGCATCAGCACCTCGGTCGACTGGAGCAGCACCGTGCCGGCCCCGACGAACTCGAACTGGTGCTCCTCGCCCGAGGTGCCGCCGATCCCCGTCAGCGAGCGCAGCCCGCCCATGACGCCCTTCATGTAGCCGTGGTCGTAGTGGTGGCACGGCGAGGGGCAGTCCGCCCAGCCCACGAGCGCCTGCGGGTCCACACGCAGCGGCGGCTCCATGAAGACGACGGGGCCGTTGGAGGCGGCGACGAACTTCCCCGTACCGATCAGGGTGAGGAAGCCCGGCACGATGGACTGTTTCAGCGCCAGCGTCGGCTGGTACGCCAGCAGGTTGCCGGAACGGATCGTGAGGTTGCCGTCCTCCAGGTCGAAGGAGTTCACGTCGAAGGCCCGGTCGGCGAGCAGCATCTTCCCGCTGCCCTCGGCGACCACCCAGTCGCTCGCGTGCAGCGGCGAGTGGAAGCTCGTACGGATCAGCCGCTCGAACCGGCCGTGCCCGATGCCGTTGAAGTCGATCTGCCCGTAATAGGCGATCATCTTACCCTTCTGCAGGAACCACTGGCTCCCCTTGAGCTCCACACAGAAGGTGTACGCGTTGACGTTGTCGTCCGACGGCAGCGTCATCGGGTCGAAAATCACCGGCGTGCTCACAGCTTCTCCTCCGACGCCTGGACGTACACCGCTCCGTTGCCGTCGAGCTCCAGCTGGAACGCCTCACCCGAGCCGCGCCCCACCATGTCGCGCCAGCCCAGTGCGGTGGACAGCTTGTTGGTCACGTCCCCGTGGTGGGCGACGTACGCCTGCGGGTCCACGTGGACCGGGCGGCCCGGGGTGATCGGCAGCTCGATCACCCCGCCGTGCGCCATCACGGCGACCGCGCCATGGCCCTTGAGCGTCGTGGTGAACAGGCCCTGCCCGGTCACCTGGCCGCGCACCATGCCCATCACCCCGCCCTGCGAGCCCATGAACATCGTGCCCTGCTGGAGCGTCCCGTCGAAGGCGAGCAGCCGGTCGGCCTCCACGTAGAGGGTGTCGCCGGCCAGGCTGATCACCTGGATGTGGTGGCCGCCGTGCCCGAACATCACGGTGCCGCTGCCCTCGACCGTCATCAGGGGGGCCGCCTCGTTGGCCACCCGCCTGCCGATCATCGACGCCAGGCCGCCCTGGCCGCCCTGGATGTTCGGGGTGAACGAGACGTCGCCGCGGTAGGCGAGCATCGCGCCGCGCTGGCTGTACATCTTCTGGCCGGGCACCACCTGGGCCTCGACCATCTTCGAGTTGATCTCGCGGAACGGCATCAGACATCGCCCCCGACGGTGTTCCGCTCGCTGGGCTGCACATAGACGAGTCCGTCACCCTCGAAGCGGATCTGGAACGACTCGCCCGAACCCTCGCCCATGAGCGTCCGGAAGTTCACCCCGGACTGGAAGTGCTGCTGGAGCCTGCCCTGGTGAGCTATGTAGGCCCCGGGGTCGACGTTCAGCGGGTACTGGGGTGTCACCCGCAGCACCACCGCCGAGCCGTCCGACATGATCGCCGCCTGCCCGGTGCCCTCGACGGTTGTGGTGAACAGGCCGTTGCCGCTCGCCCCGCCGCGCAGGCCCGTGAAGCTGGTGCCGGTGCGCAGCGCGGCGTCGGTGGCCAGCAGATTGCTCGCCTCGACGTACAGCGTCTCGCCGTGCAGCGAGACGAGGTTGATCTCGCTCGCACGGTCGGCGAAATAGCAGGTGCCCTGCCCCTTCACCTCCATCATCTCCATCTGCTCGCCGGTCAGCCGGCGGGTCACCATCCCGCGGAGGCCCTCACCGCCACCGGACATCTTCTTGAACGCCATCCGGCCGTCGTACGCGACCATCGAGCCGTTCTTCGCCTTGACGGCGTCGCCTGTCAGGTCGACGGCGAGCGTCTTGCTGCCTTGGAGTCGGAACATCGCCACGGTGCGACGGTAACCGCCCGGAAGTCCGGCGGACAGAGCCCGGTGACCGATACGCACCCCGGGACGACCCTGATATGCGCCGATACGTGCCGCAGGAGCCGGACCCGGACCCCCCGCTCCAGGGGGCAGAGGCCGATGCCACAATGGCTGTGCTTGTGCCTGCGTTCACAAGCCGACACGCCCACTCCCACCGAAGGTGCCCTCGTGGACATCAAGACCGCTTCCGCCCTGCACCGGCTGCGCCTCATCTCGCTTCCCGAGGCGCTGTCCTTCCCGGCGCTGCTGATCTTCGGCTCGCTGCTCATGCGAATCTCGGACATCGACTTCCTGATGCCGCCCCTCGGCGCGCTGCACGGCCTCCTCTTCACCATCTACGTGGTGTTCCTCCTGGACGTGTGGGTCAAGGCGAAGTGGCCGCTCAAGCGTGTGGCCCTCTTCTTCCTCCTCGCGGTCGTCCCCTTCGGCGGGCTCTACGGCGAGAAGCTGCTCAAGAAGTACGAGGCCGACGGCGTCATCGCCGCCCGCGCCCGCGCCGAAGGCACGGTGAACGCATGATCGTCGCCTTCTCCGTCAGTCCGCTGGGCGTCGGTGAGGACGTCGGGGAGTACGTCGCCGACGCCGTCAGGGTCGTCCGCGAATCCGGGCTGCCCAACCGCACCGACGCGATGTTCACGTCGATCGAAGGTGAGTGGGACGAGGTCATGGACGTCGTCAAGCGCGCCGTGGCCGCCGTCGAGGCCCGCGCCGGCCGGGTCTCCCTGGTGCTGAAGGCCGACATCCGGCAGGGCGTCACCGACGGCCTGACCTCCAAGGTCGAGACGGTGGAACGCCACCTGGCGGGCTGACGCCCCTCCACGGCCGGAACGCCCACCCGCGACGCGCGGAATCGCATCCGCGACACCGCGCCGCTACGGGCACCCGCGCGCACCGCGCGGGCCACCCCGCGACAGACCCCCCGCGCCCCTCGGCGCCGGGGGGCCTGTCGCGTTCGGGCGAAGAAATCCGCTCACTCGGACGTGCCGGGTCGACACCTCGCGCCGTCTCCCCTTCTGTGGGGATACCGGCATATCCGACCGTTGGAGGCGCGATGCCGTCGGAAAGACACGACCACGACCGCTGCGGGCGGCCCGCCGGACCGCTCACCGAGCCGCCCGCGACCGGGTACCGCGTGAGTTACCGCGGCCACAGGCGCACCGGACGCTCCCGAATACGAGCCGTCCTCCTGCCGGCGCTCGCCCCCGCGCTCGCCGGGCTCCTGCTGCTCGTCGCGCTCCTGCCCGCCTACCGGGCCGGGCGTGCGAAGGGGCAGGGGTGGCTCGTCGTCGCGGACTCCCTGACCCTGGTGTGCCTCGGTCTGATCACGCTGTACGCCTCGGCGGTCGTCGTCCTGACCCTCCACGCCGTGGCGGTGGCCCGGGACCCGGTCCCGGTGACGCCGGAGCCCGGCACCCGGGTCGCCTTCCTCACCACGTACGTCCCGGGCCGCCGTCCGCTCTCGGCGGTGCGGACCGTCCTGGAGGGCGCCGTACGGATGCGGTGCCCCGGACCGCTGGACGTCTGGCTGCTCGACGAGGGCGACGACCCGGAGGCCAGGATGCTCTGCGCCGAACTGGGCGTGCACCACTTCACCCGGCTCGGGGTGCCCGAGTGGAACCGGGAGGACGGGCCGCACCAGGCCGGGACGGAGCACGGTAACCACAACGCCTGGCTCGCCAAGCACGGTGACGCCTACGACCTGCTCGCATCGGCGGACACCGGGCACGTGCCCCTGCCGGGCTTCCTGGACCGGATGACGGGCTGCTTCGGCGACCCGGACACCGCTTTCGCCGTGGGCGCGCGGCTCGACGGCGACCAGGGCTTCGGCGCCCTCGTCCAGCGTGCGGGCAACCGCTACGGGGCTCCCCTCCTGGCCGGCGCCGGCAGTGTCGTCCGCATCGCCGCGCTGCGCGGGGCGGGCGGCTTCCGGGCCTCGCCCGCCGAGGACCTGGCCACCGGTTTCGAGCTGCACCGCCGCCGCAACCCGCTGACCGGGCGCCACTGGCGCTCCGTCCGCACGCCGGACGTGCCGGCCGTGGAAGCGGGGTCCGCCCGGGACGGCCACTCCGCCCGAGGGCCCCGCCGCCCGTGGGCGACGCTGTCGCGGCAGTACGGGACGGCGCTGTTCCGGCTGCCGCCCGGCCGGGTCATCGGCTACACGCTGCTGCTCGCCCACCGGCCCGTGGCGGCCCTCGCCTGGCCGCTCGGTGTGCTGAGCTGCCTCGCGGCCACCCTCCATCCCGAGTTCCTGCCCGGGGCGCTGCCCGCCCTGCTGATCGCCCTAGCTCCGGCCGCGGTGCGCTCCCTCACCCTGCTGCGCGAGCGCGGTACGCGCGGCGGTGCCGGGGACCGGCCCCGGGCGGCGGGTCCGGCCCAGGAGGCGGAACCCGCGCTGGCCACGGTCGCGGGCGCCCCTGCCGGAGGCAGCTGAACGGGCACCCCGCGCCTTCTCAGGCCTCCTGGGCCGCCAGCGCGATGCCGAGCGGCGTGCGCTCGTAGAGCACCTGGTGCCCGTACCTCCGCGAGGTGAGCAGCCCCGCCGCGCGCAGCACCGACAGATGCGCCGACACGGAGGACGGGGCGAGCGAGAGCAGGTGGGCCAGCGTGCTCGTCCCGGCCGGTTCGGCGAGGGCGCACAGCACGTCGGCGCGGACCCGCCCCAGCAGGCGGGCGAGGGCGTCCGGCGTACGGTCCGCGGACCGCGCCCACAGCCCGCCGATGCCGCGTGCGGGGTAGATCACGGCGGGCTGCCAGGGAGGCTCGTAGCCGCCGACCACGTCCGGCCACACGAAGGCACTCGGCATCAGGACCAGCCCCTGCCCGCCCAGCACCCTGCTGTGGTTACCCCGGGTGCCGGCCACGGTCAGCGTCGAGTCCGTCCAGCGCAGCCGGGGGCTGATCTCGCCGAGCAGGCGCTCGAAGCCCACCTCGGCCATGCGCCGCGAGTGGTACGCGATGTCCGCCTCCAGCAGCGCGCGCAGCCGGGGCCAGTGCGGCTCCACCATCACCTGCCAGGCCCGCTCCAGCAGATCCGCCAGCTCCTGGACCGCCCGCGCGGGGTCGGCCAGCAGGCGCCGGCCGACGGGGGAGTGTGCCCCGCCCGGTACGTCGGCGAGGGCGCGCGCCATGTCGTCGCGGGCGGTCGGCGGATCGGTCGCACGCACCACCGCGATCTCCTCGGCGAAGGTGGCGAGCGGTCCGAGGGGCGGCGGGCAGACGAAGTCCGGGTTGTGCCCGCCGTCCGGCATCAGGGCCCACAGGGGGGTGAGGTCCAGCGCCGCCGCGTCCCGCTCGATCCGCCGGAGCCAGGGCAGGTGGTAGCCGTGACGGCCCGGCCGGTGCAGCGTCCGCACCGCCTCCTGCGTCTCCCATAGCGGGGAGAGCGCGAAGCGGCAGCGGAGGAGATCGCTCTCGTCGAAGTGCAGATGGAACGGCATGGAAGCACCCAAGTTTCGGCGTCAGCCGAAAGTCTACGCCGGTGCGGGGCCGTGCCCCCAAGCTGCGTGCATGCCGAGCGACGACACCATTCCGGCGGGTTCACCCCGCGACATCCCGCCCGCCGCCGAGGCGCCGTCCCCGGCCCCGCCCCCGGAGCGCGTCTCCTCGACCGACCCGGGCCACGCCCCGGGGGCGGACCCCGGTCCCGGGGGCTACCGCGCCGTGTTCGCCGTACGGGAGTTCCGGCCGGTCTTCGCCGCGCACCTGCTCTCCCTCCTCGGCGTCGTCGTCAGCGAGCTGGCGCTCACGGTGCTGGTCTACGACCTCACCGGCTCACCCCTGCTGTCCGCCCTCACCTTCGCGCTGGGGTTCCTCCCGTACGTGGTCGGCGGCACGCTCTTCGCCGGGGTCGCCGACCGGTACCCCGCCCGCCGGGTCCTGGTCACCTGCGACCTGATCTGCGCCGGCTGCGTCGCGGTGATGGTGCTCCCCGGCACGCCGGTCTGGGGGCTTCTGGCGCTGCGCTGCGTGGTGGCCGCGGTGGCGCCCGTCTTCACCGGCACGCGTACGGCCGCGCTCACCGACATCCTCGGGGAGGGCGACCTCTACGTCCTCGGGCGTTCGCTGCTGCGGCTCGTCTCGCAGAGCGCCCTGCTCGTCGGCTTCGGCGCAGGCGGCGTCCTGCTCGCGGCCCTGTCCCCGCGCGGGGCGATCACCGTCACCGTGCTCACCTTCCTCTGTTCCGCGGCGCTGCTGCGGCTGGGCACCCGGGACCGGCCCGCCCGTACGACCGGGGAGGGGAGCGGCCCGCTGCTCGCGGAGTCGCTCGCCGGGGCCCGCGCCGTCCTCGGCGACCGCAGGGTGCGGGGGCTGCTGCTCCTCTTCTGGGTGCCCGCCTTCTTCGTGGTGGCCCCGGAGGCCCTCGCCGCGCCGTACGCGGACGCGATCGGGGCGGGCCCCGCCGCCCTCGGGCTGCTCATGGGGGCGATGGCCGTCGGGCACATCGGCGCGGAACTCTGCGTGGGGACCGCGCTCGGCCCCCGGGCCCGTTCCCGGATCGTGCTGCCGGTGGCGGTCCTGGGACTGCTGCCCCTGGTGCTGTACGCCTTCCGCCCGGGCCTGGCCCTGGCCGTGGGCGCGCTCGTGCTGGCCGGGGCCGGGGCGGCGTACGTCATCGGGCTCGACCAGTGGTTCGTCGAGGCGGTGCCCGAGCCGCTGCGAGGCCGGGCCATGACCCTGCTCACCGCCGGGCTGATGACGGTCCAGGGGCTCGGCATGGCGCTGGCGGGGCTCGCGGCGGAGTTCTTCCCGGTGCACCAGGTGGTAGCGGTCTCGGGGGCGGCAGGCGGCGCCTGCACCCTGCTGCTCGCCCTGGAGGTCCGTAGAACACACGTCCGGTACCGAAAGGCGAGACAGGGCTGACCGCCATGTGACCAGTGGGTAAGGTCGTCCCGTGCCGAAGCCGCTCAGCCTCCCCTTCGATCCCATCGCCCGCGCCGAGGAACTCTGGCACCGGCGCTGGGGGCCGGTGCCCTCCATGGGGGCGATCACCTCGATCATGCGTGCGCAGCAGATCCTGCTCGCCGAGGTGGACGCGGTGGTCAAACCGTACGGGCTGACCTTCGCCCGCTACGAGGCGCTGGTCCTCCTCACCTTCTCGCAGGCCGGTGAGCTGCCGATGTCCAAGATCGGCGAGCGCCTCATGGTGCACCCCACCTCCGTGACGAACACGGTGGACCGGCTGGTGCGGTCGGGGCTGGTCGCCAAGCGCCCCAACCCCAACGACGGACGCGGGACCCTGGCCTCCATCACGGACAAGGGCCGCGAGGTCGTCGAGGCGGCCAGCCAGGACCTGATGGCGATGGACTTCGGGCTCGGGGTGTACGACGACGAGGAGTGCGCCGAGATCTTCGCGATGCTCCGGCCGTTGCGGGTGGCCGCCCAGGACTTCGAGGACAAGGGGTAGCGGGCGCCCGCCACTCAGCGGGGGCCGGGGCGCTGCAAGATCGCCCCGGCCTTCCGGTTACGCTCGATGCCATGAAATCCAGCGTGCTGACCCGCTATCGGGTGATGGCCTATGTCACCGCCGTCATGTTGATGATCCTGTGCGTGTGCATGGTCTTCAAGTACGGATTCGACACCGGTGCGGGCCTGACCCTCGTGGTCTCGCAGCTCCATGGTGTCCTGTTCATCATCTACCTGATCTTCGCCTTCGACCTCGGCTCCAAGGCGAAGTGGCCGGTCGGCAAGCTGCTGTGGGTGCTCATCTCCGGCACGATCCCGACCGCCGCGTTCTTCGTCGAGCGCAAGGTGGTCCGCGAGGTACAGCCGCTGATCACCGACGGGTCGCCGCAGGCCGTCAAGGTCTGATCCGCGCCTTCTGGCACCTCTCGTTCCGGATCGGCCGGGACCGCGTGGCCATGTCCGGCCTGCTCCAGCCTGATCCGAACGGGAGACCCTGACCGCCCCGCGCGATGCGCCGGGCGGTTTGCCATCGACATTTACTAGGACGTCCTAGTAAATTTGTGCCATGGACGCTGACGCGATCGAGGAAGGCCGCCGTCGCTGGCAGGCCCGTTACGACAAGGCCCGCAAGCGCGACGCCGACTTCACCACCCTCTCCGGGGACCCGGTGGAGCCCGCGTACGGGCCGCGCCCCGGCGATACGTACGAGGGTTTCGAACGGATCGGCTGGCCCGGCGAGTACCCCTTCACCAGAGGGCTCCACCCCACCGGCTACCGGGGCCGCACCTGGACCATCCGCCAGTTCGCCGGCTTCGGCAACGCCGAGCAGACCAACGAGCGGTACAAGACCATCCTGGCCAACGGCGGCGGCGGGCTCAGTGTCGCCTTCGACATGCCGACCCTGATGGGACGCGACTCCGACGACGCCCGCGCTCTCGGCGAGGTCGGACACTGCGGGGTCGCCATCGACTCCGCCGCCGACATGGAGGTCCTCTTCCGGGACATCCCGCTCGGCGACGTCACCACCTCGATGACGATCAGCGGTCCCGCCGTCCCCGTCTTCTGCATGTACCTGGTCGCAGCCGAGCGCCAGGGGGTCGATCCCGCCGTGCTCAACGGCACGCTCCAGACCGACATCTTCAAGGAGTACATCGCGCAGAAGGAGTGGCTCTTCCAGCCCGAGCCCCATCTGCGCCTCATCGGTGACCTGATGGAGCACTGCGCCCGCGTCATCCCGGCGTACAAGCCGCTCTCGGTCTCCGGCTACCACATCCGCGAGGCAGGGGCCACGGCCGCGCAGGAGCTCGCCTACACCCTCGCCGACGGCTTCGGCTACGTGGAGCTCGGTCTCTCCCGGGGCCTGGACGTCGACACGTTCGCGCCCGGGCTGTCCTTCTTCTTCGACGCGCACCTCGACTTCTTCGAGGAGATCGCCAAGTTCCGCGCGGCACGGCGCATCTGGGCCCGCTGGATGAAGGAGACCTACGGCGCGAAGACCGACAAGGCGCAGTGGCTCCGCTTCCACACCCAGACGGCCGGCGTCTCGCTCACCGCCCAGCAGCCGTACAACAACGTCGTCCGCACCGCGGTGGAGGCGCTGTCCGCCGTACTCGGCGGCACCAACTCCCTGCACACCAACGCCCTCGACGAGACGCTCGCCCTCCCGTCCGAGCAGGCCGCCGAGATCGCGCTGCGCACCCAGCAGGTCCTCATGGAGGAGACAGGCGTCGCCAACGTCGCCGACCCGCTCGGCGGTTCGTGGTACGTCGAGCAGCTCACCGACCGCATCGAGGCCGACGCCGAGAAGATCTTCGAGCAGATCAAGGAGCGCGGCACCCGGGCCCACCCGGACGGCACGCACCCCATCGGGCCGATGACCTCCGGCATCCTGCGCGGCATCGAGGACGGCTGGTTCACGGGCGAGATCGCCGAGTCCGCCTTCCGTTACCAGCAGTCGCTGGAGAAGGGCGAGAAGCGGGTCGTCGGCGTCAACGTCCACCACGGCTCCGTCACCGGGGACCTGGAGATCCTGCGGGTCAGCCACGAGGTCGAGCGGGAGCAGGTGCGCGAGCTCGCCGCACGCAAGGAGGGCCGTGACGACGCCCGGGTGCGGGGCGCGCTCGACGCGATGCTGGCCGCGGCGCGGGACGGGTCGAACATGATCGCGCCGATGCTGGACGCCGTACGGGCCGAGGCGACCCTCGGCGAGATCTGCGGTGTCCTGCGCGACGAGTGGGGCGTCTACACGGAGCCGCCGGGCTTCTGACGCGCCTCGCGGTCAGTCCTCCCGCGAGGACGCCGCTCCCAGTCCCGAGAGCAGCAGCAGGGTGAAGCGCCGGGCCCAGTCGGCATCGACGGGCTCGGCGCTCACCAGTGCGCGGTGGACCACCGCCCCGGCTATCACGTCGAAGATCAGGTCGACGGTGCGGGCGGCCACCCCGGGGTCCGGCTCGACGGGCAGTTCCCCGCGCTCCTGCGCCCGCCGGCGGCCCTGCAGGACGAGGTGCTTCTGCCGGGCCACGATCGAATTCCGTATCCGGTCCCGCAGCGCCTCGTCGCGGGTGGACTCCGCGACGACGGCCATCAGCGACGTCTTGGTCTCCGGCCGCTCCAGCAGCGCGGCGAACTGCAGCACCACGGCCTCCACATCGGCCGCCAGACTGCCCAGGTCCGGCAGTTCCAGCTCGTCGAAGAGCACGGCGACCGCGTCGACGACCAGCTCGTTCTTGCCCGCCCAGCGGCGGTAGAGGGTCGTCTTGGCGACCCCCGCCCGCGTGGCCACGTCTCCCATGGTCAGCTTCGACCAGCCCAGATCGACCAGCGACGCACGGGTCGCCTCCAGGATCGCGGCGTCGGCCTCGGCACTGCGGGGACGTCCGGATCGGGCTGGTTCTGTGGGACTGCGGCTCAGCATGCGGTGACCATACCGGCCGGTAAGTACCGCTGACCGGGCCTGGAGCCCGTGAGACAGATCACCGCGCGCTCTTGCACTGCGGGGGGTGCGGCCAGTTACGCTACGGGTCGTAGCGTAAGAAGCGACGGTCCGCCGTCGTGACGCCACGAACGATCGACAGCCACTGGCGTCGGGTGGGGACCCGGCGCCGAACACGGGGTAATTCAGGGCCTCGGAGCCGTTTCCGCCCATGCGCCGCGCACACCGGTGCGGCTGTGGGCGGGAGCGGTTCACGGATCGCTTTCCGGAACAGTGGGCTCAGGGGGGAGGATGTACGTATGCAGCCTAGGAACATGTCCATGAGCGGCGTCGTCGACCTCGCCGCTGTGAAGGCGGCCGGCGAGGCCAAGGCGAAGGCGGAGCAGGCCCGCGCGGAGTCGGCCCGGCAGGGGGGTGGCGGGGGCGTGTCCCCGGCCTCCCTGGTGATCGACGTCGACGAGGCGGGCTTCGAGACCGACGTCCTCCAGCGCTCCACCGAAGTCCCGGTCGTCATCGACTTCTGGGCCGAGTGGTGCGAGCCGTGCAAGCAGCTCGGCCCGCTCCTGGAGCGCCTCGCCACCGAGTACAACGGCCGCTTCGTGCTGGCCAAGGTCGATGTCGACGCCAACCAGATGCTGATGCAGCAGTTCGGGATCCAGGGCATCCCGGCGGTCTTCGCCGTGGTGGCCGGGCAGGCCCTTCCGCTCTTCCAGGGCGCGGCCCCCGAGAGCCAGATCCGCCAGACGCTGGACCAGCTGATCCAGGTCGGCGAGGAGCGCTTCGGGCTCACCGGCATCGTCGTCGACCCGGACGCGGGCGCCGAGGGTGCGGGGAGCGCCCCCGCCGAGATTCCCGCCGGACCGTACGACGCGCAGCTGGAAACGGCCGCGCAGGCGCTGGACGCCAACGACTTCGCCGGTGCGGTCGCGGCGTACAAGGGCATCCTGGCCGACGACCCGGTCAACACCGAGGCCAAGCTGGGCCTCGCCCAGGCCGAACTGCTGGGCCGGGTCGCGGGCGTGGACCCGCAGCAGGTCCGCAAGGAGGCCGCCGAGAATCCGGCCCAGCCGGCGGCGCAGATGGCCGCGGCCGACCTGGACCTCGTGGGCGGTCACGTCGAGGACGCCTTCGGCCGGCTCGTGGAGACGGTGCGCCGTAACTTCGGCGACGACCGCGACGCCGTGCGGGTGCGCCTCCTCGAGCTCTTCGAGGTGATCGGCCCCGACGACCCCCGAGTGGTCGCGGCCCGGACCGCCCTGGCGCGCGTCTTGTTCTGATGTGACAACACGGCCGTGGAGCCCTCCGGGCACCGCGGCCGTTTTCGCGGGTGAACGACAAAAACCCTTCTGCTTTACCAAAACTTGATAAAAGTAAGCCCTGTTACTCGCAGTAAATCGCCCTCCGGGATCTGTCCGGTTTAGGGCTGCAATCCTCCTGTTTCGACGTCCCTTTGGTGCCACCCTGTGTGGCCGGACGGTACCCCCCTGTCGCGTCCGGGTTATCGGGCCGTTACTAGCGAGTAACGACCCCCCTTGTGTCCCGGCCGCGAATGCACCACGATCGGCCACGCTCGGTCCAATACCCGCCAGCTCGACGGCCAGTCGGCGCAGACGGGTCTGTTGGGTCCCCACCGGGTGGTCGGCGGCAGTGGCGCCGATCGCGGACAGGGGGGTTCCTGCCCCTGGGCAGGGCCTGTCCGAACCGGCTGCGCAGACGCGCCGCCAGTGGTTGTCGCTCGGGGGTGATCGCCGGTGATTCGGATGCGGTACGCGCCTCCGGTCCGGGCGCTCTCCTTCCCGAGGACGTAGCACTTCTCCCATCCCAGGGCGGGCACATGCCCGTACCGGAGATGTACGTCCGAGAAGGAGGAAATTTATGAGTTCGCAGGTTCGCGGTGGTACCAGATGGAAGCGTTTCGCTCTGGTCATGGTGCCGAGCGTCGTCGCGACCGCAGCGGTCGGCGTCGGCCTGGCGCAGGGCGCGCTCGCCGCGTCGTTCAGCGTCTCCGGCCAGAGCTTCAAGGTCTCCACCGACAAGCTCGTCGGTGAGGACTTCGTCCAGTACGGCAGCGTCGCTGTCGGCACGGACATCGAGGGTGGCAAGCAGCAGGCGCACCCCGTGGCCGTGTCGGGCTTCAGCAAGGCCACGATCACGAACATGTGCCAGTCGGTCGTGACGCCGGACCTGCCCTTCGGTCTCGGCAGCGTCAGCCTGCAGCTGAGCGCGGGCACCGACCCGAAGAAGCCCGTCGAGGCGACCAACCTGTACCTCGACGTCGCTCAGCTCGACGCGGACGCGTACTTCGAGCAGATCGACATCGGCGTCGGCGCCGGTTCGGTGGGCAAGCCCGGCATCCAGCCCGGTACGGAGAAGGCTGTCAAGGCGGGCGGCTTCGCGCAGCGCGCCAAGAAGGCGACGCTGACCGACGTCGAGCAGACGGCGTGGGCGACCACCGCCGGTACCTTCAAGCTCAGCAACCTGAGCCTGAAGCTGCACAAGGGCGTCAAGGAGTGCTTCTAAGCACTCGCCCGGGTGGCCGGAGGGTTCCGTGAGGACCTCCGGCTGCCCACCCCTTCTCTTCTCACAGCAGTACCGGTTCCAGGGAGCTGTTTTCCATGAGCCCCGAGTCCACAGGGCAGAACGAGCACTACCTCACCGTCTTCCGGCGGGGATTCCGCACCTGGCGGGGTAACCGGCCGTTCTGGGCGGGCCTGTTCACCATCCTGGGTGGTCTACCCATCGCGTACTTCCCGTACGCCAACATGCACCTCGGCAACATGACGATCGCGATGTCCACCACTGCGGGTGCGGGGTCGCTGATCATCGGGGTCCTGCTCGTCACGCTGGGCCTGACGATGTGGTTCCACCACATCGTGCGGGTGTTCGCCGGTGTCGCCGCGATCCTGCTCGCACTGATCTCCATACCCGTCGCCAACATCGGCGGCTTCATCATCGGCTTCCTGTTCTCCCTCCTCGGCGGAGCCCTGTCCATCTCCTGGGTACCGGGCGAGGCCAAGAGCGGCCCCGCGTCCGAAGGGGCCCAGGGCGAGGCGCCCCGGATGCCGGAGCAGGACCAGGGGTTCCACGACACCGCGGAGGCTCCGCGGAAGCCGCTGCTGTTCGACGTGGCGGCCGAGGGCGACGGCGGGAGTCATCGTGCGGGGTGACGAGACGCGGATGAACGACTTCGGGCCGGAGGACCTTCCGGAGCGAAGAGGGCCCCGCCACGCGGCGCCCAGGAAGTCGCTGCTGACGAAGCTGCACATGCCCGCGGGAAAGAAGGCGTTCGCGCTCGCCGCGATGCCGACGGCGGTCTTCGTCGGCATGGGTCTCACTCCCAGGCTGGCCATGGCCGACGACAGCACGGACATCCCCTTCGCGCCCGGCCCCTGTGTGACCCGCTCGGACGAGCCGTCCGAATCGCAGGAACCGGAGGCGGAGCCGACGCCGAGCGCCACCCCGTCCGCGGACGCGGGCAAGGACGACGCCGACGAGGACAAGGCCGGCGAGGACAAGTCCGACGAGGCCGGCACGGACGACGGGGCCACGGCGCCGAAGCCCTCCGCGAGCGCGTCCGCACAGGACGAGCCCGAGGACACCTCCGAGGAGAAGACCGCCCCGACGGCCACTCCCACGCCCACGAAGTCGACGAACCCGCTCGACCCGCTGGGTCTCGGTGACGCGCTCAAGGACCTCTTCGACGGCAAGGACGAGGCGACGGCCGAGCCGTCCGCCTCCGCCACCGAGGAGACCCCGGCGCCGTCGGAGTCCACCGCCGCGACCGAGCCGGCGAAGGAGGCCGCCGACGAGGTGAAGGACGCGGCCGACGAGGTGAAGGACGCTGCCGACGAGGCGGCCGACGAGACCACCGACGCCATCCGTGACGCCGCGGAGAAGGCCGGTGAGGACGTCGAGGAGCTGGACGAGGACGTCAAGGGCCTCGACCCGGTGAAGGACGAGGACATCCCGGACGGCGCCAAGGAGCGCTTCCCGTGCCCGACCGCCGACCCCGAGGCGCTCGCCGCGGCCGACCTGGAGCAGGGCATCCCGCTGCTCCCGGACGCACCGTGGATCCTGGAGACCTCCAAGCTCACGCTCACCGGGCTCGACTACAAGGGCATCGTCGAGGTGAAGACGTACAACGGCAGCATCAAGAAGGTGCTGAAGTTCACCGCGGACACCATCGACATCAGGGACCTGCACCAGCTGACGGAGGGCCCGGCCGGTACGACCGGTCACGTCAAGGCCGAGGAGGGCTCGACCTCCACCATCCGCAACGGCACGGTGACCATGTACACGGAGAGCCTGAAGGGCAACCTCTTCGGCATCATCCCCGTCACCTTCAGCCCGGAGACCCCTCCGCCGCTGAACGTGCCCTTCGCCTTCTTCACCGACGCCAAGGTGACCCAGGCCGGCCAGTTCGGCGGCTCGCTCAAGGTCCCCGGCCTGCAGAACTACTTCACCGGCGGCAACAGCTGACCCCATGACCCGTTCGGGAGCCGCACAACGGCCGTGGCCCGCACCCCGTGTTCACGGGATGCGGGCCACGGCCGTTCACCGCTGCGTGACGCGTCAGGCGTTCTCGCCGCTCAGGTGGTGGACCCGGACCATGTTGGTGGTGCCGGGGACACCGGGGGGCGAACCGGCCGTGATGACCATCGTGTCGCCGTCGCTGTAGCGGTTCAGCTTCAGCAGCTCGGCGTCCACCAGGTCGACCATGGCGTCGGTGTTGTCCACGTGCGGGACGACGTACGACTCGACGCCCCAGCTCAGCGCGAGCTGGTTGCGGGTGGACTCCTCCGTGGTGAAGGCCAGGATCGGCTGCGCCACGCGGTAGCGGGACAGACGGCGGGCGGTGTCACCGGACTTGGTGAAGGCCACCAGCGCCTTGCCGTCGAGGAAGTCCGCGATCTCGCAGGCCGCGCGTGCCACCGAACCACCCTGCGTACGGGGCTTCTTGCCCGGCACCAGCGGCTGGAGGCCCTTGGAGAGGAGCTCCTCCTCGGCGGCGACGACGATCTTCGACATCGTCTTGACCGTCTCGATCGGGTACGCGCCGACGGAGGACTCCGCCGACAGCATGACCGCGTCCGCGCCGTCCAGGATCGCGTTGGCGACGTCGGACGCCTCGGCGCGGGTCGGCCGCGAGTTGGTGATCATCGACTCCATCATCTGGGTCGCCACGATCACCGGCTTGGCGTTGCGGCGGCACAGCTCGATGAGGCGCTTCTGCACCATCGGGACCTTCTCGAGCGGATACTCGACGGCCAGGTCACCGCGGGCGACCATCACACCGTCGAAGGCGGCGACGACGCCCTCCATGTGCTCGACGGCCTGCGGCTTCTCGACCTTGGCGATGACGGGGACCCGGCGGCCCTCCTCGTCCATCACCTTGTGCACGTCCTTGACGTCCTCGGCGTCGCGGACGAAGGACAGCGCGACCAGGTCGCAGCCCATCCGCAGGGCGAACCGCAGGTCGTCGACGTCCTTCTCGGACAGCGCGGGGACGTTGACCGCCGCGCCCGGGAGGTTGATCCCCTTGTGGTCGGAGATGACACCGCCCTCGATCACGATGGTGGTGACCCGGGGGCCGTCCACGGAGACGACCTTCAGCTCGACGTTGCCGTCGTTGATCAGGATCGGGTCACCCTTGGCGACATCGCCGGGCAGGCCCTTGTAGGTGGTACCGCAGATCGACTTGTCGCCGGGGACGTCCTCGGACGTGATGACGAACTCGTCCCCGCGGACCAGCTCGACGGGACCCTCGGCGAACTTCGCGAGGCGGATCTTCGGGCCCTGGAGGTCGGCGAGTACGCCGACCGCGCGGCCGGTCTCGGCGGCGGCCTTGCGGACCCGGTCGTAACGGCCTTGGTGCTCCTCGTGGGTACCGTGACTGAAGTTGAAACGGGCCACGCTCATGCCGGCCTCGATCAGAGCGACGAGCTGCTCATGGGAGTCGACGGCGGGACCGAGGGTGCAGACGATTTTGGAACGGCGCATGAGGCGGATCCTATCGGTTTGTTTCACTGCGGAATATTCCGTCTGGTGGAAGATACAAAGGGGCGCGGGCCCGCTCAGTTGTGGACCAGGTCGAAGGTCTGACCGGCGATCTCCAGCTCCTCGTCGGTAGGTACGACGGCGACCGCCACGGCCGCGCCGTCGGGCGAGATCAGCCGCGGTTCGCCGGACCGCACGGCGTTGCGGTCCGCGTCCACGGCCAGGCCGAATCCCTCCAGTCCCGCGAGCGCAGCCTCCCGTACTGGAGCCGAGTTCTCCCCGACCCCCGCCGTGAAGACCACGGCGTCCACCCGGCCGAGGACCGCCGAATAGGCGCCGATGTACTTCTTCAGCCGGTGGATGTAGATGTCGAACGCGAGCGTGGCGCGCTCGTCGCCCTCGTCCACGCGGCGCCGGATCTCCCGCATGTCGTTGTCGCCGCAGAGGCCGACCAGCCCGCTCCTCTTGTTCAGCAGGACGTCGATCTCGTCCGTCGACATCCCGGCTACCCGCTTCAGGTGGAAGGTGACCGCCGGGTCGACGTCACCCGAACGCGTACCCATGACCAGCCCTTCCAAGGGGGTCAGGCCCATGGACGTCTCCACGCACCGGCCGCCCGCCACGGCGGAGGCCGAGGCGCCGTTGCCCAGGTGCAGCACGATCACGTTCACTTCGGACACCGGCCGGCCCAGGAGTTCGGCGGTGCGGCGCGAGACGTACGCGTGCGAGGTGCCGTGGAAGCCGTAACGGCGGATGCGGTGCGCGTCGGCGGTCTCGACGTCGATCGCGTACCGCGCCGCGTGCTCCGGCATCGTCGTGTGGAACGCCGTGTCGAAGACCGCGACCTGCGGCAGGTCCGGCCGCAGCGCCTGCGCCGTGCGGATCCCGGTGATGTTCGCCGGGTTGTGCAGCGGGGCCACCGGGACGAGCCGCTCGATCTCCTTCAGCACCGCGTCCGTGATCACCGTGGGCTCGCTGAACCTCAGCCCGCCGTGCACCACCCGGTGGCCGATCGCCGCAAGCTCGGGGGAGTCGAGGCCGAGCCCGTCGGCCGCCAGCTCGCCGGCCGCGGCCTTCAGCGCCTCCTCGTGGTCGGCGATCCGCCCGGTGCGCTCGCGGGGCTCACCGCCGCCCGTCAGCGGGGTGTGCACCAGCCGGGAGGAGGACTCCCCGATCCGCTCGACCAGGCCGGTGGCCAGACGGGACCGGTCCCGCATGTCCAGCAGCTGGTACTTCACGGACGAGGATCCGGAGTTGAGCACGAGTACGCGGTGGGCGTCGTTCATGGAGCGGGAACCTTCAGTGGTGGGATCGGTGGTCATCGCGGTCATTCCTCGCCCTGCGCCTGGATCGCCGTGATGGCCACCGTGGTGACGATGTCCTGGACCAGGGCGCCGCGCGACAGGTCGTTGACCGGCTTGCGGAGTCCCTGCATGACCGGGCCGACCGCGACCGCGCCGGCCGAGCGCTGGACCGCCTTGTATGTGTTGTTGCCGGTGTTGAGGTCGGGGAAGATCAGCACGGTCGCCCGGCCCGCCACCTCCGACGCCGGCAGCTTGGTCGCCGCGACGGACGGCTCGACCGCCGCGTCGTACTGGATCGGGCCCTCGATCATCAGGTCCGGACGCGCGGCGCGTACCCGCTCCGTGGCCTCCCGCACCTTGTCGACGTCGGCGCCGGTGCCGGAGGTGCCCGTCGAGTACGAGAGCATCGCGATCCGGGGCTCCACGCCGAAGCGGGAAGCGGTGGCCGCCGACTGCACCGCGATGTCCGCGAGCTGTTCCGCGTCCGGATCCGGGTTGACCGCGCAGTCGCCGTAGACCAGGACCTTGTCGGCGAGGCACATGAAGAAGACGGAGGAGACGATCGAGGCGTCCGGCTTCGTCTTGATGATCTCGAACGCCGGGCGGATCGTCGCGGCGGTGGAATGCACCGAGCCGGAGACCATGCCGTCCGCGTGGCCCTCCTGGACCATCAGGGTGCCGAAGTAGTTGACGTCCGAGACGACGTCGTAGGCCAGCTCCACCGTCACTCCGCGGTGCGCGCGCAACTCGGCGTACCGCTCGGCGAAGCTCTGGCGCAGCTCCGAGGTCTGCGGGTCGACGATCAGGGTCTCTCCGAGGTCGATGCCCAGGTCGGCGGCCTTCTTGCGGATGACGTCGGTGTCCCCGAGCAGGGTCAGGTCGCAGACGTCGCGGCGCAGCAGGACGTCCGCGGCGCGCAGGACGCGCTCCTCCGTGCCCTCGGGCAGCACGACCCGGCGCCGGTCGGAGCGGGCCTGCTCCAGCAGTTCGTGCTCGAACATCATCGGGGTGACCCGGCCGCTGCGGGCCACCGAGATCCGCTCCAGCAGCGCGCCGGTGTCCACGTGGCGCTCGAAGAGACCGAGGGCGGTCTCCGCCTTACGGGGGGTCGCGGCATTCAACTTGCCTTCGAGGGCGAAGAGTTCACCCGCTGTGGGGAAGGATCCGCCGGCCACGGCGATGACCGGTGTGCCCGGTGCGAGGCGGGCCGCCAGCCGGAGTATCTCCTCGCCGGGGCGCTCGTTCAGGGTGAGCAGGAGGCCGGCGATGGGCGGCGTGCCGGCGCTGTGCGCCGCGAGCGAACCGATGACCAGGTCCGCGCGGTCGCCGGGGGTGACGACCATGCAGCCCGGGGTAAGGGCCTTGAGGAGGTTCGGCAGCATCGCGCCGCCGAAGACGAAGTCCAGGGCGTCCCTGGCGAGACCCGAGTCGTCGCCCAGGAGAACCGTTCCGCCCAGTGCTGCCGTGATCTGGGCGACGGTGGGCGCGGAGAGCGCCGGGTCGTCCGGCAGCACCGAGCAGGGGACCGGCAGCTGGTTCCGCAGCCGTTCGGCGATGGCCTCCCGGTCGTCGGAAGCCACCCGGTTCACGATCATCGCCAGGACGTCGCAGCCGAGGCCGGCGTACGCCCGGTAGGCGTTGCGCGTCTCGGCGCGCACGGACTCGGCGTCCTGGTCCTTGCCGCCGACCACCGCGATGACCGAGGCGCCGAACTCGTTGGCGAGCCGGGCGTTCAGTGCCAGCTCGTCGGGGAGCTGGGTGGCGGCGAAGTCGCTTCCGAGGACCAGGACGACCTCGTAGTCGCGGGCCACCCGGTGGAAGCGCTCGACGAGCAGGGACACCAGCTCGTCGGTGCCCTTCTCCGCCTGGACCGCGGACGCCTCCTGGTAGTCCACGCCGAACACGGTCTCCGGGCTCTGCGAGAGGCGGTAGCGCGCCCGCAGCAGTTCGAACAGCCGGTCGGGCCCGTCATGGACGAGCGGCCGGAAGACGCCGACCCGGTCCACCTGACGCGTCAGTAGCTCCATGACTCCCAGGTCGACGACCTGGCGGCCGTCTCCCCGGTCGATCCCGGTCACGTACACACTGCGCGTCACGCGTGGTCTCCCGTCCTGTTTGGCTGGCATTGTCCTCTTGACGATACCTACCGGGGCAGGTATGCCGCCCGCCGGACCGTATGCCCGGTACGGGCCGCCCCCGAACCCCTGACGGCCCTGTGCGGGCGAGGCCGGAAGCGCGGGGGCGGGGCCCGGCGTGGGACAATCGTCGTGGCTCACGGTACGGGGGTTTCTCGACGGGTCCCCGGAATGCATGGCACTAGCGAGCAGGAGACAGAGCAGGATGCGCATCGGAATTCTCACCGCAGGCGGCGACTGCCCAGGCCTGAACGCCGTGATCCGGTCGGTCGTGCACCGCGCCGTGGTGGGCCACGGCGATGAGGTCATCGGCTTCGAGGACGGCTTCAAGGGGCTGCTCGACGGCCATTTCCGGCCTCTCGACCTGAACGCCGTCAGCGGCATCCTGGCCCGCGGCGGCACGATCCTCGGCTCGGCACGGCTGGAGCGCGACCGGCTGCGCGAGGCCGCCGAGAACTGCGCGGAGCTGTCCCTCCGTTACGGCATCGACGCGCTGATCCCGATCGGCGGCGAGGGCACGCTCACCGCGGCCCGCATGCTCTCCGACGCCGGGATGCCCGTCGTGGGCGTCCCGAAGACGATCGACAACGACATCTCGGCCACCGACCGGACCTTCGGCTTCGACACCGCCGTGGGCGTCGCGACCGAGGCCATAGACCGCCTCAAGACCACGGCCGAGTCGCACCAGCGGGTCATGGTCGTCGAGGTCATGGGCCGCCACGCGGGCTGGATCGCCCTGGAGTCCGGCATGGCCGGCGGCGCCCACGGGATCTGTCTGCCCGAGCGGCCCTTCCAGGTCGACGACCTGGTCAAGATGGTCGAGGAACGCTTCGCGCGCGGCAAGAAGTTCGCCGTCATCTGCGTCGCCGAGGGCGCGCACCCGGCCGAGGGCTCGATGCCGTACGCCAAGGGCGAGATCGACCAGTTCGGACACGAGCGCTTCAAGGGCATCGGCAACCGTCTGGCCGCGGAGCTCGAACTCCGCCTGGGCAAGGAAGCCCGGCCGGTCATTCTCGGCCATGTGCAGCGCGGGGGCACCCCGACGGCGTACGACCGGGTGCTCGCCACCCGGTTCGGGTGGAACGCGGTGGAGGCCGTCCACCGCGGCGACTTCGGCCGCATGACGGCGCTGCGCGGGACCGACATCGTGATGGCCCCGCTCGCGGACGCCGTGACCCGTCTGAAGACCGTCCCCAGCGACCGGATGTACGAGGCCGAGTCGGTCTTCTGATCCCGCCGCCGCAACCCTGTCCGACGGCACAGCGGCCCCGCCGTCCCCCCGGGGACGGCCGGGGCCGCCGGCGTCCCCCCGAGGTGTTGCCGCAATCCACTCCTGAGCGTGCGGCCCTGTCGAACAGGGCTCGACCCTGTCCGGGACATGTCCCAGTGCCCTGGAGCACGCCGGACGCGCCGGGCCGGACCTGTCAGGGAGACGGCCTCAGATGCCGGCCGTCCGCCAGAACTCCTCGACGACCCGGCCCAGGTACTCCCGCCCCGCGTCGCCCGCCGTCCCGTCACGGTCCCGGCCCGCGGTGTTCCAGCTCAGCGTCGACACCATCAGGGCCTGGTAGTCGGCGTGCAGTTGCTCCAGCACGTTCTGGAGGAGGATGCGGTCCAGCGGTACGAGCTTGTCCACCGGCCGTACGTACGCCTGCCAGCGGGTCGTCACCGCCCGCGTCAGCAGGTCCTTCAACTCCTCGTTCCGGCCGGTGGCCGTCAGGAACTGCGCCGCGGACATGCCCAGCGCGTCGCAGAGCGCCACGGCCTGCCGCTCGTTGCCCCGCCAGCGGCCCGACTCCTCGATCCGCTGGTACGCCGCGGCCGACATCCCCAGCTTCCGGGCCAGTTCGTCCACGGCGATGTCCTGCGCGAGCCGGTGCTCGCGCAACGTGCCCGCGGAGGAAAGGAGTTCACCAGGAGCGCACCACAGCACCCCGGCCAGAGCCATCAGTTCGCGTTCGCCGGGCAGGGCCGTACCACGCTCCCAGGCCATCACGGTCTCTGCCGTGATCTGGAGTCCGTACTGGGCGCCGAGCCCGTACGCAACATGTCCGGGAGCCATTCCCAGCGCCTCGCGCAAGCGGCGCGCGGCGGGGGCGTTGAAGGGCGGGGTGGGGTGCACGGCCCCACCGTAGAAGGCGGGGAACACCCTGGCTACAGGCTGTTCCTATCAGTTCACCCTTCGTACGATCCTCCTAGCGGGGCCCTTCAGGCCGAGCCCGCTCGATCATCGGGTTTCGGCCACCCAGCGGTAGTGCAGCTCGGGCCGGCCGACCTGACCGTAGCTGGGCCGCCGTTCCGCCCGGCCCGCCGTCACCAGATGCTCCAGATAGCGGCGTGCCGTGATCCGCGACATCCCCAGCTCCTGCCCGGCGGCCGTCGCGGTCAGCCCCTCGCGTGCCTCCCGCAACGCCCCGGTCACCGCCTCCAGCGTCGGTCCGCTCAGGCCCTTGGGCAGCGTGGCCGGGTCCGCGACCCGCAGGGCGCCCAGCGCCCGGTCCACCTCCTCCTGGCCGCTCGCCTCACCGGCCGCCGCCCGGAACTCGGCATAGCGCACGAGCCGGTCCCGGAGGGTGGGGTAGGTGAACGGCTTCAGCACGTACTGCACGACCCCGAGCGACACGCCCTCCCGTACCACCGCCAGGTCCCGCGCCGACGTCACGGCGATGACGTCGGCGCCGTGGCCGGCCGCCCGCAGCGACCGGAGCAGTTGCAGGCCGTGGCCGTCGGGCAGATAGAGGTCGAGGAGCAGCAGGTCCACCGCCGTCCGGTCCAGGGCCCGCACGGCCTCGGCCCGGGAGTGAGCCACGGCTGCCACCTCGAAGCCCGGCACCCGGTCCACGTACAGCTGATGGGCGTCGGCGGCCACCGGATCGTCCTCCACTACCAGGACGCGGATCATGGCGTCACCACCTCGGCTCTCGCCGCCCGGGTGTCCACGGGGATTCGCACCGTGAACTCCGCGCCCCCGTCCGCCGCCCGGCCGAGCGTCACCGTGCCGCCGTTGCGGTGGACGGCCTGCCGCACGAGCGCCAGGCCCAGGCCGCGGCCCGCCCCGCGGGTTGTCCAGCCCCGGCCGAACACCTCGTCCGCGTCGTCGGGGCCGATCCCCCCGCCCGTGTCCGCCACCCGCAGCAGCAGCTCGCCCTCGTCCGTCCGCGCCGTCACGGTGACCAGGGCCCGTGTCGCCGTGCGCTGCGCCGGGACGGCCCCGCCGTCGCCCTGACCCGCCTCGGACGCGGCGTCCACCGCGTTGTCGATCAGGTTCCCGAGAATCGTGACCAGGTCCCGGGCGGCCAGCGACCGCGGCAGGGCCCCGTCGTCGATCATGCTGTCCCGCGCGAGCACCAGCTCCACACCGCGCTCGTTGGCCTGCGCCGCCTTGCCGAGCAGCAGCGCGGCCAGCACCGGTTCGGCCACCGCCCCCACCACCCGGTCGGTGAGCACCTGTGCCAGTTCCAGCTCGGCCGTCGCGAACTCCACGGCCTCGTCGACCCGGCCCAGCTCGATCAGCGAGACCACGGTGTGCAGCCGGTTCGCCGCCTCGTGCGCCTGAGAGCGCAGTGCCTGGGTGAAGCCGCGCTCCGAGTCCAGCTCCCCCGACAGCGCCTGGAGCTCCGTGTGGTCCCGCAGGGTCACCACCGTGCCGCGCCGCTCACCGCCGACCACCGGGCTGGTGTTGACGACGATCACCCGGTCCGCCGTCAGATGGACCTCGTCCACCCGCGGCTCGGACGCGAGGAGCGCCCCGGTCAGCGGTGCCGGAAGCGCGAGCTCGTCGATCCGGCGCCCGACCGATCCGGGCGCCAGCCCCAGCAGGTCCCGGCCCGCGTCGTTGATCAGGGCGACCCGGCGCTGCCCGTCCAGCATCAGCAGCCCCTCGCGCACCGCGTGCAGTGTGGCCTCGTGGTAGGTGTGCATCCGGCTCAGCTCCCGGGCGTTCATCCCGTGGGTGTGCCGCCGCAGCCTGGCGTTGATCACGTACGTCCCGAACGCGCCGATCAGCAGCGCGGCGCCCGCCGCCGTCCCCAGCGCGCCGAGCTGTTCCCGTACCTGTGTGGACACCCGCTCCACGGTGATTCCCGCGCTGACCATGCCGACGATCCTGCCGCCGTCGTGGACCGGTGTCACCACGCGTATCGAGGGGCCCAGCGTGCCGGTGTAGGTCTCCTCGAAGGTCTCGCCGAGCAACGCGCGCTCCGTGTGCCCGATGAAGCTCCTGCCGATCTCGGCGCGGTCCGGGTGGGTCCAGCGGACCCCCTGCGGATCCATGATCGTGACGAAGGCGATCCCGGTGTCCTCGCGCACCCGCTCCGCGTACGGCTGGAGTACGGCGGAGGGGTCGGGGGTACGGATCGCCTCCCGCACCGACGGCGATCCGGCCATGGCGAGGGCGGCCGCCCGCACCTGGCGCGCCGCGGTCTCCTCCGCCTGGGACCGGCCGGAGGCGTAGGTGAAGAGCGCGCACCCCGCGACGACCGCGGCCACGAGCAGGGCCTGCATCGCGAACAGCTGGCCGGCCAGGCTGCGGGGGACGGTACGGGGCAGACGCATGGCACCCAGTCTGCCTGTCGGCGACCACCGGCCCAAGGTGGCCGATAAGCGTCCGTGAACGATATGAACGCAAGGGTGACGGCCGTCACAGGGAAGTGGATAGTCACCGAAGCCCCCAGGGACGGGGAGCCGCCGCACACCCGAGGAGACCCCCGTGGCAGAGAAAGCCGCACGACGGGACCGCACCCACTATCTCTACCTGGCCGTGATCGCCGCCGTGGTGCTGGGCATCACGGTGGGCCTCGTGGCTCCCGACTTCGCCGTGGAGCTCAAGCCGATCGGCACCGGCTTCGTCAACCTCATCAAGATGATGATCTCGCCCATCATCTTCTGCACGATCGTGCTGGGCGTCGGCTCCGTACGGAAGGCCGCCAAGGTCGGCGCCGTCGGTGGTCTGGCCCTCGGCTACTTCCTGGTCATGTCGACCGTCGCCCTGGCCATCGGCCTCGTCGTCGGCAACCTCCTGGAGCCCGGCTCCAGCCTCCACCTCACCGAGGCGGCCCGCGCCGCCGGTGAGGAGCAGGCCTCGGGCGCCAGTGAGTCCACCGTGGACTTCCTGCTCGGCATCATCCCCACCACCATGGTCTCGGCGTTCACCGAGGGCGAGGTCCTCCAGACCCTGCTGATCGCCCTGCTCGCGGGCTTCGCGCTCCAGGCCATGGGCTCGGCCGGCGAGCCGGTCATCCGGGGCATCGGCCACATCCAGCGCCTCGTCTTCCGCATCCTCGCCATGATCATGTGGGCCGCGCCGGTCGGAGCCTTCGGCGCGATGGCCGCGGTGGTCGGCGAGACGGGCGTGGACGCGCTGAAGTCCCTCGCGATCATCATGATCGGCTTCTACGTCACCTGCGCGCTCTTCGTGTTCCTGATCCTGGGCGCGATCCTGCGCCTGGTGGCCGGGGTCAACATCTTCACGCTGCTGAAGTACCTGGGCCGTGAGTTCCTGCTGATCCTCTCCACCTCGTCGTCCGAGTCGGCCCTGCCGCGGCTGATCGCGAAGATGGAGCACATGGGCGTCAGCAAGCCCGTCGTCGGCATCACCGTGCCGACCGGCTACTCCTTCAACCTCGACGGCACCGCGATCTACCTCACGATGGCCTCGCTGTTCATCGCCAACGCCACCGGTGACCCGCTGACCGTCGGCGAGCAGATCTCCCTGCTGGTCTTCATGGTCATCGCCTCGAAGGGCGCGGCGGGCGTCACCGGCGCCGGTCTGGCCACCCTCGCCGGCGGCCTCCAGTCGCACCGCCCCGAACTGGTCGACGGCGTCGGCCTGATCGTCGGCATCGACCGGTTCATGAGCGAGGCCCGCGCCCTGACGAACTTCGCGGGCAACGCGGTGGCCACCGTGCTGGTCGGCACCTGGACCAAGGAGATCGACCGCGAGCGGGTGGACCAGGTCCTCTCCGGCGCGCTCCCGTTCGACGAGAAGACGATGACGGACGACGTCCACGGCGGCGAGCCGCACGTCCCCGACGCCAGGGACGGCGGCGAGGAGCAGCCCTCGCTCGTGAAGGTGTGACGAGGGCCTGACGCATGACCGGGCGGCCGGTACGGGATCCCCGTACCGGCCGCCCGCGTGTGACCGCACGGACCCCGTGCCCGCCTCTCCGGACACCCGGACGCGCCGGTCCGAGGACGTGATCATTCCGTGCTGGCGCCCGGCCGCCGTCCCGCGCAGTATCACTGTCCTGACCAGGCGCGACGGGTGTCCTGACCAGAGACAAGGGGTGGGGACGCTGAGGACCGGACGACACTGGAGAGCCACGGTCGCACTGCTGCTGCCGGCCGTCGTCGGCGCCGCCGGGTGCGCCGCCGAGGACCGGCCCGAGCCGGGGGAGGCTGTCTACGGGCTGCCGCTCGCCGAGCAGTTCCAGGCCGCGACGGACGCCACGCGCGACGCGGGCACCGCCGCGTTCGTGTCGACGCTGGTCTACGGGGCGGCCGGTGGCGACGCCGTCCACGAGGCGAAGGGGAGCCAGGACTACGGGCGAGGCACGTCCCTCGCGACGCTGGGCCTGACTGCGGGACGCCACTTCCCGGCGCAGGACCTGGAGTTCCTGCGGAGATCCGCCCCGGAAGGGAGGCAGACCGTGGCCACCGCCGCGGACGACGTCTACGTCCGGAACGGCGACGCCGCCTGGCTGCGCTACACCCCCGAAGCGGTCAACGAGCTCGGCGAGACCACCGGTGTGATCGCCGCGCACGCCGCCGGTGACACGGCCCCGTACAGCGGGACCCTCGCCGACCTGGTGCCGCGGGTGATCCCACGGGAGAAGCCAGAGCGCCGGGAGGACGGCAGCCGCGTCTACCGGGTGACCGCGCTCCCCGAGGTCGCCGCCGAGCTGCTCCCCCGGGACCTGCAGAGCCTCCAGCGGGACTGGGGCACAAAGCCCGTCCAGCTCACCGTGCGCCTGGACGCGGAGGGGAGGCTGGCATCGGCGACCGCCGACCTCGGCCCCGTCCTGGCCAGGCTCCATGAGCAGAGGGTCCTCCCCGAGGTGAAGCAGCTGCGCGCCTCGTACGCGCTCAGCGCGTTCGGTGAACCGGTGAAGGGCAAGGGGCCGGACGCCGGCGGGCGTCCCGTCGAGGACGCGGGCAAGGTGCTGGCCCCGATCGGTGCGCTCGACGACGGCCGGTGCGCCACCACCGGCGATACGGGACTCGGTTCCACGACGGTCGTCCGGCCCGTGGAGTGCGCGGACCGGCACGACCTGCGGGTGCTGGCCCAGGTCAAGGTGGACCGGGTGCTCCCCGGCAGGCAGGACATCGCGAACGGTGACTCGTACGCCAGGGTGGAGTGCGCGCGGGCGCTGGCCGCCGCGCCGGAGGACTGGCAGCGCGGCGGCGCGTACGCTCAGGGCTTCGGTCTCGTCGGTTCCTCCCAGGTGGGCAGCAGATTCAGCATGGGTCGAGGCGGGGCGAAGACGACGGTGACAGGCGATTACACCTGTTACCTCACGACGTCCTGACGCCCCGTCACGCCCCGTCAGCCGAACGGGATGTGGATGGCCGACTGGTTGCCGACCCCCACGGTGCTCGGTCCGTTGCCGATGGCGTTCCAGACCTCCACCTTCACCGTGCCGTTCACGAGGTTGCCGTGGCTCCCGGTGGAGGCCTTGAGCCCCTTGGCCTGCGTGTAGTGCTCGTACCCGTTGACGGGATCGGTGGCGAAGTAGTTCCAGGTCTCCGTGCGGTCCCAGGTCCCGTCGCCCGTACGGTCGTAACTCACCCTGACCTGCTGGCCGTTGGCGATGGTGGTGCCCGAGTCCGTGAACAGGTCGAATTGGGTCGAGCCGCCGTCGTACGTCCGGGTCAGGCCCGTGGCGGTGAAGGTCTGCGGGCTGTGCGGGGTGCCGTCGTAGTTGCCCCCGCCGGCCGAGGCGACCGTCACCGAGGAGGCGGCGGACTGGGCTGCCCCGAGGCCTCCGCCGCTGCGCAGGACGAGGGTGGAGGAGCCGGTGGGCGGGTTCGTGGGCGGGTCGGTCGTCCCGCTGCCGCCCTTGGTCCAGACACCCACGTAGTCGACGAGCATGGGCCGGCCGGGCACGGTCTCGGCTGTCGGGGTGGAGCCGCCGAGGGCGTTCGGGAACGCCCCGCCGATGGCGAGGTTCAGCAGGAGGAAGTAGCCGGCGTGGTCGGTCATGTTCGCCCACGTCGTGGCGTCCAGCTGGCTCTGGGTGATGCTGTGGAAGAGCTCCCCGTCGACGTACCAGCGCAGGGCGTTGGGGGTGACGGCGCGGTCCCACTCGAAGCGGTAGGTGTGGAACGCGGACTGGCAGCTGGAGCCCGGGCAGGTGCGGCTGTTGCCGAGTCCGGTGGTCTCGTTGCAGGGGCCGCCCGGGTTGACCCCGCAGTGGAGCACGCCCCAGACGGAGTTGATCCCGTTGACGTTCTCCATGATGTCGAACTCGCCGATGCCCGGCCAGTTCCAGTAGTTGCCCCGGTACGGGGAGCCGAGCGCCCAGAACGCCGGCCAGTAGCCCAGGGCCGCGTTGCCGGTCACGTTCGGCATCTGGACGCGGCCCTCGATGCGCAGGGTGCCGCCGGCCGGGGCCTTGAAGTCGGCCCGCTTGGTCTCGATGCGGCCGGAGGTCCAGTTGCCCGCACCGTCGCGGAGCGGGGTGATGCGGAGGTTGCCGCTGCCGTCGAGGCTGACGTTGTCGGGGCTGGAGGTGTAGTTCTGGATCTCTCCGGTGCCCCAGTTGCCCGGGCCTCCGGGGTAGCCGTGGCCCGTGTCTATCTGCCAGTTCGTGGAGGACGGCAGGCTGCCGTTCGCGCCGTTGAAGTCGTCGCTCCACTGGAGGTTCCAGCCGGGCGTGCTCGGTACGTCACCCCGGGCGGACCCGGAACCGGCGACGGTGAGAACTCCGGCGAGGACGAGGGCCAGGGCGGTGAGGACGGCGAGGACCGTCGTTCGTCTGTGAGGGATGGTGCGGCTCGTACGCAAGGGGACCTCCGGTGGGGACGGTGCCGGGAAGGTACTTTTGAGAGCGCTCTCAGAGTTATTTAGTTGCACTCGGGGCGCCCGTCAATGGCCCCGGCCGTTCAACTTCCGGAAAACGCGGGCACTTCGGCCCCTGCTGCACGGCTTGCCTTGACGTCGGCGTCAAGGATTACGGTCGCGGTATGCGAATCGGGGAACTGGCCGAACGCGCCGGGACGACGGCACGGACGCTTCGGTACTACGAGTCACGGGGCCTGCTGCACGCCCGCCGGGCGGAGAACGGCTACCGCACGTACGACGAGAGCGACCTGCGGCTGATCCAGCAGATCCGGACCCTCCAGGATTTCGGGTTCGACCTGGAGGAGACACGTCCCTTCGTCGACTGCCTGCGCGCCGGCCACCCGGCCGGCGACTCCTGCCCCGCCTCGCTCGCCGTCTACCGGCGCAAGCTCGGCGAGCTGGACGCGCTCATCGGCCAACTGCGGTCGGTGCGTACGGAGGTCGGCGCACAGCTCGCGCGCGCCGAGCTGGAGGCCTCCGCCGAGCTGCCGGGCGGCCCCGAACCACGATGCGAACTGAACTGGGAGGACGACAGATGATCCATGTGGAAGGTGTCGCAGAGGTCACCGACACGACGTTCGACACGGAGGTGCTGGGAGCCGGCCTGCCTGTCCTGGTCGAATTCACGGCCGACTGGTGCGGGCCCTGCCGCCAGCTCGCCCCCGTGCTCGGCGCGATCGCAAGGGAGGAGGCGGGCCGCCTCAAGATCGTCCAGATCGACGTGGACCACAACCCGGCCGTCACGAGCCGCTACGCGGTGCTGTCGATGCCGACGCTGATGGTCTTCCAGGACGGTGAACCGGTGAAGTCCATGGTCGGCGCCCGGCCCAAGCGCCGGCTGCTCCAGGAGCTGGAGGACGTACTGCCCGCGGCGGTCTGAGCCGGCAGGCGCGGGACGGAGCCCTACGCGGGCGCCCTCCCGTCTTCCAGCCGGACCAGCGCCCGCATGGCGTCGCGCTCGACGCGTGACACGTCACGCAGCACGGCGCCTGCCCGTACGAGGTCCTGCTCGTCGCCCGACTCACCGGCTGCGGCGATCAGGGCCGCGGCTTGTGTCCACAAGGTGGCCGCCTCGGTGTACAGCGCGTGCCCGGTGCGCAGATGCTCGTCGTCGACCAGCTGCGTGCACTCGGCGAGGAAGTCCCGGTAGAGGTTGCGGAACAGCGCGCCGCCGGTGCCGGCCTCCTCCATCAGGAAGGCGGCCTGCGGCAGGTCCCGCCGCGGGTCGTCCGTCCGCCGGAGCCATGTGGGCACCAGTTTGCCCGCCTTCTCGATGCCACGGTGACCCAGGTTGGCGATGGGCGGGGCGAGGAAGGCCGCGGCGCAGGCGGTGACGGCGGGAACGATCCGGCTCTCCGGGGGCGGCATGGTCCCCGGAGCCGTGAGGGTGAAGGACCGGTGCCTCGCCGTCATCGGACCCCGCGCGGCTCTGGCCCGGGCCAGGCCGGCCAGGTCGGTGGACACGGCTCCGCCGTGCGGGGCGGTGTCCACCAGGTGGGCCCTGTGGCCGTCGTAGCCGTACAGGGCGACGACATGACCGCCGAAGTGCACCTTCGACCCGAAGTAGTCCAGGTGCGCGCTGTCGAGCTGAAGTCCGACGGGGCGGCCCGCGTCGATGTGGGCCGTCACGTTCGCCCATGCCCTGCGAGGAGACGTGGTCTCCTGAACCTGGAGGTCCAGCCCGAGCCGGCCGGCCAGATTCCTGGTGAGTTCGAAGGGGCGGACCCGTCCTCCGAGGAACGGGAAGTCCAGGTTCTTGCCGTCCCAGTAGACGAAGGACAGGCCGGAGCCGAGGCCGAAGAGCATCGGTTCGGACAGATCGAGTCCCTCGTGCCGCAGCAGCACCCCCAGAGCGGTCGTCTCGCAGTGCTGCGTACCGCGGGTGTCGATGCCCTTCACCGTGGCCATGCCCTGCCCTTCCGGTCGACCCGACCCACACGACCCGACCCTACTCGCGGCGTCCGGCGCGGGCGGCCGGAACTCGTCGTACGGCCCCGGCCGTGCGAGGACCGCGCGAGCCGGCGTCCCTCACACCCCTGCGGCGGCCACCGGTTCCCCGGCCTGCGCGACCCAGCAGGCCACCTCCGACTCCGCCGCCGCTCCCGGCGCCCGTGACAAGGCGGGTTCGTCGCTCCGGCAGCGGTCGACGGCGAGCGGGCAGCGGGGGTGAAAGCGGCAGCCGGGCGGCGGGCTGCCTGGGTCCGGGACCTCGCCGGTCAGCGCCCGAGGACGGGTTCCGGAGCCGTCGGGCACCGGCACGGCCGCCAGCAGGGCCTGGGTGTAGGGGTGTCGCGGCGCGTTGAAGATCTGGTCGACGGTGCCCGTCTCGACGACGCGGCCCAGGTACATGACCACCACCCGGTCGGCGAGCGCGCCGACCACCGCCAGGTCGTGGGAGATGAACGCGAGGGCTATGCCCTCCTCGCGCGCCAGGTCCCGCAGCAGATTCGCCACCGCGGCCTGCGCGGAGGCGTCCAGAGCCGAAACGGGTTCGTCCGCGACGATCATCTTCGGGCGTGAGGCGAGTGCCCGGGCGATCGCCGCCCGCTGCCGCTGGCCGCCCGAGAACTCGTGCGGGTACTTCTCCGCCGCCTCGTCGGGGAGGCCGACCCGGCGCAGCGCCTCGACGGCCTCGCGGGTGTTCTCCGGGTCGCGGCGGCGCCGCCCGGCGCCCCGCGCCCGCTCGCGCGCGACCACGACCTCCTCGATCTGCGCGCCTATGGTGCGCCGCGGGTTGAGCGAGGCGTTCGGATCCTGGAAGACCATCTGCAACGGCAGCAGACCGGAGACACGGCGGCGCCGGCCCATGGCACCGACCGGCGTGCCGTCGAAGGTGACCGACCCCGTGTGCGCCGGGGCGAGCCCGGTGACGGCGCGGGCCAGGGTGGACTTCCCGCAGCCCGACTCCCCGACGATGCCGACCACTTCACCGGGCGCGATCTCCAGGCGGACGCCGGCCAGGGCGCGCATCGGGGGCAGTCCCTTGCGCGGGTACTCCACGACCACGTCCTCGACGCGGAGCAGAGGCGCGGCCGGACGGCTCGCGCTCGCGTTGACGCTCATGCCTTCCTCCTTACGGGGGCACCGGCCGTGAGGCCGGGGCCGGGGTTCGACGGGGCGTCAGTGGGGCCGGCGGAGCCGGGCTCCGAAGGGGCCTCAGCAGGGCGTACGGCACCGGGCTCCGCCAGCACGCAGGAGACCGTACGGGCCGGGCCCACGTGGACCGGTACCGGACGTCCCCGGTCGCAGCCGTCGACGGCCGAGGAGCAGCGCGGCTGGAACGGGCAGCCGGGTCCCAGGGCTCCGGCGGCGGGCGCGGAGCCGGGTATGGGCCGCAGCGGCACGGCGTGCCCGACGGCGGAGCGCTCCCCGAGTGAGGCGTGCGGCAACGCGTGCAACAGACCGCGTGTGTACGGATGCTGGGGCGCGCCGATGACCTCGCCGACGGTGCCGGTCTCGATGACGCGGCCGGAGTAGAAGACGGCGATCCGGTCGGCGACCGAGGACAGGACACCGAGGTCGTGGGTGACCATGACGACGGCCATGCCCGTCTCGCGCCGTAGCTCGTCCAGGAGTTCGACGATCCCGGCCTGGACGGTGACGTCGAGGGCGGTGGTCGGTTCGTCGGCGATGAGCAGGCGCGGGCCGCAGGCCAGGGCTGAGGCGATGGCGATGCGCTGGCGCATGCCGCCGGAGAACTGGTGAGGGTAGCGGGCGGCGGCCGAGGCCCCGCCGGGGATGCGCACCAGGTCCAGGAGTTCGGTCGCGCGGGCCGCCGCCTGCTTGCGGCTGATGCCCTGGTGCCGGCGGACGTGGTCGGTGATCTGCCGGCCGACGGTGAGCATCGGGTGCAGGGCGGACGAGGGGTCCTGGAAGACGACCGCGATGTCCCGGCCGCGTACCCGCGCCCACTCCCTGTCGGGCAGACCGACCAGTTCCCGGCCGTCGAAGCGGACCGATCCGGTGACGGAGGCCCGGTCGGGTCCGAGGCCGACCAGGGTCATGCCGGTCACCGTCTTGCCGCTGCCGGACTCCCCGGCGACACCGAGCACCTCCCCGGGGCGGACTTCGAGGTCCACGCCGTCCACGAGCCTGATCTCGTGTCCGGCCCGGGGCAGCGTCACGGTCAACCCGCGTACGCGCAGCAGAGGTTCGGCCGCGTCCGCGACGGCGGTCCCCGTGCGGGCCGTGACGGATCCGGCGGTCCCGGTGCGGGCGGTGCCCGTACCCGCGCGGGATTCCAGCGGCAGGCCCGTGGCGCCACCGTCGATGACCGGGCCGGGGCCGCCGGTGCTGCCGTCGTCGTGCGTGCCGAGGAGGTTGTCCCCACTCATCACCGTTCTCCAGCCGTCGAGAGTTTGGGGTCGAGCCGGTCGCGCAGGGCGTCGCCCAGGACGTTGAAGGCGACCACGACCGAGACGATGGCGAGGCCGGGGACGACCGCGAGCCACCACTGGTTGAAGTACTGCGAGGCCTCGGAGATCATCGATCCCCACTCGGCGGCCGGGGGCCTCGCGCCGAGCCCGAGGAAGGACAGGCCCGCGAGCAGCAGGATCGCGCCGCCGACGTCGAGCATGGCGAGCACGAGCAGTGAGCCGGCGACCCCGGGCACCAGGTCCACGAGGATCGAGCGGACCGAGCCGACCCCGGCGAGCCGGTTGGCGTGCACGAAGTCCGATTCGCGCAGCGAGAGCACGGTCGAGCGCACCGTGCGCGCGTAACCGGGCCACCAGACCAGGGCACCCGCGAGTACGGAGTTGGGCAGGGAGGGGCCGAGCGAGGCGGCCACGGCCATCGCCAGGATGATGACCGGGAAGGCGAACACGACATCGGTGATCCGCATCAGGACCTCGTCGACCCAGCCGCCGAAGAAGCCCGCGACGAGACCGACCACCGTGCCGATCACGGCGGTCGCCGTGATGAGCAGCAGGCCGACGGGCACGGAGAGCCGGGCACCGTACAGGACGCGGGAAAGCACGTCGCGCCCGGCGGGGTCGGTGCCCAGCCAGTGCGCGGACGAGGCACCCTCCAGCGGCGCCGCGCTCTGGTCGAGCGGGTCGTACGGGGCGAGCAGCGGGGCGAGCGCGATGACGATCAGCCACAGGAGCAGCACGCCTGCGGCGACGCCCTGTGCGGGGTTGCGGCGCGCCCAGCGCCAGGCGCCGGCCACCCGTCCCCTACGGCGGCCCGGTGCGGTGACCGGGGCGAGAGTGGCGGTCATGACAGGCGGATCCTCGGGTCGAAGGCGGCGTACAGCAGGTCGGCGACCAGGTTGACCACGACGAAGACCAGGGCGATGAGGATGGAGACACCCATCACCGCGGGCAGGTCGAGGTTGGTCGAGCTGCGGAAGGCGTACTGGCCGATGCCGTTCCAGGAGAACTGCTGCTCGATGTAGACGGTCGCGGCGAGCAGCAGGCTGAACGAGAGGGTGGTGGCGGTGATCAGCTGGCCGGAGGCCGAGCGCACCGCGTAGCCCCACAGGACACCACGGCCGCGAAGTCCCTTGGCGCGCCCTGCCTTGACGAAGTCGGACGACAGCGCTTCCAGCACGGCGCTGCGGGTGAAGCGCAGCACCATGCCGATGACGGACAGGGCGAGGACCGAGGCGGGCAGGACGAGATGGGCGGCGGCCGAGGCGAAGGCGTCCAGGTCGCCTCCGAGCAGTGCGTCGACCGTGTAGAAGCCGGTGATCTGGTCCGGTGGGTCGAGGGCGGGGGCGAGCCGCCCGGAGCCGGGCAGGATGCCGAGGTTCTTGACGAAGAGCACGGCGGCGACCATGCCGATCCAGAAGGTCGGCAGGGACACCCCGGTGAGGGACAGGGTGCGGGCGATCCGGTCGAGCCGGCCGCCGCGCCCCTTCGCGGCGAGTACGCCGAACAGCACACCGACGACGAGGGCCATCACGGTGGCGACGACGACCAGTTCGAGGGTGGCGGGCAGCTTCTCGGCGAGATCGTCGAGGACCGGGCGCTGGGTCTGCTGCGAGGTGCCGAGGTCCCCGGTGACGAGATTGCCGAGGTAGGAGAGGTACTGCATCGGCAGGGGCCGGTCGAGGCCCTGATCGGCGCGGTAGCGGGCGACGATCTCGGGGTCGTCCAGAGCTCGCTGGCCGAGGTTGGCGGTGGCCGGGTCCGCCGGGACGACGGAGCTGAGCAGGAAGGTCACCAGGGTGACGCCGAAGACGATCAGCACCGAGGAGGCGACGCGGCGCAGGGCGTACGTCAGCAGGGGCGGCATCCGTCGGCGGGCACGGGGAGTGACCTTCGCGGGGTCCGGTGGGCCCGCCGGTGCGGGGGCCGGTCCGGCGAGGACCGTGCCGGGGGCGGTGTCGGTCATGTGTTCACCCCTCCGAGCGGCCGAGCGCGGCCAGATCGAGGTAGTAGAGCGGGTTGCGGACCAGTCCGGTGACCTCGGAGGAGGCGACGGTGACGAAGTTCGGCTCCAGGAGCGGGACGAAGGGGCCCTCCTCGTTCATCGCCCGGTTCCACGCGGTGTAGGCGGTGAGCCGGTCCTGCTCGTCGACCGAGCCGTACGCCTTCTTCGTGAGGGCGGCGAGCCCGGGGGCGGCCTTCGCGGGCCAGTGCACCCGCTTGGAGAGGAAGTCGCCGGGCGCGAAGCCGAGGATGTTCTGCGGGTCGAGGTAGTCCGGCGGGTAGGACCACAGGGCGAGCTGCGTCGCGCCGTCGACGTACCGCTGGAGGGAGGTCGAGGTCGGGGAGGGCCGGAGCGTGACCGTGATGCCGATCTTCCCCAGGTCGCTCTGGATGCGCTGGGCCAGCACGCCGTAGTCGAGGCCCGCCAGCCGGTGGTAGTCACTGGCGTAGTCGAGGGTCAGCTCGATCTTCCCCAGGCCCTGTTCCTTCTTGGCCTTCTCGACGAGGGCGCGGGCCGCCCCGGGGTCGTACGCGGCGGCGTCCTTCTTGCCGAGGCCCCCGGTGAAGACGGTCGGCAGGATGCCGGTCGCCTGCGTGGACCCGGGGCCGGCGATCTCGACGAGCCCTTCGTAGTCGATGCCGAGCCTGATCGCCTTCTGCACGTCGGCGGAGGCGGTGGGGAGGTTCCTCGCGCGGCTGACCGCGAGGTAGAGCACCTCGGCCGCCCGGCTGTTGTCGATCGCGAGGTTGTCACCGTGCAGGCCCTTGGTCTGGAGCGCCGAGATGTCGAGGGCGATCTGCGAGTCACCCGACTGCACCCCGAGCAGCTGCTGCTGGGCGGACGGCACGTTCCTGATGATCACCCTGGGGTAGACCGGCGCGTCACCGGCGTACTCCGGGTTGGCCTCCAGCACGATCTGCGAGGAGTTGCTGTAACTCTTCAGCCGGTAAGGCCCTGAGCCCGCGGACTCCGTGTTGAGCCAGGTCTCCGCCTTGTCCGCGGTGACCGCGTTCTTCGCGTCGGTGCCGCCGTGCGCACGTACCGCATCGGCGTTGAGCACCCCGAACTGCGGAGTGGCGAGCATGGCGGGCACATCGGCGCGGGGCGACTCCGTGGTGAGGACGACGGTCCGTGTGCCCTCGGCCTTCACGGAGATCCCCGCCATCAGATAGGCCGGGCTGGCCTCGACGTGACGCAGCCGGTCGAAGGAGAAGACGACGTCACTCGCCTCCACGGGGCTGCCGTCGGAGAAGCGGGCGTCCTCCCGGAGTGCGAACGTCCAGGACTGCCCGTCCTCCGAGTTGGACCACGACGTGGCCAGGCCGGACACGGGCGTACGCAGATCCTCGCCGCGGTAGGTGGTCAGCGTCTCGTACAGGGCGTGGTCGACGAGGTAGTCGGTGGGCTGGTAGACGCGTGCGGGATCGATGGACTTGGCGTTGAACGCGGTGTCGACGACGAGGGTGTGACGCGCTGCCTCCACGGAGACACCCGCGGTCGCGCAGGAGGTGAGCGAGGCGGTCAGGGCGGCGGCCAGAGCGAGTGCGGCGAAGGTACGCAGCCGGGGCCGGGGCGGCAGGGGGCGATGGGTCATCGGGGTCTCCGCTCGGAGAGACGGTAGGGGAGGAGGCGGGGAAGTCACTCCTGGTGGCGTACCGGGGCGTGGCCGGCGCAGGGTGCGTCCGGCTGCGGCCTCGGCATACGGGCCCGGCGGCCCGGTGGGGTGGGCCGGTCCGCCGGGCCGGGTGGTCAGGCCGAGGCGGTCGCGGGTACGGCCGGCGGGCAGTCCTGGAGGTTCACGTCGATGGTCTGCCGGTACAGGCGCAGCCAGTTGCCGCCGCACAGCTTCTCGACCTCGGCGGGCGAGAAGCCGGCCTTGGCCAGCCCGGCGGGAATGTTGCCGAACTGGGCCGACGTCTCGAACCACTCCGGGTCCGGCACGACCGGCGACTGCCCGGGCTTGCCCGCCCCGTACTCGGGGCCGCGCGTCCAGTGGCCCTTGCGCATCTCCACCATGTGCTCCTCGGTGAGGAAGCGCCCGAGGTCGGAGCCCACCCCGACGTGATCGACGCCGATCCGCTCCACGGTGCGGGCGACGAGCTCGCACCAGCTCTCGACGGTCTCGCTCCACTCGCCGGCTATGTTCGGATACATCGTCAGGCCGAGCACCCCGCCCCGCTCCGCGAGCGCGTCGATGACCTCGGGCCGCTTGTTGCGGGCGTGGTCGAAGAACTCGCGCGGATTGGCGTGGTTGACCGCCACCGGGACGGCCGACGCGTGGATCGCGTCGTACGAGGTCCGGTCGCCCACGTGCGAGCAGTCGACGACGATGCCGCAGCGGTTCATCTCCTCGACGGCGTTGCGGCCGAAGCGGGTCAGACCGGCGTCCGTGGTCTCGTAGCAGCTCGCGCCCAGGGTGTTCTGGATGTTGTAGGTGAGCTGCATGACCCGCAGGCCCATGCGGGCGAACAGCTCGATGTGGTCCAGCCGGTCCTCGATCGGGGAGGCGTTCTGGGTACCCATGAGGACGGCGGTGCGGCCCTCGGCCGCCGCTGCCTCGATGTCGGCCGTGGAGTACGCGATCCGTATGAGATCGGCGTTGTCGCGCTCCAGCCCGTACCAGTCGGCGAGGGCCTGCATGGTCTCCGCCGCGTTCTCCCAGAACGCGATGGTGTTGGTCACGCAGTCCACGCGCCCGGCGCGCAGCTCCTCGAAGACCGTCCGGTTGAAGATGCCGCACTCGAGTCCGTCGATGTTCATCGCTGCGCCTCGTCGTTGATGGAGCGGATGGAGCTGAAGGAGCTGATGGAGTTCGCGGCCGTGCCGCCGACGAAGTCCACGTCGTCGGTGAGGTCGGGTTCGATCACGCCGTTCTCGTCCACGGCGGTCGCGCCCGCGTGCTTGAGGGAGGTCACCGACTCCGTGGACAGCGCGCGGGCGGAGTCCTCGAAGAGCGACCACCACAGGGCGGCGGGGGTCTCCAGACCGGTCTGTACCGCCCGGGCCGCGGGCAGCGAGCCCACGAGCGGAAGCAGCCGCAACAGTTCGGTGTCGTCCGGTAGTTCGGGTGCGCGACGCTCCATGACGAGGAGCACGCCCTCACCGGACAGGGCCCCGGGCACCGGGGGCAGTCCGGCCCCCGGGGCGGCGTCCGCGAGGACGGGAGCCACCGTGACGACCACACCCCTGTCGGTGCCCTGGTGCTCCAGTACGGCGGCGAGCCCGGCCCGCGCGATGCTCCCGGCCCACAGGACGACCCGCTCGCCGGGCTCGGCCTGGAGCAGGTCGAGCAGCGCGGGTGCGACGACGAGGGCGCTCTGGCCGAGACAGTCGACCACGAGCGCGCCCGGGGCCTCGGCGGCGATCTCCACCCGGCCCGAACCGGCGCGGTCGGCTTCGCTGAGCCCCTCGGCGAGGTATTCGAGTGCGGGCAGCCCGGCGGCCTGGGCGTGCAGGACCAGGTCGCGTACGGCGGGTACGGCACCGAGCGCGAGACCCTGGGCCTGGAGCAGCCGCTCCGTGACGAGCCGCAGTTCGCGCAGCGACAGGCGGAGGTTCGCGGCGTCGGAGGCGTTCTGCCGGGTGCGGCCGAGGCGGTCGGTCGCGCCGTCGCTCCCGGTGCCGCTGGTGAGGGTGGCGGAGGTCATCGGGCAGCTCCGTTCGGGAGGGCGGGTGCGTCGAGGGCGACGGTGTCGGCGGGGTGCGGTACGGCGGGCCAGAACCACGGGCCGGCGGCGTCGGCGTCCGCCAGATCGGCCGCGGTGGGCGCGCCCTGGAAGATGACACCGCGCAGGTCACGGCCCAGGTAGTCCTTGGTGCGTTCGAGGCCGTAGAGGGCGGCGTTCGCCAGGCGGATGATCCGGGCGGGCACGAAGGCGGCGTCGCGGATGTTGGCGTGCGGAACGGCGTACGCGTGCCCGGCGAGGGACTGGAGGCGCTCCACGGCCCCCCGCAGTTCCGGGCGGCGCGCGAGGAGCCGTCCGACGGGCAGGGCCGGGTCCTCGGCTGCGAGTACGCCGTCGAGGTGCTGGGCCATGCCGGGCACGTCGACGGTGAGATCGACGGTCCCCTCGGGCAGTTCGGCGGTCGCGCCGCACCGGGGCTCCTCGGCGGACCGCGACTTGTACCAGGTGTTGGCGACCGCGCCGGGTGCGGTGCGGTCGACGGCGAGCGCCCAGGCGTAACGGTCGGCGAGCAGGGCGCGCAGCTCACCGGCGGCCATCGAGCCGTCCCGGCGGAACGTCTCGTTGACCGTGAGGCCCGCCGCCAGCCGGTCCGACTCCGCCGGATCCAGCTCTGTCAGCACGGAGTTGACCACCTCGGTGGCCTCGTCGCAGACGCCCTCGACACCGTCGACCAGCTCGGCCACGGTCGGCACCCGGCCGTCCGCCCGGGCCGCCGCCGCGCGCACGGGTATCGCGTCGAGGACGCGTCGCAGATCGGCGACGATCCGTGCGGCGGGAGTGAAGCAGGTGTACTCGTTGACGTCCTCGCTCTGGTGGACGGCGGCCCGCTCCAGCAGGGCGACCAGCGTGTCCGCCACACCGGAACCGGGGGCCGCCGTGAGACCGCGTGCATGGGCGAGGGCCTGCTCGCGCAGCGAGATCCAGCGGTCCACCAGCACCGGGTGGTTGCCCACCCACAGGACCAGACCGAGCGCGGAGCTGTTGCCGACGCCGAGGAAGCGGCGTACCTCGGGGTCGAGGGCCACCGCCGTGTCCGAGCGGCGGGCGGCCAGCGCCTCGACGAGGTCCGCGCTCAGCTCGCGCATCATGTAGGCGGACAGCAACTGGGCGTGGTAGGGCACCGCGAGCGGGTGGTCCTCGCCGTACGCGAGGAAGGTGCGGGTGCCGAAGGTGCCGTTGCCGTCGAGGCCGATGTTGCGCATCAGATAGCCGACGCGGGCGAGCGCGACGGTGTCGGGCTGCCGCCCTGCGGCCAGGGCCCCGACGACGTGCTCGAAGACGCGCAGCGAACGGTTGGCGCGGCACCAGGTGAGCGTGTGCCCCGTGGCACGGCCGTGGTAGAGGCGCGGCATCTCGTTACGGGTGTGCTCGATGTCCTCGGGCGTGGCGGGGCCGTCGAGGAGGGCGCCCATCATGTCCCAGCCCAGGTCGAAGATGCGCAGGGTGCGCTCCTGCGACGAGGGCGGGAAGGCGAAGGCCACGAAGTCCATCACGCGGTCCGCGGCATGGATGCGGTAGACGGCCTCGCCGCTGCCGTCCGCCTCGACGGTCAGGGAGCGGCGCTCGACGCGCCACTGCTCGCGAAGCATCCGGTTGACCAGGGAGCGGGCCGACGACAGACGCCCGGCCTGCAAGGAGGAGAGGGCGGCCGGAGTCATGATCTCGGCGGCCGGCCGGCCGACGGGTCCGGCCGGGCTGGGCTGTGGTGCCACGGATGGTTCCTTTCGTGCGGGTCGTGCGGTGCGGTGCCGCCATGGGGCGGCGTTCGTCGCCTCGGGGCGCTGAACCGGCCCGCGTGAGGCGACGAGTTGGGTACGGGTCTGTGGCAGGGCAGCGGGCATCCCGAAACCAGGCGTGTCGGGAACGCTCTGTCAAGGCACGGCCGGGGGCAGGGTGAGGTCCGGTCGCGAAGTGGTGCGTGGGACGGCGGCGCGGCGGGGCACGCCCCGGTCGGGGGCGGCGGCGCCGGGCCCGCGAGGGGCCGTGCCCGGGCGGACGAAAGCCCTGGGTCTGCGCGGATGCGGTGGGATGGTGCGGGGCGGGGTGTCCGGGTCAGGGCCCGGTGGGCGGTCGGACGGCGGCGGTCACCTGCTCCCGGAGACGATCTTGGTGACCCGGGCTGCGCAGGCCACGGCATCACCCGCCGCAGCCTCGGCGTCGAAGCGGACCATCGGGCCGACCACGGACAGAGCCGCCATCACCCGGCGCCTGGCGTCGAACACCGGTGCCGCAACGGCGACCGTCGGCTCCAGCCGGTTCGGCAGCGAGATCGCGTATCCGAGGTCCCGGATGCGCTCCAACTCCGCGTCACCGGCGGTCGGTACGCCCGCGTCCCGCAGCGCGGCCAGATCGTGCGGCAGCGCCCAGGCGGTGAGCACCCGGCCGGAGGCGGTGTCGGAGATCGGCATCCGCGCCTCTATCCGGGAGTCGACGCGCAGCAGCCGGTCCACTTCGACCCGCTGCACGATCCGCGCCGAATCGCCGTCGAGCACGGCGAGCGAGACGGTCTCGTCCACCAGAGCGGCCAGTTCCTCCATCGCGGCGGTGGCCCGATGGCCGAGTCCGGCCTGGGCGAAGGCGGCGTCGGAGAGCCTGGAGACACGAAGGCTGAGCCGGTAGGTCCCGTCCTCCGCCTGCTCGGCCCACCCGCCCGCGCACAGCGTCACCAACTGCCGGTGCACATAGCCCCGGCTGCCGCCGGTGCGCCGGGCGAGCTCGGAGACACCCACACCCTGCGGCTCGTCGGCGAGGGCTGCGAGGACCTCCAGCGTCTTGAGCGAGGAGGTGAGGATCTGGGTGGCCAATGCGCTGTCTCCTATAAGAGGACACTGTCTCCGATCGGGATGCGTCACTAAAACACCGCGCTCACCAGGCCGTCAATGGCCGCCCGAAGAAAAACATCGGACACCCCATCAGGTGTGCGGTGGGCCTTTATATTCCTTGGATTTGACAGGAGTTTTCCTGGCTGACCTATGAATTCAAGGTTCCGGGCCAGGTGGTGCAGGGTGTGTGTCTGTCTTCCATGTGGAGACGCCATGGCTGCGCGGCAGCCTCCGTCTCGTGATGGCGGACGTCACGACGTCAGCTCGCGTGCCGTCGCCGGGCGATATGGCCGTCCGGCTGCGGGCGTGGGCCGTGGGGAGCGCTGTCGGAGCGGCTGACTAGGCTCTTTCGGGACCTGGGCGTCTCATGCGCGCCAGGAGATACCGATCATGGGGGAAGCAATGCGCAAGACACTCACCGCGACGGCCTTTGTCCTGACGGCCGCTCTGCTGACGGGCTGCGGTGGTGGCGAGGACGGGTCGGCCGACGCGGGCAAGGGGAGCGGCCCCGCCGTCCAGGAGTCCGCGCAGGCGAAGGAGTCCGGTGCGGGCGCGCCGGAGGACGGCACGTCGCACGAGGTGACGATCAAGGTCGAGGGGACGGGCAAGAGCAACGTCATGTACACCCTCGACGACTCGGGCTTCAAGGAGGTGGACCTGCCGTGGACGAAGACGGCCACCATCGCCCCGCGCGGCGCGGAGCGCGAGGTCGGCCGTCTGGTCATCGTCACGCCCGGCAACACGATGGCCGCCGACGGCAAGCTGGTCGCGGCCGGATGCTCGATCACGGTCGACGGTAAAACGGTCGTCGAGAACGAGGGCGGCGCGACGGGCAAGCCCTGCTCGTACAAGCTCAAGTAGGCGGACCGGCCCGTGAGGCCGGAAGGGGGCGGTGCGCCCGGAGGTCCAGGTGCACCGCCTCGTCTTCCGCAGGAGCGGCCGTGCACGCGGAGACCCGGTGCACCGCCCCTCCCCGTCCCGTCAGGCGGGCCGCAGCCAGACCGTCGCCAGCGGCGGGAGGGTCAGCGTGATGCTGGTGTCCCTGCCGTGCGCCGGCACCGCCTCCGGCTTGAGCGGCTCCTCGTTGCGCACGTCGCTGCCGCCGTAGCGGGCCGCGTCCGTGTTCAGGACCTCCACCCAGGACTCCGGGCCGTCCGGTACGCCGATGCGGTAGTCGTGCCGCACCACCGGTGAGAAGTGGGAGATGGCGATCAGCGGTGAGCCGTCCGCGTCGTAGCGCACGAAGGTGAACGCGTTGTCCTCCGCGGCGCCTCCGTCGATCCAGGAGAAGCCCTCCGGGGAGGTGTCCAGCTGCCAGAGCGCGGGCAGCGCGTTGTAGACCGCGTTGAGATCCGTGACCAGGGTGCGTACACCCCGGTGGTCGCCGGACGCCTCGTACGTCTCGTCGAGCAGCCACCAGTCCGGGCCGTGGCCCTCGGACCATTCCGCCCCCTGCGCGAACTCCTGTCCCATGAACAGGAGTTGCTTGCCCGGGTGGGCCCACATGAAGCCGAGATAGGCGCGGTGGTTGGCGCGGCGCTGCCACCAGTCGCCGGGCATCTTGGTGACCAGGGCCTGCTTGCCGTGCACCACCTCGTCGTGCGAGATCGGCAGCACGTAGTTCTCGCTGTACGCGTACACCATCGAGAAGGTCATCTCGTTGTGGTGGTACTTGCGGTGGACGGGCTCCTTGGAGATGTACACGAGGGAGTCGTGCATCCAGCCCATGTTCCACTTCAGGCCGAAGCCCAGGCCGCCATGGTCCGTCGCGCGGGTCACGCCCTCCCAGGCGGTGGACTCCTCCGCGATGGTGACGACTCCGGGGTTGCGCCGGTAGACCGTCGCGTTCATCTCCTGGAGGAAGGCGACGGCGTCCAGATTCTCCCGGCCGCCGTGCTCGTTTGGCGACCACTGGCCGTCCTCGCGGGAGTAGTCGAGGTAGAGCATGGAGGCGACCGCGTCGACCCGCAGACCGTCGATGTGGAACTCCTCGCACCAGTAAGTGGCGTTGGAGACAAGGAAGTTGCGGACCTCCTTGCGGCCGTAGTCGAACTCCAGCGTGCCCCAGTCCGGGTGCGCCGCCCTGTTCGGGTCGGAGTGCTCGTACAGCGGCCGGCCGTCGAACTCGGCGAGTGCCCAGTCGTCGCGCGGGAAGTGCGCCGGAACCCAGTCCATCAGGACACCGATCCCGGCCGCGTGCAGGGCGTCGACCAGGAAGCGGAAGTCGTCCGGTGAGCCCATGCGGGACGTCGGCGCGTAGAAGCCGGTGACCTGATACCCCCAGGAGCCGCCGAACGGGTGCTCGGAGACCGGCATCAGCTCGACGTGGGTGAAGCCCAGCTCCCTTACATACGACGGGAGTTGAGCGGCCAGTTCGCGGTAGCCGAGGCCGGGACGCCAGGACGGCAGGTGGACCTCGTAGACGGAGAAGGGGGCCTGGTGCACCGGGCGGTCCCCGCGGTGGCTCATCCAGTCGGCGTCCTGCCACTCGTGGTGCGACGCCGTCACCACCGAAGCGGTGGCAGGGGGCACCTCGGTGCCGCGAGCCATCGGGTCCGCGCGCTGCGTGTGGGAGCCGTCGGGCCGGCAGATGTCGTACTTGTACACGGCGCCCTCACCGACGCCCGGGAGGAAGAGCTCCCACACCCCGGTGCCACCGAGCGAGCGCATCGGGAAGGCGGTGCCGTCCCAGTAGTTGAAGTCTCCCGCGACGCGCACCCCCCGGGCGTTCGGGGCCCAGACGGTGAAGCGGGTTCCCGTCACGCCCTGGTGCTCCATCGGCTGGGCGCCGAGTGCCTTCCACAGCTCCTCGTGCCGGCCTTCGCCGATCAGGTGCAGATCGAGTTCACCGATCGCGGGCAGGAAGCGGTAGGGGTCCTCCACCTCGATCGTGTTGTCGTCGTAGACGACCTGGAGGCGGTAGGCGTCGGGCACCGCCGGCAGCGGCAGGACCCCGGAGAAGAAGCCGTCGCCGTCGCTCTGGAGTTCGGCGCGCTTGCTCTTGATCAGCACCGACACCGAGCGGGCGAAGGGGCGCAGCACCCGGAACAGCACTCCGCCCGACGCGGGGTGCGCGCCGAGGACGTCGTGCGGCGCGTGGTGGTCGCCGGCGAGAAGCCGGCCCCGGTCCGCCGGATCCAGCGCGGCGGCCGGCAGAACGTTCTTGCTGCCTCCGCCGCGCCGGGGCCGGGGCGGGGCGCCGGCCCCCGCGGCGGCCGTCTTCCTGGCGCGGGGGCGCTTGGCCGGAGCCGCGGGCGCGGCCTCGGCGGGCGCGTCGGCGCCGGACGCGGCTGGGGCGGGGGTGGCGGAGGCGGCCGGGGCCCCGGCGGGAGCGGTGACCTCGGTGGTCACCGGCTGGGCCGTGGGCGGGACCTCGACGGACTCGGGCGACTTGCGGGACGGCTTGCGGGCGGTCACAGGGACTGCCTCCTCGAAAGGTGAGTGGTGGGAGGGGAGGTCACGCGGGCTCGGCGGCCAGGCGCTGGATGGCGGCCATCGGCACCGGCAGCCAGTCGGGGCGGTGCCGGGCCTCGTACAGCACCTCGTACACCGCCTTGTCGGTCTCATGGGCGCGCAGCAGTTCCGGCTCGCCGCGCGGATCGGCGCCCGCCGCACTCGCATAGCCCTCGCAGTAGGCGGCACGGCAGCGGGCCGCCCACTCCGGGTTCCACGGGTGGTGCGAGCGGGCGGCGTAGTCGAAGGACCGCAGCATCCCCGCGACGTCACGCACCGTCGGCTGCGGGCTGCGGCGTTCGGGCAGCGGCCTGGCCGGCTCTCCCTCGAAGTCGATCAGTGACCAGAAGCCGTCGTCCCCGCGCAGGGTCTGGCCCAGGTGCAGATCGCCGTGGACCCGCTGGGCGGCCCAGCCGCGGCCGGTCTCCCCGAGCGCCGCGACGGCGTCGAAGGCGGTGCGCAGGCCCGGTACGTACGGGACGAGCGCGGGGACGGCCTGGGCGGCGGCCTCCAGACGCTCCACCATCCCGGCCACCAGGTGCCTGGTCCGGTCGTGGGCCAGCGGGGGCGTCGGCAGCGCCGCCGCCAGGGCCGTGTGCACCTCGGCCGTGGCACGGCCCAGCGCGTGCGCCTCGGAAACGAAGTCCCGTCCGGCGGCCAGCGCGGCGAGCGCGAGCTGCCAGCCGTCCTGGGCGCCCCGCAGGAACGGCTGCAGCACTCCGAGCGTGAGCGGCTCGGGGCCGGTGGTCGCCTCGAACCAGGCCACTGGGGCGGGGACCCGCCCGCAGCCCTCGCGGCCGAGCGCGAGCGGCAGTTCCAGATCGGGGTTGGTGCCCGGGAAGACCCGCCGGAAGATCTTCAGGATGAAGGCGTCCCCGTAGACCAGCGAGGAGTTGGACTGCTCGGTGTCCAGGACGCGCGGGGTGAGCCCCGGAGGGATCGGTTCCGCGCGGTCGAAACGGAGAGGGCCGAGCGTGCCGGGGTGACGGAACCGCTCCAGCAGGAGGTCGGCGACCCGGGGGTCGTGCAGCCCTTCGTACAGGGTGCGGCCGGCCAGCGGACCCTCCGCCACCTGGCCGATGCGGGCGTCCGCCAGTCGTGGGGGCAGCGTGCCGTGCACGCCGAGCAGCAGCTGGTAGCAGTCTCCCTGGGCCTGGGCCTGGGCGTGGCGGCCGCCGGGCTGATGGACCCGGACGAGCAGATGGAGCAGTCCCGGGCCCGTGCTCGTGGTGTCCAGCGGCAGTATCTCGGTGGCAGCGATCAGCGAGAAGCCGGTGACCGCCTGCCCCTTGCCCGCGAACCAGCGCTGGCGTGGCACCCACTCGTGGAGCAGCGGGGCGAGCGAGGCGAGCAGGGCCGTGCTGCCCGTGCTGCCCGGCGGATGCCGTCTCGTCGTCTTTCGTGATGTTGTGCTCTTCGCCAGGGCGACTCGAGTGGATGCAGCCTCCGACATGGCATCGCGTCCTTTCCCCGGGCACACCACAGGATGCGAAGAGTGTCCCGGATTGCGGCAATGGCTGTCCGGCTGTGCGGGACGTGTCGGTGAGGAAAAGTCCGTAGGACTCGATCATTGGGCCGATGGGCGCCCGAAGGAGCCCGGAAGAGCTCGATATGGGGGAGAGTGCCCCGTGCGGGGCGGCGGAAACCGCCCCGCGAGTGGCGCCTCCACGGTGAGGCGCCGTCAGCCGTCCGTCACCGGCGGTCAGCCGACCGGGGCATCCTTCCGCAGCCGGAACCAGTAGAAACCGTGCCCCGCGAGTGTCAGCAGATAGGGCCACTGACCGACGGCCGGGAAGCGCACCCCGCCGATCAGCTCCACCGGATGACGCCCGTTGAAGGCCCTGAGATCGAGCTCCGTCGGCTGTGCGAACCGCGAGAAGTTGTGGACGCACAGCACGAGGTCGTCCTTGTACTCACGGGTGAACGCGATCACGGCCGGGTTGGACGACGGCAGTTCGTTGTACGAGCCGAGGCCGAAGGCGTGATTCTGCTTGCGGATCTCGATCATCCGCCGCGTCCAGTGCAGCAGCGACGACGGCGAGGCCATCGAAGCCTCCACGTTGGTCACCTGGTAGCCGTAGACCGGGTCCATGATCGTGGGGAGGTAGAGCCGCCCCGGATCGCTGGAGGAGAAACCGGCGTTGCGGTCGGGCGTCCACTGCATCGGGGTGCGTACGGCGTCCCGGTCGCCCAGCCAGATGTTGTCGCCCATCCCGATCTCGTCCCCGTAGTAGAGGATCGGGGAGCCGGGCAGCGACAGCAGCAGCGCCGTGAACAGCTCGATCTGGTTGCGGTCGTTGTCCAGCAGCGGCGCGAGACGCCGGCGGATGCCGATGTTGGCCCGCATCCGCGGATCCTTGGCGTACTCCGCGTACATGTAGTCGCGCTCTTCGTCCGTGACCATCTCGAGCGTGAGCTCGTCGTGGTTGCGAAGGAAGATGCCCCACTGGCAGCCCGAAGGGATCTCGGGGGTCTTCGCCAGGATTTCCGAGACCGGATACCGGCTCTCGCGCCGTACGGCCATGAAGATCCGCGGCATCACGGGGAAGTGGAACGCCATGTGGCACTCGTCGCCGCCGGCCTGGTAGTCGCCGAAGTAGTCGACGACGTCCTCGGGCCACTGGTTGGCCTCGGCGAGCAGCACGGTGTCCGGGTAGTTGGCGTCGATCTCCTTGCGGACCCGCTTGAGGAAGTTGTGGGTCTCGGGGAGGTTCTCGCAGTTGGTTCCCTCGCGCTGGTAGAGGTAGGGCACGGCGTCGACGCGGAAGCCGTCGATGCCGAGGTCCAGCCAGAAGCGCAGGGCCGAGATGATCTCCTCCTGCACGGCCGGGTTCTCGTAGTTGAGGTCCGGCTGGTGCGAGAAGAACCGGTGCCAGTAGTACTGCTTGCGGACCGGGTCGAAGGTCCAGTTGGACGTCTCGGTGTCGACGAAGATGATCCGCGCGTCCGGGAACTGCTTGTCGTCGTCGGCCCAGACGTAGTAGTCGCCGTACGGACCGTCCGGGTCGGTGCGGGACTGCTGGAACCAGTCGTGCTGATCGCTCGTGTGGTTCATGACGAAGTCGATGATCACGCGCATGCCGCGCTGGTGCGCGGCGTCGACGAACTCCACGAAGTCGGCGAGGTCGCCGAATTCGGGCAGCACGGCGGTGTAGTCGGAGACGTCGTAACCACCGTCGCGCAGCGGGGACTTGAAGAACGGCGGCAGCCACAGGCAGTCGACGCCAAGCCACTGGAGATAGTCCAGCTTGGCGGTCAGGCCCTTGAGGTCACCGACACCGTCTCCGTTGGAGTCCTGGAAGGACCGGACGAGTACCTCGTAGAAGACGGCGCGCTTGAACCAGTCGGGATCGCGGTCCTTGGCGGGAGTGTCCTCGAACAGGTCGTGGACGGGCTCATTGACGATCATGGTGTGGGTGACCCTCCGGTCGGCGGGGACGGTCGCAGGGCGACGATGTGCGCCGGTGTCACACCCGGCTCGAGACGCACATAGAAGGCCCTGCCCCAGTGATAGGTGTCGCCGGTGAGCTCGTCGCGCACCGGCACGCTCTCGTGCCAGTCGAGGCCGAGACGCGGCATGTCCAACGAGACCGTGGCCTCCTGGGTGTGGTGAGGGTCGAGGTTGACGACCACGAGGACGACGTCCGAACCGGAGCGCTTGCTGTAGGCGATCAGCGCCTCGTTGTCGACCGGGTGGAAGTGCACGTCGCGCAGTTGCTGGAGCGCCGGATGGCGACGCCGGATCCGGTTGAGGGTGGTGATCAGGGGAGCGAGCGAGCGGCCCTCACGTTCCGCCGACTCCCAGTCCCTGGGCCTGAGTTGGTACTTCTCGGAGTCCTGGTACTCCTCGCTCCCGGGACGCACCGGGGTGTTCTCGTACAGCTCGAAGCCGGCGTACACGCCCCAGGAGGGGGACAGCGTCGATGCCAGCACGGCCCGGGCCTCGAAGGCGGGACGGCCGCCCTCCTGGAGGTAACCGGGAAGAATGTCGGGCGTGTTCACGAAGAAGTTGGGCCGCATGTACGAGGCACTCTCGCCCGAGAGCTCGGACACGTACTCGGTGAGTTCCTGCTTCGTGTTACGCCAGGTGAAGTACGTGTAGGACTGCTGGAAGCCGACCGAGGCCAGCGTGCGCATCATCGCGGGACGGGTGAAGGCCTCCGCCAGGAAGATCACGTCGGGGTCGGTCCGGTTGATGTCGGCGATCACCTTCTCCCAGAAGACCACCGGCTTGGTGTGCGGATTGTCGACGCGGAAGATGCGTACGCCGTGGTCCATCCAGAACCGGAGGATCCGCGTCGTCTCGGTGACGATCCCGCTCATGTCCGCGTCGAAGGCGATCGGATAGATGTCCTGGTACTTCTTGGGCGGGTTCTCGGCGTAGGCGATGGTGCCGTCGGGCCGGTGGTGGAACCACTCCGGGTGCTCCGTCACCCACGGGTGGTCCGGGGAGCACTGGAGGGCGAAGTCCAGGGCGATCTCCATGCGGAGCGTGCGGGCCGTCGCGACGAAGTGGTCGAAGTCCTCGATGGTGCCGAGGTCCGGGTGGACGGCGTCGTGGCCGCCGTCGGCGGAACCGATCGCCCAGGGCACACCCGGGTCGTCCGCGCCGGGGGTGAGGCTGTTGTTGGGGCCCTTGCGGTGCGTGGTGCCGATGGGGTGGATCGGGGGGAGGTAGACGACGTCGAAGCCCATCGCGGCCACGGCGGGAAGCCGCTCGGCGGCCGTGCGGAAGGTGCCGCTGACCAGCTTCGGCGCCGGCGGGGGGACCTCGGCCGTCACCGTGGGGCTCTTCTTCCGCGTGGCGGCGGCCGTCGCGGACCTGGCGGTCTTGGCCGTCTTCGTGGCCCGGGGCCTGCGGGCCGGCTTCGCGGGCGCGGCCTCCTCCAGCCGCGCCCCCTCCGAACGGGGGAACAGCTCGTACCAGGAGCCGTAGAGGGCGCGCCTGCGCTCCACGGTCAGTGGCATCGGGCGGGAGGCGGTGACCAGTTCCCGCAAGGGGTGGCGGCCGAGCGCCTCGTTTACCTCGGGCGTCAGCGCGGCCGCGAGCCGGTCGGCCGCGGTGAGGCCCGTGTCGCGCAGGGCGTCGACGGCGGCCAGCACGGCCTCCCGCCCGTCCTGCTTGGGCACGCCCTCGGCGGCACGGGCGTACAGCTCGGCGCCCTCCTCCAGGACCAGGGACGTGTCGATGTCCGCCGGGATCTTGATCGCGGCACGGTCGCGCCAGGTGGTGACCGGATCGCTCCACGCCTCGACGGTGTACGTCCAGTGGCCCTCGGCCTCCGGGGTCACATCGGCGCCCCAGCGGTCCGTGCCGGGAGCGAGCTCGCGCATCGGCGTCCAGGGGCCGGGCCGTCCGTTCGGGTCGCACAGGACGACGTTGGCGGCCACCGCGTCGTGTCCCTCGCGGAACACGGTGGCGCTGACCTCGAAGGTCTCGCCCGCGACGGCTTTGGCCGGCCGTCTGCCGCAGTCGACGAGCGGACGGACGTCCAGGACGGGAATGCGACCGATCATGGAATCACCTGGGGGTCGGAGCTCGGCATGCAGGGCGTGCGACGTGGGCGTGAAGGGCTGACCGCGCGCGCCGCGATGGTGGGGTTGCGTCCTTTGTAGCTGCTCAGTTGTCGGCTGGCGGGCTGTGGGCATGGCCGCTCCTGTCCGCGTTCACTCGAATGGCCTCGAATGGCAGGTGCGCGGGGGGTTCGTGCTCCGACCGGGGCACCTGAGGTGTGCAGCGCGGGGGTGTGCACCGGGGAAGCCTTCCCACCGCTTTCGGGCGGCCAACCCGGCGGCGTGTTAACTCCTGGGTGCAACAGGCGCACGCTGTGGGCCGCGCGCCGTTCCCCCGGCCGGCACGTGGGCACCTTGGCAGCCTTCCCTGTGGTGCGGGGTGCCACAAGTCCGAGCGAGGAGGGGAAATCAGCCATATCGCCCGTGACAGACGAGGACTTAACAGGCGCATCTGGCTCAAGCGGCGGCTGGGGCCCACGGGGCGGGCGGGGTCCCTGTGATCGGAGTGGTCCGGGAGGCGGCAGAGGGAGAGCGCGCCCGGTGCAGCGCCGGGGTGCGGGGGCGGGCGGGCCGCGCCCGGGCGGGCCCACTGAGCCGGTCGCGCGCCGTGGCTATCCGGCGCGCCGCACCGCTACCGTCGAGGGTGACGGAGAGGGCGTACACCGTCGTGCGTCCCCTCGGATCCGTACGTCCCCTGTAAAGGTGGGATACGTGAAGGCCATTCGTCGATTCACCGTGCGTCCCGTCCTCCCCGAACCCCTGCGACCGCTCAGCGACCTCGCCCGCAATCTGCGCTGGTCCTGGCACACCGAGACCCAACAGCTCTTCCAGGCCGCCGACCCGGAGGGCTGGCGGCCCGCGGACGCGGACCCCGTGCGCCTGCTCGGCGCCGTCTCCGCCGCGCGCCTCGGCGAGCTGGCCGGGGACCAGCACTTCCTGCGCCGCCTCACCGAGGTGTCCGAGGACCTGAACGCCTACCTCGACGGTCCGAGGTGGTATCAGGACCAGCTCGCCCAGGGCGCGGAGCTCCCCGCCGCCATCGCCTACTTCTCACCCGAATTCGGGGTCACCGCCGCCCTGCCCCAGTACTCGGGAGGCCTCGGCATCCTGGCCGGGGACCACCTGAAGGCCGCCAGCGACCTGGGCGTGCCGCTCATCGGGGTGGGCCTGCTCTACCGTCACGGATACTTCCGTCAGAGCCTCTCCAGGGACGGCTGGCAGCAGGAGCACTACCCCGTACTGGACCCCAACGAGCTCCCGCTCACCCTCCTGCGGGAGACCGACGGCACGCCCAGCAGGGTGGTGCTCGCCCTGCCCGGCGGGCGCTCCCTGTACGCCTCCGTCTGGCAGGCGCAGGTCGGCCGCGTACCCCTGCTGCTCCTGGACTCCGACGTCGAGGAGAACGCACCGGGGGAGCGCGACGTCACCGACCGGCTCTACGGCGGCGGCAGCGACCACCGGCTGCTCCAGGAGATGCTGCTCGGCATCGGCGGGGTGCGCGCCGTACGCACCTACTGCCGGCTGACCGGGCACGCCGCCCCCGAGGTGTTCCACACCAACGAGGGCCACGCCGGGTTCCTCGGACTGGAGCGCATCCGGGAGCTCTCCGAGGGCGGCCTGGACTTCGACGCCGCCCTGGAGGTCGTCCGGGCGGGCGCCGTGTTCACCACCCACACCCCGGTGCCCGCCGGCATAGACCGGTTCGAACGCCAGCTCGTGGCCCGTCATTTCGGTGACGACGGCGAGCTGCCCGGCGTCCCCGTGGAACGGATCCTGCGCCTCGGCATGGAGACGTACCCCGGCGGCGAGCCCGACCTCTTCAACATGGCGGTGATGGGCCTGCGGCTCGCCCAGCGCGCCAACGGGGTCTCCACCCTCCACGGATCCGTCAGCCGGGAGATGTTCTCCGGGCTGTGGCCGGGATTCGACCCCTCCGAAGTGCCGATCACCTCGGTGACCAACGGGGTGCACGCCCCGACCTGGGTCGCCCCCGAGGTGCTCCGCCTCGGCGCCCTCACCGTCGGGTCCGAACGCGCGGAGGACGCGCTCTCCGGCGCAGGGATCGATCGCACGGCCAGCGCCGGGGGAGGGGCCGCCGCCACGCCGAGACGCTGGGACGCGGTCACAACCGTCCCCGACCGCGAGATCTGGGACCTGCGCCGGGGGCTGCGCGAGCAGCTCGTCGCCGAGGTCCGCAAGCGGCTCTACGCCTCCTGGCGCAGGCGCGGCGCGGGCACCGCGGAACTGGGCTGGATCGACGGGGTCCTCGACCCGGACGTGCTCACCATCGGCTTCGCGCGCCGGGTGCCCTCGTACAAGCGGCTGACCCTCATGCTGCACGACCGCGACCGGCTGCGGGACCTGCTGCTCCACCCGACGCACCCCATCCAGATCGTGGTCGCGGGCAAGGCCCACCCCGCCGACGACGGCGGGAAGCGGCTGGTCCAGGAGCTGGTGCGCTTCTCGGACGACCCGAAGGTGCGTCACCGCATCGTCTTCCTGCCGGACTACGGCATGGGGATGGCGCAGAAGCTCTACCCGGGCTGCGACGTGTGGCTCAACAACCCGCTGCGCCCGCTGGAGGCCTGCGGCACCAGCGGGATGAAGGCGGCGCTCAACGGCTGCCTGAACCTCTCCGTGCGGGACGGCTGGTGGGACGAGTGGTTCGAGCCCGACTTCGGCTGGGCGATCCCCACGGCCGACGGCTCCGCCACCGACGAGGAGCGGCGCGACGAGCTGGAGGCGGGCGCCCTCTACTCGCTGATCGAGGACCGGGTCGCACCGCGCTTCTACGACCGCAACGCGGAGGACCTGCCCGAGCGGTGGATCGAGATGGTCCGCCGCACCCTGGTCACCCTCGGCCCCAAGGTCCTCGCGGGGCGGATGGTCCGGGAGTACGTGGAACGGCTCTACGCCCCCGCGGCGCTCGCCCGCCGGGCGCTGGAGCCCGCGACGGCGCGTGAACTCGCCGCCTGGAAGGCCAGGATCCGTGTGGCCTGGCCCCAGGTGGCCGTCGACCACGTGGAGGCCTCGGCCGACACGGTCGTCGGCGGATCCGCCGAGCTGGGGTCCACGCTGGCGCTCCGGGTCCGGATCGCCCTCGGCGGCCTCGACCCGGACGACGTCGAGGTGCAGGTGGTCGCGGGGCGGGTCGACTCCGGCGACGCGATCGCGGACGCCCAGACGTTTCCGCTGAAGCCGGCCGGCGGCCACGACCTGGAGGACCGCTGGCTGTACGAGGGCCCGCTCGCCCTGGACCGCACAGGCCCGTACGGCTACACCGTGCGTGTGCTGCCCTCGCATCCGCTGCTCGCCTCGGGCGCGGAGCTCGGCCTCGTCGCGGTGCCGAACGCGGCCACGGTCGACGGCGGCGGGGTGCTCCTGCGCTGACGTCACGGTTCCCGGTGGGCCCGGCGCGCGTGTGCGGCGCCGGGTCCACCCCTGTGCCCGCAGCTCACCGGCGAACCGGCAGGGGTGTTTTCGCCGTGATCTCGCTAACATGACAGCCGTGCCGGTGTGCTCCAGCAGCCACCGACGTGACAGCGAGGCGTTCCCTGACAGGGACGCGAGTGGAGGTCAGCACGGTGAACGGCGGCGGAGGCCGAGCGAGACGCCTGACCCGTCGGCTGGCCGCGCGGAACGGCACATCGAGGCCGCTGCACGTCCGTCGCCCGGAATCCGTCCCGCTGCGCGGCGACCGCTTCACGACCGCGGCCCGGATGCGCTGGCTCAACGCCGCGAGCACCCGCATCGGCACGACCCTCGACCTGGAGCGGACCGCCGAGGAACTGGCAGGTTTCAGCGTCCCGCGGCTGGCCGACGGCGCCGCCGTCGACGTGCTGGAGTCGGTGCTGCGCGGTGAGGAGGGCGAACGCGTCACCGGCGCGGCGGTCCCCGTCACCCGCGCCATGGCGGTCCGGGCCATCGACGCCCTGAACGAGCTCGAACCCGCCCCGGTGGGCGAGGTGGTCGACCGCCGGGAGCGCCGCGAGACGCTGCTGACCACCGAGTGCCTGCGCAACGGCCGGCCCGTGCTGGTCAGCCGCATGACCCTGGAGGACTACCGGCGCGTCACGCCCACCGACAGCGCCGCGCGGGCCATGCGGCGTCAGGGTGTGCACAGTTACATGGCGGTGCCGCTGATCGCCCGCGGTGTCCTGCTGGGCTCCGCCGACTTCGTACGAGCCGGGAACAGCCCGCCCTTCAACCGCGCCGACCTGGACCTGGCGAGTCAACTGGCCTCCATGGCGGCGGTGTTCATCGACAACGCCCGGCTCTACGGACGCGAACGCCAGCACGTCGTGTCGTTGCAGCGATCCCTGCTCCCGCGGGCCACGCCCCACACCCCGGGGCTGGGGGTGCACGCCCACTACGCCCCGGCGGTCGACGCGCACGGGGTGGGCGGCGACTGGTACGACGTGGTCGCGCTCCCCGGCGGGCGTACGGCGCTGGTCGTCGGCGACGTCACCGGCCACGGACTGCCCGCGGCCGCCACCATGGGGCGGCTGCGGACCGTCGCCCGGACCCTCATGACCCTGGACATCGCGCCCGACCGGGTGCTCGCCCGGCTGGACCTGGCGACCCGCGATCTGGAGGACGACCAGGTCGCCACCTGCCTGTGCGCGGTCTACGACCCGGCGGACTCCAGCTACACCGTCGCGAGCGCGGGTCATCCGCCGCCGCTGCTGGTCGGCCCCGACGGCAGCGCCCGCTATGTCGACGTACCGGTCGGGGCGCCGCTGGGTGCCGGGGTCATCCCGTACGACCCGCTGCGGCTGCGCGGTCCGGCGGGCGGCCGGCTGGTGCTCTACACCGACGGGCTGATCAAGACCAGGACCGACGACGTGGACGTACAGCTGGAGCGGCTGCGCACGTCCGTGGCCGCGATGGAGCCCGGGCAGCTCGACGCCGGGGGCCCGCTCACCTCGCCGCGCCAGGACGACGGACGCTTCGACGAGGCGGTGCTGCTCGTCGCGGGGGGCCACGAACCGCCGCAGGAGCTGCGGTTGCGGGAGTGGGACCTGCCCACCGAGGGCAACCCCGCCTCCACCGCCCGCAAGCTGGTCACCGAGCAGCTCGGCCGATGGGGCCTGGACGAACTCGCCGACGTGACGGAGCTGGTCGTCAGTGAACTGGTCGGCAACGCCCTGCGCTACGGCGGCGGACCCGGCCGGCTCAGGCTGCTGTACGACGAGCGGCTCCAGGTGGAGCTCGCCGACACCGGACCCGATCTGCCGCAGATCCAGCACGCCGACGTCAGCGACGAGGGCGGACGGGGCCTGCAGCTCATCAACCTGCTCTGCCGCAGGTGGGGTTCGTGCCGCACGGCGACCGGCAAGGTCGTCTGGGCGGAGCAGAACCTCCCCGGCTGAACGTGTGACGGCCCGGGGGAGCACGCTCCCCCGGGCCGTCCGGTCCGCAGCGTTCCGTGTTCCGCCGGCGCCCGCTCAGCGCCGGCGGAGGATCAGAACGTGAGCTTGACGCTGTTGAAGGTGCCGGTGTCGCCGGAGTAGGCGTCCTGGACCCTCAGGTTCCACGTGCCGTTGGCCACCTCGGACGAGGCGTTGACCGTGTAGGTCGCCACCACGTTGTCCGCGGAGTCGCTCGACGAGGAGTTCTTCAGCCGGTACGCCGTGCCGTCCGGGGCGACGAGGTCGAGGACGAGGTCACCGCGGTAGGTGTGCGTGATGTTCACCGCCACCGAGAGGTCGCTGGGCGCGTTGCCCGTGACGCCGCTGACGACGACGGGGATGTTGGTGGTGCTCCGGTCGGCGAGGGCCTTGACGGTCGTGTTCTGGAAGACCGTGCCGCCCGGGTCGGGGTCGCCGCCACCGGGACGGGAGCCGACGGCGATGCCGGCCCACGCGTTGGCGACCGCCGTGTACTCGGCGCTCGTGGTGCCGTACAGCTCACCGGCCACGGCGAGGGTGCCGGTACGGGCCGCCGCGTAGTTCGTGGTGGAGGTGAACTTCGTGGTGAGCGCCTTGAACCAGATCTGCAGCGCCTTGTCCCGGCCGATGCCGGTCACCGGAAGGCCGTCCGAGGTCGGGGAGTTGTAGGACACCCCGTTGACGGTCTTGGCGCCGCTGCCCTCGGAGAGCAGGTAGAAGAAGTGGTTCGCCGGACCCGAGGAGTAGTGGACGTCGACCGAACCGAGGCCGGAGTACCAGTAGTCCTTGGACGCCCCGTCCTTGCTCGGCTTGTCCATGTAACGCAGCGGGGTGCCGTCACCGTTGATGTCGATCTTCTCGCCGACGAGGTAGTCGCCCGGGTCGGTGGCGGTGTTGGAGTAGAACTCCACGCCCGCCGCGAAGATGTCGGAGGTGGCCTCGTTGAGACCGCCCGACTCACCGCTGTAGTTGAGGCCGGCGGTGTTCGAGGTGACGCCGTGCGTCATCTCGTGGGCCGCCACGTCCAGCGAGGTCAGGGGCGCGAGGTTGCCGCTGCCGTCGCCGTACGTCATGCAGAAGCAGCTGTCGGACCAGAAGGCGTTGACGTAGTTGTTGCCGTAGTGGACGCGGGAGTACGCGCCCACGCCGTCGCCCCTGATGCCGCTGCGGCCCATGACGTTCTTGTAGAAGTCCCAGGTCTCCGCGGCGCCGTAGTGGGCGTCGGCCGCGGCCGTCTCGGTGTTCGACGCGCTGCCGTTGCCCCAGACGTCGTCGGCGCCGGAGAACAGCGTCCCCGTGCCCGAGGTGCCGCGGTTCAGGTTGTACGTCTTGTGGTTGCCGCGCGCCGTGTCGGTCAGGTTGTACGAGCTGCCGGAGCCCGACGTGCCCAGCGTGACCTGGCCGCTGTACTGGGTGTTGCCCGTGCCGTTCTCGATGGCCTGCCACTCGTAGAGCTTGGCGCCGGACGAGGCGTCCGTGATGACGTGCAGCTCGTTCGGCGTGCCGTCGTGCTGGAGTCCGCCGACCACCGTCTCGTAGGCCAGCTGCGGGGTGCCGCTCGCCGCCCAGACGACCTTGCGCGGGGCCTTGCTCGCCGCGGTGCTCTTCGAGCCGTCGGCGCGGGCCGCGGTGAGCGCCTGCTTCTCGGCTGTGGCCGGGGCGATGCCGGCCGTGCTGCCGACGGCCTTCAGCTGTGCGCCGGTCGCCTTGGAGGCCTTGGTGACTCCCTCGGTCGTGCCCGACTCCGACGCGGTGACGACCAGGTCGCCGCCGAGGACGGGGAGACCGTCCAGGGTGCGCTCGTAGCGGGTGTGGGTCGTGCCGTCGACGTCCTTGACGACATCGCGGACGACGAGCTTCTCCGTGGCTCCGAGACCGAGTTCCTCGGCGGTCGCCGCCTTGGTCGAGTTCGCCTCCCTGAGCAGCTCGGCGCGCTGCGCCGGGGAGAGCTTCGCGGGAAGCGCGCCGGGGTCTGCGCCCTTCACCGCGGCGGCCGGGGCCGCGGTGGCGGCCTCGGGGGCGGCCGTGGCGGCACCGCCCTGGATTCCTACGGCGAGGAGTGCTGCTGCGGCTATCAGAGCGCCGGTCGCTGTGGCACGACGGCTGGGCGTGGGTCTCACGCGGACTCCTTCTGCGAGGGGGGTCACGGCCGACTGGGTGAGTCGGCCGGCAGAGCAGGCGGTGCGTGGAACGGGGGAAGAGTGCCAGCAGAAGCAGGGGTGTGTCAGGACCGCGTCAACACATTGGCCGGAAGTCGTCCGTTGCCGGAAGTGCCGTGTTCGTTAAGCGAACGTTTCCCCGTGTGTCGCCCGGGGGTGGCGAAGGCCCCGCCGAGATGCCCCGAACCCTGTATTCGCAGGGTGCGTCGAGGTTCCGGCCCTGTGTACGTCGCGCGGGGGGCGAAAGGCGAAGCGGAAGTGGACCACGTGCTGAGACGGCGCGGAACTGTGGCCAGTTCCGCGCCGTCCCTCGTGGCGTGTCTTCGTCTTCGGGAGCGCCGGGCCCCGGCGGCCGTCAGGCCAGGCTCTCCCGCCACGCCTTGTGCAGCCCGGCGAAACGGCCGTCACCGCCGATGAGTTCGGCGGGCGTACCGTCCTCCACGATCCGGCCGTGCTCCATCACGAGCACCCGGTCCGCGATCTCGACCGTCGACAGCCGGTGGGCGATGACCACCGCCGTACGCCCGTGCAGGACGGTATCCATGGCCCGTTGCACCGCACGCTCCCCGGGGACGTCGAGCGAACTCGTCGCCTCGTCGAGGATCAGCACGGCCGGGTCCGCGAGCAGCGCGCGTGCGAACGCCACGAGTTGCCGCTGACCTGCGGAGATCCGCCCGCCCCGCTTACGGACGTCTGTCTCGTAACCGTCGGGCAGCGAGGCGATGAAGTCGTGCGCCCCGATGGCCTTGGCGGCGCGCTCGATCTCCTCGGGGCCGGCGTCCGGGCGCCCGATCGCGATGTTCTCGGCGATCGTCCCGGAGAACAGGAACGCCTCCTGGGTCACCATCACCACACCGCGGCGCAGTTCGGGCGTCGCCAGATCGCGCAGGTCGGTGCCGTCCAGCAGGACCCGGCCCTCCGTGGGGTCGTAGAAGCGCGCCAGCAGCTTGGCGAGCGTCGACTTCCCCGCACCCGTCGAGCCGACCACGGCCACGGTCTGGCCCGCCGGGATCGTCAGCCCGAAGCGCGGAAGGACCTCGCCGCCGGTCCGGTACGCGAACCGCACCTCCTCGAAGGTGACCTCACGGCCCGGGTGCTCACCGGTCAGGCCGGGCAGCGCCTTCGGCGCGACCGGCTCGGGCACGGTGGGCGTCTGCGCCAGCAGCCCGGCGATCTTCTCCAGCGAAGCCGCGGCCGACTGGTAGGAGTTGAGGAACATCGCGAGCCGGTCGATCGGGTCGTACAGCCTCCGCAGGTAGAGCACCGCCGCGGCCAGTACGCCGAGCGCCAGCGTGCCCGAGGCGACCCGGTAGGCGCCCCACAGCACCATGGCGGCCACGGCCGTGTTGGCGACGAGACGGGAGCCGACGACGTAACGGGCCATCTCCAGCAGGGCGTCGCCGTTCCTCCGCTCGTGACGGCGGTTGAGCACCGCGAAGTCCCCGTCGTTGGCACGCTCCCTGCGGAAGGCCTGCACGGGCCGGATGCCGTTCATCGTCTCGGCGAACTTCACGATGACCGCCGCGATCGCCGAGGAGCGCGCCGAATAGGCCTCGGACGCCCGCCGGCGGTAGTTCCGCACCAGAAGGTACAGCGGCACGAAGGAGGCCACCGCGATGGACCCGATGCCGAGGTCGAGCCAGAGCAGCATGAGGGAGATCGACACGAACGACAGGACCACGCCGATCAGTTCCTGGAGCCCCTCGCTCAGCAGCTCGCGCAGGGATTCCACGTCGGTGGTGGACCGCGAGATGAGCCGGCCCGAGGTGTACCGCTCGTGGAAGTCCACACTCAGCGCCTGCGCGTGCCGGAAGATCCGTCCGCGCAGGTCGAGCAGCACGTCCTGGTTGATCCGCGCGGCGGCCCGGATGAAGGCGTACTGGAGGACTCCCGCGCCCACCGAGCACACGGCGTACCCGATGCCCACGGCGGCCAGCGGACCGTGGTCATGGTCCCGGAACGCGGGCACCGCGCTGTCGATGGCGTACGCGACGAGCAGCGGGCCCGCCTGTACGGCGGCCTGCTGGAAGAGCAGGACGAGGGCGGCCACGGCCACCCTGGCCCGCAACGGGCCGAGCAGGGAGGTCAGCAGGGCCCAGGTGGCTCCGCGCGGGGCGGGCAGTGCGTCGTGGTCGAACAGGTCCCCGTCGTCGTGCGGTCCGCCCGCCCGTCCCTCGGGCAGGTCGTCGCCGGTGAGGGCGGGGCCGTCAGCAGTCGTACTGGTCATCGGATGCTGCCCTCCACGGGGACGGGGACACCGGTGCCCCGTTCGCCGGACATCAGCCAGGCGTACTCGGCGTCGGTGCGCAGGAGTTCCTGATGGGTGCCCACGGCCCTGATCCGGCCGCCGGACAGCAGCGCCACCCGGTCCGCCAGCATCACCGTGGACGGCCGGTGGGCGACGACCAGGGCCGTCGTCCCTTCCAGCACACGCCGCAGAGCCGCCTCCACCAGTGCCTCGGTGTGCACGTCCAGAGCGGAGAGCGGGTCGTCGAGCACCAGGAAACGGGGTTCGCCGACCACGGCCCGGGCCAGCGCGAGTCGCTGCCGCTGGCCCCCGGAGAGGCTGAGGCCCTGCTCGCCGACCTGGGTGTCCACACCCTGCGGAAGGTCGTGGACGAAGTCGGCCTGGGCGACGGACAGCGCCCGGAGAAGGTCCTCCTCGCTCGCGCCCTCCGCCCCCAGCAGCACGTTCTCGCCCACGGTCGCCGAGAAGAGGGTCGGCTCCTCGAAGGCCACCGACACCAGCTCACGCAGCCGGGCACGCTCCATGGCGGCGATGTCCTCGCCGTCCAGCAGGATCCGGCCGGCCGTGACGTCGTGCAGCCGGGGGACGAGCGCCGTCAGCGTCGTCTTCCCGCACCCCGTGGCCCCCACCAGGGCCATCGTCTCGCCGGGGCGGATCCGCAGGTCGATCCGGGCCAGCACGGGAGGGGAGCCGGGGTCGGCGTCCGGGTAGCGGAACTCCACCCCGTCGAGGACGAGACCGCCTTCGTTCCGCGCCTTCACTCCTGCCCGCGGCTCGGGTTCCGCCTCCTCCGGGACGTCCATCACCTCGAAGTAGCGGTCGGCGGCCGTCGCGGACTCCTGGCTCATGGCCAGCAGGAAGCCGATCGACTCGACCGGCCAGCGCAGCGCCAGGGCCGTCGAGAGGAACGCGACGAGCGTCCCGGCCGACAGATTCCCGTCCGCGACCTCGATGGTGCCGAGCACCAGCGCCGCCCCGATCGCCAGCTCCGGGATGGCGGTGATGAGCGCCCAGATCCCGGCGAGCAGCCGGGCCTTGCCCAGCTCCGTGGTGCGCAGCCGCTGGGCGAGCGCCCGGAACGCCAGCGCCTGGCTGCGGTTGCGGCCGAAGCCCTTGACGATGCGGATGCCGAGCACGCTCTCCTCGACGACCGTGGTCAGATCACCGACCTGGTCCTGGGCCCGGCGTGCCACCACCGCGTACTTCGTCTCGAAGAGCGAGCAGAGGATCATCAGGGGCACGGCGGGTGCGAGGAGCACCAGCCCCAGCGACCACTCCTGGGCGAACAAAATCACGAAACCGATCAGGATCGTCGTGCCGTTGACCAGCAGGAACGTCAGCGGGAAGGCCAGGAACATCCGCAGCAGCATCAGGTCCGTGGTCCCGCGCGACAGCAGCTGCCCCGAGGGCCAGCGGTCGTGGAAGGCCACAGGCAGCCGCTGCAGATGGCGGTAGAGATCGGCGCGCATCGACGCCTCCACCCCGGCCAGCGGCCGGGCCACCAGCCACCGCCGGAGCCCGAAGAGCCCCGCCTCGACGATGCCCAGGAGCAGCAGGTAGAGCGCACCCAGCCAGACCCCGCCCGGATCACGGTCGGCGACCGGGCCGTCCACCATCCACTTCAGGACCAGGGGGATCACCAGGGCGAGACAGGATGCCAGCACCGCCACGAGGGCGGCGCCGATCCAGCGCGCACGCACGGGTCTGACGTAGGGCCACAGACGCAGGAGGGAGCGCACGGCGGACCGGTCCGTGGGCTCTGCAGGTTTTTCGGGCATCAGGAGCGAGCCTATGGTTCACCACTGACATCGCTCACGTGATTTTCCGGTCATGCCTGCCGGGTCGTACGCCGCGGTCAACCGATCGGCTGATGCCGGTCCGAGCGTGACGGCGGATACCGGCGCCGGACCCCCGCCGGAATCCTTACGGGCATGGCAATCATCGAAGTGAACGGGGTCCGCAAGGCCTACGGGGGCCGTCCCGTGGTCGACGGGGTGAGCTTCACCGTCGACGAGGGGGAGATCTTCGGGATCCTCGGCCCCAACGGAGCCGGGAAGACCACCACCGTCGAATGCGTGGAGGGCCTGCGGGTACCCGACGCGGGCACCGTCAGGGTCGCCGGGCTCGACCCGGCCACCGACCGTCACGAGGTCACCCAGCTGCTGGGCGCCCAGCTCCAGGAGAGCGAGCTCCAGCCCAAACTGACCGTGCGGGAGGCGCTGGAGCTCTACAGCGCCTTCTACCCCCGGCCCGCCGGATGGCGCGCGCTCGCCGCGCGGCTCGGGCTGGAGGGCCACATCGACCGCCCCTTCGCCAAGCTCTCCGGCGGACAGAAGCAGCGCCTGTTCATCGCGCTCGCGCTCATCGGGAACCCGCGCGTGGTCGTGCTGGACGAGCTCACCACCGGCCTCGACCCACGGGCCCGCCGCGACACCTGGCGGCTCATCGAGGAGATCCGGGACAGCGGGGTGACCGTCCTCCTGGTCACCCACTTCATGGAGGAGGCCCAGCGGCTCTGCGACCGGATCGCGGTGATCGACAAGGGCCGGGTCGTCGCGCTGGACACCCCCGGCGGACTCATCGGCAGCTCCGCGGGATCCACCGCCATCTCCTTCACCCCGTCGGCCCCGCTGGCGCCCGCCGACCTCGCGGGCCTGCCCGGAGCGGTCTCCGTCGAGGTCGCCGACCCCGACGGCAGGGTCGTCATCCACGGTACCGACGACACCGCCAACGCCGTCATCACGCTCCTGGCCCGCCACCATCTCACCGCCCGTCAGCTGCGCGTCGTCGACGCCGGCCTGGACGACGTCTTCCTCGACCTCACGGAACAGGCCTCATGACCACGACCATGCCCACCACCGCGTCCCGCCCGGCCCCCGCCGCCGCCGTCCTCAGGACGGAGACCCGGCTCTTCCTCCGCGAACCCGGCAGTCTGTTCTGGATCCTCGTCTTCCCGTCCGTCCTCCTGGTCGTCCTCGGCTTCGTCCCGGCCTTCAAGGAAGCGGATGACAACCTCGCGGGACGCCGGGTCATCGATCTCTACGTCCCCGTCTCGATCCTGCTCGCCATGATCATGGCCGGACTCCAGGCGATGCCGCCGGTGCTCACCTCCTACCGCGAACGCGGCATCCTGCGCCGCATGTCCACCACCCCGGTGCGGCCCGCCGCGCTGCTCACCGCGCAGATCACCCTGCACGGAGCCGCCGCCCTCGGCTCGGCGATCCTGGTCCTGGCGGCGGGGCGCCTCCTCTACGACGTCCCGCTCCCCGGGCACCTGACCGGCTACGTCCTGGCGCTGCTGCTCGCGGTCGCCGTCGTGCTGGCCATGGGCGCCACCATCTGCGCCCTGTCCCGTACGACGAAGGCGGCCACGGCGGTCGGCTCGGTCGCCTACCTCGTGATGATGTTCACCGCCGGGGTCTGGGTGCCCGTCCAGGCGATGCCCGACACCCTGCGCCGCATCGTCGAGTTCACCCCCTTCGGCGCAGCCGCGCAGGCACTGGACCAGGCCGCCTCCGGCCACTGGCCGAGCTGGGCCTGCCTGGGCGTGGTCGCGGCGTGGACCGCGCTGCTGGGCTACGCCGCGAGCCGTCTCTTCCGGTGGCAGTGACACAGAGCCGGGCCGCATCCGCAGGACGGCGGGGGAGTGACGGGCGCGGGCGGCCGGGGGAGACTGCGCGGATGACGCAGTCTCCGCGCCCTTCGCACCCGCGTGTCACGGTGGCGCCTCACCCGATGGCGCCCCGACCGATCGAGGACCGCTGGGAGCAGTTCTACCGGTACGGACCCTACGCCGCGCTCACCCTGGCCACCCTCGTCTCCGCCGTCGCCGCCGACCTCCTCATGACCCGCGCGGAGATGTACACGGCCGGGGCGCTGGTGGCGGTGGCCTACGGCCTCCAGGCATGGTGGGGCCGGACCCGCCCGCGCTCCGCGCCGGCGGCGCCCGCCGCGATGGCGTACTACGCACTGCGGACCGTCCTCGCCTTCGCCCTGACCTGGCTCAACCCGTTCTTCGCGATCTACGCGGCCCTCGGCTACTTCGACGTCGAGCCGCTGCTGCCCAAGCCCGCTGTCCGGATCGGGCTGCTCGCCACCGCCGCCACCCTGGCCGGTTCGCAGAGCGGAGGGCTGCCGCCCGCCCACCTGATGAACTGGATCGCCTTCGGCGCCCTCTACGTCCTCAACTCCTCTCTCGCCCTCTTCTTCTGGAACGCCGGGATGCGCGAGGAGGAGAAGGCCCGCGTCCAGGCCGAGACCATCGCCGAACTCGAACGCACCAACATCCGGCTGGAGGAGGCCATGGCGGAGAACGCGGCCCTGCACGCCCAGCTCCTCGTACAGGCCCGCGAGGCCGGGGTCGACGACGAGCGGCGCCGGCTCGCCGCGGAGATCCACGACACCCTCGCCCAGGGGCTGACCGGCATCATCACCCAGCTCCAGGCCGTCGCCTCCACCCGCGACACCGACCCGGGGACCGCCCGCGTCCACCTGGACCGGGCCGCCGCGCTGGCCCGCCACAGCCTCGGCGAGGCCCGCCGCTCCGTCCACAACCTGGTGCCCGCCGCGCTGGAGCACGACGACCTCCCCCGCGCGCTCGGCAAGACGGTCACCGGGTACGCCGAACGCAGCGGCTTGCGGGCGGAGTTCACCGTCACCGGCACCGTCGAGCCGCTCCACGACGAGGTCGGCGCGACGCTGCTCCGTATCGCGGAGGAGGCCCTCGCCAACGCCACCCGGCACTCCGGTGCGGCACGGGCGGGCGTCACCCTCTCCTACATGGGGGACGAGATCACCCTGGACATCCGCGACGACGGCTGCGGCTTCGACCCGGCCGCCCTGCCCGCCCGCACCGGCACGGGCGGCTTCGGCCTCGGCGGGATGCGGGCCCGCGCCGAACGGATCGCGGGCACGGTGGAGATCGAGTCGGAACCCGGCCAGGGCACGGCCGTCTCCGCACGCGTACCGCTGGTCCGGCGTATCTGACGCGCAGTAACCTGGCGCGATATGACTGAGGTTACGGGCACCGCGCGCGTCATCACCCTCCTGGTCGTCGACGACCACCCCGTCGTACGCGACGGCTTGCGCGGTATGTTCGCCGCCGCGCCCGGCTTCGAGGTGCTCGGCGAGGCGGCGGACGGCGTGGCCGCCGTGGAGCTCGCCGGCCGTCTGGACCCCGATGTCGTGCTCATGGACCTGCGGATGCCGGGCGGCGGGGGTGTGGCGGCCATCGCCGAACTGACCCGGCTCGGCGCCCGCTCCAGGGTGCTCGTCCTGACCACGTACGACACCGACTCCGACACCCTGCCCGCCATCGAGGCGGGTGCGACCGGCTACCTCCTCAAGGACGCGCCTCGCGACGAGCTCTTCACCGCCGTACGTGCCGCCGCCGACGGCCGCACCGTGCTGTCGCCCGCCGTGGCCTCCCGCCTCGTCTCGCGGGTGCGCACCCCCACGTCGCCGGGCAACGAGTCGCTCTCCGCGCGCGAGCGCGAGGTGCTGGGACTCGTCGCGCGGGGGACCTCCAACCGGGAGATCGCCGCCGAACTGTTCATCAGCGAGGCGACCGTGAAGACCCACCTCACGCATGTCTTCGCCAAGCTGGGAGCGAAGGACCGCGCGGCCGCCGTCGCCGTCGCCTACGAGCGCGGCATCCTCGGCTGAGCGCGCCCGCTCACCCCGTCACCCGCAGCAGCAGCACCGTCCTCCCCGGCACCGTGAGCGCCGTACCGCCCTGGTGGACCGTCCCCGGGGCCGTGGACTGCTCCTCGCGCGAGGTGTCCAGCACCAGTTCGTAGGACTGGGCCCAGGGCGGCCCTGGCAGCGTGAAGTCGCAGGGCCGGTGGTCCGCGTGCAGCACCGCCAGGAAGCTGTCGTCGGTGATCTGCCCGCCCCGCGCGTCACGGCCGGGGATGTCGCGCCCGGACAGATAGAGACCGAGGGTCGCCGCCGGCGCGTACCAGTCGCCCTCGGTCATCTCCGCGCCCCGGTCCGTGAACCAGGCCAGGTCCCGCAGTCCGTCCGGGGCCTGGGGCGTCCCGGCGAAGAACGCCCTCCGGCGCAGCACCGGGTGGCGGTGGCGCAGGGCCAGCACCCGGGCGGTCAGCTCGGCCAGCTCGCGCCACCGGGGGTCCTCCAGGAGCGACCAGTCCACCCAGCTGACCTCGTTGTCCTGGCAGTAGGCGTTGTTGTTCCCGCCCTGGGTGCGGCCCATCTCGTCGCCGGCCACCAGCATCGGCACCCCGGTCGACAGGAGCAGCGTGGTCAGGAGGTTGCGCAGCTGCCTGCGGCGCAGGGCGTTGACGTCCGGATCGTCGGTCTCGCCCTCCGCGCCGCAGTTCCAGGCGCGGTTGTCGTTCGTGCCGTCGCGGTTGCCCTCGCCGTTGGCCTCGTTGTGCTTGTGCTCGTAACTGACCAGGTCGCGCAGGGTGAAACCGTCGTGCGCCGTGACGAAGTTGACGGAGGCGTACGGCCGCCTGCCGCCCCAGGCGTACAGGTCGCTCGACCCGGTGAGCCGGTAACCGATGTCGCGTACGTCGGGCAGGGCGCCGCGCCAGAAGTCGCGCACGGCGTCCCGGTAGCGGTCGTTCCACTCGGTCCACAGGGGCGGGAAGGCGCCCACCTGGTAACCGCCGTTGCCGACGTCCCACGGCTCGGCGATCAGCTTGACCCGGCGCAGCACCGGGTCCTGGGCGATGACCGCGAGGAAGGGGGAGAGCATGTCGACGTCGTGCATCGAGCGGGCGAGCGCCGCCGCCAGGTCGAAGCGGAAACCGTCGACCCCCATCTCCGTCACCCAGTAGCGCAGCGAGTCCGTGATCAGCCTCAGCACCTGCGGCTGCACCACGTGCAGGGTGTTGCCGCAGCCCGTGTAGTCCGCGTAGCGGCGGGCGTCCTGCTGGAGGCGGTAGTAGCCGCGGTTGTCGATGCCCCGCAGGGACAGCGTCGGGCCGAGCTCGCCGGCCTCCGCCGTGTGGTTGTAGACCACGTCGAGGATCACCTCGATCCCGGCGTCGTGCAGGGCGCGCACCATCTGCTTGAACTCGCCGACCTGCGCCCCCGCCGTGCCGTTCGCGGCATAGCCGGCGTGCGGGGCGAAGTAGCCGATGGAGTTGTAGCCCCAGTAGTTGTGCAGTCCGCGCCGCAGGAGGTGGTCCTCGTGGGCGAACTGGTGGACCGGGAGCAGCTCGACCGCCGTCACCCCGAGGCGCCGCAGATGGCCGACGGCGGCCGGGTGGGCCAGTCCGGCGTAGGTGCCGCGCAGTTCCGGGGGGATGTCCGGGTGGAGCTTGGTGAAGCCGCGTACGTGCAGCTCGTAGATGACGGAGTCCGCCCACGGGGTCTTGGGCCTGCGGTCCTCCGCCCAGTCGTCGTCGTCGTGCACCACGACGGCCTTGGGCACGAACGGAGCCGAGTCCCGGTCGTCCCGCACCGTGTCCGCGACATGCTGGTCGGGCCAGTCCCGCATGTGCCCGTAGACCTCGGGCGGCAGGCTGAAGGAACCGTCCACCGCGCGGGCGTACGGGTCGAGGAGCAGCTTCGCCGCGTTCCAGCGGGCACCGGTCCACGGGTCCCAGCGGCCGTGCACCCGGTAGCCGTACCGCTGCCCCGGGCGGACCCCGGGGACGAAGCCGTGCCAGATCTCATGGGTGAGTTCGGTCAGCCGGAGCCGGGTCTCACCGCCGTGCTCGTCGAAGAGGCAGAGCTCGACGGCCTCGGCCCCGCCCGCCCAGAGGGCGAAGTTGGTGCCGGCGACACCGTCCGGGCCCACCCTGAAGCGGGCGCCCAGCGGCATCGGCGCACCCGGCCATACGGGTGGTTCACCGGCTCCGCCCACCGGGGCCGGTCCGGGCGCCCCCATCCGCCCCGCGGTGCGCGGCGTTTCCTCCTGCTCGGCTGTACTCGACACCTCTGGGCCTCCTGCGGCTCGTAGGACCGGTACCCGGAGAGAGGGCGTACGGCGTCCCGGCCGCGGCCTTCCTGGTGGGGTCCTCCCCCTTTGTTCTGCCCACGGCGGGGCCCGCACTCACGTGCCCCCCGGGCGGTCCCGTCGTTGGGGGAGCGTGAACCACGAAGCGAAGAGAGCACGGGCGGGTTCGGCCGCCGTGCTGACATGGGCAGGACTGTTCACCGTGCTGGCCGTACTCACGGGCTGCACCGAGGCGAGGTCGTTGTTCGGGGACGACCGCGCACCCGGGGACGCGATCCGGATCGTCCCCGAGGACGGGGCGCGCGATGTCGGCGCCGACAGCCGACTCGGGGTCACCGTCCCCGGCGGACGGCTCGAACGGGTGAAGGTCACACGGATCGAGGACGCGGAACACCAGGAGGTACCGGGCCGGATCGCCGAGGACGGCCGTTCATGGGCGCCCCGCGACAAGGGGTACCGGCTCGGACTGGCCGGCAAGTACAGCGTCGAGGCCGTCGCCGTCGACGAGGACGGCCACCGCTCGGCGCGCAGCACCACCTTCACCACCCTGGTGCCCGAGGACCGTTTCATCGGCTACTTCAAGCCGGAGAACCGGTCCACCGTGGGCACCGGAATGATCGTCTCCTTCGACTTCAGCCGGCCGGTCACCCGTCGTGCCGCCGTGGAGAAGGCCATCAGGATCACCACGAAGCCCGAGGTCGAGGTCGTCGGCCACTGGTTCGGCAAGGACCGGCTGGACTTCCGTCCCGCCGGCTACTGGGAGCCGGGCACCGAGGTGACCGTCGACGTGGGGCTGCGCGACGTCGAGGGTGCGCCCGGGATCTACGGCAGCCAGCGGAAGAAGGTGACCTTCCGTATCGGCCGGTCCCAGACCTCACTGGTGGACGCCGCGGCACACACCATGGAGGTACGGCGCGACGGCGAACTCGTCAGCACCGTACCGATCTCGGCGGGCGCCGAGAAGCGGACCACGTACAACGGGAAGATGGTGGTCTCCGAACTGCACGAAGTGACCCGGATGAACGGCGACACCGTCGGCTTCGGCGGGGAGTACGACATCAAGGACGTGCCCCACGCGGTGCGGCTGACGAAGTCGGGCACCTTCCTGCACGGCAACTACTGGGAGTCCCCGGACGTCTTCGGCTCCGAGAACACCAGCCACGGCTGCATCGGGCTGCGTGACGTGAAGGGCGGCAGCTCCGACACCCCCGCCGGATGGTTCTTCGAGCGGACGCTCGTCGGCGACGTCGTCGAGGTGGTCAACTCCGCGGACAAGACCGTCGCTCCGGACAACGGCCTCGGCGGCTGGAACCTCGGCTGGCCCGAGTGGAAGGCGGGCTCCGCCCTGCGGTGACCCCCGGTCCGACCTGCACAGGTCCCGGAGACACCGTCTCCGGGACCATCCGGGGGCCGGGTGGGACGACTTGGGACCGAACAGTGACATTCCGGAGGAGTTCTCCTTACGCGCGGTGTGATTATCTAGCGCCGGGCGTGCATGTACAGCGCGCGGGGGTGCGGGCCGTGGCGGGGCCAGGGCCGTGCGAGGGGAGACGACCACATTGAACGGGCAGCCGATATCGGGGGAGTGGGCCGGTACGAGCGGAGGACGGCGCGGGCGTAAGGCCCCCGTCCTTCTCGCTCCGGTCCTGGGGGTGCTGCTGTTGCTGGTGACCGCCTGCGGCGGGAACGCGAACGCCGGCGACGACGACAAGGGCAAGGCGGGCGGCGCGAAGGTCGACGACACCAGCGCATCGCAGGCCGTGGTGACCATCGCGCCCAAGGACGGCGCCGACGACGTGGCGACGAGCGGGGCGCTGAAGATCACGGCCGCCCAGGGCAAGCTGAGCACGGTGAAGGTGGCCGACCCCAAGGGCAAGGAGGTCGGGGGCAAGATAGCCGGGGACGGCCGCAGCTGGGTGCCTGACCGTCACCTCGCCGCCGCGACGAAGTACACCGTCCACGCGGTGGCCAAGGACTCCAAGGGCCGTGAGTCCGCGAAGGACACCAGCTTCACCACGCTGGTCCCGCAGAACACCTTCATCGGCCAGTACACGCCGGAGGACGGTTCGACCGTCGGCGTCGGCATGCCGGTGTCGATCCACTTCACCCGCGGCATCACCGACCCCGCGGCCGTGGAGAAGGCGATCAGCGTGACGGCGGAGCCTGCCGTGCAGATCGAGCCGCACTGGTTCGGCAACGACCGCCTCGACTTCCGCCCCGAGGAGTACTGGGCGGCCGGCACCAAGGTGACCCTGCGGCTCGACCTCGACGGCGTCGAGGGGCGGCCGGGGGTCTACGGCAAGCAGGCCAAGACCGTGAAGTTCACCATCGGGCGCAGCCAGGTCTCCACCGTCGACGCGAGCTCCCACCGGATGAAGGTGGTCCGGGACGGCAAGCAGATCAAGGACATCCCGATCTCCGCGGGCGCTCCGGCCACGACCACGTACAACGGACAGATGGTCATCAGCGAGAAGCTCAAGGTGACCCGGATGAACGGTGACACCGTCGGCTTCGGCGGGGAGTACGACATCAAGGACGTGCCGCACGCGATGCGCCTGTCGACCTCGGGCACCTTCATCCACGGCAACTACTGGGGCGCGTCGGGCATCTTCGGCACGACCAACACCAGTCACGGCTGCGTGGGTCTGCGGGACGTGCGCGGCGCGTGGGACAGCAAGACGCCCGCCGCGTGGCTCTTCGACAACTCCCTGATCGGCGACGTCGTCATCGTCAAGAACTCCAAGGACAAGGTGATCCAGCCGGACAACGGACTCAACGGCTGGAACATGGACTGGTCGGAGTGGATCAAGTAGATCCCCCCGCCCGTACGCGGGAGCGGGCCCGGTGCTGTGACCAACGGCACCGGGCCCGCTGTCGTTAGCGACGGTTAACCTGCCCCCATGACCGTAACCCTCGAAGTAAGCGACAACGTCGGCACGATCCGCCTGGACCGCCCGCCGATGAACGCCCTGGACGTCGCGGTCCAGGACCGGCTGCGCGAGCTCGCCGAGGAGGCGGGCCGGCGCGACGACGTGCGGGCGGTGATCCTCTACGGCGGCGAGAAGGTGTTCGCGGCGGGCGCGGACATCAAGGAGATGCAGGTGATGGACCACGCGGCGATGGTCGCGCGCTCCAAGGCCCTCCAGGACTCCTTCACCGCCGTGGCGCGCATCCCGAAGCCCGTGGTGGCCGCCGTCACCGGCTACGCCCTCGGCGGCGGCTGCGAGCTGGCGCTCTGCGCCGACTTCAGGATCGCCGCCGACAACGCGAAGCTCGGCCAGCCGGAGATCCTGCTCGGCCTGATCCCCGGCGCCGGCGGCACCCAGCGCCTGGCCCGGCTCGTCGGCCCGTCGAAGGCCAAGGACCTCATCTTCACGGGCCGTCAGGTGAGGGCCGACGAGGCCCTGGCGATCGGCCTGGTGGACCGTGTGGTGCCCGCCGCGGAGGTGTACGAGCAGGCGCACGCGTGGGCCGCCCGGCTGGCCCGTGGGCCCGCGATCGCACTGCGTGCCGCCAAGGAGTCCGTGGACGCGGGCCTGGAGACGGACATCGACACCGGACTGACGATCGAGCGCAACTGGTTCGCCGGTCTGTTCGCTACGGAGGACCGGGAGCGGGGGATGCGCAGCTTCGTGGAGGAGGGCCCGGGCAAGGCCAAATTCCTCTGACCGAACGTGAGTTGCGTACAGGGGCGCGTGCGTTCATCCGTGTGGGCGGATTAGCCGCACCTTAAGAGAACCTTAAGATGCGGCGTCCGCTCCGCCCGTGCAATTGCTTGCTCCGCCCGTGTCGGCGCAGGTGGGGTGGGGTGTGACACCCCCCTTTCTGCCCCTGGCATATGCCGGAGAACCAGCCCGGAATGACTGGTTCCGGGCAAGGGATTCCGTCGGAACGGTCACGGAGAGCGTTGTGTGCGGCCATGATGGGGGGCATGGCGGGCCTGGAGGGTGTGGAGCAGCCGCGACCGCGCAGCAGCGCGACGGCGGCACGCTGGATGACTGCCGGCGAAGACGAACAGGCGTTCAAGGCGCTGGAGTTGTTCGGTAATCCGACGGAGGACGAAGTCCGCCTGCCCTCCCGCCCCGAGTCCGCCGCCACCGCCCGCCGGATCACCTCGTGCGTGATGCTGCGGCAGTGGCAGTTACCCGCCCAGACCGCCGAGCACGGCGTCCTGCTCGTCTCGGAGCTTGTGGGCAACGCGGTGCGGCACACCGGTGCGCGGGTCTTCGGTCTGCGGATGCTGCGACGTCGCGGCTGGGTCCGGATCGAGGTGCGGGATCCCTCGCGCGGGCTGCCGTGTCTGATGCCGGTCCGGGAGATGGATGTGAGCGGACGAGGGCTCTTCCTCGTGGACAAGCTCTCCGACCGCTGGGGCGTCGATCTCCTGCCTCGCGGCAAGACCACCTGGTTCGAGATGCGCACCTCGGACCGCTGACACGCAGAAGCCCCCGGTCGGCCGGGGTGGGGCGCGTCGGGGGCTTCTGAGGGGGCCGTGGAATGGGGGGTGTGTCCACGGCCGCACGTGGGACCTGGCTCGGGTCGGAGGAGGTCGTGTCACCGACTATGGCAGACGGGCGACCGAGGAGCCAAAGCGGCGAAACGGGCAATAGCCCAACATAATGCCTCTTTTCGCTTCGTAATCACAGGTGTGATGGGTCACGCGCCTGGCATTCTTCACACATTCTTCCACTTCACCGCGTGATTCATTGATCACTACGTGAGGGTGTCTCCCTCGTCCTTCCGGTTATCTCGTCCTACTGTGTGTGAAATCTCGGGGGACAAAGCACCCGAACCGACCCGCGAGGTGCACGGCATGGACGGTCGCGGGACGGAAATGCCCCGCCGGGACGTCCTGCGGGCTGCGGCCGGAGCGCTCGTGGCGGGCGCGTCCGCCACGGCGTGCGCGCCCGGAGGATCCTCACCGCCCTCGTCGGGCACGGCGGAGAAGGCACGGGGCGCGCCCGAGGTGCGCGACGCCGTGCGCCCCACCTCCGCCGCGGCCCCCGCCCCGCGCCGCTTCCCCGGACAGCCGGTCCAGATCGAGCGCGGCCCCGCCGGCCGTCCCCGGGTCGCCCTCACCTTCCACGGCCAGGGCGACCCGGCCCTGGCCGGTGCCGTCCTCGCCGAGGCCGAACAGGCGGGTGCCCGGCTCACCGTCCTCGCCGTCGGCAGCTGGCTCGACCGGTACCCCCACATGGCGCGCCGGATCCTCGACGGCGGTCACGACCTCGGGAACCACACGCAGAGCCACCTCGACATCAACGCGATGGACGAGGGCCGGGCGTACGCGGAGATCGCCGGCTGCGCCCAGCGCCTGCGGCGGCTCACCGGGTCGATCGGCACCTGGTTCAGGCCCTCCCGCGCCCGGTACGCCACCCCGCTCGTCCAGGAACTCGCGCGCCGCGCCGGGTATCCGCACGTCCTGTCCTACGGCGTGGACTCCCTGGACCTCAGCTCGCCCGGGACGGCGGCGGTCACCCGCAAGGTCGCGGGCGAACTCCGCAACGGCGCCGTGGTGAGCCTGCACTTCGGCCACCGGGACACTCTCGCCGCCCTGCCCCTCCTCCTGGCCGAGATCGGCCGGCGCGGGATGCGCGCGGTGACCGCCACGGAGCTGCTGACCTGACGCCCGCGTCCCGCCCACCGGCGCCCGCGCGGGCCCGATCCGTCCAGCGGCGGAGCGATGCCGGGGCCGTCCGGGCCGCCGGATAATCTGACCTCCGTCAACAACGCTTAACGAAGGGGCGGAACAGTGGCGGACATCGAGTCGGCACGCAAGGCATTCGAGCGCTTCGACCAGAACGGCGACGGCAGCATAACGGCGGCCGAGTACAAGAGCGCCATGGCTCAGCTCGGTGACCCCTACGTCACCGAGACCGTGGCGCAGGCCGTCATCAACGCCCACGACGGCAACGGTGACGGCGAGCTCACCTTCGACGAGTTCTGGGCCTCGCAGAACAAGGCCTGACCCGCCCCGGGCCGGCAGGTGCCGGTCCGGCGCGGAGGCCCGGCTACTTGAGGTAGACCAGGCCGTCGGTGGTGAGGGTGGGCCTGCCGCTCGTACCCACCACCACGATCTTGACGGTGTGCTTGGCGGAGGCCGACCAGGACTTCGTCCAGATCGCCTGGCGGTACTTGGTGGTGGAGGACTTCAGGTCCACCGTCGCCGCCTTGACGCCGTCCACGTAGACGTACGCCTGTCCGGACGTCGACGCCCTGGACACCACCCACGCGACCGAGCGGCCGGTGAACGTCCAGGTCAGGGCGGCGTTCTTGGTCCCGCTGGAGTAGGACCTGCCGCCGAGATAGCTGGACGACGACTTGGTGGTCCAGCTGCCGCTCCTCGTCGCCGAGGACTCCTGGAGGATGACGGGGGTGCCGGCGACGGAGGCGGCCAGGCTGTTGCCCGCCCGGTCGTACGCGGTCATCTTCCAGGTCGTCGCCACGGCGGACTTCGCCGTGTGCGACGCGCTCGTGGTCGTCGGGCCGTAGGTCTTGGCGACCGGAGCGGTCAGACGCACGTCCCGCAGCTGCACCGCGTCGGACGCCTTCCACTTCAGGGTGAGCGGGACCGCCGTCGTGCTGACCGTGCCCGTGCGCAGCGAGAGGCTCGGCTTCGTGGAGAAGACCGGCGCGGTCCGGTCGGCGACGACGGTCGCCGCCGCGGAGACGGAGGTCTTCCCCGACTGGTGGGTCGCCCGCACCTGCACCTTGTGGCTGCCGACGGCCAGGGTGGCCTTGGCGGAGGTGGCGCTGCCCGTGGTGGTGGCGACCGGCTTCCCGTCCACCAGCAGCTCGTACTTCGTGACGAAGACGGCGGGGGTGGTCGCGGACCAGCCGACGGTGAGGTCGGCCTTCGTGTAGTACGTCGTGCCCGAGAGCGCGGCGCCGGTGACCGACTTGACCGCGAGACCGGTGACGGGCCCGGCCGCGTGAGCCCGGATCGTGGGCAGCTGGGCGTACAACTTCGTGCCGGGGCACTCGGTGTTGTAGCCGTCGCGGTGCCCGGAGACGGCGGCGAACGGATAGGCCGTGCCCCCGGTGAACGCCTTGCCGGCGTAGTTGGTGCCGTCGGCGCCCGCGGTCAGCGTGGCCGTGCCCGAAGGACTGACGCCGTACTGGCCGAGCTTCCACGCCGCGACCCTGGCGACCGCCGTCGTCGCGGCGGTCGCGGCCGCGGAGTCCGTGTACAGCCCGATGACGGCGATGCCCGCCGTCTCGCGGTTGAAGCCGTAGGTGTGCGCGCCGAGCACCGCGCGGTCGACGCCTCCCTTGCGGCCCTCGAAGACCGTGCCGCACTTGTCGACGACGAAGTTGTAGCCGAGGTCCTTCCAGCCGTTCGACTGGACGTGGTAGGCGTGCAGCCCGCGGACGATCGCGGCCGAGTCGGCGCAGGAGTACGTGTTGGTCTGCGCGGTGTGGTGCACGAACACGGCCTTGACCGTGTCCATGTAGTCGGGGGACTCGTCGTTGAGCGACTCGTCGGCGTTCCAGCCGGCCCGCGAGACGATCGGGGGCTTCGGCGCCGTGGACGGCAGAGGAGGCGGCAGCGTCGCCGTGGGCTCGGCGGTCGCGGTGGCGGACGGCGGCCCGGTGGGGGCCGTGGGGGAGGGGTCCGCCGTCGTGGACGGGTCCACGGGGGCACTGGGGCTGGGGGCCTCGGTCGCCGGGCCGGTGGTCTCGCCGCCGGCAGGTTCGCTCGGGTCCGTGGACGGGGCGGTGGGCTCCGGCGCGGCGTCCGTGGGATCGGCCGACGGCTCTTCGGTGGCGTCCACGGCGTACGCGATGGGAGCGGAGCCGACCCGGCCCGGGTCGACGGTGTCGAGCCGCAGGCCTGCCGGGAGCCCGGCGGAGGTGCCGTCCGCGGCGGACACGCGCACTTCGACGCCGTCGGAGGGCCCGACCCATCGGGGCTCGGTGGTGCCACGGGTGCCGGGGCGCCCGGCTTCGGTACGCCCGTCCACCTCGGTGTCGATGGGCAGCCAGGCCGACCAGTCACCGCTCGGCAGCGAGCGCGTACGGGCCTCGACCGTGCCGGTGATCTTCGCCGAAGGGTCGGTCCAGGTGACGCCGAGCATGCTGAACGGCTCGGTGCCGGACTGTCGCAGCGAGGCGCTCGTCCCGTCCTTCGACACCTTCAGCGCGGACCGGTGCACTTCGGTCCGCGCCGGGCCCGACGAGGCGCCGAAGTCGTCGGGCACCTCGGAAAGGCCCGTGACCCCCTCGAACACCAGCACACCTGCCACGGCCGTCGTCGCGACGGCGGCCGTGGCCCATATTCTTCGCTTCACTCGCATGTCTGGTCCCCGAGGATGAATGACTGCCGAGGCGGCAGTGGGCGGGATGTGACCGGCTACCGGCCGGTTCACGGCCCGATCTTCGCGCATTCTTCACAGGCCGTGCCAGTTCCACGGACTCGGACCGGTCACGATTACGGACGCACGGAGCCTCGTCGGCCGACTGCCGTCCCGCCGGACCCGGGCCGGGCGGTGAAGCGGGCCCGCCGGACCTGAGTCAGGCCGTGAAGCAGCGGGACAGCGTGCCCCGCAGGTCGGCCTCGACCAGATCGGGGCGCGTGTAGCGCTCCGCGCGCGCGTGGTAGTCGAAGTCGCCCCGCACCAGGGCCCGGTAGTCCCGTAGGCAGCGCTCCAGAGCCGCCCGCGCAGGTCCCTCGATCCCGGCCGCCTCGATCTGCCCGGCCAGCTCCTTCTCGGCGCGCTGGAGGCGTTCGGCGATGCGGGACAGCTGGACGCCCGCCTCGTTGACCGCCTCCTGGAGTGTGCAGCCCCGATCGCGCTGGACGAGGACGACGGCGTTGTGGCCGTTCCCGACGACGGCCTCCTTCTGTACGGAGCAGATGTCGTTGCACAGGCCCGCGTGGGCGACGACAGCCTCACGCAGAGCGGTGTACGCGGGCAGGCCGCGCGCGGCCCCGGGAAGGTCCACCCCGGCGACGACCTCGTGCAGGTCCAGGACCATGCGCATCGTTCCCGAGTCCAGCCGATGCCTCGCGAAGTCGGCCCGGCTCGGCATCTGCCCCGCGGCCCGCTCGGCGGCCTCCGCGTAACGCGTCCAGAGCCAGCGGACGGTGTGGCGTCCGAACCGCCGCTCCCACTCCGGCGAACTGCCGGTGCAGGTGCTCTCTCTGAGGTCCTCCAGCGCGTGTTCCACGGGGCTGCGCGGGGCGGCGCCGTCGAACACCTCCACCAGCCGGCCGATGGTCTCCCCGCACAGTCGCGGATCGTGACCGGCGGCTCCGTCGTCGAACTCGTCGTCCACCAGGAGCGCCCAGAACAGCCACCGGGAGACGAGCGCGAGATGGTCCCGCGAGGCGTCGGGGAAGAGCAGCGAGGCCCGCAGCTCGGGGCGGGCACGCAGCATCCTCGTACGGGCGACGGGTGACAGGACGAGGCCCTGCTCCCCGGCCCACCGGTGGACGGCCTCCCCGGCCTCCGCCGCACCCGGGTTGCACCCCGCACCGCGGAACGGCATGTGGAGCACCGGCAGAACGATCTGGCTCATCGCCGCCCCTCGTCGAAGTCACCATGCGTCACCACCAGTGAACGCGCTGGGAGTTGCGGAGGGAAGCCGCGCCAAGTCTTTCGTCCGGATCATGCCGGGCCGGCCCGCCCGGTCAGCGGGCCGCGGCGGGGGGCCGACGGTCCACCGGGACGGCGGTGGAAGGGGTACGCCGGTGCGCCCGGCCCTTGGCGGACCGGGCGCACCGGGTGCGCGGGCCGGCGGGGCCAGGCGCGCTCAGTCCTCCGCCGCCGGGGGATAGACGGCCTCGAAGGACGTCCGGAAAAGAGCCTGGACCTCCTCGCCGCCGAGCCCCTCCGCGCGCGCCTGGTGCAGCCATTCGTCGAGCGCGTCGCGCAGCGGCCACCGATCACCGGAGCCGGGCTCCACAAGGGTGCGCGTGATGAAGGTCCCCGCCCCCTGGCGGACCTCCGCCAGCCCCGCGCGCTCCAGCTCGCGGTAGGCCTTGAGCGTCGTGTTCGGGTTGACCTTGGTGGTGGCGGCGACCTGCGCGGCCGTGGGGAGGCGGTCCCCCTCCTCCAGCGCGCCCATCCGCAGGGCCTGTTCGACCTGCCGGACGATCTGGAGATACGTCGCCACGCCGCTGCGTCTGTCGATGCGGAACACGACCACGGACATCACCCTCCGCTCGAATGCCGACATTTTACGTAGAGCACGTGGCCGGTCCTACAGCGGACGCCGGGACGCCCACCACAGGGTGAACGCCGTCAGGGCGACGGTGCCGGCGAGCAGGACGCCCGCGCCGGTCCACTGCATGGCCGCCATCTGGCTGGGATCGAGGTATACGAAGACGTTGTCGACGATGCCCTTTTCCTTGACGCACGCCCGCGTGGCCTGCTCGGTCGCCTCGGCGCACGACCCCCATCCGTACAGCTGCCCGTCGGCGCTCGCGACCCATCGGTCCACCTCGTACGCGTCGTTCAGCCGTGCGGGGAAGTCCGCGTCCAGCGGGTACGTGATCGTGCGGGGGGCGGCCAGGCGGTCCCGCACCATGCCCCACACGGTCTGCGCCGCCACGCAGAAGACGAGGGTGACGACCATGGAGGCGAGGACCCGGCGCAGCAGGACGCCGATGGTGACACCGGCGGCCGTGAGGAACAGGGCGAGCGCGGGGAGCACGGGGCCCGTGTTGTCGAAGACCGAGGGGTCCATCCAGATGTCCGGCAGGACCGAGCGGTGGGGCCGCCACCACCAGGTGAAGACGGCGGAGAGCACCGAGCAGACCACCAGGGTGATCAGGAGGCACCAGCCGAGCTTCGCCACGAGCCAGCGGCGGCGCGTGACGGACTGCGTGGTGACGAGCCGCGCGGTGCCCTGTTCGTGGTCGGCGGAGATCAGCGGGGCGCCGAGGAAGACGGCGAGGACGCCGGGCAGCAGTCCCAGCAGCGCGGTGAGGTTGCGGTAGCCCGCACCCACGACGGGCTGCGGCACCGTCTTCTCCGGCCAGCCCCGGGCGTCGAGCACCTCGGTCAGCTGGCCGCGCTGGTAGACGATCCAGAGTGAGCAGAGCACCGTCAGCGCGAGGAGACAGCCCAGCGTGGCCCGGTGCTGGCGCAGGACCAGCCAGGTCAGCCCGCGCAGGAGCCCCGGGCGAGCGGACCGAGCGGTCGGTTTTCCGGTCAGGGTGGTGCTCATGCGGTCCTGGCCCCTTCGGTCTCGGGCTGTGCGCCCGGCGTGAACAGCGCGGGTGCGTCCGGTGAGCGCAGATGCGCGAGCAGCACTTCCTCCAGGCTGGGTTCGGAGACCTGCCAGTCCCCGGAGAGCGGGCCGTCGCGCCGCACCATCGCCTGGAACTGCCGCCCCTGGACACGCTTCTCGATCACCGTGTGCCGGGTCAGGGCGGCGGGCAGTTCACCGTCCCTGGTCACCCCGGTCACCAGGGCGTGGGCGGGGACCAGGGCGTCGGCGTCCCCGGCCATCCGGATCCGGCCGCCGGCGAGGACGAGCAGGTAGTCGCACATGTCCTCCAGCTCGGACAGCAGGTGCGAGGACATCACCACCGTGGTGCCGCGCTCGACTGCCTCCGCCATCAGCAGGGTGCTCATCTCGTTCCGGGCCAGCGGGTCGAGGTCCGCCATCGGCTCGTCGAGCAGCAGCAGGTCGGGCCGCTTGCCGAAGGCGAGCGCGAAGGCGACCCGGGTGCGCTGGCCGCCGGAGAGCGTGCCGACCGCGGCGTGCATGGGCACGTCCCCCGAGCGCACGATCCGCTCCGCCGCCCCGGCGTCCCAGCCGGGGTTGAGCTCGCCGCCCATGCGCAGCGTCTCCGCCACGGTGAACCGCTTGAACAACGGCTTGTCCTGCCCGAGGTAGGCGAACCTCGGCAACACCGCCGGATCGTCCACCGGCACCCCGAAGACCCGCAGTTCGCCCTCCGAAGGCGCCACCTGCCGGGACGCCGTGCCGAGCAGCGTGCTCTTGCCCGCCCCGTTGGGCCCGACGAGCCCGCAGATCCTCCCGGCGGGCAGCCGGAAGGAGCAGTCGCGCAGCGCCCAGCCGCGTCGGTAGCGCTTCCCCAGCCCCCGGGCCTCCATGGCCCAGGGACCCGGGCCCTCGCCCGCAATGTTCGTCTCCGCCACGCGCCTCGCCTCAATTCCATTAGTCAATTAATGGAATCATGGTTCTCGCGGGGCGCGGCTGTCAAACGCGGCTCCCCGGGGCATGCGGTCCACGGACCACGCGCCCCGGGGAGCCGGGTTGCCGCGTCCTCAGCCGAACTGGCCGGGCTGGTAGTCACCCGCGGGCTGCTGGACGATGACGTTCATGCGGTTGTAGGCGTTGATCAGCGCGATGAGGCCGGTCAGAGCGGCGAGCTGGTCCTCGTCGTAGTGCTCGGCGGCCTCGGCCCAGACCTCGTCCGTGACGCCGCCGGCGGCGTCGGCGATCCGGGTGCCCTGCTCGGCCAGCGCCAGAGCGGCGCGTTCGGCGTCGGTGAACACCGTGGCCTCGCGCCAGGCCGCGACCAGGTGGAGGCGCGTCGGGGTCTCACCGGCCTTCGCGGCGTCCTTGGTGTGCATGTCCGTGCAGAAGCCGCAGCCGTTGATCTGGCTCGCGCGGATCTTCACCAGTTCCTGCGTGGCGGCCGGCAGCCCCGAGTCCGAGAGCACCTTGTCGGCCGAGTTGATGTGCCTAAGGAACTGGCCGGCGAGAGGGCTGCCGAAGAGGTTCAAGCGAGCGTTCATGATGCACTCCCGTGCTGTCGTCGTTGCTTACACCGCTTCGACGGAACGGGCGCCCGCGGATGTGACACGGCGCGGATGTGACGTACGTCTCTCCGTGGGGCCGGTCGGCGGAGGACCTGTCAGCAGAACGCCTGTCAGCCGGGGGCCGGCCAGCGCAGGAGGAATCCCGCCAGGGCGCCGGGCCAGGAGCCGCCGGACCACTTCCACACGCCCAGCAGCAGCGCGGTGACGACTGGCCCCCTTCGCCGCGCTGCTGTTGTGCGCCCTGCTCGTCGGGGTGGCCTGGTCGGTCCGGCTGGGCACGCGTGCCCACGCACAGGTGATGGGGCTGGTGGTGCCGCGCCCGTGGGCCGTAGCCGGCCCGGCCTACGGACCGGCGAGGAGCGGGAGAGCGGGGGAGGTGTGCAGCCCGTGCACGAGCGCCCCGTCCGGCCCGGTGGAGACGCTCGCGTGGCGGGAAGAAGACCCACGCACTCATCGCGCGACAGGGCTCGGAGCGACGGCTCGGTGCTGGTGCCCGGCCGTCCGCTGATCGGACGAACGCGCGCTCCGCCGCCGGGCCGCCTCCGGTCAGCTCTGGCAGAGTCGACGGGGTCAACGGGATCCGTGGCCGACGGCGCCCACGCCTCAGAGATCTGGGGAGATGCCATGAGGGAAGCGGGAGACAACCCCCGCCCGCAGGCGGACGGGGCTGCCGGGCCCCGACCGCATGTGGGGCGGCAAGGTTCCACCGCCCCACAGGGCAGCGGCCGAGCGCCCCAGCCGCCGTCCTGGCGCGCGCTGATCACGGGCCTGGTGGCCCTCACCCACGTCCGCCCGCTGTGGTGGCGCGGAGCCAGGAAGCGACGCGCCCTCATCAGCCCCGAGGAGGAGGGCGGCATCGCCGCCGTCCCGCCCGCATGAGCCGGCCCGAACAGCACGCCGAGGGCGCCGGGCCGTTCACGACACGGCTCACCTGGCAGCCACCCGGTGGCGGTAACGCGCTCTGGGAGTCCCGGCTCGCCCGGCGACGCGGGCTCATCACCGTCCAGCCCCCCGGGGCGGCCACCGCCCACCACGCCCGCGCCGACCACACCGCCGTCGCCCGGCTGCGCAGGCTCAACGCGATCGCCGCCACCGCCTTCGTCCTCGGCGGCGCGCTCTTCGCCGCCGGAGCCGCCGTCGCCCAGTTCGGCTCCGGCGACGCCACCACCTGCGCGTCGATCTACTTCGCCGGCGGCCTGTGCTTCAACACCGGCGGCTACGTGTCCCTGCTCCAGGTGATCAACGCGCCGCGCCACGTCCCCGGGGGCGAAGGCGCCCTGGTCACCCGGCGCTGGCGATGGTGGAGCTACGAGCCGTCACGGGCCGACTGGCTGAGCACGTTCGTCCTGTTCGCCGGCACCCTGGTCTTCGCCGTCGACCTGCTCGACTCCTTCCTGCAAGGTCTGACCGTGCAGCAGATCAACCGTCTCATCTGGGCGCCCGACATGATCGGCTGCGTGCTCTTCCTGATCTCCGGGCACCTTGCCGTCGTCGAGATCTGCCACGGCCGGCCGCGCCTGCTGCCCCGCGACCTGGGCTGGTGGATCGTCGCCGTGAACCAGCTCGGCTCCGTCCTCTTCATGGTCTCGGCACTCGCCGCGTACACCCGCCCGGCCACCGGCAGCCTGAGCAACGCCGACATCGCCAACTGGGGCACCCTCACCGGTGCCCTCTGCTTCTCCGCCGGCGGTCTCCTCCAGTTCTTCGAACGGCCGTGAACCGCACGCTCTTCGGGTCTCGGCCCCGCGAACCCCTCGGCCGGAGCGGCGACCGGCCGGTCTCGGGCTCCGCCTGCCGGACCGCCGTCCGAGAGCCGGGCCCGCAACCGGAGCACCACCCGCTCGTCGGGGTCGTCCAGGTCCAGGCCGACCTGCTCCCTGGCCTGGCGGAGCCGGTAGCGGCAGGTGTTGGGGTGCACGGCGAGCAGCTCCGCGGCCCCCGCCATGTCCAGGCCCGCAGCGAGCCCCGGCATCGGCATCAGAGGCCGGACGCCCTGCGCCGCTTCACCACGGCGCGCCGCTACCTGTACGGGGGCACGGTCGGACGGTGACACGAGCCGCGCGAGGAGGAGGTCTTCGGGGTCCGACGTCAGGACGGTCACCGGGGCCGGCGAGGTGAGCGCTGTGGCGGCCACGAGCTGGTGACGACGCGGATGTCTTCGGCTTCGGCTGCCGTCAGCCACTCGGTGATCTCAGGCGTGCGTCGTACCAGTTCGGACAGGCCTTCGCAGTCCAGGACGAGCGTGCCGCTCACGCGGCGTCCGCCGAGCCGGCCGTCTCGCCGCGGAGGATTTCACGTTTGGCGTCGACGGCCGATCGGTCGACCGGGCCATGGTCGGCCTCCGCATCCTCGATGAGTTCGCGCAGTGGGTCCCGCTCCGGTTGTCGCTGGATGAGGGACTCGACGTAGGCGGACATCCCTCGCTTGCCTGTACGTGCTTTGAGGGCAGCGATGGTGCCTTCGTGGAGCGAGACCGATACGGGTCGCACGGGTCCTTCGCCGGGCGCCGGGGTGGCAGCCATGGGACCCAGGTCAACAAGACTTTTGTTATGGGAGGGGTGATGATTCGATCCGCTGTGCCCGAGGACATCATCGCCGCGCGGGTGTCCCGCACTCCCAGGTCACACGCCCATCAGCGGGGGGTCCGCCTGGACTTTCACGTCTGTCCCAGGGGCTTTCCATCGTGTGAGCGGGGGAAGGCCCTGACAGCGCTGAAAGGTACGAACGCGCTGGTCAGGGCCCAGAACCTCAGCACTCGATGATGTTCACCGCGAGCCCGCCCCGGGCTGTCTCCTTGTACTTCACGGACATGTCCGCGCCCGTCTCCTTCATGGTCTTGATGACCTTGTCCAGGGAGACCTTGTGGCTGCCGTCGCCCCGCAGCGCCATCTTCGCCGCCGTGACCGCCTTGACCGCGGCCATGCCGTTGCGCTCGATGCAGGGGATCTGGACGAGGCCCCCGACCGGGTCGCAGGTGAGGCCCAGGTTGTGTTCCATGCCGATCTCCGCGGCGTTCTCCACCTGCTCCGGCGAGCCACCGAGGACCTCGGCCAGGGCGCCGGCGGCCATGGAACAGGCGGAGCCGACCTCGCCCTGGCAGCCGACCTCGGCTCCGGAGATGGAGGCGTTCTCCTTGAAGAGCATGCCGATGGCACCGGCCGCCAGCAGGAAGCGGACCACGCCGTCGTCCTTCTCGGCCTCGGTACAGCCGCCTGCGGCGAAGTTCATCCAGTAGTGCAGGACCGCCGGGATGATGCCCGCCGCGCCGTTCGTCGGGGCCGTCACGACACGGCCCCCGGCGGCGTTCTCCTCGTTGACCGCCATCGCGTAGAGGGTGATCCACTCCATCGCGTGCGTCTGGGGGGCGCCCTCGGCGCGCAGCTGCCTGGCCGAGTTCGCGGCCCGGCGGCGGACCTTCAGGCCGCCGGGCAGGATGCCCTCGCGGGACATGCCGCGCGCGATGCAGGCCTCCATGACGCGCCAGATCTCCAGGAGCCCGGCGCGGATCTCGTCCTCGGTCCGCCAGGCCTTCTCGTTCTCCAGCATGAGGGAGGAGATGGACAGGCCGGTCTCCCTGGCGAGCCTCAGCAGCTCGTCGCCGGTGCGGAAGGGGTGCTTGAGGACCGTGTCGTCCGGGACGATCGGGTTCTCGCCGTCCACGGCGTCCTCGTCGACGACGAAGCCGCCGCCCACCGAGTAGTACGTCTTCTCCAGCAGCGCGGTGCCGTCACGGTCGTACGCGCCGACGGTCATCCCGTTGGCGTGGTACGGCAGCGCCTTGCGCCGGTGCAGGACCAGCTGCTCGTCGGCGTCGAACGGTATGTCGTGCACGCCCAGGAGGCTGATGCGGCCCGAGGCGCGGATCTCCTCGACGCGGGCGTCGGCGCCCTCGACGTCGACCGTGCGGGGCGATTCGCCCTCCAGGCCGAGCAGCACGGCCTTGGGCGTGCCGTGGCCGTGGCCGGTCGCGCCGAGCGAGCCGTACAGCTCCGCCCGGACCGAGGCGGTGTGGGCCAGCAGCCCTTCGTTCTTGAGGCGGCGGGCGAACATGCGGGCCGCGCGCATCGGGCCGACCGTGTGGGAACTGGACGGGCCGATACCGACCGAGAAGAGGTCGAAGACCGAGAGGGCCACGGGGGTACTCCTAAGGCGTTGGTGGACGTCGTTGTCCGCCCGGGTGGTGCGGGACGGGCCGGGTGGGCCCGGGAACGCGGGGCAAAGGGGTGGGGGCACCACGCTCACTGTGTTCAGTGTGCGTGGTGCCCCCACCCTGTGTGCAAACTGCGGGTGACTACTTGAGGCCGGGGTACAGCGGGAACTTCTCGGCCAGCGCGGTCACGCGGGCCTTGAGGGCCTCCGCGTCGTACGTGGGCTTCAGCGCTGCCGCGATGATCTCGGCGACCTCGGTGAAGTCCTCGGCCTGGAAGCCGCGGGTGGCCAGCGCCGGCGTGCCGATGCGCAGGCCGGAGGTGACCATCGGGGGCCGCGGGTCGTTCGGGATGGCGTTCCGGTTGACCGTGATGCCCAGCTCGTGGAGCCGGTCCTCGGCCTGCTGGCCGTCCAGCTCGGAGTTGCGCAGGTCGACCAGGACCAGGTGGACGTCCGTACCGCCGGAGAGCACGGAGACGCCCACCTCGGTCACGTCCGGCTGCACCAGGCGCTCGGCCAGGATGCGGGCACCGTCCAGGGTCCGCTGCTGGCGCTCCTTGAACTCCTCGCCCGCCGCCACCTTGAAGGAGACGGCCTTGGCCGCGATCACGTGCTCCAGCGGACCCCCCTGCTGACCGGGGAAGACCGCGGAGTTGATCTTCTTCGCGAGCTCCTGCGTCGAGAGGATCACGCCACCGCGCGGACCGCCGAGGGTCTTGTGCGTGGTGGTCGTGACGACGTGGGCGTGCGGCACCGGGTTGGGGTGCAGACCCGCGGCGACCAGGCCCGCGAAGTGCGCCATGTCGACCATCAGGTACGCGCCGACCTCGTCCGCGATGCGGCGGAAGGCGGCGAAGTCCAGCTGGCGCGGGTAGGCCGACCAGCCGGCCACGATGAGCTTCGGCTTCGACTCCTTGGCGAGGCGCTCGACCTCGGCCATGTCCACGACACCGGTGTCGTCGACGTGGTACGGGACCACGTTGTAGAGCTTGCCGGAGAAGTTGATCTTCATGCCGTGGGTCAGGTGACCGCCGTGAGCCAGGTTCAGACCCATGATCGTGTCGCCCGGCTTCAGCAGCGCGAACATCGCGGCGGCGTTGGCCTGCGCACCTGAGTGCGGCTGGACGTTCGCGGCCTCGGCGCCGAAGAGCGCCTTGATGCGGTCGATCGCGATCTGCTCGACCACGTCGACGTGCTCGCAGCCACCGTAGTAACGGCGGCCGGGGTAGCCCTCGGCGTACTTGTTCGTGAGGACGGAGCCCTGCGCCTCCATGACCGCGACCGGAGCGAAGTTCTCCGAGGCGATCATCTCGAGGGTGGACTGCTGGCGGTGGAGCTCGGCGTCGACGGCGGCGGCGACGTCCGGGTCCAGCTCGTGGAGGGAGGAGTTGAGAAGCGACATCAGTGGGTCCCTTGGGTCTCAGTTGCCGGAGAACGCGGTGTACTCGTCGGCGGAGAGAAGGTCGTTCGGCTCCTCCGCGACGCGCACCTTGAACAGCCAGCCGCCCTCGAAGGGGGCGGAGTTCACCAGCGACGGGTCGTCCACGACGTCCTGGTTCGCCGCGGTCACCTCGCCGGACACCGGCGAGTACAGGTCGCTGACCGACTTGGTCGACTCCAGCTCCCCGCAGGTCTCGCCCGCGGTCACCGTGTCACCGACCTCCGGGAGCTGGGCGTAGACGACGTCGCCGAGCGCGTTGGCCGCGTACTCGGTGATACCGACCGTGGCCACGCCGTCCTCGACGGCCGACAGCCACTCGTGCTCCTTGCTGTACCGCAGCTGCTGGGGGTTGCTCATGACCTGAATTCTCCTGTACGCGGGGGAGTGCTGATGAACGGTGGTCTTACGGTGTGAGACACGACTGCGTCACGTGCGCGGGCGCGGTGTCACTTACGGCGCTGGTAGAACGGCAGCGCGACGACCTCGTAGGGCTCGTGCGTGCCCCGGATGTCGACCGCGACACCCTCGGTGCCGGGCGCGGCGTGCGCGGCGTCCACGTACGCCATGGCGATCGGCTTGCCCAGGGTCGGGGACGGGGCCCCGGAGGTGACCTCGCCGACGACCTCCCCGCCGGCCACGACCTGGAAACCGGCGCGCGGCACCCGGCGGCCCATGGCGACCAGGCCGACGAGCTTGCGGGGCGGGGCGGTCTCGGCGCGCCGGGCGGCGGCGAGCAGCGCCTCGCGCCCGACGAAGTCGCCCTCCTTCTCGAACTTCACGACCCTGCCGAGGCCGGCGTCGAACGGCGTCAGCGCGGTGGTCAGCTCGTGCCCGTACAGCGGCATGCCCGCCTCCAGGCGCAGCGTGTCCCGGCAGGAGAGCCCGCAGGGGATCAGGCCGTACGGCGCTCCGGCCTCCGTCAGGGCCTTCCACAGCTGCTCGGCGTGGCCGGGGGCGACGAAGAGCTCGAAGCCGTCCTCGCCCGTGTAGCCGGTGCGGGCGATGAGCGCGGGCACACCGGCGACCGTTCCGGGGAGCCCGGCGTAGTACTTCAGTCCGTCCAGGTCGGCGTCCGTGACCGACTTGAGTACGGCGGGGGAGTCGGGGCCCTGGACGGCGATCAGCGCGTAGGCGTCGCGGTCGTCCCGCACCTGGGCGTCGAAACCGGCGACTCGCTCGGTGAGGGTGTCGAGGACGAGCTGGGCGTTGCCCGCGTTGGCGACCACCATGTACTCGTCGCCGGCCAGCCGGTAGACGATCAGGTCGTCCAGGATTCCGCCGTCCTGCGCGACGATCATCGTGTAGCGGGCCCGGCCCTCGCCGACGGTGGCGATGTTGCCCACCAGGGCGTAGCTCAGGAAGGCCGCGGCCTGCGGACCGGTGACGGTGATCTCGCCCATGTGCGACAGGTCGAACAGTCCGGCCCGGGTGCGCACGGCGTTGTGCTCGTCGCGCTCGCTGGCGTACCGCAGCGGCATGTCCCAGCCGGCGAAGTCGGTCATGGTCGCGCCCAGGGACCGGTGCAGGGCGTCGAGGGCGGTCTGGCGGGGGGCGGCGCTCGGGGCAGTGCTCATGGACATGGCTCCAGGGCATGACGACAGGGGATTTCCCTCCCCATCTGTCATCGGAACCTGAGAGGTTCGCCGAGAGCCCCTGAAAGGGTCCTGGAGGGGGCATCCCCTTCAGGGTCGGCTTGCACCTTGGGTGGAGCCGCGAAGCGGCCCGCTTTTCAGATCTGCCTCATCCACGCGGTACGGGGCCTGAGAGATTCAAGGGAGGAACTTGCTCCTTCGGCGCCCGGCGCACACGGTGTCCGGGACTCTCCCGCGCGGATTCAAACGGCCGGTATGCAGTTGGCGGGGTCATCATCGCACGCATTGCGGGAGAGTGGGGCGATCAGGTCCGCACGGGTGCGGGTCCCGACACGTGCGACCGGAAGCGGTTGTGCCGCATTACCTTTTCTTTACACTTCTTGGGCAGGTCAGTGGGTCACTCGGCAGGGGGAAGACGATGACGTTGCAGCGTTACGCGGCGACCGCGGGGGCGGCGCGCGGTGCGATGCCCCAGCAGCCGGGCGCACCCGCCCGGGAGCTGGGGGGCGGGCCGGCTCCGGTGGTGCGTGATCTGCGGGGCGGAGGCGCTCGCGGCCCGACCGTCCTGGACTTCGCGGCGGGTGACGTGGTCGTGGTCTCGGGTCTGCCCGGCAGCGGGAAGTCGACGCTGATCCGGCGGGCGGTGCAGGGGCACGCGATCGACTCCCAGGACACCCGGGACCGCTGGGCCGCAACCCTGCCCGCCTTACTCCCGTACGCGCTCTACCGCCCGCTGGTGCGTGCGGCGCACTACGCAGGGCTGTGGCGGGCCCTGCGCTCGGGCGCCTCGGTCGTCGTCCACGACTGCGGGACGCAGGCCTGGGTGCGGCGCTGGCTCGCGCGTGAGGCCCGGCGCCGGGGCAGGACCCTGCACCTCGTGCTGCTCGACGTCACCCCGCAGGTGGCCCGGCAGGGCCAGCGGGAGCGTGGGCGCGGTGTGTCCGGATACGCCTTCGCCCGTCACCGGCGCGCGGTGGGCAGGCTGCTGCGCGACACCGAGCGGGGTCTGCTGCCTCCTGGGTGCGCGTCGGCGGTGCTGATCGACCGGGAGACCGCCGGGGCGATCCGGCGGATCTCGTTCCCGGAGGCGCGTTCGGGGCAGGAGTAGGGACGACGGACCGGAGGAGCCGGTCCGGGCGTCCGTGGCGAGGGTCCACAGCGGCCCGCGGTGAGTGCCCCGGGCGTCACCGTTCGCATACGCACAGTTCGCGGTGGTCCGGCCACCTGTCCGCGATCCGGACGGTACGCGGGGGCCGGGCGGGGCTCCGGCCTGCGGCACTGCGGGCGAGGCGTGAGCCGGTCTAAGGTTTCTGCCGCACCGCATGGCGAGAAAAGGACTCAGACACCGTGGACATTCCGGCCCAGGCGCCGCCCCATCCGTCGCAGGGATGGCCGGCCAACGAGCTCGAAGAAGTGCTCACCGCCTCGCTCGGCGTCCCCGGAGCGGCCGGCCGGCTGATCGAGGTGCTCGGCCGCAGCCAGATCTGGGTGCCCCTCCCCAACGGCGGCGGCCCGGACAGCCCCGACCTCGACCTGCCGACCGTCGACATCGGCGGCGCCGCCTTCGTCCCCGTCTTCAGTTCCGAGGGGCAGTTCCTCCAGTGCGTCGGCTCCCACCTCTCCTTCACCATCGCGCCCGCGCGCGAGTTCGCCCGCGGGCTGCCGCCGCAGCTCGGCATCGCGGTGAACCCGGGCGGCGCGGTCGGCGTGCCCCTTCCGCCGCCCGCCGTGGCCGAGCTCTGCCGGGCCGGGCGCACACCGCTGGACGGCCCCGCGAGCGGCGGCCGGGTGCGGCTGTACGAGCCGGACTGGAAGGAGGACCCGGTCGACTTCCTCGCCGCGGTGTCCGCCGAGTTCCAGGACACCGGCGTGGTGAGCACGGCGCGCAGGGCGCTGGCCAGCATCGAGGGCGACAGCCCCGTCCTGTTCGTCGGCGTCGAGTTCGCCACCTGGGAGGGCGCGGGGCAGAGCGCCCCGATGGAGGCCCTCGGCCGCGCGCTGGGCCGGATACAGGTGCCCTGGCCGGTCAATCTCGTCCTGCTGGACGTGGCGCAGGACCCGGTCGGCGACTGGATGCTGGAAAAGGTACGCCCGTTCTACCGGCGCGAGGGCCACTGACGGCTGGGGCCCACACCGCCACGTGGCGCCCGGAAGGTGTCCGAGGCGGCGCATAAGCTGGTTGGATGACGAGGCCGCCCCGTGTGCCCGGGAGCGGGACGACAGCACCGCGAAGCATGCTTCAACAGCGGATCGAAGAGGGGCGGGACCCAGGGTGAGTGCGTCAGGCACGGGGGCGGCCGACGGGGTCTCCCCTGTTCGGGCGGAGCCGAGGGCTCGGGAAGACGTCGAGCACCTGCTGCGTCAGGTGACACCCGGGCGCCTCGACACCTACGAGGCGCTGCTGCGATCCCTGGCGGAGGGCCAGGTCTGGATGCTGCTCTGGCACGGGACGGCGGGTGCCCCCGACGCCCAGTACGGCAACATGGAGGTTGATGGCCTGGGTTACGCCCCGTGCGTGACCTCCGCGCAGGAGCTCTCGGCGAGCGGCTGGAACAGGGCCCACGAGGTCACCACGGGCCGCGACATCGCCAGGGCGCTCTTCCCCGACCGCTGGGGCATCTGGCTCAACCCGCACGCCCCCGGTGGCGGCGTCGGCATCCCCTGGCTGGACCTGCGGCGCATCGCCACCGGTCTCGACCGGATGCCCGCGGGGCCGCTGCGGCTCACCGAACCCGCCATCGAGATCCCGCAGTTCTACGCCCTGCTGTCGCAGAACGCCCACCGCACCCCCGCCGTCAGGGCGCTCCGCCGGGCCTGGGTGCAGCCCGCGCTCGGCGTCCCGTACCTCGCGATCGGGCTCGACCTCTACGACACGGGGCGGCCGTCCGTCGACGCGGTCCGGGCGATGATGCGGCAGTCGATCGGGGCCGTTCCCGACGGGCTGCCCGTCTCCACGGTCTCGATGTCCGACGAGTACGACCCCGTCGCGATGTGGCTCCAGGCCAACTCCCGGCCGTTCTACGACCGCGAGGCGCACGCCCAGGCACCCGCCGTCCCCGGCTACGGCTACCCGCCCCCCACCGGCCAGGCTCCGCACGCCTACTGACCGCCCGTCGGCGCGGTCGCCGGCGTCGGCGGAAGAGCGGGTGTCCACAGGGCGCACGGTCAATTGATGACCTGATCAGCACAGTTGGGTGCCATGTCCGGTATAGCGGATTAGTGACCGAGAGGTCCGCTCAGCAAGCACGGCTGTCCGGATAACGGAAGCCCCTTGGCAGCATCACGTTTGAGCAAACATTCCCCGTCAGGTCTGGCGGGTGATCGCAAAGTGGTTGAAGACTCCACACAGCAGGTGGTTCCCTGCCCGGCGCAGCCCTCTTTCAAACAGGGCCCGTTCGGCCGCACACCACCACTTGTGTCACGTTCTGTACGAGCCGCTACAGCGGCGGTCACAGGCCGGCCATCCGCCGGCCGAGAGGGGTCTCCAGCGCAATGACGGCACCGATCGAGACCACCGGGGCGGATGCGCGGCCCGAAACGGTGCTGGAAGGCGCCGGGCGCAAGGAGATCGAGGGCCGTTCGCTCGGCCGGATCGCCTGGACCCGCTTCAAGCGGGACAAGGCCGCGATGGCCGGTGGCATCGTTGTCGTGCTGCTGATCCTCACCGCCGTCCTGTCCAAGCCGCTCCAGTCGCTCCTCGGGCTCGACCCCAACGCGTTCAACCAGAGCCTGGTCGACCCCGTCATGCTGGCGCCCAAGGGCGCCCTGGGCGGCATCAGTTGGGACCACCCCCTCGGCGTGGAACCGCAGACCGGACGCGACATCCTGGCCCGCATCCTCGAAGGTTCCTGGGTCTCCCTGGTCGTCGCCGTCGGCTCCACCCTGCTGTCCGTCGTGATCGGCGTCGTCATGGGTGTCGTCGCCGGTTTCTACGGCGGCTGGGTCGACAGCTTCATCAGCCGCCTGATGGACACCTTCCTCGCCTTCCCGCTGCTCCTCTTCGCGATCTCCATCTCCGCCTCCCTGCAGGGCAACGCCTTCGGGATGGAAGGGCTCACGCTGCGGATCGCGGTCCTCATCTTCGTGATCGGCTTCTTCAGCTGGCCCTACATCGGCCGTATCGTCCGCGCGCAGACCCTGTCGCTGCGCGAGCGTGAGTTCGTCGAGGCGGCCAGGTCGCTCGGCGCCCGCGGACCGTTCATCCTGTTCCGCGAGCTGCTGCCGAACCTGATCGCGCCGATCCTCGTGTACGCGACGCTGCTGATCCCCACGAACATCCTCTTCGAGGCCTCCCTGTCGTTCCTCGGCGTCGGTATCGCTCCGCCGCAGGCGTCATGGGGCGGCATGCTCACCCAGGCGGTCGACCTCTACGAGGTGGACCCGATGTTCATGGTCATCCCCGGCATGGCGATCTTCATCACCGTGCTGGCCTTCAATCTGCTGGGGGACGGGCTGCGTGACGCACTCGACCCTCGTGGCAAGTAATCGCGGCAGGCAGTGCCGCACCGGACTAGCGAGGGGGCTTTCCTCAGCATGCAGAACAGAAAGACAGCAGCGGCCATAGCCGTGGCCGTAGCGGTGTCGCTCGGCGCATCGGCGTGCAGCAGCAGTGACTCGGGCGGTGACAGCAACGGCGGTGGGGGCAACGCCAAGGCGGACGCCGCTCTGACCAGCATCGTCAACGCGACCGACAAGAAGGGGGGGACGGTCACGTTCGAGCACTCCAGTGGCCCGGACTCCCTGGACCCCGGCAACACGTACTACGGCTGGGTGCAGAACTTCTCCCGCCTGTACGCCCGTTCCCTGGTGACCTTCAAGCCGGCCGCCGGCAAGGAGAGCCTGGAGATCGTCCCGGACCTCGCCACCGGTCTCGGCAAGGCCAGTGACGACGCCAAGACCTGGACGTACACGATCCGCAAGGGCGTGAAGTTCGAGGACGGCACCGAGATCACCTCGAAGGACGTCAAGTACGCCGTCGAGCGCTCCAACTTCGCGCCGGAGGCCCTGTCCAACGGCCCGACGTACTTCAAGGCCTACCTCGAGGGCGGCGAGAAGTACAAGGGTCCGTACAAGGACAAGTCCGCCGAGGGTCTCAAGTCCATCGAGACCCCGGACGACCACACGATCGTCTTCAAGCTGAACAAGCCGTTCGCCGACATGGACTACCTGGCCGCCTTCTCGCAGACCGCTCCGGTCCCGCAGAAGGCCGACACGGGTGCCAGCTACGTCCAGAAGATGGTCTCCTCGGGGCCGTACAAGTTCTCGGCGTACGACGAGAGCAAGGGCGCGACCCTGGTCCGCAACCCGGAGTGGGACCCGAAGACGGACCCGATCCGCAAGGCGCTGCCGGACAAGATCGAGCTCAAGCTCAACGTCAACCCCACCACGGTCGACGACCACCTGCTCAACGACGTCACCACCGCGGACGTCGCGGGCACGGGCCTGCAGTCCAAGACGCAGCCCAAGGTCCTGGTGAAGGCCGCCGAGAAGGCGAAGACGGACAACCCGTACGCCGGCGTCCTGCAGTACCTGGCGCTGAACGTCAACGTGAAGCCGTTCGACAACATCGAGTGCCGCAAGGCCGTCCAGTACGCCGTGGACAAGCAGAGCCTCATCGACTCCATCGGTGGCTCCGTCAAGGGCGACCCGGCCACCACGGTCATCCCGCCGACCGTCGCCGGGTACAAGAAGTTCGACCTTTACCCGACCGAGGGCAGCAAGGGTGACGTCGCCAAGGCGAAGGAGCACCTGACCGCGTGCGGTCAGCCCAAGGGCTTCAAGACCACGCTGACGGCCCGTTCGGACCGTCCTGACGAGATCACCGCCGCCACGCAGCTCCAGGGCAGCCTGAAGGCGATCGGCATCACCGCCGACATCAAGCAGTTCCCGTCGGACAAGTACTTCACCGACTTCGCGGGTGTGCCCGAGTGGGTCCACAAGAACAACGCGGGCATGATGATGATGCAGTGGGGCGCCGACTGGCCGACCGGCTTCGGTTTCCTGGACCAGATCGTGAACGGCACGGCCATCAAGCCGTCCGGTGGCACGAACCTGATGGAGCTGAACGACAAGGGTGTCAACGAGGCCCTGGTCAAGGGCATCGGCACGGTGGACACCACGGCGCGTAACGCCGCGTGGGGCGAGGTCGACCAGAAGGTCATGGAGAACGCCTCCCTCGTTCCGCTCGTCTACCGCAAGAACCTGCTCTACCGCCCGGACTCCGCGGCGAACGTCACGGTCACGGACGCGTACCTCGGCATGTACGACTACGTGCTGATGACGTCCACCAAGTAACACCTGTTCATCGACAGCATCCCCTGAAAGGCAGGTGAAGGCGCCGGGCCGGCGGGCGTACCCCGTCCGCCCGCCCGGCGCCGCACGGCTGTGGCTGCGTACATCATCCGACGCGTATTCGCCGCGGTGTTGCTGCTGCTGGTGGTCAGCGCAGTCACGTTCGCGATCTTCTTCCTCGTCCCCCGGCTCGGTGGGCAGACCCTCGACTCGATGGCCGCCCAGTACGTCGGGAAGAGCCCCGACCCGGACGTCATCGCCGCGGTCAAGAAGAACCTGGGGCTCGACCAGCCCCTCTACGTCCAGTACTGGAACTTCATCAAGGGCATCGTCGTCGGCGCCGACTACCAGTTCGGCCCCGACCCGGTCACCTGCAACGCCCCGTGCTTCGGCTACTCCTTCAAGACGCACACCGAGATCTGGCCGCAGCTCGTCGACCGTGTCCCGGTCACGCTGTCGCTGGCCGTCGGTGCCGCGGTCATCTGGGTCGTCTCCGGTGTCGCGATCGGCGTCGTCTCCGCGCTGAAGCGGGGCTCGCTCTTCGACCGCCTCTCCATGGGCGTCGCCCTCGCCGGTGTCTCCCTGCCGATGTTCTTCACCGGCCTCGTCGTCCTGGCGCTGTTCGGCAACGGGGAGTACGTACCGTTCGCCGACAACCCGGTCGAATGGGCGGGCAGCCTGGTCCTGCCCTGGTGCACCCTCGCCCTCCTGTACTCCGCGCTCTACGCCCGGCTCACCCGGGCCGGGATGCTGGAGACCATGGGGGAGGACTACATCAGGACCGCGCGGGCCAAGGGCCTCAAGGAACGCAAGGTGGTCGTGAAGCACGGGCTGCGCTCGGCGCTCACCCCGCTCGTCACGATCTTCGGCATGGACTTCGCGCTGCTGCTCGGCGGCGCGGTCATCACCGAACGGGTCTTCTCCTTCCAGGGGCTGGGTGCCTTCGCCATCCAGGGCGTGACCACCGCCGACCTGCCCAAGGTGATGGGCGTGACCCTGGTCGCCGCCTTCTTCATCGTCATCTGCAACCTGCTGGTGGACCTCGTGTACGCCGCGATCGACCCCCGGGTGAGGCTCTCATGAGCGACGCAATCAAGAAGGACTCCCCGGCGGCGGACACCGTTCCGGCACAGAGGTCCGGCGACGGCAAGGAGTTCCTCTCCGTACGCAACCTCAGCGTCCACTTCGACACCGACGACGGTCTGGTCAAGTCCGTCGACGGCGTCAGCTTCGACCTGAAGGCCGGCCAGACCCTCGGCATCGTCGGCGAGTCCGGTTCGGGCAAGTCCGTGACCTCACTGGGGATCATGGGCCTGCACACCTCCGAGCGGGCCCGGATCAACGGCGAGATCTGGCTGGACGGCGAGGAGCTCATCGGCGCCGGTCCGGAGCGGGTACGGGAGCTGCGCGGCCAGAAGATGGCCATGATCTTCCAGGACCCGCTGTCGGCCCTGCACCCGTACTACAGCATCGGCGCGCAGATCGTCGAAGCCCACCGGGTCCACAACAAGGTCGACAAGAAGACCGCGAAGAAGCGCGCGATCGAGATGCTCGACCGTGTCGGGATCCCCGAGCCGCACCGCCGTTACGAGGACTACCCGCACCAGTTCTCCGGCGGTATGCGCCAGCGCGCCATGATCGCGATGGCCCTGGTCAACAACCCGCAGCTGCTCATCGCGGACGAGCCGACGACCGCCCTCGACGTGACCGTCCAGGCGCAGATCCTCGACCTGATCCGTGATCTGCAGAAGGAGTTCGGCTCCGCGGTGGTCATGATCACCCACGACCTCGGTGTGGTCGCCGAGATCGCGGACGACCTGCTCGTGATGTACGCGGGACGCTGCATCGAGCGCGGCAGCGCCGAGAAGGTGTTCTACGAGCCCCAGCACCCCTACACCTGGGGTCTGCTCGGGTCGATGCCGCGCATCGACCGGGAGCAGACCGAGCGGCTCATCCCGGTGAAGGGCTCGCCGCCCAGCCTCATCAACGTCCCGTCCGGCTGCGCCTTCCACCCGCGCTGCCCGTACGCCGACGTGCCGCCGGACAACATCACCCGCACCGAGCGTCCTGAGCTGCAACTGGTCAGCGACGGGCACTACTCCGCGTGCCACATGTCGCGCGAGCAGCGTGACCGTATCTGGACCGAAGAGATTGCGCCGAAGCTGTGACTGATCTGAACAAGAAGACTCCCGCGTCCACCGCGGCCGGGTCCGACGGGTCCGGGTCGGAGCCGCTCCTCAAGGTCGAGGGCCTGGTCAAGCACTTCCCGATCACCAAGGGTGTGCTCAAGCGCAAGGTCGGCGCGGTGCAGGCCGTGGACGGGCTCACCTTCGACGTGCGTCCCGGGGAGACCCTGGGCGTGGTCGGTGAGTCGGGCTGCGGCAAGTCGACCATGGGCCGGCTCGTGACCCGCCTGCTGGAACCGACCGGCGGAAAGGTCGAGTTCCAGGGCCGCGACATCACGCACATGTCCGCGGGGCGGCTCCGGCCGATGCGCCGCGACATCCAGATGATCTTCCAGGACCCGTACGGCTCGCTGAACCCGCGCCACACGGTCGGCGGGATCGTCGGCACCCCCTTCCGTCTCCAGGGCGTCAAGCCCGAGGGCGGCGTGAAGGCGGAGGTCCAGCGGCTGCTGGAGCTGGTGGGGCTCAACCCCGAGCACTACAACCGCTACCCGCACGAGTTCTCCGGCGGCCAGCGCCAGCGCATCGGCATCGCCCGCGCGCTCGCGCTGAAGCCGAAGCTGGTCGTCGCGGACGAGCCGGTCTCGGCACTGGACGTGTCGATCCAGGCGCAGGTCGTGAACCTCCTGGACGACCTCCAGGAGGAGCTCGGGCTCACGTACATGATCATCGCGCACGACCTCTCGGTCATCCGCCATGTCTCCGACCGGATCGCGGTCATGTACCTCGGCAAGATCGTCGAACTCGCCGACCGCAGCTCGCTGTACGAGGCGCCGATGCACCCGTACACGAAGGCGCTGATGTCCGCGGTGCCGGTCCCGGACCCGCGTCGGCGTGGTGCCAAGAGCGAGCGCATCCTGCTCAAGGGCGATGTGCCGTCGCCCATCTCGCCGCCGAGCGGCTGCCGGTTCCACACCCGGTGCTGGAAGGCGACGCAGGTCTGCGCCACGACGGAGCCGCCGCTGCTCCAGCTGAAGACTGGGCACCAGGTGGCGTGCCATCACCCGGAGAACGGCGAGGACCAGGTCCCGGGGGACGCGCCGCTTACCGCCGATGTCATCACGGTGAAGTCGACGGCCGTGGCGGAGGTCACGCCGGAACCGGTGACGCCGGAGCCTGCCGCGGCGCCTGCTGCGGCGGCGAAGGAGGTATCCGCGCCTTCCGCGCCCGAGAAGGCGGTGGAGGCGGACAAGGCGCCCGCAACGGAGAAGGCGGCAGAGGCGGAGAAGGTGTCCGCGCCGTCCGGCCCGGAGAAGACGCCCGCGCCGGAGAAGGCGGCCAAGGCCGCCGGCGACGACGAGGCCCCCGCCGCGCCGTCCACGGGTGCGGAGGCGGAGGCGGAGCCCAAGGAGTAGTACCGGCACAATTGCCCGGTGCTCAACGAACTCTTCGCCCCCTCCGTCCAGCATGCGCTCGACATCGTCGGAATCTTCGTCTTCGCGATCTCGGGTGCCCTGCTCGCCGTCCGGAAGAACTTCGATGTCTTCGGCATCGCGGTGCTCGCCGAGGTGACAGCGCTGGGCGGAGGGATCTTCCGTGACGTGATGATCGGCGCCCTGCCCCCGGCGGCCTTCACGGACCTCGGCTACTTCCTGACGCCGCTGTTCGCCGCCGGCCTGGTCTTCTTCCTGCACCCGCACGTCGAGCGGATCCAGGTCGGCGTCAACGTCTTCGACGCCGCCGGGCTCGGGCTCTTCTGCGTGGCCGGCACGGTCAAGGCCTACGACTACGGGCTCGGTCTCACCTCGTCCGCCGCCCTCGGGCTCGCCACCGCCGTCGGCGGTGGCGTGCTGCGCGACGTGCTGGCCAACGAGGTGCCCTCGCTGCTGCGCTGGGACCGCGACCTGTACGCCGTGCCCGCCATCGTCGGGGCCGTCATGGTGGTGCTGTGCATCCGCTTCGACGCCCTGAACGCCTACACCAGCGGTACCGCCGCCGTCGCCGCCTTCGTGCTGCGGCTGCTGGCCATGCGGTTCCACTGGCGCGCCCCGCGTGCTTACAACCGGCGCTCGGCGACGGCGGAGGAGAACCCGGCCGTCATCTGACCGCAACACAAAGCTACCGCTCAGTAATACGATCGGTGTACCGTGCACTCCATGGCACAGGCAGCAGCGCACGAGTCGCGCACACAGGCGACCATCGGTGACAGCGAATTCGACCGCGACACCGCCGTCACCCTCCGGCAGGAGGGCGTCTACGACGCCGAGCTCTCGGCGGGCTGGACGATCATCCACGCGGTCAACGGCGGTTACCTGCTGGCCATGCTCGGCCGCGCGCTCGGCGAGGCGCTTCCGCACCCCGACCCCTTCTCGGTCTCCGCGCACTACCTCACGGCCTCCGTGCCGGGCCCCGCGGTGATCCGCACCCAGGTCGTCCGCACCGGCCGCACGCTCTCCACCGGCGAGGCCTCACTCTTCCAGTTCGCCGAGGACGGCACCGAGATCGAACGCATCCGTGTGCTGGCCACCTACGGCGACCTGGACGGCCTCAGCGACGAGGTCCGTACGTCGGTGGAGCCGCCCGCCATGCCGCCGCTGGAGCAGTGCCTCGGTTCGAGCGACGGCACGGCGCCTGTCCCCGGCAGCTCCGCCATCACCGAACGTCTCGACGTCCGGATCGACCCCGCCACGATCGGCTGGGCCGTCGGCGCTCCGTCCGGGAAGGGGGAGATGCGCGGCTGGTTCGGGCTCGCCGACGGCCGTGACGCAGACCCGCTCTCGCTGCTGCTCACCGTGGACGCGCTGCCGCCGACCTCCTTCGAGCTCGGCCTGAAGGGGTGGACGCCCACCATCGAGCTCACCACCCACATCCGCTGCCGCCCCGCGCCCGGGCCGCTGCGCGTCTCCATCACCACCCGCAACCTCGCGGGCGGCTTCCTGGAGGAGGACGCGGACGTCTGGGACAGCGCCGGCCGTCTCGTCGCCCAGTCCCGCCAGTTGGCCCGCGCGCCGCGCGGCTGAGCCCCGCGCCATGATGGAGCGGTGAAGTCCGACCGGCTGCTCTCCATCCTGCTGCTGCTCCAGACCCGCGGCCTGGTGACCGCGGGTGAGCTGGCCGAGCGTCTCGAAGTCTCCGTACGCACCGTCTACCGGGACGTCGAGGCGCTCTCGGCCTCCGGTGTGCCCGTGTACGCGGCGCGGGGGCGCAACGGCGGGATCGCGCTGCTGCCGGGCTTCCGCACCGATGTCACCGGGCTGACCGCCGACGAGGCGCGCGCCCTGTTCGTCCTCGCCGCGCAGGGCGCCCACGCGGCCCTGGGGCTCGACGCCGCGCTCGGCTCCGCCCTGCGCAAGGTGATGGCCGCGCTTCCGGCTCCGCACCGGCCCGCCGCCGAGCAGACGAGCCGCCGCGTCCTGGTGGACCCGGTCCGCTGGATGAGCGGCCCGCACGCCGCCGTGGACGTGGGTGAACTCCACGACGCCGTCCTCGCCGACCGGCGGCTGCTGCTCCACTACCGGCACAGCGGTACGGACGCGCCGCGCGCCTACACCGTCGATCCGTACGGCCTCGTCGTCAAGGCGGGCGTCTGGTACCTCGTCGCCGACCGGGACGGCGCGCCCCGGCTCTTCCGCGCGGACCGGGTGAAGGGCGCGGTCCTCACCGAGGAGCCCGTGGAACGCCGGGCGGGCGTGGAACTCGCCGCCGTCTGGGAGGAACTGCGCCGGCAGGTCGAGGAGCGGCCGGGTGACGTGCGGCTCCGGGTGCGGGTACGCCGCTCCCGGCTCGACCTCTTCGTACGCCTCCAGACGGGCCTGCTGACGGGCCGCCCCGAGCCCGAAGGGGAGCCGCCGGGGGAGTGGCTGCTGGCCGAGCTCGCCGTGCCCGAGGTGCGGTGGGCCCGCTCCCTGCTCTCCTTCGGGGCGGACGTCGAAGTGCTGTCGCCTCCCGAGGCGCGCCACATCCTCGCGGAGACGGCGTCCTCCGTCACGGAGTTGTACGCAGGAAACGGGTGAGGGCGCCGTGCAGGATGTGGGCGCGCAGGGCGACACACCCTCCGAAGTCATGGGCGACGACGGCGGGCCGGCTCAGCCCCCAGTGTCCGAGGAGCTCGACGAGCACCCAGGCCTGGGCGCGCAGCGTCACGTCCTGCTCGGCGTACTGCGCCGAGGAGCCGTAACCGGGCAGGTCCCACACGTACACCCGGTGGTCCTGGGCCAGCGCCCGCGCGATGCCGCGCCAGACGTACGAGGAGAACGGCGTGCCGTGCACCAGGACGACGGGCGGAGCCTGCTCGGAGCCGAGCACGGCCCAGCGCACCTCGCCCGACGAACTGGTGAAGGTCCGGTCCAGCGTCCAGTCGCTCATGGCGCCGACCCTACGGCCTGTCCAGCCAGTGGGCCCTGCCCAGCGTGACCAGCCGCAGCCTGCGTCGCGCCACCCGTACGACCTCCTGCTCGCCCTCCGGACCCGCGTCCAGCAGTGCCGACGCGGTCAGCACCATGTGGTCGACGTACAGCCCGCCCAGCATCAGGAGGTCCTCACGATCCCAGCCGGCCGACTCCGGCTCCTCACCGAGGACCCGCGCCACCTCCTCGGCGAAGAGGCGCAGCTGGGCGGCGATCGCCTCGCGGACCTGGCCCACGCCGCCGTGCTGCTCACGGGCGATGAAGCGGAAATGGGCGGGCTGCGCCGCGACGTGGCGGGCTATCAGGCCGACGCTGCGGTCAAGGCGCTCCTCGCTGTCGCCCGTGTCGGCGAGTATCGCGCCGATCATGCCGTGCAGGCTTCCCAGGGTCTCCTCCACGAGTGCCACGCCCAGGGCCGCCGTGCCGTCGAAGTGCCGGTAGAAGGCGGTGGGGGTCACACCCACGGCGCGTGTCACCTCGCGCAGGCCCAGGCTGCTCAGGCTCTGGTGCTCCAGCAGTCCCAGTGCCGCGTCGAGCAGCGCCTGACGTGTCTTCAGCTTCTGGGCCTGGCGGACGCCGATGGTGTGACTCATGCCATTCAGTAAACAACCGTTCTCCGAGTCCTGGAAGGGGCAGGAGGTTTAGACTCAGAAGTCAGTGAACAGTCGTACTCTCAAATAGCGGAAGGGAGAACCGGACATGTTCGTCCTCGTCGCCGCACTGCTCCTGCTGGGGGTCGTCCTCGGGGCGGTCGCGCACCTGCCCCTGCCCCTGGCCCTGACCGCCGCGGCCGTGATCGGCCTGTGGCTTGCGGTCTTCGGTGTCCGTGAACACCTCGCCCGTCGCACCCGCTGACGAAGGAGCCCGCACCATGACACTCACCACCGCTCGCACCGCCCGTCCCACCCCCACCCGCCCGGCCGCACGCGAGGCGGACGGCCTGGCCGTCGCCTCCTTCGTGCTGGGGCTGCTCGGCCTGCTGGTGATGAACATCCTGCTCGGGCCCGTCGCCATCGTCATGGCGCTGATCGCGCTCGCCCGCGCCACCGCCCGCCGTGGGCGCGCGCTGCTCGGACTCGCTCTCGGAGTCGCCGACCTGGTCGTCCTCGCGGTCCTCGTCGCCGGGAACGGCACGGTCTCCTGGAGCCTCACGGGCTGACCTGGTGGGCTGACCTGGTGGTCCGTGCCGCCGGATCCGGTCGGGCAGGAGGCGGGCGGCCTCGTCCGCCGCGAGCCGGGGTCGGGGGGCTCCGGACACCCGGGACGAGGAGCGCCGGGTGCTCCTCCGGGGACGCCGGGACGCCGCCCTCGCACGGGCCGCGCCACGGGCTCGTAGAATCGGGTCCACCATGGCTTACCTCGACCACGCCGCGACCACGCCGATGCTTCCGGAGGCGATCGCGGCGATGACCGCGCAGCTCGCTGTCACCGGCAACGCGTCCTCACTGCACGCCGCCGGGCGCCGGGCCCGCCGTACCGTCGAGGAGTCCAGAGAGACCCTGGCCGAGGCGCTCGGCGCCCGGCCCAGCGAGGTCGTCCTGACCTCGGGCGGCACCGAGGCCGACAACCTCGCCGTGAAGGGCCTCTACTGGGCCCGCCGCGACGCCGACCCCCGGCGGACCCGCGTCCTCGCCAGTCCCGTGGAGCACCACGCGGTCCTCGACGCCGTGGACTGGCTCGCCGAGCACGAGGGCGCCACCGTGGAGTACCTCCCCGTCGACGCGTACGGGCGGGTGCACCCCGAGGCGCTGCGCGAGGCACTGCTCCGCGATCCCGGTGACGTCGCCATGATCACGGTGATGTGGGCCAACAACGAGATCGGCACCATCATGCCGATACGCGAACTCACCTCAGTGGCGGAGGAGTTCGGCGTGCCCATGCATGCCGACGCGGTGCAGGCCTTCGGGCAGCTGGAGCTCGACTTCGCCGGCTCCGGGCTGGCGGCGATGACCGTCAGCGCGCACAAGATCGGCGGACCCTTCGGGATCGGCGCGCTGCTGCTGGGCCGCGACCACACTCCGGTGCCCGTGCTGCACGGCGGCGGGCAGGAGCGGCACGTGCGCTCCGGCACCCTCGACGTACCCGCCGTGGCCGCGTTCGCCGTGGCCGGACGGCACGCCGCCGAGGGACGTGCGGACTTCGCCCGTGAGATCGGGGCGCTGCGCGACGAACTCGCCGCCGCCGTGCTCAAGGCCGTACCCGACGCGATCGCGGGCGGTGACCAGGCGCCCGGCGGCCGGCTGCCCGCCAACGCCCACTTCACCTTCCCCGGCTGCGAGGGCGACTCCCTCCTGCTGCTGCTCGACGCCCAGGGCATCGAATGCTCGACCGGCTCCGCGTGCACGGCGGGCATCGCCCAGCCCAGCCATGTGCTGCTGGCCACGGGGACCGACCCCCGGCTGGCGCGGGGCACGCTGCGCTTCTCGCTGGGCCACACCTCGACCGCGAGCGACGTGGAAGAACTCGCGCGGGCGATCGGCCCCGCCGTCGAGCGGGCCAGGACGGCCGGGCTCAGCTGAGCCGCCACGCCCCGGCGGGGCGGGAACAGCGGGCCTCAGCCGGCCTGCGAACCCGGCCTCCGCAGGGGCGTGGCAGCAGGATTCAGCCGGCCTGCGAACCGCCCGTGGACGCGGCGCGCACCAGCTTCATGTAGCGCTTCCAGTCCCAGTGCGGCCCGGGGTCGGTGTGGTCCGCGCCGGGCACCTCGACGTGCCCGATGATGTGCTCGCGGTCGACCGGGATGCCGTACCGCGCGCATATCGCCGCCGTCAGCCGCGCCGACGACTCGTACATCTTCGCCGTGAAGTCCTGCGGTCGGTCGACGAAGCCCTCGTGCTCGATACCGATGCTGCGTTCGTTGAAGGACCGGTTGCCCGCGTGGTACGCCACGTCGAGCTCGCGGATCATCTGCGTCACGCGGCCGTTCTGCCGCACGATGTAGTGCGTCGCCGCCTGGTGCGCGGGGTCCTGGAAGACCTTGACCGCGCTCGCGTAGCTGCCCTGGGTGACATGGATGATCACCCGGTCCACGCCGTAGTCGTCGGGGCGGTCGGCCCGCCGCCAGTTCGCCTCGGAGGCCGCGATCCAGCGCGCGGGGGTGTAATCCAGCTCACCTTCCTTGCGGGGCTTCTCCACACCCGGAACCCGCCACCAGACGCGCCGGATGTCATCCACGGCCAGCGCTGCCGTGCCCACGGCCGCCGCTCCACCGCCGATGAGCAGCGCGCGTCTGCTGATACCGCGCCCGGGCTTCCCCGGCGACCCGGCACTCCTGTTCGTCTCCACGACGTCGTCAACGCATATCGGCGAGCATTCGGTTCCCGGCGCCCCGTACCCTGGAGAAGCTATGACTCAGACCTCCCAGCGCCCCCTCCGTGTGCTCGCCGCCATGTCGGGCGGAGTCGACTCCGCCGTCGCGGCGGCCCGAGCCGCCGAGGCGGGCCACGACGTGACCGGGGTGCACCTCGCCCTCTCCGCGAACCCGCAGTCCTTCCGTACGGGCGCGCGCGGCTGTTGCACCATCGAGGACTCCCGGGACGCCCGCCGCGCGGCGGACGTCATCGGCATCCCGTTCTACGTCTGGGACCTCGCGGAACGCTTCCGCGAGGACGTCGTGGACGACTTCGTCGCGGAGTACGAGGCGGGGCGCACGCCCAACCCCTGTCTGCGCTGCAACGAGAAGATCAAGTTCGCCGCGCTGCTCGACAAGGCGCTGGCCCTCGGTTTCGACGCGGTCTGCACCGGCCACTACGCCACCGTCGTGCTGACCGAGGAGGGCGGCAGGGAACTGCACCGCGCCTCCGACATGGCCAAGGACCAGAGCTACGTCCTCGGTGTCCTGGACGAGCGCCAGCTCGCCCACGCCATGTTCCCCCTGGGTGACACGCTCACCACCAAGGAGGAGATCCGCGCCGAGGCCGAGCGCCGGGGCCTGGCGGTCGCCAAGAAGCCCGACAGCCACGACATCTGCTTCATCGCCGACGGCGACACCCAGGGCTTCCTGGCCGGCCGTCTCGGGGGCCCGGCGGAGGGCGACATCCTCGACGAGGAGGGCACGAAGGTGGGCACCCACGAGGGCGCCTTCGGCTTCACCATCGGCCAGCGCAAGGGCCTGCGGATCGGCCACCCCGCCCCTGACGGCAAGCCGCGCTACGTCCTGGACATCTCCCCGGTGAACAACACGGTGACGGTCGGCCCCGTCGAGGCGCTCGACGTGACCGCCCTGACCGCGATCAGGCCCCGCTGGTGCGGCGAGGCCCCCACCGGCGCCGGGACGTACACGGCGCAGCTCCGCGCGCACGGCGGTGAGACCGAGGTGACGGCGGAGCTGGTCGACGGCACCCTGTCCGTCACCTTCACGGAACCGGTCCGGGGCGTCGCCCCCGGCCAGGCCGTCGTGCTCTACGACGGGACGCGGGTCGTCGGCTCGGCGACGATCGCGACGACCGTACGCCGCGAGAGGGCCGCAGCGGGCTGAGACCGGCCCGCGCGGGGCCGCGACGGGCTGGGACAGGCACGCGCGGGGCCGGAGCGGGCTGAGACGGCACGCGCGGGGCCGGAGCGCTCCCCTGTGACGCTCCGGCCCCGCCCCGCCTCCCGTCAGAACGCCGTCCGCAAGGACGGGGCCCGGCCGAAGAAGTCCGCCAGCACCGGGGCGATGACGTGCGGCGCCAGTTCGCGGGTCTGGCCGGTCAGGGTGCGGTGCCTGGCCCGGGGGATCGCCGCAGCGAGGGCCAGGGTCGTCCCGTGGGCCTGCGGGGTGCTGAAACCGCCGGTCACCACCAGGGTGCGGGCCGTGAGGGAGGCGAACCGCTCCGTGGGAACGGCTCCGCCGCCCACCAGTGCGTCGTCGTACGCGAGGGTGTGTGCCATCGCTTCGAGGCGAGGCCAGAGCGGGGCCCGGCGCATGTGCGCGATCGTCTCCGGCGGCACCCCGGTCCCGGACAGGTGCAGTTCCACGGCGCCGGCCCGGTCGCCCCTCTCCAGCAACCGGTGCAGCAGCGCCGTCCGCCGGGAGGCGCGCAGCAGGTGCTCGGCCCCCTGGGCGTACGGAGGCTCGTAGACCGCGAGCAGGTCCACGGGAAGCCCCGCGGCGTGCGCCTCCAGCGCCAGCGCCCCTCCCGACAGCATGCCGAACAGCGAGACGCTCCCACCCACCCGAGCCGCGACGGCCGCCAGGTCCTCGATCTCGCGCCGGACCGTGTACGGCCCGCTGTCGCCGCTGGCGCCACGGCCCCGGCGGTCGTACGTCACGACCGTGAAGCGCCGTGCCAGCACGGCGGCCAGCGGTGCCTCGTCGGTGGCGGTGCTCAGGGCCCCGCCGACCAGGATCACCGGCGGCCCGTCGCCGTGACGGCGATACGCGATCGACGTGCCGTCACGGGAGAGAGTCTTGTCCATGTGAGGGTGGACCGCCGCGCCTCGCAGAACTCATCGCCGGTACGGCAGAAAACTTCTGACGTTCAGTCGGAGACCACCTCTGTCGCGTAGAAGCACAAGTGATCCTTGATCGCGACGACTTGTTCCTTCGGCTCCGGGTACGACCAGACGAGATCCGTCGCCCCGGGCGCCGACCAGTAGGAGGCATCCCCCTTGAACGGGCAGTGCGTTCGGGTGTCCGACGGGGTCAGCAGGTCGGTGCGGACGTCCTCGGGCGGCAGGTAGTAGCGGACGGGGCAGCCCGTCTCGCGCAGCACCAGCGGGCGACGGCTCTCGGCGAGCACCTGCCCGTCGTGCACCGCGCGCACGTGCGTGGCGGAGGGTTCGACGGTGATGGTGTGTCCTGTGATGGAGGTCATACCGGGTTCAGCCCCGCGGAACGACGGTTTCTTCCCGCACCGGGGAGCGGCCGTACGGTGTCCGCATGAACATCTGTGTCTTCCTCTCCGCAGCCGACCTCGACGACCGCTACACCGTGCCTGCGCGGGAATTCGCCGAACTGCTGGGCCGGGGCGGCCACACCCTGGTGTGGGGAGGGTCGGAGAGCGGCCTGATGAAGGTCGTCGCCGACGGGGTGCAGGAGTCCGGCGGCCGGCTCGTCGGGGTGTCGGTGGACTTCCTGGCCGCGAAGGCCCGTACGAACGCCGACGAGATGGTGATCGCCAAGGACCTCGCCGAGCGCAAGGCGCTGCTCCTGGAGAAGGCCGACGCGATCGTGATCATGGTCGGCGGCACCGGGACCCTCGACGAGGCGACCGAGATCCTGGAACTGAAGAAGCACGGCAAGCACACCAAGCCCGTCGTCCTGCTGAACACCGCCGGTTTCTACGACGGCCTGCACCAGCAGTTCCAGCGCATGGAGGACGAGGGCTTCCTTCCGGTCCCGCTCACCGAGCTGGTCTTCTTCGCCAAGGACGGCGTCGGGGCGCTGGCCTACCTGGAGGAGTCCGCCGGCCACCTCTGAGGTGATCGAGGACGCGCCCCGGATGCGAGCATGAGGCCATGCCTACACACCTCATCACCGGCGCCGGCTCCGGGATCGGCGCGGCCGTCGCCCGCCGTCTCCTGGAGCGCGGCGACGAGCTCCTGCTGCTGGCCCGGGACGCGGGACGCGCCAGGGAACTGGCCGCGCTGTACCCCGGGGCCCGTACCCTCGTCGGCGACCTCGCCGATCCCGACCGGCTCTCCTGGGCCTTCGGGCAGCAGCCCATGCCCGAACGCCTCGACTCGCTGCTGCACATCGCTGGTGTCGTCGAGCTCGGCCGGATCGGCGACCTCACCCCCAAGACCTGGCACCTCCAGCTCAACGCCAACCTCGTCGCCCCCGCCGAGCTGACCCGCCTGCTGCTGCCCCAGCTGCGCGTCTCCCAGGGGCAGGTCGTCTTCGTGAACTCCGGCGCGGGGCTCGCCGCCCACGCCGAATGGGGTGCGTACGCCGCGAGCAAGCACGGACTCAAGGCGCTCGCCGACTCGCTGCGCCACGAGGAGCACGGCAACGGCGTACGGGTCACCTCCGTCTACCCGGGCCGCACCGCCAGCCCCATGCAGGCCAAGGTCCACCAGCAGGAGGGCAAGGAGTACGACGCCTCGCGCTGGATCGACCCGGAGTCGGTGGCCACCACGATCCTGCTGGCGATCGACCTGCCGCGCGACGCCGAGGTCAACGACCTGACGGTCCGTCCCGGCCGCTGAGAACCCGCGGATCCGCAGTCGTCCCTTCGGCCCGTAGGCTTTGCGCGTGAGCGAGAAGAGCGGGTTCAGCACCGTAGCGGCGACCGGGATCGGATCCATGCCGGGAGGAGACGCCCGGGAGGCGGCCAGGACCGTCACCGGGTCCTTCGCCGACGGCCAGGGCATGCCCTACCTCGCGGAGCTGCCCGCGCGGGGCCCCGGCGCGGACATGATCGGGCGGACCATCGGCCTGCTCGTCGAGATGTACGGCCACGTCGAGCCCAGCGGCTGGCGCGTCAGCGACCGCCCGGGCCGCGACACCCGCCGGGCCCGCTCCTGGCTCGGCGAGGACCTCGACGCGCTGGAGGAGTTCACCCAGGGCTACGAGGGACTCCTCAAGGTGCAGGCCGTGGGCCCCTGGACCCTCGCCGCCTCGCTCGAACAGCGCGGCGGCGAGGCGATGCTCGCGGACCCAGGTGCCTGCCGCGATCTCGCGGGCTCCCTGGCCGAGGGGCTGCGCTCCCACCTCGACGAGGTACGGCGCAGGATTCCCGGCGCCGAGGTCGTCCTGCAGCTCGACGAGCCCTCGCTGACCGCCGTCCTGCAGGGACGGATCAGGTCGGCGAGCGGCTACCGCACCTACCGCGCCGTGGACCGGCAGATCGTCGAGGGGGCGCTGCGGGACGTGCTCGCGGTGAACGGTGAGGGGCCGACGGCGGTCCACTCGTGCGCCCCCGAGGTGCCTTTCGCGCTCCTGCGCCGCGCCGGAGCGGGCGCGGTGTCCTTCGACTTCTCCTTGCTCACCGAGCGTGAGGAGGAGGCGATCGGGGAAGCCGTCGAGGGCGGCACCCACCTCTTCCTCGGAGTCGTCCCCGGTGTCGACGCCGCCTCGACCGCATTGTCGGACCCGGGCGGTAGCGTCATGGGGGTCAGGACGCTGTGGAGCAGGCTGGGGCTGGATCCGGGGACTCTCGGGGAGTCCGTCGTGATCACCCCCGCGTGCGGGCTGGCGGGCGCGTCGCCCGCCTACGCCCGGGCCGCGCTCGCCCACTGCGCGCGGGCCGCGAGGTCGCTCGCGGACAACCCTGAGTGACGGTCGAGTTCAGCGGGGCAACGGGAGGTAACGGGAGATGGCCGGCGAACAGCAGGCACAGCAGCTGACCGGTGTGCCGGCGGAGGTGCGGGAGCGGCACGCACTCCTCGCCGAGCAGATCGAGGATCACCGCTTCCGGTATTACGTGAAGGACCAGCCGGTCGTCGACGACGCCACGTTCGACCGGCTCATGCGCGAGCTGGAAGCCGTCGAGGACGAGCACCCCGAGCTGCGCACCCCGGATTCGCCCACCCAGAAGGTCGCCGGTCCGTACACCACGGAATTCACCTCCGTCGAGCACCGCGAACGCCTGCTCTCGCTGGACAACGCCTTCGACGACGCGGAGCTCGCCGCCTGGGCCGACCGGGTGGCCAAGGACGTGGGGCGGGGCGGCTACCACTTCCTGTGCGAGCTCAAGGTGGACGGCCTCGCCGTCAACCTCACCTACGAGCACGGCAGGCTGACCCGCGCCGCGACCCGGGGCGACGGCCGCACGGGCGAGGACATCACCCCCAACGTCCGGACGATCGCCGAGATCCCGCACCGCCTGGAGGGCGACCGGATCCCCGCACTCGTCGAGATCCGCGGTGAGGTCTTCTTCCCCATGGAGGCCTTCGAGGGGCTCAACGCCCGGCTCGTCGAGGCCGGCGACAAGCCCTTCGCCAACCCGCGCAACGCGGCGGCGGGCTCGCTGCGGCAGAAGGACCCGAAGATCACCGCCACCCGCCCGCTCCACATGGTGGTGCACGGCATCGGCGCCCGCGAGGGCTTCGACATCGACCGGCTCTCCCAGGCCTATGACCTGCTGAGCGAGTGGGGCCTGCCGACCGCCCGGCACAACAAGGTCGTCGCATCCCTGGACGAGGTGCGGGAGTTCATCGCGTACTTCGGCGAGAACCGCCACTCCGTCGAGCACGAGATCGACGGGGTCGTCGTCAAGCTGGACGAGATCCCCCTCCAGGGAAGGCTCGGCTCCACCTCACGCGCGCCGCGCTGGGCGATCGCCTGGAAGTACGCGCCGCAGGAGGTCAACACCAAGCTGGTCAACATCAGGGTGGGCGTCGGCCGCACCGGGCGGGTCACGCCGTACGCTCAGGTCGAGCCGGTCGTCGTGGCGGGTTCCGAGGTCGAGTTCGCCACCCTGCACAACCAGAACGTCGTCAGGTCCAAGGGCGTCCTCATCGGGGACACGGTGGTGCTCCGCAAGGCGGGCGACGTCATCCCGGAGATCCTCGGACCGGTCGTCGACCTGCGGGACGGCGGCGAGCGGGAGTTCGTCATGCCGTCCCAGTGCCCCGAGTGCGGGACGCCGCTTCGCCCCATGAAGGAGGGCGACATCGACCTCCGCTGCCCCAACGCGCGGTCCTGTCCCGCCCAGTTGCGGGAGCGCGTGGCCTATCTGGCGGGCCGCAAGTGCCTGGACATCGACCACTTCGGCTATGTGGCGGCGGCGGCCCTGACCAAGCCGCTGGAGCCCGCCGAACCACCCCTGGTGGACGAGGGCGACCTCTTCGGGCTGACGGTGGAGCAGCTGCTGCCGATCCGGGCGTACGTCCTGGACCCGGACAGCGGGCTGCCCAAGCGTGACCCGAAGACCGGCGAGGAGAAGGTCGCCACCGTCTTCGCCAACCAGCAGGGCGAGGCGAAGAAGAACGCCCTCGGCATGCTGGAGGGCATCGCGGCGGCCAAGGAGGCACCGCTCGCCCGGATCCTCACGGGGCTCTCCATCCGCCATGTGGGACCGGTGGCCGCCGTGGAACTGGCCCGGCAGTTCCGGTCGATCGACCGGATCGACGAGGCGTCCGAGGAGGAGCTGGCCGCGGCCGACGGAGTGGGCCCCATCATCGCCGCGTCGGTCAAGCAGTGGTTCGCCGAGGACTGGCACCGGGAGATCCTGCGCAAGTGGCGGGAGGCCGGGGTCCGGATGGAGGACGAGGGCGCGGGCGGCGACGAGGGGCCGCGACCGCTGGAGGGGCTGACCGTCGTCGTCACCGGCACGCTGACGTCCCACACCCGCGACGGCGCCAAGGACGCGCTCCAGGCCCAGGGCGCGAAGGTGACCGGGTCCGTCTCGAAGAAGACCTCCTTCGTCGTGGTCGGCGACAACCCCGGGTCCAAGTACGACAAGGCGATGCAGCTGAAGGTGCCCGTCCTCGACGAGGAGGGCTTCGCCGTGCTCCTCGAACAGGGGCCGGACGCCGCACGGGAGGCAGCCGTCCCCGCCGAGGCCTGATCGAGGCGCGATCGAGACACCCGCGACGCGTGGCCGGGTGCGTGCGGGGAAGTAAGCGGACGAGGTGGGACGAGCGAGGCCCTGGACCTCCGACCGGCCCACCCGCACCACCCGTTCGGCGCATATCAGAGAGGCAGGGGTGCCAGGTCCGCATTCGGGCAAGAGCGGCAGAGCGCTGCCCGCGCGGGCCCTCGGCGGCCTACTGTTGAACGAGCACCTGACGTGCCCGGCCGTGTGGTGGGATTCGGGCCGTGGTGGCATGGGAGCGGGGGCCACCGTGGGGCATCGGCACCGCCGGCTGTGAGAGGGACGGAATGGAACCGACCGAGAGCGCCGCACCGGTGTCGCGGCTGCAGGGTTTCGTGGGCCTCACGTCGAGAGTGGGCGCCGTCGTCGTGGCGGTCGCCGCGGTGCAGCTCGCGACCGGTTTCTACCGCACGGTCCGCGACGGCCACGCCCTCTTCCCCGACGGCACGGCGGGCTGGTCGCTCGCCCTGCTCACGGGCGTCATCGTGGGCCATCTGGTCGCCCTCGGGCGCGACCGGTGGTGGGGCGGCACGGGCTCGGGCGCAGCCCTGACACTCGCCGTCCTGCTGCTCTACGGCTGGGTGGCCGCGGGCCTCGTGAGCCTGGTCGTCGTCGTGCTCGTCGGTACGGCGCGACGCCACCGCTGGTGGCAGGGGCTGTTGCACGGCGCGGTGGACATACTCGGCATCGGGGCCGCCGCGCTGGTCCTCTCCGCCTTCGGCGAGGTACCGAGCGTCGAGACCCCGTGGCGGCCCCTGCACTGGGGCATCGACGCCGTTCCGGAGGTGCTGCTCGCCGCCGGGGCGTATCTCCTCGTCACCCGCGTCCTGCTCTGGTACGCCCACGCGTCACAGACGGGCGGGCTGCCGACGATCGCCCGCACCGCGCTGCTGCGCCAGGGCCTCGTCGCGGTCGCCCTTCTGGGCATCGCACCGCTGATCTGCGTGGTGGCCTCGGCCATGCCGGTGCTGCTGCCGCTCTTCGCCGTCCCGCTCATCGCCCTGGACTCCACGCTCTGGATCGCCCGCGCGCGGGCCGAGGAGCAGCTGCGGGACCCGTTGACCGGGCTGCCCAACCGCCAGTGGCTCCTGGAGCGGACGTGGACGGCGCTGGAGGAGGCGGCGAGCACCGGCAGCCGGTCCGCCCTCGTCCTCATCGACCTCGACCGCTTCCGTGCCGTCAACGACACCCTCGGCCATCTCGCCGGGGACCGGCTCCTGCTCCAGATAGCGGAGCGGCTCCGGCTGGCCCTGCCGCGCGGCGCGGAGGCCGCACGGCTCGGCGGCGACGAGTTCGCCGTACTGCTCCCCACGGCGGACTCGACCACCAGCGCCCAGCGCATCGCCCGCCACCTGGTCGCCGAACTCTCCTCGCCCCTCGACCTCGACGGGCTCACCCTGGTGCTGGAGGCGAGCGCCGGGGTCGCCGTCCACCCCGACCACGCGCTGGACGCCGAAGGGCTGCTCAGGCGGGCGGACGTGGCCATGTACCAGGCCAAGCGGGACCGTACGGGCGTGGAGGTGTACGAGTCCAAGCGGGACAGCAACACCCCGGACCGGCTGGGCCTGCTGGGCGATCTGCGCCGCGCGCTCGACGCCCGCGAGGTCGAGCTCCACTACCAGCCCAAGGTCCGCTTCGACGGCCAGGTGGCGGGCCTCGAAGCGCTCGTACGCTGGGTGCATCCCGAGCGAGGCCGGGTCCCCCCGGACGAGTTCATCGCGATCGCGGAATCCTCCGGGCTGATGCCCCACCTCACCGAATACGTCCTGGAGACCGCGCTGGCCCAGGTCGCCCGGTGGCGCGCGCAGGGGCTGTACGTGCCCGTCGCCGTCAACGTCTCGCCGCGCGACGTCCACACCCCCGGCTTCGCGGGCAGTGTCGCCGCCCGGCTCGCCCGGCACGGCGTCCCGGCCGGGGCCCTGCAACTGGAGATAACCGAGCACGTCCTGCTGGAGGACCCGCAGCGGGCGGCCGACACCCTGGCCGGGCTGACGGGCCACGGGGTGAAGATGTCGCTCGACGACTTCGGCACCGGCTACTCCTCCCTCGTCCACCTGCGGAAGCTGCCGGTCAGCGAGCTCAAGATCGACCGGTCCTTCGTGGCACGGCTGGCCGTCGACAACGAGGACGCGGAGATCGTCCGCTGCACCATCGACCTGGCCCACTCGCTCGGGCTGCTGGTCGTGGCGGAGGGCGTCGAGGACGACGAGACCTGGGAGCGGCTGCGCGATCTGCGCTGCGACGCCGTGCAGGGATGGCTCGTGGCCGCCGCGATGCCGCCCCAGGAGACGACGGCATGGCTGCGGGCGCGCGGCGAGCACGGCTGGCGGCGCCCGGCGGAGCTGCGGGCGGCGGCCGACGCGGCGGTGGCGGCGCAGCCCGAGGCGGAGCAGCAGCGGCCGGCAGGCCGGACGGTGTCCGGTCCGGCGACCGCCTGACCGGGGGCTTTCGGGGGAGCGGCGGGTGACCGGGAGCCTTCCGCCGGCCGTTTTGTCCGCAGCCGCCCGGCGGGCCCGGCGCGGCCGGACCGGGATTGTGACGCCGTGGGTGGGACAGCAGGCGGGGCACTGTGCCGCGACCCCATAGGATTGGGGGTCGGTGGCACATTTCCACCTGCCGCGCGACGCCTGGCACGCACGCTCGCCGCGTTGCCGAAACGCCCACGTGGCTCCGCCACGAGGGCGCTCCGGCGCCTTGCGATCGCACGCACCATACGCCGCGCGGCCCGTCCTCCGGACGGACGGTGGAAATGTGCCACCGACCCCCAGCCAAAACCACACACCAACCCCTGAGGATCGCTGCATGCCTGGCATCACGCGCGAGGAGGTCGCCCACCTCGCCCGGCTGGCGCGTCTGGAGCTGAAGGGCGAAGAGCTCGAACACTTCGCCGGTCAGCTCGACGACATCATCGGCGCGGTCGCCCGCGTCTCCGAGGTCGCCGACCAAGACGTACCGCCGACCTCCCACCCGCTGCCGCTGACCAACGTCATGCGGGCGGACGAGGTCCGTCCGTCGCTCACCCCCGAGCAGGCGCTCTCCGGCGCCCCGGCCCAGGAGCAGCAGCGTTTCAAGGTGCCGCAGATCCTGGGGGAGGACTAACAGCCATGACGGACATCAGCACCATCATCAAGCTCACCGCGGCCCAGATCGCCGCGAAGATCGCCTCCGGCGAGCTGACGGCCGTCGAGGTCACCGAGGCCCACCTGGCCCGGATCGACGCCATCGACGAGAAGGTCCACGCCTTCCTGCACATCGACCGGGAGGGCGCGCTCGCGCAGGCCCGCGCCGTCGACGCCAAGCGTGAGGCGGGCGAGAAGCTCGGCCCGCTGGCCGGCGTCCCGCTCGCGCTCAAGGACATCTTCACCACGCGGGACATGCCGACCACCGTCGGCTCGAAGATCCTCGAGGGCTGGGTCCCGCCGTACGACGCGACCCTCACCAAGAAGCTGCGGGCCGCCGACGTCGTCATCCTCGGCAAGACCAACATGGACGAGTTCGCCATGGGGTCCTCCACCGAGAACAGCGCCTACGGCCCGACCGGTAACCCCTGGGACCTCACCCGTATCCCGGGCGGCTCCGGAGGCGGCTCCTCCGCCGCGCTCGCGTCCTTCGAGGCACCGCTCGCCATCGGCACGGACACCGGCGGCTCCATCCGCCAGCCCGCCGCCGTCACCGGCACCGTCGGCGTCAAGCCCACCTACGGCGGGGTCTCCCGCTACGGCATGGTCGCTTTCTCGTCCTCCCTCGACCAGGGCGGCCCCTGCGCCCGTACGGTCCTGGACGCGGCCCTGCTGCACGAGGTCATCGGCGGACACGACCCGCTGGACTCGACGTCGATCGACGCACCGGTCCCGCCGGTCGTCGAGGCCGCGCGCAACGGCTCGGTCCAGGGCATGCGCGTCGGTGTCGTCAAGCAGTTCGCGGGCGAGGGCTACCAGGCCGGTGTCGTCCAGCGATTCAACGAGTCGGTCGAGCTGCTGAAGTCGCTCGGCGCCACGATCGTCGAGCTGGACTGCCCGTCCTTCGACCTCGCTCTTTCGGCGTACTACCTGATCGCCCCGTCGGAGTGCTCCTCCAACCTGGCGCGGTTCGACGCCATGCGCTACGGGCTGCGCGTCGGCGACGACGGCACGCGCTCCGCCGAGGACGTCACCGCCCTCACCCGTGAGGCCGGCTTCGGCGACGAGGTCAAGCGCCGCATCATCCTCGGTACGTACGCGCTGAGCTCCGGCTACTACGACGCGTACTACGGCTCGGCGCAGAAGGTCCGCACCCTCATCACCCAGGACTTCGAGAAGGCGTTCGAGCAGGTGGACGTGATCGTCTCGCCGACGACGCCCACCACCGCCTTCCCGATCGGCGAGCGCGCCGACGACCCCATGGCGATGTACCTCGCGGACCTGTGCACCATTCCGACCAACCTCGCCGGCAATTCCGCCATGTCGCTGCCCTGCGGCCTGGCCCCGGAGGACGGCCTGCCGGTGGGGCTGCAGATCATCGCGCCCGCCATGAAGGACGACCGTCTGTACAAGGTCGGAGCAGCCGTCGAGGCCGCTTTCGTGGAAAAGTGGGGACACCCGCTGCTCGAGGAGGCTCCGTCGCTATGAGCGCCATGGCTAAGAAGGCCAAGAACTTCAAGAAGTCCAAGTCCGGCGTGTACGTGTCCCTGGGCACCACGGCCTTCGGCGCGCTCAGCGTCGTCAAGCAGGCGAGGATGGCCCGCCAGGACAACGACACGCTGCGGCTCATCGACGCCGCCGTATCCGCCGCCGCGATCGTGACCGGACTCGCGATCCTCTACCGCGAGCTCAAGCGTCTCGGCGACGACGACGTCCTGCTGGGCTGAGAGGGAAAGTTTTCAACGTGACTGTCATCGACCTGGAGTCGTACGAGGACGCCCTCGCGGCGTACGACCCCGTCATGGGCCTCGAGGTCCATGTGGAGCTCGGCACCAAGACGAAGATGTTCTGCGGCTGCTCGACCGAGCTCAAGCAGGACGCCAACTCGCAGACCTGCCCGGTCTGCCTCGGGCTGCCGGGCGCGCTGCCGGTCGTCAACGAGATCGGCGTCGAGTCCGCCATCAAGATCGGGCTCGCGCTGAACTGCGAGATCGCCGAGTGGTGCCGCTTCGCCCGGAAGAACTACTTCTATCCGGACATGCCGAAGAACTTCCAGACCTCTCAGTACGACGAGCCGATCGCCTACAACGGCTATCTGGACGTCCAGCTGGAGGACGGCGAGATCTTCCGTGTGCAGATCGAGCGCGCGCACATGGAGGAGGACACCGGCAAGTCGACACACGTCGGCGGTGCCACCGGCCGTATCCACGGCGCCTCCCACTCGCTGCTGGACTACAACCGCGCGGGCATTCCGCTCATCGAGATCGTCACCAAGCCGATCGAGGGAGCGGGCGCACGGGCCCCCGAGGTCGCCAAGGCGTACGTCGCCGAGCTCCGCGAGCTCATCAAGGCGCTCGGCGTGTCCGAGGCCCGGATGGAGATGGGCCAGATGCGCTGCGACGTGAACCTGTCGCTGCGCCCCAACGGCACCGAGACCTTCGGCACCCGCTCGGAGACGAAGAACGTCAACTCGCTGCGCTCCGTCGAGCGCGCCGCGCGATTCGAGATCCAGCGTCACGCGGCGGTACTGAACTCCGGCGGGACGATCGTGCAGGAGACCCGGCACTTCCACGAGGAGGACGGCTCCACCACGGCCGGCCGCATCAAGGACAACGCCGAGGACTACCGCTACTTCCCGGAGCCGGACCTGGTGCCGGTCGCCCCGTCCCGCGAGTGGGTCGAGGAGCTCCGCAAGGGGCTTCCCGAACTGCCCCGGCTGCGCCGCAAGCGGCTGAAGGAGGAGTGGGGTGTCAGCGAGCACGACATGCAGTCCATCCTCAACGCGGGTGCGGTCGACCTGATCGTCGCCACGACGGAGGCGGGCGCCCCCTCCGACCAGGCACGCAAGTGGTGGATGGGCGAGCTCGCCCGTAACGCCAACGAGACCGGCCGCAGCCTGGACGAGCTGCCCGTCACCCCGGCGCAGGTCGCCCGCGTGGCCGAGCTCGTCGCGTCCGGCGACCTCAACGACAAGCTGGCCCGCCAGGTCCTCGAGGGTGTCCTCGCGGGCGAGGGCGACCCGGACACCGTCGTCGAGAAGCGCGGACTGAAGGTCGTCTCGGACGAAGGCGCGCTGGGCACGGCGGTCGACGAGGCCATCGCGGCCAACGCCGCGATCGCCGACAAGATCCGTGGCGGCAAGGTCGCCGCCGCGGGCGCCCTGGTCGGCGCGGTCATGAAGGCGACCCGAGGTCAGGCGGACGCGGCGCGCGTGCGCGAGCTGATCCTGGAGAAGCTCGGCGTCGAAGGCTGATCCACGCCACGCTCCGCGAGAGGGGGCGGGGAAACCGCGACGCGGTTTCCCCGCCCCCTCTCGCGTGTGTGCGCCACGGCTCGCCCGAAAGAGGCGCCGGGACGTTCACCGCCGGGCCGTGCCGCCGACTTCCCGCCGCCATCCGGCGTGACTAGCTTCCCGCCTTAGATACGGAACCGGGAGGCTCAATTGACCACGGACATGTCACGACGGCGGCTCTTCGCGCTCGGCGGCGGCGCACTCGGCACCGCCGCGGCGGGATCGTTCCTGCCCCCGTCGCTCCAGGCGGCGATCGCCGCGCAGCCCGCGGACAGGTCCGGTCACGGGGGTCTGGACGCGATCGAGCACGTGGTGATCCTGATGCAGGAGAACCGTTCGTTCGACCACTACTTCGGCATGCTCCGCGGGGTGCGCGGTTTCGGTGACCGGAACGCGATCGAACTCCCCTCCGGCAAGCCCGTCTTCGAGCAGCCGGGCCCCCTGGGCACGACGGTCCTGCCGTTCCCGGTGCGCGGGGCGGCGGAGGCGCAGCAGCAGGACCTGCAGTACATAGGCGACCTCGACCACTCCTGGAACGGCGGCGCCAGGGCCTGGGCCGGCGGCTGGATGAACGGATGGGTCACCGCCAAGACGGCCGCGACCATGGCGTACTACGACCGGGGTGACATCCCGCTGCACTACGAGCTCGCCGACACGTTCACGGTCTGCGACGCCTACCACTCCTCGATCCACACCTCCACCAGCCCGAACCGCAACCACCTGTGGAGCGGCCGGACCGGCTACGAGGCCGACGGCAGGCGGGCCGTGGGGAACGACGCGTACGACGAGGGCTCCCACCCCGGCTACGACTGGGGCACGTACGCCGAGCGGCTGGAGAAGGCCGGGCGCAGCTGGAGGACGTACACGGAGTGGGAGAACTTCACCGACAACCAGATCGAGTTCTTCTCCACCTTCAAGGCCCTCGCCCGCAAGGCGCTGACGCGGACCGGGCACACCTACATGGAGTCCTTCTACGCCACCGTGCGCGACGCGGACACGGCCGGCGAGCGGGAACGGCTGCTGGCCCTCCTCGACGAGGGCGTCGCCACTCTGACGACGGCCGAGCGCAGTCTGTTCGAACGAGGGCTGCGCAGAGTCCCCACCGGCACGCTCGCCGACGAGTTCGCCCGGGACGTCGCCGCCGGGACGCTGCCCGAGGTCTCCTACCTGGTGCCCTCGGCGGTGGACTCCGAGCATCCGAGCGTCTCCTCGCCGGTGCACAGCGCGACGGTCGTCTACAAGATCCTCGACGCGCTGGGCCGGCATCCCGACGTGTGGCGGCGCACCGTCGTCCTCATCAACTACGACGAGAACGACGGCTTCTTCGACCACGTGCCGCCGCCCGTCGCCCCCGCAGAGGTGACCGAGGAGCACTGGCAGGGCAGGCCCACGGGGCTCGGGGTGCGGGTGCCCCTGCTGGTCGTCTCGCCGTGGTCCGTCGGCGGATACGTCTGCTCCGAGGTCTTCGACCACACCTCCGTCATCCGCCTCCTGGAACGCTGGACCGGGGTGGAGGAGCCGAACATCGGCGCGTGGCGGCGCAGGATCACCGGTGACCTCACCTCGGCTTTCGACTTCACGCGGGCGCGGCGGCAGCCGGAGACGGAGCGCCCCGCCGCGATTCCGCCGTTCGGCGGACGCTGGCGGCCGAAGCCTCCGGCCGTCCAGCACATGCCCGTGCAGGAACCGGGCACCCGCCCGGCCAGGCCCCTGCCGTACCAGCCCGACGCCCAGGCCGAGCGGGAGGGCTCCGGCCTGGTGGTGGCCCTCAGTAACTCCGGACGGTCCTCGGCGCACTTCACGCTCTACCCCTACGCGAACGAGTTCCCCGCTCCGCAGCACCTGGACGTCAGGGGGACGGCCCGGTGGCAGGTGCCGTCGACCGGTGAGGGGTACCGCTTCACGGTCACCGGCCCGAACGGCTTCCGGCGGGAGTTCGCGGGGGCGGCCGACGGAGCCGCCGGGGTGTCCACGCGCATCGACGCCCGCGAGAGGGACCTGCACGTCACCCTGCGCAACGACGGCAGCCGGACGCTGACGTACACCGTGCGCCCGCTCGGGTACGTCGACGAGGACGACCTGCGGGACTGGCGACGGACGGTCAAGGTCAAGCCGGGGCGCAGCCGCACGCTGGTGCATTCGGCGGCCGACGCCCACGGCTGGTACGACCTCCTGGTGACAGCCGACGAGGAGAGCTCCTTCCGGCGCCGGCTCATGGGGCACATGGAGAACGGCAGGGCCAGCGTCTCCGGCTGAACGCTTCCCCCGGCCGGGCGAGTGAGGGGGAGGGCGGCGGACAGGGCGAGGGGCGGGACCTGAGGACCACCGGTGTGACCATGGCCACGAACGGTGCCGTTGATCACCTCCGGCTGTCAGAGTGACGGTTCAGGTCATGTGAGGCTTTCCTCGTCGTTGTCACGCCAATGCCGGACAAGTCTCCACCAGCGCTCAGGAGCACGTCCGTTGGCCGCCATCGCACGCTGGTGCCTCAGGCACCGCCTCGCCGCCGTCCTCATCTGGCTGTTCGCCCTCGGTGGCGCGGCCACCGCGGCGGGGCTCGCGGGCACCTCGTACTCCGACGACTACGAGGTGCCCGGCACCGAATCGGGCCGGGCGGGCGAGCTCCTGGAGTCAGGCTTCGAAGACCTCGGCGGCGACACCGCAACCGTCGTCTGGCACACCTCCGGCTCCACCGTCCACGCCACGGACGTCGAGCGGACCATGACCGAGACGCTCCACAGGATCGGATCGCTGCCCGGCGTCGGTGACGTCACCGGCCCCTACGGGGCGTCGGGCCAGGGGCAGATCAGCGCGGACGGGCACACCGCGTACGCCACGGTCACCTTCGACCACCGGGCGGACCGGATCCCGCCGGAGCAGGCCCAGGCCGTCGTCGACACCGCCCGCGCCGAGGAGACGGAAGGGCTCCAGGTGGAGCTCGGCGGGGCCGCCGTCGCACTGACCGAAACGCCCTCCCTCCACCTGGGCGAGGCAGTCGGTGTGATCGTCGCCGGCGTCGTGCTCTTCCTCGCCTTCGGCTCGGTCGCGGCCAGTCTGCTGCCCATCGCCACCGCTCTCGTCTCCGTCGGCACGGCCTACGCGGGCATCGTGCTGCTCGGCCATGTCATGACCGTCGCCGACTTCGCCCCCATGCTGGGCATGCTCATCGGGCTCGGCGTCGGCATCGACTACGCGCTCTTCATCGTCACCCGGCACCGGCGGGGCCTGCGGCGCGGCCTGTCCGTGACCGAAGCGGCGCAGAACGCCGTCGCGACCACCGGGCGGGCCGTCGTCTTCGCGGGAGCCACCGTCTGCGTCGCCCTGCTGGGCATGCTGGTGCTGCGCCTCGGCTTCCTCAACGGTGTCGCGATCGCTGCCTCCCTCACCGTGGTGCTGACCGTCGCCGCCTCCGTGACACTGCTGCCCGCGCTGCTCTCCCTCATCGGCATGCGGGCGCTCGGCCGGCGCGAACGCGACCGGCTCGCCGCGCACGGACCGAGGCCCGAACAGGCCACCGGCTTCGCCGTCCGGTGGTCCGCGTTCGTCGAGCGGCACCCCAAGCCGCTCGGAGTGGTCGCGGCCGCCGTCATGTCGGTGCTCGCGCTGCCCACCCTCGGGCTGCACCTGGGGACCTCCGACCAGGGCAACAACCCGGCCACGGCCACCACCCGGCAGGCCTACGACCTGCTGGCCGACGGGTTCGGCCCCGGCGTCAACGGCCCGCTGACGATAGCCGCCCGGCTGGACGGGGCCGACGACCGGCTCGCCCTGGACGGTCTGCCCGCCGTACTCCGGGAGACCGACGGCGTCGCGTCGGTGTCCCCGGTGACGTACAACGCCGCAGGGGACACCGCGTTCGTCACCGTCGTCCCCGAGTCCGCCCCGCAGTCGCAGCGGACCAGCGAACTCGTGGACCGGCTGCGGGACGACGTCCTGCCGCATACGGAGGAGACCACCTCGCTCCGGACCCACGTGGGCGGCGTGACGGCTGGTCACGACGACTTCGCCGACATCATCATCGGCAAGCTGCCCCTCTTCGTGGGGGTGGTCGTCGCACTCGGCTGCCTCCTCCTGCTGGTGGCGTTCCGCTCGCTCGCCGTACCGCTCAAGGCCGCCGTGATGAACGTGGCGGCGGTGGCGGCCTCGTTCGGCGTCGTCGTCGCGGTCTTCCAGTGGGGATGGGGGAGCGAGCTCCTCGGGCTCGGCAGCGCCGGACCCATCGAGCCCTTCCTCCCGGTGATCATGGTCTCCGTACTCTTCGGGCTGTCGATGGACTACCAGGTCTTCCTCGTCGGCCGGATGTACGAGGAATGGCTCGAGACCGGGGACAACCGCAGGTCCGTGCGGGTGGGCCTCGCCGAGACCGGCCGGGTGATCAACTCGGCGGCCGTGATCATGATCTCGGTCTTCCTCGCGTTCGTGCTCAGCGGCGACCGGGTCATCGCGATGTTCGGCATCGCGCTGGCCGCCGCCGTCGCGCTCGACGCGTTCGTCCTGCGCACCCTGCTCGTGCCGGCCCTGATGCACCTGCTCGGAGGTGCGAACTGGTGGCTGCCGACCCGCATCGACCGGCTCCTTCCCCGCATCAGCATCGAGCCGCCGGACCGTCCGCTGACGCATGCGGAAATCCCCCAGGAGCGCACCGGCAGCCCGGACCGGCCCGTCGGGCGGCGCGTCCACTGACACGTCGCGGGACGCCGCGGCTCGGCACGACGAGGCGATCTGGACCGTACCGGCCCCCGAGCGGCGTGGAGCGAGGGACGGGGACGTCCGGCGTTAAGGAGGCTCTCATACGGGGCCCCTAGCGTGCGGCGCATGAACACCACTCCCTCCACCGCGACCACCGACGACACCGAGGAGAAGAAGGCGGCGGCCGGGACCGCCGCCGCACCGGACATCACGAAGCAGGCAGGTCCCGCGGAGGACGCTGTGCCGGACGGGGTCGCGCCGGGCCTGACCGCGGCGGACGTGACCGAGATGGACGTCGCCGCCACGGACGCCGCCGCCGAGGACGGCCCGGAGGCCGAGCTCGAGCCCGACCCGTACGCCGAGGCGGAGGCCGTTGCAGCCGCGGGAGCGGGCACCGGCGCCGCGGCCGTCGCGGCCGCCGGGCTGGGTGTCGTCTCCCTCTCCGGAGCGTGGACCGGCCGGGTGGCCGCCGAACGCGAGACCCTGATGGGCCAGATCAAGACGTCGGGCGGCGGGAGCGCCGCCCAGCAGATCTCCGAGATCTACGGTGACGCCTGGCACAGCACGGCGCTCGTCAACGGCGTCTTCGCCCTCCTCGCCCTGCTCATCGGCGTCTTCGTCCTGGTCCGCCCCGCGTTCGGCGCACCCTCCGAACGCCCGCAGGCCGGCTGGGTCCGTTCCGTCGGCCGGGCGGGCGTCGCACTCGGTGTGCTCGGCGTACTGATCTCCGTAGGCATGTACTTCGACCTCTTCCTCGCCCTGCCCTCCGCCACCGCCGGCTGAGTCCCCGTCGGCAGGTACCTAAGGCATCCGTCACCCGGGCCTAAGGCCCCCCGGCCGCAGAGATGCGGCAGTCGCCCGATGTGGCGGCACCCCCTGGCGGACGAGAGTGGGGGCACGGCAGAAGCCGTGCCCCCACCGCGTTCCGCACCAGGGAGAAGAACATGTACGAGTACGAGCTCCACCAGCTCAACGTCGCCGAGCTGATCCGCCGCGCCGACGAGCAGCGCACCGTCCGCCAGGCCGTGCTCGCCCGCCGGGCCGCCCGGCGATCGGCCCGGCGTTCCGGGCCGGACGAGACCGGAGGGCAGGTGGGCAGGGAGCGGGGCAGCTTCGTCCACGCCGCGTAGCGATGGCCGCGCGGCAGAAAACGGTCTCCGGCGCGTCGTACGCATATGCGATGCTCGGCGATGTGGAGACCAACACCGTCAGCCCCGTATTCGTCGGCCGGGCCGCCGAACTGGCCGCGCTCACCGACACGCTGGCCCGCGCCGGCGCGGGCGAGCCGCAGGCGCTGCTCGTCGGCGGCGAGGCTGGGGTCGGCAAGACCCGGCTGGTCGAGGAGTTCCTCGACGCGGCCTGCCGCCGGGAGGCGGTGGTGGCCGTCGGCGGCTGTGTGGAGATCGGGGCCGACGGCCTGCCCTTCGCTCCGTTCGCCACCGCTCTCCGGGCCCTGCGCCGGGCGCTGCCGGAGGAACTGACCGAGGCCCTGGCCGGCCAGGAGGGCGAACTCGCGCGGCTGCTGCCCGAGTTGGGCGAGGCCGAGCGGGCGGCGAACGACGAGCACGGCACCGCCCGTCTCTTCGAGCTCACCGCCCGGCTGCTGGAGCGGGTCTCCGCCACCCGCACGGTCGTCCTCGTCCTGGAGGACCTCCACTGGGCCGACGCCTCCACACGCCATCTGCTCGCCTACCTCTTCCGGACCCTCCGCAGCGGCCGGCTCGTCGTCATCGCCACGTACCGCGCCGACGACGTCCACCGCCGTCACCCCCTGCGCCCGCTCCTGGCCGAGCTGGACCGGCTCCGCACGGTCCGCCGCATCGAGCTCGACCGGTTCAGCCGCGCGGAGGTCGGCCGCCAGCTCACCGGCATCCTCGCGGTGCTCCCCGACGCGGCGCTGGTCGACGACATCTTCGACCGCTCCGACGGCAACGCCTTCTTCGTCGAGGAACTCGCCCGCAGCATGGAGTGCTGCGGCGGCGACAGCTCCGGCCTCTCCGACTCGCTGCGCGACCTCCTGCTCGTACGCGTCGAGGCGCTTCCCGAACACGCCCAGCGGATCGCCCGCACCCTCGCCGAGGGCGGCTCCACGGTCGAACACCCGCTCCTCGCCGCCGTGGCGGGACTCGACGAGGACGAGCTCGACGAGGCGCTGCGCGCCGCCGTCGGCGCCAACCTGCTGCTGCCCGCGCCCGACACCGACGGCTACCGCTTCCGGCACTCCCTGGTCCGCGAGGCCGTCAGCGACGACCTGCTGCCCGGCGAACGCACCCGCCTCAACCGCCGCTACGCCGAAGCCCTCGAGGCCGATCCGTCTCTCGTGCGCGCCGACGAGCGCGCCGCACGCCTCGCGAGCTACTGGTACGCGGCACATGACCCCGCCAAGGCGCTCCCCGCCGTGCTCCAGGCGGCCGTCGCGGCGAGGCGCCGATACGCCTACTCCGAGCAACTGCGCCTGCTGGACCGGGCGATGGAACTCTGGGACGACGTCCCCGACGAGGTACGCGCCACCCTGCGCCCCCTCGACCACGCCGAGGTCTACCCGGGCTGCGCCGGAGATCACGGGACGAGTCCGCTGCGCTACCTCGACCTGATGGCCGAGGCGGCGGTGGCCGCCCGCTTCGGCGGCGACCGCGAACGGGCCCTGGCCCTGGCGAAGAAGGCCCTGCGGATCCTGAGCACGGAGACGGAGCCGCTGCGCGCCGCGTGGTTCTGGGTGCAGCGCTCCACCCTGATGCAGAGCCTCTCCAGGGGCGACGGCTGGCAGGAGCTCGCCACCGCCCAGGACCTGGTGCGCGGGATGCAGCCCTCCGCGGTGCACGCCGAGGTCCTGGCCGCCGCGGCGAGCTGGGGCGCCCTGCACAGACCCGGACCGGAGACGCTGACCGCCGCCGACCGCGCCGTCGAATACGCCCAGCTGGTCGGCGAGGAGTCCATCGAGCTCCAGGCCCGGCTCACCCGCGGCTGGCTCACGATCGACGCGGGCGGTGTCGAGGAGGGCCTCGCGGAGATGTACGGCGTGCGGGACCGCGCGGAGGAACTGCACCTGGTGGGGGTGATGAGCCGGGCCAGCATCAACCTGCCCTCTTCGCTCGAATCCACCGGCCGTTCCCAGGAGGCGGTGACGGCGGCCGATCACGGCATCGACATCTGTCACAGCCACGGACTGCCGGACTCCGAGGCCTGGGTGCGGGCCAACCAGGCCCAGTCCTACTTCTCGCTGGGCCGCTGGGAGGAGAGCCGGTCGGCCGTCGACGCCGCGGCCCCGCTGGCCCGCTCCCGCAAGGCGAGCGGGCTCGTCGCCTCCCGGCGTACGGATCTCGCCCTGGCCCGGGGGGACTTCGAGGAGGCGGAGGAGCAGCTCGCCCTGAACCGCCGCCATCTCGGCCTCCACGACCCGCAGCCGCAGCACCTGATCAGCCCGGTCCGGCACGCGGTGATCCTCGCCGCCCACCAGGGCCGGCTGTTCGACGCCCGGGCCGCGTTCGAGGCGCAGTCCGAGACCGGCCTGCCGCCGGGCACCCAGCGGTACTCCCTGCCGCTCCTGCACGCCGTCGCCTCGATCGAGGCCGACGCGCGAGGGCTGCCCGCCATGGAGGCCGGCCGCCCCGCGATCCTGGAGCGCGTCCGCCGCCACCTCAAGCAGCTGCCCACACTCGTGCCCGTATGGACCGCCTACGGAGTGCTGGTCGAGGCGGAACTCGCCCGTGCGGAGGGCGTGGACACCCCGGACCACTGGCGCCGGGCCGCCGAGGCGTTCGCCCCGCTCCAGCGGCCCTACGAGCTGGCCCAGGTCCGCCACCGCTGGGCCGAGGCGATCCTCGTCGCGTCCGGCGACCGGGCTCCGGCGGCGCACCTCCTGCGCGCGGCCCACACGGTGGCGTCACACCTCGGGGCGCGACCGCTCGCCGAGAGCATCGAACTGCTGGCCGGCCGGGCCCGCGTCGCGCTGGCGGGGGCGGGCGAAGAGGCGGCACAGGACGAGGCGTCCGAGCCCGGCCCGGCCGTGGACGCCATCGGGTCCTTCGGGCTGACCTCACGGGAGCAGGAGGTGCACCAGCTGGTCGCCGCGGGTTACACCAACCGCCGGATAGCGGAGGAGCTGTACATCTCGCCCAAGACCGCGAGCGTGCACGTCTCCAACATCCTGGCCAAGCTGAGCGTCTCCAGCCGCGGGGAGGCGGCGGCCCTGGCCCACCGCCTCCGGCTGTACGCGCCGAGCTGAGCCCGGGCCGGCCCGGGCTCGACAGGCCCACGGCTCCCCGCGGGCGCGGTTCCGGGCGCACTCCGGTCTCGTGCCGGTGCCCCCGCCGGCGCACCTCCCCGGTGAGCCGCTACCGCACCTTCAGGAGCAGGATCCGGTCGTCGCCCGCCTTCGGGGCGCCCCGGCCGTCCGTGTTGCTCGTGACCAGCCACAGGGTGTCGCCCCCGGCCGCGAGCACCGTACGAAGCCGGCCGTACTTCCCCTTCAGGAACGCCTGAGGCGCCGCCAGGGGTTTCCTGTCCGCCTCGCCCGACAGCGGGATCCGCCAGAGCCGCTCGCCTCGCAGGCCCGCCATCCAGACCGACCCCTCGGCGTACGCGATGCCGCTCGGCGACGCCTCCGACGTCTTCCACTGGGCCACGGGGTCGACGAAGCCGGACGTGCCCTGCCGGCCCTCGGCCTCGGGCCAGCCGTAGTTCCTCCCGGGCTCGACGCGGTTCAGCTCGTCCCAGGTGTCCTGGCCGAACTCGGCTGCCCAGAGCTGCTTCTGGCGGTCCCAGGCCAGGCCCTGCACATTGCGGTGCCCGTAGGTGTACACCACCGAGTCGGCCTCGGGATTGCCGTGTACGGGTTCCCCGTCGGGCGTCATCCGCAGGATCTTGCCCGCCAGGGACTCCTTGTCCTGGGCGAGTCCGGTGTCCCCCGTCTCACCCGTGCCGACGTACAGCATGCGGTCGGGCCCGAAGGCGATGCGCCCGCCGTTGTGCACCGCGCCCTTGGGGATCCCGCGCAGGATGGTGTCCGGCGCGCCCAGCCGCTGCCCGGCGGGCTTGCTCTCGTCGTACAGCAGGCGCGCGACGCGGTTGTCGGACTCGGTCGTGAAGTACGCGTAGATCAGATGGTCCGCGCCGAACGTCGGGGCGACCGCGAGTCCGAGCAGACCGCCCTCGCTCGCGGGGGAGACCCCCGGCACCGACCCGAGCAGCGTCTTCTTGCCGCTCTCCCCGTCGACCAGGGTGATCGTCGCCTCGTCACGTGAGCCGACCAGCAGATCACCCCCGGGCAGCGCCGCCAGGCCCCAAGGGGAGGCGAGACCGTCCGTGAGCGTCTTCACCACCTCGACCGAGCCCTTGGCCGGAGCGAGGTCCGCCGAAGGGCTCGCGGATACCGCGGGGGAGGACGCGGTGCCCGCCGCGGACGGGGCGGAACTCTCGTCCGTCGCGCCGCCGTCGTCGGACGAGCAGGCGGACAGCAGGAGGGAGGCCGAGGCGAGCAGGGCCACCACCCCCTTGCGCAGCACGGGAGTTTGCACAGCACCGAATCCTTTCGACGGTCGCACGACTACTGTTCTTACCCCGCCGATCCGCCCGGAGTTCCCGATCTCGCCAATTGCCCCGCCACGGGTCAGTCCCACGACCCGCGGGCCGGTGGCAGTGCGGCGATCTCGGCCAGGTCCGCGTCGGTCAGCGTCAGCCGCGCCGCCTGCGCGTTCTCCACGGCCCACCGCTCGTGCTTCGCGCCGGGTACGGGCACCACATGGCGGCCCTGCCGCAGGACCCACGCGAGGGCCACCTGCGCGGGGGTGGCGCCGTGCCGCTCCGCGATCCGCCGCAGCCCCACCACGACCGGCTGGTTGGCCGCCATCATCTCCGCCGTGAAGCGGGGATGCCTGGCCCGCGGGTCGTCCGGCTCGAAGCCCTGGCCCGGTTTGAGCGTCCCCGTCAGATAGCCGTTGCCCAGCGGCATCGCGGCCAGTACCCCCACACCCCGGGCCGCGCACCACGGCAGCAGGTCCTCCAGCGCCTGCGGCGACCACACGGAGAGCTCCGCCTGGACCGCGCTCACCGGAAAGACCTGCTGCACCCGCTCCAGCTGCCGGACGGTCGCGTCGTGCATCCGCGCTCCCCGGCCGCGGCCGGCACGCGCGCCCACCGCACAGAGCCCGAGCGCCCGCACCTTGCCGGCGGTCACCAGGTCCGCCATCGCACCCCAGGTCTCCTCGACCGGGACCTCGGGATCCGCCCTGTGCAGCTGGTAGAGATCGATCACATCGGTCTGCAGCCGCCGCAGCGACGCGTCGCAGGCCCGGCGCACATAGCCAGGGCGCCCGTTGGCCACGATGTGCTGGTCACCCACCAGCAGACCGCACTTGGTGGAGAGGAACGCCTCGGAGCGGCGGCCCTTGAGCGCCCGCCCGACGAGGAGTTCGTTGGTGAAGGGGCCGTACATGTCGGCGGTGTCGAGCAGTTGGACGCCCGCGTCCAGTGCGGCGTGCACCGTGCGCACCGAACGGTCACCGCGCTGCTGCGACGTGCTGTAGGCCCAGCTCATCGGCATACAGCCCAGCCCGACCGCACCCACGGCGAGCGCCGCCGCACCGATAGTCCTGCGCTCCAACTCCCCGAACCCTCCCTCGGCCCCATGATCACAGGCCCACCAGCACCCCAAACTAGCCTCTGCCGCTCCTGACCCTTCGCATAGCCTCCTGACCATGACTTCCACACCTGCCACCGACGTATGGATGCCGTTCGCGGCCGAGGACATCGACGGACTCCCCGAGGGTCTCAACTACAGGTTCTGGGACGGCGGCCGGGACTACCCCGCGGACCCGTCCGGCTGCGCCTTCTACGTCGTTCCGTACATGAAGGGCGCCGACGTCGCGGTCCGGCCGCTCGGCGAGATGGGCGCCGTCCAGGTCGTCCAGACCCTCTCCGCCGGCATCGACCACGTGGAGCCGGGGCTCTCCCTCCTGCCCGCCGGGGTGCGGCTGTGCAACGCCAAGGGCGTGCACGAGGCATCGACCGCGGAGCTCACCCTCGCGCTGATCCTCGCCTCGCTCCGGGGCATCCCCGGCTTCGTGGAGGGCCAGGACAAGGAGGAGTGGCGCTCCGGCTTCTATCCGGCCCTCGCCGACAAGTCCGTTCTCGTCGTGGGCTACGGATCGATCGGCTCGGCCATCGAGGACCGGCTCGAACCCTTCGAGTGCGCGCGGGTGGTACGCGTCGCACGCTCCGCACGTACCACTGCGCGCGGCCCCGTCCACGCCATCGACGCATTGCCCGCACTGCTGCCCGAGGCCGACATCGTCATCCTGTCCACCCCGCTGAACCCGTCCACACAAGGGCTGGTGGGCTCCGGTTTCCTCGCCGCGATGAAGGACGGCGCCCTGCTCGTGAACGTCGCGAGGGGCTCCGTCGTGGACACCGACGCCCTGTTGCCGGAGCTCGAGTCCGGGCGGCTGCGTGCCGCGCTGGACGTGACCGATCCGGAACCGCTGCCCGCCGGTCACCCGCTCTGGCATGCTCCCCACACGCTGATCAGTCCGCATGTGGGCGGCAGCACATCCGCGTTCCTGCCCCGGGCCAAGCGTCTGCTGGCCGGACAGCTCACCCGGTTCGCCGCGGGGGAGCCGGTCGCGAACCTCGTCCTCACCACCGGCTGAACACGCTGTGAACCGGATCAGCAGCTCTCCGTACCGGCAACACGGCAGGTCGTCACGGAGAGTAGAGAAGCTATGTCCCTGAGTGACGGCTCTGGTGTATCGTCCACATGAGGGCAGTGCCGTGGAAGGGGCGGCGCCGGGGCGGCAGAGGAACGCGAGGGGGCGACGGGCGATGTGCGGCCGATGGAGAGACGGGACGAGCGGGCAGGGCGCGCGAGAGCGGCCGGTGGTGCCGGGACCGGCTCGTGGAGCTCTCCGGTGAGCGCCCCCGGGGCCCTGCTCTCCGGGCGGGCGGCCACCGGACAGAGTGCGGGGCTGCGTTCCCGGCTCGCCCTCGCCGCGGTCTGCGCCGGATACGCGGTGGGTGCGGCCTTCGGTTGGGGCTCACCCGAACTCGCGCTCTTCATGGGCGACTTCGGCCTCAGCGTCGCCGCGCTGATCGCCGCGGTGTCCTGCTTCCTTTACGCCCGCGCCGGCGGCATCCGGTTCCGGCCCGCCTGGTTCCTCTTCTCGCTCTCCTCGGCCATGGCTGCCGGAGGCAACGCGGTCTGGGGGTGGTACGAGGTGGTGCTGGGCCGCTCCGTGCCCACCCCGTCCCTCGCGGACCTGTTCTTCCTCTGCTTCGCCCCGCCCGCCATCGTCGGGCTGCTCGTCCTCGCCAAACGTCCTGTGACCAGGGCCGGATGGGTCTGCCTGGTGCTGGACGCCTGGCTGATCGGCGGCTCCCTGCTGACGCTCTCCTGGAGCCTCGCGCTCGCCCACACCGCCCACGTCGCCAACGCGGCGGGAGTGAGCGTGGCCAGGGCTGCGCTCTCGCTGGCCTACCCGCTCCTCGACATCGTGCTGGTGTCCATGGTCCTCGCCCTGCACTTCAGGCGGTTCAGCGCGAACCGCTCCTCGGTGAACACCGCGATCGCCGGTCTGGCCCTGACCGTGCTGTGCGACGCCCTGTTCACCGCCCCGCTGCTCCGCTCGGCGTACCAGTCGGGCCAACTCCTGGACGCGGGCTGGTTCGCCGGTTCGCTGCTCCTCGCGTACGCCCCCTGGGCCGCCAGGCGCGGCGAGGACAACGCTGTCGAGTCCGACGCCCGGACGCCGCCCGCCAGCCGCCCCATCGCCGGGTCCCTCGCCGCGCTCACGCCCTACCTGGCCGCCGCGGTCTGCACGCTAGGAATCCTGTACAACGTGGTGGAGGGCCGCAGGATCGACGGGGTCGTCGTCCTCACCGGCTGCACGGTCGCCCTCGCCCTGGTCGTCCGGCAGGCCATCATGCTGCTCGACAACATCTCGCTCACCCAGGAACTGGCCCAGAAGGAGAACCACTTCCGCTCCCTGGTCCAGGGTTCGAGCGACGTCATCATGATCGCTGAGCCCAACGGCGTCCTGCGCTACGTCAGCCCCGCGGCGGCGGGTGTCTACCGCCGGGACGCCGAGGACCTGATCGGGACGGAGCTGTCGTCGATCATCCATCCCGAGGATCTCGGGGGAGTCGTCCACGAGCTGCGGCGCTTCCTCGCCGCCTCCCCCCGCGAGGAGCCGACCACCCGCATCGAGTGCCGCTTCGGCTCGGGCACCGGTGACTGGCTGCACGTGGAGTCCACCGTCAACCGCCACCAGGGCGGCCTCCTCCTCAACAGCCGTGATGTGACCGAGCGGGTCAGACTGCAGGCGCAGCTCCAGCACAACGCCGAGCACGACCCCCTCACCGACCTGCCCAACCGCGCCCTCTTCACCGCTCGGGTGGGACAGGCGCTCGGCGGACGCCGGGCCGGGGACCCGGGCACCGCCGTGCTCTTCATCGACCTCGACGGCTTCAAGGCGGTCAACGACTCCATCGGCCACCAGGCGGGCGACGAACTCCTCGTCCAGGCCGCCCGGCGCCTCCAGGAATCCGTACGGGCCTCGGACACCGCCGCGCGCCTCGGGGGCGACGAGTTCGCCGCGCTCATCGTCGGCGACGGCACCCGCGACCAGGCCGCCCGGGAGTACCAGGTCCACGAGATCGCCGACCGGCTGCGTCTCAAGCTCTCCCAGCCGTACCGGATCGGCACGGGAGAGGTGCGGGTGGCCGCCTCCATCGGGGTCGCCTTCGCGGAGCCCTCCATCACACCCAAGGACCTCATGCGCAACGCAGACCTCGCCATGTACCGCGCGAAGGCGGGCGGCAAGGACCGCGTCGAGCTGTACGCCCCCCAGATGCAGGCCGACGTCGTGCGCCGCTCGGAGCTCGCGGCCCGGCTCCGCACCGCGCTCCGCGAGGGCGAATTCGCGCTGCTCCACCAGCCCGTGGTCCATCTGGCCAGCGGCACGGTCGCGGCCGTCTCCGCACAGGCGCGCTGGCGCTCCACCCAGGGGCTCCTGTTCACCCCCGCCGAATTCCTCCGCGTGTCCGAGGGCGGCGACCGCGCCGCGGAGCTGGGCAGCTGGCTCCTGGAGGAAGCCGTGGAGCAGGCGGCCGACCGGGCCAGGGCCGGGCATCCCGTCTCCGTCTCCGTGCGGGTGTCGGCCGCCAGACTCCTGGACCGGACCCTGCCCCCCGGTTCCGTGGAGGCGCTGCTGACGCGGTACGGGCTGCCCTCGGGCGCGCTGATGATCGAGGTGGCCGACAGCGACCCCCGGATCTCCTTCGACGAGCTGGAACAGCGGCTGGTCGCGCTGAGGCGCCTCGGTGTACGGATCGCACTCGACGGCTTCGGCAGCGGGTACGCCGCCGTCAACGCGCTGCGCCGGCTGCCCATCGACGTACTGAAGCTCGACCGGTGCCTGGTGGAGGGCGTCGTGGAGTCCGCGAGACTGCACAAGATCACCAGTGGTCTGCTGCGCATCGCAGGGGATCTCGGCATGCAGTCCGTGGCCGACGGGGTCGACGTACCCGAGCAGGTGCGCGCCCTGCGGGCCATGGGGTGCACGCACGGCCAGGGGATGGCCTTCAACGGGCCGTTGGACGAGTACCGGCTGCGACGCACCCTGATCCGCGGGAAGTACCCCGTCCCGGGCATCGGGCCGACCGCTCAGCCGGTGCTCGCGGGCGGCTCGATCCCGCTCCAGAGCCGCTCACATGATGAGACTCCCGTCCCACCCACTTGACACCGCACGCGTGCCGGAGAGAGGGTCAATGCCATGCGCACCCGAATTCTCGTACTTGGAAAGCGCGTCGGCTGAAGCAGGGTCACTCATGGACACCTTGCAGACCGCACCGGCGCGCTCCCCTCGCTTGCCTCACGGCACGAGGGGTTTTTTGTTGCACCGGGACCTCTCAAAACCCCACAAACACACCGCATAAACCCTCAGCTTCGAGAAGAGAATGCCGATGACCGAGCAGGCCACCGGGGCCCAGCACCCGCAGCCGCGGGCCCGTAACGGCGGACCGTCCTCCGCCTCCGTTGAGCACCTCACGGGCGCGCAGTCCCTCATCCGTTCTCTCGAGGAAGTCGGCGCCGACACCGTATTCGGGCTCCCCGGCGGCTGCATCCTCCCGGCGTACGACCCGCTGATGGACTCCACCCGGGTCCGCCACATCCTGGTCCGCCACGAGCAGGGCGCCGGGCACGCCGCCACCGGTTACGCGCAGGCCACCGGCAAGGTCGGCGTCTGCATGGTCACCTCGGGCCCCGGTGCGACCAACCTGGTCACCCCGATCGCCGACGCCGCCATGGACTCGGTCCCGCTGGTCGCGATCACCGGCCAGGTGGCCTCGTCCGCCATCGGTACGGACGCCTTCCAGGAAGCCGACATCTGCGGCATCACCATGCCGATCACCAAGCACAACTTCCTGGTCACCCGCGCCGAGGACATCCCGCACACCATCGCCGAGGCCTTCCACATCGCCTCCACCGGCCGCCCGGGCCCCGTCCTCGTCGACATCGCCAAGGACGCGCTCCAGGCGAGGACCACCTTCAGCTGGCCGCCGGTGATGGACCTGCCTGGCTACCGCCCGGTCACCAAGCCGCACGCCAAGCAGATCCGTGAGGCCGCCAAGCTCATCACCCAGGCCCAGCGCCCGGTGCTGTACGTCGGCGGCGGCGTCATCAAGGCCGGCGCGACCGCCGAGCTGAAGGTCCTGGCAGAGCTCACCGGAGCGCCCGTCACCACCACCCTGATGGCGCTCGGCTCCTTCCCCGACAGCCACCCGCTGCACGTGGGAATGCCCGGCATGCACGGTTCGGTCACCGCAGTCACCGCGCTGCAGAAGGCCGACCTGATCGTCGCGCTCGGGGCCAGGTTCGACGACCGCGTCACCGGCAAGCTGGACAGCTTCGCGCCGTACGCCAAGATCGTCCACGCGGACATCGACCCGGCGGAGATCGGCAAGAACCGTGCCGCCGACGTCCCGATCGTCGGTGACGCCCGGGAGGTCATCGCCGACCTCGTGCAGGCGGTCCAGGCCGAGCACACCGAGGGCAACGCGGGCGACTACAGCGCCTGGTGGAAGGACCTCAACCGCTGGCGCGAGACCTACCCGGTCGGCTACGACCTGCCCGAGGACGGCAGCCTCTCGCCGCAGCAGGTCATCGAGCGCATCGGCGAGCTGGCCCCGGAAGGGACCATCTTCACCGCCGGCGTCGGCCAGCACCAGATGTGGGCCTCGCACTTCATCCGGTACGAGCAGCCCGCCACCTGGCTCAACTCCGGCGGCGCGGGCACCATGGGCTACGCGGTCCCGGCGGCCATGGGAGCCAAGGCAGGCATGCCGGAGCGCGCCGTCTGGGCCATCGACGGTGACGGCTGCTTCCAGATGACCAACCAGGAACTCACCACCTGCGCGCTCAACAACATCCCGATCAAGGTCGCGATCATCAACAACGGCGCGCTCGGGATGGTCCGCCAGTGGCAGACCCTGTTCTACAACCAGCGGTACTCCAACACCGTGCTCCACTCCGGCGCGGACACGGACGGAGTCCCCGCCAAGGGCACCCGCGTCCCGGACTTCGTCAAGTTGTCCGAGGCCATGGGCTGTTACGCGATCCGCTGCGAGGACCCGGCCGACCTGGACAAGGTCATCGCCGAGGCCAACGCGATCAACGACCGCCCGGTCGTCATCGACTTCATCGTCCACGAGGACGCCATGGTGTGGCCGATGGTCGCCGCCGGCACCTCCAACGACGAGGTCATGGCAGCGCGCGGCGTCCGCCCCGACTTCGGCGACAACGAAGACGACTGAGAGACAGAGAGAGACCGACTCCATGTCCAGCAAGCACACGCTCTCCGTCCTGGTCGAGAACAAGCCGGGCGTCCTCGCCAGGATCACGGCCCTGTTCTCCCGGCGCGGCTTCAACATCGACTCGCTCGCGGTCGGTACCACCGAACATCCCGACATCTCACGCATCACCATTGTCGTGAACGTCGAGGGCCTGCCCCTGGAGCAGGTGACCAAGCAGCTCAACAAGCTGGTCAACGTCCTGAAGATCGTCGAACTCGAGCCCACCGCAGCGATCCAGCGGGAGCTCGTCCTGGTGAAGGTCCGCGCAGACAACGAGACCCGCTCCCAGATCGTCGAGATCGTCCAGCTGTTCCGCGCCAAGACCGTGGACGTCTCCCCGGAGGCCGTCACGATCGAGGCGACCGGGGGGGCCGACAAACTGGAGGCCATGCTCAAGATGCTGGAGCAGTTCGGCATCAAGGAGCTCGTCCAGTCCGGCACCATCGCCATAGGGCGCGGCGCGCGCTCGATCACCGACCGTTCCCTGCGCGCTCTCGACCGTACGGCGTAACCCTCAGGGACCCCTCGCCGCTCGTATGGCGAGACCCGGCAACGTACCCCACGCACCCCGCCGTACGGTGGGACGCAACACCTGCACACCAAGGAGAAGACCCAGTGGCCGAGCTGTTCTACGACGACGATGCCGACCTGTCCATCATCCAGGGCCGCAAGGTCGCGGTTCTCGGCTACGGCAGCCAGGGCCACGCCCACGCGCTGTCGCTGCGTGACTCGGGTGTCGACGTCCGTGTCGGTCTGCACGAGGGTTCGAAGTCCAAGGCCAAGGCCGAGGAGCAGGGCCTGCGCGTGGTGACCCCGTCCGAGGCGGCAGCCGAGGCCGACGTCATCATGATCCTGGTCCCGGACCCGATCCAGGCCCAGGTCTACGAGGAGTCCGTCAAGGACAACCTCAAGGACGGCGACGCGCTGTTCTTCGGCCACGGCCTGAACATCCGCTTCGACTTCATCAAGCCGCCGGCCAACGTCGACGTCTGCATGGTCGCGCCCAAGGGCCCGGGCCACCTCGTCCGCCGTCAGTACGAGGAGGGCCGCGGCGTCCCGTGCATCGTGGCCGTCGAGCAGGACCCCTCGGGCAAGGGCCTGGAGCTCGCGCTCTCCTACGCGAAGGGCATCGGCGGCACCCGCGCCGGCGTCATCAAGACCACCTTCACCGAGGAGACCGAGACCGACCTGTTCGGTGAGCAGGCCGTCCTCTGCGGTGGCACCGCCGCCCTGGTCAAGGCCGGTTTCGAGACCCTGACCGAGGCCGGCTACCAGCCGGAGATCGCGTACTTCGAGTGCCTCCACGAGCTGAAGCTCATCGTGGACCTCATGTACGAGGGCGGCCTGGAGAAGATGCGCTGGTCCATCTCGGAGACCGCCGAGTGGGGCGACTACGTCACCGGCCCGCGCATCATCACGGACGCCACCAAGGCCGAGATGAAGAAGGTCCTCGCCGAGATCCAGGACGGCACCTTCGCCAAGGCGTGGATGGCCGAGTACCACAACGGTCTGCCCAAGTACAACGAGTACAAGAAGGCCGACAGCGAGTCCCTGCTGGAGACCACCGGCAAGGAGCTCCGCAAGCTCATGAGCTGGGTCGACAACGAGGACGCCTGAGTTCTCGCCGGGGGCGGGTCCGCGCGGACCCGCCCCCGGCACCAGGCCGGCCTCACTCCCGTGTCACTGCGGGGGAGGTGGGTGGCAGCGAAGCGCGGCCGTACGTCTGTACAGACCGTCCACCCCGTGCGGGTGATCCTTCCACCGGGGCGCAGTATGTGCCCGGCCGCATGACTACACTCTCAACAACACATACACGCGTCAGGGCCCACAGTGTCGTGCGTCTTCCACGCGGCTAGCCCCTCCACCGCCTGCGGCCGTCGGGACGGCCGTCCGCACTGGACTTGTGAGGACTCACGTGAGCTCGAAACCTGTCGTACTCATCGCCGAAGAGCTGTCGCCCGCCACGGTCGACGCTCTGGGTCCGGATTTCGAGATCCGGCACTGCAACGGCGCGGACCGCGCCGAACTCCTCCCCGCGATCGCCGACGTCGACGCGATCCTGGTGCGCTCCGCGACCAAGGTCGACGCCGAGGCCATCGCCGCCGCGAAGCAGCTCAAGGTCGTCGCCCGGGCCGGCGTCGGTCTGGACAACGTCGACGTCTCCGCGGCCACCAAGGCCGGTGTGATGGTCGTCAACGCGCCGACCTCCAACATCGTCACCGCCGCCGAGCTGGCCTGTGGTCTGCTCGTCGCCACCGCGCGCAACATCCCGCAGGCCAACACCGCCCTGAAGAACGGCGAGTGGAAGCGCTCCAAGTACACGGGTGTCGAGCTCAGCGAGAAGACCCTCGGCGTCGTCGGCCTCGGCCGCATCGGCGTGCTGGTCGCGCAGCGCATGTCCGCGTTCGGCATGAAGATCGTCGCGTACGACCCCTACGTGCAGCCCGCGCGCGCCGCGCAGATGGGCGTCAAGCTCCTCACTCTGGACGAGCTGCTCGAGGTCTCCGACTTCATCACGGTGCACCTCCCCAAGACCCCCGAGACGCTCGGCCTGATCGGCGACGAGGCGCTGCACAAGGTGAAGCCCTCGGTGCGCATCGTCAACGCCGCGCGCGGCGGCATCGTCGACGAGGAGGCGCTCGCCTCCGCCCTCAAGGAGGGCCGGGTCGCCGGCGCCGGTCTGGACGTGTACACCAAGGAGCCCTGCACGGACTCCCCGCTCTTCCAGTTCGACCAGGTCGTCTGCACCCCGCACCTCGGTGCCTCCACCGACGAGGCGCAGGAGAAGGCGGGCATCGCGGTCGCCAAGTCCGTCCGTCTGGCCCTCGCCGGTGAGCTCGTGCCCGACGCGGTCAACGTCCAGGGCGGCGTGATCGCCGAGGACGTACGTCCCGGTCTGCCGCTCGCCGAGAAGCTCGGCCGGATCTTCACCGCGCTCGCGGGCGAGGTCGCGGCCCGTCTCGACGTAGAGGTCTACGGCGAGATCACCCAGCACGACGTGAAGGTGCTGGAGCTCTCCGCGCTCAAGGGCGTCTTCGAGGATGTCGTCGACGAGACCGTCAGCTACGTCAACGCCCCGCTCTTCGCGCAGGAGCGCGGTGTCGAGGTCCGCCTCACCACCAGCTCCGAGTCGCCGGACCACCGCAACGTGGTCACCGTCCGCGGCACGCTGTCGAGCGGCGAGGAGGTCGCGGTCTCCGGCACGCTGGCCGGCCCCAAGCACCTCCAGAAGATCGTCGCGATCGGTGAGCACGACGTCGACCTGGCGCTCGCCGACCACATGGTCGTCCTGCGCTACGAGGACCGCCCCGGCGTCGTCGGCGCGGTCGGCAAGATCCTCGGCGAGGCCGGGCTGAACATCGCCGGTATGCAGGTCTCGCGGCAGGACGCGGGCGGCGAGGCGCTGGTCGTCCTCACCGTCGACGACACCATTCCGCAGTCGGTCCTGACCGAGATCGCCGAGGAGATCGGTGCCACCTCGGCCCGTTCGGTGAACCTCACCGACTGATCCGCAGTCGTGCGACAGCCCGCGCCCGGGCGCAGATTCCGATCTGCGCCCGGGCGCGGGCCGTTCGGGCCCCGGACGGGGTCTAGAGCGTGTCTCTTTGATGGGCTGGCCAGTTGATCGGATGTGTCTGTCCGATTGGTGATCACCGATGCGATGTGGGACCGGATCGAACCGTTGATGCCGGCCGATCCGGCCCGTGGGCGACGGTGGGCTGACCACTGCCGAACCCTTGAGGCCATTGCGTGGAAGTACCGCACCTGCTCGCCCTGGCGGGACCTGCCCAGCGAGCTCGGGTCTTTTCAGACCGCTCACAAGCGTTTGATCAGGTGGGCCGTGGACGGCACGTGGGAACGCATCTTCGCGGCACTACTTGCTGCGGCGGATGAGGGTGACGATATGGACTGGACAGTCTCTGTGGACTCCACTGTCTGCCGGGCTCACCGACATTCGGCCGGAGCCAGGAAAAGGGGGCGCCCGGCCGGTCGGAGCCTGAGGATCACGCGCTCGGACGTTCCCGTGGCGGGCTGAGCACGAAGGTCCACTTGGCCGGTGACAGCCGGGCCCGTCCTCTGGGCATCCACGTCACCGCCGGCCAGGCTGGTGACGCGCCGGCCTTCGAGGCGGTCATGGCCAGGATTCGGATCCCGCGCAGCGGACCCGGAAGGCCAAGAACCCGCCCGACAACCGTCCTGGCGGATCGCGCCTACTCGTCCCGCGCGATCCGTGGACACCTTCGTCGCCGAGGCATCCGGGCTGTCATCCCGCAGCCCGCAGACCAGATCGGTCACCGCCTGCGGCGAGGCCGTGCCGGAGGCCGCCCACCCAGCTTCGACGCCGCGAAATACAAGGAGCGCAATGCCGTCGAGCGGTGCATCGCCCGCCTCAAGCAGTGGCGCGGCCTGGCCCTGCGGACGGACAAACTAGCCATCGCCTACCAGGCCGCACTCCACGTCGCGTCCATCCTTCTCTGGGCGCGGCAGTGACATGACTGCGGAAGCTACAGGCCCAAGCTTGAGACGAAGCCTGAGAAAGTAGGTGCTACGACCCTCCACTGGCACAGAAGTGGGTCCGTCCAGAAGTCACTGCCGACGATGCGGGGATCTGAGGGGTCAGTCCGGTAGTCGAGAGCCAAGGCGCCGTCATCACCGGGGTTGCGAGTGGTGGCGATCAGCACTGCCTGGTCAACGTCAAGCCAAGGAAGTTCGAGCGGGGCGACGCTTCTGCTTCCGCGTGCCTGGCGAAAGAAGGCGGAGTGCGGATCATCGGCGAACATGTCCATCGATTGGGACGCGTACGCCATCTGCTCGGGGTTCGACACGAAGCCAAGTGGGTCCTTGAACCACGGAATGGCCTTCGCCAGCACCACATCGCCCGGGTGACGCCAGAGGTCGCGATCGATGAGCGACGTCAGCAGGGCGGGCAGAGCAAGTCCACGGACTATCGAAGGCTCCATGGCGCACAGCTTCGCACGGCGGACAGCACCAAGGAGACACGCTCTAGCCGTCCACCTGCCCGGTGAGGAGCGCGACGAGGAACACGGTCCAGCCGAGCGTGGAGATCAGGGCGGGGAACGAGAAGGCGATCGCGCAGCCGGACACGACGAGCCCGGTCCGCCGATGCCGCCGGTCCGGTGTCCGCCCGAGGAACCAGCTCGGCAGGATCAGCGCGTAGGCCAGGACCATCCCGCCGGTCAGGAGGAACGTCCTGCCGGCGAAGGCGTTCTCCGCCGAGGAGACGATCACGGTCAGTGCCGGCGCCGCCAGGGTCCCCGTCAGGGGGACCGCCCACCACCGCGAGCCGGACAGTGCGCGCGGGGCGAGTGAGACGGGCGTCCGGATGTCGTTGCTCATGGCTCCAGTTCACCGCCCGCGCGACCCCGGCTCCTCCGCCGGAGTACTCAGGACGCGCCGGTGGCGTACTCAACCGCCCGGGTGTCTACAGCCGGGCCTGCTTCAGCGCCATGTGGAGCAGCAGCCTGTCCTCGCCGTCGTTGATGTCCAGGCCGGTGAGCTGCTGCACCCGGGCCAGGCGGTAGTACAGGGTCTGGCGGTGGATGCCCAGCTCCGTGGCCGTACGGCTCGCCTGGCCCGCGCGGTCGAGGAAGACCTCGGCGGTACGGGCCAGTTCCGCGTGGGGCGGGGTCAGCAGGGGCCGGACGGCCTGGTCCGGTGCGCTGTCCTGGCCGTGGGGCAGGGAGGCCAGCAGCCGGTACGGGCCGATGGCCGACCAGCCGGCGACCGGCCCGTAGCGGGATTCGGCGGAGGCCGCGCGGGCGGCGGACAGGGCCTCGTGCCAGGAGCCGGCCAGTTCCGCGAGGCCCCGGCGGGCGGTGGCGAAGCCACCGGTGGCGGCGCCCCCGGCCGCGCCGCGCAGCCGTTCGGCGGCGGTCGTCGCCGGGTCGAGGGCGTCGGGGGACCGCAAGCGGATCAGGGCGGCCAGATCCTGGCCTGCCGCCCCCGGCACCGTGGCGAGGGCGGCGGCCGAGGGCACCGTACGCACGGAGGGGGTCTCGCTCTGCCACGGGGTCACGCACACCACCGTGTGCAGGCCGTCCGCGTCGGTGCCGAGGGCCTCGTGCAGCGCGGCCAGCGCCATGTCCCGCTGCCAGCCGCGCCCGGCGGCCAGCGCCGCGCCGAATTCCCGCGAGAGGTCCGCTCCGGCCCGCTCCTCGTCGGCGAGCAGGGCGCCGATCCGGGCCGCGACGTCCATCGCTGACGCCAGCTGTCCCTCGGTCGGTCCAGGATCGGCGTCCAGCAGCCACACGTAGCCGAGGACGACACCCCGATGGCGTACCGGGAGGCAGATGCGGTCCCGGTACACCCCCGCCTCCGGGGCGGCCGGGATACGGACCGGTCCCGTCGCACGGGTGATGCCGAAGCCCTCGAACCAGGACCGGACGGCGGGGGTGGAGCGACGGGTCAGGATCGAGCGTGTACGGACCGGATCCATGGCGGTGTCGTCGTCGCTGTCGTGCGCCCCGAAGGCGACGAGGCCGAAATCGCGGTTCTCCAGGGTCGCGGGGGCGCTGAGCAGCGCGGAGATCTCGTCGACCAGCTCCTGGTAATCGCCCTTCACCTCGCCATTCTCGCACCCCTTCAGACATATGTCTGAGAACCGGTGCACGGATGCGTGACAGCTGTCGATGGCACGGGAATGCGGGGGTACCTAGATTTCACAGTGGTTCTCCGTGCCGTCCCGGTCCGTTCACTTCCGTCCCGGTCCGGCCTCGTTCGTACTCCGTGGAGGTGCCCCGTGCTGGGTCCCGTGATTCTCGCCGCGTCACGCAGCGACAAGATGCGTCGTTTCATCTCGGCAGCGCCGGGCACCAAGCAGGTCGTCGACCGCTTCATCGCCGGTGAGAGCGTCGACCAGGTCGTCCCCGTCATCCAGGACGCCGCCGCCAAGGGCCTCGAGGTCACCCTGGACGTCGTGGGTGAGGACATCACCACCCCCGAGCAGGCCGCCGCCGCGCGTGACGCCTACCTGGAGCTCATCGGGCGTCTGAAGGAGCTCGGGCTCGGTGCCCGGGCCGAGATGTCCGTCAAGCTGTCGATGTTCGGCCAATCCCTCCCGTCACCCACCACCGCCCTCGACGGAGAGCCCTCCGGGCCCGCCCCCGAATTCCCGGGCGGTCACGAGCTGGCCCTCGCCAACGTCCGCCCCGTCGTCGAGGCCGCCGCCGCGATCGGCACCACGGTCACGCTGGACGCCGAGGACCACACCACGCTGGACTCGATGTTCGCCATCCACGAGGAGCTGCGGAAGGACTTCCCGCAGACCGGCTGCGTGATCCAGTCCTACCTGTTCCGCACCGAGGCCGACGCCCGCCGCCTCGCCGCCGCGGGCAGCCGGGTCCGCCTGGTGAAGGGCGCCTACAAGGAGCCCGCCTCCGTCGCGTACCAGAACAAGCCGGAGATCGACAAGGCGTACGTCCGCATCCTCAAAACGCTGATGCACGGCGAGGGCTACCCGATGATCGGCTCGCACGATCCCCGTCTCATCGCCATCGGCCAGGAGCTCGCGCGCCAGGCCGGGCGCAAACTGGACGAGTACGAGTTCCAGATGCTGTACGGCATCCGCAGCGAGGAGCACGTCCGGCTCGCCGCAGAGGGCCACCGGATGCGCGTCTACACGGCGTACGGCACCGACTGGTACGGATACTTCATGCGCCGCCTCGCGGAGAAGCCGGCCAACCTGCTGTTCTTCGGCCGGTCCATCCTCACCAAGGGCTGAGCCACCGCGCTGGACCGAGGTCCGGACCAAGGGCCGCACCCCGGCTGAACAAGGGCTGACCTGCCCGGCCGACCACCCACCTCAACCAAGGAGACAAGGCACTCATGGATGCTGTCACCCAGGTCCCCGCGCCGGTCAACGAGCCGGTCCACTCCTACGCCCCCGGCACCGCGGAGCGCGCCCGTCTGGAGGCGAAGCTCAAGGAGCTCAGCCAGAACCCCATCGAGCTGCCGATGACCATCGGCGGCGAGAAGCGGCTGGGTGGCGGCGCGCGCTTCGACGTCGTGCAGCCGCACAACCACCGTTCCGTCATCGGTACCGGTGCCGCCGCCACCGAGGCCGACGCGCAGGACGCGATCGACGCCGCCCTCGCCGCCGCCCCGGCCTGGCGTGCGATGTCCTTCGACGACCGCGCCGCGATCATCCTGCGCGCCGCCGAACTGCTCTCCGGCCCCTGGCGCGAGACGCTCGCCGCCTCCACCATGCTGGGCCAGGGCAAGACCGCCCAGCAGGCCGAGATCGACTGTCCCTGTGAGCTCGTCGACTTCTGGCGCTTCAACGTGCACTACGCGCGCCAGATCCTCGCCGAGCAGCCGCCGGCGAACTCCCCCGGCGTGTGGAACCGCATGGACCACCGTCCGCTCGAGGGCTTCGTCTACGCGATCACGCCGTTCAACTTCTCCGCCATCGCGGCCAACCTCCCCACCGCGCCCGCCCTCATGGGCAACGTCGTGGTGTGGAAGCCGTCCCCGACGCAGACCCACGCCGCCGTGCTGCTGATGCAGCTCCTGGAGGAGGCCGGTCTGCCCAAGGGCGTCATCAACCTGGTCACCGGCGACGGCATCGCCGTCTCCGAGGTCGCGCTGAACCACCGTGACCTGGCCGCCATCCACTTCACCGGCTCGACGCCCACCTTCCAGCACCTGTGGAAGACGGTCGGCAACAACATCGCCAACTACCGCACCTACCCGCGGCTCGTCGGCGAGACCGGTGGCAAGGACTTCGTCGTCGCGCACCCCAGCGCCGACCGCGCCGTCCTGAAGACCGCGCTGACCCGTGGCTCGTTCGAGTACCAGGGCCAGAAGTGCTCCGCCTCCTCCCGCGCCTACGTGCCGGCCTCCATCTGGAACTCCGGCTTCAAGGAGGAGTTCGCGGCCGAGGTCGACGGCATCACCATGGGTGACGTCACCGACCTGTCGAACTTCATGGGCGCCGTCATCGACGAGCGTTCCTTCGCCAAGAACAAGGCCGCGATCGACCGCGCCAAGGCCGACCCGACCTGCACCGTCATCGCCGGCGGCACCTACGACGACTCCGTCGGCTACTTCGTCCGCCCCACGGTCATCGTCTGCGACGACCCGGCCAACGAGGTGTTCACCACCGAGTACTTCGGCCCGATCCTCGCCGTGCACGTCTACGAGGACGAGAAGTACGACGCGATGCTGGAGCAGATGGAGTCGGTCAGCGACTACGCCCTGACCGGATCCGTCATCGCGGGTGACCGCGCCGCCGCCGCGTACACGATGGAGAAGCTCCGCTACGCCGCGGGCAACTTCTACATCAACGACAAGTCGACCGGTGCCGTCGTCGGCCAGCAGCCCTTCGGCGGCGGCCGTGGCTCCGGGACGAACGACAAGGCGGGCGCCCCGCAGAACCTGCAGCGCTGGACGCTGACCCGCGCCATCAAGGAGACGCTGGTTCCGCCGACCGAGTACACCTACCCCCACCAGGGCTGACGCCCAGGGGCGCCCGTCACGGGCGCCCCGCCCCGCACTCCGCCTCCCGGCCGGCTCCCCCCGCCTGCCGGGAGGCGGTTTCCATTTCCGGGCCCTCGCTTCCTCGGAGCGCGCCCGGTTCTGGATGGTGGTGTCCGGCCTTCCCGGCCGCAGGGCCAGCGGGTCATCGCCCCCTTGTGAGGGCTCCGGGCGGCCGACGAGCCGACCGACGCGCCGTCGCAGGCTCGGCGACCCGGCCGCCCTACGGAGTGACCGGCGGCTGTCCGCCCGCAGCGCCCGGTGCGGGCAGCTGGGCGGTGGAGTCCGCGTACTTGAGCAGGAGGCGTGCGAATTCGAGCCGCTCGGCTTCGGGCCAGTCCCGGGTGATGAATTCGAATGCCTGCCGCTGCTGGTGGCGGAAGCGACGGAGGAGGGCTGTGCCCTCCTCCGTGAGGTGGAGCACCGTACGGCGGCCGTCCTGCTGCGAGGCCGCGCGGATCAGATAGCCGTGCGAGATGCAGTCGCTGACCATGCGGCTCGCCACCGACGGGTCCACCAGCAGGTGGTCGGCGAGCCCGCCGACCGTCATCTCCGTGTCCGTCTCGGCCGCCTCGTCCACGATGTTGAGGACAAGGTTGCGCTTCAGGTCCTTGGGCCCCGTAGGGGGGTCGACCGGCGCCTGCATGGTGCGCCGCCGCAAGCGGGCGAAGGCCGTGCCGACGGCGTCCAGGAGGGCCTGGCCCTGCGGCATGGAGGCGTCCTTGTCGGTCACCCCCGCAGCCTATCGCATGTATCTGCACGGCGGCAGATACATGCAATCGTGCATGAAATTGCAACTTGCATTAATGTGGTCGACGCGGTGGGAGAGCTCGGCGCCAGCAGAGCGACGTGCCCGCCCGGAGGAGAGAGTCATGATCACAGCCATCATCAACGGCCGGGTGTTCGACGGTGAGCACGTGCTGGAGGACACCACCGTCGTGCTGGACGGAACGCGGATCGTGGCGGTCGGAGGCCGGCCGCCCGCCGGGGCGGACATCGTCGACGCCAGGGGCGGCACACTCCTGCCCGGCCTGATCGACGCCCATGTGCACACCTCCGACGAGGCCCTCTCGCTGGCCCTGCGGTTCGGGATCACCACCGAGCTGGAGATGCAGGGACTGAACACCAGGGACCGCCGCGCGCACATCACGGAGAACGACTCCCTCGCCGATGTCCGTTCCGCCGGGTTCGGCATCACGCCTCCCGGTGGCCACCCCAGCGAACTCATGCCCAAGGGCTTCAAGCCGGGCGGCCACGGAGAACCGGACGGCCACAGCGATCGGCCCGCTCCGCGTGAGATGCCCCTGATGCCGTTCTCCACCACGCCCGAGGAAGCGGTCGCCTTCGTCCCCCGGCTGGTCGCCGCGGGCTCGGACTACATCAAGTTCATGGTCGACGACGGTACGGTCGAGGGGCACCCCGGTCTGCCCATGCTCGACCAGGCGACCCTGACCGCCGGTGTCGCCGAGGCCCACCGGCACGGGATGCTCGCCATCGCCCACACCCTGACCGTCGATGCGACACGGATGGCGGTCGAGGCCGGCGTCGACGGCTTCGCCCACCTGTTCATGGACCGGCCGCATACCGGGGAGATCATCGAACTCATCGCCGCCTCGGGTGCGTTCGTCGTCCCGTGCGTCGTCCTGAACGCCTCCATGACGGGCGTCACCGGATCGTCCCTCGCCGAGGACCCGCGCGTCGGATCACGCCTGGACGAGGCCTGGACGAACACCTTGGTCAGCAGCTACGACCGCTATCCGCAGGGAGAACTGGAGGATGTCCTGGCCTCGGTCAAGGCCCTGCACGACGCCGGCGTCGACCTGATGGCGGGCACCGACGCGGCCCCCATGCCGCTGCCGTTCCTCGGCGGCATGGTCCACGGTGCCAGCGTCCACCAAGAGCTCCAGTACCTCGTCCGGGCTGGTCTCACCCCGGTCCAGGCCCTGCGCGCGGCGACCCTCACCCCGGCGCGTCGCTTCGGCCTGGAGGACCGTGGGCGCGTCGCCGAGGGCCTGCGGGCCGACCTGCTGCTCGTGGACGGCGACCCCACCGTCACGATCGGCGACACCCTCAACCTGCGTGAGGTGTGGCGCCGGGGCACCCGCACCACGCTGGCGCCCTCGTAGGGATCGGCTCCCGTCGAGCGGCGGTTGCCCGCCATGTCCTCCGTCGGCGGGCGGCCCGCCGACGGCTGCCGCACCCGGATGGGTGTCACGCGTGCCGGGTGCTCTCCGCGTGGCCTCAGCCCTTCACGGTGAAGCCCGCCCGCAGAAGGGCGTCGTCGCGCGAGGAGGGGCCGACGAGCAGTTCGAAGGCGCCCGGCTCCACCACGCGACGGCCGGCCGCGTCCACCAGGGTGCAGTCGGCGACCGGCAGTTCGAGCAGCACCTCGCTCCGCTCGCCCGGGGCGAGCGTGACCTGCCGGTAGCCCTTCAGTTCCTTCTCCGCCCAGGTCACGGACGTCACGCTGTCGCTGACGTACATCTGCACCGTCTCCACGGCGGGCCGCGCGCCCGTGTTGTGGACGGTGACACGCGCCCGCAGCGTGTCGGCCTCGCCGACGCAGGCGGTGAGCACCTCCAGACCGGAGTAGGCGACGGTCGTGTAGCTCAGGCCCTCGCCGAACACGAAGGCCGGGCGCTGGGTGAGGTCGGCGTACCGGGAGCCGTGCTGACCCCTGATCTGGTTGTAGTACGTGGGCTGCTGGCCCGCGTGCCGGGCGAAGGAGACGGGCAGCCGGCCCGAGGGTTCGACGAGGCCCAGCAGGAGTTCGGCCACCGCCCTGCCGCCCTGCATGCCCGGGTTGAAGGCGTGCACGATCGCCGCCGCGCCGTGGGCGGACGGCGGCAGCACCAGGGGCTTGGAACTGATGACCACGACGACGAGCGGCTTGCCGGTCGCGGCGAGCGCGTCGAGCAACGCGACCTGGTCTCCCACGAGTTCCAGGGTCGCCGTCGAACGGCCCTCGCCGACCAGCTCGATACGGTCGCCCACGACGGCGACGACGTAGTCGGCGGCCTCTGCGGCGGTGACGGCCTCACCGATCAGTTCGCCGGAGGGCTCGGCCGGCACGACGACCTCGGGGCGGGGCTGCCCGTCCGGGAAGAACGCGCCCTCCGGGTCGGGGCCCACGGAGAGGATCTCGGCTCCCCGGGCGTAGGTGACGGTCCAGTCGGCCGGTACGTGCTCGCGGAAGCCGTCGAGCACGGTACGGATCATGTGGCGCGGGTGGCCGTCCGGCAGCCAGTCCGCCTGGCCCGAGGAACCCGCCCAGTCGCCCAGCTGGGTCTGGGCGTCATCGGCGTTGGGGCCGACGACGGCGACCCGGCGGGGAGCCGAACCGTCCTCGGCGAGGGCGCGTCCGTCCGGCCCCGCCACCAGGCCGCCCGCCAGCGGCAGGGTGCCGTCGTTGGTGAGCAGCACCAGGGAACGGCGCGCGGCCTCCAGATTCAGCTCGGTGTGACCGGCGCTGCCGATGACCGCTGCCTGCCGGGCGGCATCCGGGTGGCGCGGGTTCTCGAAGAGGCCGAGCTCGAATTTCAGGGTGAGGACGCGCCGTACCGCCGCGTCGATCTCCGCCTCGTCCAGGGTGCCTTCGGCAACGGCGTTCTGCGCGCCCTCGAAGAACTGCGGGGTGGTCATCACCATGTCGTTGCCCGCGCGGACGGCGGCGGCCGCCGCCTGGGTGTGGTCGGCGTAGACCTTCTGCTCCCACACCATGCGGCCGACGTTGTCCCAGTCCGTGACCAGCGTGCCGGTGTAGCCCCACTCGCCGCGCAGCACCTCGTTGAGCAGCCAGTCGTTGACGGTGATCGGCACGCCGTCCATGGACTGGTAGCCGAGCATGAACGTACGGCAGCCCTCCCGGGCCACGCGCTCGAACGGCGGCAGGAACCACGAGCGGAGTTTGCGGCGGGAGATGTCCGCCTCGCTCGCGTCACGGCCGCCCTGTGTCTCGGAGTAGCCCGCGAAGTGCTTGGCGCAGGCGAGGACCGCCGTCGGGTCGGCGAGCCCGTCGCCCTGGTAGCCGCGCACCATCGCCGATGCCAGTTCGCCGATCAGGAAGGGGTCCTCGCCGAAGGTCTCGCTGACCCGGCCCCACCGCAGGTCCCGGGTGATGCAGAGGACCGGCGAGAACGTCCAGTGCACGCCCGTGGCGGCCACCTCGACGGCGGTGGCGCGGGCGACGCGCTCCACGAGACCGGCGTCCCAGGTGGCGGCCAGGCCCAGCTGCGTGGGGTAGATCGTGGCCCCCTCCCAGAAGGAGTGGCCGTGGATGCAGTCCTCCGCGACCAGCAGCGGGATGCGCAGGCGGGTCCGCTCGGTCAGCGCCGCCGCTTCCAGTACGCGGTCGGGGGAGGCGTGCAGGATCGAGCCCGCGTGCAGGTCCTCGATGAGGTGGCGCACCCCGTCCTTGGCGTTCAGCTGGAGCATCTGGCCGGCCTTCTCGGCCAGGGTCATGCGGCCGATGAGGTCGCCGACCCGCTCGGCGACGGGCAGCGCGGGGTCGAGGTAGGGCAGGGAGGGGGCCACGGGGGGTCCTTTCGCGACACGGTTCACCTTCACCATAGAGTCAATCCCGACCACCTGGTAAGTATCTCCGGAGCCGAATCTCCGGCCGAGTCTCTGGAGGACGCATGGCGATCCGACGCACCGAACAGCCGGCCCGCCCCGCGCCGGCGGGCCGGGGGAGTGGCGAGTGACGGCCGGAGCGCCGCGTGGATACGCGAAGGGCCGGGCGAAACGGCTGGAGATCCTCGACCAGGCCATGTCCCTGTTCGGCGAGGCCGGTTACCGGGGCGCGTCGCTCCGGGTTCTCGCGACCAGGTGCGGCATCTCGCACACCGGACTGCTGCACCACTTCCCGACCAAGGAGGCGCTGCTGCTCGCCGTCCTGGAGCATCGCGACGAGGTGGACGGCGCGTGGCTGTCGCTGGGCGGCACCACGGGGGTCGGGCGGCTGCGGCGGTTCGCCGAACTGGCGGAGCTGAACTCCACCCGGCGCGGGATCGTCGAGCTCTTCTCGGTGGTCTCCGCCGAGGCGACGGCCGCGGACCACCCTGCGCACGGGTACTTCGTCCGCCGCTACGAGAATTCGGTGGCGGGCGCCCAACGTGCGTACGCCCAGGCGGGCCTGGACGGCGCGCTGCGTGCCGGGATCACCCCGGACGACGCGGGCCGGCAGCTGATCGCCCTGATGGACGGCCTCCAGGTGCAGTGGCTGCTCAGCGACCGTGCGACGGACATGGCCGGCGTCCTGCGCGCACACCTCCAGGCGCAGCTCACCGTGGATCTCTGAGCCGGGAGGAGGCGCATGGCGTGCGTCGGAGGGCGGGCCGCGCGGTACGGCAGCCGGCCGCACCGTCTCAGATAGTAGGAAGTCCGAGTATCTGTGGAGACAGATGGCTCCAGCTGCCCTAGCTTTGTAGGAGCCGAACGAATCGCATGACCAGCGACCGGCGGAAGTGAGCGCGCCCCGAAGCAGGCAACCCCTGCGGCATCCGCTCCCCGCCCCTTCCGGCGCCTCGAAATCCCGATCTCGACATCCGTTGCGCGAAGTCCCGATCTCGAAATCCACGCGATCTCAAGGAGTCGATCCGTCATGGCCGAGACCACTGCCCGCCGCGTCCGTCACACCCCCCGCACCACCGAGCCGGAGCGCAAGAACGCCGCCGCAGCACTGCAGCGTGCCCTCGACCGCAGGGACAACGGCGGGTCGACGGGTCACTGAGGCCGGCCTCCCGCCCCAGGGCCGCCGACGTCGGGCCCTGTCCGCATGATGGACGTCGGATGTCATGGGGTGGGACGGGGGCTAGGGTGCATGCATGTCTCGCAGCATCGATCTCGCAGTGATCCCCGGCGACGGTATCGGCCAGGAGGTCGTCACCCAGGGCCTCAAGGTCCTCAACGCTGTTCTCCCGCAGGATGTGAAGCTGGAGACCAAGGAGTACGACCTCGGCGCCCAGCGTTGGCACCGCACCGGTGAAACCCTCCCGGACGCGGAGCTCGAAGCCCTCAAGGGCCACGACGCCATCCTGCTCGGAGCCATCGGTGACCCCTCGGTCCCGTCCGGCGTGCTGGAGCGCGGGCTGCTGCTCAAGCTGCGTTTCGCCTTCGACCACTTCATCAACCTGAGGCCGTCGAAGCTCTTCCCGAACACCACGACGCCGCTCGCCGGCCGTCCCGAGATCGACTTCGTCGTCGTCCGCGAGGGCACCGAGGGCCCGTACACGGGCAACGGCGGTTCCCTGCGCACCGGCACGGAGCACGAGGTCGCCACCGAGGTCAGCGTCAACACCGCCTACGGTGTCGAGCGCGTCGTGCGTGACGCCTTCGCGCGTGCCGCCGCCCGTCCGCGCAAGAAGCTGACGCTCGTCCACAAGAACAACGTCCTCGTGTACGCGGGCCACCTGTGGAAGAACACCTTCGACAAGGTCGCGGCCGAGTTCCCCGAGGTCACCACCGACTACCTGCACGTCGACGCCGCGACGATCTTCTTCGTCACCCAGCCGGAGCGCTTCGACGTCATCGTCACCGACAACCTCTTCGGTGACATCCTCACCGACCTCGCCGCTGCCGTGACCGGCGGTATCGGCCTGGCCGCCTCCGGCAACATCAACCCGACGGGCGCCTTCCCGTCCATGTTCGAGCCGGTCCACGGCACTGCCCCCGACATCGCGGGCCAGGGCAAGGCCGACCCGACCGCCACGATCCTCTCCGTCGCCCTCCTGCTGCGCCACCTCGGCTACGAGACCGAGGCCGTGCGCATCGAGGACGCCGTCTCCGCCGATCTCGCGGAGCGTGACGGAAAGAACCCGCGCACCACCGACGAGATCGGCGACGCGCTCGCGGTACGCGTAGCAGGCTGACCCGACGTCTCCACTTCGAAGCCGCCGGGTCGCAACCGCACCCGGCGGCTTCACCTTGCGGTCCCCGGGTGCCACCATCGACCCCAGGACCGCGTTTTCGCGTCGCCGTAGCGATACGGTCGACGTCACCGCAAACACGTCATTTCGTGCAGGGCCGCCCGAGAGAGATAATCGAACGGGACCGCGGCTCGCGGTAGTGCTCGGACGTCCTACAACCTTTCCGGCCGGCGCCGGGCGAGGGCGGGAGCGAGCGTGGTCCATCAGACACAAGACCGGTGAAGGACACGCACTCATGACGACGCCCACGATCGAGCTCAAGCCCTCCTCGAATCCGCTGTCCGACGCGGAGCGCGAGGCGATCCTGGCCAGCCCCGGCTTCGGCCGCCACTTCACCGATCACATGGTGACGATCAGCTGGACCGAGGGGCGCGGCTGGCACGACGCCCAGCTCGTCCCGTACGGTCCGCTGTCCATCGACCCGGCGAACATGACGCTGCACTACGCCCAGGAGATCTTCGAGGGGCTCAAGGCCTACCGGCAGCCCGACGGCTCCGTCGCCAGCTTCCGCCCGGAGGCCAACGCCGCCCGCTTCCAGCGCTCAGCGGTCCGTCTCGCGATGCCCGAGCTCCCCGTCGAGACCTTCATCGAGGCCTGTGACGTGCTGGTCCGGCAGGACCAGGCATGGGTCCCGGCGCACGGCGGCGAGGAGTCCCTCTACCTGCGCCCCTTCATGATCGCCTCCGAGGTCGGTCTGGGTGTCCGCCCCGCCAACGAGTACCTCTTCCTCGTCATCGCCTCGCCCGCCGGTGCCTACTTCTCCGGCGGGGTGAAGCCGGTCTCCATCTGGCTCTCGCAGGACCGGGTCCGCGCCGTCCCCGGCGGCATGGGCGACGCCAAGACCGGCGGCAACTACGCCGCGTCCCTGCTCGCCCAGGCCGAGGCCGCCGCCAAGGGCTGTGACCAGGTCGCCTACCTCGACGCCGTCGAGCACAAGTGGGTCGAGGAACTGGGCGGCATGAACCTCTACTTCGTGTACGACCAGGAGGACGGCGGCAAGCGGATCGTCACCCCGTCGCTCACCGGCTCGCTGCTCGCCGGCGTCACCCGTGACTCCCTGCTCACGGTCGCCCAGGACCTCGGCTACACCGCCGAGGAGGGCCGCGTCTCCATCGACCAGTGGCGCGCCGACACGGAGAACGGCACGCTCACCGAGGTCTTCGCCTGCGGCACCGCGGCCGTCATCACGCCCGTCGGCACCGTGAAGTGCGCGGACGGCGAGTGGACGCAGGGCGACGGCACCCCCGGCGAGGTGACCCTCAAGCTGCGCGAGCGCCTGCTGGACATCCAGCGGGGCATCGCCGAGGACACCCACGGCTGGATGCACCGGCTCGGCTGATCCCGGGCCGTACGGATGCACCGGCTCGGCTGATCCCGGGCCGTACGCGCCGCTCGTGACACGTAGGCCGCGCCCCTCGCGAGGGGCGCGGCCTACGTGCGTCCCCGGAGCCCTTCGTCCCAGCCCTTCGTCCGAGCCTTTCCCCGCTGTCTTTCGCCGCGTCCTTGCCCTGCCGCCGCCCCGTGCCTGTGGGCTTTCCCGCCCCGCGTTTTGAGCGCCGCTCAAAACTGGTTAGAGTGCTGCTCAAAACCAGGAGGTGCGGTGACGTGCGACTGACCCCGACCGAACGCGACCGGCTGCTGCTCTTCGGCGCAGCCGAGCTGGCCAGGGCCCGGCGCGCCCGTGGCCTGCGGCTCAACGTGCCCGAGGCGACGGCCCTGATCGCCGACACCGTCTGCGAGGCGGCCAGGGACGGGCGCAGACTCGCCGAGGCGATCGAGGCCGCCCGCGCCGTCCTGGGGCCCGACGACGTGCTGCCCGGTGTGGCCGACGTGGTCACCGAGGTCCAGGTGGAGGCCGTCTTCGACGACGGCTCCCGGCTCGCGGTCGTCAGCAACCCCCTCGACGGCTCGCTCGGAGCCGACGCCCCCGGCGCGCTCCTCCCGGGCCCCGGGGCCCCCGAGCCCGAGCCGTCGGTACGGCTCACCGTCCGCAACACCGCGGCCGTCCCGGTCAGCGTGACCAGCCACTTCCACTTCTTCGAGGCCAACCCCCGGCTCCACTTCGACCGCGCAGCGGCGTACGGGATGCGGCTGAGCGTGGCCGCCGGCTCCTCCGTCCGCTTCGGCCCGGGGGAGTCCGTGCGTGCCGCGCTCGTCCCCATCGGCGGCGACCGGGTCGCGATCGGCTTCGCCGGGCTCGTCGACGGCCCGCTGGACGCCCCGGGAGCCAAGGAGGAGGCCCTGCGCAGAGCGGCGGCCTGCGGTTACCTCGGAGCGGAGGAGGGCGAATGACGGATCCGTACGCATACGCGTCCGTGCACGGTCCGCGCGCCGGGGACCGGGTCAGGCTCGGCGACTCCGGGCTGACCGTACGGGTGGAGTCCGACTCCCAGAAGCCGGGGGACGAGTTCCTCGCCGGTTTCGGCAAGACAGCCCGCGACGGTCTGCACCTCAAGGCCGCCGCCGTCCGGGAGACCTGTGACGTCGTCATCAGCAACGTCCTGGTCATCGACGCCGTGCTGGGCATCCGCAAGGTCTCGGTCGGCATCCGCGAGGGCCGCATCAGCGCGATCGGACGGGCCGGCAACCCGGACACCCTGGACGGGGTCGACGTGGTCGTCGGTACCGGCACGACGATCGTCTCCGGCGAGGGCCTGATCGCGACGGCCGGAGCCGTGGACCCGCACGTCCACCTGCTCTCCCCGCGCATCATGGAGGCCTCGCTGGCCTCCGGCGTCACCACGATCATCGGCCAGGAGTTCGGCCCGGTGTGGGGCGTCGGCGTCAACTCGCCGTGGGCCCTGCGGCACGCGTTCAACGCCTTCGACGCCTGGCCGGTCAACATCGGCTTCCTCGGCCGAGGTTCCTCCTCCCACCAGGCGCCGCTCGTCGAGGCCCTCGCCGAGGGCGGGGCCTGCGGCTTCAAGGTCCACGAGGACATGGGCGCGCACACCCGCGCCCTGGACACCGCGCTGAGGGTCGCCGAGGAGTACGACGTCCAGGTCGCCCTGCACAGCGACGGGCTGAACGAGTGCCTGTCCGTCGAGGACACCCTGAGCGTGCTCGAAGGCCGCACGATCCACGCGTTCCACATCGAGGGCTGCGGTGGCGGGCACGTCCCCAACGTCCTGAAGATGGCGGGGGTCCCGAACGTCATCGGCTCCTCCACGAACCCGACGCTCCCCTTCGGCCGCGACGCGGTCGCCGAGCACTACGGGATGATCGTCTCCGTCCACGACCTCAAGACCGACCTCCCCGGCGACGCCGCCATGGCGCGGGACCGGATCAGGGCGGGGACGATGGGGGCGGAGGACGTGCTGCACGACCTCGGGGCCATCGGGATCACCTCGTCCGACGCCCAGGGCATGGGGCGGGCCGGGGAGACCGTGCGCCGCACCTTCGCCATGGCGGCGAAGATGAAGGCGGAGCTCGGCCCCATGGAGGGTGACGGCCCGGCCGACGACAACGCCCGCGTGCTGCGCTACATCGCCAAGCTCACCATCAACCCCGCCATCGCCCACGGGCTCTCCCACGAGATCGGCTCCGTCGAGACGGGCAAGCTCGCCGACATCGTCCTGTGGCGCCCGGAGTTCTTCGGCGCGAAGCCCCAGCTGGTCCTGAAGTCCGGCTTTCCCGCCTACGGCGTCACCGGCGACCCCAACGCCGCCACGGACACCTGCGAACCCCTGGTCCTGGGACCGCAGTTCGGTGCGTACGGGGCCACCGCCGCAGATCTCTCCGTCGCCTTCGTCGCGGAGGCCGCCACCCAGCTCGGCGCCGACCTGATGCCCACCCGCCGTCGCCGCGTCGCCGTCCGGGGCACGCGTGGCATCGGACCCGCCGACCTGCGCCTCAACTCCCGTACCGGGCAGGTCGGTGTCGACGGCGAGACCGGGCTGGTCACCCTGGACGGGGAGCCCCTGCGTTCACCGGCCGCCGACTCCGTCGCCCTCAACCGCCTCTACTTCCTCTAGGAACCCGCCATGACCTTCCGTATGCCGCCCGAGTGGGCCCCGCACGAGCGCACCTGGATGGCCTGGCCCGGCCCCAACCCCACCTTCGCCACCGCCGCGGAGCTGGACGAGGCCCGTCGTGCCTGGGCCGCGGTCGCCCGCGCTGTGCGCCGCTTCGAACCGGTCACGGTGATCGTGGGGCCGGGGCAGGAGGACGGCGCGCGTGAGCTGCTCGGCCCGGACATCGAGATCGCCACGCGTCCTCTCGACGACGCCTGGATGCGTGACATCGGCCCCACGTTCGTCACCGACGGCCGTCGGCTCGCGGCGGTGGACTGGACGTTCAACGGTTGGGGGGCGCAGGGCTGGGCGCGCTGGGAGCACGACCGGCACATCGCGCGCGGTGTCGCCGAGCTGGCCGGGGTCCCCGTCCACAGCTCGCCGCTGGTCAACGAGGGCGGCGCGATCCACGTCGACGGCGAGGGCACCGTGCTGCTCACCGAGACGGTCCAGCTGGGCGCGGAACGCAACCCCGGCTGGACGCGGCGGGCCGTGGAGGAGGAGATCCACGCCCGGCTCGGCACCGAGAAGGCCCTCTGGCTGCCGCGTGGCCTGACGGGGGACTACGGCACGTACGGCACTCTCGGCCATGTGGACATCGTCGCCGCCTTCGCCCGCCCGGGCGTCGTGGTCGCCCACGTCCAGCCCGACCCCTCGCACCCTGACCACGAGGTCACCCGGGAGACGGTCCGCGTCCTGCGCGCCGCCACCGACGCGCGGGGCCGCCCTCTGGAGGTGGTGGAGATCCCCGCCCCCACGGTGCTGCGGGACGCCGACGGGGAGTGGAACGACTACTCGTACATCAACCACTACCTCTGCAACGACGGCGTGATCCTCTGCGCCTTCGACGACCCCAGGGACGAAGAGGCGGCGGCCGTCTTCGCCGACCTGTTCCCGGACCGTACGGTGACACGCGTCGACGCCCGTACGATCTTTGCCGGTGGTGGAGGCATCCACTGCATCACGCAGCAACAGCCCAGGATCTGAAACCCGTGACCGGTACCCCGCGCCGCCGCAACATCGCCCCGCCCCGGGAGGACGTGCTCGCCGCCGTCATGACCACCGTCGCCGAGCGCGGACTCGACGGGCTCACCATGGCGGGGCTCGGCCGCGAGGTCCACATGAGCAGCGGTCATCTCCTCTACTACTTCCGCACCAAGGACGAACTGCTGCTCCAGACCCTGGAGTGGAGCGAGGCGCGCCTCGGCACCGAGCGCCGGGCCCTGCTCACCGCCCCGGGCGGCGCGCGCGAACGGCTCGACGCCTACATCGCGCTGTACGTCCCCGAGGGCCACCGCGACCCGCACTGGACGCTCTGGCTGGAGGTCTGGAACCGCTCGCAGGACGCCGACGACGACGCCCGCGCGCGGCAGGCCGCCATCGAGGACGCCTGGCACCGGGATCTCGTGGAACTGCTGGCCGACGGGATCGCGTGCGGGGAGTTCCGTGCCGTCGACACCGGCCGGGCCGCGACCCGGCTCCGCGCCCTGCTCGACGGGTTCAGCGTCCACGTCACCGTCGGCATCCCCGGGACCGGGCGGGACCAGGTCCTGGACGAGGTGCGCCGGTACGTGGACGAGACGCTGATGACGGGGCCCGCCTCCGGCGGCGGTGCGGACGCCGCCCCTGGGCCCGCGTCCGGCGGTGCGACGGACGTCACGCCCGCATCCTGAGACGCCCCGAGACCCGGGAGTGTCGCTGTGCCAGACTGCTGCCGTGTCCTCGTTCGCCATGATTATCGGCAGCAGGCGCGCCGGTCCGCAGTGACCGTCCCGTACCACCACGTACGGCACGGACATCGTGCCCCAGACCCGCGCGCAGACCTCTCGCACCCGCGAGGGGTTTTTTCGTTTTCCGGCCCACACCACGGCCGGTGCGAGGCACGCGAGATGATGGGGGCAAGTGGAGCCGATTCGTCCGGATCCGCTCACCCGACAGGAGTCAGATCAGTATGACCACCAAGGCCTCGGCCCCCGACGACACGTTCCATGTCTTCGACACCACGCTGCGCGACGGAGCGCAGCGTGAAGGCATCAACCTGACGGTCGCGGACAAGCTGACCATTGCACGGCATCTGGACGACTTCGGTGTGGGCTTCATCGAGGGCGGCTGGCCGGGAGCCAATCCCCGCGACACCGAGTTCTTCGCCCGTGCCCGCCAGGAGATCGACTTCCGGCACGCCCAGCTCGTCGCCTTCGGGGCCACCCGCAGGGCGGGGGGCAAGGCCGCCGAGGACCCGCAGGTCCAGGCGCTGCTCGACTCCGGCGCACCGGTGATCACGCTGGTCGCCAAGTCCCACGACCGCCATGTGGAACTCGCGCTGCGCACCACGCTGGAGGAGAACCTGGAGATGGTCCGCGACACCGTCTCCCACCTCCGGGAGCAGGGCCGCCGGGTCTTCGTCGACTGCGAGCACTTCTTCGACGGCTACCGCGCCGACGCCGAGTACGCCAAGCAGGTCGTACGCACCGCCCACGAGGCCGGCGCCGACGTGGTCATCCTCTGCGACACCAACGGAGGCATGCTCCCGGCCCAGATCCAGGCCGTCGTCTCCACCGTCCTCGCCGACACCGGCGCCCGGCTCGGCATCCACGCCCAGGACGACACCGGCTGTGCCGTCGCCAACACCCTGGCCGCCGTGGACGCCGGTGCCACGCACGTGCAATGCACCGCCAACGGCTACGGCGAGCGGGTCGGCAACGCCAACCTCTTCCCCGTCGTCGCCGCCCTGGAGCTCAAGTACGGCAAGACCGTCCTCCCCGAGGGCGCGCTCGCCGAGACCACCCGGATCTCCCACGCCATCGCCGAGGTCGTCAACCTCACGCCCTCCACCCATCAGCCCTACGTGGGGGTCTCCGCCTTCGCGCACAAGGCCGGACTGCACGCCTCCGCGATCAAGGTCGATCCGGACCTGTACCAGCACATCGACCCCGAACTCGTCGGCAACACCATGCGGATGCTCGTGTCCGACATGGCCGGCCGTGCCTCCATCGAGCTCAAGGGCAAGGAGCTCGGCATCGACCTCGGGGACGACCGGGCCCTGGTCGGCCGGGTCGTGGAGCGCGTCAAGGAGCGCGAGCTCAAGGGCTACACCTACGAGGCGGCCGACGCCTCCTTCGAGCTGCTGCTGCGCGCCGAGGTCGACGGCAGGCCCCGCCGCTACTTCCGAGTGGAGTCCTGGCGGGCGATCGTCGAGGACCGCCCCGACGGCACCCACGCCAACGAAGCGACCGTGAAGCTGTGGGCCAAGGGCGAACGGATCGTCGCCACGGCCGAGGGCAACGGCCCTGTCAACGCCCTGGACCGGGCCCTGCGGGTGGGCCTGGAGCGGATCTATCCGCAGCTCGCCAAGTTGGAGCTGATCGACTACAAGGTCCGCATCCTGGAGGGCCGCACCGGCACCGAGTCCACCACCCGGGTGCTGATCACCACCGGCGACGGATCGGGTGACTGGGCCACGGTCGGCGTGGCCGAGAACGTCATCGCCGCGTCCTGGCAGGCCCTGGAGGACGCGTACACCTTCGGTCTGCTGCGGGCCGGTGTGGAGCCCACGGACTAGGACGCGCGTCGGGATCACGCCGGGCCGCCGCCTGATCCGGACAGAAACCCCAGGAGCGCACCCGGCCGCTCATGCCTCCCGGCACCCCTCACGGGGAGCGCGGAGAGCATGAGCGGCCGTGTCCCTCACGGCAGCGTCAGATCCCCTTGTGCCAGCGGGAGCCACTCCCAGAAGTTGTGGTCGTCGGCGGGACGGTAGCGGACCAGCCCTGGGAAGTGAGGGACGCGCACCAGCGCGTGCTCGGCGGCCTCCCGGCCCGCGGTGTCGAAGGAGCCGGACACCGCGCCGTGCCAGTAGCCCGCGTCGAGCACGGAGTCACCGGTGAGTGCGTGCTCGGGCTGGAGGCAGACCGGCAGGTAGAGCACCTCGGGACCGCCAAGCGCGGCGAGAGCCCGCCTCAGCGCCAGGCCCGCGAGCTGGGTGGTCCACGCGGCGTGCGCCTCGGGCGCGCTGTGCGTCAGCATCGGCAGCAGCGGCAACGGCCCCACGCTCCGCCACGCGAGCGGGAAGTCCGTGGCGGGGTCCCCGGTCTCGCCGCTGCTCACGGGTTCCGTGCCCGGCGGACGGGTCAGGGCGCCGGGGCCCTCCTCCCGTACGGCCCACAGCCGCCAGCCCTCCGTCCCGCCGTCGGCGTTGCCCGCCACGGCGCCCTCGGCGAACGCGTCCATGAAGCCGCCGACGCGGACCAGAGGGGTCGCGGGCACACCGTCGGGGGAGCCGATCCCCGCGTCGTAACCCGCCTGCCAGCCACGCGCCTCGTGCGACGGGCCGAAGGCGTTCTCGCTCCCGCCGTCGAGATGGGGATTGGTCCGCGGCATGGCTGCCTCCGTCCTCCGCCCCCGATGGGCTCACCCCCGGCACGCTCACCGGCCCTCGCGGGCACCGGCCCCAACCGGCCTCGCTCGGCGCCGCGTTGAGCCGGGTGCCGGTGCTCCCAGTCTAGGTCCGGCCCGTCCGCCCCGCGCGGCGGCGGCCGGGCACCCGGCACAGCGCGCGGCGGCGGCACAGCACGCGGCGGCGGCACAGCACGCGGCGGCGGCCGGGCGGGGAGACCCCGGCCCGGCCGCCGCCCGTCCGGGCCGCTACTGGAGACGCCACTTCTGGTTGGCGGTGCCGGTGCAGGTCCAGATCTGCAACCGGGCGCCGTTCGCCGAGGACTGCCCGGTCACGTCGAGGCACTTGTCCGCCGCCGTGTTGACCACGTCCCCGGTCGACGCGTTGTACGTCCAGCGCTGTGCGCCGGAGCCGTTGCATGTGTACAGCTGGACCTTTGCTCCGTCGGCCGTCGAGCCCGAGGTGACGTCGAGACAGGCGCCCAGCACCTTGACGGAGCCGTCCGCGCCGACCGTCCACCTCTGGTTGCCCGCGCCGGTGCAGTCCCAGATCTGGACGGGGGTGCCGTCGGCCGCGGTGTTGCCCGTGGCGTCCAGGCACTTGCCGCCGATGCCGGTGAACGCGCCGCTGCTGCCCGAGGAGCCCGACTGGGTGCCCGACCAGGTGAAGGTCGCCGAGGTGCGGCCGGGCAGGGAGTAGGCGAACTTCTGGCCGCCCCAGTTGACGGTGACCTGCTGGGCCGACGTACCGCCGTTGTAGGCGATCAGGGCCTTCGAACCGTCAGGGTTGCGCCAGGCGACGTTGGGCACGGCCGAGCTGGCGGTGGAGGCGATCCGGGACGCGCCGGGCCGGACGTACTTCGTCAGGTGGCCCATCGTGTAGTACTCCACCGTGTAGTCCACCTGGCCGTGCCTGCTGTCCCCGTTGTGCACGGTGACCAGCCCGTCGCAGGTGCCGCAGCCGCCGTTGTGCGGGCCCCGGTTCTGGTCGACGGCCAGCGACCACTTGGTCACCGACTTCGCCCAGTTACGGGTGTAGTCGATGATGTTGAGCATGTCCTCGCGCTGCTGGTCGGCGATCCAGGTACCGCCGGAGTGCTCCGTCTGGAAGGCGTCCACCTGCGGGTACCGGTCGTGCACGGCGGTCTGCTTCGCGACGTCGCCCCCGTAGCCGTGCCAGGCGACCCCGCCGAAGTTCGGGTGGCTGCGCACCGCGGCGTCGTCGACCGTCTGGGCGGCGTACGCGTCGTAGGTGTCCCAGTTCCAGTCGTGCGCCAGCACCTTGGTGGCCAGCCCGGCCGACTGGAGACCGGGCAGCAGCTCGCTCTTGGTGAAGTAGGCGAGGCCGGAGCCGTTCCAGCTCATCGAGGGGTAGCCGGAGCAGCAGGTGGGCTCGTTCTGCGCGGTGACGTAGTCGACCGGGACGCCCTGGTCCCTCCAGGCCTGGAGGTACTTCACGAAGTAGTCGGCGTACGTCCCGTAGTGCTCGGCCTTCAGCCAGCCGCCGTTGAGCTGCCCGCTGTCCTTCATCCAGGCCGGCGCCGTCCACGGTGAGGCGACCGTCGTCAGCGCGGGGTTGAGCTGCTTGGCCTGCTTCGTGAGCGGCAGCACGTCCTGAAGATCGTGTGCGATCGAGAAGTTGGCGAGCGTCGGATCCGTCTGGCCGGCCGGCATGTCGTCGTAGGTGTAGCCGAACCGCGCCAGGTCGGACCCGCCCATCGGATTGCGGACGAACGACAGCCCGATGCCCTCCGTGGGGGAGAAGAGCTTCTTCATCGTCTGGTCGCGGGTGGCCTGGCTGAGCGCCCCGCTGCCCTTCATCAGCCAGGCGGCCGTGTCGGTGAACGAGGCCCCGCCGCCGGTGAAGGTCTGGTAGCGGGTGTTCTCGTCGACGGTGATCGCGGTGCCCGAACCCCCGTTGCCGGCGACGAAGGAGACCGGGGTCTGGGCCTGGAGGCCACGCGTGACATGGCGCCCGCCCGCGTCGTCCGTGGTGGTCAGCACGATGTTCACGGTCTCGCCGGCGGCCTGGGCGGTACCGGAGGAGAGCCCGGCGAGGCCCGCCGTGGCGAGCGCCGTCGCGACGAGGGCTCTCGCCGTTCTGCTGGTCCGAATCATGGGCTGCTGCCTTTCTCGGCAGGGGCGTGGGGGAGGTGCCGTCGAACGAGCGTGAGTGAACTGCGTGTTACGTGTCCGCGTCAATAGGTTCGTTCCTTCAAGAAGTGAACACAGGCTCTGCCTGATCTCCTTTCGGTATGGGTACGGACCAATCTCGGTGTGAAGTATTGACGCCTCTGTTCCAGCGGGGTTAACTCCAGCCGCAACGCCGGTACCGGTTCCGGTACCGGTTGCGGAACCGGTACCGAAGCCCTGCGAACCACCCTGTCCTGCCTTGCCCCTGGAGGCCCCGATGCGTGTCACCATCGCCGATGTCGCCCGTGAGGCCGGCGTCAGCAAGACGACCGTGTCGCGGGTCATCAACCTCAAGGGTGAAGTGGACGGTTCCACAGCCGCCCGTGTTCGTGAAGTGATCGCAGACCTCGGTTACGTGCCCAGCTCGGGCGCCGTCGGACTGGCCCGTGGCAGCAGCCGCACGGTCGGGATGCTGGTGCCCTCGCTGACCTGGCCGTGGATGGGCGAGGTGCTCCAGGGGGTCGTCGACACCGTCGAGGCCGCCGACTACGGGCTGCTGCTCTTCACCTGCAACCGGGGTGCCGAGTCCGTCGAGCGCTTCACCACCCAGGTGTCGGCGCGCGCCTTCGACGGTCTCGTCGTCGTCGAACCGGAGAACACCCTCGACCAGCTCACCGCGCTGCACCGGTCCGGTCTGCCGATCGTCCTGATCGACGACAGGGGCCACCACCCGGAATTCCCCTCCGTCGTGACCACCAATCACGAGGGAGGTGCCTGTGCCGCCCGCCACCTGCGGGATGCGGGGCGCACGAGACCCCTGGTCGTCACGGGGCCGAAGCACTTCGGCTGCGTACGCGACCGGCTCGCTGGATTCCTTTCCGTCCTGCCCACCGATCTGGTCGTGGACGGAGACTTCACCGAACGCGGGGGCCGGCTCGCCGTCGAGCAACTCCTCGCATTGGGAAACGAGTTCGACTCCGTCTTCGCGCACAACGACATCAGCGCGGCCGGTGTCCTGCGGGCCCTGCGAGCCGCCGGCCGCCGTGTACCCGACGACATCGCGGTGGTCGGCTTCGACGACATCCCGATGGCCGAACACACAGAACCGCCGCTGACCACCGTGCATCAGCCCACCCGGCAGATGGGCGAGGCGGCGGCCCGCCTGCTGCTCTCCCACCTCGGCGGCACCGCCGTACCGGACGGACCGGTCGTGCTGCCCACCGAACTGGTCGTGCGCCGCTCGGCGCCGTAACGGGTCCGGCCGCGAGGCCTCCCGTCCGTATCCCCGACCCGCCCACAGGCACCGCACCGATCCCCGCGCAACCGCCCCGCAGGCCCCGCGTCCGCGTCACCGCCCCACACGCCCCCGCACCGAACGCCCGCACCCGCGTCAGGCATCCGCGACCGCCGTACACGCACCCGCGTCAGGCATCCACCGCCGTAGACGCACCCGCAACCGCCGTCACACGCACCCGCACCTGGCGCGCAGAGCGCTGTCCACACCGCCGGATCTCCCAGACCCGCAGTCCTCCTGGAGTCGTCATGTCCGTACGCCGCCGTCACACTCTGAGAGCGCTCTCAGTCGCCACCGCCGTGGTCGCGCTCGCCGCAGGCTGTTCGTCCGCCAACTCGGGTGCCAACAAGGGGGGAGGTGCGGGCGCCACGGGCGTGCTGACCCTCGGCAAGCCGGACGGGCCGCAGACGAACAACAGCAACCCGTTCCTCGCGACCTCGGCGAGCGCCACCCTCGGCTACCGCTACATGATCTACGAGCCGCTGGCGATGACCAACCAGATCCGCCCCACCGACAAGGCGGACCCCTGGCTCGCGACCGCGTGGGACTGGGAGTCCAACTTCACCAAGCTCACCTTCACCCTCGACAAGCGGGCCAAGTGGGCCGACGGGAAGCCGCTGACCGCCGCCGACGTCGCCTTCACCTTCGAACTGCTGAAGAAGCACCCGGCGCTCAACGGCAACGGCATCCCGTACGACGGCGTCACCGTCGACGGGGAGAAGGTCGTCCTGACCTTCAAGGACTCCCAGTTCGTCAACCAGAACAAGATCATCTCGACCTACGTCGTGCCCAAGCACATCTGGGAGAAGGTCGAGAACCCCGAGACCTGGCCCAACCGCACCCCGGTCGGCTCGGGCCCGTACAAGCTGAAGAGCTTCACCCCGCAGACCACCACCCTGACCGCCACGCCCACCTACTGGAAGGGCGAGACGAAGGTCAAGGAGCTGCGCTACAGCACGTACAACGACAACAGCGCCGCGACCACGGCCCTGGCGAACGGCAAGCTCGAGTGGTCGTTCGTCTTCATGCCGAACTACAAGCAGCTGTACATCGCCAAGGACCCGAAGAACCACAAGCTGTGGTTCCCCTCGGGGCTCGGCATCCACGGCCTGTGGTTCAACACGGCCCGCAAGCCGTTCGACAACCCGGCCCTGCGCAAGGCCATGGCCATGGTCATCGACCGCAAGGCGATCCACGTGCAGGCCCAGGCGACCCTCTACCCGGAGATCAGCAACCCGACCGGCATCCCGCTGCCCGCCGGTGAGCCCTTCCTCGCCCCGGAGTACAAGAACGCCACCACGGCGCCCGACGTGGCCGGCGCCAAGAAGGTCCTCGACGAGGCCGGGTTCAAGCTCAGCGGCGGCGTCCTGAAGGACCCGAGCGGCAAGCCCGTCGAGCTCACCTTCACCGACCCGGCCGGCTGGAACGACTACATCACCGGGCTGTCCATCATCAAGGACAACATCAAGCAGCTCGGCATCGAGGCCAAGGTCAAGACGCAGACCGCCGAGGCCTGGGGCAACGACGTCGGCACCGGCAACTTCGACGCCACCCTGCACTGGACCAACAGCGGTGCCACGCCGTACGACATGTACCAGAACATCATGGACGGCGCGATCCTCCAGCCCATCGGCAAGAGCGCCCAGCTCGGCAACTTCGGCCGCTTCAAGAGCCCCGAGGCCACCGCCGCGCTGAAGGAGTACGCCAACGCCACCGACGACCCCACGCGTACCAAGGCCATGAACACGCTCCAGAAGATCATGGTCGAGCAGGCCCCCGTCATCCCGACGGCCGCCGCCCCCATCGGTGCCGAGTACTCCACGAAGAACTGGGTGGGCTGGCCCACCGAGAAGGACCCGTACGCAGCACCGCAGCACACCCAGCAGGACGCGCTGGAAGTCGTGCTGAACCTGAAGCCCGCCAAGTAAGTACGGGGAAGAACCGGCCATGACCACCGAACAGTCCGCAGACGTGCGCACCACGGACGACGTGGTGCTCGAAGCACGCGGAGTCACCAAGCACTTCCCCGTACGGCGCACCGCAGGCGACCTCGTCGCCCGCAGACGCCGCACCGTCCACGCCGTGGACGACGTCTCGCTGAAGCTCCGGCGCGGCACCGTCACGGCGCTGGTGGGGGAGTCGGGCTCCGGAAAGTCCACCGTCGCACGGCTGCTCGCCCAGCTGTACCCGCTCACCTCCGGGGAGATACACCTGGGCGGCACGGCGGTGAAGGCCGGGCGTGGCCGGTCCTTCCGCACCTACGTCAAACAAGTCCAGCTGATCTTCCAGGACCCCTTCGCCTCGCTCAACCCGGTGCACACCGTGCGCTACCACCTGACCCGGTCCCTCAAGATCCACGGCCGGGCGGGGAGCGGGGAGGCGGAGCTGGAGACGAACCTGGCGGCCCTCCTGGAACGCGTCCAGCTGACTCCTCCTCATCAGTACCTGGACAAGTTCCCGCACGAGCTGTCGGGCGGGCAGCGCCAGCGCGTCGCGATCGCGCGCGCGCTCGGCGCCGACCCGCAGGTCCTGCTGGCCGACGAGCCGGTGTCGATGCTCGACGTGTCGATCCGGCTCGGCGTCCTCAACCTGCTGCGTGACCTCAAGGAGCGGCTGCGCCTGGCGATCCTCTACATCACCCACGACATCGCCTCCGCGCGCTACTTCGCCGACACGACCCTGGTGATGTACGCCGGCCGGATCGTCGAGGGCGGTGACAGCGAGACCGTCACCCAGCGCCCCGCCCATCCGTACACCCAGCTGCTGATCGCCTCCGCGCCCGACCCCGACCGGGTGGCGGACCAGGAGGCGCAGGAGGAGACCGGAAGCGGCGAGCCGCCCTCACTGATCGCCCCGCCGGACGGCTGCCGCTTCCACCCTCGCTGCCCGAAGGCCATGGAGCGCTGCCGCACCGAACTGCCGCCGCGCTTCGACCTGGCGGACGGCCAGTGGGCCGCCTGCTGGCTGTACGACGGCACGACCGCCGAGGGAGCAGCGAAGTGAAGTACATCCTCCAGCGGTTCGCCTTCTACGCGGTCACCGCGTGGGCCGCCATCACCATCAACTTCCTGATCCCGCGCCTGATGCCGGGCGACCCCGTCGAGGCTCTGATGAGCCGCTACCAGGGGCAGCTCGACACCAGCGCCATCGCCTCCCTGAAGGCCCTGTTCGGGCTCGACGAGGACAAGTCGATCTGGGCGCAGTACACCGATTACTGGTCCCACCTGCTCGACGGCGACCTGGGCCTGTCCTTCACCTTCTTCCCGACCCCGGTCGGCGAGGTGATCTCCCAGTCTCTTCCCTGGACGCTGGCGCTGGTCGGCATCACCACCATGATCAGCTTCCTGCTCGGCACCGGCATCGGCGTCTACAGCGGGTGGCGGCGCGGCTCCTGGCTGGACGGGCTGCTGCCCGTGACCACCTTCATCTCGGCCATCCCGTACTTCTGGCTCGGCCTCATCGCCATCGCGCTGTTCGCGGTGAAGTGGCAGATCTTCCCGGCCGCCGGAGGCTACGACAACTCGCTGGTACCGGCCTTCGACTGGCCGTTCATCTCCAGCGCGCTGTACCACGGGGTGCTCCCCGGCGTGACGATCGTGCTGAGCGCCATCGCCGGCTGGATCCTCGGCATGCGCAACATGATGGTGACCGTCTCGTCCGAGGACTACGTCATGGTGGCGCAGGCCAAGGGGCTGTCCGAGCGGCGCGTGATGTTCTCCTACGCCGCCCGCAACGCCGTCCTGCCCAACATCTCGGGCTTCGCCCTCTCCCTCGGTTTCATCGTCGGAGGCACCCTGCTGGTCGAGATGGTCTTCTCCTACCCGGGCATCGGCTACCAGCTCTTCCAGGCCGTCGGAGCCAAGGACTACCCGCTGATGCAGGGCGTCTTCCTGATCATCACGCTCTCCGTGCTCGCCGCGAACCTGCTGGCCGACATGGCCTACGCCCTCCTCGACCCGCGCACCCGTAAGGAGGCCTGACGGATATGGCCGTCACCGGCACCGACGTAGTCGTCACCGACGCCGCGCCCGCCGCGTCCCGGGCCAGGTTCCGCTTCCTGCGCGGCGGGAAGACCCGCACCGGGCTGCTGATCCTCGCCTTCTTCGTGATCCTGGCCGTGGCGGGTCCCTGGCTCGCCCCGTACGACCCGGACGCGATGAGCGACCAGCTGCTGCAACCCCCGTCCGCCGACCACTGGTTCGGTACGACGCAGACCGGGCAGGACGTCCTCTCGCAGATCCTCGTCGGCACCCGCGGTGTGCTGCTCGTCGGATTCCTCGCCGGCATCCTGGCGACCGTGCTGTCCGTGCTCATCGGGGTCAGCGCGGGCTTCCTCGGCGGAGCCGCCGACGAGATCCTCTCGATGCTCTCCAACATCTTCCTCGTCATCCCGGGTCTGCCGCTGATCATCATCATCGCGAGCTTCGTCGAGGACACCGGGGACCTGCTCATCGCGGCCGTCATCGCCCTGACCTCCTGGGCCTGGGGGGCGCGCGTCCTGCGCGCCCAGACCCTGTCCCTCAGGCGGCGCGACTACGTGGAGGCGGCGCGGGCGACCGGCGAATCGACCTGGCGGATCATCCTGTTCGAGGTCATGCCCAACCTCACCGCCGTCATCGCGTCCGGTTTCGTCGGCACCGTCATCTTCGCCGTCCTCTCGGAGATCACGCTCGCCTTCATCGGCGTCGCCGACATCTCCCACTGGAACTGGGGCACGGTGCTCTTCTGGGCCCAGTCCAACCAGGCTCTCGCCCAGGGCGCCTGGTGGTGGTTCGTCCCCGCCGGGCTCTGCATCGCCCTGCTCGGCACGGCCCTCTCGCTCATCAACTTCGGCATCGACGAGTTCGTCAACCCTCGCCTGCGTACGGCGACGGGCGCCTCCCGGAAGGTGCGGATGCGGGTCGGCTTCACGCCCGTCGCCCGCGTCGCCGCGCAGGCCGAACCCGCGCCCGCCTTCACCCCGGTGGCCCGCACCGCGGCGCCCGCGGAGCCCGGTACCTCCGAGCCCGCCGCAGCGCCTGCTGGGCCCGGTACGTCCGAGGCCGGTGCCTCCGAGCGCGGTGCCTCCGAGTCCGCCGGTACGTCCAGCAAGGAGCAGACCGCATGACCGCCGAGCCGATCCTCACCATCAGCGGCCTGAACGTCGACTACGGCACCGGTACGAGCGGCGTCCGCGCGCTGCGGGACGTCGACCTCACCCTGCACCGCGGCGAAGTCCTCGGCCTCGCGGGCGAGTCGGGCTCCGGCAAGTCCACTCTGGCGTACGCCGTCACCCGGCTGCTCTCCCCGCCCGGGGTGATCACCGGGGGCGACGTCCACTACCACCGGCCCGGTGGCGAAGCCGTCGACATCCTCGCCCTGAGCCCCGACGAGCTGCGCGCCTTCCGCTGGCAGGAGCTGTCCATCGTGTTCCAGGGGGCGATGAACTCGCTCAACCCCGTGCACACGGTCCACAGCCAGCTCACCGACGTCCTCACCGCGCACCGCCCCGACATGCGGGCCGCCGAACGGACCGCGCGGGCCGAGGAACTGCTGCACCTCGTCGGCATCTCCGCCGACCGGCTCGCCGCCTACCCGCACCAGCTCTCGGGCGGCATGCGCCAGCGCGTGATGATCGCGATGGCGCTGGCCCTGGAACCCGAGATCGTCATCATGGACGAGCCCACCACCGCGCTCGACGTGGTGATGCAGCGGCAGATCCTGCGCAAGCTGGTCGAGCTGCGGGAGCGCCTCTCCTTCTCCGTCGTGTTCATCACCCACGACATCTCGCTGCTGATCGAGTTCTCCGACCGCATCGCGATCATGTACGGCGGGAGGATCGTGGAGCAGGCGGGCGCGTCGGAGATCTACCGCGACCCGCACCACCCGTACAGCGAGGGCCTGTTGCACTCCTTCCCCGCGCTGCACGGCCCCCGGCGCGAGCTCACCGGCATCCCGGGATCGCCTCCCCACCTGTCCGCGATGCCCACCGGCTGCGCCTTCCACCCCCGCTGCGGCAAGGCCTTCGAACCGTGTGACGACCGGGTCCCGGTGCTCACCGCCCCGGAGGGCGGCCAGGACCGGGAAGTCGCCTGCTGGCTGCACGCCCGGCCGGCCTGAGCCCGGCCGGCCGAAGAAAACCCCCATCCCGCAAACGGAGTTACGGAGAACCATGAATCTCGTCACGCCCCGCAGCAGCCTGCAGCCCGCCGCCGTCCAGGGACTCCCTGCCGACTTCCGCTGGGGCGTGGCCACATCCTCGTACCAGATCGAGGGCGCGGCATCGGAGGACGGCCGTACCGCCTCCATCTGGGACACCTTCTGCCGCGTCCCGGGTGCCGTGCACAACGCGGAGCACGGTGACGTGGCGTGCGACCACTACCACCGGATGCCCGAGGACGTGGAGCTGATCGCCGGTCTCGGCGTCGACACCTACCGCTTCTCGCTCGCCTGGCCGCGCATCCAGCCGGGCGGCCGGGGTCCCGCCAACGCCAAGGGCCTCGACTTCTACAAGCGGCTGGTCGACGAGCTCCAGGGCAGGGACATCACCCCCTGGATCACCCTCTACCACTGGGACCTGCCGCAGGAGCTGGAGGACGCCGGCGGCTGGCCGGCCCGCGACACCGCCCTGCGCTTCGCGGAGTACGCCATGCTCGCCTACGAGGCACTCGGCGACCGTGTCGAGCACTGGACCACCCTGAACGAGCCGTGGTGCTCGGCGATGCTCGGATACGCCTACGGAGCCCACGCCCCCGGCCGCACCGACATGGGCGACGCCATGAGCGCCGTGCACCACCTGCTGCTGGGGCACGGCCTCGCCGCCCGGCAGATGCGCGAGGCGGCAGGCAGCAGCCCGCTCGAACTCGGCATCACCCTCAACCTCGGCACCGCCAGCCCGGAGACGGACAGCGAGGCCGACCGGGAGGCCTGCCGCCGCGCCGACGGGATGGGCACCCGGCTGTACCTCGACCCGATCGTGCACGGCCGCTACCCGCAGGACGTCGTCGAGGACCTTGCGGCCCAGGGCATCGAACTCCCCGTCGAGGACGGCGACCTGGCCGCCATCGCGACGCCCCTCGACATCCTCGGCGTCAACTTCTACCGCGGCGCTCTCTTCTCCGGGGTCACCGAGGACGGATCGCCGACCGACGCCGACGGCCTCCCCGTCGTCCGCGGGGTGGAGCGCGACCTGCCGCGTACCGCCATGGACTGGGAGATCACCCCCACCGAGCTCACCGACCTCCTGCTGCGGCTCCAGCGCGACTACGCGCTGCCGACCGTGATCACCGAGAACGGCGCCGCCTTCGACGACACCGTCACCGCCGACGGCTCCGTGCCCGACACCGACCGCACCGCCTATCTCGCCGACCACATCGCCGCCGTGTCCGAGGCCCGCCGCCAGGGGGCCGACGTGCGGGGCTACTTCGCCTGGTCGCTCATGGACAACTTCGAGTGGGCCTACGGCTACGACAAGCGGTTCGGCATCGTCCGCGTCGACTACGACACGCAGCTGCGGACGCTCAAGGACAGCGCCAAGTGGTACCGCGACACGATCCGCCTCACCCGGAACGCCCCCACCGACCGAGCCGTCTAGGAGCACCCCCCACATGCCCTCTCGTGCGACGTCGCAGATCGACTGGGCGCGGGTCGAACAGAAGTAGCCGAACCTCAGACACACGGAAGAGAGCCGCACATGCCCCGTACACCACACGCCCGCGCCCGCCACCGGGCGAGACCGGCGACCGCCGCACTCGCCGCGGCCACCGTCCTCGCCTCGCTGCTCGCCGGCGCCGTCCCCAGCGCGGCGGCCGGCGCGGAGGAGCCGGCGCCCGTCCTCGTCGACCGCTTCGAGGGCGAGGTCCCCCTCGGCAACCCGCCCGCCGACTCCCTGTTCACCTGGGGCGGCGACGCGGACGACCACCCCGCCCTCACCTTCGCGGAGCGCGCCGACGCACCCGAGGGCTCCAAGGTCCTCCAGGGCACTTACGACATCAGCGCCTGGGGCGGACTCAGCCACGAGTTCGCCGTCGACCAGCCGCCGAAGGACTGGACCGCGCACAAGGGCATCCGCTTCTGGTGGTACGGCCAGAACACCGCGCCCTTGCCGCCCGGTTCGGGCAAGCGGATCAACTTCGAGATCAAGGACGGCGGCGCGAACGGCGGCGCATCCGAACTGTGGACCACATCCTTCACCGACGACTGGGAGGGCTGGCACCAGGTCGAGATCCCCTTCGCGGACTTCGTCTACCGCGCCGACTACCAGCCCGTCGGCGGCATCGACCAGGTCCTCGGCCTGAACGAGATGTGGGGCTACGCCGTCACCCTGCCGACCGGCGCCCCCGGCTCCTTCGCCATGGACGCCGTCGAGCTGTACGGCAAGGCCGACCCGGCCCTGAAGTCGAGCGTCGTCGTCGACTCCGCGGTGCACACGGTCAAGGAGGGCGGCACGGCGGACATCAAGATCTCCGTCGCCACCACCGGCTCCGTGCCCACCGAGGAGCCCGTCACCGTCGCGTACACCACCAAGGGCGGCAGCGCGGAGTCCGGCAAGGACTACACCGCGGTCACCGGCACGCACACCTTCCCCGCGGGTACGGCATCCGGCACCACGCACACCGTCTCCGTGGCCACGGCGAAGGACAAGGGGGCCGAGTCGGCGGAGACGATCCCGCTGGAGCTCACCGTCACCGGGGCCAAGGCGCCCAAGGAGAACCCGCAGGTCGTCATCGACGCCCACGGACTGCCGTACCAGAACGCGAAGCTTCCGGTGAAGAAGCGCGTCGCCGACCTGCTGTCGCGGATGTCCCCGGCCGAGAAGGCCGGACAGATGACCCAGGCCGAGCGCAACGCGCTGAAGTCACAGGGCGACATCGCCACCTACGACCTCGGCTCGCTGCTCTCCGGCGGCGGCTCCGTGCCCACCCCGAACACGCCCGAGGCCTGGGCGAAGATGACCGACGCCTACCAGCTGCGCGCGCAGGCGACCCGCTTCCAGATCCCGCTGATCTACGGCGTGGACGCGGTGCACGGCCACAACAACGTGATCGGCTCGACGATCATGCCGCACAACATCGGCATCGGCGCGGGCCGCGACCCGAAGCTCGCCGAGAAGACCGGCGCCGTGACCGCCGCCGAGGTCCGCGCCACCGGCATCCCGTGGGACTTCGCCCCCTGCGTCTGCGTCACCCGTGACGAGCGCTGGGGCCGGTCCTACGAGGCGTACGGCGAGGACCCGGCGCTGGTCGAGGCCATGGAGACGGTCATCACCGGCATGCAGGGCCACCCCTCCGGCAAGGACCTCGACCGCAACGACAAGGTGCTGGCCAGCGCCAAGCACTTCGTCGGCGACGGCGGCACGGAGTTCGGCTCGTCCACCACCGGCGCGTACACCATCGACCAGGGCGTCACCAAGGTCACGCGCGAGGAGCTCGAAGCGGTGCACCTCGCGCCGTTCACCGAGTCCGTGAAGCGCGGCGTGGGCACGGTCATGCCCTCCTACTCCTCGCTGGACATCATCGGCGACGACGCCGGCCCGGTGAAGATGCACGCCAACGCCGAGATGATCAACGGCGTGCTCAAGGACCGTATGGGCTTCGAGGGCTTCGTCATCAGCGACTGGCAGGCCATCGACCAGATCCCCGGTGACTACGCGAGCGACGTGCGCACCTCGGTCAACGCCGGGCTGGACATGATCATGGTCCCGACCGCCTACCAGGACTTCACGCGGACGCTCCAGGCGGAGGTCACGGCAGGCCGGATCAGCGAGGCCCGGATCGACGACGCCGTAGCCCGGATCCTGACCCAGAAGTTCCGCCTCGGCCTGTTCGAGAAGCCGTACGCGGACACGTCGAACCTGGACGAGGTCGGCTCGGCCGGGCACCGCGCGGTCGCCCGCGAGGCAGCCGCCAAGTCCCAGGTGCTGCTGAAGAACGACGGCGCCGTGCTCCCGCTCAAGGCCTCGCAGAAGGTCTACGTCGCCGGCTCCAACGCCGACGACCTCGGCAACCAGGCCGGCGGCTGGACCATCAGCTGGCAGGGCGCCTCCGGGGCCACCACCACGGGCACGACGATCCTGAAGGGCATCGAGAAGAACACCTCGGCGGCCACCTTCTCCCAGGACGCCTCCGCCCCGACCGAGGGATACGACGTCGGAGTCGTGGTCGTCGGCGAGAAGCCGTACGCCGAGGGCATCGGGGACGTCGGCAACGGCCACGACCTGGAGCTCACCGCCGCCGACAAGAAGGCGATCGACACGGTCTGCGCCGCCATGAAGTGCGCCGTCCTGATCGTCTCGGGCCGTCCGCAGCTCGTCGGCGACCAGCTCGACGGCATCGACGCCGTGGTCGCCTCCTGGCTGCCGGGCACCGAGGGCGACGGCGTCGCCGATGTCCTCTACGGCAAGCGGGCCTTCACCGGACAGCTTCCGGTGACCTGGCCCAGGTCCGAGTCGCAGCTGCCGGTCAACGTGGGCGACGCGGCGTACGACCCGCAGTTCCCGTACGGCTGGGGTCTCACCACCCTGAAGAAGGCCCCCACGGGCGGCGAAGCCACCCTCACCGGCCTCGCCGTCGCCGCCTCGCTCGCCGAGCGGGCCGGCCTCGGGAAGACCACGGCGGGCAAGGAGATCGTGGACCGGGCGAGGCTCCTGGTCCAGCAGAAGACCGGCGGAAAGCTGACAGCGGCGGTGTCCAAGCCGTTCGCCGAGGCCGACCACCTGCTGCTCACCGGTGACCTGACCGGAGCGGTGGCGAAGCTGCGCACGGCGTACCGCGCCGCGTAAGCGCACGAAAGGAACCCGGGCGGGCGACGCGTTTGTCGCCCGTTCGGGTTACTTTCGGAGTATGCGGAAGAGGCTGTTCGCTCCCCTGTGGGCCTGCCTGCTGCTGATACTCACGGCGGCTGTGCTGGCCATGACCCCCGCTGCCCAGGCCGCCCCCTCCACGATCGACGAAGCGGCGAGCGCCCTGCGCCAGGGCCCCGTCTACGTCGACCCGGCGGCGTCCGGTCAGCTCTCGGCGGCCCAGGAGGCCGCCCTGGAGAAGAAGATCAAGGACGCCGACAAACCCGTCTTCGTGGCCGTCCTGCCCGCGACGTCCGAGTACCCGCCCCGGAACCTCCTGCAGAATCTGCGCACCGACACCGGAGTCACCGGTGTCTACGCGGTCCGCCTCGGCGACGGCTTCGACGCGGGCGCCGACCCGCAGGTGATGCCGACCCGGGCCGTGGACAACCTCACCAGCGCCGTGAAGGCGCCCGGCACGGACACCGACGCCGCGACCCAGCTCAACGCCTTCGTCGACCGGGCCCTCGACGAGGCCAGGGGCAGCGCCCCCGCCTCCTGGTCCGGCGGTGGCGGTGCGGACGACGGGGCCGGGAACGGCGCCCCGGTGGCCGGCCTGGTCGTCCTCGGCGGCGTGGTCCTGGTGGGCGGAGGTACCGCTTTCGCGGTCGTCCGCCGCAACAGGAAGCGCAAGGAGGAAGAGGAGCGGGCGGCTCTGGAGAAGCTCCGGGTCGTCGTGGACGAGGACATCACCGCGTACGGGGAGACCCTGGACCGGCTGGACTTCCATCCCGCCGAGAAGGGCGCCGACGACGCGATGCGCATCGAGTACGAGCGTGCGCTCGACTCCTACGAGGACGCCAAGTCCCGCATGGGCGGCGCCCAGCACCCCTCCGACGTACGAGGGGTCACCCAGGCTCTGGAGGACGGCCGCTTCTCCCTCGCCGTCCTGGAGGCCCGGCGCAAGGGCCGGCCGCTCCCCGCCCGCAGACCGCCCTGCTTCTTCGACCCGCGCCACGGCCCCTCGGTCGCCGACGTCCTGTGGACCCCCTCGGGCGGCGCCGCACGCGAGGTCCCGGTCTGCGGCGCCGACGAGGTCCGGCTGCGCGAGGGCGAGGACCCCATGAGCCGCACGGTCGACGTGGGCGAGGGCCGACGGCGTCCCTACTGGGAGGCGGGCCCGGCCTACGGTCCCTGGGCCGGCGGCTACTTCGGCGGCGGCCTGCTCCCCGGCCTGCTGGTCGGCACCATGCTCGGCTCGATGCTCTCCACTCCGGCGTACGCGGCGGAGTACGGCGGCGGTGACTTCGGCGGCGGAGGCGGTGACTGGAGCGGGGGCGACGTCTCGGGCTCCGACTTCGACTCCTCCGGTTTCGGTGGCTTCGGCGACGGAGGCGGGTTCGGGGACGGCGGTGGCTTCGGAGGCGGCGGAGGGTTCGACGGCGGCGGGTTCTAGCGCGCCGTCCGCGCTCCCGGCGTCTTCGTCGGCTGCTCCTCCCACGTGTCCGGGGCCCAGACCCCGGAGCGCTTCAGCGAGGCCGGACAGTGCAGGTATATCTCGTCGATGTCCACGACCAGTGCGAGGTCGGGGCGCCGGCCCTTGACCGTCATCTCGTCGAACACGGGGGCGTCGGTGAGGATGCGCGCCCGCCCGTTGATCCGCAGGACCGTCATGACGCCGGGTATCAGGTAGAGCAGACCCACGTGCGGGTTGGACAGGATGTTGTGGAAGCTGTCGCCGCGCCGGTTGCCCGGCAGGTCGGGCAGCACGAGGGTGCGCGGGTCCAGGACCCGGGTGAAGCCCGGCTCGCCCCCGCGCGGCGAGGTGTCGCAGTTGCCTTCGGCGTCGGAGGTCGAGACGGCGCAGAACGGCGCCCTGGCCAGCAGGTCCAGGTCGGCCTCGGTGAGTTCGCCGTGGACCTTGTCGATGACGATCGGCCACGGTTCGCCCAGGATCTCGCGCAGCTGCTCGGCCGACTCCAGCGGCACGGCTCCGGCCAGAGGGTCGCCGACGGGGGCGGGGAGGGTGCCCGGGGCCATGGGCGCGGCATTCGACAAGGGGTTCTCCGGACCTCAGAGGGGCATACCAGCGGATCGCTGACTGGCACTGTTAGGCTCACCTTACTTAAGCTCGCGGGCGCTCCCCGTCCCGGGGGCGCGGAGCGATGGTGAGGAACAGTGCGCAACCGCATGCCGCAGCCCCGGGTGTACCGGCTGTGAGCGGCCCGGTCCTCCAGGACGTCCAGGAACGTAAGGCCGGCACCACCGAGCGGCGCCGCGCGCGCAGCCGGCCCGTGCTCGCCCTCGGTCTGCTCGGCGCCGTGGCCCTCCTGCTGCTGACCGTGATGGCGAGTCTCGCCGTCGGATCGGGGGACGTGTCCTTCCGCGACGTGGTGGACGGGGTGCTCGAACCGGACCTCGACGTCAAGGGCCAGTTGATCGTCCAGGAGGTCCGGATCCCCCGGACGGTGGCCGGGCTGCTGGCGGGCGCGGCACTGGGCCTCGCGGGCACGGTGATGCAGGGCGTCGCCCGTAATCCGCTCGCCGATCCGCAGCTGCTCGGCGTCAACGCGGGCGCCTCCGTGGCCGTGGTGTGCTCGATCAGCTTCTTCGGATTCACCCTCGCCACGCAGTACATCTGGTTCGGCTTCCTCGGCGCCCTGCTCGCCGCCCTCCTCGTGTACGGCGTCGGCTCGCTCGGCCGGGAGGGCGCCACCCCGGTGAAGCTCGCGCTGGCCGGCGCGGCGACGAGCGCCGTACTCACCTCCGTGACCAGTGCGGTCCTGCTCCAGGACCGCGACAGCTACGACCGCTTCCGCTTCTGGCAGCTCGGCGCGCTCACCGCCCGGGACGCCGACGTGCTGTGGCAGGTCTCCCCGTTCGTCGCGGCCGGCACCCTGCTCGCGCTGCTGCTCGGCCCGCAACTCAACGCCCTGTCGCTGGGCGACGACCTCGCCCGCGGTCTCGGCCAGCGGGTGGGTATCGCCCGGCTGGTCTCGGCACTCGCCGTGGTGCTGCTGTGCGGCGCGGCGACGGTCGTCGCCGGCCCGATCGGCTTCGTCGGTCTCGCTGTGCCGCACGCCGCCCGGCTCATCACCGGCCCCGACTACCGCTGGGTGCTCCCGTACAGCATGGTGCTCGCCCCGGTCATGCTGCTCGTCGCCGACATCGTGGGCCGGGTCGTCGCCCCGCCGGGCGAGGTCCAGGTGGGCGTGGTCACCGCCGCGATCGGATGCGTCCCCTTCATCTGGCTCGTGCGCCGCAGGAAGCAGGTCGAGCTGTGACCGGGACCCACCTCCTGGAGGAGACACCCGGTGCCCGTCTCCCGGACGCCGTACGCACCGTCGCCCTGGTGCGGAGCCGGGGACGACGTCGCTCCGTGCTGGTGGCGCTCGCTCTGCTGGTGTGCGTCTGTGCGATGTTCGCCGTCTCGCTGAGCTACGGCGACATGGTGATGCCGCTCGGCAAGGTCGTCGAGACCCTGTTCGGGGGCGGCGACGGCGGCTCCCGGTTCGTGGTCCTGGAGCTGCGGTTGCCCCGGGCCCTGCTCGCGGTCCTCGTCGGCATCGGATTCGGGCTCTCCGGAGCCGTCTTCCAGTCCGTGCTGCGCAACCCGCTGGCCAGCCCGGACGTCATCGGCATCAGCGCCGGGGCGAGCGCGGTCGCCGTCACCGCCTCGCTGCTCTTCCAGGTCAGCGGACTCGCCCTGTCCGGGAGCGCCCTGATCGGCTCGGTGGCCGCCGGTGCGGCCATCTACCTCCTCGCCTGGCGCCAGGGCGTCGTGGGCCAGCGCCTCGTCCTGATCGGCGTGGGCTTCGGCACCGGGCTGAGCAGCGTGGTCTGGTACGTCATGGCCCGCTCCGACACCGCGGACGCGCAGGAGGCGTTCCTCTGGCTGACCGGCACCCTCAACGGACGCTCCTGGGGGCAGGTGTGGCCGCTGCTGACCGCCCTCGCCGTCATCGTGCCGCTCACCGTCCTCGCCGCCCGCGCGCTCGGCCCGCTCCAGCTGGGGGACGACACAGCGGCAGGTCTCGGTGCCCGTGTCGAGCCCGGCCGGCTGGCGCTGCTGGGCTGTGCCACCGCCCTCGCGGGCGTCGCGACCGCCGCTGCGGGGCCGGTCAACTTCGTGGCCTTCGTGGCCGGGCCGATCGCCCGCCGACTGGTCCCGGGCCAGGGTGCGGCGCTGCCGCACGCCGCGCTGACCGGGGCCCTGATCGTCCTGGTCGCCGACTTCGGCGCCCAGCACCTGCTGCCGTCGGTGCAGCTCCCGGTGGGTGTGGTGACCAGCATCATCGGCGCCCCCTACCTGCTGCTGCTCCTGGCCCGCGCCAATCGTGGGGGCAGCGGTGGCTGAGCCAGGGACCGACGCGCGTTCATCCGATACGGACAACGAGGAAAGGCGTGAGCACGCCGTGGCCCAGCACACCCTTCGAGCCCAGGACGTCCGTCTCGGCTACGGCGACCGGGAGATCGTCTCCGGGCTGAGCGTGGACGTCCCTCCGGGGCGGATCACCGTCATCGTCGGCCCGAACGCCTGCGGGAAGTCCACCCTGCTGCGGGCGATGGCGCGCCTGCTGGCACCCTCGCGGGGTGCGGTGCTCCTGGACGGGCGGAGCGTCCACGAGATGCCGACGAAGGAGGTCGCCGCCGTGCTCGGCATCCTTCCGCAGAGCCCGTCCGCGCCGGAGGGGATCACCGTCTCCGACCTCGTGGGGCGCGGCCGTTACCCGCACCAGGGCTGGTTCCGACGCTGGGGGCCCGGGGACGACGAGGCGGTCGCCCAGGCGCTGCTCTCGACCGGCACCCTGGAACTCGCCGAGCGCCCGGTGGACGAGCTCTCCGGCGGACAGCGCCAGCGCGTGTGGATCGCGATGGCGCTCTCGCAGCACACGGACATCCTGCTCCTGGACGAGCCCACCACCTTCCTGGACGCCAGCCACCAGCTGGACGTCCTCGACCTCCTCACCGATCTGAACCACGAGCACGGGGTCACCATGGTCGCCGTGCTGCACGATCTGAATCTCGCCTGCCGGTACGCGGACCACATGATCGCCATGAAGGACGGGCGGATCGTCGCGGAGGGGAGACCGGCCGACATCGTGACGGAGGAGCTGGTCGGCGAGGTCTTCGGGATGCGCTGCTCCGTGATGGACGACCCCGCGTCAGCGACGCCGATGGTGGTGCCGCTGGGCCGCCACCACGTGCGGGGCAGCGCGGGCATACCCGCGTCACGATTCTGATTTAGGTTAGGCTAGCCTAAGCGGCATGAACGATTCCGCTCCCTGCGTCCGCCGTGCGCGACGCACCCCGGTCCTGATGGCAGGCGCCGTCGCGGCCCTCCTCGTCGGCCTGGCCGCATGCGGCTCATCCGACGAAACCTCCGCCTCCGCCTCCGCCTCCGACGGGGCGGCCACGGGTGCCTTTCCCGCGAAGGTCGCGACGAAGTTCGGCGAGATCACCGTCGACAAGGCACCGAAGCGCATCGTGGCGCTCGGCTGGGGCGACGCGGAGACTGTTCTCGCGCTCGGCGGTCAGCCCGTCGGCGCGAGCGACTGGCTGGCCTTCGGCGGCGAGGGCGTCGGACCGTGGGCCAAGGGCAGGTACGACAAGAGCCCGCAGATGATCGGCACGCTGGAGCCTGAGTTCGAGAAGATCGCGGCCCTCCAGCCCGACCTCATCCTGGACACCAAGTCCAGCGGCGACCGGACGCGTTACGACACCCTCAGCAAGATCGCCCCGACCGTCGGCGTGCCTGAGGGAGGCGACCAGTACAAGCTCTCCTGGGAGAAGCAGACCGAGATGGTCGCCGCCGCCATGGGCGTCCCGGAGAAGGGCGAGAAGCTGATCGCCGACACCGAGGCGAAGTTCGCCGAAGCCGTCGAGGCGCACCCCGAGTTCGAGGGCAGCACGATCACGCTCGGCTCCCGCACCTCCGAGGGATACGGCGCCTACGTCTCCGGCACCGGCCGCGTCGACTTCGTCGAGCGCCTGGGCTTCGAGAACAACCCGGCCGTGGAGGCCGAGGCCGGCGAGGGCTTCTCGATCTCCGTCTCCAAGGAGAACCTCGACCTCCTCGACGCCGACCTGACCGTCATGGCGCCCATCGGCATCCCGGCGAGCGACATCAGCGGCGACCCGCTCTTCAAGGCGGTGCCGTCGGTGAAGGCCGGCCACTCCCTCGTCTTCGACGACAAGGGCATCAGCACGGCGTTCGCCACCGACTCGATCCTGTCGACCTCCTACGCGCTGGAGAAGGTCGTCCCGCTCTTCGCGGAGAAGATGAAGTAGGACGCGCCGTCCACCGCGGGTTCCGCGCCACCTGGTGGCGCGGGGCCCGATCGGATGCCACGCTAGGCCTGATGGAGCGCGACGAGGTGGAGAAGCAGCTGCTGGACGGTCTGACCGTGGACACCAGCAGGCCGGAGCAGCCGATTCTGCTCGACGAGGCGGGCAGGCCGATCAAGACCTGGCGGGAGAACTACCCGTACGACCGCAAGATCCGTCGCCAGGAGTACGAGCGGATCAAGCGCATCCTGCAGATCGAGATGCTCAAACTGCAGCGGTGGACGAAGGACACCGGTGCGCGGGTCGTCGTGGTGTGCGAGGGGCGTGACGCCGCCGGCAAGGGCGGGACCATCCAGCGCTTCACCGAGCGGCTCAACCCCCGTGGCGCGCGGATCGTGGCCCTCGACAAGCCCACGGACCGCGAGCGGGGCCAGTGGTACTTCCAGCGTTACGTGGCCCACCTCCCCGCGCCCGGCGAGCTCGTCTTCTTCGACCGCTCCTGGTACAACCGGGCCGGCGTCGAACGCGTCATGGGCTTCTGCACCCAGCCCGAGTACGAACTCTTCCTCCAGCAGTGCCCTGCCTTCGAGCAGATGCTCGTCGACGACGGCATCATCGTCGTCAAGTTCTGGTTCTCCGTCTCCCGCGCCGAGCAGCGAACGCGTTTCGCCATCCGCCAGGTCGACCCCGTACGTCAGTGGAAGCTCTCGCCCACGGACATCGACTCCCTCGACCGCTGGGACGCCTACACGACGGCGAAGATCGACATGTTCCGCGCCACCGACACCGAGCACGCGCCGTGGACCGTCGTGAAGAGCAACGACAAGCGCCGGGCCCGCCTCGAAGCCATGCGCAGCCTGCTCGCCCGCGTCGACTACACGGCGAAGAGTGCTGAGGCGGTCGGCAAGCCCGACCCGCTCATCGTGGGCGCCGCGGCCACCCTGCTGGAGCCGGGCGAGGAGGACACCGCCCTCTCGCCCACCCGCCTCGCCCCGTACACCGAGGGGCCGGGTGAGCACCCCTGAGAGGCCTCAGCCACGCACGGCGGTGACGTCACCGTTGAAGGTGGCCAGCCGCATCTCGTGGCCGTTCCTCCGCGTGGCGGCGGGGACGGCGACGGAGGTCCGGCCGTTCCGGGTGGTGGCGGCGACGTCGTAGGCGGGCGCGCCGTGGGGCAGCGACACCCGCACCGATCCGTTGGTCGTGGCCGCGGTGACGCGGGCCGGCGAGGTGGCGCTGGCGAGCGTCACGTCCCCGTTCACGGTCTGGGCGTGCACGCCCGCCGCACGCAGAGTGCCGGTGCGCACCGAGCCGTTGCGGGTCACCAGGCGGACGGTGGCGTCCGCCTCGCCGGACCGGGTGACCGTCACGTCCCCGTTGACGGTGGTCAGGTCCAGCCCCGCCGCGATGCCCGTCGCGTCGATGCCCGCGTTCCTGGCGGTGACCGTGACGGAGACTCCGGCCGGAACGCCGACCGCGGGCATACGGGGGCACCGTCCGTCCTCGTGACCATCGTCCGGCGGGCAGGACAGGTCGAGGACCCAGTCGCCGTCGCGGTGGGACCAGCCGCTGCCGATCCGGGCCTCCGTGACCGCCCGTTCGCCGTCGGCCGGCCGCAGACGCACGCCGTTGCCGGTCGTGATCACCAGGTGCGCACCCGGCCGCAGCACCGGCGGGGCCCCGTCCGCGGGTGCGCCGGGATCCGCATGCCCGCCGCACGCCGCTACGAGGGGCCCGGCCGCCAGCAGTGCGGCCCACCGCCGTCCGCGCGTGAGAAGCGTGATGTTCATGCTTGCTCGCCTTCCCCGCGCGGGCCGCGCCATGGCAGCTAGCGGTGAACTGCTCATGCTCCGCGAAGCGTTGGCCGGCAGGTCCGGGGCGCCGTCCGCACGTCACCGGCGACGGCCACGCTCCCTGGGCAGGAACGGGTTGACGTCGCCGGGGAAGTCCTCGTCCCACTCCGGCTCGGCACAACTGGAGGGGACGAAGGTGCTGCGTCCGCTGTCCGTGATGAAGGGCGCCCGCGAGGACGAGGGCCGCCGGCTGCCCGGGCCGAGGACCAGTTCGGGCCGGCGGAGGGCGAGCCCGGCTTCCTCCGTGTGATGGGGGAGCGCATGTGGCGGAGCCCGCGGGGCCGGCGAGCTGTCAGCAGGTGAGGGGTGCCGAGCCGACGGTCACATCGTCGAACCACAGGGTGTCGTCGCCCGTCCCGTAGCTCTCCCAGCCCAGTCGCAGCGCGGTGGGCCGGGGCGGGGTGGTCCGGGCCAGCCACTGCTGGTCGATGTCCTGCGTGGGAGTGCCGTCGGCGTGCAGCCCGGGAATCTGCTCGCCGCCGAGCCAGGTGTCGAGGCCGGGGGCCGTCGTGTCGATCGCGAACCGCAGGCACTGCCAGGTGTCCGTGGGCAGCGGCCTGCTCAGCGCCACTCCGGCCGGGCTCTGGGCCGGCAGGGTGGCGTCGTCGATCTCCCGGTTCCACTGCAGGGCGCCGTTCTGGCCCCCGACGCGCAGGCTCCGGCCGCTCTGTGAGGTGTCGGGCAGAGAGACGAAGGTGACGTGGGCGGAGGGGAGCGCGGTGGTGTGCCGCACCCACATGCGTACGTACATCACCGGACCGACCGAGGACAGGTCGGCGGTGGAGGCGACGAAGGCGTGGTTGCAGTAACCGGCCCCGCCGTCGATCCGCAGCGATCTGCTGCCGCTGTGCGCCACCGTGGTGTCCACAGCGGCCGTACCGGTTCCCTGGCAGTCGGGTGCGGTGAACCTCCAGGCGCCCGAAGGGGCGGGGCCTGTCTGGTCCTCGAAGTCCGAGCAGATCACCGCGTCGCCGCAGTCCGCACCGGACGGAGGTGTCGTGGGGGGTGGTGTGGTCGGAGGTGGTGTGGTCGGCGGCGTGGTGCCGTCACCGCCGCAGGAAACGCCGTTCAGGGCGAAGCCGACCGGAGCGGGGTCGGCCGACCGCCAGGTCCCTTGCAGGCCGAAGTCGACGGTGCCGCCACTGGCGAGAGCGCGGTTCGCGCTCGTGTGTTCGGCGATCACGGAGCCGCCGGTCTGGGTGACGGTCGCGTTCCACGCCGACGTCACCTGCTGGTCGCCGGTGTACGTCCAGGTCAGGCGCCAGCCGTCGATCGCCGGGCCGAGATTGGTGACCTTGAACTGGGCGACGTAGCCGCCGGTCCACTTGTTCACCGTGTGATCGACCCGGCAGCCGGCCGCCGCGCCGACGGCGGACGTCGCCGTGAGGCCGGTCAGCGCGGCGAGGCCGGACGCCAGCAGCACGAGGGCGGTGAGGACCGCCGTCCATGACCGGCGCGGTAATCGGGGGAGAAGGACGCGCACGTGTGCCTCCGAGGTGGGGGAGTGAGGGAGTGCGGAACGGGGACGGGAGCGGTCCCGTCGTGGAAGGCGGGGCCCCGGCCGGGCCGGAGCCCCGCCTCACGTCAGCTGGTGGGGAAGCTGTCCGCGGTGCTGATCCGGCTCTTGAGCAGTGCACCGGACTCGGTCAGCACACCACTGCTGCTGTAGTCGCTGCCCGCGCAGGTGCCCGGCCGGAACGCCGCGCTGCTCTCGTCGGCGTCGGAATAGGTCCAGTTCGCGTAGCTGATCTTCAGCTGATCGAGCAGGTCCAGCCAGGCTGTGGTGCTCGACCGGTCCATCGCCCCGCCGCCGGTGGCGCTCACCGTGCCGAACTCCGTGACGAACAGCGGCAGTCGGGAAGCCGCCCGGCTCAGAGTGGCGCGGTAGTTGTCCTTGTGACTCGCGGCGTAGAAGTGGAACGCGTACATGATGTTGGTCGCGTTCACCGGGTTGTTGACGACCTCGCTCTCGCTGGAGCCGTCCGAGACGCCCAGCGAGGACCAGCCACGGGTGCCGACGATGACGACCGCGTCCGGGTCGGCGGCCCGGACCACCGGGATGACCTGTTCGGCGTAGTTCTTGATGCCGGACCAGCTCACGCCGTTGGGCTCGTTGGCGATCTCGTAGATCACGTTCTTCTTGCCCGCGTTACGTGCGGCGACGGAGGCGAAGAAGGTCTTGGCGCGCTCCAGGTTGTAGTTCGGGTCACCGGGCGTCAGGGTGTGGAAGTCGATCAGCGCGTACATGCCGCGTGCCTCGGCCATGTCCACGAGGCGGTTCACGCGGTTGGTGAAGCCCGCCGGATCGGTCTCGTAGCCGTCCTCCTGCACGTACATGGAGATGCGCAGCAGGTCCGACTTCCAGTCGTTGGCCAGCGCGTCCAGGGAGGCGGTGTTGTAGCAGGCGTCGAACCACTGGATGCCGTGCGTGCTCATGCCTCGCAGCTGGACGGGGCGGTTGTACTGGTTGCACAGGTTCACGCCGCAGACGTGGAGCGGGCCGTTGATGTCCACGGGGGTGCCGTCGACCGGGCCGGGAGGGGGCTCCTCCCCGGTCGAGCCCGTACAGGCCACGCCGTTCAGCGTGAAAGCCGTGGGCTTCGGGTTGGCGCCCGTGAAGGTGCCCGTGAATCCGACGTCCGCCGAGCCGCCGGTGGCCAGCGACCGGTTCCAGTCGACACCGACGACGGTGACCGCCGAACCCGACTGCGACCAGGTGGCGTTCCAGCCCTGGGTGACCTTCTGTCCCGATGCCGGCATGGTGAACGCGAGCGTCCATCCGTTGACGGGGGCACCCAGATTGGTGATCTTCACCCCGGCCTGGAAGCCGCCCGTCCACTGGCTGGTGACCGTGTAGTCGACCTTGCAGCCGGTGGCGGCCGCCGCCGGAGAACTGAAGGCGGCCGTGAGACCCAGGACGGTCGCGAAGGCGGCGAGTAAGGCGAACAGGCGTTTCATGGTGATTCCTCCTCATGTGGGGTGGAAACAACGTGATGGGAGCGCTCCCAACGCCCATCCGGCCGAGACCGTACACCGGTACGCCGATGTGCGTACAGACATCTGACGGGCTTCGGTGAAAAGCGGAACCGGAAGGCCGGTACCGGGAAAAGGCGGCCCGCGGAGGGCCGCGTCAGTCATGGCCTGGTCAAGTGGCTGATGCCCAGGACGACGTGCCGTGCACGGTGTCGGCCGACAGCACGGGGCACCCGATGAGCTCCAACGCCGCCAGCACGGCCCGCCGGGCCGCCTCGCTGTCGCAGGGCGGGAACGCGACCCGGAGCTGATGGCCGTAGGCGGACTCGTACGTCAGGAGCCAGCCGGCGCCGTCCACGGCGAAATGGTCCTGCCGCAGCCCGAGGTGCTCGTATCCGCCACGGTCCGACGTGGGGCCCAGCGCCTTGCGCAGGATTCCCAGCCGCTCGGAGTAGGGGCGCGCTCCGTCTCCCAGCTTCACGTACACGTGGTCCATCTCGACCGCGGGGTCGAACCAGGGGGTGAACTCCGGTGCGTGGTGCAGGAGGTGAGAGGTGATGCGGCGGCTCGTCAGACCGTCGAGGAACGCGCCGGCTCCGCAGTCGAACCGCTCGTAGTCGTCGTCCCGTGACCAGATCACCACGGGCCAGGCCTCGGGAGGCCCTTCGGTCAGCCAGCAGACGTGCGCCGCGCTCTCCGTCACCGCCCAGGCGAGCAGGCCGCCGGGCTCCGGGAAGAGAGGGTAGGGGTAGTTCTCGGGAGCGTCCTCGCGCAACGGTCCGTAGTCCTCCAGCAGGTCCGCCGTGAGCGGTACGGGGTTGTCCTCGCCGAAAGGGGTGCAGAGGCACAGCGCGCCCCAGAAGTCCCCGCGCCCGTAGGTCGCGACCAGCTGCTTGTAGTCATCGGGCAGGCGGGTGCCCAGCGCACGCTCGGCCTCTGCCCAGTCACCCTGGCCGTCGACCACCACGGCGGGCGGTCGCACGCGTTCGGCGATCCGGGCGAGGGTGTCGGTCACGGGCGCACCTTCAGACAGCGGAGGCGACGAAGGCGGCCCACGCGGCCGGGGGCACGGTGAGGACCGGGCCGTCGGTGACCTTGGAGTCGCGGATGTGCACGGCGGCGGGGTGGGAGGCGACCTCGACGCAGTTGCCACCCTCACTGCCGCTGTAGCTGGACTTGTGCCAGGCGTAGGCGATTTCGAGACAGGCGCCACCTTCGCTGCCGCTGTAGCTCGACTTGAACCAGGTGCGGTCTGTGTCGTGTGCTGCGCGCGTCATGACTCTCCCAGCAGGTCGTCCAGTAGGCGCATGCTTTCCTCGGGGGAAATCGCCTGCGAACGCAGCATCCCATATTTCTGGTGCAGCACACTGACCTCGTCGAGGTCGTCGATCAGGACGCTGACGCGCTGCCCCTCGATGTAGGCCAGCTGATCGTGGTCAGGGGTCTCCAGCAGCACCATCGGCCCGTCGAGCGCGGCGTGCGTCTCTCGGTTCGTCGGCATGATCTGGAGCCCCAGGAAAGGAAGTTCGGCGCAGCGTCGCAGATGAAGGATCTGCTCGCGCAACACCGTCCGGCCCCCGAGGGGCCGCGTCAGAATGCTTTCCTCGATCAGGAAGTTGGCCATCAGCCGGGGCTTGCGCTCGAAGACCCGCTGCCGGTCGAGGCGAGCTGCGACGCGCTCCTCCAGTTCGCCGTCCTCCAGGGGCGGGTAGAGGCTCGCGAACACGGCCCGGGCGTACTCCTCCGTCTGCAAAAGGCCCGGGACCACCTGGTTCTCGTACCACAGCAGCGTCACCGCCTCCTGCTCGTACTCCACGAAGTCCTGCACGAACGCCGGGAACCGCTCCTTCTGCGGCACCTTCGCCACTGCGACCCCCAGCACCCCCTTCGTGTCCAGCAGTTCGTCCAGCTGTGTCGCGAAGTCCGCCTGGAGCGGCCGGCGGCCCTGCTCGATCGACGCGATCGTGTCCTCGCCCACGCAGAACCGGTCGGCCAGTGCCGTCTGTGTCAGCCCCGCCGAGCGCCGGAACGCGGCGAGCTGCGCGCCGATGACATGCCAGGACGTGACCCGCTTGTTCCTCTTCACCGAGTGCATGACGTGCCCTTCCCCGTACCCGAGCCCCGCGCGACCCGTCAGCACTCGTACAAACGCGGTGTACGACCTGACGCGGTGCCCCACAGTAGTCACGGTCTGTGACAGTCGTCCCGTGAATGAGACAACACAACTCGCCTCCTTCCGTGAGGCGTTCTACCGCCGTGAGCGCAGGTCCGTCCCCCTCGTGCGGAAGTTCGTACGGGAAGCGCTGCTCGACTGGGCGTGCGAGGTGGACGTCGACGACGTGCTGCTCTGCGTGAGCGAGCTGGCCACCAACGCGCTGATCCACGGCGTCCCGCCCGGCCGGGGTTTCCGGGTCCACGTCACCTGGGGGCACGTCCTGCGGATCGAGGTGCACGACAGCGGCGACGGCCGGGTCCGGGAGGTCGAGGGGCCCGCTCCCGAGGCGGAGTGGGGGCGGGGGCTCGTGCTCGTCGGGGCGCTCGCCGACGCGTGGGGGGTGGGGGAGCGGCAGCCGGGGAAGACCGTCTGGTGCGAGTTTGCCACTTCGGCAAGCAAGTTTGTCGGATCGGACTCACGGGCGCACCATCTCCCGTAATTGGAGGTGTTCCGGATGAGCGAGATGAATCAGCGTTACGACACCGTGGTGATAGGCGGCGGGGCTGCCGGGCTGAGCGGGGCGCTCGCCCTGTCCCGGGCCCGGCGTTCCGTGCTCGTGATCGACGGGGGCAGACCGCGCAACGCGCCCGCGTCCCACGTGCACAACTACCTGGGCCGCGAGGGCACCCCGCCCTCGGAGCTGCTGTCCGTGGGCCGCGCCGAGGCCGCTGCGTACGGCGCCGAGATCGTCCAGGGCGAGGTCGTCGAGGCGGAGAAGCTGTCCGACGGCTTCCGGGTCGTGCGGGAGGACGGGAGCGCGGTCGAGGCGCGCCGGCTCCTCGTGACCACCGGACTCGTCGACGAGCTGCCGGCGGTGGAGGGCCTGGCCGAGCGCTGGGGCCGCGAGGTGCTGCACTGCCCCTACTGCCACGGCTGGGAGGTACGGGACCGGGCGGTGGGCATTCTGGCCGTCAGCCCCATGGCCGTGCACCAGGCACTGCTCTGGCGGCAGTGGACCGACGACGTGGTGCTGTTCCGGCACGGCCAGGCGGACTTCGGCGACGAGGACTACGAGCGGCTCGCCGCCCGGGGCATCGCCGTGGTGGACGGAGAGGTGGCCGGGCTGGAGATCGCCGACGACCGGTTCACCGGGGTGCGGCTGGCCGGAGGCAGGGTGATCCCGCGCGAGGCGCTCGTCGTCCAGCCGCGCTTCACGGCCCGCTCCGCGGTCCTGGAGGGCCTCGGCCTGCGGCCCACCGAGCTGGAGGTCGGCGGCCACGTGGTCGGTACGTACATCGCGGCCGACCCCGCCGGGGCGACCGAGGTGCCCGGTGTGTGGGTGGCCGGTAACGTCGCCAACCTCATGGAGCAGGTCGTCGGGGCCGCCGCCGCAGGACTCAAGGCGGCGTCGATGATCAACATGGACCTCGTCGACGAGGACACCCGCCGCGCGGTCGAGGCACGCCGCGCACCCTTCTCGGCCGAGGCCGAGCGCCAGGTGACCGAGCGGGTGCTCGGGGACCGCCGTCATGGACTTCAGGAGGCACGATGACCACCGACAGCAGCCGGACCGACGCCGAGATGTGGGACGACCGGTACCGCGAGAGCCACCGGATCTGGAGCGGGAACCCCAATGTCGTCCTGGTCCGCGAGGTGGAGGGGCTGAAGCCCGGGCGGGCGCTCGACCTGGGGTGCGGCGAGGGCGCCGACGCCGTCTGGCTCGCCCGGGAGGGCTGGAAGGTCACCGCCACGGACATCTCGCGGGTCGCCCTGGACCGGGCGGCCGGACACGCGGCCGAGGCCGGGGTGGCGGACCGGATCGACTGGTTGCGCACCGATCTGGGGGCCGACTTCCCCGAAGGGGAGTACGACCTGGTCTCCGCCCAGTTCCTGCACTCGATGGGCGACCTGCCCCGCGAGCAGATCCTGCGCCGCGCGGCCCGGGCGGTGGCCCCCGGCGGCGTACTCCTGGTCGTCGGGCACGCCGGGTTCCCCTCCTGGGAGGAGAACCCGCACCCCGAGATGGTGTTCCCGACCCCGGACGAGGTGCTGGCGTCCCTCGAACTCCCCGAGGGGGAGTGGGAGGTGCTGCTCAGCGAGGAGCACGAGCGGATCCAGAACGACCCCGAGGGCCGTCCCACCACCCGCACCGACAACGCGCTGAAGGTGCGCCGCAAGGGCTGACCGGCCGGGCCGCGGGGCGGGCGCCGCACCGGCGGTCCGGCGCCGGACCGCCGGGTTCGCCGCTCCGGAAACGGCGAGCGCCCGCCGCCCTCCCCGGAAGGGGGAGAGCCGGCGGGCGCGCTCGCTCCGTGGTGGTCAGGCCTGCGGGGCGGCCTTGATCGCGGAGATGTCGAAGTTCAGCTTGACCTTGTCGCTGACCATCACACCGCCGGTCTCCAGGGCGGCGTTCCAGGTCAGGCCCCAGTCGGAGCGGAGGATGTCGGCGCTGCCCTCGAAGCCCACGCGCTCGTTGCCGTACACGTCGGTGGCGGAGCCGTTGAACTCCAGGTCGATGGAGAGCGGGCGGGTGACGTCCTTGATCGTGAGGTCGCCGGTGACGCGGTACGCGTCGCCGCCGAGCTGCTCGGCCTGCGTGGAGCGGAACGTCATCCTCGGGAACTTCTCGGCGTCGAAGAAGTCGGCGCTGACCAGGTGGCCGTCGCGGTCGGCGATGCCGGTGTCGACGCTGGCGATCTTGACGTCGATCGAGGCGGTGGAGGCGCCGGGGTTCGTGCCGTCCAGCGTGAGGGTGCCCTCGTGCTCACCGAACGAGCCGCGGACGTTCGTGACCATGGCGTGGCGCACGGTGAAACCGATGCTGCTGTGGGCCGGGTCGATCGTGTAGGTGCCGGTCAGGGCCGCCAGCGCGGGGTCCACAGCGAGGGTCGCGGTGGTGGACGGGGCGGTGTTCTTGCGGTTGAACAGAGCCATGGCTCCTCCTCGGGGACGTGTTCCGGCGCGCTCTGGGGACCAGACCGCCGAACGTTTGGTTTAACCTTCAACGAGATTGACTGTAGACCTCTTTTGTTCAAAGTTCAACATCAAGGGTCCAGGCCCTTCCGGAAATCGCGCCGGGCGTCGGATCGCGTCGCTCGACCCTCTGGCGGACGCGCGTAGAACTACGGCACTATCTCCCTGCCCGTAATTGTCATGAGCAGGAGGACTCCCCCCATGCCGATCCGCCCCAGACTCCGCTCCGCCCTCACCGCCCTCGCTCTCGTCCTCGGCGCGCTCTTCGCGCCCGGGATCGGAGTCCTCGGGGGCGGAGCCACCGAGGCGCACGCCGTCACCAAGCTGACCCACTCCCAGGCGACCTCCCGCTTCACCTCGTCCGGGATCACCTGGTCGTCCTCCGGCGGCTGTTCCAACCGGAACGTCTCCACCTGCACCTCCTTCGAACAGCTCAACCTGACCAGCGCCCAGGGGGCCCAGACGCTCAAGAGCGCCACGGGCTGCGCGCTCAACATCACCGGGGGCACGGAGACCGGGCACGCCAGTGGCACGTACTCGCACTGGAACGGCTACAAGCTCGACTTCAGCAAGAGCACCTGCCTCACCAACTACGTGAAGGGCGTGTTCAGTTACATCGGCCTGCGCGGCGACGGCGCCCCGCAGTACAAGTCGGGCTCGGGCAACGTCTACGCCGACGAGGGCAACCACTGGGACGTGACGTACTACAACTGCGGCGGCTGCTGACCGCGTCCACCGCACACATGGCGGTGCCCCCGTCCGGCCGTCTCCGAGGCCGGGCGGGGGCACCGCTTCGTCATGGCGGGCGCCGCGTCAGACCTGCGGCTCCAGCGCGGGTCCGAGCGAGGCGAACTTCTCCTTGCTGACCACCCGGCGCGGCGGCCAGGTGATGTTCTCCGGCGGCCAGCTCTGGCCCGTCTTCTTGAGGAACCAGGCGGGCGGCTCGTACATCGGGGGCTCGTACCCCTCCGGCAGCGCGGTCTTCCAGGTCAGGCCCTCGGTCCGCTTCCGGAACTCCTCCTTGATCCCGGCCAGCAGCTCCGGCTTCACCAGAAGGTCCACCGCGGTGGCGGCCAGATAGGCGGCCGCGGCCCTGATCGCTGCGTGGCCCGGCGCCGATCCCGCGCACGAGGCGGTCGACCAGGTGTGCATCTTCGATCCGATGGGGGCGAGCGCGGCGCCCATCGAGACGGTCGGCACCTGCCAGCTGATGTCGGCCACATCGGTGGAACCGCCGCCCAGGAAGACCGGATTGGGCGGGGACAGGGCGCCGATCTTGTCGTGCAGGCCGCTCTCCGGGAGCCCCAGCGAGCTCTGGAGCTCCTTGGCCAGACGCTGGGCGTCCGCCGAGAACACCGGCGGCCCGATCTGGCGCATGTTGTCGTACATCAGCTCGGCGAACGCCTTCGACGGGAGCTGGTTCCAGCACGCGGAGGTGATCCGGTGCCGGACCGAGGTGCGGCTCGCGGTCGCCGCGGCCTCCGACACGGCGATGACCTTGTCCAGCAGCGAGGCGACGCGCGCGACGCTGCCCTCGCGGACGTAGTAGGAGATCTCCGCGATCTCCGGTGTCACATTGGGGATGTCCCCGCCGTTGTTGATCACCCAGTGCAGCCGGGCGGACGGGCCCATGCTCTCCTCGCGGAGGAACTCCGACATGGTCGCCATCATCACGGCCGCGTCCAGCGCGCTCTTGTTGCCCAGCGGGGTGCCGCCGTGGCCGGCGACGCCGAGGAAGGTGAAGGTGACGGCTGTCATCGCGTTGGACGTGCCCCAGCCGGTGGCGTTGCCGGTCGAGGGGTGCCAGTCGAGGAAGGCGTCGAGCCCGTCGTAGACGCCCTTGCTGACGGCGTACGTCTTGCCGATCAGCTGCTCCTCGGCAGTCGAGCCGAAGAACTTCACGGTCACATCGAGCTTGTGGCGCCGGGACGCCTCCGCGACCGCTGCCGCAGCCGCCGCGGCAGCCGCCCCCAGCGCGCAGTGACCGCAGCCGTGGCCGCTCCCGTAGCCCGGGGCGAACGGATCGTGGATGTACTCCTTCGGGTCGTGCTCGCCCACGCCCTTGTTCTGGGACAGGCCGGGCAGAGCGTCGTATTCACCGCTGAATCCGATGACCGGGCCGCCCTTGCCGCGGGTGTACGTGGCGGTGAAGGCGGTCGGGAAGCCCGCCGTCCCGAACCGGACGTCGAAGCCCGCCTTGCGCAGGAAGTCGGCCTGGGCCAGGGAGGAGTTCCACTCCCGCAGGCTCAGTTCCGCGTGCTCCCAGATCTCGTCGTTCAGCCCGGTGATCCGGGACGCGTTCTTCTCGATCCAGCCGAGCGCCGTCCGCTTCGCCGCCGAGTCCTCGGCGAGCCCTTCGGGCGCGGTGTAGGCGGCGGCGTCCTCCGCGGCGAGTCCGGCCGCCTCGTCGGAGGCCGCCGCCATGGCCGGGTCCGCCGTCGCGGTGATCGCCGTGGTGGCTATCCCGGCTGCTCCGAGCATCTGCATGATCCGGCGGCGGCTGAGCCCGTCACCTGTCTGTACCGCGTGGTCGTGGTCGCTGGGGTCGTGCAGATCGCACACAGGCGCCTCCGGGCCGATGGTGTGTACAAGTACAGTGCCCGGCACTCTCCATTCCGGATGTTGCGAAGTCAAGAGGTCTGCGTGTCCGCGGAGTTACGCACTCCGCTACGGCCGACCAGGAGCCGCGCGCCGGCGGAGCCGCCTGTTCCGTTACGGGCGGGAGGGGCCATCGTCCGGGGGAGCGGCGCACTCCGCCACGGCAGGGACGGGCCGCGTACCGGCCGGGTCGTACATCCGCCACGGCCGGAGCGTCGGCTCAGGGGCAGAGTGCGGGCAGGACGCCCTCGCCGAGGACCCCCGCGCGGTCGACGGCGGTCCTGCCTGCCGACGGGACTCGCGCCGAGGGCGGACCTCTGCCGACGATCCGTCCCGCGGGCCGGGGGTGCGGGCCGGACCGGGCCGCGCGGGCGCCGGACGCGGCAGGGCCGCCCGCGCCCCGGCCGGGCGGCGGGCGGCCCTGCCGCGTCATGCGGGCGTCAGGAGCCCACACTCACCGTGAAGCGGCGCGGGTTGCCGTCGTGGGCCGCCCCCGAGACGTCCGGCTCGCCGTCCGGGCGCACGTCGTCGTAGGGGAACGCGTAACCGATCGGGGAGTTCGCGTGGACGACGCGCGACCAGTGGTTCGTCACCGCGCCCTTGTAGTAGTCCGCGACCGAGGTGCCGTTGGGCTGCTGCGGGTGGCTGAGCATGATCGAGCGGTTGAAGCCCGCCGCAATCCTGGCCAGCAGCGCCTTCTTGTCGTCGGAGTCGGCCGGGTTGTTGGTGAAGGGGCCGTGATTGCACGTGAAGATGTCCTTCGACGTCGGCTTGGTGAATGTGTGGCCGCCCTCGAAGGTCAGCGTGTCGCCGCTGACGCGCCCCGTCAGCGTGCCCCGGCCGCCCTGAAGGTCGATGCGCAGGTCGGTGGAGCGGTACTTCTCCCAGACCTCGTCGATCTGCGCCGTGAACAGGTCCCGGAACGGCATCTCGTTCGGCCGGTCGAAGAACGGAGCCATCAGGTTCTGCGGCGAGACCACCCTCAGGACCTTCCCGTCCGCCCCGCGGGTGATCAGCTTGTCCCAGGGCTGCCCGTCCGCGGCGGCCTGGGCCGTGAGGTCGTCCGCGATGCGCTGGACCGCGCCGTCCGGCAGCGGTGCCACCGTGTGCGTGGCGTCGCCCTCCAGGGTCAGGCCGATCGGCAGCGCCGTCACGAGGTCGACGTAGCTGATGTTCGCGTACAGCTGCTGCGGGTTGAAGGTGAACTCGCAGAAGGACCAGGTCCGGCCGTAGTTCGGGTCGGCCGGGGTCGCGAAGGCGGGTTCGACCAGCGAGGGGCCCGGGTTGAGGTAGAAGTCCAGCTTGTCGTCGCGTACGAAGTAGACCCGGGCCCCGTACATCTGCGGCAGGGTCAGCACGACGGGGCCGGCGCCCGCGCCCCTCAGCGGGATGGCGCAGTCCACCGGGAGCGGGGTCTGCGGGGCGCCGGGGGAGTCGGGGCGGTAGACGCTGCCGTCGGCGCGGAGGAGCACCCAGCGGTCGGTGCCCTGCTCGTGGCCGGTGACGTAGGCGTGCACGGTGCCGGGCAGCGACTTGTTCTCCAGCGCCAGTTCGCACGTGGCCGCGGCGGCCGACGTGCGCGGGCTCAGGGCGCTGCCCCAGAGGGGATAGCTGAGCGCGGTCGCGGAGGCGGCGGCGCCCGTCAGGAACATTCTGCGCGAAATCACGAAGGAACTCCCGGAGTGTGGGGGTCGCAGACAGGGGCATGGGGGGCGTGGGGAAGCGGAACGGTGGGGCCGTCTGCGGTGCGCAACACTCTCGCGATGCCTCCCGCGACCGTCAAGAGTTATGACTGAGAGCGCTCTCAAAGAGGCCCTGTTCTTCACAACTCGACGCCACAGGACGGTTTTTGGCCACGCGTGGTGGGACGCCGTGTGCGCCGGGTGAACGAGTCCGGGCGCAGGTGCCGGCTGACTCCGCGGGGGCCGGTGCGAACCGTCCGTGACGGGGTGTGCATGCTGAGGGGAGGGAAGGGCGCGCCTCCCGCACAACCGCGCGGACGCCGACAGGCCGTGGCTCGCCGTCGGTGAAGGCGTACGCCCGGCGCGTGAGCAGCGCCCATGTGTGCCCCCCGCCATTGAGGCCTGCCGGATACCCCGCCCCGGTGGCTCCGCGGCGTGGCGCGCGCCGTTGTGTGTGGTCGAGGCCACAGAGGGCCCTTTGTGGGGGCTCTACAACGCGGAAGCCACGTGAGCTGGCAGATGGGATGCCCGGCGCCCCGGTTCTGTCGGGTGCCACCAGGAAACCGGGCAGGAGACTGTCCGGAGTGAACGGCGAGGTTTCCTCGGTCGGGTTCGTAGGGTCGACGCATGACCGTTGTGGACGAAATCCCGGGCGAGCCCAGCGACACGCGTGGGCGGGTGGCCGAACTGCTGGCTCTGCGTGAGCAGGCCCGGCGTGGACCGAGTGACCGGGCGACCGAGGCGCAGCATGCGAAGGGCAAGCTGACGGCGCGGGAGCGTATCGAGCTGTTGCTGGATCCGGGTTCGTTCAAGGA